>OZ244977.1:0-1690000 GCA_965222995.1 Bacteroidia bacterium | reverse complement strand
GTGTTAAACCAGCCTAAAATGGTAGCTAAAACAAAGGTATGAATATCTAAAGCTGTTATTGTATAGTCTGATATATAGTAAATTAAACCAAGTATAGCTACAATTAGAGGTATCCATATATACGATACAATTAATAAGGTAAATGTGTGAAACCGTGGGGCAAGGTATACCAAAGCAGCACCCCCCATAATATTCGTAAACAGGTTAATGAAAGAAATATTTAGGATTAGCAAGGCTGCTTTACCTTTCCCTTCAGTACCTAAAAATTGAGATAATAAAATAGCAATAACAAAAGCAGCTACGGCACTTCCGAAGCGAGCCAAAAAGGTTACTATTATTTTACTATTCATATAGGGTTTAGCCAAACATTCTTTTAAATGCCTGACTTAAGGAATAAATATACTTTTTACTGTCAATAGCTATTGTATCACCATCCATGCTTATATGGTGAAAACCTTTGTCAAATTGCTTATCAAAAGGCTTTAGTTCTTTAATAAGTTCTTCTTTGTATTCGGTTTCACTGAGTTTACTAATTTTATTAAGCATTAAACTACCCCCATAGGTTTCTGAACAGTTTTGCGAGGGACGAATGATATTTCCTTCATACTCAAAAAAACTTCCTGCCGGTCTTGCTGATGCTATATCAGTTTTTACAGGATTTAATAAATGTGGGGTAAATTCATCATCCAAACTATCGCTATAAAAAATATAAAGTTGGGCATTGTGCAGCCATTTATTAATGGTGCAAAACAACCAATATTTGTTGTTATAGAAGAGTATTGAGGTGTCTATAGCTTCAATTCTTGGCAATAATGTTTTTTTAGAAGCTAGTTTTAAATTCTCACCGATAGAGTAAAGTTTAGCCGCTTTTTCCATATACCCTTCGGGAACACAGTATAACTGTTCTTTATTCTTAAAAATAAAGGGGTAAGAGTAGTGTGAGTTGGTTTTTAATATTTCTTGCTCGTTAACATTTGCTCCGTCAATGATAGTGGCAGCAATGTGTCCCTTATGGTTTGTGTAGTTATATCGCTCAAAAAAAATGACTTGGTGGTTATTTATGGTAGTAATAAAAGGGTCTGCTCTGTAGCTAAGTTTTTTATCATCATCAAGCCATTGGGCCTGCAAAGGAACATTTGAAAAAAGTTCTTCTTTTTTATTTTTTAAAATACCTACTGCCCAAATTTCCACTTGGAAGAGTGAAGTGAACCAAAACTTTAGCTTATTTCTGAAAAGGACAAATAAGAAAAGAATAAACGTGAGGTTTTTTGGAGCTTTGTTTAGGGGTAAAGGCTCTTTAATATCAGTTTCTACCTCAATAGGTTTATTGTTATACAATATATCTAAGCCTACTTGTTTTATCCATATTGCTGTATGGGTAAATAGTGTATTTAAGTGGTAGCTATATGAATGATTGGTGGTTTTAAAAGTTCCTTTTTTTAAGACAATACCACCATCAAGAGTGGGGGTGAGGCGTTGCAATATGCATGATGTAGTTGATTTATTTCTTAATATTTCCCAGAAGCCGGGTGGCCCTCCTCGAAATTCTTTCTCATCGCCGTGGTGGAAGCTCCAAATACCGTATTTAGCTGCATTTAGTATATCTCCTTTCAGTATTCCGAAACCAAAACGAATAAGAAAGTCTAAGTTTTTGTTTTCAATTTCTTTTATATCAGTTTCCTGAAAATATTGGCTGTATTTCCCTTTATTTATTGTTTTTACCTTAAGGGTGTCAACACTGTTAATTCTAGCGTCTAGAGTTACCGGCTTTTTAGCTTCAACCTTTAAAAAGCGTGTTTCGTATTGCCTGAAAAGTAGAGTTGAGGAGAATATTTTTTTGAAATAACTTTCTTTAACTATAGGATTGTTGTTAATAACAATCAGTTCAAGCTCAAAATGAGGGTCGTTTAGTAAATGGTGTATAGCTGTTGCCTGCCATTGTTGAAAGTTTAGGCTATTGCACAGTATCCCAAATTTTAGTTTTTTATCGCTCAAAGTATCTTACCCCTGAAGAATATTTTGGTAAATATCGTAAAACTGTTTGCCAACTCCCTTATAACTAAAATTTTCTACCGCATATTGTCGCATAGCTTCTTTATTATAATTATCGGGGTTTTGTATTACTTTTTTTATCGCTGTAGCTAATTCTTGTTCGCTTTCAGAGCTTACTAACTCCCCAAAGCCCTCTTTCAACAATTCAGGTATACCACCCACTTTAGTAGCAATTACAGGCAAGCTACAGGCAAATGCTTCAAGTATAACTACAGGTTGGTTTTCGAAACGGCTAAACAACACAAATGCATCTGCTTTTTGGTACTCTGTAAGCAAATCTTCTTTTGTTTTAAGTCCTAAAAAGAACACATTGTTTAAGTTCAGCTTTTTGGCATATTCAATACATTCCTCATGGTCTATACCTGTTCCTACCAAGTGCAATTCAAACTCAAAACCTTCATTATTAAGTAGTTTTACTGTATTTAGAATACCTTTTACATTTTTTGGTTTTTCATCAAAGCAAGATACGTGGAGCAATACGGGTTTAGGGTTTTTAGATTTTGCAGGCAATGGTTTAAAAAAATCTATGTCAACCACATTAGATATTTGTTCATAACTATTATTTAAGCCGTGTTTTTGCATGGCATTGCCCAAGTGTTTTGAGACTGTAGTTATAAGCGAAGCTTTTTTGACTACTTTCTTTGTTAAGGATTTTCTTATAAAGCCCAAATAACTTCGCTTATTTTGAGGGAGGTATCTAGACCAGTGTTCAGTGATTAAATAAGGTGTACCTTTTGTTATTTTCTTTAGATAGGCAATAATACCGCTACGGGTAAGTATATGTACATGGTGTATATCAGGGCTCCCAAATTCTTGTGTTAGTTGTTTGTAGCCATTAAAAACAGCTCTTAAGTAGCGAAAAGGATACATAAGCTTATCAAAGAAGCTTTTTCTTATTCGTATATATGCTATAAGGGTAGGAATACCTTCATCTACAGTGTACTCGTATATAATTTTTTTCTTTTGCTTGTTGAGGTTATAAATCACATGGAGCACCGCAACATCAACATAGGGTTTAATGGCAGAGGCATGATGCTTTACAAATAGTCCTGCCATAGCATCACCTTTATTGGGATACCATGCAGGTAAAAAAAGCACTTTGGTTTTTTTGTGTTGCAAGTAGGCAAATTTAAAGGTTTACTAACCTTATGAACAAAAAAATCCCGTATCAAACTGATACGGGATTAAATAATAATAATAAGTTCTACTATTTTAGTTACCTAATATTTGGAATAATTCATCCAGTTTAGGGGTAAGCACAATTTCAGTTCTGCGATTTTTGGCTTTATTTTCTTTGTTGTCATTTTTAGCAACAGGTTGGTGTTCACCTCTTCCTGATGCTATTATACGCTTAGGGTCTACCTTTCCTTTGGTTGTTAGTATACGAACTATAGATGTAGCTCTTAAAACACTCAAATCCCAGTTATCTTTTATTTGTCCTGATTTAATAGGTACATTATCCGTGTGTCCTTCAATCATAATGTTTACATCAGGTTCATTGTTTATAGCCTTGGCAAACTCAAGCAAAGCGTCTTGTCCCTTTTTGTCAACTACAATACTGGCACTGGCAAACAACAATTTCTCATCCATACTCACATAAACTTTACCGTTTTTCACCTCTACGGTTAGCCCTTTATCTTTATAAGAAAGTAAAGCTTTGGTTATACTATTTTTTAAAGCATTTACAGCTGAATCTTTTGAGTTTAGTATAGATTGCAATTCATTAACTCGAGCTTGTTTAGTTTCTAAATCTTTTCTAAGCTCATCAATGGATTTTGCTTTATCGTTAAGGTCTTGTTCTTTTTTGTTTAACTCTACTTCCTTGCGGTTAAGCTTTGCTTCCAGCAATCGGAGTTCCCTGTCCATTTTCAGGTTTTCTTTTTCAAGGTTTTTCTGTAATGTTTCATAGCTTTCTTTTAACTGCTTTAAATCTTCGCGTGTTTTAGCAAGTCTGCTGGTATTTTCAGAGCTATCAATTCTTAGTCTTCCTAGGGCTTTTTCTTGGTAATAATTAGTTTCTTTAAGTTGTTCATTCTCAGCATTAGCTTCAGACAGTTGTGTGTTACAATTTTTATTTTTCTCTACAGCATCATTATATGCCTTTTCAAGATCCTGATGCTTTCTTAACGGTACACAAGCGGCAAAAAGGGCAATAGTTGCCACAAACACTAATTTTCTCATAAACTTTATAATTGTACGGTACAAAGAAAAAGCACATAGTATAAAGACTATGTACTTAGTTAATCACAAATGTGAATAATAACCTTATTGTTATAATAAACGTGGAATTACGAAATAAGTTTTTGACGAAGCAAGAACTCTAGTTGCTCATTAGCACGTTCTAAACTCTTCATTAATTCTTTATTTTTCTTTCTAAGATCGAAAATTTCGTAAGCTTGGGTAACAACTACTTTTATTTCATCTTCATTCCAGGGCTTTTGCAGATAACGGTAAATTTGCCCTTTATTTATAGCCTCTACCAGTGCTGAAAAATCTGTATAACCCGTTAGTAGTATTCTGATAGGTTCTTTGTGCTTTTCTCTAATAGCCGATAAAAATTCAACACCTGTCATTTCAGGCATTCTTTGGTCAGTTATTATTATATGGATGTCCGGATTAGCATCTAATACTTCCATCCCCTCTTTTTCTGACACTGCAGTTTTAATGTCGTACTGCTGACGAAATGTTGATTTAAACCCCACCAAGTTCCCCACTTCATCGTCCACATATAGTATTTTTATCTTTTCGTTTTCCATATAATTTTTCGAGCGTAAATTTCAATAAAAGTATTCGTAATTTAAAATTATTCTTTAAAAAATTTTATATTGCACCTGCAAATGGCAGCAAACGTACAATTACCAGTCGCTAACTCTGATTCATCGTACAAGCCCAGTTTTTATAGGCTTACCCATGCTGATGACCTTAATGCTTTTAACGAATTAATTACCAAAAATACCAATATTTTTGTTTTTGATACTATACATTCACAATTATGTGAGTTAATAAAAAGTTTAAACCCTTCGCATAAATTTAATAAACAAGAGTTAAGTGATGCTGCTACTAAGCATCTCAATGGTTTAGACCCTAATTTATATGGGGTGTGGGTCTATTATCCATGGGCTAACAGGGTTGTACATTTATTGGATGAGGAAGAATTTATTGAGGTAAGGACTAATAGAAATCAATATAAAATTACCCGTGAAGAGCGTGATTATTTAGCTACAAAAAAAATTGGTGTTGTAGGTCTTTCTGTAGGGCAATCAATTGCTTTAACTCTCGCAATGGAAAGGAGTTTTGGAGAGTTAAGACTTGCTGATTTTGATGATTTAGAATTAAGTAATTTAAACAGAATAAGAACGCCATTGCATAATATGGGTTTAAAAAAAACCTACGCTGTGGCGCGTGAAATATATGAGTTAGACCCGTATTTAAATTTAAAAATTTATAATGATGGGTTAACTGCTGAAAATATTGATAGCTTTTTTACTGAGGGTGGAAAACTAGATGTTTTGGTAGATGAGTGTGATGGCTTGGATATTAAAATACTAGCCAGACATAAAGCTAAAGAATTGCAAATTCCTGTAGTGATGGATACGAGCGATAGAGGAATGATTGATGTTGAACGGTTTGATTTAGAGCCAAATAGACCACTGCTACACGGTTTGGTTGGAGATATAGACCCATCAAAAATAAAAGGGCTTACCAACGAAGAAAAAATACCATATATATTACCCATGATTGGTGCTGAAAAAATATCTCCGAGATTAAAGGCATCAATGATGGAGGTTGAAGAGAGTATTAATACCTGGCCTCAATTAGCATCATCAGTTATATTAGGTGGCGCGGTTGGTGCGGATGTTTGCAGGCGAATATTATTAGACCAATATCACGATTCAGGAAGGTATTATGTTGATTTAGAGGAGCTTATTAGTGATAAAGAACCTACTAAACTAACAGAACTACCACAAAAACCTGAACCTTTATCTGTTAAAAATTTAAAAGAACAGATAAATAAGTTACCAAATACTAACGGTAAAGATGAACTGAAAAAAGAAGTAGTTGATGCTATTGTAACCGCTGCAGGTTTAGCTCCATCGGGAGGAAATATACAGCCTTGGAAGTGGGTGTTTAATAATAATGCGTTATTCCTTTTTCACGATAAACATTTTTCTTTTTCGTTATTAGATTTTAATAACTACGGGTCATATGTGGGGTTGGGGGCTGCTCTAGAAAATGCAGAGTTAAAAGCTAAAGAGTTAGGGTATAAAACTATAATTGAGCATTTCCCACTGGGTAAACCTCATGCTTTAATAGCTAAACTTTCTTTTGAAAAAACAGAACCTCAAAAAGATGAGTTGACAGATTACATATCTACACGCTTTACTAACAGAAACAAAGGCGATTATGAACCTCTTAATGAAAGCGATAAAGAACAGTTAAAACAATCTATTGCACCAATAGTAAACGCAGATATAACTTTTATTACAGATAGAGATAAAATATATCGTTTGGGAGAGATTGTAGCGGGAGCAGATAAGGTGAGAATGATGCATGAACAAGGGCATAGGGACACCTTTGTTGATGAGATGCGCTGGAATGATAAAGAGGCACAACGTACCAGAGACGGTATTGATATAGCTACGGTTGGGGTAACCGCAGGAGAAGCAGCCGGTTTTAGTATGGCTAAAGATTATAAAGCCATAAAATATTTAAAAGAGTGGGGCAAAGGGGCAGCTTTTGAAAAACTTACCAAACAAGTAGCTGAAGTTTCATCGGCGATGGCTTTAATTTCGATGCCTACTCCAAGTATTGAAGATTATTTGCAAGGAGGAAGAGCCGTACAAAGAGCATGGTTAAAAGCTACACAATTGGGTTATGCTTTTCAGCCACTATCAGTGCCTTTATTTTTGTTTAGAAGATTAACTGAGGGCAAAGGTGTAGGGTTTTCAGTACAGGATATGGAAAACTTAAAGGTGCTAAAAGCAGAATACAGTAGTATTTTGCCACAATATGATGAAAAAGGTCATATATTTATGTTTCGGTTAGCTAGGGCGGAAGAGCCCGAAGTAAAATCGCTTAGACGTGAACTTACCGATATTTTATTTTATATTTAACTAGTTGGATAACAAGATTAAAATAAGAGCATTTAGGGCAGTTGATGAGCCTGAGGCAAGTGAAAAGTTTGCTGTAGGGCACTCGAATGTATTAAGTGCTTATGGGGTTACCAAGGTAACTTCAGCAAGCAACGAATGGATGGATAACCCTGATGTATATGTGTGTATGGCTGAAACTCCGGAAGGTGAAGCAATGGGAGGAGTTAGAGTACATGTTGCAAATGGAACTATTCACCTACCTATGGAGATAGCCATTAGCAAAGTAGAAGAAAACGTACATGATTTTATGAAAAAGCATGCCGCTAATGGTGCTGCTGAGTTGTGTGGGTTGTGGAACTCTAGAGATGTAGCCGGTTTTGGTATAGGTACTACTTATCTTATGTGGGCTGGTATAGCTATTACTAATCAATTAAAAGTCAATTCATTATTTGCACTTTGTGCGGAACATACTCTAAAAATAAGTGTTGAAAAAGGTTTTGTAATTGAAATGGGGCTGGGAAACAGAGGTACATTTTTCTATCCTAAAATAGACCTTATAGCTACATCAATAATTATTAGAGACCCTGATAAACTAACAATAGCCGATGCAATACACCGCGATAAAATTTTCAGCTTGAGAGAAAATCCCAATCAAACCATGGTTGAAGATACATCTCGTGGACCTTTAGAATTAGAATTTGACCTAAAACTTAAAAATATTAACCCTTTACCTTTTCATGCGAAAGAAGATACTAACCAGTCTATGGTTCCTTAGTCTTTTATTTACTTCGTTTTTTGTAGCGGCTCAAAATAGCAATGATGTTTTTCAGATTACTGAAGAGCCTGTTATTATAGGTAACTACCTTTATCTGCTTGAGGATAAGGAAGGAGCACTCACCATAGATGAAGTAATAAAAAGCGGTGAATTTGAAAAAATAGGTGAAAGTGTTCCTAATTTGGGAACATCAAACTCCAGCTTTTGGATAAAGTTTACAATTAATAATGAATCTAATATTCAAGCTCCGGTATTAAATCTTGAGGCCCCTGTTCTTGATGAGCTATCATTTTTCTATCCTAATGAAAAAGGGGAATATGTTGAGATAAAGTCAGGTGAGCAGCTAGACTTTGGTGAAAGAAAATACAAAGAAGAGTCGTTTATATTTGATTTAAAAAACAGTGCATCCCCTGTTACATATTATATAAGAATTCATAGTGGAGAGCAAATGCTTCTACCTATATCAGTTGGTAAGAAAAAACTGGTTTTAGAAAGCCAAAATAACAAACGTGTACTTTTCGGGATATATGCAGGGATTATTTTGGTAATGTTCTTTTACAACCTATTTGTATGGATTAGTACTAAAGATAAAAGTTACCTCTGGTATATATTACACACACTTTTTGTTGGGTTAACACAGGCAAGTTTGCAAGGATATGCCTATCAATACTTATGGCCTAATTCTACATGGATGGCTAATAACAGTATATTTATTTTTACTTGTTTAGTTAGCCTTGCCGGAATAGAGTTCTTAAAAGTTTTCTTACATACCAAGCAAAATGCTCCCAGACTACACAAAGGGCTGCATGTATTTTCGGGTATATACTTTGTATTTATAATAATGAGCCTTATTGGTATACACTCTACCACTTACGGCTTAATACTGGGAACACAGTCATTAGTGGCTTTGTATATACTGGGTACAGGTTTATATATTTACAAGAAAGGTTTTCAACCTGCAAAGTTTTATTTACTGGCTTGGGGCTTGTTAATGGTAGGTATTATTATCTATGTAATGAAAGACTTTGGGGTGCTCCCTTACAATTTATTCACTAGTAGTTCCTTATTAATTGGTTCTGCACTTGAGGTAGCCTTACTATCATTTGCATTGGCAAATAAAATAAATCTATTGCGACAAGAGAATGAGGAGAACCAAAGAAAAGTTGTAGATGCATTAAAAGAAAATGAAAGAATAGTATTAGAGCAAAATATAATGTTGGAGCAGAAGGTTACTGAGAGAACTTCTGAATTGAACGATGCTTTAACCACGTTGAAAAATGCACAGGCTAAACTGGTAGACTCGGAAAAGATGTCTTCGCTAGGACAGCTTACTGCCGGTATAGCGCATGAGATTAATAACCCTGTAAACTTTATAACGTCAAATATTAAGCCTTTAGACCGTGATATTAAAGATATGATGGAGCTAATAGGTAAATATGAAGAGATAAAGGATGCTGAGGGATTAGAGGATAAATTACAAGCCATTGAAAGCTTTAAGAAAGAGGTGGACTATGATTTCTTAAAAGAAGAAGTGGAGCTATTGGTAAAAACTATTGATGATGGGGCACAACGTACATCAGAGATAGTTAAAGGGTTAAGAAACTTCTCTCGTGTGGATGAGCAAGACCTTAAACGTGGTGATATACACGTAGGTATTGATTCTACGCTTATGTTGTTGCGTAATAAGCTGGATAATATTAATGTAATTAAAAACTATGGTGAATTGCCTGAAATAGATTGCTATATGGGTAAGCTAAACCAAGTGTTTATGAATATTATAGGTAATGCTATCCATGCCATGAAGGAAAACAGAAAAGTTAATCCTAAAGGTGAGTTAATAATTACCACAACAGAAGTTGGAGCTAACATACAAATAAATATAAAAGATAATGGTACAGGGATGGACGAAGAAACCAAAAACAAAGTGTTTGAGCCATTCTTTACCACTAAGGGCGTAGGTCAGGGTACAGGTTTAGGTTTATCTATAGTATTTAGCATTATTTATGAAAGCCATAATGGTAAGATTGAAGTAGAAAGTGTAAAAGGAGAGGGCTCAGAGTTTATTATTACTTTACCTAAAGTGCAAGAGAACTAAAAGTTATAAAATCTATAAGTGAATATCCTTGTTCTATGAGCAAGGATATTTTTTTTTAATATGTATGATGTATGGAACTAAATAAAGAATACTGGGACAATAGATACAGCGAAGGTAATACTGGATGGGATGTGGGGGAGGCAACAACACCATTAAAGGAGTATATAGACCAACTTACAAATAAAGACTTGGCTATACTGATACCCGGAGGGGGAAGTGCTTATGAAGCTCAATATTTAGTAGAAAAGGGCTTTACCAACATTACTGTATTAGATATTTCAGAAGAAATAGCCAGTAAGCTAAAGAAGCATTTTGCAGGTAATGCACAGATAAAAATAATACAAGGAGATTTTTTTGAACATGAGGAAGCTTACGACCTTGTTTTAGAACAGACTTTCTTTTGTGCACTAAACCCCGCTATGCGCAAGAACTATTACAAACAAATGTATAGTATACTTAATAAAGGAGGTAAAATTGCAGGAGTGATGTTTGGCGTTGAGTTTGAAAAAGAAGGGCCTCCATTTGGCGGAAGCAACCAGGAGTATAAAAAATTAATGGAAACTCTTTTTAAACCTAAAACATTTGAGTTGTGCTATAACTCTATACCTAAAAGGGCTGGGAATGAATTGTTTGTGATACTGCAACGAATAGGCTAGTTATTCAATTTCTAAATCCAAATCATTCTTTAGGTTAATAAGTTTGGGGTTCTTTTTAGCCAAACTTTCAAACTTTTCTTTGTTTGTATACGGGGCTATTTCAGTTTCTTGTTGTAATACTTCTACAACTAAATTTAGTTGGTTATTTCCTGTTTTTCTTCGCAAAAAAATCAGCATATCTTGTTTCTCATCCTCAAGGCGGTCTGCAACAACAGTGTTAGGTACTTCAAGTGAAAAGCTAGATTTCCCATCGTAATTGGGTTGTATTTTTTCAAAAAGGCTTATCAGTATTTTTTTGCCACTGTCTTTTAAGTCGTCTGTATATTGTTGCCAGGCATTATCAAAGCTAATAGTTTCTGTGTTGCCGTAAACAGGTTCAGGTTCAGCTACTTGGTTAACTTCATTACTGTTTTCATACTCACTACTTGAGTTTTCAGGCTTTTTACTAAAGTCTTTTAATGAAGGAATTTTATTGGTATCGTAAGCAGGTTTAATTTCTTTAGCAGCCTCAGAAGGCTCTTCCCGCTTAGGAATGCTTGGTGGAGGCGTTGAATCAAGTTTAGTTGGTGCAGAGGTATTTTCCTCAACTATATCATTTTTTTTTTTAGGGGCTTCAATGCCCGCTTCAACAGATATAGCCTGATTGATATGGCACATTTTCATCAATGCCAGTTCTACATGCAGCCTTTGGTTTCTGCTTGCTTTATATCCCACCTCAGCTTGTGTTGCCAAATTAAGTGCATTGAACAATAAACCTGTATCAACACTAGCAGCCTGTGCTTGGTATTTTTCTTTTACATTGTCTGCCACTTGAAGCAATGGCAAAGTGTGTGGATCTTTACAAACCAAAAGGTTTCTGAAATGAAGCGAAAGACCTTCAAGAAACACCAACCCGTCAAACCCTTTTTGCAAGATTTCATCGTATAGGGTAAATGAAAGCGATACATTTTCTGTGTTAATGGCATCAGTTATTTTGAAGTAGTAATCATAATCAAGAATATTCAAGTTCTCAATTACACCTTCATAAGTGAGTGAATTACCACTGAAACTCACCATCTGGTCGAAGATAGAAAGTGCATCACGCAAAGCACCATCAGCCTTTTCGGCAATAATGTGTAAAGCTAAAGGGGCGGCAGTAATACCTTCTTTTTCAGCTATACTTTGTAAATGGTTGGCAATATCTTGTATTTGTATACGCTTAAAATCAAAAATTTGGCAGCGTGAAAGTATGGTAGGCAGTATCTTATGCTTTTCTGTAGTCGCCAGTATAAAAATAGCATACTCAGGGGGCTCTTCCAATGTTTTTAGGAATGCGTTAAAAGCAGCACTACTCAACATATGCACCTCATCAATAATATATATTTTGTATTTGGCTCCTTGGGGTGCATAACGCACTTGCTCAACCAGTCCGCGTATATCATCCACACTATTATTACTGGCGGCATCCAACTCATATATATTAAATGAGTGGCTCTCATTAAAAGCTTTGCAACTATCACAAGCATTGCAAGGCTCTATACCTTCTTGTAAATCTTGGCAGTTAATGGTTTTAGCTAAAATACGTGCACAAGTGGTTTTACCCACACCTCTAGGACCACAAAACAAAAAGGCTTGTGCCAAATGGTTGTTTTTGATGGCGTTTTTAAGTGTATTGGTAACATGGCTTTGTCCCACTACGGTATCAAAGGTTCCCGGTCTGTATTTTCGTGCTGAAACTATAAAGTTTTCCATCTTGCTATTGCCTGTGCAAGTTTACATGATTAGGGATTGAGATAAAAGTTTTTTGTATTCAAGTTAAGGGTGATAAATGCTTAATGTTTGTTGCTAAATGTAAAATGAAGTGTTACTTTTGCAATCCTTTTAAAATTAAGGATAAATAAATTTTTAACAAGCACATGGATTTAAAAAATTATGAATCTGTAATCATATTTACACCCGTGCTGTCTGAAGACCAACTGAAAGATGCAGTTGCTAAATACAGACAGTTGATTACAGAGCACAAAGGTGAAATTGTGCACGAAGAAAATTGGGGGCTAACCAAACTGGCTTATCCTATCCAAAAAAAGAGTACGGGTTTTTATCAGATTTTCGAGTTTAAAGCACCCGGTACGGTTATCTCTGAGTTGGAGCTACAGTACAAGCGTGATGAGCGTATTATGCGTTTCTTTACTACTGCACTAGACAAGCATGCGGTAATTTACAATGAGCGTAAACGTAACGGAGAGTTTAACAAACCTAAAAAAGAAACGGAGGCTGCAATATGAGTAGGTCTAACAAAAAGGGGAACTTCATGTTCAACACTACCCCCGATGCGAATGTTAAGAAAAAATACTGCCGCTTTAAGAAAAACGGAATCAAGTATATCGACTACAAGGACGCTAACTTTTTGAAGAAGTTTTTGAATGAGCAAGGTAAAATTTTACCTCGCCGTATTACAGGTACATCACTAAAATACCAACGCAAAGTAGCGCAAGCAGTGAAACGTGCAAGACATATTGCTGTATTGCCATACGTTGTTGACGGTTTAAATTAATAAGGAGGCTGTACAATGAAAGTTATTTTAAAACAAGATGTTAAAAACTTAGGATATAAAGATGATGTAGTAGCCGTGAAAAACGGTTACGCAAATAATTTCTTAATTCCTCAAGGTATGGCTATGGTTGCTAATACAAGTAACCTGAAAATGCTTGAAGAGAACTTAAAACAAGCTGCTTTTAAGCAAGAGAAGATTCGTAAAGATGCTGACGGTTTAGCTGAAAAGCTAAGCGGTACATCAATACAATTAGGAGCTAAAGTAGGAGCAAACGGAAAAATTTTCGGTTCAATAAACTCACTACAAGTTGCACAAGCTCTTAAAGCCAAAGGCTTTGAGGTTGACAGACGCAAAATTGTATTAAACGAAGATCCTAAAGCTATTGGTACCTATACAGCTACAGTAAACCTTCACCGTGAAGTATCGGTGGATGTTGAAGTTGAAGTTGTTAGCGAATAAGCTTTATAAAAGAATAATATAAAAGCCACCCCGACGGTGGCTTTTTTTATAGGTTAAAACTACTGCGATTTTTAGTAAAATAAGCTAAATTGCGCCCTAATTTTTAATAGCACTCATGAGTATATTAGTAAATAAAGATTCGAAAATAATAGTACAAGGTTTTACCGGTGGTGAAGGAACATTCCATGCTACACAAATGATAGAGTATGGTACTAACGTAGTAGGAGGGGTAACACCGGGTAAAGGTGGGCAAACCCATTTGGATAAACCAGTTTTTAATACGGTTGAAGATGCGGTTAAGGCAACAGGAGCAAATGTTTCTATAATATTTGTACCCGCTCCGTTTGCTGCTGATGCAGTTATGGAAGCTGCCGATGCAGGTATAGAGTTAGTGGTTTGTATAACCGAGGGTATACCTACAAAAGATATGATAAGTGTAAAATCTTATTTGGAAGGTAGAAACACAAGGCTTATAGGGCCTAACTGCCCGGGTATTATTACCCCGGGTGAGGCGAAAATAGGTATTATGCCTGCGTTTATATTCAAGCCGGGAAGAATTGGTATTATATCAAAATCAGGGACGTTAACTTATGAAGCGGTAGACCAAATTACCAAGGCAGGTATGGGACAAAGTACTGCTATTGGTATTGGTGGAGACCCTATTATAGGTACCACTACCAAAGAGGCTGTTGAGATGTTTATGAATGACCCTGATACGGATGGTATTATAATGATAGGGGAGATTGGTGGAAGTATGGAGGCAGAGGCTGCCAGATGGATTAAAGATAATGGTACTAAACCTGTGGTAGGTTTTATAGCAGGGCAAACAGCCCCGGCAGGTAAGCGAATGGGACATGCAGGAGCAATTATAGGTGGTGCTGAAGATACTGCTGCTGCAAAAATGAAAATTATGCGCGAATGCGGTATCCACGTAGTAGAAAGCCCAGCCGAAATCGGTGCTAAAATGGCTGAAGTATTAGGCGTAGTACAATCTAACTAATACAATAAGTAAAATATATTACAAAAGGCTGCCTATTTGGGTAGCCTTTTTGCGTTTATGAGTAATAGAATATTTTTTGTTAAGATTGCGTTAGATATACCAGTTATGAAAAGAATATTGTTTTGCCTGTTTTTTATCGGAGTTATTTATACTGCAAAGGGGCAGTTTGAGATGGAGGGGAGAGTGTTCTATGATTCGCTACAACAAGACTTAAGAGAGGTTTATCATTATTACTTACGTTATTCAGTTAGAATTGACAGAACTACAGGCGATACAATAATTAACCCTACACCAAAAACCATTCGTCACGGTGCCTGTATCTTATATAGAAGAGATGGTACTATTGAAGCAACAGGCCAATACAAAGATGGAAAGAAAAGCGGTAAATGGTTTTTTTATGATAAAAAAGGGAAAGCCATTATTGATGAAAAAATGATGGACTAGTCAATAATTAAATAATCAATTGTATAGTTTTTTATTCGTTTTTTACTGATTGTTATAAATTTTGTTACTCGTTAGTGCAATAAATAGGCGGGTTTGTGCTTCAAAATTTTAAATTTGTGCAAATAGATTTAAGAAAATAGTCTATTTTTATTGTTAACTAATTTATTTTAGCATTGGAACAAGATAAACCATCCGTACTGTTTTTAGACGATGAGGTTGGAAATTTAACAGGCTTTAGAGCGCAGTTTAGACGTTTTTTTGATATTGAAGTTGCATTAACTGCAGGCGAGGCAAGAGAGAAGTTATCGAAAAAGCATTTTCACGTATTACTTACCGACCAACGTATGCCCGAAATGAGCGGGGTTGACTTTTGTGCATCTATAAAAGATGATTTTCCTGATACGGTAAGAATTTTAGTAACAGCTTATGCTGATATTAATACTGTAATTAATGCAATAAACGAAGGGCAGGTATACCGATACATAGCAAAACCATGGCAAGATGAGGATATAATGGTTGCTATTAAAAACGGTGTTGATTTATCAATATCTCGCAGTGAGTTGCGTAAACGGTCTGAGGAATTACAAAAAGCCTATGATGAATTAAATAGATTTATATACAGTGCTTCGCACGATATGCGTGCACCTCTTACATCAATACTGGGGGTTGTTAATTTGGCCCAACACGAAACTACTGATGAAAAAATGAAGGAATACCTTCAAATGATAGAGGTAAGTGTGAAACGTATGGAAGTGCTGAATAATAATGTAATAGATTATTATATTAATAATAAAAAGCAGGCATCACTTGAAGTGTTGGATTTTAAGGAAATGGTTGAAGACACTGTGAGTAGCTTGCGATATTATTTAAATGCCGATAAAATAAACTTTACGTTTGATATAGTTCAAACAGCAGAGTTTATTAGTGATGGGTTCAGGATACGTTCAGTAGTGAATAATCTTATTAGCAATGCCATAAAGTTTCAACGGCAAGACAATGCTAATAGAGAAATTAGTATTCACGCTAAAGTTGATGAGGCTAATTGCAGGTTAGTAGTTAAGGATAATGGTATTGGTATTAAAGAAGAGAGCTTAGAGCAAATATTTGATATGTTTTATAGAGCTACAGCTATGAACTCAGGTTCAGGTATCGGGCTTTATGTTACTAAAGAGTCTATTGATAAGCTTGGGGGTGTAGTGAAGGTAAATTCTGAAGAAGGTGTGGGGACTACTTTTGATATTACAATACCTAATCTTTCGGGAAAACCTCAAGGCAAAGCCTGATAAATTCTTTCTTTTGCCCACTTCAGTACAATATCCAATTGTTCTTCTTGGTTTATATTGCTGTTGTCCAGTATCAAAGCGTCATCAGCTTGCGTTAAAGGGCTGTCTTCGCGTGTAGAATCTATTTTATCCCTGTCTTGAAGGTTTTTCACAACTTCATCATGAGTTATGCTGATACCTTTATCTTGAAGTTCTTTTAACCTTCGTTGCGCTCTTACTTCTTTTTTAGCAGTTACAAATATTTTTAGTTCAGCATTAGGAAATACTACTGTTCCTATATCACGACCATCCATTACAATCCCCTTTTCTATACCCATTTGCTGCTGTTGTTTAACTAAAAAACGCCTTACTAATGATAATGCAGCTACAGGGCTAACATGCTTTGATACCTCCATGGTACGGATTTCATTCTCTACGTTTTTGCCATTCAGGTATGTTTCAGCAATTCCTTTTTCAGGGTTATATTTAAAATTGATAGTAATATGTTTTAGTGCTTCTTCAACATTACTTGTGTTAGCATAATCAATTTTGTTATTGATAAAATACAAAGTAACTGCCCTATACATGGCACCTGAATCTATAAAAGAGTATTCAAGTTTTTTTGCAAGCTGCCTCGCCATAGTACTTTTTCCGCATGATGAGAAACCATCAATAGCTATAATAATTTTCTTCACTACACTGAATTTACAACAAATATACTACAAGCTATTGTTGTGGTGTAACAGAAGCAGGAGGGGAGAGTGGTTTTTTTGCTTTCTTTTTAAAGAAGGTTTTGGTATCAATTAGTAAGGAGAAATGATGACTGCCCCGTTTTGGGAAGAAGCCTGCATTTCCGTAACTCACATTCATCTTGAACAGTTTTAGGCTAAAACCCCAAGAAAAACCTGTGAAGCCTTTACTATCAGGCAATGCCATTTCTCTTCGCCGCTGGTGATTATAGGCAAAACGAATGTTGAAATTTTTGCTGAATACCATTTCCGTACCCACTATAATGTGGCGCATAATTTTGTCGCCTGTTGATACATCTTCAACAACAGCCTCTTGTGTGGCAAAATCTATCTGCACATTTCTGGCATTTGGGTTTACATAAGAAATATCAGGGCGTTGCAGGTTGTGTGCTATAAGTGAAAACCTAAACGGTGCATGCTCTAGTTTTTTCGAAACACCTAATTGAATTTCAAATGGAAGTTTCTCAGTATTTCCGGGTACATAGCTTACTATTTGTGTACCTATGTTTCTGGCTACAAATGTAGCCGTAAATAACTTTTTAGTGTTTACATAAGCTCCTGCAAGGTCTAAAGCAACACCTAACGAGTTATAGGTTTCAAGTTGCGAGTATACTACCTTAAAGTTACTACCATAAGCCCATTTCCCTTTGGTTCTTCCATACCCTAATTGAAATACTACGTCAGAGGCAGTAAATGTACCTGTAATATTAGCTGCCGCATCAGTTTGGGTAAATTGTCCGTAGTTTAAGTACTGTACTCCTGCTGCAAATGTGCCTACACTGTCATAGTGTTTAGCATAAGCAAAATACCCTTGGTTAATATCAGCAAAGTAGTTTAGGTAATTTAAAGCCAATTGCTTATCCATTTCTTTGTTAAGCATGGCGGGGTTTTGAAAACCTATATTGATATCTCTGTCATAAGCCGTAATTAAGTTACCCCCAAGCGCAGCAATACGGGCAGAGGGTGTAACATTTAGTACCTGGTACACTCCATTACCACCAATCTGGGCAAATGTTGTTATTGAAGTTACGGAAAATAGGATTAGGAAAAGCTTTCTCACAAATAGTAATAAGTAAGTCTCAAAAGTAAACGAAAAAGTTCTCACTTTAATATAGACTTCAACTCAATTAACATTGTTTAGGCAAAAAACTGACTATTTTGTGTCAGGCTGTTTAAATATGTAATAATTTAAACCTACTGAAGTTTGAAAAAAGCTAAACGTGGTATTTATTTCAGTATTTCTGGTACTTGGTTCTTTATAATCAGTAGTGATGGCACTATAGCTTAAAATATTCACTAATACGTCAACATTAAGTCTTTTTGCTTTTTTTAGTGGGAACCAAGTAATACCAGCTCCAAGTGCCGAAGAATACCCTGTTAAGTTTGCTTCTGATAGTAATAAGTTGCTCTCACCATTAAAGCGTAACATATTTCTGGCAATTCCTGTTACAATTCCGCTTCTTAGCTGCCCATAAACGCCAAACCCGGGGTTAGGCATAAAATATCTTCTGGCATGTAATGTTAAATGTATTGGTGCAGACCAAAATACATTTTCAGTATTTGAGGGTATAGTGTTTGGCGTAAGTCTTAATGAACTGTTATACAAAGCTGTGACCCCTAAAGACCAATTATTTTTTATGAAATAACCTGCATTAATACCTGCCGAAAAATTATACATGGTTTGTGTTGAAGTAACTGTATTACTTCTGTTCTCACTATCGAAAATATTACTAGCAGTTCCGGTTGCACCAAAGTAAAAACTGCCTTTTTGGGTTTGTGCCGAAACGAAATGATGAGATATAATACATACAATAACTAATACAACAAGTTTTTTCATAGTACAGATTATTTAGTTTGATTTCAATTTTTAAAACGACAAGTTATTTGGTTAAGTATAAGAACAACAAGCATCAATTGGTTATATGACTATAAAAACTGACAAACGGTTACTTTTTTGAGATAAGCGGTTACCTATTTGGTGGTTTTTGTTTTTGCAAATGTATCAAAACAAAAAAAGCCTGCACAAGGCAGGCTTTAAATACGTTAATTATTTTTTATTTAAAGAAATAATAATGGAAACCGAAGTTTAGGTTTAATGAACTTAAGTCGAAGTTAAAACCTGTTTCTGTTGTAGAGATTTCAGGGTTAGCATCTTTTACAGTTTCTGTTTCACTGGTAAAGCTAACAACACCAACCTGTGCGCTAATACCAATATGAGGTGATGGGAACCATATAGTGCCTCCTCTTAAACCGGCACTAAAGCCGCTTAAATCACCTTCTGTAGAAACTCTAACACCTGTTGTTCCATCAACAGTTTCAACTTTTGTCGAACCAGTAATAAAGTTTGCAAAAACTCCTCCTGTGAAACCAAACTGAGGGATTATCATAAAATACCTTTCACCAAAAAGACCAACTGTTATAGGCGAACGAGTAGTTACAGTTTTATCTCCATTATTAAAGTTAAATGTAGTTTCTCTGTTAGAAATTCCCGCTCTTAAGCCAATAGCAGTTTTGTCGGCAACAAAGTAAGCAGCTCTAGGTGAGAAGTTAAATGATGAACTTTCAAAAGTCGTAGTTTCAGTTCCCGCTGCTTTGTTTTTTGTTTCATCGGAGGCAAAACCTAATGAACCGCCTACATAAAAAGTACCTTTAGAAATTTGTGCGTTTGCAGCAACTGATAGGGTAATGGCTACAATAGTAAGAATTAGTGTTTTTTTCATAATTGTTTAATATTAAATGTGTTTAATAATACAACACCTCTAATATCAATTATAATACCACATACTAAATTTGGGTTTTGGCTTCATTCCATATTGCATCCATTTCTTCTAAAGTCATCTCTTTTAAATTTTTTCCCATCAGTTTTGCTTGTTGCTCTATATATTCGAAACGGTTTTTAAACTTTTTATTGGTTAGCTCTAAAGCATCATCAGGGTTTATGCCCTCAAACCTTGCATAGTTTACTAAGGCAAACAATAAGTCTCCAAACTCTGCGGTAGCCTTTTCAGTGTTTATCACTTCTTTATATTCTTGAAGCTCTTCTTCAACTTTTGACCAAACTTGTTCTTTGGTTTCCCAGTCAAAACCTACTTGGGCAGCTTTTTCCTGCATTCTTAAAGCCTTTACCAGTGAGGGCATAGATGATGGTACTCCTGCCAATAGTGATTTTTTCCCTTTGCTTTCTTGTTGTTTAATTTGTTCCCAGTTTTGTTTCACTTCTTCCTCACTATTTACTTTTACTTCTCCATATATATGCGGATGCCTGGTAATTAATTTATCACATAACTGGTTAATGACTGATGTAATATTAAATGCACCTTTTTCTTCTCCAATTTTTGCATAAAACACAATATGCAGTAATACATCTCCTAATTCTTTTTTAATTTCCTCAAGGTCATTGTTTAGTATAGCATCAGATAGCTCATAGGTTTCTTCAATAGTTAAATGCCTTAAGGTTTCAAGGGTTTGTTTTCTATCCCATGGACATTGCTCTCGCAACTCATTCATTATGGTCAAAAGCCTTTCAAAGGCTACCAAACGTTCATCATTCATAAAACAAAAGTGCAAAAAATAGTAAGGGAGTTGTTAAGTAGATATAAACAAAAAAGCCCCAAACCGGGGCTTTTAAATAAATAATATAATTTATTTTAAGATTTTATTTTTATCAAGTGCTTCAAAAAAAGCTTCTTTATAATTTTTACCAATGGGTATTTTTTGGTCTTGAATTTCTAGTGCAGAACCCACTAGCGATTCAATTTTATCTAAAGCAACTATATATGAGCGGTGTACCCTTCTAAAATATTTATCAGGCAGTTTTGCTTCCATGTTTTTCATGGTTTGCAAAGTGATAAATCTTTTTTCGGGAGTATGTATTTTAACATAATCTGCCAGTGCTTCTATGTAGTAAATATCGTTATAATATACCTTTTGTAATTTTTGGTCGGCTTTAATAAATATATAATCGTCTTCTTTTTGGCTATGCTCTTCAAGTAGTATTAATAACTCTTCAGCTTTTTTAACAGCTTTTATAAAGCGTTCTTTTGAGAAGGGCTTTAATAAATAGTCTATTGCATTAAGTTCATAACCTTCAACAGCATAGTTTTGGTAGGCAGTAGTAAAAATAGCAATAGGAGGGTCTTTAAGAGAGCGTAAAAAGTCTACGCCTGAAATTTCAGGCATTTCAATGTCTAAAAAAATCAAGTCAACAATGTTGTGCTTCATTTTTTCTAATGCCTCGATAGCGTTGTTGCATATACCAACAAGTTCGAGTTGAGGAGTTTGCTTAATGTAGTTGTGAAGAACATCTTGTGCCAGAGGTTCATCATCAACAATCAGGCAACTGATTTTCATGTGTGTGTATTATGATGTAGAAAAATTTACAAGTACTATTCCATAATAATAACGCAAAAAAACCAGAAAAGTATGCATTAGTTAAAATTATTTTAAATAATACTTAATTCTAAATCTATTTTGTAAATGTTGTTGGTATTAGTAATCAATAACTTATGTTTATTGGGATACAATAGTTTTAGTCGTCTTTTTACATTCTCAATTCCTATGCCCCCAACCTTATTTTTTTCAACTTTCTCATTGTTTTGCACCATGTTGTTGCTAATTGAAATATTCATTAAACCTTCTTCAATTTTTAAAATAACAGATACCCATCCGTCATTGGCAAGTTTGTTTAATCCATGTTTAAAGCAGTTTTCAACAAATGGCATTATAAGCATAGGTTCTATTAAATATTCATCACTATCAATATTTGTTTCAAAATGTATTTTCCCTCTATTTCCCAGCCTTATTCTTTCAAGCTCAAAATAATTATTCAAATAAGCTATCTCTTTATCAATAGTTACTTTTTTCTCACTAGCCTCGTAAAGCAGGTAGCGCAACATTTCTGACAGTTTTAAAATGGTTTGTGGGGCATCTTCAGACTTTTTAAGGGTTAGTGAGTATATACTGTTTAAGCTATTGAATAGAAAATGAGGGTTTATTTGTGATTTAAGAAACTTAAGTTCGGTTTCAGAAGTAATCCGCTGTAATTCAGACTTTTCTTTCTCTCTTTGATACCATTGTATTGATAACCTTAAAACCATGGTTAAACCAACTGCATAAGAGGTTTGAAAACTGTTAAATACAAAAAAGTTCACCGTCCAAACACGAGAAGCATTTTCAGGGTCGAACAGATAAATTATAAAGGCTAGCGGAAAGCATGTGAGTGTAATTGAAAGAATAATACTTAGTATGTAAATAATATACCGCTTGTTTTGAAGCAATAAGGGAACAAGTATATATATGTTGAAATAGGATACCAGTGCATGGAGGGCAACTACAATAAAGGTGTTCCGTATTTGTGATAAGTTGGTGATACTACCCGTTACCAGCAACCAAAACAAAGCATACAGAGACCAAAACAGAATATGGTCTAGCTTATATCTTGATAATTTAAATGAAGACATTAAATAATGGTAGTAGTAATTATGCTACCAATATACTGTATTGAAATAAAGGAATGGATTATCTGTCGCTAACGTCGCTTAAATAATCGATAAGAGAAAAACTCCAATCTAACATTTGCCAGCCGGTATACATTTTAGAGATTAAGTCTTTCTTCCCATCAACATTTGATGTGCTTGCATTCTTAAAGATGCTGTTAGTTAAAGCAAATGCGCCAATATTGGCAAGCAGAAGCAACATAACAATGTTACGGCGAAGAATAAACTTTATAGCTGCTTTAGTAAATGTCATTGCAATTATCGACGGCAAATATATAATAAAAGTTTCGTTTTTTTATGTAAAGTTTTGATAAACACACCAATATGTCGGATGAATGAAACTGTTTTACTGGCATTTATTTTGCTACATTTGCGGTATGGCTACAATACTTTTGGCACTTACAGTTTTAGGGATAGGTTTTGCTTTGTTTGCAATCCGTTTGTTTTTTATAAAAGACGCTGAAGTAAGGGGCGGGTGTGCCTCAAAAAACCCCATGTTGCTTAAAGACGGTATTATTTGTACTGCATGCGGCAAAGAGGTTCGCCAAGATTGTGATAATGCCGACATCAAATAAAACTTGTTTATTTTGCGTTTCTACTCAAAACGAAATAAACAATTGAGACTTATTGCAATACTCTTTTTTCTGTTTGCACCTTTTTTTCTTCTTGCTCAAAACTTTTATGCCTATACGGACACATTCGGGTATTTATATACCTACGATGAAGGGTATATACGGAAAATGGGAGACCAGCCTGTAGGCAAGTACGGTTTTGGTACTGACGATGCTGTATTTGTTAATGCTATTGATGAGTTTAAGGTAACTTTTGGTACAGGCAGCCAATTATTGGCTGAGTTACCCCCAACAAGATGGACTTTTTCTCGCAGAATGCTCACTTTTGAGCAAAACCGAAGTTTATATGTGTATTGGGATAAGCGATTGAAACGCTTAAGCTTTTTTAACGGTGCATATTCTACACAAGATAGTTTGGTGTGCTTTTACGACCGCACTAATGCCTTTAAGGTGTTTTATAACGGTATTATATATAATATTAATACTATACCTGTTCGTAATTATTTGGCTAAGCGAAATATTGTGGCTTATAATACCAATGCATACGTGTTTAAAGTGTTTTTGAGGGGGAAGGTAAGGACTTTAGAGAAGTATGAGGTAGAGGATTATCAGGTGGGTTTAAATACAGTGGCATACCTAGACCAAACAGGACGTTTAAAGGCATATAACTCTAGCAATGTGTATGATTTGGCTGAGGTAACCCCCAATTTTTATAAGGTTGCCGATGATATTGTAGTTTTCCATACTCTTAACGATGATTTTAAGGTGTTTTATAAGGACAGTGTTTACAAACTTGAAACTTTCTTGCCCAAACAACATTGGATTGATAACGGTTTGGTATACTATGCCGATGAAAACAACAGGCTGAAAGTTTTTGACAGGGGAGAGTTACGGTTTGTGTCTTTTTTTATGCCGAAGGATATACAGGTATTTAACCACACACTTTGTTTTTTAGACCAGTATAACCACTTATACCGCTATGATGGCGGTGAGGTGAAAAATATTTCAAATGAAGCAATTACCAAGTATATAATTAATGGAGATTTGATTATATACCATGCTCAGGTAAACGATATTGTTTTTGTTCCAAGAGGTAAGAAGCCTTACAGAGTGCGCTATAACTGGCAGCGTTTTTAAAGAAATTTTTGGCTATTTTCACGTTCAGCCATGTGTTTCAGTACTTCATTTCTTTTTACAAGAAACCTAGTCATATAATTTCTTAAAACTAAGCTGTCAAAAGCTTTACCTATAAGTCCAAAAGGTACGGTATAAGAAAATACATCTTTCATTAAAGTAACTTCCTCGCCTTGTTCTTCAAATTCATGTGTATGCTCCATTGCCTTAAAAGCTCCCTTTAACATCACATCTTTAAAATAAACAGGAAACTCCATTTCAGTAATTTTTACTGTTAATTTTTGTTTGATACCAAAATGTGTGGCTTGCCAGGTAATGGTATCATTTAGCTCTGCTAAACCACTTGTTTTACCTGCTATAGCTTTTTCACGGGTTTGTTTTGCAGAGCGTTTATGTGCATCAATGCTCCTTGCCAAATTAAAACAAACGGCAACAGGTGCATTTATAACTGTAAATAATTTTATAACTGACACTTCTATATTTTAAAACTATATATTTTTCTATGATAACCAGCCTAAGCACATAGCTGTTATCTTTACATATAACTTCAAACCTACCCTAATATGCTAGATAACTTAATAAATTTAGTAAAAGAAAATGCACAAAATATTGTTGTAAATAACCCTAATATTCCTAATGATAATAACAATGATGTTATAAATGAAACCGGAAGTACAATTATTGATGAGCTTAAAAATGCTGTTTCACAAGGGAATTTTAGTAGTGTGATGGATATATTTAGCAACAAGGAGGGAATACTTGAAAACCCTGTTGTTGGAAATATTATTAATTCTTTAACCGATACCCTAAAATCTAAATTTGATATTGATGGAGGAGAGGCAAATAATGTAGCCAGCAGGTTGGTGCCTGAGGTAGTTAACCATATGGCTACCAAAACCAATGAACCGATAGATAACGGTTTTGACTTGCAGGATATACTTAATAATGTAGGAGCCAACAGTTTAGGAGATATTGGTGGTATGATAGGCAGATTTATCTCATGTAGCGGAAAAAACGAGAATACAGGTGAAGGGGGAATGATTAAGAGTTTTTTTTAATAGTGTGATACTTTTTTAAGCGGGGTATAAATAATTATCCCGCTTTTTTTATTTCAAGAATTTGAAAACTATTACTTCAAAATAATTGTCATCAATTTTTGCCTCTTTATAAAATTCTTTTAACAGCAAATCTTTGTCATCGCCGTCTTCATTATAAATGCCGTCATCATAAAACACCATATTTATGGTATTATTTTCTTTAACCTCAAAGATTGCCGGGATTATATAACAAAAACTGTCAGTGCCTGAATAGTAAGCCGTTAATGTTAACTTATGAGGGTACGAAGACATATCCACTACATACTTGTGGTCTAAAAAAATAGAATCTTCTCCCGTACCAAAGTCATCAGAGTATTTATGTATTCCCCCAATAGTATCTTCCTCGTCGCTTGCAGTTAAGTAAAAAATGCCTTCTTGGGTAAGCTCTAATATTATTGAATCTCCACCGTCCACTGTAAGCCATTTTCCCACCAGAGGTTTTGTTTGTGAAGAGGCATTGATACTAAATAATATCAGTAAAGTTAATATGAAGTTTCTCATCTATTTAGAAAATTGATATTTTAAGTTTTCAGTTATGTATTCACTTAGCTTGCTTTCACTATCATAAATAAAGTAAGCTTTAACGTTTTGTTGTTTCACAAATTCTTTAGCTGCTTCTAACCCCAAAACCATACAAGTAGTTGCATAGGCATCGGCAGTGGTAGCATTATCTGTAACGATTGTTACGCTTAACAAATTGTGATTTACAGGGAAGCCTGTGATTGGGTTAATGGTGTGGCTGTATTTTTTGCCTTTTTTATAATAAAACTTGCGGTAATTGCCCGATGTAGCTAAACACTCCCCATTTTCTAATGTAATAAAACTTTGTGCTTTATTTTGCCTTGTTTTATTCTCTATAGGTTGCTCAATGCCAACTGTCCATTTGCTACTGTCAGGTTTTATGCCGTGGCTGGCAAATTCACCACCTACATCTACCAAGTAGTTGGTAATATCATTTTTTAATAAAAGCTTACCAATTAAATCGGCAGCATAACCCGGTGCGATTGCATTAAAACTAATTTGAGAATTTTTATAGGGTTTGTATATCGTATCAGATAATAGCTTAAATTTTTCTATGCCTACATACCGGAGTATAGAATCAATAGCTGTACTATCTAAATTTTCAGCATTTTTAAGCCCAAAACCCCAAGCCTCAAACAGGGGAGAGGCTGTAGGGTCGAACGCGCCTTTACTTATAGTGTTTATGTTTTTAGATGTGTTAAATAACTGCCTAAAGAAACTATCGGTAATGTGTTTGCTCTGGGCATTGTTTATAGCTGATATAAGTGAGTTTTTATCCCAAGTTGACAGTGATTTGTTAATGGTTTGTAATAATGCCTCTACTTCTTTTTGCTGCACTAACCTATTTTCAGCATAATAGGTAACGGCATAGTAGCTACCCATAGTTTCTCCCCTAAAAGAGAATTTTTTTAGTTTTTGTTCCTCTTTGCAGCCAGTTGCAAATAATGTTAAAACAAAAAGTATAGCTACATATTTTTTCATCTAAAGATTGCTCAAAAGTAACAACAAAACCAAATAGTAGTTTATTTTTGGCAACGATAAAACTAATCTAGCAATGAAAAAAATTACAATCTACTTATTTCTAATTATCAGTTTTTCAGCTTTTTCATGTAAAGAAAAGACTTCGCAAAACGGAGGCGATAATGAAGTTACTGAAACTTCTGCTGTGTGTGTTTGGGATAGAGCTTCTCTACGTGAAGAGGCGGGAAGGAAAGGCAAATGGATGTCGGCAATTTCTTTAGGTGAAAAATTAACTTTTTTAAAAGAAGAGAAAGAAGTGGAAGAACGCAATAAGCAAATTAAATATGTGAAAGTAAGGCTTTTGGATGGTAAAGAAGGTTGGATTAGAGCTGATTTTGTGGCTATAAAAGCCAAAGCAGCTGTTGTTTTAGAGCAAACCAGTATTTATACACGCCCGGATTTATCTACTATTTCTAAAAACTCTTTTGAGCAGTTAGATATTATTGCAGTACAGTCTACACAAGATGACTGGACTGAGGTTAAGGGTAAAAGACAAGCGGCAAACTGGATTGAAACGGCTTGGATTAAGGCTGATAACCTTTCTTATAATGAGAAAGATATTGCTGTGGCTTTGTATATAAGAAGAGCTATGGCTGAAAAGGTTGAAAATGAAGCTAAAGTTAATAGGTTAAAAGAAATTAGTAGCATTTCAGACCTTAGAGGTTCTGCTTTTGATAGTAAAATTGAAGATTTGATTAATGAGCTTAGTGGTGATGACGAGAAAGAAACTTTTGATAATGATTCTAATATGGTTAATGAACAGGTAACCCGAGATCAGGCTGAGGCCGTTGAAGCTGAGCTTAATGGAGAAACATATATTATTGATAGTATGGCAACTGAAATTAAATAACTCGTATAAGACCAAACAAAAAAAGCCTTTCCCAATGGAAAGGCTTTTTTATATTATTTAATGAGTATTATCCTCCGAAATCGTCAAACGATACGTTTTCTTCAGGTACTCCCCAATCGTCGCACATTTTAATTACTGCAGCATTCATTAGCGGAGGACCACAGAAGTAGAACTCAATATCTTCGGGTGCAGGGTGATTACTTAAATAGTTATCTATTAAAGCTTGGTGTACAAAACCCGTAAACCCATCACCCTCGTCATCGATACTTTCTTTTGCATTCCAGTTATCTTCTTCCAATGGTTCAGAAAGTACTATATGGAATTTGAAATTAGGAAACTCTTTTTCTATAGCTCTAAAGTCGTCTATATAGAATAACTCACGCTTAGAACGTCCACCATACCAGTAAGAAACTTTACGGTCTGTAGTTTTTAGTGTATGGAATAAGTGGAATAGGTGAGAGCGTAACGGAGCCATACCGGCACCACCGCCTACATATACCATCTCTGCTTTCGTAGGTTTGATGAAGAACTCTCCGTAAGGTCCTGAAATAGTTACTTTATCACCCGGCTTTTGGTCGAACACGAATGATGAACAAATACCCGGGTTTACATCCATCCATTTGTTATTCGCTCTATCCCAAGGCGGGGTAGCTATACGAATGTTCAACATGATGATATTACCTTCGGCAGGGTGGTTAGCCATTGAGTAGGCACGAAAAATAGGCTCAGGATTTTTCATTTTCAAATCCCATAAACCAAATTTATCCCACTCTTCCTGAAACTCATCAGCAGGTTTGCCCATGCGTGGGTGAGAGGTTATATCAATGTTTTTAAAGTCAACTTCGCACTTAGGTACGTCAATCTGTATATATCCGCCAGCCTCAAAATCAAGTGTTTCACCTTCAGGCAATTTCACTACAAACTCTTTAATAAAAGAGGCTACGTTGTAGTTACTTACCACTTCACACTCCCATTTTTTGATACCAAATACCTCTTCAGGTACTTTTATCTTCATGTCGTTCTTCACCTTCACCTGGCAAGCCAAACGCCAGTTCTCTTTTTGCTCTCTACGGTTTATATGCCCTGTTTCTGTAGGTAATATGTCACCGCCACCTTCAAAAATCTGGCATTTGCACATGGCGCAAGTACCACCGCCACCACAAGCCGATGGTAAAAACAGTTTATTGTTTGAAAGTACAGTAAGTAGCGTGCTACCTGCACCTGTTACTATCTCTTTTTCGCCGTTTACTTCAATTTTAACATCACCTTGTTGCACCAGTTTTTTTGCCGCAAATTGTAATATCAATACCAACATTAATATCACCACCGTGAAAATTGCCGCGCTGGCTATAACTATTGTTGGGTTTATTGCTAATAATGTCATAATTAATTCTTTCTGTATTTTTTATAGTGCAAACCCTGAGAAACTTAAAAAGCCAAATGCCATTAGCCCTACTACTATAAATGTTATACCCAAACCTTTTAGTGGTTTTGGAACATTTGAATACCTCATTTTTTCACGTATTGCAGCTAAGGCAACTATTGCCAATAACCACCCAATACCTGAACCTAAACCATAAACTGTAGCTTCTGTAAAGTTATAGGGGCGAATTGACATGAATGACGACCCTCCCAAAATTGCACAGTTTACAGCTATAAGTGGCAAGAATATACCTAATGAGTTATATAATGCAGGTGAAAATTTCTCTACTGCCATTTCTGTTAATTGTACCATACTGGCAATTACCGATATAAATACAATGGCGTATAAGAAGCTTAAATCTATTTTGGCAAATTCCGGACTTATCCAAGCCATTGCACCTTCTTTTAGGAAGTAGTTAATTAAAAGCCAGTTGATGGGTACTGTAATACCTAATACAAATATTACCGCAAACCCTAAACCTATGGCTGTTTTTACCTTTTTTGATACGGCTAAGTATGAGCACATACCTAAGAAAAAGGCAAAAATCATATTCTCAACAAAAATTGATTTAACGAATATATTTACTAAGTTTTCCATATTGTTCTTAATTAATTGTGAGATTTAGTTTACTCCTCTTCAGAATAACCATTCCGTGCCCGTTGTGCCCAAATTAAGAGCCCCACAACTATACAGGCTCCTGATGATAATAACATCAATCCATTATTAGTATAAGGTATACCTGCTTCTTCAAACACTTTGAAGCCAAATAACGAGCCTGAACCTAATAATTCTCTAAAAAATGCTACTGCTAAAATTATGGCAGCATAGCCTAAGCCGTTACCCAAACCGTCTAAAATAGAAGGCCAAGGTTTGTTTGCCAGTGCAAATGCTTCTAAACGACCCATAACAATACAGTTAGTAATAATAAGTGTTACGAATACCGATAATTGTTTTGATACATCGTAAGCATAAGCTTTCAATACTTGGTCTACTATGGTTACCCAAAGCGAAACAACTGCCAATTGCACGATGATACGAATACGCGATGGTATGGTATTACGCAATAGCGAAATGAACAGGTTTGAAAACACACACACGAATATTAATGCTAATGACATTAGTACTGTAGGCTGTAGCTTAACAGTTACCGCTAATGCTGAGCATATACCTAATACTTGTACTGTAATAGGGTTATCAGTATCCAAAGGGTCAGATATAAGCTTTCTGTTCTTTTTTGAAAACAGAGGCTCACTGGGCTCTTTAACTTTCTCAATTACTTCTGTTGTAGTTTCAGTACTCATTATTTCTGTGTTGTTTGAGTGTTAGGAATTGATTTAAAATAACTTTCGTAGGCTCCAAAATACTCTTCAAGCATATTGTTTAGCCCTTTTGCAGTAAGTGTAGCTCCACTCATACCATCCACTTTGTGAGGTTGGTCGTCGTAGTTATTGCCTTCACCTTTTTGCATTACTACCGATTGTAGTTTGCCGTTCTCATCAAATATCTTCTTCCCTTTGAAGCGGCTATACACCTCTTCATCGTCAGCAATACGTGCTCCTAAACCAGGGGTTTCACCAATGTGTCCAAACCTTGCTCCTTCAATAGTGTTTAAATCGGGACGTAATGCTATATATCCTGAAATATTATTCCAAAGACCTGCACCATAAGTAGGGACTATATAAAACTCTACTTTCGTTTTATCGTCTTTATTTTTGGCTATATATACAGGAAATAAACGTTCCTCTAAAGGTTTTTTGTACTCTCTCAGTACTTCTATTTTTGCAGCTGCCGTATCTACTTCTTTCCCTTTTATATCCACTACCATATCTTCAATAACAGCATCATAAGCAGCTACAGCTTCTTCTTTGCTCATTTCACTCACATCTTTAAATGTTGATACGATATTGATTTTTCGTTCTTGCTCAACATTATAGTCTTGAAGCGGCTTTAATGCCATTGCTGTAAGTGATAATACTACGCCACAAAACACGGTAAGGGCAAGCGTATAAAATAATATGTATGTGTTAGACCGTTGCACGTGCTAGCCTCCTTTTTTTGTTTGCTGATACTACATAATAATCTACCAATGGAGCCATAACATTCATAAATAGTATGGCAAGCATCATACCCTCAGGGTAAGCCGGATTAAATACTCTGATAAGCACACAAAGTATTCCTATCAGCGCTCCGTAAATCCATTTACCTCTATTGGTTTGTGATGCTGAAACAGGGTCTGTAGCCATATAAATGGCTCCAAATGCAAAACCACCGATAATTAGATGCTTATAAAACGGTAATGCCATAAAGTGGTCTGGCGAAGGGGCTAATGTGTTTAAGAATAAGCCCATTGCCGCGCCGCCTATGAAAGTTGCTGCCATTATACGCCAACTACCTATACCTGTAATAATTAGTATAGCGGCACCAATTAAACAGGCTAGGGTAGAGGTTTCTCCTATTGAACCGGGAATAAACCCTAAGAAAGAATCCATAGTAGAGTATGAAATTTCTTTGCCCTCTGCGGCTTGTGCTAATATAGTAGCTCCACTGTATCCATCTACAACATTATTACGGCTTACGGCATTCCAAATATATTCTTGGTCTGCACGGTACTCACCTGCCATATAACCCGGGTATGCAAAGAATAAGAACACACGGGCTGTAAGTGCAGGGTTTAATATATTCATACCTGTACCACCAAATACTTCTTTGCCTATAATTACAGCAAAGGCAGTAGCAACAGCTACCATCCACAAAGGAATTGACGGGGGAAGACACAATGGTATAAGTAAACCTGTTACCAAGAATCCTTCGTTTACTTTATGCCCTTTAATTTGGCAAAATGCAAACTCAATACCTAAACCAACACCATAAGATACTACTACTATAGGTAATACTTGTATTAGCCCATAAATAAAGTTTTCCATTAAGGTGCTTTCTTGCCCTAAAGCTAAATAGTGCTGATACCCAACATTCCACATACCAAACAGCATTACAGGTAACATAGCTATTACCACAGTAAACATGGTACGTTTCAAATCAATACCATCACGTATGTGTGTGCCATTGTGTGTGGTTTCACCCGGTACGAAAAGGAATGTCTCTATTGCATCAAAACTTGAATGCAAAAAATAGAGCTTGCCTCCTTTTTCAAAGTTGGGTTTTATTTTCTCTAATTGTTTATGAAGAAACTTCATTGCTTAGTTATAAAACTTGAAATTTATTGATTAACCTTCTTTTTCTATTGTATCTAAACCTTGACGAACCAGTTTTTGCAGCTCCATTTTCGATGTACAAACAAACTCGCATAATGCTACATCTTCTTCGTCTATTTCTAGTATGCCCAGCTCTTCCATAGCTTCAAGGTCGTTGGCCATAATGGCTTTAAATAGGTATTGGGGATAAATATCCATAGGCAATACCTTTTCATATTCACCTGTAACTACCAAAGCACGCTCTTCGCCATGCATATTGGTGTTTACCTTGAATTTTTTATTTGGACTTAGATATGATAAGAATGTTTTTGAAATACTAGGGCGCGAATATGTAGGTATTAACCACCCTAAAAATTCAGGGTCGTTGCCCTCAGGTATTACAGTAACCATACGGTCATAAAAGCTTAAATACCCGTCTTTTTCAATTTTAGTACCTGTTAATACGTTACCGCTTATTATGCGGTTATTATTATCGCTTGCATTACCTTCTATTAAAGCGGTAATCTCAACACCCACTGTAGTTTTATAATACTTACGTGCTCCTTCATTTACTTCAGAACCTACTAAAGCAATTGTGCGCTCTTGACTAAAAGTACCTTCTTTAAAAAGTTTACCAATATTAGCTACATCCTCAGGGTTAATAGTCCAAACTATTTCACCTTTGTTTAAAGGAGCTATATGGTGTATTTGTACTCCAACATTTCCGGCAGGGTGCGGGCCTGAAAAACTAACTGTTTCAATTCCTTTTGTACTATTATAAATAGTATTGGCTTCTCCACTGCGTATGCCTAAATATATTTTACCTTCAGTAAGTTTACTTAAGGCATCAATACCTGTTTGAAAATCTTGCTCTCTTCCTTTAAGTATAAAATCATAGTCAGGGGCTAGCGGCGAGCTATCAAAACCCGATATGAAAATATCTCTTGGAGTATCTGATGGGTTGGCTACTTTACCAAAGGGACGTTGTTTGATACTTGTCCATGCGCCACTGTCTAATAAATTTTTCTTAATAGCATCAGCGGTCATATCATTAGGGTTGCCAGAAGCAAAATTTTCATAAGAAAGTGAGCTATCGGCAAGTATTTTAATTTCTAAAATAACCCTTTTTGCACCTCTGTTAATTTCAACCACCTCGCCACTTACAGGCGAAGTAACTTTTACATCAGGCATCTCTTTAAAAAAGTAAAGCGGTGTACCTGCTTTTACTTCGCTACCCACTTCAATTTGAAGTTTTGGAGTTAACCCTTTAAAGTCTAAAGGCTTAATTGCATAAGTTTTTGAAGTTTTTGCTTCTCCTTGTGAAGGGAATACTTCACCTACCAATTTAATGTCGTGCCCTTTTTTAAGTTTTATAGTTTTACCCATAATTTGTAGTACCCGTAATGTTAGCGCATTCTCTGATGCTAACAATGATAACTATTTAAAGTTTTTAATTTTGAGCTTTAAAAAAAACCCGCGCAAAACTAATAAAAAATTGGTACCCCTGCCTGTTTTTTACTGAAATAATGTAAAGGCTTTTTTACGCTGTTTAAAATATGTACATATACAAATAAAGCCCTGTATTTACAGGGCTTTATTGTATGGTTAAATCAGGCTTTTGTTGACAGGCTGTTGCTATTTAATTTCGTTAGGGTGTTCTTCAATAAGTTTGTCTGATTCTTTTTTTATCCTTTCCAGTTCTTTTTTCATCTGTTCTTTCATTCTCTCCATATCCTTTTTCATTTGTTCTCTTTGCTTTTTATGTTCCTCACGCAGTTTTCTACTTTGCTCACGCAACTCTTCTCTCTTTTTCAGCATTTCTTCACGCATAGCTTTAGATTTCTCCCTTAGCTCTTTAGATTTATGACGACGAAGCCTGCGAACCAATACTTTTTTAAACTCGTGCTCTACCTTAAAAATCATAGCTACTTTTTTAATGGGGAGCACTTTTTTAAATTCATTAGTATATTTTTTTATCAGCTCTACCTCTTTTTGTTTCTGCTCGGTAATATCTTTTATGAGTTTCTCACATTCTTCATCGGTCATAAAAGTTAAGTCTACTTCGCTAAGATTTATGTTTGTTTTTGAGTTTTTGCGAAGTGCGTCGCTTTCATCTAAAAACTTATTATAAACGGGTAGAAATTTTTTTTCTTCATCCTCAGTTAATGCTAACCTTTGCTTGATGAATTCTATTTTAGCTTCACGAATTTTATCACGTTGTTTTTCTTTTTTCTGACCCCAAGTGCTTATTGAAAAGCAAGCCAGTAACGTTATAATAATTAGTTTTTTCATGGTCTTGGTTTTAAAGGCTCTCGATTAAGTAATCGTCGGCAGTTTCTAGTAAATATTCTTCTATTTCGCTATCACTTAGTTTTATAGTGTCTTCATTGTCATTGATTATTACAGGAACTTCAACACTAGGCTCGGTAGTAGTTTCTTCAGGGCTGTAAGCCAAAAGCATTATCTCTTTTTCTAATTCACCGTCAACACCTACTAAATCTACTTCTTGTGCTAAGTATTCACTTATAGCCTCTACTGATAAATCTTCAGTGGTAATTGTTTCTACCTTAACAGTTTTAGAGGCTGTAGTAGTTGATGGCGAGGTAAAAAAAGCTAAATAGCTAACTGCTAATAATACAATTGCAGTAAATGGAATGCTGTATGCCGGACGTAAAAGTTTTGACAAAGTAAAGCCCTTGGACTGTGCCGTATCAGCTTCAATCCTTGCTTTTACTTTAGATGAGAAAGTATCAAAGTAATTATCAGGCATTTTGAAGCCTTGTTGGGACTTTTTATTATCTAATTGCTTTCTAATATTTTCTTCTTCGTTATGCATTTAGTAGTATGATATGTTTAAATGTAAAAGGTTTAATCGGTAGTTAAATATTTTTCTATTTTCTTTACTGCATGGTGGTATGATGCTTTTAAGCCACCTACACTGGTATTTAGTATTTCGCTAATGTCTTCATACTTCATATCGTCAAAATATTTCATATTAAATACCAATCGTTGCTTTTCGGGAAGTTTCAATAATGCTTTTTGCAATTTCAATTCTATTTCATCGCCGCTATAGGTTGAACTATCATCAATTTTACTGCTTAGTTCTGCCTCTACATCAATAATGGGTAAGAAAAACTTGGTACGTTTCTTTTTTAATAAAGCCAATGCTTCATTGGTGGCTATGCGGTAAATCCAGGTATATAACTTACTGTCTTCTCTAAAATTAACTAGGTTTTGCCAAACCTTTATAAATGTGGTTTGCAATGCATCGTCAGTATCATCATGGTCTATGAGAATTTTACGGATATGCCAATACACCTTTTGCTCATACTTTTTAATGATGAGGTGAAGGGCATAGTTTCGGGTACGCTCGTTTTTAAATTGGCGTACTAGTTCTAAATCGTCAGTTATTTCTGGTTGTTCTTCGCTCAAGCAATATTAGTTTTGACGCTGTTTTATCCTTTGCGTTGCAAAACTTTTTGTGCTGCGGCTACTACATCAGGAGTATCTAACCCGTATTTTTTCATTAGCTGGTCGGGAGTACCACTCTCACCAAAACTATCTTTAACAGCTACCATCTCAACAGGGGCAGGGATATTACGTGCCAGTAGCTGGCAAATACTGTCTCCAAGCCCTCCGTTCATCTGATGTTCCTCAGCAGTTACTACACATTTTGTTTTTGCAACTGATTGTAAGATAGCTTCATCATCCAAAGGTTTAATGGTGTGTATATTTATTATTTCGGCATCAATACCTTTTTCTGCTAAAATATGCCCTGCTTCTATACATTTCCATACCAAATGCCCGGTGCAAAAGATACTTACATCAGCCCCCTCATTAAGCATAAGTGCCTTGCCAATCTCAAACTTTTGGTCGGCAGGAGTGAAAACAGGCATTTTTGGTCGCCCGAAACGTAAATATACTGGACCTTCATGGTTAGCTATGGCAATAGTTGCGGCTTTGGTTTGGTTATAATCGCAAGGATTAATTACAGTCATACCCGGTAGCATCTTCATTAGCCCTAAATCTTCAAGTATTTGGTGAGTTGCACCATCTTCGCCCAAAGTTAGTCCCGCATGTGAAGCACATATTTTTACATTTTTGCCTGAGTAAGCTATAGACTGGCGAATTTGGTCGTATACCCTGCCTGTAGAAAAGTTTGCAAAAGTACCTGTATAGGGTATTTTGCCCGTTGTAGCTAAACCTGCAGCCAAACCCATCATATTTGCCTCGGCAATACCTACTTGTATGAAACGTTTTGGAAATTCTTTTTGAAAGGCATCCATTTTTAATGAGCCTGTTAAATCTGCACAAAGACCTACCACATTGGGGTTGCTTTTTCCCACTTCAAGAAGTCCTGCACCAAAGCCTGAACGGGTGTCTTTTTTGTCTAGTATTTCAAAGTTTTTCATAAAAGTTAGTCAAGGTTTATATGGGTAGTATTGCCTGATGATATTTCAAAATTTCTTTCCGATGTAAGTACAGTTAAGTTTGCTTTTAGCGGTCTGAATATCAGTTTGTATTTACCGGGTTGTAAAGTGATTATTTGTTTTCGTGTCCGTGAGTCAAAATCGGTTACCCACTCCAGGTTGTTTTTATTCATGGTGAAAATACCACCTGTAATTTCACTTCTGAAAGTAAGAATGAACTTGCCTGGCTGTGGAATGTTTACAGTAGTGGTTTTACTTTGGTCTACCGAAACATTGTTAAGGTATATTCTCGGTGTGGTAAATATTTCTAAATCGTATCTGCCTACTAAATATTTGCGTTTTGTATTAAAAGGTTGGTAGTTTATGGTTGCATTGCTACCTTTTTTCATTACTCTGGCATTTAGCTTTTCATAACTTGTAACACCATCCATTTTTAGCATTATATCTCCTTGTGGAGCGTCAGCAGCAATAATATTGTGCTTGCCCGGTAATAATTCTATACCGCTTTTATATACCGGTGGGATAGTGTGTACAACCATATTGTATTTATAACCGGGGTCTAAAGTAAGCGTATCGGGCAAGCCTCTATCATTCATAGTATGGATGTAGTTGTAAATGACTTTATTGCTTTTATTATCATAAAAAGTCATGTTTACATTGGTTTCTGTAGCTCTGCCGTCTATATCTAACAGGTTTACTTGTGCGGTTGTAGTATTTAGGGCTTGCGATACCACATTGCCCAATATATTTTCAAAGTCTTCTTCGGTTTTAGCATCAAAGTACCTGCCTACACACTCAAAAGCAGTAGCAAAGCTTTCATTTCCACCTACACCTATAACAAAAGGGCGAAGAATAACTCCTTGCTTTTGCAAGGCTTCTGATACTGCACACGGGTCTCCTTCACATTCTTCTAAACCGTCTGTAATAAGTATAACTACATTTCGCCAGCCCCTTTGGCTGGGAAAATCGTAAGCTGCACGGGTAAGTGAGTATGCTATTAAGGTAGTTCCTTTGGGGGTTATGGTACTTAGTTTCTTTTTTATGGTATTGGCGTTTCTTTTGCCAAATGGTACCTCTAGGCGGGTATCCTTGCAGTTTCGTGCAGCTTTTGGGCTGGTATGACCGTATACCCGTAAACCAACCTCTACAAAATCAAACTGCTCTAAGCTATCTACCATTTTGCTTAGTAAGGTTTTGGCAACATTAATACGATTATCGTTTTCCATGCGTGCCCACATACTTCCCGAGGCATCAAGAACAAACAGAATGCGGGTTTTTTTCTGCGAAAAAGCAGTGAGTGTAAGTAATAGAAGAAGAATAGTAAATATGTATTTTTTAATTCTCGTCATTAAGTATGTTGTCTTTCCTTCTATTAGTAATGAAAATATTGTGCCTTTTATTGCTGTTAGTTTTCTGTTTACGGTTGTCAGTTCTCAGTTTTTTAACTGTAAACTAAAAACTGAAGACTGTAAACTGTTTTAGTAGTCTCCTAAAGTTTCAGGTAATTGGCTCAGTGCATCTTCCAGTTGTTCATCACTTGGCGGGATGCCATGCCATTTGTGGCTGCCCATCATAAAATCTACCCCTGCACCCATTTCTGTTTTCATTATTATCATTATAGGTTTTCCGTTGTTAGCAGCAGCCTTAGCATTGTCTAAAGTGGTTAACACTTCTTCCATATTGTTGCCGTCCATTTCCATAGTGTGCCACCCAAAAGCATCAAACTTTTCTTTCAGGCTGGTAAAACCCATAATATCTTTAGTACTACCGTCAATCTGTTGTCCGTTAAAATCAACGGCAACAATCAAATTATCTACCTTATTGTGTGCGGCAAACATTACCGCCTCCCATATTTGTCCTTCTTGCAACTCGCCGTCTCCACAAAGTGCATATACAAAGTTATCTTCACCATCCAACTTCTTACCGTATGCTATACCTGTAGCTACTGATAACCCCTGACCTAATGAGCCTGAGGCTATACGCACACCGGGTAACCCTTCATGTGTGGTGGGATGACCTTGTAGTCGTGTATCAATTTTTCTAAACGTATTTAGCTCGTCTATTTCAAAATATCCGCTGCGCGCCAATACTGAGTAGAATACAGGCGAAATATGCCCGTTGCTCAATATAAAAACATCTTCACCTTTTCCGTTCATAGAAAATGGCTTAGGAGAGTGTTTCATCACATCAAAATACAAAGCGGTGAAATAATCAGCACAACCTAATGAACCACCGGGGTGCCCCGATTGCACGGCATGTACTTGGCGAACAATGTCTCTACGAACTTGTGTTGCTACTTTTTTCAGATGGGATATGTCTCTCATGGCAGGGATTTTGTGCAAAAATGGGCTTTTTTAAAATTTTAATTAAAATTGCGCTTACATTTTAGGATAGAAACCTAACTTATGAACACTACCGCTGAACTTTACCTCTCGCCTGAAGAGGCTTTTTTCTCTGAAAAGATACAGGTTAGGCTTGCCGAAAAACTGAAAATTAATGTTGATAAAATTTCTGATTGGAAGATTAGAAAGAAGTCTATTGATGCCAGAAAAGCGAACATTATTATCCGTTTAGTAGTTGAATATGCTCTAAAACAAGAAAGCCTTGTAAAACAGCCTGTTGTACCTCTTTTTGAGAATGAAATTACTTATAAAGATTGTGCCCATTCTCCCCACGAAGTAATTATTATAGGTTGTGGCCCTGCAGGAATGTTTGCCGCTTTACGACTGATTGAAGCAGGCATACGCCCTATTGTATTGGAGCGGGGAAAAGCAGTGCGGGAACGCCGACGTGATTTGGCAGCCATAAACAAAGAACGTGTAGTAAACCCTGACAGTAACTATTGCTTTGGCGAAGGAGGTGCAGGAACATACAGCGATGGTAAGCTCTATACCCGAAGCAAAAAGCGGGGCGATTTAGCTAAAATACTTCAGGTATTTGTAGAGCATGGGGCGGCAGAGAATATTGTGTGTGAAGCACACCCGCATATAGGTACCAACAAACTGCCTGATATTGTTACTGCTATGCGAGAAACAATTGAACGCTTTGGCGGTAAAGTACTGTTTGACAAGCGTGTGAGCGATATAATATTGAAAGACAATGAATTGCAAGAGGTTAAAACCACCGATGGCGATAGCTTTGAAGCCAAACAGATTATACTGGCTACAGGGCATAGTGCTCGCGATATTTTTGAACTGCTTGAAAGAAAACAAATAGCTATTGAAGCTAAACCTTTTGCGTTAGGCGTACGTATTGAACACCCGCAAAAGTTAATAGACCGCATACAATACCATTGTGAGGTACGAAGTGAGTTTTTACCCCCAAGCAGTTACAGTTTAGTGCACCAAGTTAATGGGAGGGGCGTGTTTAGTTTTTGTATGTGCCCGGGTGGGATAATTGCTCCTGCGGCTACAGCGCCTAATGAGGTGGTGGTAAATGGGTGGAGCCCCAGCAAGCGCAACGGTAAGTTTGCCAATAGCGGTATGGTGGTAAGTGTGGAAGAAAAAGACTGGCAGAAATATGCCCATAAGGGAGCTTTAGCAGCCATGTATTACCAAGCCGAGGTAGAGCAAAGAGCTTTTGTGAAAGGAGGGAATAACCTCACTGCTCCTGCACAACGCGTTCCTGATTTTGTGAATAAGAAACAATCTTCAACATTGCCGCCAACCTCCTATATACCCGGTGTGAGTAGTGTGCCTTTGGATGAGGTATTACCTACTGAAATAACTACCCGTTTAAGAGGAGGTTTACAAGCTTTTGGCAAAAAAATGAAAGGGTATTATACCCAAGAGGCAGTTTTGGTGGGAGTAGAATCTCGTACCTCTTCACCCGTACGTATACCCAGAGACAGGGAAACTTTAGAGCACCCACAAATAAAAGGGTTATACCCCTGTGGTGAAGGTGCAGGTTATGCGGGTGGGATAGTTTCTGCTGCTATGGACGGAGAGCGTGTGGCAAGGGCTATTGTTGAAATATTAAGTTCTTAATCTTACTTTACTTTTTGCTTGGACAAAAAGTAAACAAAAAGTCCACCACAAAAACCAACTAATCCTTTCTACCTGCAGTTCGTAGGTATATAATCTTGAATTCACCTATTTTGCATATACTAAGCCTTGGAAGTAAATAAGAAGCACGACAAGAAATAATGGAACAAAAAGAATATCATATTAAAATCTATTCGATAAGTAGATTTATTATACCAATGATTGTTCTAATACCCACATTGTCGATATTGGATGTTGATTACCTACCTGAGACAGAAAATAAGATTATATCAACCCTAAGATTTATTGTAATACTTATAGTTTCTTTCCTTGTAGCCAGAAGAGTGGGAAGTGCAAAAGTAAAGGTGATTTTATCTATTGAGGGAGTAGCTCATGTTTGGATTAGCAGATTTATTTTGAGTTGGGAAAAAAATATAAATATACCATGGAGTATTGTTGATAGTTATGCATTCCATGAGGATAGAACCTTTGATAGCTTTATAATCAATCTCAACAATAAGACAAGATATAAAATAAACAAGCTTAACATCTTTCCAATAAATGATGACTTTAAAAAATTGGTGAGGGACTTCCCGAAATTATCAAATGAATATAGAAATATAATACCTATCGATAACCAGACAATAAAAATTAAACAAGGAGAAAGTTTATATGCTAGTAAGTCTTTTAAATGGGGTTTTTATTTTCTGCTAGCCTTGTTCTTAGTTTTACTTCTTACTAAGGTATTTAATCCAAATTCTGGGTCAACTTGGAGTTCACTTGCAATTATCGGAAGTGGTTTATTATTTTATGGAGGAATGATACTTGAAAAAAAGAGGAACAAGTAGTAACCTTTTCATGCTACTATAATTCAAGACATATAAAAAAGTTAAAAGTATAGTACTCTTAATATAACTTAATAAGCAACTGTAGTACTCACAAACTCTAACCTGTTTTTATAGCCGTAGCGAGAGGTGGTAAACTGCTTTTTACTGTCCGACCAATCGAAAGTATAGCGTACAAATTGGTTTCTTTTACTGTTTTGGGAGTAGTAATAAGTTCTTTCTTTTAAAAGTCCATTTTCGCTGTAGGTATAAGTGGATTTGTTGGTTAGTTTTCCCTTGTGGTTTATAAATGATACTTCGGAGTACTTTTTGTCAGGGCTTACTTTAGTGATGCTTCTAATCACTTTGCCATTTTGCTGCATCCTTTCAACGGTATAAATTGTGTTTCCATCTTCATCAATATTGTCTTTATAGCAAACGGTTGTTGTGTCGGTTCTTTTACCATTAGCTAATACACCTGTGGGTAAGCAGTCGTATTTGATAACAGATTTAAGCTTCCCTTTCTTGTTGTAAGTGCGTACTTCCTTCTTTTGTCCATCTTCATAATATTCATATTCCGTGGTATACCTTACTTCTCCTTTTTTATTAAGAGACTGTATTTTAATAGCATTGCTGTCGGCATTATATTCATACAACTGTATCCAAGAAACATTACCTTCTTTTTTAGAGTATACAGTGGCTTTGCTCATTAAACCTTTATCATTAAAAGATAAATCCCAACCCCTTAAAAGCTTTCCTCTTACATTGTAGCTTCTATAACTTGTTTGTACTCCGTCAGTATTATGACCATACTTATAAGTGCGAAATAGTTTCCCTCTATAGGTGTAAATATTTTCTTGAATAAGGTTGCCTAAGCTATCGTAAAAGCTTTCTTCTCGCACTGCGATTCGTTTCAACTTTTCTTTTTTGTTGTAGTATTTCGCATACTCTACCGACTTGGTAATATTAAGCCCTGCAATACTGTCTCGCTTTTCTTGCTGAAATTTCGTGTAATATTTTCGTGTCTCAGAATGGTGAATATTTGCCCAATAGGGTAGTTGTGCATGTGAAGCTTTAACTAGCAAAAAACAAAGCAAAAATAAGGTTAGTAGCTTTTTCATAATACTATAACTTAAAATTGGTGAGATTATTTTAGTTGAGTGAGTAAACACTCATTTTGATAGGAAAATAATTGCTTTGCTTACATTTTATAGTGAGTACTCACTCATTTTCGTCTTTTGTTTTGGGAGCAATGGTTTCAACTTCTACTACTTCATCAGTTTCTTTCTGCTTAGTAGGTTTTACCTTTTTTGGAGCAGGTTTTTTGGTGGGGTCGTAAACAGGGGTAACATCTTCTCTGCTTTGCGGGCGTATGTTTTCATGCCATACAAAACCATCCAGTTTGTCTTCTCCCGCAGGTATTTTATCCATCGGGTGCATATCTCCCTCAGGTTCTAAATAGTAGTGTACTTTACTTACCTTATTCTTTTCAAGTATTATCTTCATTTCCCCGCAAATAATAGTTTGCATGCCTATATACTTGCCCGTGTCTTCTTCTACATAGTATACGTTCTGCACATCTTTGTACACGTTTACTTGTTTCAGCTTTTTATCTTTAAAAAAAGCCTCAGCATTTTTGCCTTTTATTTGGTTGTATTTATCGCCACTGTCTTTCTCAGAAACAATAAAGGTATTCAACATCATTTTTATTGAATGTATGCCTCCGTTTTTCATATACACCTTAATGCTATCGGCCGTAATTTGGTTGTTATCACTCCAAACAATAGGGTTTACCTCCATATTTATTACAGAGTCTTTAAAAGAGTATTGCAGCGAATCACAAACCCCTTGTAAGTCTTTCTTAAAAAATCGGGTGTTGTAATACGTATATAATGTGCGGTTTTTTTCAGCCGTGTCGTAAGTGGTTTTCAGTGTGTCGGCAGTAATAAAAAGTGTGTCGTCTTCAACTTGCATGGCTGCATTGGGGGCTTTAGTAACCCAAGCAATATTTGCTTTTCGGTTATACTCGCCCAACTGCCCGCGAATTTCAATTTTGTTAGTAGTGTCTACCAGTAAAATATTCCTGTATGCACGGTCTATACCTGTTTTGCCTGTATACACCATACTGTCGGCACTTAGCTTTTTATCTTTAGTTTCTATGTAAGAATTAATACTAAACTGCGAGTAATTTATTTTAGTATCATACCAACCGTTTTCGCAATACACATGGTTAGAGTCTTTGGTAGAGTAAATGTCAGAAGGACCGAAAAAGTAAGCAATTCTACTTTCAGTATTATATTGTAATGTATCAGAGTACATAATATACTCAGGATTTTTTAGTACAATATCCTGCTTAAAGCCAAAGGTTTTGCTTTTGGTATCGTAGGTACCTATTTGGCTTACCAAATTATTCTCTTTGTTTACTATAGTACCACCTGTAGTATAATACCCTATACCGTTTACAGCATCGTAGCGAATAGCATCTGTGGTTAAGGTCATTTGCCCGTCTTGCAGCGTAACAACTTCACCCTTCAGTAAAGCTTGGCGAGTATCCCCTTCGTAAAACAAAGTATCACCAAACATAGATACCGAATCTCCCTGATAAATTTTCACATTATTATAAGCCGTAAAGCTGTTGTCTTCCTCGTTTTGGTAGGCACTATCGCAAAACATAGTAACATCTTCTTGCTTAAAGCTAACATTACCTATAAGCCTGCGTACCTTGCCAAAAACAGCTTCTTTGTATTCCAGTACATCAGCATTTAGTAGCTCTACTTTGGTTTGAGCATTTACTAGTGAACTAATGCTTGTGAAGGAAGCTATAACTATATATAAAAGGAGTTTCCTCATAGGGCTTAATGCCTTTGCTTTGGCAAAAGTAATTTTTCTTCGACCTTTGCCCATAAACTATGCCAATAAGTTTACAAGCCTTTACCCACTTTGTACAAAAACACAGCCTGATAGATAAGGGACAAAAAGTTATTTTGGCTTTTAGCGGCGGTGTAGATTCTGTTGTATTGGCTACTTTGTTAAAAGAGGCAGGGTATGGCTTTGCCATAGCACATTGCAATTTTTCATTGCGAGATAAAGAAAGTGATGGGGACGAAGATTTTACACGAAGCTTTGCCCAACAACAAGATATCCCTTTTTTTTCTAAAAGATTTGATACTAAGGTATACGTAGCGCAACACAAGGTTTCAATACAAGTTGCTGCCAGAGAATTGCGGTATAACTGGTTTTATGAGTTGTTGAGGAGTGAAAAGTATGACTTGTTAGCCACTGCTCACCACCAAACCGACCAAGTGGAAACTATGCTACTTAATATAGTAAGAGGAACGGGTTTGGCAGGTGTTGAAGGTATGCAACCTAAAGACGATAAATTAATACGCCCTTTGCTTGCTACAAGCCGTGAGGAAATAGAACTTTTTGCCAAAACTAAGAAACTAAAATGGCGAGAAGACAGTAGTAATAAAAGTAACAAGTACAGCAGAAATAAAGTTAGAAATGTGGTTTTACCTGTGCTGAAAAGCTTGAATCCCAAATATGAAGAAAGCTTTTACCATTTAGCTGCATTGGTGGGTGAGTACAGAGATTTGCTTAAAGAAACGATTGAATCTGACACTAAAAATATTGTTAGCAAGCAAGCCAACACACTTAAAATTAGTAAGCAGGGTTTACTGGCATTATCGAACACAAAGCTGTATTTATACGAGTTATTAAGCCCTTACGGGTTTAATAATAATGTCATTTCTCAAATTGCTGAGGGGCTAAATAATCATAGCGGTGCTATTTTTATAGGTGAAGGACATGAGGTTTTAATTGATAGGGAAGAACTTATACTGCGAGAAACTACTACTGTTGATGAGGATATAAGTTTTAAGTTGGATGAAGATGCTAACGGCTTTAAGTTTTTTGGTAGAAAATTTAGCATAGAAAAAATTGCTGCTGCCGATTTTGAAATCATAAAAGATAATTCAATTGCACAGCTTGATGCGGATAAACTGCAATTTCCTTTAAAGGTGAGAAGTTGGAAACAAGGGGATTATTTTTACCCTTTGGGGATGCGAAAAAAGAAAAAACTCAGTGATTTTTTTATTGACCAAAAAATTCCCGTTTTTGAGAAAACAGAGTACCCACTCTTATTTTCAGGAGACCATTTGGTTTGTATTGCAGGGCTTAGGGTAGACGATAGATTTAAAGTTACCCCTAAAACCCAAAATGTACTGGTAATTAAACCTGTAGAATAATATATAATATAAGACCCTTTTAAGTTTTAGAAAGCTTAAAGTCTAGCAATATTTCAAGCCCCTCATTAAGAATAAGGTCTTTATGGTATTTTCCTTTTTTCTCCAACTTTTCTATTTCCTTTTCACGCTCCTTTTTCTTCTTTTCGTTTTCCTCTACTTCCTTTTTGTATTTTTCTAAAGAGACACTCACATATTGACGTTGGCGAGACTCTTGAAAAGCTTTAATATCTTCTGTTAAATACATATAAGCCGCATCCTTTTTCATACGCTTATTATGCTTTTTGTTCAAGTTTCCACGCAAAGCATTAAGGTCTGTAATTTTAACATAATTAGTACCTTTTATTTGGTCCCAAGGTAGAGCATAAGGGCTTTCGTCTTCTCCAAACTCCTTATCAGAATAAATACTTGGCAAAGCTACATCAGGTATTACCCCTTTTATTTGTGTGCTGCTTCCGTTAATGCGGTAAAATTTAGCTATTGTTAGTTTTAACTGACCTGCTTTTGCACCGTTTTTCAACGGGATATAACGGTCTAAATTTACTAAGTTCTGAACCGTGCCTTTACCGTGTGTGCGTTCTCCAACAACAACCCCTCTGTTATAATCCTGTATAGCGGCTGAAACAATTTCTGATGCACTGGCGCTAAAACGGTTTACAAGAACTACCAATGGTCCCTCGTAAGCTATACTTTTGTCTTTATCTTTTTCAATATCTATAGAGCCGTCTAAATTCCGTATTTCAACAACAGGGCCTGTTTTGATGAACAAACCTGTTAGGTTAATAGCTTCAAGCAAAGCACCACCACCATTGTTGCGAAGGTCTAGCACTATACCGTCAATACCTACTTTGGTAAGACTGTCTATAATATTTTTAACGTCTCTACTGGTGCTTTTAAAATCTTTTTCGCCGCGGCGTGCACCCTCATAATCATAGTAAAAAGAAGGTACTTTTATTATCCCTGCTTTGTAGGTGTTTTTGCCTCTTTTAATTTCTTCAATACTTCCTTTGGCGGCCTGCTCTTCAAGTTTAATTTTATCACGAACTATACGCACAATTTTGTGTGGGTCTGTAGGGTTTGCTTTCGCATCAATAATTTTCAGGCGTACCACAGTTCCTTTTTTTCCCCTAATTTTTGACACCACATCATCAATACGCCAACCCACCATATCTACAAACTCACCTTTATCACCTTGTGCAACAGCAACAATACGGTCGTTTACAAACACTTTACCGCTTTTATCGGCAGGACCACCTTTTACTACTTCACGTACTTTAGTATACTCGCCTTCGGTTTGTAGTGTTGCGCCGATTCCTTCTAATGAAAGTGATGAGTTGATATTAAAATCTTCGGCAACACGAGGTGAGAAATAATTGGTGTGTGGGTCTATAATAGTGGTAAACGAATTCATAAATAAACCAAAAACATCTTCATTTTTGGTTTTTATCAGTTGCTTTCTAAAGTTTTCGTACCGCTTACGCACCACGTCTGATGTTGCTTTCCAGTTTTTACCTGTAGCTAACATACCAATGCACTCGTATTTAATTTTGTTGCGCCACAAAGCATCCATTTCTTCTTTTGTGGTTACCCAGTCAGCATTATTTCTGCGGATTTCAAAAGAATCGTCTACCGAAAAATCCATAGAATCTTTCAGTAACTCAAATGTATAGTTTATGCGGTCTTCTGCACGTCTCAAATAGCGATTATATACTTTAAAGGCAAAGCCTATTTCACCCGTTTTAAGGTAATCATCAATATCGGTTTCGCTTTTCTTAAACTCTTCAATATCAGACTTAAACAAGAAAATGCGGTTATAATCAACATCAGCCAAAAACTCTTTAAATATTTTTTTGCTTAAAGCATCATCAATTTCAACCTTATGGTATGCACTGCTATTTAAAAAAGAGGTAACAGTTTGGCTAATTTGTGCATGCTTACTTTCAGGCTCTACACTAACGGATGATAATGAAACGGAATCTTGTGCATGGCAACTAATAGCCCAAAGCACTCCAACGGCAACAAAAAATTTCTTCAACATATAATAATCTCTATAAAAAGGTCTCACAAGGTTTATTCCAAAACTCAAAAGTATATACCAAAATATGATAAAAGGTAAATACCAAAGGATAATAGTGATACACTACAGTTAATAATCGTTAAATAACCTCTAAGTATTGCCTTAAATTGTTGTATTAATACTAACGATATTAACAATAATTAGTTGGATGTGGTTTTAGTTACTAACTTTTTGATGTTATTTTGGCTTTTTAAATATGAAACGAAAATATTTACCACTAAACATATTTCTATTGTTTTATGTTGGAGTTTTCGCACAAGACCCCAACTCCGATAGTGCTGTGATACGCCGCATTTTTGATGAAGCCCTTTTACGTGGCAAAAGCTACGACATGTTGGGTGAGCTATGTAAAAAAGCTCCGCATAGGTTAAGCGGCAGTGAGAATGCTGCTATTGCCGTTGAGTGGGCAAAAGCAAAAATGGAAGCCCTTGGTTTTGACACTGTATTTCTACAGCCTGTAATGGTGCCGCATTGGGTGAGAGGGGAAAAGGAAACCGCGAAAATCCTAAGTAAATCAGGCAAGAAAAAGGTTAATATATGTGCACTTGGTGGCAGTGTGGGCACAGGCAAAAAGGGAATTCAGGCTCAGATAGTAGAAGTGAAAGGTATAGATGAGTTGGAGAAGCTGGGTAAAGAAAAAGTAGAAGGCAAAATAGTTTTTTACAGCCGCCCTATGGATGCTAGGCATATACTCACTTTTCATGCGTATGGCAGATGCGTAGACCAACGTGTGTGGGGTGCTGTTGAAGCAGCTAAGTATGGTGCTGCAGGTGTGATAGTGCGTTCTATGAATTTACGTACCGATGAGTTTCCGCATACAGGAGCTATGGCATACAATGATAGTATTACCAAAATACCTGCCGCAGCTATAAGTACTTTGCATGCAGACCAATTGAGCCATTTACTACAGAATGAGCCTGATTTGGAGTTCTATTTTAAAATGAGTTGTGAAACTTTACCTGATGTATTGTCTTATAACGTTATTGGTGAAATGAGGGGAAGTGAGTTTCCCGATGAGTATATAGTTGCAGGCGGACACTTAGATGCTTGGGACAATGGGGAAGGAGCGCACGATGATGGTGTAGGCTGTATACAGTCTATGGAAGCGGTGCGCTTGTTTAAAGCTTTAGGTAAACGCCCCAAAAGAACACTAAGAGCCGTTTTATTTATGAATGAGGAAAATGGTTTGCGTGGAGCAAAACGTTATGCTGCCATTGCAGATAGTTTAAAAGTAAACCACATAGCCGCTATTGAGAGCGACGCGGGCGGTTTTGCACCCAGAGGTTTCAGGTTGGATGGAGACAGTGTTTGGAAAGAAAAAGTAAGAGCGTGGAAAGACCTTTTACTTCCTTACGGTTTGTATGATTTTAGAGATGGGGGAAGCGGTGCCGATGTGGGGCAACTGAAAAAAACGCAACAACCAGTGCTGTTGGCCGGTTTTATGCCCGATTCGCAAAGGTATTTCGATTACCACCATGCCAACACTGATACCTTTGCTGCCGTCAATAAAAGAGAACTAGAGTTAGGTGCTGCATCAATATCAGCACTTATGTATTTAATTAGTGAATATGGATTTTAAGGTCAGAAGTATTCTTTTAACACTTGGTATAAGTGTACTTGCTTTAACCAGCAAAGCACAACCCATGGCGTTACAACAAAGCTTACCGGCAGTTGAAAAAGCAGCTACATATACCATAAGCGGTTATACATCAAAGCAGTTTGATGTTAAGGATAACGCTCCTACAAAATATAACCAGATTTTGAATGTGGGTAGGCTACTCCCTTCACAAATTACACTTTTAAACAGCGGGCAATGGAATGCTACCCCAACAGGGCGCATTTGGCGATTGAAAATAAAAGCTGATGATGCCAAAGGTATTTCGCTTTTAGGTAAAGTAAAGTTTATGCCTAAAGGAGCTAAGCTTAATTTTTATAATGCTGATGGCAGTGAATGGGTAAGTAAGTACGATGCAAAAGATTTTACTACTCATAATATACTCTCAACGGATGCTGTTGCAGGCGAGGAAGCAATTTTGGAGTACTATGAACCTAAAGGAACCAAACAAACTGCCGATATTATAATTGAGCGTATCGGTTATATGTATCGTGAAGAAATCAGAGCCAACAGCTTTCAACGTAAAAGTTTCGGAACATCGGGTAATTGCCAGGTGAATGTAAACTGCCCTGAAGGAGATGATTGGGATGACCAAAAGAAAGCTGTTGTACGCATGCGTGTAGTGAGAGATTTTGTTATAGGCTGGTGTACGGGTACTTTAGTTAGAACTACCGATAAAGCTTATAAACCTTACTTGCTTAGTGCTATGCACTGTGCATTGACCCCTGCCGAGGATACCGTTATACACGACACCATGTTTAACTACTGGCGGTTTACTTTTAATTATGAAGCTCCCACTTGTGCCAACCCTATAAGCGAAGGTAACTTGGCAGACCAAACAATTGTGGGCGCAAAAGTATTAGCGCACAGCGATGATTTAGGAGGAGAGTTTGGCTCTGACTTTTTATTGTTGAATTTAAGTACTATAGTACCTTCAGAATATAAAGCTTACTACGCAGGTTGGAATTTAGATACAGTACGTCAATACGATAGCGGGGTATGTATCCACCACCCTGACGGGGATATAAAGAAAATATCTACTTATAAATGGCCTTTATCGTTTGACGAGCCTTTTTCTACTTCTCCCCCCAATACACACTGGGAGGTAATATGGAGCTCTACAGGTAATGGGCACGGAACTACTGAGCCGGGTTCATCAGGAGCACCTTTGTTTGATGACGGAGGTTTAATTGTGGGTACGCTTACCGGTGGAAATTCAAAATGTAGTAATACCTCAGGCACAGACTTATTCGGGCGTATCGACTGGCATTTTACCCGTAACGGCAATGATTCTTTAACACAGCTAAAATATTGGTTAGACCCTGAAAATACAGGTGTTACTAGTTTTCAAGGCTCGTATGATGAACTGAGAAGTGTAAAAACGCCAAAAGCCATTCCTTTAAAACTATATCCTAACCCTGCGAATGATTATATAGCTATTGAAAATGATGTATTGGTAAACAGTAAAACTAAAGTGCAGGTAATAGATGCTATTGGCAAGCAATATGCCGTTACTGTTAGTGATATTAATAGAATAAACGTTAGCGGTTTGCCTGTTGGGGTATATTTTGTTACTATTACCAACGGACGCAACTATTTTTCGGGTAGGTTCATCAAACAATAAATGGTAAGAGTTTTAATAATTAGTTTATTGATTATAAGTGCCTTTTTAGGCTGTAAAAGCCCTAAAAAGGCAGCAACGTATGTAAGCCCACATACCGATACTATTAAAGTGATGGTTAACTATCAAGCTGATTCGGTAGAGGTATTTGTGAAGAAAATAATAGAAAACGACAGTTTGTTTAATATAAACGAAAGAGGAGTAGACTTTTCTATTGTTGAAGCCAGACAGCAAGACAGCTTGCTATTTGTAACCATAAAAGGTTATAGCGATTGTGCAAAAATGGAATTTGACTTGTACCAAAGCAGTTTTGTATTTAAAAGCTACCCGCCAAGGCTTAGAATGCGCTTGGCAAAAACAAAACAAAGTGAATGCGATGGTGAAAACTCGGCAAGGGTATACGCCTTTACAGAAGTTTTTGATATAAGAAAAATCTTAAACGAATACCAACAAGCCAATGTAGTATTCTCAGGTTCAAGAACTGTAGCAACCTTAAAAAAGTAATTACTTTTTCATATTGGCAAAATACAGTGCCAATTCATCGGGTATAACACTAAAGTGTTTTTGAAAAGCGCTCCAATACATATCTCGTGTTAAACGCACTTTTTTGCGTAAGTACTGTCCGCCAAGGTGTTTCATGTTTTTATCATACACATCAAAATGTACTTGCAGTAGATAGTTTTTAGTAGCAAACCATTTTCTAAAGAAATTAGCTCCTACATCAACTTTGTTTACAAAAATTATATAATAGGCTGAGTCTGTAGTAGCATATAAGTTGTAATACCCTTTATTGGTTTCATCAATAGCAGCAGCCAAATACTTTTTTCGGTCAAGTTCTTTTTGGGTGGCAGAATCATAAGAATACCATCTTTTTTTGGTGTATTTGCGTACACTGTTAACCTTACTGTTTACACCACCTAGTGGCATGTAGTTATTGGCAACTAAGCGTTGCGTTAAAATATTATAGAACTGGTATTTAATAGTTAAAAACTTCAAAGGCACAGAATCAGCAGTGCCCTTTTCATTATTTTTTAAGAAAGTATAGGGAATACTTATTTTATCATCTTCGGGAAAAACAATTAGTACATTTTTTTGTGCTGAAAGTGAAGCAGGTAATAGAAATGCTGCAATACTTAGGATTGCTAAAAATATATTTTTGGGTTGCATATTAAATTTCAGAAAGTTTAAAAGTTCTGTCTACTTTAGGACCTCGTTCGGTTTGTCTAAGTGTGGCACATTCGTTTATAGGGTCATGCTCAAAAAACAATATATAATTGTTTTCTATGGCTTCTTTGTTGAACGCCTCACGCTCTGCCATAGTATCCAGCGGGCGAATATCGTAACCCATAGCATAAGAGGGTTTGATATGATTTACCGAAGGCATTAAATCAGCCATAAACACAATGGTTTTATCACCATATTGTATTTTGGGCATCATCATCGCTTCTGTATGCCCATAGCCTAGAAATGCACTAACATTATCACTTATTTTTAAATCATCACCTACAAATTTAAGTGCGCCTGCTTCTTGCATAGGCAATAAATTTTCCTTTAAGAATGAAGCTTTTTCACGCGGGTTCGGGTTTAAGGCATGCTCCCATTGTTCTCGATGTGTCCAGTAAGTCGCATTTTTAAAAGCCAATTCATAACCTGTTTTATCGCTATTCCAAATAACACTGCCACCACAATGGTCGAAGTGCAAGTGGGTATGCAAAACGTCGGTTATATCGCCTCTTGAAAAACCATTATCATTCAGCGATTTTTCTAAACTGTCATTACCATTTAAGTAGTAATAGCCAAAAAACTTATCGTCTTGTTTATCGCCTATACCCGTATCAATTAAAATCAGTTTGTCTCCGTCTTGTACCAGCATACAGCGCATAGCCCAATTGCAAAGGTTATTTTCATCGGCAGGGTGTAACCTGTTCCATATCACTTTAGGCACTACACCAAACATAGCTCCGCCATCCAGCTTAAAATACCCCGTGTTAATGGTATATAGTTTCATAAGCCTCAATATTAGTTAGATTGTAAGGATATAGCAAAAGAGAATTAGCTGATTGACAGATTAACTAATTGTTTAATTGAAGTTTACTGCGTAAACACAAACTGCAAAATGTTTGCACCCATTTTCAGTGCTTTGGTGCGTGTTTCTTCGCTATCGTTGTGTACACCAGCATCTTCCCAGCCATTACCTAAATCGCATTCGTAGGTATAAAAACAAACCAAACGCCCTTTATGTAATAGTCCAAAACCTTGGGGCGGTTTATTATCGTGCTCGTGTATTTTAGGTAACCCGTTAGGGAATTTATATTTCTGGCTGTAAACAGGGTGGGAGAAAGGCAGTTCCACAAAGTCTAAATCGGGGAAAACCTTTTTCATTTGCGGGCGCACATAAGGGTCTAGCCCAAAATTATCATCAATATGCAAAAAGCCACCTGCTGATAAGTAGTTGCGTAAATTTTCAGCCTCTTGGTCAGTAAATACAAAATTGCCATGCCCCGTCATGTGTATAAAGGGGTAATTAAATAATTCAGGACTGCCCGGCTCTACTACAGCTTCTTCCTTATCAATATTCATCCCCAAATTTTGGTTGCAAAACTTTATTAGGTTGGGTAGTGAGGTTTTGTTGGCATACCAATCGCCACCGCCGCCATATTTAAGCCTTGCTATTTTAAAGGCAGGGGGAGCGGGTTTAAATGAAGCTATAAGTATAGCTAGTGAAACAAATATCAGTATGCGGGTGTATTTCATATGTTTTATGCCTCAAATGTACTGTTTATAAGTGTTGTTGTCACCACAGCAGCAGTTTCAGTGCGTAGTCTGCTTTCTCCTAATGACACGGGTATAAAACCTGCTTTTTTTGCCACCTCAACTTCGGTGGAACTAAAATCACCTTCAGGACCTATTAATACCATACTGTTTGTATGTGTAAATGCTTGCTGCATTAAAAGTGTAGTTTGCTCACTTTCACAATATCCTATAAACAAGTTTTGTTCCTTATTCTCAATACTGTTTATAAAATCGTTAAACGTTACCAACTCATCTATTTGTGGCATGTGATACTTTAACGATTGTTTCATTGCCGATAGTGCAATTTTTCTCAACCGTTCGGTTTTCTGTACTTTTCTTTCAGAGTGTTCACACAATACAAGAGATATTCTTTGTACGCCAATTTCTACCATTTTTTCAATAGCCCACTCAGTACGGTCGCTATTTTTTGTAGGAGCTAAAGCAATATGTAAAGTATTTTTCGGGGGGTGAAAATAGGTGGTTGACTGAATATTTGCAGTACAATTGCGTTTTGAGATGGTATCTAGGGTTGTGGTGTATAAATTGCCTTTACCATCGGTAATTTTCAGTTCATCACCTGTTTTATGGCGTAAAACCTTTATGCAGTGGCGAAACTCGTCATCGCTTAAAGTAATAGTATTATCCTGTATTTCTGTTGAATAGAAAAGCTGCATTAAAGGCAAAAGTAAAACTCAATCTTTAAACCTTTTCAAGTCGTGAGTATTAAAAGTCCACTCGGGAGTAACCAGTTGGTATTTGGTGCTGGTATAAAACCAAGGGTCATTGTTTTTAGCAGGGTTTTTTAAAATATGGATTTCCTGTGCAGGCATAAAGCTTTGTGCCAGCATAAAAGCCTTAACCCCCGTTTCCTTGTTCTCAGCAACATCAACAACTGTTACCGCATGTCCGTAGGGAAAACCTATTTGAATAAAAACATCACCGGGGCGTATTTCCTCAATAGGGGTTTTAACCATTTCTTTGTTTAGCGAGTGTGTACCGGCATAGGTAAAAACCAAATCAAGGTATTTTCTAAAGGTCTTATAGTCATAGTTTTTTTCAGCCGTTTTTGCCCAGCGTACTTGGTTGTTTAGTACTACTGCTCTGTGTCCCTCAGCATACTCAACATAGTCGGCGCGCTCACCATTAGTAAAGTTAAAATGTATTTTGTTATACTTTTTTTGTTTGTACAAGTATTCAGCCCTAAGCCGCATCACCGCATCAGCACATTGCTGTAAGTCTCTTTTTCCTACATCCATTTTTATTACGGCATATTGTGCATTTTGATTGGGTTTGGCTTTTCCGTTATGCAGAAAAACAGTTTTGTCTTCTTTTAGCGGTAAGTTTCTAAGGTATAAAGTAAAGCTGTCTTTAGTAGTAGTATCTCTGGTATATCCTACTGGTGTGGGTATTTCTTTAACAAATTTGTATTTACCCTCAGGTATTTCTGTAGAGCTTGTTTTTTTATTACACGAAAAAGCAAAAAAGGAGAGTAAAATGCATAAAAAACCCATACCCCAATAACGTTGTGTGTTAGGGTTTATTTTAAGGTAGGTTTTTACTTTGCTGTACATTTAGTTAAAGTACTCAACTGGGTTTAGGTAAAACATTTTTTTCCATCCTTGTATACTGCTATCAATATTGCCCAATTTAGGAATTATTGAAATAACGGAAAAATGCAAATGAGGGGCTTTACCTTTTGCATTACCTGTATCACCTACTTTTCCAATAATCTTGCCTTGTTTAACAAACGAAAAGTTTTTTGTTTCTATTTTATCTAAGTGGGCATAATAAGTCAATCGCCATTTAGCTCCCAATACTACAATGTAATTTCCTCCATACTTGTTTTTACATGTAGAAATTACCAAACCCTTATGTGCAGCTAAAACATCGGTTCCTTTTTTTGCAAAAATATCAATGCCTTTATGGGTAACCGATTTCCCCCAAGGGTAATACCAATATGAGTTTTTATTCCAATCTTTAGTTGTGGCACCCTTGACAGGGATAATACAATGAAACGATGGAATATAGCCAAGCAGCAGTATTGCTAAGAAAACCAAGAGGGTTGTTTTTATAGTTTTCTTTTTCGTCATTTTTTTGTTGAAAAATTTATCAAAAATTATGTTTTAACCTAAAATGATATGTATATTTGTTAACGAAATTAAACGATAAAATGTCTGAGAATAAAGAAAAATTGAAAGTATTACAGTCTACTATAGACCGTTTAGAAAAGTCGTACGGCAAAGGTATAGTAATGAAAATGAGTGATGACCGCGTGGTAAATGTTGATGTGGTATCCACGGGTTCACTGGGTTTAGATATAGCATTAGGAGTGGGTGGTTTCCCCAGAGGAAGGGTAATTGAGATATACGGACCTGAATCTTCAGGTAAAACCACATTAGCCATGCATTGCATTGCCGAAGCACAGAAAAAAGGCGGTATTTGTGCCATAGTTGATGCCGAGCATGCTTTTGATAAAACCTATGCACAGGCTTTAGGCATTGATACCGATAATTTATTGATTTCTCAGCCTGATGACGGAGAGCAAGCACTTGAAATTGCTGATAATCTTATTCGCTCAGGTGCTATTGACGTTTTAGTGGTAGACTCTGTTGCGGCACTTGTACCCAAAGCTGAAATTGAAGGCGATATGGGCGACAGTAAAATGGGTTTGCAAGCTCGTTTAATGTCTCAGGCATTGCGTAAGCTTACAGGTACTATTAATAAAACAGGCTGTATTTGTATTTTCATTAACCAGTTGCGTGAAAAAATAGGGGTAATGTTTGGTAACCCTGAAACTACTACGGGTGGTAATGCATTAAAGTTTTATTCTTCGGTACGTTTAGATATTCGCCGTATCGGGCAATTAAAAGAAGGAATGGAAGTAGTAGGAAACCGAACTAAAGTAAAAGTAGCTAAAAATAAGGTAGCCCCTCCTTTTAGAGTGGTTGAGTTTGATATATTATACGGGCAAGGTATTTCAAGAATTGGTGAAGTGATAGATATGGGGGTGGAGTATGATATTATAAAGAAAAGCGGTTCTTGGTTTAGCTATAACGATACCAAACTGGGGCAGGGGCGTGATGCAGTGCGAAACCTTTTAGCAGATAACCCCGAGTTGTATGAAGAGATTGATACTAAAATAAGGGAGAAATCTCAAATAGGGCTACAGGTAAAAGTAGAAGTAGACGAAGAATAAGCTATAACATATAATAAAGTTTATAGAAACCATGTTTATTGTTAAACATGGTTTTTTTATGCGACTACCCTTAGTATCCGTTTTTGCTTTTTTAGTTTTTAGTTCTTGCTATAGCCCTCAGCCCAAGTCAGGGTTTAAAACTTATGAGGAGCTAAAAGTACATACACAAAACTATCAAGTAAGTTTAAAAGCAGAATATGCCAAAGCCAACTCCAGACGCAAGAAAGTGCTTGTAGGTAGGGCACGAGACTCAGTATTAAGCTTAATTGTTAAAGAATATTTTAACTATTGGAAAGGAACCGCCTGGGGTTTTAACGGTACTACCCAAAAACCAAAGAAAGGTAAAATTGCCTGTGGCTATTTTATTACCACTTTGCTGGAGGATGTGGGTTTCAAAGTTCAGCGAGTAAAGTGGGCACAAGCTGCTTCTGAAACCATGATTAAAAAAATGACTAACGATATAAAACGCTTTAGCAACCAACCCGTAAAAACAATAGAAAAGTATATTGAAGAGAAAGGAAAAGGTTTATATATAGTTGGCTTAGATAATCATACAGGTTTTATTTATAATGACGGGGGTAAAATCCGTTTTGTACACTCAAACTTTTATAAGCCTGAAATTGGTGTTATGGAACAGGAACTAAACAGCCATAACCCACTAAAAGACTCTAAATACCGAGTAATTGGGAAGATACTTGATGAAAAAATGATGAAAAAATGGATTAAAGGAGAAAAAATGTAATGCTACTCTTTAATCAGTTTTTGGGTTAAAATACTTTTTTCAGTTTGTGCTTTTACAATATACATGCCCGAAGATAATCCACTAATATCTATTGTATGGCAGCCGGCACATTCAATCACTTTTTTACCCGTTAAAGTGTAAACAACTACTTTTTGGACTTCGGCATTAGCAATTGTAAAGCTTGTATTAGCAGGGTTAGGATAAAGGTTAAGATTGTTGTTTTGTGTAAATTTTTCAATGCCTACGCCTTGCCCCACTTTCGAACCGTATAACAGTAAATCCTGATTGTCTCGAGAGAAGTATAAATCCATTACCCCATCATTGTTTATATCTCCTACGGTTAAGCTAATAGCAAACCAACTTTCTTTGGCAAATGCTTCAGGAAAGTATTTAGCACTTTCATTGTTAAAGTTTCCATTTGTGCCTGTAATATCACTTATATATACATCGCTGGTATTAAAATCGGCAGTAACAATATCATCTTTATCATCATTATTAATATCAAATACTTCAATATCGCCAATAGCCCCACCTGAACTGGAGATACTAATTGGCGAGTTGTAAACAGGTGATGTAGTTGTGCCTGAGTTTAAAAATACCCTGATAAGTTTACTGCCGTCTTCACTAGCTTCTGCAATATCAACCAAACCATCATTGTTAAAATCTCCAAACTTAGCTGTTGATGAAGCATTGTCTCCAAAAGAAGAAACTACAGTATAGTTAGGGTTAGTAGAAGGAAAAGCTGTTTGCGACAGGTATAACATAATAGACTGATTGCTATTGGCTACTAAAATATCTTTCCACCCATCATCATTTATATCTCTAAAATCTGCTTTCAAACTAATAGCATTGTCATTGGGCAACCAGGTAGCAGTTACATCCTCATATTTACCTGTGTTTTTATTCCAAACTAAAAGGTTGTTTTGTGCCCCGTTACCTACTTTTCCATTAGGTATAAAAATATCTTCAATACCATCATTATTAATGTCTACAAACCTTGCTTCATTGGCGTTTTTGTAGCCTTCAAAACCGTTGAACCACAAAGAAGTACTATCACTAAAAGCTAATGATGAAGTGGTATAAAACAGTTTACAACCATCGTACCCGCTAAGCAAAATTTCTTTGGTTCCATCATTGTTTAAATCACTGGCATCAATCCCTCTAACATTTTTAAAGTTTTGGGGTACAGGTAAAAAAAGTGTGTTGCTAAATGCAGCCTTACCGTTTACTATCTTGTCATTTATATAAATGGCATGCGTAGCACGCTCATTATATATACCATTTACAATGTCGTTGCGCCCGTTGCCTTGTAAATCAGTAATTACAGCGTCAAAATTGTTTTCTCCATTCGTAAAAAGATTTTCTGAGGCTGTAACATCTTTAAAACTTAAACCGGCAACTTGGGTTTGCAAGCGTATCTGCTCGTATGAGTTGGCAAGCACCAAATCTTTTCTGTTGTTATTATCAAAATCAGCAATGGCAACACTATAGGTGCTAAAGTTAAAAGGCTCGTTTGCAGATAGTTGTTGTGGAAGTTTAGCGCTCTCAATTTTGAAAGTATTGTTGGGTTGCTTTACCAACAACATATTGGTTTGTCCACCAATAAAAATATCGTTTAGGTTATCGTTGTTTATATCTACAAATTGTACATCATAACCCGAGTAAAACTGTGGGGGAGTAGCCAGTTCAGGAATATATTGCAAAGTTTGGTCTGTGAAACCGCCTGTTTTATCATTTATATAAATACGTGGTATTTCAGTATTACCGGCACCTCCTGCATTAGCATCGTTTGTAATTACTAAATCCAAGTAACCGTCGCGATCAACATCGTCAGCAGCTACCGATGTACTGGGGTATTTTATTTGAGGAAATTTATTTTTTGCCCAAGTAAATGTACCGGGCTGGGCAGGGTTGTTTAAGTACAGCTTATTAAAATAAGCATCATCGCCTAAGCCCAAGCCAATAATCGGGAAGTTGTTAATATCCCTATCGTAGAAATTGGTAATAAAAATATCGTTAAACCCGTCTTTATCAAAATCTGCAATTACAACATCAGTACTCACATCGCTAACAGATATTCCTATAGAAGCAGGGTTTTGCCTTGAAAAATTGGCAATTCCATCATTGTCTGTATCAGCACCCGCAAAAAACACATCATTTTGCAACAACTGATTTTTTATTAACAGACTAAAATTCTTAATTATTTGTGTGCGTGGTAAGTAGTTTATGCAACCGTTTGCAAATACCAAATCAGGCTGGTTATCATTATTTAAATCGCCCATAGCCAGTGCCATGCTAAAGTTAATGGTATCGTATTGGGTAACTTGTAGGTTTTGGCTATGTTCTTCAAACTTTCCGTTACCTAAATTTATCAGTATTTGCTCACGAGCAGGTAACCCACCCACAGTACCACCGTTTTCAGGTCCTCTTGAAAGAATTAAATCGGGTTTATTATCATTATTCAGGTCTGTAAAAAGGGCATCGTATGTAGCACCTCGTAAAGTCCATAGCTCATTGGGTTGTAAGCTAAATTTGCCCGTGCCGTCATTTAGAAAAACTAAATCGGTTTGGAAAGCTCGTCCGATAAACAAATCCATATCTCCATCTCCATCAATATCAGCCGAAGTTGCTACATGGTTGCCCAAACCTGAGACAGGAAGATAATTATAACCTAAAGCTTTAAAATTCTCTATTTGTGAGTAGCCGCCAATAGATAGTGCTGCTACAAAAAAGAAGCAGTAAATATATTTCATAGTTTGAATCTATTTTAGAATGATTACCCGTTTGGTAACCCATCCTTTTTCGGTATTCAATTTAGCAAAATATATTCCACTTTCAAATGCTTGAATATCAATTTTTTCTGTGTCTTCAGAGAAATACACTTGTTGCCCTTTTATATTATGCAATGCAATGCTGTTAATTACTAGGTCTTGCGATTTAAAGTTTAATGTTGTGCTTGTAGGGTTAGGGTAAACCGTTACACTATTTTGAAACGAGGTTTTTGGCGTAGAGGTAACCACATTTGATAGTGGCATACGCCAAATGCCTGCACCCGTGCCTGCAAACAAGTGGGTAGTGTTTGTTTGAAAAACATTGGCTTGTAAACCGTCAATACCTTTTAAAAAATGCCAGGCTTCTTGAGCAGTATCCCTAAACATAAAACCTGATGTAGTTGAAGCATACAGCCTGTTTTGTACTGTTGAAACCGCATTGGCAAACGTTATACCTCCATAGTAATAATGGCGTGGCCATGTTGCTCCGTCATCTTCAGAAATATGTGTGTCTATACCTACTTTTAACCACAGTTTGCCGTTTATTTTGCGTATAAAATGCACATAACGGCGAGGTATATTTACACTATCTACTTCTTCAAAGCTATTGCCACCGTTTGAAGATTTATATAGCCCTTTATTTGTGCCCACATACAATAAATTGTTTGCAAACAACATATCAGTGAAAATAAGGCTATCAATGGCATCAGCTTGCTTAAACCAGTTTCCGCCTTCGTTGGGGCTGCGGTAAATGCCATCTTGTGTTAATGCATATATGGTATTGCCTCTTTTTAATACCTTGTTTACTTTTCTATTGCCTAAACCTGTGTTTGCATCTTGCCATACAAAGAACTGAATATCTGCCGACCTAATTCCCGAAGTGTCGGAGCTTACAATAATTCTATCATTTGATAATACAAACGAGCTTACGTTATCAGCAAAAAAATCATCGGTTTCAATCCATGTATTACCATTGTCGGCAGAGCGGTATACATTGCCATAAGCAGTAGCATACAACACCCCATTATGCCATTCAATTTGGTGTACATCTGCTGTGAGTAAGCCTAAATTGAAAGGCTTCCATGTTATAGCAGCTATTTGCCCCCTATAAAGCCCGTTATTGTTTGTAGCTGCATATTTTATCTCGTTTGGGCTGCTTAGTGAGGTGTTTATTTTTATTATAGAGTCTAAATTAAACTCAAAATCTAAAAGCCAACTTTTGCCTGAGTCGGCACTTTCATATAAACGGTAATCACTATTGGCAATTAATCTCCCTCTGTATGAAGTAATGCTTTTTATATCTCTTACAGCATTATCTGTGGCCCAAGCTTTGCCACCGTTTTTCGATACCAGTAAGTTGCCCTGAGCAATAAAAATACTGCTGTCTATAATGGCAATTTCAGAACACAGCAAGCAATTGTTGGGTACAAGTACATTGTCCCAGCTTTCACCTCCATTTACTGATTTAAATAAACCAGCATTACGGCTCAATGCCCAAACCGAATTACCTTCTGCCTGTACTTGAAGTATATTATTATCAAGCAATCCGTTGTTAGATTGTTTCCATTCTTGCCCGTTATTGGTGGAGCGAAAAATACCATAGTTTGATGTGGCTGCTAACAGTACTCCATTGGAGGTAGTAAATGAAGTAATAGCTCTACCTAAAGGAAGTCCGTTATTTATAGCATTCCAGCTATCACCATTGTTGGTTGAGAGGTATATACCCCTGTCAGTAGTGGCAACTAAATTACCGTTACTATAGCTTATTGAGAAAATAGAAAAGCTTTCTACGCCGGTATTTATGGCTTCCCATTGGGTCGGGTTTACATTGTCATACCTAAAAATACCGCTTTTTTCTGTGCCTACCCATGCCATAGAATCATTAGTGGTAACACAAGTTATATTACCCACAGCCCCTTCAAAAATAGTAGGTTCATTTAGCCGTTCCCACTGTGCAGAAACTACATTTGAGCCAAAAAAGAGCAATAAGATAAGGGAAGTACAAAGCCTGTTCATTGTGTAAGTAAAAATACTACTTTTTTAGATAGACAGTAAATTGAAGCAAAAAGATGGTACTGTTATGAAAAATTATAGGCTAAATGTAATACCGCCCATTACGTTAATTCCTAAAACGGGGTAGTTATACCAACGTTGATAGCGAACCGACGATATATTGTTTACGGTTAAAAACAACGAAAGTGTTTTACGGTAACGGTATTCCATACCCAAGTTAAAATCGGCAAAGGCATCTAAGTTAGGTGCTGCAACAGTAGCAAACTCTGTTGTTACGGGACGTTGGTTCATAAAGAACACATCAGCAGTAAAAAGTAATTTGTTACCTATGTTATAGGTTGTGTTCAGCTTGATTTCTGCTGTGGGTAATTGCCACGCTTTTTGAGCTGAGTCTGATACATTATAGCTGTAGAAGTTTCCTGATAAGTTAATGCGTACTTTCTCGCTGTATTGGTAGCCTATTTCAGCATTAAAACGCACCACGTCCATATCTAAAAATAAAGGCTTAAAACGGCGTAGTATGGTACTATCGGCAATAAATACAGCCATATCGTTATAACGGTTATAGAATACACGGGTGGTGAACCCAAAGTTTGAGCCAGCATTACCTCTTAAACCGGCATAAATTTGCAAGCGGTTTACTGTGTTGTTCAGGTTGTTCCTATTACCCATAAAAGGGTTTTCAAGCATATAGTTTCTGAAAGAGTTTTTTTGTAAACCTCCGCTAATACCTGCCAAAGCAACAAAATTTTGTTTTTCAATTTCGTACTCTCCTTCAATGGCTGGGAAAAAGTAAAACACCGGGCTTGCCGTATCGCTATAAATAGTACTGTTGAACCCCAAAGCCAATTTAAATTTTTTCTCGTTTAAGTGGTAGCGGGGATTGATGTTTACAAAATGACGGTCTAGGTTTACTCCACTATCTTGATAGGCATTGTAATTATACCCTAAATTGATGCGTAATACATCTCTTTTTTTAATGTTTGTTTTAAAACTTCCGTTAATCAAAAGGTCGTTTTCTTGCACTCCCCATTTATCCGTAAGGTTATAATAAGCTACATCAGAAGTAAACTTCATTTTGTGCCTGCCCCACTCGTGGCTTTCCCACCCTCCGTGTGCTGCAATAGTATTAAAAACCTGCTTGGTGCTATCGTTATCTTCGCTTAACGTATAGGGAAGGGTATCATTTAAACCGTAATACCGTACTGCATTGCGGGCATAATCTACGCCTGCATATAAAGTACCTCTTTTAAAGAAACGTTTCCCGAATATGTTGGCAGTATTGTCTGAGAATTTAGCATTATCAGGACCGTTTGCTGAAAGGTGCTTGAAGCTTACCCCGTAAGCCCCATACTCATTGCGAAGGTTATGGAAATATACTTCGGCTAGGGGTGAGGTGTAATTACCGAAACCTAAGCGTATATGGTTGTTTTTAAGTACAGGCACATGGTTTTTACCCATTTGTAAAGCTTTTGGAATATCTAACCTAGAGGTAGTAATAAACTGTACGGGAATAATAGAGTAGGTTAAGCTGGGCAGTTTAGCCTCGGGTTGTTCTGCCACGGGTGGTGTAGTTTCTTTATTGGCAGGAGCCAGAAAAGGAATATAATCTGATACCACAGTAACATCTTGTATGGTAATGGTAGTATCTTGTGCTTGGGTAGCTGTATAGGTTGCTGCAAATAGCAACAGGGCAAAACATTTTGCTATAATCTTCATTCTTAAAAATATAACGGCAAAAATATGCTGAAATTATAGCTGTGCTAAGTGAATACTATCAACAACTCAAGCTATGTAGACGCTAAAGTGTTGTTAAGATTGGACGGCGGTAAGCTTCTATAAAGAATCTGTTAATTCAGAAAAAAACTCCAAGTCCCATATAAGGAGCATTTGAAAAATTGTAGCCATAATCGTAATCCAAACAGGTATTGATGAAAAAAGGAGTTTTAAGATTTTCAAATGAATCTTTAAAGAATCTCTATTGGGTAATAAATCAAAAATAGGAAGTATAGCCATATCGCTAAGTTTGCTTATTCCTACTAAAATAATTAAACCTAATGAATACATCACTAAGAAAATATTATTCTTAATAAAGAAATATTCAGGGTTAAAAGGAATAAGAAAAGTTATAAATACCAATGACAGAGCTATTAAGAAAAGAGAAATTCTTCTTTTTCTATCTCCTTTTCGTCCTGTAAGGTTATAAATAGATAAGTTCAGTAAGACTATAACTATAGTAGTGATTATTTGCTCTATCACAACAAGTATTATAAAGCCCCTTCTTTAATACTTTCTACTACTGATGGGTCTAGTAGGGTAGAGGTGTCTCCCAAATTAGAAGTATTACCTTCGGCAATTTTACGTAGAATGCGGCGCATAATTTTTCCGCTTCGGGTTTTGGGTAAGCCTGTAACCACCTGTATTTTATCAGGTTTGGCAAATGAGCCTATCATTTTAGAAACTATATCGCGTATTTCTTGTTGCAGGTTACTGTTACTTTCAGTGCTTTGGTGGCAAATAACATAGGCATAAATACCTTGCCCCTTAATATCATGCGGGTAGCCAACTACGGCACTTTCAACAACTAAATCGTGTTCGTCAATGGCACTTTCTACTTCGCCCGTACCAATACGGTGTCCTGATACATTAATTACATCATCTACACGCCCCGTTATGCGGTAATAGCCGTCTTCGTTACGTTTACAACCGTCGCCAGTAAAGTAATACCCTTTATATGCTGCAAAATAGGTTTGTAAGTAACGGTTAGCATCACCATATACGGTGCGTGCCATACCCGGCCAAGGGAATTTGATGCACAATACGCCCTCTTTGCCGTTGCCTTCAATTTCTTTCCCGTTTTCATCTAACAATACAGGTTGCACACCCGGCAGGGGTAAAGTAGCAAATGAGGGTATGGTTGGGGTAACCCCGCCAATGGGCGAAATCATTATACCGCCTGTTTCGGTTTGCCACCATGTATCTACAATAGGGCAATTGCCTTTGCCCACATGCTCATTATACCAGTGCCAGGCTTCTTCGTTTATAGGTTCTCCTACAGTACCCAATACTTTCAGGCAGTCCAGCTTGGTGTTTTCAAACTGACTTAACCCACAACTTTCCAAAGCACGTATAGCAGTAGGAGCTGTATAAAATAAGTTTACCTGATGCCTATCTACTACCTCCCAAAAACGAGAGGGCGAGGGCCAAGTAGGTACGCCCTCAAAAAATACGGTAGTGGCACCATTGAGTAGCGGACCGTATACCAAATAACTATGACCGGTTATCCACCCTACATCGGCAGTACACCAGTAAATATCACCTTCTTTGTACTGAAAAACGTTTTTAAACGTATAGGCACTGTACACCATATAGCCGCCTGTGGTATGCAATATTCCCTTTGGCTTACCCGTTGAGCCTGAGGTATAAAGTATAAACAAAGGGTCTTCGGCTTCCATGTGCACCGCTTCGTTTTCGGCACTTGCTTTTGCCATTTCATCATGCCACCAAACATCTCTGCCTTCCTTCCAATTTATATTGTCTCCCGTACGTTGGTATACTATATTTTTCTCAATACTCGGGGTGTTTTCCAAAGCCTCATCAACAATTTGTTTCAGGGGTATGGTTTTGTTGCCTCGTATAAAGCTATCGGCAGTAATTACCGCTTTGGCTTGGCAATCGTTAATTCTGTCGGCTAACGACTGTGAAGAAAAGCCTGCAAATACTACCGAGTGTACCACGCCAATACGGGTGCATGCTAGCATGGCAATACCTGCCTCAGGAACCATAGGCATATACAGTATCACACGGTCGCCTTTTTTAATTCCGTTGTTTAAAAGTACGTTGGCAAACTTGCAAACTTCTTTGTGTAATTCATTGAAAGTTAGTTTTCTAACAGCGTCATTAGGGTCGTTCGGCTCATAAATAATGGCCGTTTTATTCCCTAAAGTATCCAAGTGTCTGTCTATAGCATTATAGCATAAATTGGTAGTACCGCCTTTATACCATTCTACTTTGGGTGGGTCAAACGTCCACTCCAAAGTAGTATCCCAAGGTTTAAACCAATGAAAGTTTTTGGCTATATCCCCCCAAAAGGCTTCGGGGTTTTCAACGCTTTCCTGATATACTTTTTCATACTTTTCAAACGATTGTATTTGTGGTAATTGTGATGAGGCGCTATTCATGGGGGTAATTTATAAAAAATTACCATACAAGATAAAGCTTGGTAAGTGTTTTGTTATTGTATTAAGATTAATAAATTCATTAACAATCAATTACTTATAAAAAAATATTAATTTTAAAGATTGATTAAAACTATGAAAAAACTATTACTATTATCGCTTATACTACTTTGGGGCATTACTGATTTATCTGCACAAAAATGCGCAAACCTTAATATTCAACATCAGGCTGATATTGCTTCTACATGCAATAAGATGACTATGACTATGTTGCATGACACAAAAGACCGCCCTTATTTATACATAGCTAAAAAAGAAGGGGGATTTGATGTGTATGAAGTTAGCGATATTAAAAACCCTGATTTTAAAAAGAATATACCTATTGCTGATTTAGGTAATATGCATGTGATGAACATAAGCCAACAAGGCGATTATTTGTATTTGGCTTTGGGTAACCATTTTGTGGGTGGCGATAAACCGGGTATTGCAATTATAGATGTGAGTAACCCTGAAAGTCCTACGGTTACGGATGTTTATGAAACTACTTTTACCGATGGCGGTTGCGGTATTGTGAAGGCTGAAGGAGATTATGCCTATATGGGAGCTATGCGCCACGGACTTATTGTGCTGGATATAACTAACAAAAACGATATAAAGTTTATTTCCCGTTTTAAGCCCGATATTAATTACCCTACACCCAACCCTAATGCAGATTTATATAATGCCAGGGGTATGGAGGTGAAAAACGGAACGGTATACTTGTGTTTTGATGCAGGGGGATTACGTATAATTAGTACAGCCGATAAGCAAAACCCAGCTGAAATTGGCAGATATAGCAACCCTACAATGAATGGGAAGCCCAGAGCCTATAACAATATAATTTTAGATGATGATATGGTATATATTACCGTTGACTATTGCGGTTTGGAAGTGCTGAATATTGCCAACCCGGCTGATATAAAAGTGGTAAGTTGGTGGAATCCTTGGGATTGCCATACCAACCCTGCAAATTGGTTTAGTAGTCCAGGGCATACCAATGAGATTGCTATGGATAAGGATAATAAACTACTGTTTATGAGTACGGGAAAGAGTGATTTAATAGTAGTTGATATTGATAACCCCTCATCGCCTGATTCTTGTAACTTTTATGGAGGTGTGAGCAATAACATAGGGACTTGGGGAGCCAGTATTCATAAAAACAGAATTTATTTATCGTATATCTGTTCTTTTGTTCCATTCTCATCAAACTGGACAGGGGTTAAGGTTTTAACCTATAACAAACCTTCTCCACCTTCATCGGTAAATGGGGAATTAAAAAACACTATAAAAGCTTATCCTAATCCTGTTACTGATATTGTAGTTGTTGAGTTAAACGGCAAAATACAATCCGCTGAAATTGTAAATACTTTAGGACAGAGTTTTACCCCAAAATATTATCAATCAGGAAGTACAACAACCTTTGAAGTGGCACATTTACCTAAAGGCATGTATTATTTGCAGCTAACTATAGCAGATAAAACTGCAACCGTAAAGTTTGTGAAGTAAATAGATTATAAAGAAAACTGCGTTGGTAAGATTATAAGCCTTATAAACGGATTAAGGTATATTTGGTTTGTGAATCAGCAGTTTGAGAAAGTATCTCAAGAATACTTAGAAATTGAACCTTTAGATTTTGAAGGTACCCAAGTTTTTTATAATAAGTACAAGATTTATTTAGATAAGGAAGTTTCTAGTCAAATCCAAAGTTATGAAGAGTACAGGTCAATACTAGCAAGTATAGGGACTGTATACTTTATAAATAAACAATTGGATATTGCTATCCCACTACTTAAAAAGGCTATAAAATTAGGTAGCAATGACAATACACTAAAGCAAAATCTTATTATTTCATACTTTTCAAAAAAGAAATATTTTAAAGCATATTATTATTATCTCAGGTTTAAGCCAAAATCTAACATTGAAGAGTTTAGTACTGCTATGAAAGTAGCAAAACAAGCTACAGTATATAATTTATTTGTTTGGTTTTTATTCTCAGGCATAGCTTTTTACATAATTAGCATGAGCTATGAATTTTTTTATGATGATATTGAAGGCAGTTGGGATAATGTAGTGAGGTCTATTTATGGAATAGCTGTGATTGTTTTTACATTAAAATACTATCCTAAACAGAAAACACGTAACTAACCAACTACCACCACAAAAAGCCTTTCTTAAGCTTAATGGTATTTTTCACCGTACTTTCTCCTGATAGCATTTCTATAAAGGAAATATCCAAAGTCATTTTTCTTCTGTTGTCTGATATTATAGCCTTGTCATTACTTACACTTTTTATTTTCCTATCAAAAGTATATACCTGATGGTAAGTAATGCTGTTGGTTAGCATATTGCTTAAACTACCCATACCCAACGACTCTCCTTGTTTATCAAGCATGTTTTTCAAACTGTCATTCCCCAAAAAACCGGGTACACGTTCTATTTTGGTTTTACTGCCCCCAATTTGCTTCATGGCATTATCCATTAAACCACCTTTTTTATCCGTACCTATAATGCGAGCTAATCCTTGATTAAGGGCTTCTATATCTTCAAACTTAAACGAAATGCCAAAACCCGAACCGTCTTGTATTACTTTAATATCGCTAATACCGTTTCTGCTTAGTTCACTTAGTGCCAAAGAGTCTTTTTCACCCAACCCACCTAAAATATCCTCACCGCCAAACAAGCCATTTAAACTACTTCCATCAACTTTATAGCGATAGGTAGCAGTACCACTCCCATTTTTATTAAAATGTACTTCCTCGTAAATATCTAAGCAGCCAGTAAGAAGAAATACTATTGATACTAAAGTGGAAATAATAAGAGGCTTCTTGGTAATATTCATACCTCAAATTTAAAAACTATTTAATTACAATATTTTTCTTTTAAGTGTTCAAGTTCATTTAAGTCATTGATAATTATGTCAACAAAAGGGTTGCTCTTACTTTGGAGGTTTAAGTTTTGTTCAAAATTATTCTTGCTAAAAACTCCCAAAGCTTTATTTATGAAAGGGCAAGCCTCTTTCTTTTTCCCTTTTTTTATTAAAATCTTAGCCTTTATAAAGTTAGGGCTGTAACTTACAGTATCTTTTAAAAGTGCTTCGTTTACAAATAAAGTTGCACTATCTATTAGGTTGTTTTTAAAATATACTTCAGCAAAAAGGGGTAAGTGAAAATCCCAATTACTCGGGGGCTCCATTTTGCGGATAGTTTCAAGGGCTTTTTTATTCTTTTTCATATTTAGGTATACACTAGCTATACCTGTAAGTGATGACATTTTATCTGTACTATCTAGCTCTAGTTCTAAGGTTTTTGTATAATAAGTTAGTGATGTTTGAAATTCACCCAAACGACTATAAAGTCCACCTAGTGTATGGTAAAATACTTGCTTATCCTCATTTCCAGGCATAAATTGAGACAAAGAGTTTATAATTGAGATAGTTTGAGGGATACGGTCGAATCTAGAACTATCGTAAATCAATCTCATATTCATTTCGCCTAACATACCTTTAAGTAAAAGTGAGTTGGAGTCTGTCCTATAAACGCTATCAAGCTTTCTCATTGTAGAAGGAGTTGGAGAACCTATAGGAGGTAGTTCTTTAAGAACTCCACTATATTTTTCAACTTCTTCCTTAGAAGGTTCGGGTATTTGAGCACTAATTTTAAAGATTGATGTTATGCTAATTAGGAATAGAAATAAAACTCTCATTATTTGTTGTTTATTAACTTCTCAGCCGCCTTGTAAGCACTTATTTTCTTTTTAGTGACCTGTTGCTCTAGCTTTTTTAGTTGTTGCTGAATATCAGCATTTTGGTAGAAACGGTCTTTTAGTAATTGCTCAATAGTTTCGTGCAAGCGTTGAATTTCCTGTTCGGTACGATAGTTTTCAAAATAACCGTTTTCTTTGGTGTGGGTGATATACTCGTTTACTATACCCCAAACTTTTTCTATATTTTCACCGGTAAGAGCAGAGCAATACCCCACTTTGGGTTGCCAGCCCGATGGCGCAGCAGGATATAAATGCAAAGCATTTCTATATTCTACAATAGCACGTTTAGCTTTGGCTTTATTTTCGCCGTCAGCTTTGGTAATAATAAGGGCATCACACATTTCCATAATACCACGCTTTATGCCTTGTAGTTCGTCGCCAGCTCCGGCCAGCATAAGCAGTAAAAAGAAATCTACCATACCGTGTACGGCAGTTTCACTTTGTCCAACACCAACTGTTTCAATCAAAACAGTATCGAAACCTGCAGCCTCGCAAAGTATTACTGTTTCTCTTGTGCTTCGTGTTACTCCCCCTAAGGAGTCGCCTGAAGGAGAGGGACGTATAAATGCATTAGGGTGAGAGGATAAGTTTTGCATTCGGGTTTTATCGCCCAAAATGCTGCCGCCTGTTAGTTGTGAAGTGGGGTCTACTGCCAAAACACACAGTTTTTTGCCTTGTTCTACCAGCTTAATACCAAAAGCCTCTATAAAAGTACTTTTACCTACTCCGGGTACACCTGTAATGCCTACACGTATGGAGTTACCGCTATGGGGTAAACATTTTTCTATTACTTGTTGTGCAAGCTCTTTATCAGCAGGCAGGCTGCTTTCAATTAAGGTAATGGCTTTACCTAATACGGCTCTATCTGCATTTAGAATACCGCTATAATATTCATCAACTTTAAGTCTTCTTCTTTTGTTAGTAGGCAAAGTAATGTGTTACTAAAAGCCCAAAGGTATCAATTTGGTATATAAAATGTGGCATATATGCCTTATGAGTTTATTTCAACCCCTTAAATCAATACATTTGCCGTTCCAACAATGAAACGTATATTTACTTTACTAGCAAGCATAGTGTTTGTTGTTCAATTGGCAATAGCACAAACCTCTCCACAGTATACTTCATCACAAATATTGCATAAGCTGCAAAAACTAAATACAGTTGGTTCTGTGTTGTATGTAGCTGCACACCCCGATGATGAGAATACCCGTTTACTGGCCTATTTAGCTAATGAACGAAAATATAGAACAGGCTATTTGGCTCTAACCCGCGGCGATGGCGGTCAAAATCTTATCGGTACTGAACGTAGTGAGTTATTGGGTTTAGTACGTACACAAGAGCTATTAGCTGCTCGCAGAACTGACGGTGCTGAGCAATTCTTTACCAGAGCTAATGATTTTGGATATAGCAAAAACCCCGAAGAGACTTTTAAGATTTGGAATAAAGATAGCATATTGGCTGATGCAGTTTGGGTAATACGTAATTTTAAACCTGATGTAATTATTTGCCGTTTTCCGCCTGATGGAAGAGCAGGTCATGGGCATCACTCTGCTTCTGCTATATTAGCTCATGAAGCCTTTGAAGCCGCAGCCGACCCAAAGCGTTTCCCTGAACAGTTGACACACACACAGGTTTGGCAGGCAAAGCGCATATTTTGGAATACTTACCGTTTTTCAAGAACTAATACTACTTCAGAAGACCAAATTAAAATTAATGTAGGTAAGTATAACCCGTTATTAGGCAAGAGCTATGGTGAGATAGCCTCAGAAAGTCGTTCGATGCACAAGAGCCAAGGTTTTGGTTCAATACGCCGTAGAGGAGAGATTATAGAATATTTTAAGCTGATTAAAGGGGATAAGGTAACTAACACAGATGACCTTTTAAAAGACGTAAATACCCATTGGAGTAGGTTAAAAGGCACTAAGAAAATCCAAAAACTATTGGATAAAATAATTGTAAGCTACTCTGCATTAACACCTGAAAAATCGGTGAATGATTTAGTAGAGTTATATAAAGAAATAAAGACTCTTAGCGATAATGATAGCTATACTAAATACTGGAAGGAGCAAAAGCTTAAAGAATGCCAAGAATTGATTATTGCCTGTGCAGGAATTTGGGCAGAAACCTTTGCAGATAGCCATATAGCTGTGGTTGGAGATAGTATTTCTACGGAAAGCCAGATATTATGCAATACCAGTATAAATGTGAAACTGTTGGGGATTAATTATTTAGACCGACAGTACGATTCTGTAATAAATTTAAATTTAGGCAGCGATAGCCAAGTAGGCAAAATAGCCAAGTACTCTTACAAGTTTGTTTTTCCTAAGTGGTTTTCCTATTCCAATCCATATTGGCTTAATCAGCCTCATAATTTGGGCTTGTATACAATAAACAACCAGTTGTTGAGAGGTAAGCCTGAAAACGACCCACAAGCAAAGGTTACTTTTCACATTACTATAAACGAGCAACATTTTGCTGTAGAACGTCCTGTGGTTTGTAGATACCGAGACCCGGTAAAAGGGGAAGTATACCGTCCATTAGAAATACTGCCCTCAGCAACGGTAAATATAGCGGAACAGGTATATATTTTTAGTGATGAAAAACCTCAAGCCATAAAATTTGTAGTAAAAGCCAATAAAGATAATATTAGAGGCTCCCTAAAAATAACAATACCCGAAGGATGGGCTATTACTATTAAAAACCCATCAATAGAGTTAAAAAACAAAGGAGATGAACAAATTATTGAAGCAACTTTAAAGGCTACAGCTAACAGTAAAAACGGAGTAATTGCAGCCACTCTGCTATCAGGTACTGAAAGCATAAGCAAAAGCATTTACCGTGTTGAGTATGACCATTTTCCTTATCAGTTTTGGCTAAAAGATGTTGAAGCTAAACTGGTAAATATCCCCTTAAAGAAAACCAATATTACCGTAGGTTACATTAATGGTGCTGGTGATGAGGTAGCAAATAGCTTGCGTCTTATCGGTTATAATGTAGTAGAACTAACCGATGATATGCTAATGAACGATGACCTAACCCAATATGGTGCAATAGTTGCGGGCATTAGGGCTTATAACGTAAATAAACGTATGCCGGCCTATTACAGTAGGTTAATGGAGTATGTGAAACAAGGCGGAAACTACATAGTGCAGTACAATACCAATAGTTACTTTGGTCCTTTAAACTCAAAAATGGGACCGTATGATTTTAAAATCACGCGTAACCGTGTTACCGATGAGTTTGCGAAAGTAAATTTTGTAAATGCTGAACACCCTGTATTGAACTATCCAAATAAAATAACCAATACAGATTTTGAAAATTGGGTACAAGAGCGAGGTATATACTTTGCCGAAGAATACGGTAAAAACTTTACGCCCATATTTTCTATTGCAGACCCTAATGAAGAACCCCATAAAGGTAGTTTAATCATTGCTAAATACGGAAAAGGAAATTTTGCCTACACGGGTTTGTCTTTCTTTAGAGAATTACCTGTGGGTGTTTCAGGGGCCTATAGACTATTTGTAAACTTAATCAGTCTTCCTAAAAATGAATAAAGAAAAAGAGCAGGAAGAAAAGCCACCCATATTAGGCACTTGGCGCAATGTATACACTTTGGTTATAGGTACATTGGTGGTACTAATACTTTTGTTTTATTTGTTTACCCAATACTATAAATGAGTAATTTAGATTGGATAGTACTGGGAGTTACTTTGCTTTTTATTGCCCTTTATGGCATGTGGAAGAGCAGAGGAATGAAAAATATTGACGGTTACCTTCTTGCCGACAAGAAATTACCTTGGTACCACGTGGGATTATCAGTAATGGCAACTCAAGCCAGTGCAATCACCTTTCTTTCTGCACCTGGTTTAGCCTATGCAGATGGAATGCGCTTTGTGCAGTTCTACTTCGGGCTACCCTTGGCAATGGTACTTATATGTGTTGCCTTCATCCCCATATTTAAGAAACTGAATGTTTTCACCGCTTACGAATATTTAGAAGGTCGTTTTGATACAAAAACTCGCACACTTACCGCTTTTTTATTCTTACTACAACGTGGACTATCAACAGGTATAACCATTTATGCTCCCTCTATAATTCTTTCTACTATACTTAATGTTGATATTGTATATACCACCTTTATCATGGGTGGGATAGTAATTCTTTATACGGTGTATGGTGGTACCAAGGCCGTATCGTACACTCAAATGTTGCAAATGGGTATTATCTTTTCAGGGTTATTTATGGCTGCCTATATGGTGGTAGATATGCTACCTAGTAACGTTGGCTTTGGTGATGCCCTGCATATTGCAGGTAAAATGGGCAAGCTAAACGCTATTGATACACAGTTCGATTTAAGTAATAAATATAATATATGGTCGGGAATAATCGGGGGCTTTTTTTTACAGCTTTCTTATTTTGGGACTGACCAGTCGCAAGTTGGGCGATACCTCACGGGTAAATCTATAACACAGAGTCGTTTAGGTTTAGTAATGAATGGTTTAGTAAAAATACCCATGCAGTTTTTTATTCTATTAATCGGGGTATTGGTGTTTGCTTTCTATCAGTTTAATACCCCACCTGTTTTCTTTAACAGTGTAGAGGTGAACCAAATAAAAGAAAGTAAGTATGCAGAGGCATTTAATAACCAAGAACAAAAGTTTACTGCCATACATGAAGATCGTAAACAATATGTTGTAGGCTTAGTGGATGCCTTGGATGCTGAAGATGAGCAACAAGTAAACGAAATGCGAACCGCCTTGCAAGCTTCAAAAGCTGAGGCAGAAGTAGTACGAGATTCAGCTCTAAAGCTAATTGAAGCTAATAATGTTTTGGCTGATACTAACGATTCTAACTATGTGTTCTTATCTTTCGTAACTAAGTATTTACCGCACGGTTTAGTGGGACTACTCATTGCAATAATTTTCTTAGCAGCTATGGGTTCTACCGCAAGTGGGCTAAACTCTTTGGCCTCTTGCTTTATAGTAGATTTTTATAAACGTTTTGGTAACAAAACAGGGAGTGAAAAGGGCTACCTTAACGCTTCGCGCTGGGCTACTATAGCTTGGGGATTGTTTTGTATGATTGTTGCCTTATATGCTGGTAAACTGGGTAATTTAATTGAGGCGGTAAACATATTAGGCTCTTTATTCTATGGCGTAATATTGGGCATTTTTATAGTTGCCTTTTTTGTGAAACGTGTAAGTGGAACTGCTGTTTTTTATGGGGCTATTTTAGGAGAAATATTTATTATTATTTCTGCGCTTACAGAACTTACCGCCTACCTGTGGCTAAACCTGATAGGCTGCGTATTGGTAGTGGTATTTAGTGTTGTCATTCAGGAGTTTATGAACAATAAGTCAAGTTCAGAGGCAGTATAAGTGAATAAGTAAACAGGGTTTAACCCTTAACCTTGTACAATTTTCCGTACATTTGAAGTACAATAATCAAAAATGTTTTTATCCTGTTTTAAATATGGATGTGTCTGTTGTTGCATCAAGTAATGCATTAACAGAAATATGTTATGACCAAAGAAGACTTAGAATTATTTAATACCCTTGTAAACGAGTTATTAGCTGACGAAGAAAAGAACCCTGTAACTCAACCTATCAATCCCGAAGAACTATACCAAACCATAGACCTAAAGCTTACTAATGAACCTACAGTTGATGCCGACTTTACTTCAACTTTAAAATCGTTGGTATTGCAAACCCCTAAAACAGCTACCAATTTATTTTTTAACCAACTTTTTGGTGGGCGTAAAAGCAAAGCAGTTTTGGGAGATTTGTTGGCAGTTATGCTAAACAACAGTATGTACACCTACAAGGTGGCTGGTCCGCAAGTAGGGGTAGAGAAAGAAATTTTGCGAAACGTATGCAAGCTATTAGGCTACGGTTCTGAAAGTGATGGCACATTTGCCCCCGGTGGGTCAATGGCAAACTTTATGGCATTACTCATGGCACGCGATGCCCATGATGAGAACATTCGCAAACAAGGAGTTACTAAAACCTTAGTTGCTTACAGTAATGCAGAGTCTCATTATTCCAATGCTAAAAATGCTGCCTTTGCAGGTATTGGACGTGATAACGTACATTATGTACTGGCAAACGATAAAGGAGAACTTATTCCCGAAAAGTTGGAAGCCCAAATACAAGATGATATAGCTAACGGTTTATCACCATTCTTTATTAATGCAACGGCGGGTACTACTGTAATGGGTGCTTTTGATAATATTGAAGCTTTAAGTGCAATAGCTAAGAAATATAATATATGGTTGCATATAGACGGGGCTTATTGCGGAACAGTATTGTTTAGCGATAAATACAAACACTTAATTAAAGGAGCACATTTAGCAGATTCATTTAGCTTTAATGCACATAAAATGTTGAGTGTTCCGCTTACTTGTTCAATCATAGTAGCAAAGGATAGAAAGTACTTAAATAATTCTTTCAGCAACGATGCGGATTACTTGTATCAAACCGATGGAGATGACTTTAACTTAGGAAAAACATCCCTGCAATGTGGAAGACGCAACGATGCCCTTAAGTTTTGGACACTTTGGAAATCAGTAGGTACTAAGGGTTTGGCAGAAATTGTTAACCAGCAATTCTACTTGGCAGATGTATGTAGAGAATATATAAGGAGTAACTCTGATTATACTTTATACAGCTATGATGAATCTATTTCTATCTGTTTTAACTATAAAGATATTGAACCTAAAAGCTTGTGTACTGCCTTGTATGAGCAAAATGAGTTGGTAGTCGGCTATGGCGAGTTTAATGGGGTAGAGTTTGTACGCTTGGTTACTGTAAATTCTAATAATACAAAGGAGGATATAATCAATTTCTTTAAAGTATTGGAAAGCTTTGTAGCTAAGAACGAAAGTAGATTAGAGAAAGTAACCGACAGTGTAAGCGTTAACTAAACACCTTATTTCATGCTAACCAAACTTATAGTTCTTGGAATTTACTTTGCTATTCTTTTTTTAATTGGGGTTGTAGCCTCTAAACGAGTTAAAGGGGTTAGTGATTTTTATGTTGGGGGTAAAAAGCTGGGCTATTGGGCAGTGGCTTTTTCTGCAAGAGCTACGGGAGAATCGGGATGGCTGTTGTTGGGATTAACAGGTATGGGGGCCATGGCCGGTTTCTCTGCTTATTGGGTGGTTGCAGGAGAACTGTTGGGGGTAGCCGTATCGTGGTTTTTTATGGCAAAACGCTTTAAACGGGCAACTGATAAATACGATTCTGTAACTATTCCCGATTATTTAGAAAGCCGTTTTAAAAGTACTACGCATACTTTACGAAAAATATCGGCAACGGCACTTTCGCTCTTTGTAATAATATATGTAAGTGCACAAATAGATGCTACAGGTAAAGCCTTTGAGTCTTTATTAGATATAAATTACTATACAGGGGCTTTACTAGGTTTTCTTATTGTATTGGCATACATCACCTTTGGGGGATTTGTAGCTGCCGTGTGGTCTGATTTTTTTCAGGGAATTTTAATGTTTTTGGGACTGGTGTTACTACCTATAGTAGCATGGTGGACTATAGGAAGTGGCGAAGATATTATAGGTGGGCTTAAAGCTATTGACCCTAAATTACTAAGTGTATGGGGTGGAAGTGATGATATTTGGATGACTGTTTTCACCATACTTGGTTTTGCTATGATTGGCCTGGGTTTTTTGGGTTCGCCGCAAGTATATGTACGGTTCATGTCTGTTAAGAATGAGCAGGAGATAAATAAAGGGAGATGGGTAGCTATAATATTTACATTACTTACTGATGCAGCGGCAGTAACAATTGGTTTACTGGGCAGGTATTTATTTACCAAAGCAGGGCAAGACCCAGAAGCCATTTTGGGTGGTGCGGGAGAAGATGTTTTAATTGTAATGATTAATAACCTTATGCCGTTAACCATTATAGCTGTTTATATAGCTATTATCCTATCGGCAATAATGTCTACTATTGATTCTTTGCTTATTGTAGCTTCTAGTGCCATTACACGAGATTTTTACCAACAGATATACAAGCCAAAGGTTAATGAAAAAGGAATGGCTAAAATATCAAGAACCGTTACTTTTTTAATGGCAGTGTTTGCTTTAGGCATTGCCTTGTGGGTGGCAGCAGTTTCGCCAACCAGAACCGTATTCTGGTTTTCAATTTTTGGATGGTCCGGAATAGCCGCAACGTTCTGTCCTGTTATAATTTTATCACTTTTTTGGAGTGGATATTCTGAGAAAGGGGCTATTGCTTCTATGGTTACCGGCTTTGCCTGTGTGCCTATTTTTAAGTTTGTAGTACAGAAAATTGAGTTTAATAATATTGGTTCGTACTTTGAGAAACTGGATGTACTTACCCCGTCTTTCCTATTAGCTATGATTGCGGGTTATATATTTAGCAAGGCCTTTCCTCCCAAAGAAAAACACGAGTTGGTAAAATAACTTTATTTTACTTTTTGGTTGGACAAAAAGTAAACAAAAAGTCCACTACGAAAACCAACCCTTCAATGTCTGAAAAATGAATAGTTGACACTTTTCGTGGACATTAGCCGCACTTGGTACACTGTTATTCCGACAAAAAAGAAAAAAGAGGAATCTTTATATAGTGAGGTAAAAGCTTTCCGTCAATTAGTAAAGATATCTCACTATGTTTTGATATGATAGCAAATAAAAAAGCCCCGCAAATGCGAGGCTTTATAATAATATAGTTTAGCTATCAACTGATAACCAATCACTGACAACAAAAAATTACTTGCTTGCTTCAGCAATTAGTTCTGTTGCCATTTTTACATAGTCGTTGTTCTTTTTCTCTCCTGCTATTTTTTGCACTTCTTTAGCTGTAGCAATAGCTTCTTTCTTTTTGCCTAGTTTATGCTCAATTCTAGCTTGTTGCATTTTTACCCAATACGCGTCAGGTCTTTTAGCAGCAGCTATTTTAATCCACTCTAAAGCCTTAACAAGGTCTTTATCATTTTCGTAGTAGTAACGCGCTGCGGTATAATACGGGCGGTTATCTTCAATAACTGTTTTTTTGATGTTAGCCATTATTACCTCATCTATTGAAGCTGTTATTTTAATGGGTACACGAGTATTTTCCCATACCATTTCTAAAGTAGCAGATTCATTACGTAAATCAGCCATATTAATAGTAAAGGTTTCTACTTTTTCTGTAACAGTAGTTGGGGTAACTGAGAAACGTAATACTTCATTGACTTTATCATACTTTGCTACGTTACCACCTAGTTTCAAGTCGCTATATAGCATTATTTCCCATTTGTCTTTACCCGGGATGGTGTAGATAGCATAAGTACCAGGTTCTACTTTATTACCTTCTATCTGGATGATATCAGAAATAGTAATTTTTGTAGAGTAGTTAGCACCTGTACGCCACATTTTACCGTAAGGTACTAGGTCTCCATATATAGTACGACCTTTTACACTAGGGCGTGAGTAGTCTAATGAAATTTCACCCAAAGCAAACTCTTGGGTTACTTTAGCCATAGGGCTTGGGCGAGGAGTTTTTAGGTCTTGTGCATTAACACTAAAGATGGCTAAGAACATAGCCACAGATAATACTAGTAATTTCTTATTCATGAGTAATAGTTTTTATTTTCAGACGGCGAAAATAGGGTTTAATGTTATAACATGTTTTAACAAAAGAGGATAAGAATGGTTTAGGGCTGTGCTTTATTAATTAGCTGAATAATAGTTTCCAAAGTTTCATCTACTACAACCTGAAAACTTCCTTGTTGTACACTGGCTCCGCTAAGGTATAATGTGGTTGCATTAGCATCTTTAGGGAAAGGCTCCGCAAATACGATATTGTTAATGTTTATGATACCTTTTTTGCCTGTGGTTTTGTCTACGGTAACTTCAATAAAATCTTTCATGCTACAAATTTAGTTATCAGTTTCGGGTTTGCAGTTTTCAGTATCTCAAATCAATAAATTAAACCCTGTTGACATAGGGCTGTCAGTAAGTTGGTAGATGTTTGCGGTAAATATTTAAACACCATGAAAATAATTGATTTAATGCTTACTGAATTAGAACGTGAAGCAAACACTACCCGCAAGTTTTTAAGTATCGTCCCCTTTGACAAGTACGATTGGAAACCTCATGAAAAAAATATGGAGCTGGGCAAACTAGCTACCCATATAGCTGAATTGCCTTGTTGGATACCCATGACCTTAGATACCAAAGAAATTAATTTTATGACCAGTACTTACCAAACTAAGAAAGTAAACAATAATGAAGAGTTACTGGCCTACTTTGAAGAATGCGTAGCTGCAGGAAGGAAAGCATTGCAAAATACTAATGAGGATGTTTTACATGAAGAATGGGTGATGCGAAGCGGTGATATGATTCATGAAAAGGCTAAGAAACTAAAGTTTGTAAGAGATTACTTTAGCCAAGTTACCCACCATAGGGCACAACTAGGAGTGTATTTTAGATTATTAGATATACCTGTGCCGGGTAGTTATGGACCGAGTGCCGATGATATGAGTTTTTAAAGTTGCGTTATTGCGAGGAGGGACGGCGGAGCAATCTTTGTCATCCTGAGCGGAGTCGAAGGATTAAGATTGCTTCATTAACCTAAGAAGGTTATCTCGCAATGACGAATTAGCCAAACATCTGACATCAATTATCTGACATCAGTTTTTTCAAAATCTCTTGTGCAGCTTTGGCTATTACCGTACCCGGACCAAAAACGGCAGTTACACCTGCTTTATAAAGAAAATCATAGTCTTGTTGGGGGATAACCCCTCCGGCAATTACCATAATATCATCACGGCCTTGTTTTTTTAGTTCCTCAATAACTTGGGGAACTAATGTTTTATGTCCTGCAGCTAATGATGATGCACCAATAATATGTACATCGTTTTCGATGGCTTGTTTAGCAGCTTCAGCAGGCGTTTGGAATAAGGGCCCTATATCTACATCAAAGCCAATATCAGCAAAACTGGTAGCGATTACTTTGGCTCCACGGTCATGCCCGTCTTGCCCCATTTTGGCTATCATAATACGTGGGCGGCGGCCTTCCAGCTTAGCAAATTCATCGGCTAACGCCTTGGCTTCTTTAAAATCATCGTTCATACTTATTTCTGATGAATATACCCCTGATATTGATTTTATAGTAGCTTGGTAGCGCCCAAACTCTTTTTCAAGCGCATAAGATATTTCTCCCAGAGTAGCGCGTTTACGGGCAGCGTCAACTGCTAATGCTAGTAAATTACCCTCACCTGTTTTTGCAGATTGGGTAAGTGCACCCAAAGCAGCTTCAACCTCGCTATTATTACGTTCTGCTTTTAGTTTTTGTAAACGCTCTATTTGGCTTTGACGTACTTTGGCGTTATCAACCTCTAAAATATCAATAGGGTGCTCATCTTCTGCTATATATTGGTTTACCCCAACAATTACATCTTTTGCGCTATCAATACGTGCTTGTTTGCGGGCAGCAGCTTCTTCAATACGCATTTTAGGCACACCTGACTCAATGGCTTTTGCCATACCTCCCAATTCTTCCACTTCATCCATTAAGGCGGTAGCTTTTTGCACCAGTTGGTCGGTTAGGTATTCTACGTAGTAACTTCCTCCCCAAGGGTCAACCACATTGGTAATACTAGTTTCTTGTTGTAGGTATATCTGTGTATTACGTGCTATACGCGCTGAAAAATCAGTAGGTAAGGCTATTGCCTCGTCTAAAGCATTAGTGTGTAGCGATTGTGTTCCGCCCAATGCAGCAGCCATAGCCTCTATAGTAGTACGGGCTACGTTATTAAAAGGATCTTGCTCGGTTAAACTCCATCCACTGGTTTGGCAGTGTGTACGCAACGCCATTGATTTAGTGTTTTTGGGGTCGAACTGTTTTACAATATTAGCCCAAAGCATACGACCTGCGCGCATTTTGGCTATCTCCATAAAATGGTTCATACCTATACCCCAGAAAAAGGATAGGCGAGGGGCGAAGGCATCAATATCCAAACCTGCTTTTATACCTGTGCGGATATACTCTAAACCATCAGCTAGTGTATAAGCCAACTCAATGTCAGCAGTGGCACCTGCTTCGTGCATATGGTATCCACTGATAGATATAGAGTTGAACTTGGGCATATTTTGAGAGGTGAACTCGAAAATATCACCAATAATGCGCATAGAGCTTGCAGGAGGGTAGATGTAGGTGTTACGTACCATAAATTCTTTCAGAATATCATTTTGTATAGTTCCTGAAAGTTTCTCCATACTTACACCTTGTTCCTCAGCGGCTACAATATAAAATGCCATAACGGGCAGTACAGCCCCGTTCATAGTCATTGAAACTGACATTTGGTCGAGAGGAATTTGGTCAAACAGTATTTTCATGTCTAAAATACTGTCGATAGCTACTCCGGCTTTACCCACATCGCCTGTAACACGTTCGTGGTCGCTATCATATCCTCTATGTGTGGCTAAATCAAAAGCAACTGAAAGTCCTTTTTGCCCTGCTGCCAGATTACGGCGATAAAAGGCATTAGATTCCTCAGCTGTACTAAAACCAGCATATTGGCGAATAGTCCAAGGGCGGGTAAGGTACATACTGCCATAAGGGCCACGTAAAAACGGAGGAATACCCGAAGCAAAGTGCAAACTTTTTAAACCCTCCACATCTTTAGCTTCAAAATCAGGTTTTACTTCTATTCCTTCCGGAGTAGTCCAAGGTTTAGACTCGGCTTCTAGCTGTGAAGGCTTAGAAGAGTTATGATGAACTTTTACGTTGCTAAAATCTTTTCTCATTTTCTTTGCTTTTTACACCTCCCTTTCTCCCTCCTTAATAGGAGGGAAACCTTGCGCGCAGATGCTGAAATAAATTCAGCATGACTTACCCACCAGACTCCTTCAACTCCGCTCAGGATGATACCTATTTCGTCATTGCGAGGTCTTCCGAAGCAATCTTTTTATACTTTACCTGTGCAGATTCCGAACTAAATTCGGAATGACTTTCTGCCGCTAAACATCATTTTCAATTATCCATTCTCAACTTTTAATTTGCACACTAGCACATTTGCCAATTTACTCATTATCCAGTCTTTCTTTTTCAGCTTTTTCAGTCCATCTGTGTAAAGGGAAGTGTTTATTAGATGGAAGTTCTATCTCCTCAATTTCTCCCTTCATTTTCTCGTTATTGTTAGGGTATTTGTTTACTCCCAAAACTACACGGTCACCATTATCTACCTGTTGTTGAGTAGCTTCTGCTTGCTTAACTATAGTATCTTGCAAAAAGCCTGACTCAACTCCTACTATATAGCCACCCTTTGTTTCAATGTTTTGGAACAACTCCCAGCTTTTATTAGCTATCTCATTGCTTAAATTTTCAATAAAATAGCTACCGTGTGAAGCGTCATTTACTTTATCTAAGTACGATTCTTTCTTCGTTATTAGCTGTATGTTTCTTGCTATTCGGTTAGAAAAGTCGTTAGGTTGCTTAAACAATATATCGTAAGGATGAACAAACAACCCATCACACCCCCCAATTACAGCAGCCATAGTTTCAGTACTGGCTCTAAGTATATTGTTGTTATAGTCGTATATGGTTTTGTTATTCAGGGCTGTTTCACAGTTGATTTTAACCGAGGTGTCAACATCATGCTCTATAGCTATAACAGACCATAACTTTCTAAGCGCTCTTAGTTTGGCAATCTCAAAAAAGTAATCACTACCTACAGCCATATTAAATAATACAGGAACGTTTGTTCCGATATTTAAATACTCATTCCCATGTGCTAAAGTAATTGCTATTTCAGTACAAACATTTGCACCTGCATTATGATATTGTGCACCGTTAACTTCAAGCGTTCCTGAATGTTTTTTTACCAGTTTTTCAAACTCATCGGCTGAAAAGCTATCAGTATTTATAAGATTGCTTAAAATATCTGCCTGAAAGTTACCCGATGCTGCTCTTGTATTTTGGTTTAACCTAAATACAAAGGGATTTATCTGCGATAAGATAGTATCAGACTCATTGCTGTTTATTTCAAAAACAATTTCTTCTGCTCCTTTTTTCAGGACATTATAAGCAGCTTTTAAAGCCTCATCAGCATTTTTAACAGGTATACGCTCTTGAATAAGCCAGCCCCTTGATGCTTCAATTGCAGGTATTTCTTTGTTTAAATCATCAATAGTGTAATAAGGCTTTAGCAAGACACCTTCAGAAGTGGTTTTGTAAAGTGTATTAAATGCTTCCTCACCCTTTACCTCTTTTATTACCCTTTGTTTCCAGGCTTCAAAGTCAGCAGGTTCAAAAGCGTTATATATATATTGGCTTTGTGCCATAAATTAAAAATCAAAAATTAGTTTAAACTCTTTTTTCAAAAAGTTAATAGCCTTATCTGTAGGTACTTCTTCGCGGCGGATAATTTCTTCTAAAATGGCTTTGCTTAAGTCTACACTGGAAGCTTTTGAGTCAAGCCCTGCTAAACTTTCGTTAATAAGGCGTATCATTTCTTCTTTAACATATTTAATCATTTGCCAAGCTTGTGGAGAAACATATAATTGTTGTGCGAGGTTGTGATTGTACTCGTCGTTAATGGCATGAATCAGAACATTTTTAAAATCTGCTGCCGATAGACCGGGGTTGCTAATCCGGGTTAGTAAATTACTGGGGTTAATTCGCTCTAAATACAATGTGAGTCTTTCGTAAGACTGTATTTTGGGAGCCAGCATGCCTTGGCGGTTTTGTTGCCTAAACTCTAAAAGTCTGTTTTCATAGTGATTGTCCAGCATTTTCTTTAGGGTAAAATATCCTACCAAAAACACTACTACTGCGGGAAGTATTATTTTAACTATTTCAAGAAAAACACTTAATGCATCCATATAGGTAAGTTTTAAAGGGTGTAAAAATAAGAGATGTAAATAACATTAGCATCTTTTGTGTTTGTATTTATTGTTTGGTGCCGCATTACTAACGATGAAACATAGTATTAGTATTTATAGGGTAATATTTTATGCAAAGTTTAATATGTGATTTAAGCCGTTGCCAACTGTTGCATACTTTTTGTGATATTTGTATTGAAATTAAGAAGATAAGCTGTGAAAGAGACTATAGAACAACCCAAAACTACTAACGAAGCACCCATTAGCTTTACTGACGGTGCCAAAGAAGAACTAAACCGTTTGATGGAGACATTAAATATTGGCGAAAAGCAGGGCCTACGAATAGGAGTAAAAGGCGGCGGCTGTGCCGGTTTGTCATATCTTTTGGCTTTTGACCACGAAGAAGAAGGAGATAATATTTATACTATTGACGGAATTCGTGTGTTGATGAAAAAATCAAGCTTAATGTATTTGGTGGGTATGCAAGTAGACTGGGAAGAAGGCTTAAATAACAAAGGATTTACTTTTAGTAACCCCAATGCTGCTGAAACCTGTGGTTGTGGTGAGTCTTTTTCGGCATAAGTAATGTTTTCAAATTTCATCGAAACAAAAAGCCCAATAGTAGATTAAGTATATAGCCTATCAGTGGTTTTTTAGCATCTTTGGCTAAAGTATTTACCACACCCCTTGAATTTTAAAGAAACAATAAAACTTGCTTACGACTCTATTAAAATTAGTCGTTCAAGAACCATAATAACCCTTTCTATAATAGCTATAGGTATTATGGCTTTGGTGGGTATACTATCTTCTATAGATGCTATGAAAAGCTATATAAGCAATAGCTTTAGCGATATGGGGGCAAATTCTTTCAACATAAAAAATCGTTCCAGGCAAATTAGGGTAGGTGGCGGAAGAAGAAAAAGCATTACTTATCGTAAAGTAAGTTTTGAAGAAGCAACCCAGTTTAAAAAAGAATATACTTTTCCTGCAACGGTTTCCAATTCAGTTAATGTGTCTTTTGCCAGCACAGTTAAGTACCGCTCTAATAAAACTAACCCCAATACTGTAGTAATAGGTATTGATGAAAACTATTTAGGTGTCTCAGGGTATAAACTCTCCAAAGGAAGGAATATTGCAGCATCAGACTTAGAGGGGGTAACTCCTGTTGCTGTTATAGGTACAGACATTGTTTCAAAACTATTTCCCAATAAAGGCAACCCAATTGATAAGATAATATCTGTGGGTGGTATTAAAATGCGAGTCATTGGTGTGCTTGAGTCTAAAGGGAACTCTGCCGGCTTTGGTGGGGGGGATAAGTTAGTTTATGTACCGCTTACATTTGCAAAAAACAGAATGGGGGCAAAAAACTCTTCCTTTACCATATCAGTACAGGTAGATGACCCCAAGGTAATGGATGCTGCTATTTCAGAAGCTGAGGGTATTTTTAGGATAGTGAGGAAAGTTCGTGCTCTTGAGGGCAATAATTTTGAAATAACCAAAAGCGATGATTTAGCCCAGCAACTCATCAGTAATTTAGATATGCTCACGCTTGTAGCCAATATAATAGGTTTCATTACCTTGTTTGGTTCGCTAATAGCTTTAATGAATATAATGCTTGTAACCGTAACTGAGCGCACAAGAGAAATTGGTGTGCGTAAGTCTTTGGGTGCTACAAAAACAGTTATCCGTAAGCAGTTTTTGTATGAGGCAATCACCATAAGCGTTTTGGGTGGATTTTTTGGCATATTACTGGGTTTGGGTGTGGGTAACCTTATTTCACTAGCCTTAAGTGTAGGTTTTATTGTACCCTGGCAGTGGATTATTTTAGCTGTAATTATTTCTATAATTGTTGGAGTATTAGGCGGTTACTACCCCGCAAGCAAAGCAGCCAAATTAGACCCGATTGAAGCTTTACGGTTTGAGTAATTTTATTGTGTATTTCTTTAGCTTATAAATTGTATTTTCGCAGCCGCTTACAAAGAATATCTTATAAATAATGGCTGTAGTACGCTTTAATAATAAAAACGCAGAATTTTTTTCAATACTTCGTAAAAGGGTCGACGATTATTTTAAGCAATCAAACACCTCCATAACAGGGAATTTTAAACTCTATCTAAAAACCATCATACTTTTTGCAACATTAATTGCCAACTACATTGTTTTGGTGTTTTATACCCCGCAACAACTTTGGCTTAGTGTTTTGTTATGCGTTATTATGGGGGTAAACTTTGCCGCTATAGGGTTTAATGTAATGCATGATGGTTCTCATGGCAGTTACTCTAATAACCCAACGGTAAATAAGTTCATGGCATTTGCCCTAAACCTTTTAGGAGGAAATGCTTATATATGGAACCTAAAACATAATATCAATCATCACTCGTTTACTAATATTGAAGGGATGGATGATGATATTGATATTAAACCGTTTATCCGCACACATTCAGACCAAAAGAAATATTGGTTTCACCGCTTTCAGCATTATTATTTTATGTTGTTGTATGGACTTACCTACTTGTTTTGGGTGTTTTGGCAAGACTTTAAGAAATACTTCTTAAGTCGTATTTCAGACCATACACCAATGCGTAAAATGAGTTTGTACCAACATTTTAATTTTTGGGTTTCTAAAGTACTTCACGTAGGTATTTTTATTGTAGCTCCTGCATTGCTAGTGGGTTGGGTTGAAGCTATACTGGGATACTTAATATTAGCCTTTAGTGCAGGTATTTTGGTTGCAGTGGTATTTCAGTTGGCACATATAGTTGAGGAGGCAGACTTTAAGGCCCCTAATAAAGAGAAAAAAGTAAGTGTTGAAACTGAATGGGCAGTGCATCAAATAAATACCACAGTAAATTTTGCTACTAAAAGTAAGAGTTTAAGTTGGTTGTTAGGAGGGTTAAATTTTCAGATAGAACACCATTTATTCCCAAAAATAAGCCATATACATTATCCAAATGTGAGTAAAATAGTTAGAGACACCTGTAGAGAATTTAATATAGCTTATACAGAGTTTCCTACTATGTTTAGTGCCTTTATATCGCATGCTAAACACATCAGGCATGCAGGTGTAGCATAGTTTTTAAAATGTAACGTAAACTTTAGGAGCGATTGGTTTTTTATACCTAAATTGCTGTTTACTAAACAACTAAAACTATGACAACTTTAAACCCTTATTTGGCTTTTGAAGGAAACTGTGAAGAAGCCATGAATTTTTATGCTGAATGTCTTGGTGGAGAAGTATCAGCTATCAATCGTTATAAAGATATGCCTGATAGTGACCCTGCTCTTGCTGATAAAGTAATGCACGGTGAAGTAACAGCAGGAGATATCCGTCTTATGTTTGCGGATACGCTTATGCCTCATTTCACTCTAAAAATTGGGAATCACATTTCGTTAAGTATTAACCTAACAGACGAAAATACCCAAACACAAATATTTAATAAGTTGGCAGAAGGAGGACAAGTTACAATGCCGCTTGAAAATACTTTTTGGGGAGCTCGCTTTGGTATGCTAATAGATAAATATGGTTTTGCTTGGATGCTAAACTGTACTCAGCCAGAAGCAGCTGCTCAATAAATCTTAATGATTTTTAACGTACCCCCAAATACTTGTTGTTTGGGGTTTTTTATGCCTGTACTTAATGAAAAAAATTCTGTTGCTTTCTGATACACATGGTTTTTTAGACCGTAAAATGGTGAGCTACATCAATGAAGCTGATGAGGTTTGGCATGCCGGTGACTGGGGAACCATGGCTGTAAGCGATTATATAAAAGCTATAAAACCACTACGTGGAGTTTGGGGTAATATAGACGGACAGGAACTTAGAGTTGAACACCCGCTACATAACCGATTTACTTGTGAGGGGGTTGATGTTTGGATAACCCATATTGGTGGGTACCCTACCAAATATTCACCCGCTGTGCGAGAAGAAATAAAACAAACCCCACCACAGTTATTCATTACAGGGCATTCGCATATATTAAAAGTAATGCGCGACAAAGATTTGGGTTTGTTGCATATAAACCCCGGGGCAGCAGGCATAAAAGGTTTTCATAAAGTGCGTACTATGGTAAGGTTTACTATTGATAACGGTAAAATTGCCAACTTGGAGGCTATTGAACTGGGGTTAAGAGCAGATGTAAAGAATTTGGATGAACCTATACTAACAGGTATGTCTTAATTTCCGTTCTCATTATCTGTAAAATGCCTTATACTTTTTTCTTTGCTAAACTTTTCTGCATTAAAAGCTTTCGATTGATTTTTAGGTATAGATAAGCTTTTCCAATGCTCACCTTTCAATAGTTTAGCTATATATACCATTTGCCCAATATGGTAAGAATAATGGACTAATTGCCTGTTTACAGCCTCTATTACCGTATGTCCCTCATTGCGTATATAAATTATCTTCTCTAAATCGTCAGCAGTTAAAGATTTTAAAGTATAAAATAAGCAATCCCATCCTGCTTGCCATTTAGCCAATAGTTCTTCTTTATTTTTTATGTCGTTTTCAAACTCAGCATCACGTTTCCGCCAAGTTTTTTCACCATCAGTAGTTAAAAAATCTGTCCAACGGCTCATCATATTTCCCCAAAGGTGTTTAACAATAATGGCTATACTATTACTATCTTCATTATGCTGCCAATGTATATCGTTCTCATCAAGTTGTTCAAGGGTTTTAGAGCCTAAATTTTGATAATATTTAAACTGTTTTCTTATGCTTTCTAAGTAGTTTTCACTCATTGTTTTAAAAATACAAAAATTTACCTTTACTTGCCAAAGTATTTATGAGCCTGTTGCCCGCTATAAGTGGCTTTGGGCATAACTTAAAACTAAGTATATTTGTTTAACACATTTTCTTTAAAAGTAGTTAATGAAATATGTAGGAGCTAAAGATAATTTTTTAGGTATAGAAGATGAGGCACTTTATAATTACGAGAATGCAAAATTCGTAATTCAACAGTTGCCTTATGAATATACCTCATCGTACCTAATGGGCTCTGCAAAAGGTCCCGAGGCTATTGTAAAGGCCTCACAATTTGTTGAGTTATATGATGAAGAATTAGATACCGAAGCTTACTTAACAAATAGAATTTGCACACTTCAACCTACTGAATTTGATAATAAAGTTGATGCTGAAGCCATTAACTTAATAGAAGAGGAAACTTCAAAACTTCTTAGTGATAATAAGTTTGTAGTATCAATAGGGGCAGAGCATACAGTTACTTTTGGTTTAGTAAAAGCTTATGCAAAAAAGCACAATAACCTAAGTATTCTACAGTTTGATGCCCATAGTGATTTACGTGAGGCATATCAAGACAATCCATACTCTCATGCCAGTGTGTTAAAACGGGTGTGGGATATGGGCTTAAATATAGTACAAGTAGGTATTCGTGCCCAATGTATTGAAGAAGCACAACTCATAAAACAGTCTGATAAGCTACATACATTCTATGCCCATCAAATTCGCCAAAATAATAACTGGATTGATGAAGCTTTGGAAAAACTGGGAGATGAAGTATATATAACCATTGATGCTGACGGATTTGACCCATCAGTTATACCTGCCGTGGGTACTGCTGAACCTAATGGCTTGTTTTGGAACGAAAGTGTAGAGTTGTTTAAAAGGACTATACAAGAAAAGAATGTAGTAGGTTTTGATATTGTTGAATGTGCTCCTATGCAAGGGAGTATTTTAAGTGAATATACATTGGCTAAACTGGCCTATAAGCTAATGGGGTATATTACCACCAAGCGATAAACAAGAATAATTTTAATAATGAGTATTACTAAATTTTACCATATTGAGAGTATATTTTGATAACGCTGCAACAACACCGCTTGATAAAGAGGTGTTAGAGGCAATATTGCCTGTTTTGCAAAACGAGTACGGTAATCCGTCTTCTATTCATGGGCATGGTCGTCCGGTGCGAACTTTAATTGAGGAAGCACGAAAAAAGGTAGCAACAATTCTAAATGTTACCCCATCAGAAATATTTTTCACATCAGGAGGTACAGAAGCCGATAATATGGCACTTCGCTGTGGTGTAGAGCATTTAGGTGTCAAGAGTATTATTACATCGCCTATAGAACACCATGCAGTACTTCATACTGCTGAAGACTTGGCAGGTGCGGGTAAAGTAAAGCTGCATTTGGTAAACCTACTCTCAAATGGGCATATAAACTTGGAGCATTTAGAGCAGTTGATGAGCGAAAACCCTAAAAGTTTAGTCTCTTTAATGTATGGTAATAATGAAATCGGGAACCTATTAAACATCGATAAAGTTTCTGAGTTATGCAAAGAGTATAACTGTTACCTCCATTGTGATACTGTGCAAGCCATTGGACATTACCCCATAGATTTACAAAAAACCACCATTCACTTTCTTGCAGGTGCCGCACACAAGTTTAACGGACCAAAAGGTATTGGCTTTATCTATATAAATAGCGAATTAAAAATAAAACCTTTTATAACAGGTGGCTCGCAAGAACGCAATATGCGCGGAGGTACTGAAAATGTATATGGCATTGTTGGTTTGGCAAAAGCCCTTGAGGTGGCAAACAGAGATTGTGAGAAGAAAAAAGAGTATATACTGGGCATTAAAAACTACATGATAGAACGCTTAAAAGCCGAAATACCAGGTATTGCTTTTAATGGGGATTGTGCTAGTGAGAACAGCTTATACACGGTGTTAAATGTATCGTTTCCACCTAGTAAAGTGTCTGAAATGATGCTGTTTAGGTTAGATATGGAAGGAATAAGCTGTAGCGGCGGTAGTGCATGCTCATCGGGGAGCGATGTAGGCTCTCATGTATTAAGAGCTTTGAATACCGACCCAACTCGGGCTAATGTTCGCTTTTCTTTTGGCAAACAAAATACTAAAGAAGAAGTTGATTATGCAGTAGCAAAAATTAAAGATATGATGGGGATTGAAGAACCTGTTTCATAACTGTTACATAAACAAAAAAATATTTTATTTTTAAATTGATTAATGCATTTGTAGATGTCATTTTACCAAACTACATTTTTAATGAAAAGAGGCTTACTGTTAATACTTTTGTTATTATTTCTTACACATAAGACTAAAGCTCAAGATATTAAAATTACTTGGGGAAACCCATTGGCAAGTAGACATTCTTCTTATAAGCTATTAAGAGAGGATAATAAAGGTAATTTTATTTTGGTCAAAAGAGATTATAGTGGAAAAGGAAAGTGGTATATAGAAAAATATACTAGCCGTAACCATAGTAAGATTTTCTCTCAACAGATAAACTTAAGCCTTAAAAGGGGGTCAAAAAAAAAGAAATACAGGTTGGAGTATGAAGATGCATATGCAATGGATAACTCTATACTTATTTTAGCTGTTAAGTATGAAAGAAAACTTACAGCCTACAAGGTTTATTTAAAAGTATTTACACTTGAGGGTCTAGAGAAAAGTCAGTGGGTTAAAGTAGAAAATATTACTGCGCCTGCTTTTTATGGGAAGATTGATTATAAAATTAGTTTTTCCAATGATAAATCCAAGCTTTTAATTCAACGTAATAGTAATAATAAATTTGTATATTCAATTTATAATTCAGATTTAGATAAGAGGTTCTTGAAAGAAGTAACTATTTCTAAAAAAGAAGACGTGGAAGATGATGAGTACTCATTTTCGGGGAAGGTAAGTAACAATGGAACTGTTTATTTTTTTTCAAGATTAAAAGAGGATGTAACATTATATAAGTTAGAAGAAGATAGAAGTATAGTCAACACTAGTGAATTAACTGGATATGAGGTGAAACTAAAAGGAAAAGAAATTGTAGATTTTACTAATTTCATAAATGAAAAAGATAGTACAATTGTAATATCTTGTTTTTATGTTGAAGATAAAGACAAAGAGAGTGTTGAAGAGCGAAAGATATTAAGAGGGATAGGGGGAGTAAAAAGTAGTAGAATTTCTGGTTTAGCTTATATAAAGTTAGATGATCATAGTCTTAGAGAAAAAAGTAGAGCAATTAATTCTCTGGATAATAATTTTTTAAGTAAATACCATAGTGATACAAGGCGCAGAAGGGCTGGTAAGATATTATCTTCGCCAATTGAAATAAGAAATTTAATTCACAAAGATAGTGGGGGTGTTGTGCTTATTGCCGAAAAGACTTTTCTTGAGCAACATTGCAGGATGGAGGAAGGGTGTAGTTATTCTCACCATTTTGAGCAATTGATAGTTATTGGTATTGATGTAAACGGGAAGGTTAAGTATACTTCTAATATTAATAAGTATAATTATACAAATTTATCTTCAACAAGTGGAGGGGATTTGTCATATAGTTTTTTGCCTACTTCAAAAGGGATATTCTTTTTTTACAGAGGCAATTATATGGATTTTGATGGAAGCATTAGAGAGGTAAGGCAAAATCATCCATATAAAAAAGCTGTTTTGGTAAAGACATTTGTGAGTAATATAGGTGAAACGTCATCGGAAGCAGTAATTAGGTTTAAGGATTTAAAGCTATATCATATTAATCCTAGATTTACGATAACAAAGAAAAATAATAGAGGAGTAGTTATGATAGGGCAGTTTAAAAAAATGATTAAATTTTCAGATTTTGAAGTTGATTAAATACCCATATTACTTTTAAAAATCTTTATAGCTATTGCTAAAAGTATTAGTCCAAAGAATTTGCGGATAATTAATACTCCTGCTTGTCCTAATTTTCTTTCTAAAAAATCAGTAGATTTTAGTACTACATAAACTAAAGCTAAATTTAGTACTATACCTATCAATATATTTAAAGTAGCATAATCAGCTTTTAAAGAAATTACGGTTGTTAATGTACCGGAGCCTGCTATTATTGGAAAAGCTACAGGCACAATACTACCTGTTGAGGGGTCAGGGTCGGCTCTAAAAATATCTATACCTAAAACCATTTCCAGCCCTAAAATAAATAACACTATCGAGCCTGCTATAGCAAATGAACTAATATCTACACCCATTAAGTTCAAAAACGGCTCACCGATAAAAAGGAACAATATCATTAGTATAGCCGATGCCAGCGTAACCTTCTCACTTTGTATGTGGCCAATTTTTTGGCGTAAAGAAATTAATAACGGAATAGACCCAATAATATCTATTACAGCAAACAAGGTAAAAGAAACCGTAAGTATCTCATCGAAGCTAAACATGGCGGCAAAATTAGTTTTATTGTTTAAGTTTAAGACAACATATTTAGTGAAAGTAGTTATTATTTTTTGATGAGATAGTTTGCTTAAATTGAGTAGTTTTTATTATTATTAAAAATAATCTTTGACTAAACTAGTTCAATATGAAAAAAACAATTCTGCTCATTTTAACAATAACTATTTCACTACTTAGTTTTAGTCAAAAAGCTGAGGTTTCATCTGTTAAAAAATATACTATTCCAAAAATAAAAGCAGGTAATGATTTTTATTATTTTTTAGAAGGAAATAATAAGAGAGTATATATAAATTATTTACAGCAAAAGTTTAAAAATAGTAGTGGGTTTTATAGGAAAAAATTTGACCTGAAAATATTTGATGTAGACAAATTAGAAGAAGAGAAAACAAGCCAGTTAGATATTTATTGGAATAATATTAAAGGCAAGAAAAATAAAATTGACCATCGAGGTATACATTTGATGAAGGATAATATTATTGAATTTGCTTACAAAGAACAAAATGACTCCTCATACCTTTATGCAAAAAGTAGAAATCTTTCTGGTGAACAAGATAAAGATTGGGTAAAAATCGCTGCTAATTACTCTACAAAAAAACAAAAGCCATCTTATTTCCATACAAGTATATCATATGAACGTGAAGGTTTTTTAGTGATTTATGAAATGAATGTTAAAGAAGATAAAAAACTAACTAAAGATTTCAGGTTATTATATTACACATCTAACCTTGATTTAAAGTTTGAAAAGTATATACGCAATGTAAGTATTGATAATAGTGATAAGGAGAAAAGATTTAATTATTACTGGTTAAGGGTTTACGAGAGTGGTGATGTATATTTTCTTTCAAAATTTAAAGATGAAAACTCAATAATATTGAATCATATATCGTCAAGCACAAATGATAATGTGGAGTTAGACGACATAAGATCTTACGAAATAAAAATAGATGATTTTGCACCAACTACATTGTCATTTATTCCTAATGATAGTAGTATAACATTAGTCGGACTTTACTCTAAAAAAGACGAAAAAGAGTCTAAAACCTATGATGAAGGTATCTATTCAATAAAAATTAATAAGGATAGTTTTTTTGAGCTAAGTAGAAGGATAACACCGTTTTCAAAGACTTTTAAAAGAGTATTCTATAATTCAGAAAAAGGAGGAACTGGATATATGCCTCATTCAATTAATTTTGATACTAATGGAAGAACTATTCTAATTGCAGAGAATACTTATATAGAATACATAAAATCTAATTATTCAAGATTATACAACTATGATGAGTTAATGATTATAGTACTATCTGAGAACGGTGAAATACTATCATTTAGGAAATGGGACAAATTTAGTTTTGGAGGATCACCAACTGATGGAAAAGCTTCAATATATACTCTGTCAGTTGAAAAAGGTGTATATGTTTTTTATACAGATCATATTGAAAATTTTAAAAAGAAAAGAACTAGGCAGTATGTAAGGTCTTCAAAAGAAGGTTCATTAGCAAAGCTATTTATAGATTATGAGGGCAATATTCATGTTGAGAAATTAATTGACTATAAGGATTTAGGGGTAATGTTATTTCCAAGAAGAATGTTTTACCGTAAAAAATATAATGAGCTTGTTTTTTTTGGTTTGGGTAAGAAAGCTATAGTATTAGGAAAGATAAATTTGTTTAATAAATAAATGATAATCAGTATTTAAACTGCGACAGGCGCTTTAATTAAAGGGTAGGGGTCGTAATTTTCTAACGTGAAATCTTCAAACTTAAAATCGAATATAGATTTTACGTTTGGGTTTAGCTTCATAGTAGGGTATGAGCGGGGAATTCTACTCAGTTGGGTTTCTACCTGTTCAAAATGGTTGTTGTAGATATGTGCATCGCCAAAAGTGTGTACAAAATCGCCTAACTCAAAACCACATTCCTGAGCAATCATCATAGTAAGCAAAGCATAGCTGGCAATATTAAATGGTACACCCAAAAATATATCAGCACTGCGTTGGTATAACTGGCAGCTTAGTTTATTCTCAGCAACATAAAACTGAAACATGGTATGGCAAGGCATCAAGGCCATATCAGGCAAGTCTGCCACATTCCATGCACTTATCAAAATTCTTCGACTATCAGGGCTGTTTTTCAGCATGTCCAACACCTGTTGCACTTGATCTATGTTTTTACCATCAGGTGCAGGCCAGTTGCGCCATTGGTGTCCGTATACGGGTCCCAAATCACCATTTTCATCAGCCCATTCATCCCAAATTCTTACTCCATTGTCTTTTAGGTATTTAATGTTCGTATCTCCTTTTAAAAACCACAATAGCTCATGTATTATAGATTTTAAATGAACTTTTTTGGTGGTAACCAATGGGAAACCTTCTTGTAAGTTAAATCGCATTTGGTAACCAAAAACACTTCGTGTGCCCGTACCCGTACGGTCGGTTTTAGTTACTCCGTTTTCATATACATAGCGCAAAAAGGTTTCGTACTGATTCATATAGATAAGCTTAAAAGCAATACAAAAATTAATATTCATAACAGTATTGCCAAAGCGTATTATCAACAGAAAGTGAATAGGTAAAAAACATACTTCACCATTGGCTTTTCTTTAGTTAGATTTGCACGCATTGAATTTTAGCTACTACATAGGGCAACGGCTCACTTTTAAAGGTAAAAAAACCTTCTCGCGTCTCATTATTCGTATCGGTATAGCAGGTATAGCAGTTAGTATTGCTGTTATGATAGGTGCTGTAGCTATACTCACGGGTTTTCAAAAAGAAATAACCAATAAGGTAATTGGGTTTGGCAGCCATATTCAGGTTCGTGCTTTAGATATGAATGAGACTTATGAAGCTAGTCCCATTAATCGTTATGGAAGTTATATAGAAGCATTACAGAAAATGCCTGAGATTAGCCAGATGCATGTATATGCCAATAAAGCTGCAATAATAAAAACCGATGAATATAATGAGGGGATAGTGCTGAAAGGGGTCGACAGTAGCTACGATTGGAATTTTTTGGCTACTTGTGTAATAAAAGGAAGACTACCCAAGCTGAATACAGAGTTTGCCGGTAAAGAAATATTAATATCAAAAACTATTGCTGATAAATTGTTGCTGGACACAGGCGATAAAGTAAGATTATATTTTATACAGGAACCGGTAAGAGCAAGGGCACTAACAATTTCAGGAGTGTTTGAAACAGGGTTGGAAGACTATGACAGAGCCTTTGCAATTGTAGATTTAAGGCATATACAAAAGCTAAACGGCTGGAGCGATAGCTTGGTACACGGGCACGAAATAACTCTGAAAAGCTTTGACGATTTACAAAGAATTACTGAAAATATAAATGGTGAGTTACCCCCGCAGCTATACTCATACAGTGCGGTACAAATGAAACCTCAAATTTTTGATTGGCTGAAACTGTTAGATACCAATGTGATAATAATTATTGCATTGATGATTTTGGTAGCTAGTATTAATATGATAACTGCTTTGCTGGTTTTAATTATAGAGCGTACTAATATGATTGGTATACTAAAAGCTTTAGGAAGTAGCAATGCAGGCATACAAAAAATATTCCTGTATAAAGCAGCTTACCTTATAGCACAAGGTTTACTAATTGGAAATGCTTTGGGAGTAGGCTTTTGTTTGTATCAAGCTCAAACAAAATTTATCACTCTAAATGCAGAGTCATACTATTTAAGCTTTGTACCCATAAATATAGATTGGGTTGCTATAGCTATAATTAATATAGGTGCGTTTGTTATTTGCTTGCTGGCAATGATATTGCCTAGCCTAATGGTTTCGCGTATAAGCCCTGTAAAAGCTATTAGATTTGATTAGTTAGATTTATTTTTTCTGTTTTTTCTAGCTTCACTTTTTCTAGGTTCCTGTACATTCACAAAATTATAAGGGCAATGCCTGCAAGCATTGCCGCAACAATACCCTCGTTTTTTGTGGTACTGTTCTGTAAACACCATTAAACCGTCTTCAAAATAAAAATCTATGCCTTCTTTATACATTATATTTCTTCTCTTTCAACTTTTGCAACTACTTTGTCGTTTATATACAGCGTAACGCAAAAATTGTTTAGTTTGCGCCGCATTTTGCCATGAAGAAAATTTTAATTGTACTACTACTTTTTGTTAATGCTTCATACTTATATAGCCAAACCGGTGAAGTTAGAGGGGTTGTATTTGACAAAACTACAGGTGAAGCACTAATTGGTGTTAGTGTAATTATTGAAGAAACCAAACAAGGTGGGGCTACCAATTTAAACGGTTTTTTTACTATTAATAAAATTGAACCGGGAAGTTACACACTTAGAGCTACTTATCTAGGCTACGATACTACTCGTGTAAAAGTTAAGGTAGAAGCAAAATCGGTAAAAAGTAAAACCATATATCTTAAAGAATCAGTTATAGATGTTTCAGAAGTAATCGTTTCAGCAGAGGCACAAGAAAAGAAAACAAAAACTAATGTGGCTACCACCAAACTAACACAAAAAAACCTGAAACAATTGGTTACTATTGGTGGTGAACCTGATTTGGTACAAAGCTTACAAATATTACCTGGAGTAACTACAACAGGAGACCAGGGTGGGCAACTGTTTATTCGTGGAGGCTCACCGGTAATGAACAAGATACTCTTAGATGGAATGACTATTTACAATCCATTTCACTCTATAGGTATGTTTTCGGTTTTTGATTCTGATATTATCCGTAATGCCGATATATACTCAGCAGGTTTCGGGGCACAATATGGCGGCAGAATTTCAGCAGTTGTTGATGTAACTACAAGAGAAGGTTCAAAAAACAGGTTTGCAGGTAAAGTGGCTGTAAACCCTTTCACATCAAAAGTATTGCTTGAAGGACCTTTGAAAAAATTTAAAGAAGGTGGTGGGAGTATCTCTTATATATTTTCATACAAAACATCGTATTTAGATAGGTCTGCAAACTCAGTATACTCATACATTGAAGACAATCGCTTGCCATATAGTTTCGATGATATTTATGGTAAAATATCTATAAACGCACGTAACGGTAGTAAGTTTGAAGTATTTGGCTTTGATTTTAGAGATAGAGTAAACTTTCAAAACAGTACCTCATACAATTGGAAATCAAGCGGGTTTGGTACTCGTTTCGTTGCTATACCTGATGCAACACATACTATAGCTGATGGTTTTATATCATTCTCAAACTATGCCATAAAACAAGAGGAAGCGGACAACCTGCCGAGAGAAAGCGGAATTAACGGGTTTAACGTAGGGCTAAACTTTACATACTTAATGGGGCAAAACGACATTAAGTATGGTGTGGAGTTAAACGGTTTCTCTACTGATTTTGAAACCTTTAATACTGTGGGCAGACGCTTAGAACAAAAAGATAACAATACTGAGATAGCCTTTTATATTCGCCACCGTAATGTTTTCAAGCGTTGGGTAATAGAGCCGGGCTTCCGCTTGCAATACTATGCTTCATTGGCAGAGCAGTCTCCAGAGCCTCGTTTAAGTGTAAAATACAATGCTTCAAACCGATTACGCTTAACAGGTGCAGCAGGGCTTTATTCTCAAAACCTAATGGCTGCAGTGAGCGATAGAGATGTAGTGAACCTTTTTTATGGTTTTTTGGCTAGTCCAGAAAGTTTACCGCAAACATTTAAAGGAGAAACTAGAGATTCAAGGCTGCAAAAATCAAGACATATTGTAATTGGTGCAGAGTATGATTTAACTGATAAATTAGAAGTATTAGTAGAAGGATATATTAAAAAGTTTGACCAGATAACGAATGTAAATCGCGATAAACTTTTTGAGGATATTCAAGATAATTTTGACCAGCCCGAATTTCTTAGAAAAGATTTTATTATTGAGGAAGGGCAAGCAAGTGGGGTAGATGTGAGGTTTAAATACGACGACCGTAAAAACCTATACTTATGGTTAGTATACTCATTAACTTATGTGAACCGTGATGATGGAATACGTACCTATTTTCCCAATTTCGACCGTAGGCACAATATTAATTTAGTGGGGGCTTATTCATTCGGAAAAAACAAAAACTGGGAGATAAATGCACGTTGGAATTTTGGTTCTGGCTTCCCATTTACATTAACCCAAGGTTTTTATGAGTTATTACCTTTCCAGGGACCTATAAATCAAGATTATACTGGCACAAACGGAGAGTTAGGAATACTGTACGGTGATATAAACACAGGCAGATTACCGTATTTCCACAGAATGGATATATCCATAAAAAATAAAATGCAATTAGGTAAGCATAGCGAACTTAACTTAATAGCCAGTTGCATTAATGTATATAACCGTGCTAATATCTTTTATTTCGACCGTGTAAATTACACACGAATAAACCAGTTGCCCATACTACCCAGTTTAGGATTTAACCTTACCTTTTAATAAATTGCCACTAATGAGAGGCACGTTATTATTTTTACTTTTAGCTGTATTATTTCCGACACTTTCAATAGCTCAAGGAGAAGAAAAACCAACAACTTTTACTTTGGGTGCAGAGTTTCAGGCTTACCCTGCCGGACAAATGTATGGTTTGCGTGCAGAGTACTTTTTAAACAAGAAATCAGAGTTAAATCTAAGAGTAGGGTATAATGCAGCCTTTCGTATGGATTTTAGCGGTTTAAATGATAACGAACAAGGTGGAGGCTGGGGTTTTACACCGGGATATAGATACCATTTTAATAAAGGATATCTAAATAACTTTTTTGTAGGTGTACGATGCGATTTTTGGTGGCTTACTATAGATTGGCGTGATGAAGATAACACTCCACAAATAGGGACAACAAATATTACAATAGTTCAACCCACCGTAGAATTAGGTTATACTATTAGGTTTGGAGCAAACCATTGGATGCTTAGACCTACTATTGCATTTGGACAAGAAATAAACGTAGTTACCAAGGGTGATGAAGTAGGGCAAGGCGGGATATCTCTTATCGGAATGTCATTTTCTAGACGCTTATTCTGACAATAGTCATACTTTTAAGTTTTCTAAAACTTGTATATTTGGGGCTTCAAAAAAATTAGAGGAGGACTTTTAGTCGCATGAAGACAATTAAAACGTTATCATTGGTAGTACTGCTACTATTTGCCATAGCATGTAAGAAAAACACAAAAACAATTGAGAGACCCCAAGGAGGAGCTTTTGTTGAGGAATTATATAGCGCACTTTCGGGTGCTGTTGTACGCGACCAGTTTAGCCCTCCTGTAGCTGCAAGGGTAAATGCCTACGTGTATATAGCAGCATATGAGGCGGCTGTACCTTTTTATGAAGGATATGAAAGCTTGGAAGGGAAACTGACAGGCTTGGAAGGTGTACCTAAACCTGAGAATGCAGAGGAACTGGATTCAATAGTAGCCATATTTGCGGCATACACAACCACAGGTTATAACTTCACATACAAAAACCGTAAACTACAAGAGTATCAGAAACAACAAATTGAAGAGTTTAAAGCAAAACTGGGAGAAGAAAAAGTAGAGAAGTCATTGGCTTATGGAAAAGCAGTTGCTGAAGCCATATTAAAGTGGTCTAAAAGTGATAATTATGTTGCCATAAGAGCAGCACCCAAGTATAAGCCGAAATTTGACTCAAGAGCACACTGGTTACCTACATACCCTGACTATGCTCACGCACTATGTCCAAAGTGGAACGATTTGCGTCCAATGTTATTGGATTCGGCAACACAATTTATGATTGAACCTCCAACACAATTCGATTCAACAGAGGGAAGCGATTTCTATAAAGAAAATATAGAGGTGTACAACGTATCAAAAGAAGTAGATAGCACCAAAAAGTTTATAGCCCACTTTTGGGATGATAACCCAAGTGTAGCGCACCATTACGGACATTTAGGTTTTAGTGAGTTGAAATTGACACCCGGTGGGCATTGGATGGGTATTGCCGCTGCTGCTTGTCGTAGAGAATCAAAGAGTTTAATAGAAAGTATTTGGATACAAACTAAAGCTGCAATAGCAATATATGATGGCTTTATAGTTTGCTGGGATGAAAAATTCAGAAGCGACTATATCAGACCTATCACCTATATAAGACGGTACATTGATAAAGACTGGATATCATTTTTAACAACACCAAACTTTCCTGAATATCCAAGCGGGCACAGTGTTGTATCAGGCTCGGCATCAACAATATTAGAAGATGCATTTGGAAAACAATATCCTTTTATCGATTCAACAGAGTTAGAATATTTGCATGGAATACGTTCATTCAATTCATTTAAAGAAGCTGCAGATGAAGCAGCCATCAGTAGAATGTACGGAGGTATCCATTTTGTCCCGGCTATAGAAAACGGTGTTGAAATGGGTAGGAATGTAGGAGATTTTGTACTTAAAGAAATAGATTAATTATATAGTTAAGCCTAAGAATAATTGAAAAACCACCTGTTAAGGTGGTTTTTATTTTAACGCTATTATTGCTTTACAAAACCAATCAATAATGGTATTTTTGAGGTATTTGGTATGAAAAGTATGAGAGTTAAGAGTAGATTTTCAGTAGTTATTTTATTGATTACAAGCTTGTTATTTGCGGTGTCATGTAAAAAGAAAGCTAAAGATACAGACAAAGAAGGAGAGGCTAAAACACAAACGGCACAAACGCTATTTAGTCATATTGACCCAAGTGAAAGTGGGTTAAACTTTGTAAATAAAGTTGACGAAAAGGATTCAATTAACGTATTAAACTTCCTAAACTACTATAACGGTACAGGCGTAGCCGTAGGAGATATTGATAATGATGGCTTGCTGGACATTTTTTTAACTGCAAACTCAACAGGGTGTAAACTGTTTAGAAACAAAGGCAATTTTAAATTTGAGGATATAACTGAGAAAGCCGGAATTAAAACACCGGGATGGAGTACCGGAGCTGTAATGGGTGACATAAATAATGACGGGTTTATGGATATTTATGTATGCCGTTCAGGAGTATGGAGTAATTCAATAACCAACAACCTACTTTTCATAAATAATAAAAACGGAACATTTACTGAAAGTGCTGCTGAATATGGTGTTGATGATAAAAACCTGAGTAACGCCGCCTCATTATTTGATATGGATAATGATGGTGATTTAGACCTGTATGTATTAAACTTTCCAAATAGGTTCGACTTGTATTTAGATAATCAGATGATTGACAATACAAGGGCTGAAGAAAGTTCAACCCATAGAATGTACGAGAACCTTGGTAATGGTAAGTTTAAAGAAATAACCAAGTCTGCCGGAATGTTTAGCTTCGGCTTTGGATTAAGTGCTACTCCGGGAGATTTTAATAGGGATGGGTTGATTGACCTATATGTATGTAACGATTTTATGACCCCTGATTTTCTTTACATTAACAATGGTGATAATACATTCTCAAACAAGCATCAAGAATATTTTAAGCACACTACATTCTCTAGTATGGGGTCTGATGTGGCTGACTATAATAATGACGGACTGATAGACTTAATGATTGTTGATATGCTGCCTGAAGATAACTATAGTCGTAAAATGATGGCAGGGTCTGTAAACTGGGATATATTTCAAATGGCGGTGCGCATGGGCTATGGGCAACAGTTTATGCGTAATACATTGCATTTAAATAACGGGGAAGGGTATTTTAGTGAAATATCGGGTTTGGCAGGAGTGGTAGCTACTGATTGGAGCTGGACACCTTTATTTGTTGATATTGATAATGACGGTTATAAAGATATGTTTATTAGTAACGGGGCGTATAGAGATGTTACCAATAACGACTTTATGAATTATCAGTTTGATGAGTTGAGAAATAAAGACAGAAAGAATTTTGATAGAAGAAATTTACTGGATGCTCTACCTTCAAAAAAAATAATGAGTTACGTCTTTAAAAATAATGGAGACTTAACTTTTTCAAACAAAACAATGGAGTGGGGCATAACCCAGAAAAAATATGCCAGCACAGGAGCTGCTTATGCCGATTTGGATAATGATGGTGATATGGATATAATATCTACCAGTATTAACGATAATGTGTTGTTGTATAAGAACAAAGCCAATGAGATACTGAAAAACAATTACCTCAAAATAAAACTAAATGGTGTACAGAGTAACAAATTTGGGTATGGCGCTAAAGTAACAGTTAAAACAGGTGATAATGAGCAATATTTTGAGTGTACGGGCATCAGGGGGTTTCAATCTAGTAGCGACCCTTTTATAAACGTTGGTTTGGGTAAAAGTGAAACTATTGATGAACTTGAAGTTATTTGGCCGTCAGGCAAAATGCAAACCCTAAAAAATGTTAAACCCAACCAAACTATAAGCATAAACGAGGGTGATGCTACAGAGCAGTTTATACCAAATAAAAACAAAGCAAACAAACCTTTTGAAGAAATTTCAAAAGTAGCTAATCTGAAATTCTTCCACTCAGAAGATAACTTTGTTGATTTTAAGCGTGATAGGCTTGTACCACACATGTTATCCCGCTTAGGGCCAGGTATTGCAGTGGGAGATGTAAATAACGACGGAAAGGATGATTTCTTTATAGGAAACGCAGCAGAAAGCACAGGCGGAACATTATATGTGCAAGACAATACAGGTAGTGTTAAAGAAGCCGGCCAACAACCTTGGCGAAAGAACAATTTAGCTGATAATATGGGCTGTTTGTTTTTTGATTTAGATAATGACGGGGATTTAGACCTTTATATTGCTAATGGGGGAAACCACGATAATTTTTATCCTACCACTTACCAACACTATGTTTATATAAACGATGGTAAAGGTAATTTTAAACAATCAAGCAATAAAGTACCCCTAAATATTAGCGCGTCGGTAGTTGCAGGGGCTGATTATGATGGAGATGGAGATATTGATTTGTTTGTGGGAGCTAGGTCACTTCCCGGCAAGTACCCCAAATCTCTCCCCAGTGCTATTTTAAGAAATGATAACGGTACACTGGTAAATGTTACCGACCAGGTTTTACCTGAGCTTAAAACTGCAGGAATGGTATGTGCTGCTATTTGGACAGATTGTAATGGCGATAACAAAGTTGATTTAATGGTTACCGGTGAGTTTATGGAAATTAAAGTTTTTATAAACCAAAACGGTAAACTGGTAAACAAAACACAAGAGTTTGGCTTGACAGAAAGCACAGGTTGGTGGAATAGTCTATCAGCAGGCGATTTTGATAATGATGGAGACATAGATTATATAGTGGGTAACAGAGGGTTAAACGGGTACTTTAAAGCAACACCTACAGAGCCTGTTAGGGTTTATGCAAAAGACTTTGATAATAACGGTACGCTAGACCCTATTTTAACCTATTATATAATGGGGCAGGAGTATACACATGCTGAGCTTAAAGACTTGGCATCACACATGCCTACAATTCAACGTAATTATTCAAAATACCATGAGTATGCTATACAAAAGCCTGATGAAATCTTTAAAAAAGAAGACTTGCAAAGCAGTTACAGGTTAGAGGCAAAGTATTTTGCATCAGTTATGTTAGTTAACAATAACAACAAAAGTTTTACAATAAAACAATTGCCCCAAAGAGCGCAGTTTGCTCCGGTATACGGCACAAGTATTTTTGATTATGATAACGATGGTAATTTAGACGTATTAGTATCAGGTAATTCACTTTCAGTGCAAATAGAGATGGGCTACGAAGATGCATTGAACGGGCTAATTCTTAAGGGAGATGGAAAAGGTAATTTTAAACCGGCTATAGCAGCAGAAACGGGGTATTACACACCTTACGACGCCAAATCTGTAGCACGCCTTTCAGGTAAAGGATATGAGCTTTTCTTAATTGGTAATAACTCATTCTACATGCAAGCTCTTCGTATTAAAACCCAAAGCAAAACAGTAGAGTTGAAAAAAGATGAGTATAAACTACTTGTAACACTTGAAAATGGCAAAAAACAAGTTATTGAGAACCCCTACGGTTCAGGCTATCTTTCTCAAAACTCAAGAACCGTAAGGTTATCTCAAAATGCTAAAAGTGTAGAGGTGATTAATTTTAAAGGAACCAGTCGCACGGTAAACTTTTAATAAGGCAACAATTAAGTATTGAAGTTGCTCTTAAAAAAGTAATTCAACAGCTTATCCGGTGAAATATTTGCTGCAAATAGTTTTAGTATGTGTCTCGCTTAGCGGTGTTTCACAAGTAACGGTGGGGGCAGAACAAACCCAAGATTATCTGCCTTTACTTAAAAATAAAACCGTTGCTTTGGTAGTAAACCCAACATCGGTAATCAAAAGCACTCACTTGGTAGACAGCCTTAAAAACTCAAACGTAAACATTAAAACAATATTTGCCCCTGAGCATGGTTTTAGGGGCGATGCAGAGGCAGGAGCACATATAAAAAGCGGTATTGATGCAAAGACCAAAATACCAGTACTATCACTCTACGGAAAGAAAAAGAAACCCACTAAACAAGATTTAAAAGGTGTTGATATAGTAGTTTTTGATATACAGGATGTAGGGGCAAGGTTTTATACTTATATCTCTACACTGCACTATATTATGGAAGCATGTGCCGAGAATAAAATCCCTTTACTTATTCTTGACCGACCTAACCCCAACGGACACTATGTAGACGGACCTGTTTTAGACCCTAAATTCAGAAGCTTCGTAGGTATGCACAAAGTACCTGTGGTACATGGAATGACCATTGCCGAGTATGCCCAAATGATTAACGGTGAAAAATGGTTACCTAATAACATGCAGTGCGAACTGTTTATTATCGAGTGCAAAAACTATACACACAAAACATTTTATAAACTCCCAATAAAGCCCTCACCCAATTTGCCTACTATGGCAGCTATATATTTATATCCTTCACTTTGTTTTTTTGAGGGTACTGATGTTAGTGTAGGGAGAGGTACAGATAAACCCTTTGAAATAATAGGGAAACCGGACTTTGAGAAAGGAAGTTATGTGTTTACACCAAAGCCTATTAAAGGAGTTTCTGAGAACCCAAAATACAAAGGACAAAAATGTAAAGGAATTGTATTAACAGATTTTGGAAACTCATACATGCCCATACATGCTTCATTATACCTAACATGGTTAATGAACTTTTATAAAGAATCTCCAAATAAAGAAAAGTTCTTCAACCCATTTTTTGATAAGCTGGCCGGCACAGACCAATTACGCAAGCAAATTATAGCCGGAAAAAGCCTGCAACAAATACGCAATAGTTGGGAGCCTGAGTTAACAAGCTTTAAAAATATGCGTAAGAAATATTTGCTATATGCTGAATGAACTAAAAAGCATTATAGTGTTGTTTATTATCTAATATAATTTTACCTTTGCAATCCTTTTAATAAAAAGAAAAGAAGCAATGGCACGCGTTTGTGATTTAACAGGGAAGAAAACATTAGTGGGTAACAGAGTTTCTCACTCAAATAGAAAAACGAAACATAGATTCAGACCTAACTTGCAGGTGAAAAAGTTTTATATACCTGAAACTGATGAATGGATTACACTAAAAGTATCTACATCAGCTATGCGTACTATAAACAAAAACGGTATTTCTGCTTGCTTGAAAAAGTTTGTTAACGAAGGCAAAATATAATTTACACAAGAGGGTAAAGCATCATGGCTAAAAAAGGTAATCGTATTCAAGTTATATTAGAGTGTACAGAACACAAAGAGAGTGGCCAACCAGGAACTTCTCGTTATATAACTACAAAAAATAAAAAGAACACTACAGAAAGACTGGAGTTGAAAAAATACAACCCTATCTTAAAAAAGTATACTGTTCATAAAGAAATTAAGTAATAACCCTAAAACAATAAAGAGTTATGGCAAAGAAAGTTGTAGCAACACTTAAAACAGCAGGTAGCGGTAAAGAGTGGACAAAAGTTATCAAAACAGTCCGTTCACCAAAAACCGGTGCATATACTTTTAAAGAAGAAATGATACCTTCTGACAAAGTGAAAGATTATTTCAAATCTTAATTTAGTAACATTGAAGATATTTTAAAGCTTCCTAAACTATTTAGGGAGCTTTTTTATTTATAACATAAAACATGGGCATATTTAGCTTTTTTAGTAAAGATAAGAAGCAGAAGCTTGACGAAGGTTTAGAAAAAACTAATACAGGCTTATTAGGGAAAATTAGCAAAGCACTTGTTGGTCGTTCTACCATTAGCGAAGATTTTTTAGATGATTTAGAAGAGATATTGGTGTCATCTGATGTGGGTATCGAAACAACGCTGAAAATCATCGAGCGTATTGAACAACGCGCCTCAAAAGACAAATACGTCAACTCATCAGAGTTGAACGAAATGCTTAAAGAAGAAATTGCTGATTTATTGCCTGAGGGAAATAATACTACAGGTGAGCTTCAAATTCCACAAGGGGTAAAACCATATATAATACTGGTTGTTGGTGTAAATGGTGTGGGTAAAACCACCACCATAGGTAAACTATCTCACCAATTTAAGCAGCAAGGCAAAAAAGTACTTTTAGGTGCAGGTGATACATTTAGAGCAGCAGCAGTTGACCAACTGAAAATTTGGAGTAAAAGGGTTGATGTAGATATTGTTGAAAAAGGTATGGATGCAGACCCTGCCAGCGTAGCTTTTGAAACAGCCAAAGCTGCCGCAGAAGGTGGTTATGATGTAGCTATCATTGATACGGCAGGACGTTTACACAATAAAGTAAACTTAATGAATGAGCTATCTAAAATTAAAAGGGTAGTTCAAAAACATATACCTGATGCACCCCATGAAGTGCTTTTAGTGCTTGATGCAAGTACAGGGCAAAATGCCTTTGAGCAAGCCCGCCAGTTTACGGCAGCCACAGAAGTAAATGCTTTAGCACTGACTAAATTAGACGGAACGGCAAAAGGTGGTGTGGTTATTGGTATATCAGACCAGTTTTCAGTACCTGTAAAGTATATTGGTGTAGGAGAAGGAATGGAAGATTTACAGGTATTTAACAAGCATGAGTTTATAGACTCGCTTTTCAAAGCGTAAACTTTATATAAGAATGCAGTATAAGACACTTATATTTATTATTTGTGTAGTTTTTCCATACTTCATAAATGCTCAAGAGTATAGACTAAGTTTTGAGCAAAGTGGCAATTTATCTATATATAATTTTTCATCAGACTTTCCTTACAGTATTCCCGGGAGAGACTTAAAACCTCGTTTAGGTTTTGAGAGTGAGTTACGTTTTAGCTTCACCCCTAAAAAGAAAATTAGCTTTTATACAGGTGTAGGTTTCAAAAAGTATAACTACACATCAGGAATGATTGAAACAAGGTTTTCTGACCAAATATTGCCTAGAAATGGTTTCGAGCCCCCCTCACTTGAAAATGCTCCTACTTCATTTAAAATCAACCATTCGTATAACTATTTAAGCATCCCTCTTGGGGTGCAGTTTTCCCCCAACCAAAGAATATTTTTTGCTATAGGTATTGATGTCCTACGAAAACTTAGTGTTTATAGTTACACTAAGTATTACTATAGCATTAGTGGAAGAACTGAAAATAATTTTGATAAGAAAGTTTTCGATAATCAAGGCTATGCCAACTGGGTATTAAGTACACATGCAGAAGTGGGGTATGTGATTCCAATTTTTAAATATGATATTACTTGGAAGGCTATATTTGAGTACGCTGCAACTAACTTTTTTGCAAAAGAACACCCTAAACTACACCTTCATCCTTATACATTTAATTTAGGGGCTTCTTTTCCCTTAGTAATTAACAATAAGTAATTTTTAAGTTTGCACTTTGTAAATGCGTACCAAATCACATAAACTAAACAAAATAAACATAGTTACGCTGGGTTGTAGCAAAAACTTGGTGGATAGCGAGGTGCTCTACAGCCAGCTTAAAGCTAATGATTATGAAGTAGAGCACGAATCGCAAAAAGACGACTCAAACATAATTATAGTAAATACTTGCGGCTTTATAGATAATGCCAAGCAAGAAAGTGTTGATACTATACTTCGTTATGTGGGAGAGAAAGAAGAAGGTAATATTGATAAGCTATATGTTACAGGCTGTCTTTCACATCGCTATAAAGACGAACTAGAAAAAGAAATACCACAAGTTGATGCTTATTTTGGAACACTTGAACTCCCCAATATATTAAAGACTTTAGGTGCAGACTACAAGCACGATTTATTGGGTGAACGGCTTATAACAACCCCACAGCATTATGCTTATTTAAAAATATCAGAAGGGTGTAACCGCCCATGCTCGTTTTGTGCCATACCGCTAATGCGTGGCGGGCATGTTTCAAAACCTATAGAACAATTGGTTGCTGAGGCTAAAAATCTTGTTAAGAATGGTACAAAAGAGTTAATGCTTATAGCACAAGACAGTACCTATTACGGCTTAGACTTATACGGGAAACGTAATCTGGCTGATTTACTAAGAAACTTAAGCGATGTTGAAGGCTTGGAGTGGATTAGGTTACATTATGCATTCCCATCGCAATTTCCTGTAGATGCTTTAGAAGTAATGGCACAGCGCGAGAATATCTGTAATTATATAGATATACCGCTACAACATGCTACCGATAATATGCTGAAAATAATGCGTAGGGGCATTACCCGTAAGCGTACAGAAGAAGTAATTGATACCATTCGCCAAAAAGTGCCCAATATAGGCATACGCACTACTATGCTTGTGGGGCATCCGGGAGAAACAGAAAGTGAGTATAACCAACTGGTAGATTTTATTAAACAAATGAAGTTTGACCGTTTGGGTGTATTTACCTATTCACACGAAGAAAACACACATGCCCACACACTGGCTGATGACATACCCGAAGAAGAGAAAGAAGAGCGTGCGGAAAATCTAATGGAGGTGCAGCAAGAAATTTCACTGGAAATAAACAAGCAAAAAATCGGCAATACCTACAAAGTACTGTTTGATAGAGTAGAAGGAGGGTATTTTGTTGGGCGTACCGAATATGATTCGCCTGAAGTAGATAACGAAGTTTTAGTAAATGCAGAAAAAAACTATGCTCGTTTAGGCGATTTTGCTAAAGTAAAAATAACAGATGCCGCTGAGTTTGATTTGTATGGAGAGGTGGTAATATAATCCTTATAAGAAATTAATTATGCAATGTATAGCTGCTAAACAAAAGCACCTTAATCAATATTACTCAAAAACAGTAGTCGATTATCTTAATCAGGAGCCTACCCTAAAAGAGTTCTATCAATATAGTCATGATGATGAAGGATATAAGCAAAAAATAGCACAACGTACATTTAGCCAACAGCATAGAGAAATACTTGTAAAAGTATTGCAGCAACAGTATAAAGGCATTTTAGATACTGAGAGCTTAGTTGCTAAGAATATAGAAGCATTAGCCCATGAAAATACTTTTACGGTAACTACAGGGCAACAAGTACACATATACTTAGGCCCTTTATATGTAGTAAACAAAATACTAAGCACTATAGCAAAGTGTAGGGAATTAGCAAAACAATACCCTGAAAATACTTTCGTGCCTGTTTTTTGGATGGCAAGTGAAGACCATGATTTTGAGGAGATAAACCACTTAAATCTATATTATAAAAAATTTGTTTGGGAAGGTGAAGAAGGTTTTGAAGGTGCTGTGGGAAGGCTTAACCCTTTAAGTATAAACAATCTTAGGGAAGACATTAACGGAGTGCTAAATAATGATCATGAAGCCACAAAACTATTAGATTTATTTACAGAAGCTTATACTAAGTTTGATACACTGGCAAATGCTACCCGATATGTGCTGAACATCTTGTTTGGAGAACAAGGACTTGTGGTACTTGATGCTGATAATATTGAGCAAAAACAGTTATTAAAAACCTACATAACTAATGATATTTTCGGAACTGAAAATGTAAATGCAGCCAGAGAAATAACAGAAAAACTTGCCGAAGATTATAAAGCACAAATACATCCCAGAGAAATAAACTTCTTTTACCTAACCCCTAAAGGCAGGTATAGAGTAGCAAAGGAAGATGGAGTATACAAAGCTTTAGACAGTGATATTGAGTTTACCGAAGAGCAGTTAAAACAAGAAATAGAGCAACACCCTGAAAATTTTAGTCCAAATGTAGTGTTGCGCCCGCTTTATCAAGAAGTGATACTACCCAATATAGCATATATAGGTGGGTCGGCAGAAGTAAATTACTGGTTGCAGCTAAAAACAGTATTTGATGCTAATGAAGTTCAGTTTCCTATAATAGAGCTTCGCAAGTCATTAATACTATTAAATGAGAAAACCGTTCAAAATATTAATGATTTAGGGTTTGAACCTATAAATTTTCTAAACGAAGAGAGAACACTAACTGAGGCTTTTGTTAGCGAAAACGGTTCTGAGATACCTGATTATAGTGAGCATTATAAGTTGGTTGAAGAGCAGCTTGAAACTATAAAACAAAAAGCATTAGAGGTTGACCAAAACCTTAAACCTTTTTTGGAAGGTGAGTTTAAGAAAATAACCGATACTTTTGGTAAGCTTGATAACAAGCTTCAAAAAATAGAAAAGCAGAAGTTTGAAAATCAGCTTAAAAAGATAGAATCTATAAAAAATAAGTTTTTCACATCAGGAAAACTTACAGAGCGAGTAGACACAGTACTTTCAGAGCCTCAAATTTGTAATCCACAAATAATAGAAGTATTGTTAGAAACTTTTAATCAGCAAAAAAAACCACTCATCATCGTATTGCCCCCATTGGAATAATACTTCCCATATACATCCTAGCTATACTTAACTTTGTCTTAATAATATTGGCTAGAGTGTGTAATGGAAAGAACAAAACCTCGTTTTGATTATTTAAATTTTGTTTATGGTGTTGGCGCTGCAGTAGTGATACTGGGTGCTATTGCGAAATTCTTAGACTGGAAATATGCCGATGAAATATTTATCACAGGTTTAGCAACAGAAGTTGTTGTATTTATCATTTCATCTTTCCGCTTCAAAAGAAAAAGTAATGAATACAAGTGGGAGAAGGTTTTTCCCGGTATACTTGACGAAGGTACAGACGATTTTAAGGTGTATGACCAGGTAGGTATGAACAATGAAATTGTGAAGCGTAATACCGATTACTTGGAAAATAAGCTTAGCCAGATGGAAGAAAATATTGATAAACTAAACGATATTTTCTCACAGCTTACACGTTCTATAGAAGGTATGAATACCAGCATCAAAAAGCTTGAAGATGCGAATAATGGGTATGAGGGGCAAATGAAAGAGCTGAAAAAGAACTTAGGAACAATGAATGATTTTTATACAGATTTTAATGAGGTAATGGTGTATAAAAATCGCAAAACTGAAGAGAAGAAATAATTGTTGTTGGCGTAGGAATGTTTAATGCAGAAAATAGCGAGCTAAGGCAAAAACTCATCAATTTAATGTACTTGGTGTTTATTACCCTTGCTTTTATTTATTTGCCATCAGACTTTATAGACTCTTCAAAATACCTGCAAGAGTCATTTCTTCAAACTGAGCAAGAGTATAACAATAAAGTTGAAGCAAAACGAGATTTGCTTAATGAGCAGCTATATATAAATACTCCATTGGCACAAGACTATTATAACATTATTGATATATCAAGTGAGATAGACTCTACCGAAGCTCACATAGATAGAATGATAAGCGCAATAAGAAATGAAGTAGGGGGTACCAATAAATATGGTTTTTTAAATAGCTCTAAAAACTTCTTATTGTCAAACGATTTGATAGTTGATAATGGAGATGCAAGTATACTACAAGGGCAAATAGAAAAGATTAAACAAAAAATAAAAGGATACGACTTAAAAAATATTACTCCCTTTTTAGACTCATTAATACCGGCAGGTATTAATTTAAAAAATGCAGCGGGTAAGAAAAAAAGCTGGGAAACCTTCTTTTTTAGCAAAACACCTTTGGCAGTTGTACTAACCAATTTGCAAAAAATTAAATCAGATTTGGCCTATACAAAATATAAGTTGGTTGAGTATTTAGCGGGCAACGCAAGTAAAGGTCAGTCTGATAAAAAAGTGAGTATATTATCCAGTAATTCAATAGCTGTTGAAGTTTTAGCAGCAAAAAGCTTTTTATTGGGAGACAAGGTGGCATTTAGAGTAATTTTACTTGATTCAGCGGGAAATGGCACAGGCAAAACCGGATATGAGAAAGTGAAATCATACATTAAACAAGGGGGAAATATTGTTAAGAAACTAAAAGTGGGTTCAGGAGGGGTAATTAGCTACACAGCCAATGAAACAGGTACATTCCAGCTTGTTGTAGAAAATGATACTTCAGTTACAACCCAAAAATTTATAGTAACCAACTTGCGAACTGCTTATACTGAAAAGAACAGCCCCGAAATTATGTATATGGGCATAGATAACCCTATACAGATACAAGCAAGTGAAATAGATATTAAAAGTATCGAAACTGAAATAGATTTGGGGGAAGTAATACCTTTTGGTGGAAAATACTATCTGCGTTTTCAATCAGAAGGAATAGCACGGTTAAAAATATATTCAAGAAATAAAGATGGACGTTATTTAGTTGTTCAGAAAAGTTATAAAGTAGTGAAACTGCCTAACCCAACTGTTGAAATTGACGGAAAATCAGGCGGAGCTATTTCAAGAAAAATATTGCAAGTACAAGATAAACTTGTACCAAACTCAACCCTGATAACTAATGACGGAGTCTATAATATACTAAGTTTTGAGTTAATTAGGGTACACAAAAGAGGGAAAGAAGCGGTGGTAAATAGAAGTGATGTTTTTAGTTATGAAGCAAGAAAGCTGCTAAAAGAAACAAATAGTGGAGATTTAATTATAATTGATAATATAAAAATAAAAGCTACGGACGGGACATTAAAAGATGTTAATCCGGTAGTATTTAGTGTTAAATAGGTGAAAAATTTATTGAAATACGGAGTATTACTAATTGCTGTATTTGCTGTGCAGTTTTGCAAAGCAAGTGAGGATAGTACTGCATTTACTCCTTTGGGAGGCAATATTTTTTCAGACAAAACACTTGAAAAAGGGCGGTATTTGGTAAGTAGTAATTTGCGAGTAGGAAAAGACGCAACACTAACTATTGAGGCCGGTAGCCAGTTGGTATTTAATCCTGGTACCGAAATAGTAGTTCTAGGCGGGTTAAATATTAAAGGAAGGCCTAACAACTTTGTAAAAGCTTACAGCTTAAATGCCAGTGAAGAAGGAGTAGGTATTAATATTACAGGGGCTAATAGCTCAAAAGAAATAAATCTGGAGTACACTAGTTTCTCATCATTACTACGCCCGCTAACCTTTGATAATAAATGGTATCGAAAAAAAGTTAGCATAACCTATTCTCAGTTCAAAAATATCAACACAAACGATGCAGCTATACTTATTGCTGATGCAGAATACTTAAAACACAAAGAGGTTATTCCGTTTGAGTTTTCATACAATGTATTTGCCGATAATTTCAGTAATATTCACATACTTAACCTAACAACCTATAATATAGCATATACCATTACCAATAATGTGTTTTACAACAACTCGTATTACGATTATCGCAAACGGGTTAAAAACAACCCTATTTATGGTAATATTGATGATGACGAGAACAAGTTGAAAATGAAGTTTGAAAACAACATTTTGATGAACAACCATGTTTTTCATGATGTTGCCGACACACTTTTTGATTATTCGGGGTTTGGCATTGAGGGAACAGCACAAGAAATTTCGATAGAAAATAATTATTGGGGAAGTAACCTAAGCAGGGCTGAAATTGAGCAGCATACCTTTGGTTTTAATAAAGATAAATTTGCGCCGGGTATAAATGTGGCTCCTTATCTTAAAAGAACACCCGAAGCAAGTGCATTTATAGAAAAAGTTGAAGTTGACGGGGAAGAATATAACTTCAATCTGCCGTCAACAGAATATATAGGTAAGCCTATAACCCTTTACTTTTCAAAGCCACTGGCAAAAAAACAACGTGAAGTTTTGTTGGCTGTATATCTTGATACATCAATAGGTAAAGTATTAAGCCAAAGACTTAGCGATTATCAGTTCAACTACAATAATGGCTCTAAAAAAGCTACGCTATTAATAGAAAAAGTAGCGGGCATAGAACATGCATTCTATTTAAAGTTTAGCAACTTGGTTGATGAAGAAGGCTTTGAAGTTCCCAGCTGGGATTTTGGACGTTTTTACTTGAATAAAATATTCGGAGAGTATAAAAACGACAGAAATATAAACCTCGATTTATTTTTTGCTAATGCTGCCCTTTGGAAAGCTCCACCGCAACAAGGTGTTTTTGAAACCGTTGACCCTAAGCTTAAAGATTTAGAAAAGAAAAAAAGGACTTTTGAGATTGGGATAATGAATGGGGTAACCAACTATTTTGGAGACTTAAGTACCAGCAACTTCAATCGTGATGAGATAAATTATGCTGTGGGACTAAGGTTTAGGTATAATTTTAGAAAGCGCTACTCTATTAGGGGGATGTTTGACTATGGTCATCTTAGCGGAAATGACAGACACTCACAAAGTGAGCTTAAACGTATACGTAACCTTAATTTCCGCTCAGTATTATATGCATTTTCAGGTCAGTTCGAGTACCATTTAAACCACTATGTATTTACAGATAAATACAGATTTATACCAAGTATAAGCACAGGGGTAACCTTATTTCACTTTAGACCCAGGGCTACAATTGATGGGAAATCATACGACTTAAATGCAATAGGGACAGAAGGGCAGACGCTTCCGGGCGGACCGGGAAAGTACAGGCTGACACAATTAGCACTACCTGTTAGTGCCAGCTTAAAAACCATGGTTGGCTACCACTTTATATTGGAAGCAGAAGTAAACTTTGTGAAAACATTTACAGACCATTTGGATGATGTAAGCGGTTTCTATCCCAATATTGCTGATGTACAAGCGCAAAATGCAGGAGAAGATGCAGATGCTATTGGCAGATTAATTAAACCCTCACAATTTTTTCAGGAGGGAGATATTAGGGGAGACCCCGATAAAAAAGATTGGTATTTAATACTCGGAGTAACGCTCTCATACAGGTTTTAAACAACTAGCCAATAAACCTGTGTACAATAATATACGATGAATAAATACACATAAATAATTTAAAATTCGAGTAATAATCTTTAATAAAGCACCGTATTCGTTGCCTTTTAGATACTTATGCAATAACTTGTAATTTTAATTTTAGTAACACACATATTATAAAAGCCTATAAAACCATCATTTTCGTGAATAACTATGCGAAAAGAAAAAATTAACAAAATTTATTATTGAGTAAAAGATTTACACTATTTATAATGAAAGCAATCGTAAAACTATCCTTGTCATTAGGACTTCTAGCTTTAATGGCTGTCCCGGCGTACAGCCAAAAGAAAAAAGATGAACAATCAAGTTCATCAAAAAGTTCTAGTACAAAAACATCTGCAGCGCGTTTTCTTTTTACAAAAGAATCAAAACGTACGGCATTAGGTTTTCAAGCCGGAACTTCAATTTTTCACGGTGATGCTGATAAACTACAATTGGGTTGGTCTGCAGGTGCAAACTTCAGATACAACGCATCACACGTATTGGGTTTTAGAGCTTTGTTTAATGTAGGTAGAGTTAGGGCGGGGCTTACTAATCCCGAGGGTTCAAACTTCAGCTCTTTCGATTTTGGTTCAAATTTTATTGAGTATGGAATTCAAGCGGTATTAACTTTAGGTAATATCTCGTTCTTTAAAGAGCACTGGAAATGGAACTTGTATACTTTTGGAGGTGTTGGACAAGTAAGACTGAATAGCAAAACATCTTCAATAAGCAATGATACACTAAGAACTGCTGTTGATAAGGATTATAAAAGAACTCATATCGCCTTAACTTATGGTATAGGTTTTAAACGCAATATTAATAAACGTTTAGATATAGGTTTTGAATACGGTTTCCGTTGGGTTCGTACCGACTCTATGGATATTATAAATGCGGCTATACACCGTAACCGTAAGTTTGATGCATACTCATTACCACAATTAGTACTGAATATAAAAATAGGTAAATCCGGTAGAGAGCATTTAGATTGGATTAACCCTATTGCCAGTGTTTATGAAGAAGTAACCGACTTAGAAGAAAAATTAGATAAGTTAGATAAAGATAGTGATAATGACGGTGTGCCCGATAGGTTTGATAAAGAAGAAAATACACCTGAAGGGGCTAAAGTTTGGGGTAGTGGTGAAGCAGTTGACTTAGATAATGATGGTGTACCTGATGTAAACGACCAAGAGCCAAACACACCTCCGGGTGCTAAGGTAGACCCTAATACAGGTATGGCAGAAGATGAAGATGGAGACGGTGTACCTGATATTTTAGACTTATCGCCTAATACAGACCCTAAGTACATGGTAAACCACCAAGGTATACCAATTATGACTAAAGATGCATCAAATAATATAGTAAACAATAAAGGCGATAATATAGTAACTAATATCGGTGGCGGCGGAGGAGGAATCTCGTTCCTACCAGCAGTATTTTTTGCTACTGATGTTGATGAGCCTTACCCAACCCACTTAGTTGACCTACAAAACGTAGCCATGGCTATGAAGAACAACCCGGGTATTAAATTAGAAGTTATCGGTAATGCTGATTTACGTAATACTGATAAATACAATTTGCGCTTAGCACAACGCCGTGCTGATAATGTGAAGAAAATATTAGTGAAATTTGGTGTTGATGCTTCACGGTTAGTAACCAAAACAAATGGTGAGCGTGTACCGATTGCTACAGGAACTTCACCCATGCAATTACAAGCTAACCGCCGTGTGCAGTTCTTCATAATGAAATAATTAAGTAAATCTTTTATATAAAAAGCCGAGCTGTTACAGTTCGGCTTTTTTGTTTACTGTCATCCTGAGCTTGTCGAAGAGTATGATGCGTCATTGCGAGGCTCTGCGAAGCAATCTGTTTATTACCATTCTAAAAGATTGCCACGTTTGTCTAAGAAGCCTTCACTCGCAATGACGCTAAGGACTGTGTTGTCGTCCTGAGCTTGCCGAGGGGTTAAGCACGGAGTGCGCCTACTACGTGCCACAAAGCTACTGCAGTAGCTACAGAAACATTTAAAGAGTGTTTAGTGCCGTGTTGGGGTATTTCTATTAATATATCACTGGCATTTACAACTTCTTGGCTCACCCCATCTACTTCGCTACCTGCCACTAAAGCAATTTTTTTATTGGGTTGTATTTCCCACTCATTAAGCAAAGTGCTGCCTTCGGTTTGTTCTAAACCTGCTATGGTATAGCCTTGTTGTTTAAGTTCTGTAATAGCATCTAAAGTAGTGGGGTAGTGTTTCCAATCCACACTTAATTCAGAACCTAAAGCCGTTTTGGTAATTTCTTTATGGGGTGGTTTGCCTGTTATTCCACATAAATAAACAGCCTCTAATGCAAAAGCATCAGTAGTGCGAAAAATAGAGCCTACATTGTGCAAACTGCGAATATTATCCAATACAACAACCACATTTAATTTGTTGGTATTTTTATATTCATCAACACTCAACCTATTCAGCTCAATATTTTTTAATTTGCGCACCATAATTGGCAAAGAAAACAAAAAATAAGGGAGATACGCCGCTAATGCGGCAATATGCACAGATAAAGGCTAAATACCCCGGTGCGCTTATACTTTTCCGTGTGGGCGACTTTTACGAAACCTTTGGAGAAGATGCTATTGTTGCGGCTAAAGTATTGGGTATTGTGCTCACCAAACGCCACAATGGTTCTGCAAATGAAACTGAATTAGCAGGTTTTCCACACCATTCTTTAGATACCTATTTGCCAAAATTGGTGCGTGCAGGCTACCGTGTAGCCATTTGCGACCAATTAGAAGACCCTAAAACGGTTAAAGGAATAGTAAAACGTGGAGTTACTGAACTGGTAACACCTGGTGTGTCATACAACGACAAAATAGTTGATGTAAAAGAAAGCAATTATTTAGCTGCTGTATATAATGAGAAAGACCAATACGGTTTAGCTTTTTTGGATATAAGTACAGGCGAGTTTATGGTAGTGCAAGGTGGGGTAGAGTATGCTGATAAGCTACTACAAGGTTTAAAGCCTTCGGAGGTAATATTTACTAAGAGCTATCGAAATACATTCGAGGAAACCTTTGGACATCGCTTCTATATGTATGGTATGGAAGACTGGGCTTTTGGGCAAGACCATACCTACGATAAACTTACCAAGCATTTTGGAACCAAATCACTAAAAGGTTTCGGAGTTGATGATTTTGCGTTGGGAATTATCGCCGCAGGTGCAGCCATACAATACCTTGAAGATACCCACCATACTGATATTGGGCACATAAGTGCATTATCTCGTTTAGAAGAAGATAAATACGTTTGGTTAGATAGATTTACTATTCGCAATTTAGAGTTAATACGCCCCAGCCACGAGGGTGGTAAGGCTTTAATAGACGTTATAGACCAAACCCAAACGCCAATGGGTGCTAGGCTATTGCGTAAGTGGCTATTGCTACCGCTTAAAGAACTTCGCCCTATTGCCGATAGGCATAATGTGGTAAACTATTTCTTTGAGAATGAAGAGCAAAGAGAAGAGTTACTTGGCTATCTAAAACAAATAGGAGATTTAGAAAGACTTATCTCTAAAGCAGCCTTAAAGCGTATTAGCCCCAAAGAGATTAAGCAGTTACAGTACTCTTTAGAGTTAATAACTCCAATTAAAGAGCTATGTAATGAGAGTAATTTAGTGGAGTTGAAGCGATTAGGAGAATTACTCAACCCTTGCCAACTTTTGGTAGAGAAAATAAGCAAAGAAGTGGTTGAAGAGCCTCCAGCTGTTCTTAATAAAGGAAATGTAATTGCTGATGGTGTAGATGCTGAGCTTGACGAATTAAGAGAAGTGAAATTCTCAGGCAAAGATTTCTTAGCTAAAATACAACAACGTGAAGCTGAGAAAACAGGCATCCCTTCGCTTAAAATAGCTTTCAATAATGTGTTTGGGTATTATTTAGAGGTTACCAATGCACACAAGAATAAAGTTCCTGCCGAGTGGGTACGAAAGCAAACTTTAGTTAATGCAGAACGCTATATAACTGAAGAGCTAAAAGTTTATGAAGAGAAGATTTTAGGAGCGGAAGAAAAGATACAAATAATAGAAAATCGTATCTATTCCGACTTATTGGATTTCTGTGCTGAATATATTAGCCCTGTACAACAAAATGCCAATATTTTAGCCCAGTTAGATTGCTTAAGCAACTTTGCGGTGATAGCAAAGGAACGAAATTATGTGTTACCAGAGGTAAGCGAAGACTTAAGTATATCACTGAATGAAGTGCGACATCCTGTTATTGAGCAACAACTTCCTATAGGTGAAGAATACATACCCAACGATATTTATTTGGATAATGAAAAACAGCAGGTAATTATACTAACAGGTCCAAATATGTCGGGTAAATCGGCGTTATTACGTCAAACAGCCTTAGCTATTCTATTGGCACAAATGGGAAGTTTTGTTCCTGCAAAAGCAGCTAAAATCGGATTAATTGATAAAGTATTTACAAGGGTAGGAGCATCAGATAATATTTCATCAGGCGAATCTACTTTTATGGTAGAGATGCTGGAAACTGCAAGCATATTGAATAATGTGTCTTCACGCAGTTTGATACTATTGGATGAGATTGGAAGAGGAACCAGTACCTATGATGGTGTTTCACTAGCATGGTCTATAGCAGAATACCTAAATAATCATCCGGAAAAGCCTAAAACCATATTTGCTACGCATTACCATGAGCTGAATGAGCTTGAAAAGAAAACAGAAGGTGTAGCTAATTATCATGTAACTGTGAAGGAGATTGACCAACAGGTAATTTTCTTACGTAAGATAGCCAAAGGAGGTAGCGAGAGCAGTTTTGGTATCCATGTAGCTAAAATGGCAGGAGTACCTAACAAAGTAGTTGAGCGTGCAGATGAAATACTGGCTCGTTTAGAAGAAGACCGTGCCATGATTAGCGGGCGTGAGACCTTGAAGAAAATACCCCAAAAAACCTATCAGGTAAATATGTTTCAGGCTGATAATCCTCAACTGATCAAACTTAATGAGGCTTTAGAGAAAATAGACATTAATATACTAACGCCTATAGAAGCGATGATGAAATTGAAGGAACTGAAAGAAATATTACCAAAAGAGTAAAAAATATATTGTAAGTGTATTGCACTAAATTTAAAGAATACTATATTTGCATCCCCTTAGCGATAAGGGCACTATAAGCGAGAATAGCTCAGCTGGTAGAGCGCAACCTTGCCAAGGTTGAGGTCGCGAGTTCGAACCTCGTTTCTCGCTCAAAACATTAACGGATTTAGGCGTTATAACTTAAATCCGTTTTTAGTTGAAAGACGTTCTTAAAGTCATGCTGAATTTAGTTCAGTACCTTATTTAGATCCCGAAACAAGTTCGGGATGACAAAACCACAAAACTGCTTAGGTGGTGGAACTGGTAGACACGCAGGACTTAAAATCCTGTGAGCCGAAACGCTCGTGCGGGTTCGATTCCCGCCCTAAGCACTCAAAAGCCGCTTCTTGAAAAAGAAGCGGCTTTTTTTATTTGTCTAAAGGAATATATCTTTCTTGTATTATATTAAAATGGTGTATTTGATGTGCAGTAATAGTTAGTCCAATTGCAAATAGAGGCATTTCGTATTCAAAAAACTCACAATTCGTCCCAAGTATTTTTTTATCAAAAGACTCAAACATCATTATTGTTGACTGACGTACAATTCGAAGTTCTTTTACCAACTGCTCAATTGAAATTTCATCTGCATTAGAATTTTTTGCCATTATTTCTTGGTCATGTGCAACAGGAATAGTCCCTTCTTCACGGGCAAATAGTATGGCTCTAAAACACCAAACTCTTTCCCAATCTATAAGATGTTGTACTATTTTATGAATTGTCCATTTATCTTTTTCATAAGTTTTCAAACCAATTCTTTTTAGTTGAGCTATATCAATTTCATCGATTTTTTTTAAACTCAATTTAAGACCTTCTATGAGTTCAATACCTTCAGTTAACTTATAAACATTTTCTAAAAACTCCGGATTTTTCTTTGTTCCTGACGCTTTCATTATTTATGTTTTTTCTTGTTTTCGTTGTAAAACTATAGAAAATAAAGCTGTTAAACTCTAAGTTTCCTAAAAACTGAGCCATCCTAAGCACTCAAAAGCCACTTCTTTTCAAGAACAGTTTTTTTGTTGGACTTTATATTAATTTAATTACTAGATATTGTTTATCAAAAAATTTAGCTTTGATTTAATGTCGGTGAAAGAAAATTACCCTAAATCGTACCTGTATAAGCGTATTGTTGAGGCAAAATTGTTTATTGATGATAATTTTTCTCAACCTATAGATTTGGATAAAATTTCTAATACAGCCCACTTTTCAAAGTACCATTTTTTAAGGTTATTTAAGAAAACCTACGGTAAAACTCCCCACCAGTATTTAACCCATTTACGAATACAAGAGGCAAAAAACCTGCTGAGTAAAGGAGAGTCTATCACATCTGTTTGCTACGGGTTAAGCTTTTCAAGTTTAAGCTCTTTTGCCAAGCTTTTTAAGAAGAATATTGGTATTACCCCTACACAGTATGTTAGCGATACCAGAAAACACCTTAAAAGCTTGAAAGAAGCCCCTATCAATCATATTCCTGTTTGCTTTGCCGAATATTTAGGGTTTAAGAAATAGCAATTTTCAACAACTGTAGTCATTTTTTCATAGCTTTATTTGCCAATATATATGATTACAAGACTTTCACACACCTGCATATTTGTTCTTAATCAAGAACGCGCAAAAGATTTCTACGTTAATAAACTGGGTTTCAAAATTACCATGGAAGCTGATATGGGCGAGCAAGGCAAATGGATTACTGTTTCTCCACCCGACCAAGATTTAGATATTACATTAATCCAAACGGATAATGTAATCATGTTTAAAGAGAAGGAAAAAGCCAAGAAGCTGACTGAATTGGTAGAAACCAGCACTTTTGGTTTCGGGGTGTTTGAGTGTAAAGATATTTACGCTACTTATGAAGAACTTAAAGCTAAAGGGGTAGAGTTTTTTAAAGAGCCCTCAGAAACTCATTACGGATTCGAAGCTATGTTTAAAGATGATTCGGGCAATTGGTTCTCACTAACTCAACATACAAACAAACAATAATATGAAGTTTTCTTATGCTGTTGATATTAATGCTCCCCGTGAAAAAGTAGTAGCGTTATTTAACAATACTGAGCATTACCCGCAATGGTTTGCCAGCTTTATAAGCTATGAGCAGCTTAGCGGTAATTTTGCCGAAGAGGGGGCTAAAGCAAAGGTTATGTTTAAGAATAATATGGAAATTATAGAAACCATATTAGTAAATAAGCTTCCTGATGAAAAAACTATGCTTAGCGAGCACAAGCATATGACCAATACCATGAAAAATACGTTTGATGCGCTTACCGATGACACAACTCGCTATACGGTTGGGATTGAGTACACCAAGTTTGTTGGTTTTATGCCCAAGCTAATGTCGAAACTATTTCCGGGTATGTTTAAAAACGGAACAAAAAAAATGGTAGAAGACTTTAAAAAGTTTGTAGAAAGCCAACATTAAGAACGCTAAAACAACTTAGATAATCTTTTCAAAGGTTATGTACAGCTGCTTTTCATTTATACTCACTTATTAATTTAGTTTATATTGGCATTGTAATGCCTGTAAAACTATTTTCAGAGCCACACCCGTATTCAGCATCCCTTAAAATGCGCTTATTGCTTTGTCTAATATTCAGCGTGTTTGTATTTCTGTTTTTATGGATATTCCAGCCTTTTGGTTTAAGTACTTTGCCACAGGGTGTTGCAAAAGTGGCTTTGGGGTATGGAGGTGTATGTTTCACTATCATGTTTTTACTAAATATTGTATGTATGGAAGCATTACCGGCAATATTTAATGAATCTAAATGGACACTGGGTAAACAACTGATATGGATTGCATTAAACATTGTTTTGGTAGGTTTGGGTAATGCTATTTATACATCATATATACTCGGTTGGAAACTCTCATTTCAAGTCATTGGTTATTTTGAGTTATATACCGTTGCTGTTGGGGTAATCCCTTCCTCGGTATTGATAATGTTAGGACATAAACGAGATACTGCCAAGTATAATAAAGAAGCTCAGCAATTGAGTAACAACCTAGTACAAAAAGAAACTCAAAAAGGAAATGCAATCACTATTTCATCAGAAAACAAAGGGGAGGAGTTAACCTTAGAAGCTAATAACATACTCTACATCAACTCAGCAGATAACTATATCGAAGTTCATTTTTTACTCAAAGGCATAGTACAGAAACAAGTGTTGCGAAATACTTTAAAACAAGTTGAGGAAGAAACAAAAAACCACACACAATTAATGCGTTGCCATAGGGGCTATATGGTGAATATTAATAGGGTAAATAAAATAAGTGGAAACGCACAGGGGTATAAACTCCACTTTTCTGAAACTGATATTCGAGTGCCCGTTTCCAGAAACCTATCTCATACTTTAAAAGAAAAACTACTGGTAAAATAGCCTTACCGTTTGTCCCAAAACTTGCTATCCATCCCATTTCACTGGTGTTGTCGCCAAAATACCTACAGCTTTGCATCAAAAAAAGTTATGCAAATAATAAACGGTATTCTGTTAGTAGCCCACATCATATTCGGTTTTGTAGCCTTAGCAGCAGGCTTAATTACCATGATATCAAAAAAAGGGTTGAAGGTACATAAACTATCAGGCAAAATTTTTTTCATAAGTATGCTCATAGTAGCTGTAAGTGCTATTGGTATATCCCTTATAAAAGACATACAGTTTATGTTGCACATTGGCATTTTCACCCTGTTTATGAATTATTTTGGCTATAAAGCCGTTAGTAAAAGAGCAAACAAGGTTAGTGTTTTAGATGCGGCTGTTTTGGCACTATCAGTTGTAAATGCTGTAATAATGTTGTTTACACTTAATGTAGTTTTAGTAGTGTTTGCAGGTATATCGCTGTTTTTAGGTGTGCAGGAAGCTCAAATTGAGCTTAAACTTAAACAGCAAAAGAAAATAAACCGTAAGCAACAACTGGCACACCACTTAGGTATGATGGTAGGTGCCTATATAGCTACAGTTACTGCTTTTTTAGTAGTGAATATAAAAGGTAATGCTCCATACTGGATAGTTTGGTTTTTACCTACCGTATTGTTTGTGCCTGTTATTGTGTTTTGGAATATAAAGCTAAATGCCAAGCGGGTAGGTAAGGTGACACTTTTGTTTGTTGTTTCAGGCTTTTCATTTACTGCACAAGCGCAACCTTATGTTGAAGGAGGAAAGACCCGCCACAGGTTTGCACAACTAACGGTTGGTGCTGATGTACGCACTTATTTGGGTACAGGCTCGCAAGGGGTAAGGTTAAACAATGGTGTACAAGAAACTTTTGAGTTGAACAACCAAAGCCAAGCCCGCATAATTATAGGTGGAACCCATTTTTGGGGACATGCTGATTTTTATGTATCGTTTGCTGTAGCAGGTATAGGTAATAGTGGTTTTTTTGAAAATGTGGAAACAGGTGCAAAGTTATATCCGTGGCGGCTGAGGTATAACAAGCTAAGACCTTATATAGGTACATCGTTATTAACCACCTCATACCAACAAGGTAATGGGGGTAGTTTAGTAAAACTTAAAGCTCCTTTACTATTGGGGCTAACCTACATGAAAGGCAATAACCTGTTTGATTTGGGCTTTGGCTATCATTATAGCAATACTGAACAATATTATATTGATAGGACAATACATGCCACCATAAAAACGCAACCTTATTCGTTTACTATAGGGTATAGGCGTATGTTGGAAACAACACTATCAGCAGAAAAAGACTGGAAAAGCGGCAGAACAAAGCTACTAACCGATACCTTGGCAAAGTTGGGCAGGCTAAACAGTTTTACCTTTGCCATAGGGCCTTCTTCGGCATTTTTCTTAAAAAAATCAGCTCATAATGCTGATGTAGCGCCTTTTATTGATGACCATAAAGTAATATTTGTACCTTTTGATGTGGGTGTGGGCTACTATATCCACAAGCCTGATATACAGTTTAATCTGGCATTTAGAAACTACAAAAGTAGCTTAACTGCCTATGGGTATACACAAACAGCTAAAAGAACCTCTTTAGTGTTTGAAGCTTATAAATATTTGTTCGATTATCATGGCTTTGCCATGTTTGCAGGTCCTGCTGTAGGGTACGAGTGGCTAAACGTTAATGATAATGGTACAACAAGCACTAATCAAGGTGTTAAACCTGGTATTACTTTTGGGTGGGATATTCGTCCTAACCGCTTGCAGGCTATATTGCTTAGAACCAACTTGCGTTATACCCCCAACCTAAACGTAACCATGAGCAGCGGCAAAACCTCAGCTTTAGATGCTTTGGAGTTTAATTTCATTCAAGTAGTTATCTTTCCTAATAGACTATTTTAGTTTTACTATTATTATTTAAGTAAAAGTTTCATACACAAAAAAACTGTGTTCATCCCACACTTGAAAAATGATGATAGGTAATTTTTTTCTTTTGATGAAAAATTACTTAAAACCATGAAAAAGAACATTTACTTAACGCTTATTGCATTGTTTGCTACTAAGGTAATAAATGCACAAATTACGATTACTGCACCACCAGTAGTCGCTTATAGTTATTCTGATACATTTGCAGCACCAACCAACTTTGCTGATTATTCTTTGTTTGCTACCCCAAAAACTAATGCTACTTGGGATTTTGCTAATGCACAGTACACTAACACAGTTATTTTCATTGAAAGATCTACTACACCTTCTAACAATTTTCCTAATGCAAAATTTAGTAAAGGTATTAGCTACACTTTTGCAGGTGGTTTAGGTTACAGTCTCCAACAACATTTAAATGTTGATAATAACGGAGTTACTTCTTTGGGAGAAGAGGTTGTGGTTGGGCAAATTTTATCACTTGAAGGTATGACGGGTAACTCAAATGATGAGCTTGTTTTTCCAGTTCAAAATATACCATATTCAACACCACAAATAGAAAGGAAATTTCCTTTAACAATGGGCGATACCTATTCTTCAACTAAAAGTCAAGAAACTAAATTTAACCTTACTCTTACGGCTTCTGGGTTAAATAATACACCTGGATTAAGAAAAACGTATAGAACCGTAGAAGACTCTGTTGTAGGTTGGGGAAATGTAGAAATATTGGGTATTGTAACTAAGGCAGAGTACTCGGTACCAGCATTGCAAGTACGCCGTAAAGTAACGGTAGTAGATAGTTTCTTTTTAGGGGGTAATTTAGCTCCTCAGCAATTATTAACTGCTTTTGGATTGCAGCAGGGTGTACCTCAATACTTTTACTATGTTGATTTTGTAAGCCAGGGTGAATTGGGTGAACTTGTTCGTATAGATTTTCAAAACAGTCCTTATAAAACTGTAAGCATTGTTGAAATTCAACAAAATAGAATTAAGCAGTATGCAACAGGATTAAATAAGTTATTGTTACAAAATGCAATTAAAACATATCCTAACCCTGTAACCAATAACACAATAACTGTTGATTTACCTACTAACCAAAGAGGTAGTTACACTTATACTCTTACTGACATTTTCGGTAGAGATATTAGCCAAGGAGTTGTAAACCCTACAAATGGAGAAGCTAATTTACCTGTTGATCTAGCAAAAGGTAATTATATTTTAACCATTACTAATGATAATAGGGTTGTTTCTATTAATAGGCTAGTAAAATAAAATAGCCTCTTTTTAATTGTTAAGTGATAGCTGAGGAATTGGCTATCACTTTATTTTTACTATTAAGAACAGAAAGTAAATATACTTACTCTATTTTTATACCCTCCTATACCTAACACTCAACACCATGCGCTTAATTATCTTTTTACTAATATTTTTTGCCAGTACGGCCAGTAAGGCGCAAAAAAGTATACAGGACTATATAAATGCATTAGAAACGGCTAAAACAGACTCAGCAAAAGGTAAACTCTGCTGGAGAATTGGTTTGAAATACTATGCTAAAGACAATATTAAGGCAAGAGAGTACACAGAAAAGGCAATTAGTTATTATGAAAAAATAGATATTCCCAAGGGGTATGGCTTATCGCTGCAACTATACGGTTATATATTAGAACAGTTTGGCGAGAACCTTAAGGCAGTTGATACACTTAAAAAGTCAATCAAATTATTTGAGGAAGCAAAATATCATAAAGGGATAGTGGTAAATTATTCTGTTATAGGCTATTGTTTAGAGAAGGAAGGAAGATTAGATGAAGCTCTACAAGCAACAATTACTAGTTTAGAAATAATTGATACACAAAACCTGCCTGAAACTCAAAAAGCTAAGAATTTAGTTGATTTGGCAAGAATTTATAGAGTTAATAATCAATTGCAAAAATCTATTGATACATATAATAAAGCGTTAAGTATTGCTAAAGCTAACGAAGACTTCGAAACTTCTTTAGTAATACAAATGAATATTGGTAACGTATATCTTGGCAAGAACAACTTCAAACGGGCATTACTATTTTATAAGAAGGCATTAAAAGAAGCAGAGTTTTGTGACTGTAAGTCTAGAAAATCTATTTTGTGGAGTAATATAGGTTTTGCTCACTACTACCTTAAAAATGTAAAAGCGCTAAAATATGCTACCACTATGGCTGAAACGGAACTTCTAGATAAATCTAACCTGGGCTTGGTTACAGATATAGAAATTCTTAAAGGGGCTTCTTACCAGTTTAGTAATAACAATGCAAAAGCAATTAAACATCTTGAGAAGGCATTAAAATTAGCACAAGCTAACAACTTTAAAGAAAAGCTGGTAATGGTTTCTACCATATTGAGTAAAAGCTATGTGGTTGAAGGAAAAGACAGAAAGTTAGATGATTTACTTGCAGAAACTATTTCTACCAAAGACAGCCTTTACAATAAAGACGTAGCAAAATCTATTGCTGAGATGGAAATACGCTATGAAACCAAATTAAAGGAGCAGAAACTAAATGAAGTTATAGCACAAAATACCTTAAAAGAAAAATACATAAACGATATAAAAGTACGTAACCGTTGGCTTATAGCACTTCTGATAATAGGCTTACTACTGGCGGCAATATGTTTTTGGTTTTTTATACGTAGTAGAAAAACCGCTAAGGAGCTGGCTAAGCTTCTTAACCAAAAGAAATTACTACTAAAAGAAATACACCATAGAGTAAAAAATAACCTACAAACAGTTAGTAGTTTACTTAACCTTCAAACTAGGGCATCAGATAATCAGGTAGTAAGAAAAGCTATGGTAGAAGGGCAAACCAGGCTAAAAAGTATATCCCTACTTCATCAAAAACTCTATCAGCACGAACAGCTGACCAAAATAGAGATGGACGACTACATTAACGATTTAGCCCGATACATAATTAAAAACTTTAACAACTTAAATAAGCAAATAGAGCTAAAAACTAATGCTAAAGGTGTAGTGCTAGACCTTGATACCGCTATTCCTTTAGGCTTAATCCTAAATGAGTTAATTACTAATTCTATAAAATATTCATTTGCAGAAGTTACTGAGGGAGAAATTGAAATATCTCTAAACAAGCTAACTGAAGAAAATAATTATGAACTTAAAGTTACTGATAATGGGGAAGGTTTACCTAGAAATATAGATATAGAAACACTACCTAGTATGGGGTTGAAACTTGTTAAAAGCCTTAGCCGACAAATTCATGGAAGTTTTGAAACCATTGTAGATAGCAAAGCTCATTTTATTGTAAAGTTTAAAGAATCTCTAAGTTAATGGCAAAGCTGAAAATACTTATAGTAGAAGATAACTTTATAATAGCAGAAGACCTTAAGAGCATTCTTATAGATTTAGAATATGATGTAATTGGTATTGCAATGAGTTACTACGAGGCTGTAGAAACAATAGTTAGTAAACAGCCAGATTTGTGCTTACTTGATATTGTTATTAAAGGTGAGAAGGACGGGATTACTCTTGCCGAAACCATAAATAAAGATTTTGGAATACCCTTTTTATTTATAACCTCTCACTCTGATAAACATACCGTAGAGCGAGCCAAAAATACTTTGCCAAAAGGGTATATAATTAAACCTTTCGACCAAGATGATGTATATACCTCAATAGAAATGGCAGCCGCAGCTGCGGGTAGTGTTATAAAGCAAAAACCATCACTCTTAATCCGCCAAAACGGAATCCTTAATAAAGTATTTATACATGATATCGCCTATATAAAATCTGATAAGAATTATATAGAGCTTCATACAAATCAAGGTCGTAGGTATTTACAAAGGCAATCTCTTAAAGAGTTCTTAGAACAAACCAACTCAACTTTATTTTGCCAAGTCCATAAATCTTATGCTGTAAACCTTAATTTGGTAAGCTCCTTTAATGCAGATGATGTGTTTCTAAGTAACAACTCTATTCCTGTGGGGAACAAGTACTATATAGAGCTTAAAAACAGATTAAACTCTCAAGAATAGTCGTCTTTTTTTAAGATATTAAGGTTTTAATGCCTCTTCGGCATGTTTAGTTTGTAAGTAATGGTACAGATGGTTTTCAACTTTTCTTAATCCGTATTTTTTGGGCTGGTGTTTTTTCACAGCTTCCCAGTTTTCTTCTTTGACAACCTGTATTAACCCCGGGTGTATATAGCTGGATTGTAGTATTGATGGTGTATTTCCGCTTTTTTTGGCAACCATTCCTAAAACACTTTTAAGCGTAACTCTTTTTCCCGTTCTAAGTTGTTTCAATAACTCTGTAATATAAAAGCTGTTAAAACGCCAGGTGCGAAAATCTTTTGCGGAAAACTCATGCCCCATAATATCTTTTATAAAAGCATTTAAATCGCCTGAATCGACAGTGAAAATATTGCCTTTATTGTCTGCATACTCAAAAAGTTGTTGCCCCTGTATTTCAACACAATTTTCAATAATATTAGCCACTTTGGGTGCATAAAACTCTTTTATCAGCTCTCTACCGCCTTTTCCCTTATACTCAAGATGTATATAATCTTCTTCACACTCAACATGTTTCTTTTTCAAAGTTGTAAGCCCGTAAGTAAGGTGTAACTCTGAGGCAAAATTATTTCCCACTCGTATACCTGTACGGTCTAAAATTCTTGCCATTGCTGATAAAACACTTGACTTATCAAGTTCACCATCAAATAGATTCAGGTATTCTAAAATCTTCCTCCTAAAAGAAGGGAGAATTTCACCAAAATGTAGCATTGCAGAGAATTTTTTAATATCACGCAACTGTTCCCAGTAGTTGTGGTAAAAGTATTGCTTTTTTGAAGTAGAATCGTAACCGGTGGCTTGTAAATGTCCATTAGGCAATGGGCAGTACCAAACTTTCTCATAAGTGGGTGGTACAGCAATACTGTTTAGCCGTTTCCGTTCTTTTTTGTCAGTAATAAACTGCCCGTTAGTATCTATAAAAGAAAAACCTCTACCTCTTTTTTTGCGCCGTATCCCCGGTTTTTCTTCATATACATATTTCAGGTCATACTTTCTAAGTAACTCATCGTTAATGTCCGCCGAAGCAAGAGTAGGCATTAAGAGGGTTTATTTCTTAGCTATTACATAAACAGCATGAACTATACCGGGTATAAAACCAAGTATGGTCAGCAAAATGTTAAGCCAAAAATGCTTACTTAATCCAACTTCTAAAAAAACACCTAGCGGCGGCAAAAGAATTGCAGCTAATATTTTTATTAAATCTCCCATCGTAATTATTTCTTAATGTATTACTAATAACAATGTTACAAGTAATTTGTTGTTGACTTTTACAATTTAATAGTTTCTATACCAGAACTTTCAAGTTAGTTTTAGGTTGTATAGGCTCCGGTAATTCTTCCTCATCCAGCATATCACGTAAATCAATTTCAATACCCCTTGAAATACCATTTATAGGCACATCATTCCAAAGCCCTTCAAAAGGGTTTTCGCTGTAATCACCAATCATTTCCATAGTATGAAACACCCAACAAACTATAACACTAAATGGCACAGTAAGCCACACGAAATTTTTACCTAGCTCATCAAAAGCATCCAGCATACCAAAAGGTACCAGTATCATAAACAACCACACAAAAAATAAATTCATTGTGGCATATTGGCGGGGAAAGGGGAAGTTTTTTATGCGTTCGCTCTTACCTTGTTGAGTATAAAGGTCTACCAGCATATTTTCCATTTCCACATGTCTAAAATCATCAATATACCCTAGAGCCCTTAGCTCTTTTAATTCAGCCGACTGTTTTTTTATTATTTGTGCAGCGGCATTTTTCTTACCACAAAAATATGCCACTTCATCTGCGCTCAGTAAGCCGTCAAAGTCTTCTTTAGTTAATTCGCCGTCAAATGCGGTGCCTAAAAACTCACGTGATTCCTGTGCCCTTTTATTGTTGTGCTCCCAAGTTCTGCTAGCCCGTAGCTGATGCCTTAAAGCATTAAGCCAAGCAATATGGCGGTATATTAAGCGGGTATGTATTTGTTTTAATTCCATATCGCTTAATTTTTCTGTAGCATGTAAGTTAGTAATATAATCAATTACCATTATACCCCAAGAGCGGCTGGAGTTTACTATAGCTCCCCAAATTTTACGAGCCTCCCAGGTGCGGTCATACGATGAGTTGTTTTTAAAACCCAAATAAAAAGCTACCGCAGTACCTATAATGGCTATAGGGTACCAAGGGAAAGCAATCCAGTGCAAACCTGCATATTTATAAAGCAGTACCGGTATAGTAGAAGTGAAAATAAATAATAAAATACTTTTTCGTGTCCATAATAGAGTTTGAGGTAGGCTGTAATATCTTCCTGCGTGCATATAATTACTTGTTTATAGGGTAAAAATAGAATATTAAAACAAAACTCTTTAGTTTCTGTAATTAATATATCACATCACTAACGAATACTTTTTATATTCGCACCCGAAAAATACTTAACCGTTTATACTAATGAAAAAAGTTGCCGTAATATTAGCTGCCATTACATTTTCACTTACAGCATGCCACCATGGTAAAGAAGAAGCTAAAAAATCTATAAAAAGAAACGATAAATATAAGAGTGAAAAAGTAGAGGAGGGGCCTGCTATAGACCCTGCTTATATTGAAGCTAACGGAACAAAAAAAGAAGCTGAAGAAGCTACTGCCGATACTACTGCTGTGCAAGCAACAGATAGTACACACCAAGAGGAAACACACTAATTATTCTTATGGAAGAAATTAATATTTCTTCAACTGCAACAAAAGCAGAAAAATACAAGCAGCTTATTCCCCAGATAGAAGCTCTGGTAGGTGATGAGGAAGATTTAACGGCTAATCTTGCTAATATTGCTGCTGCCTTACACCATACTTTTAATTTTTGGTGGACCGGTTTTTACTTGGCTAAAAATGACCAGCTGGTTTTAGCACCCTTTCAAGGGCCAATAGCGTGTACAAGAATAGCTTTTGGTAAAGGTGTATGCGGTACCGCCTGGCAAACACAACAAACTCAGTTAGTGCCTGATGTGGAGCAATTTCCGGGACATATAGCTTGCAGCAGTGAAACAAAATCAGAAATTGTTGTACCTATACTAAAAAACAATCAAGTGGTTGCAGTATTGGATATTGACAGTGAAAATCCATCAAATTTTGATGATGTAGACAAAACTTATCTGGAGCAAATTGCCCTTTTTGTAGGAAAAAAGTTTATTTAGCGGTTCGTTAACCTATAAACGAGCTGAATGAGTAAAGAAAAAAGAAACGCAACCCTTTTGATAATTGTAGCCGCTCTTGGCTACTTTGTAGATTTATACGACTTAGTACTTTTTGGCATCGTAAGAAATTCAAGCCTCACAGACTTGGGTTTTAGCGGTGATGACTTAAAAGATAAGGGCATACTGTTGCTTAATATGCAAATGATTGGTATGCTGGTGGGGGGCATCATCTTTGGTATTTTGGGAGATACCAAAGGGCGCGTAAAAGTACTTTTCGGCTCTATAATTCTGTATTCAGCCGCTAATATTGCAAATGGTTTTGTAACAGATATTACCACTTATGCTATAATTCGTTTTATAGCGGGTGTGGGGCTTAGTGGGGAATTGGGTGCAGGAATTACCCTTGTAGCTGAAACCATGAGTAAAGAGAAGCGGGGGATAGGAACCATGATTGTAGTGGTTTTTGGTGCATTAGGGGCAGTAGTAGCCGCTTTGGTAGGTGATGCATTTGATTGGAGAGTAGCTTATTATGTTGGTGGTGGGCTAGGTATAGTTTTATTGGCATTGCGGGTAGGAACATTTGAATCGGGAATGTTTAAAAACCTTGAGAAATCAGGGGTTAAGCGAGGCGATTTTATTTCTTTATTTACCAACTGGAAACGGTTTAAAAAATATTTAGCTTGTATACTTATTGGTTTACCCATTTGGTATGCTATAGGGATACTGGTTTTCTTTTCTACCGAGTTTGCTAAAGTACTGGATATACAAGGAGATGTAGAAGTTGGGCAAGCAATAATGTATGCCTATATAGGGCTTTCGTTTGGAGATTTATTGGCAGGATTGCTAAGCCAATTAATGAAAAGCAGAAAGAAGGTAGTGGTTTACTTTATACTGGCTACCATGGGCATGACTTTAATATACCTTTTCAATACAGGTATATCTAAAGAGGTATTATACTTTGAGAGCTTCTTAATAGGTACATTTGGAGGGTTTTGGGGCTTGTTTGTTACCATTGCCAGTGAACAATTCGGTACAAACTTGCGAAGTACAGTTACTACCACTGTTCCCAACTTTGTAAGGGGTTCTGTCGTACTTATAACGCTATCATTTAAATATTTAGCAGATATAAATGGAGTGGGTATTATCTACAGCGCATTGATTGTAGGGGTAGCTACAACCGCATTAGCACTAATATCAACCCTTAGTATAGAAGAAAGCTTTAGCAAAGATTTAGATTATAACGAGTTGAGTTAATTAGGAAAACTTAAAGTTTCGTTTTGCCCACAACTTAAATTTACATCCATACTTTTTGATTTGAAATCATTAGAAACAACTTTTATGTTGAAGTCTTTCCCCGTTGGAAGAATTAGTCGGTTAATGCTATGTGGTAATAATGAATATGATACATACTCACCATCTAAATAAAGAGAGTGAAACTTATAAGAGTTACTTAGCAAGTGAACTATTCCTGTTTCATAAACCACAAAACTTCTATTAGGTACATCAGTTGAATAATTAAGATAGGTTCCTACAGGATAATAGTGAGTGAAATTATTTAAGTTATTCTTTAAACAGCCCTTTTCAATAATACACTGGTATTCGCCATTGGGTAAATCAAAAAAGGTAGCAACACCATCTTTATTTGTGATTTGTGTTTCACCAATTTGGTTTGTGCCTTCTAAATAATCATTATATCTGCGGTATATTTTTACTGTGGCATTCTCAATGGGTTGGCTGTTTTGTGTACCCACATGTATTTCAAGTTTCTTTCGGTTGTCTTCATCATCTTTAGAGCAAGAGGTAAAAACAAAAGTAGAGGCTGTTAAAAACATTAATAGAAGCGATAAGTTTTTCATAATAAATAAATAATTAAATAGAGAACATTAATCGTTTACTTTTCAAACACTATTCCAAAATATTGCTATACCAAACACTTAATAAAAGCATACTACCAAAAAATCTCTAAATCTCCTTTCTTCAATAGTAATCCATCCAACGCTTTGCTTATTTTTGTAATCTTACAGACATTGATATTTTGACTACAGCATCACAAACCATATACGATAAATACGAAGCCGTTATAGGTCTAGAAGTTCACGCGCAATTGCTCACTAAAAGTAAGGCTTTTTGTGCCGATAGCACTGAATACGGGGGAGAACCTAATACACAAGTAAGTGTTCGTTCACTCGGTTACCCCGGTACATTGCCCATGCATAATAAAAAGGCCATAGAGTATGCCATTAAAATGGGTATTGCCTGTAATGCAAATATTAGAGAAGTAAATCACTATGCCCGTAAAAACTACTTTTATGCTGACTTACCTAAAGGCTATCAGATAACTCAAGATACTACGCCCATTTGCACAGGGGGTAGTATTATATTAAAACTGAAAGACGGTAGCGAAAAGGAAATAAATCTTACCCGCATTCACATGGAAGAAGATGCCGGTAAAAGCATGCACGACCAGGATATTAATGATACTTTGGTTGATTTTAACCGTGCCGGAGTACCACTAATAGAAATTGTTACCGAACCTGATTTTAGAAGTGGGGAAGAAGCCTACCAATACCTTACACAAATACGTAAACTGGTGCGCTATTTAGATATATGCGATGGTAATATGGAAGAAGGGAGTTTGCGCTGTGATGCCAATGTTTCGGTGAGACTGAAAGGAACTGAAAAATTTGGTACTAAAGTAGAGGTGAAAAACATGAACTCAATAAGTAACGTAAAACGTGCTATTGAACATGAAATCATCCGCCAGATTGATGAACTGGAAGCAGGGAGAACCTTTAGTACAGAAACCAGAAGTTTTGATGCTGCAACAGGCACCACTTTTAGTATGCGTAGCAAAGAAGAAGCAAATGACTACCGCTACTTTCCTGAGCCTGATTTACCACCCTTAATTATTAAAGAGGAATGGTTAAATAAGGTTAAAAACGATATGCCTGAGCTACCTGACGAGTTGTATGAAAAATATACAAGTAATTTGGGCTTAAGCGATTATGATGCAACTGTACTTACAGATGATAAGAATACCGCATTGTATTTTAATGACCTTTGTCAATTTACTCAAAACTATAAAGCAGCGGCAAATTTTGTTACAGGAAGTATAAAGTCTTATTTAAATGAAAACGCTTTAGATATGTCTGAGTTTACTATTAGCTCCGGCTCTATAGCAGGGATTATAAAATTAATTGACGAAGGTAAAATCAGTAACAGTATTGCTACACAAAAAGTGTTTCCTTATTTAGTAGAGCATCCTGAGAAAGAACCTTTACAGATAGCAGAAGAGCTAAATGTAATTCAGGAAAGCGATAGCAACTTTTTGCAAGAAGTAATAAAAACAGCAGTTAGCAAGTATCCTGATAAGGTAGAAGAGTATAAAAACGGGAAGAAAAACTTGTTGGGTTTGTTTATGGGAGAGGTAATGAAACAAAGTAAAGGCAAAGCCGACCCAAAAATGGCAAACCAATTGCTTAGAGATTATTTAGAAACTTTATAATATGTGAAGTACAATTATGAAAAACTTAAAAATACTATACCTATTGCCACTATTATTTCTTACTGTTTTTAATGCAAACGCTGCGAATACTAAACAGTTAAAAAATAATAGCTACACAATAAACGGTGTAATAAAAAACCTACAAGTAGACCAAATAATACTACAAGAAATACAATCAAAAAATATGGTTGCTATTGATACGGCAACTGTAAATAACGAAGGTAAATTTGAATTTAAAGGCACAATTAACGAAGCCTCTTATGTATTAATCAACTTTGGTCCATACCGTAATGTATTTTTGGTTGTAGAGCCTGAAGCTGAAATTAAAGTAGAAATTGATGCAGGCAAAACTTTAACCTATACCGTTAAAAATAGTCCTGCCAGTGCCGATTTAGCAAAAATGGCAAACCTTAACTCAACTTATAATCAGAAAATTTTAGACTTAAACGAAAAGTTAGTTGCTTCTTCAATAAACAATGAAGAAAGAACAAAACTAAGCACTGAAGTAAGGGACTTAATGGCTGAGCTTAAAGTTAAATCGCAAGAGCAGATAAAAACACTTCAAACACCTATAGCTAAAATTTTTACCATTGAAATTCTTAAAGTAGATGCCGATTTAGCCACTGAAGAAAGTATTTTAGCTGCCATTGAGAAAAAACCTGCTAACACATGGTATAACTTATATAAGGCAACAGCTCAGGCGCGTTTAAGAACAGCAGTAGGGGCTAAAGCACCCGATATTACATTAAATACACCCGAAGGTGAACCATTAAGCTTAAGCTCACTTAAAGGCAAATATGTATTGATAGATTTTTGGGCATCGTGGTGCCGCCCGTGCAGAAGAGAAAACCCTAATGTGGTAAAAGTGTACAACCAATATAAAGACAAAGGCTTTGAAATACTGGGTGTATCGTTAGATAAAAATGCATTATCGTGGAACAAAGCCATAGCTGCAGATGGGTTAACCTGGAAACATGTTAGCGATTTAAAAGGTTGGCAGTCATCAGCAGCCAGTTTATATAGTGTTTCAAGCATACCACAGACTATATTGCTTGATAAAGACGGAAAAATTATTGCTAAAAACCTTCGCGGTGCAGAGCTTGAGAAAAAATTAGCCTCTATTTTACAGTAAATTTGAAAGCGTGATGGCACACCATGTTATCACTACATATAACAATACATGAAATCATTTAAACTACTATATCTACTACCATTATTGGTATTTAGTTTTTGCACATCAGAGAAAACAAAAGATAATCAGGAAAAAAACTCTTCGGCTAATAGTATTGAAGACAAAGGGCAAACATTTACTATTAAGGGAAAACTAGCAAATTATAATGTGCCTCAAATCGTGCTCCAAGAAATTACACCAAATGGCACCCAACCGCTTGATACTGCTGCGGTAGACGAGCAAGGAAACTTTACCATTAATGGGTTTATCCGAGAGAAAACATACGCACTAATAAATTTAGGACAATATAGAAATGTGTTCTTTGTAATAGATACCACCTCAAACATTGAGGTGAATATAGACGGTGGGGAGACACTTACCTATGAGATAAGTAATAGTGCAGCCAGTGAAGAAATAGCTAAAATGGCAAATACAAACTCTGTGTTCAATCAAAAAATAATGGAGTTAAACAAAGAAACCCAAGCGAATCCTGCTATGGGTGCCAAAGAACGGGCTGCTGTTGAAGCTAAAATTAATGATGTAGTAGCTGAGTTGAAAAACAAACAGCAAGAAGAACTTAAAACACTTGAAACTTCTTTTGCAAAAATATTCTCAATAGAAATGCTGCAAGTAACAGCCGATAGAGAAACAGAACAAAACTTATTACAAACTATTGCTAATGAGTCTAATAACAAATGGTATGCGTATTACAGAAATAATGCACAATCGCGTATTGTTACGGCCATAGGCTCAAAAGCACCCGATATTACATTAAACACTCCTCAGGGTACAACATTAAGCCTAAGTTCATTGCAAGGTAAATATGTATTGATTGATTTTTGGGCATCTTGGTGCCGCCCCTGCCGTGCTGAAAACCCCAATGTGGTTAGGGTATACAATAAGTATAAAGACAAAGGTTTTGAAATTTTCGGGGTTTCGCTAGATAAAGAATCTGCTGCATGGGTGCAGGCAATTGCACAAGACGGATTAACCTGGAAACATGTTAGCGACCTGGGAGGTTGGCAATCATCGGCTGCCAAAGCATATAAGGTAACCAGCATACCACAAACCCTTCTGCTTGATAAAGAAGGGGTTATTATTGCTAAAAACCTTCGTGGGGGTGAGCTAGAAACCAAACTTAGCGAAGTATTTAATTAGTAAAACGGTTTAGCACTTCGTTTATCTTTGTTGATAAAGTGTTTACATCCAAGTTCACTCAAAAGCTGTTAATAATTAGTTAAAGTTATCTTTACGTTTAGTTTATTACCTGCTAATAACCTTGCACAAAACTCCTGTTATGGAAAAAAATACACATAAAATATTAGTAGTAGATGATGAGCCGGATATACTGGAATTTATTGACTACAATTTAAAACGTGAAGGTTATGATGTTCATGTAGCTTCAAATGGGCAAGAAGGTATTGAGAAAGCAAAAGAAATTAACCCCGACCTTATTGTATTGGATGTAATGATGCCTGTACTTGATGGTATTGAGGCTTGTCGCAGGCTTCGCGAAATGCCTGAGTTTAAAAGCACATTTATAGTGTTTTTAACAGCACGCAGCGAAGAGTATAGTGAAATAGCCGGGTTTAATGTAGGTGCAGATGATTATATAGCAAAACCCATAAAACCAAGGGTATTGCTTAGTCGCATAAATGCTATTTTACGCAGAAAAGACCAAAGTGCAGCACCTGCTAAAATAGAATTGGGAAATTTAATTATAGATAAAGATAGTTTTATAGTTACCCAAGAGGGGCAAAAAATACAAATGGCTAAAAAAGAGTTTGAACTATTGTATTTATTAGCCAGCAAACCCGGAAAGGTATTTACCCGTGAAAATATATTGGAGAAAGTGTGGGGAGACGATGTGCTTGTGGTGGATAGAACTATTGATGTACATATACGTAAGATTAGAGAAAAACTTGGCGACGAGAATATCAGCACTGTAAAAGGTGTTGGATATAAGTTCGAAAAAGAACAATGATAAGAAACCCAACACCGGGTAACATTTCGTTACTCACCTCTTTAGTGTTGGCATTATTGGTTTCAGTAGTAGTTTACTTGGTAAGCCCTGAAATTAATGATGCCTTCATTGCTTTTGGGGTAGTACTACTTTCATCATTTACACTATTCTATCTGGCTATTGAGATATTTATTTATCGAAAAATAAAGCTCATATATAAAACCATTCACCAGCTTAAAACCAATAGGCATTTAAGCGATGCACTTCGCGAATCTTCATTTTCACTAAATCATAACCCCATTGAAGAAGTAAATCAGGAAGTGTTAGATTGGGCAAACTCACAAGCCAATGAAATTGAGCAACTTCGCAAACTCGAAGCATTTAGAAAGGAGTTTTTAGGTAATGTTTCGCATGAGCTAAAAACACCTATTTTCAATATTCAGGGCTATATCCATACACTACTTGACGGGGCAATAGAAGACCCTACGGTAAATATTCGTTTCTTAAAAAAAGCAGGTAAAAGCTTAGACCGGCTTTCTGATTTAGTAGAAGATTTAATAAGCATAAGTCAGCTGGAAACAGGGCAAATGAAAATGGAGATGGAGAAATTTGATATCCATGCCCTTATGGTTGATATTTTCGAGGCCTTAGAAATGCGTGCTGAGGAAAAAGAAATAACTTTTGCATTTAAAGAAGGGTGTGATAAGTCTTTTTGGGTAGTTGCCGATAAAAACAGAATACGTCAGGTATTGGTGAATTTAATGGTAAACTCTGTAAAGTATGGTAAACAAGGTGGTAAAACTATTGTGAGTTTTTATGATATGGATGAAAACTTATTGATAGAAGTTGCTGATAACGGTGAAGGAATTGAAGCCAACCATTTACCAAGACTTTTTGAGCGTTTTTATAGAGTAGACAGGCATAGAAGCAGGGAAGAAGGGGGTAGTGGCTTAGGACTTGCCATTGTGAAGCATATTATTGAAGCACACAACCAAAGCATAAATGCACGTAGCAAATTAGGGGTAGGAACAACCTTTGGCTTTACACTTCGCAAAGGGGGTAGCGAAAAAGCTGATAGTTCTGTATAGCTAAAGCAAAAAGATATACTCACAAATAATTTGTTTACACCGTCATTTATAAGTGAGTTTAAATCATCATTGAAGGAACAAAAAAACTTATTGAATTGTCTTATAAGTGAATCAACTTTTGTTCATTTGCCATATATATCATGAAGAGAATAGTGTTTGTAATTGGCTTCATCGCCATAAGTATTTTTTCATTAGCCCAGCCTAAGTCAAATAAAACAACAGTAAAAAAAATTATTAAACTCAGTACAGAGTTTGAGTTTAGTGATATTGCTAAGCTTTTTGATACATCTGACGGTAGAAAGCCCATAAATCCTTTTATTCTAGATTATTTGTGGCGCGATTTTGAGGAGAAATATGGAAAGTTTAAAGGTACTACAACAAAAAAGCAGTATACAAAAAATAAAAGCGAGTACTTTCTTGAAGAATTACAGTTTGATAGTGCTTACGTTTTGCTAAAAATAGGTTTTAACCTAAAAAACGGTATGGTATCGTCATACCTTATTACAAAAACCCAAACTAAAGAAGATAGGGAACTGGAAAAAGAGTATAAACTCCCTGATTATGTTACCAGACGAAAAGTGCAGGCCCGCAAAACCAAATTTGGTGCAGCCCCTTTTATAATGGAAGGCGAACTTACCCTACCGGCAGGTTTAGGTAAAAAAGAAAAAGTACCTGCTGTTGTTTTAGTACACGGAAGCGGACCAGGGGATAGAAATGCACAGTCAGGCCCATTACAGGCTTTTAAAGATATAGCCTACGGATTAAGCAGTAACGGCATAGCTGTATTGCGTTATGATAAAAGAACATTAACCTATAGCGACGATTGTGCTCGTGATAAACAGTTTGATGTGAACAAAGAAACTGTTGATGATGCGCTGGAAGGAGCAAAATTCTTGAGAAATCATAAAAATATAGACCCTGAAAAGGTATTTATACTGGGACACAGTTTGGGAGGAATGATGCTACCCCGTATAGTGCTGAGAGACAAGGACAATAAACTAGCTGGCTTAATATTTATGGCTGCCCCCGCTATGAGTTTGGCTGATAAAGTGATTGAGCAGATGGAGTACCTAGGCAAATTATATCCGGAAAAGAAAAAAGAGTATGACAGAAGCAAAGAAGAGTTTGTGCGCTTAAAAACCAAATGGTATGATTCAACCACATCGGCTCGGTACCTGCCTTTTAAATCTCCACCGTCATACTGGATAGATTTGGATAATTACAACCAAACTGAGGTAGTGAAGCAAGTAAAGCACCCTATGTTGTTCTTACAGGGAGCCAGAGACTATCAGGTTACTGTTGAAGATTTTGAATTGTGGAAGAAGGCATTAGCAGGAAATAAAAATGCTACATTTAAGCTATTTGCTCAATTAAACCATCAAATGACAGCAGGAGAGGGGAATGAATTATCAACTCCTGATGAGTATAAAATACCTGCTAATGTTGATGTTGAAGTGATTAACACCGTAGTTAGCTGGATAAATAACCGCTAATTTATTGTTGTGCCAATGTCGCAATTAATAAAATGATTACTATTTGCTTGTAAAACAAAAAAGCCGCTTCGTTTCCGAAGCGACTATTGCTTAAAGGTAGGATTGATAGAGGTTTTTTATACTTTTAATAAAATTGTTTTTTTATTTCTTGAATTGTGAAGATACAATTAATTCTTTACTTCCCGCAGTATATTCGTAAAAACCTTTTCCTGTTTTTGCGCCTAAGTGTTTTGCGGTAACCATATTAACCAATAATGGGCAAGGGGCATATTTAGGGTTTCCAAAACCTTCATACATTACCTCTAATATTGCTTTACAAACATCCAGGCCTATAAAATCTGCTAATTGCAAAGGCCCCATAGGGTGCGCCATGCCAAGTTTCATTACTGTATCAATTTCTTCAACACCAGCTACACCCTCATATAATGAGTAAATAGCTTCATTTATCATTGGCATAAGTATACGATTAGCTATAAAACCTGGGTAATCATTTACCAAAGTAGGAATTTTGCCAATGTTTTTGGATAACTCCATAATGGTATCAGTAACTTCTTTGCTGGTATCATAGCCTGCAATTACTTCAACTAATTTCATCACAGGCACCGGGTTCATAAAGTGCATACCAATAACCTTATCAGGTCTGTTAGTAACAGCGGCTATTTGTGTAATTGATATTGAAGATGTATTGCTTGAAAGTATTGCATTGGCAGGCGCTACTTTATCCAATTCCTCAAAAATTGATTTTTTAATAGAAAAGTTCTCTGAAGCCGCCTCAACTACCAAATCAGCATTAGCAGCACCTTTACTTAACTCAGTATATGTAGTTATGTTTGCTAAAGATGCATCTTTTTGCTCGGTAGTGATTTTTTCTTTAGCTAATTGGCGGTCAAGGTTTTTAGTTATAGTAGCAATAGCCTTATCCAGTGCCGCTTGGTTAATATCAACCAAAGAAACTGCATAACCGTTTTGTGCAAATACATGGGCAATACCGTTGCCCATAGTTCCTGAACCAATTACAGTAATGTTTTTCATTTTTTATGTTATACGTTTATTTTAAATTTTCAGAGCCGCAAAACTACTCAATTTTATCAAGGGATGCAGGTGGAGTATAATCATTAAATGGAGAAGAAGGTGGTATTTGTTTCTTGCTGTCTAATACCAGCAAAACACTGTTGTAAATAATAATCCCTAAAAACAATAGAAACATAAACCAAAAGCCTATTTCATAACCTAAATGTATCTCTAAGCCCAACATTTCATTCCCTAAGCCTGCCTCAGATTTTATTTGGTTACTCAATATAGCTGCCATTAATAGTAGAAGTAAAAAACCCATACCTCCACAAATAATTTCCAATACCCTTTTTTTACCAATATGGAATAAAGAAACTATCAAACCGCAAATAGCTGCAACCAATATCCCAACCATAAACCAATTGGTGTCCATTTCTTCCTCCTCCTCACTACCTATTTCAAATTCAGTAGATACAGTAACCTTATTTTTAGTATTGTGGTCTACAGGACTTTTAACCACAAACTCTTTACCTGTAACTAAATCCAGCCCTGTAAATTGAGTTATTTTTTTATCTCCGCATTTAATACTCAAAAAGGGAAATAAGAAACAAATAAGAATAATGGCAAAGGCACTGGTATTGGCTAGTTTTGAAATCATTAACGATTAAAAACAGAGTAGATATTAACTTTACCAAACAAAAGTACTATAAAGTAGCTAATTTTCTTTTAATGGTAAGGGAAGTACCTCATTGGGCCGCGAACAAATATTTCTCTTGTGGTTAAAATGCCATGCTATTCTTATTTCAGGTATTATGGGGCTAGTATTTATAAGACTTCTATCAACTTCTGAGTGCCTGGCATTTTCTGTGGTTACCCAGTTCCAGCTATCCCAGTAATGATATACATCATCATAGGTAAGTGCTCCTTTTATTTTTGTACTGTAAATACCGAAATTTAGTTGGCAGCCTATAGAAAATGCATTAGAAAGAGTATAAAACAACCCGATATTAGAGTTTAATCCAATAGAATAGCCTCTGGGTAGGTTTTGTTCAATATTTCTATATCCGGTCCATTTGCCTACACTATCCCAGTAGTTAAACCCTGACTTGTGATTCACACTCTGGTAATTCATATATTGAATATCACAACCAAGCGAGATATTAAAGTTGCCAAATGACTCAAAGTGTTTAAGCCCAATACTCGCATTATAGTTTTGTTGGTTGTAGGTATTGAAATGTTTGTAATAGTATACCTCTGTTAAATAGAATACTTTTGTTTCTTCATATCTCCAGTTAATATTTCTGTTTGTAATTCCATACTTCAGTTCAATGTAGTTTCTAAACCGATTTTTTTTATTCAAAAAAGAGGGAGCAAAACTTACAAAAGCTCCATAGTTTACAGAGAAAAGCTTTTCCTGACCACTAGGGTTATTCATATAATCAACATTTTGTACAAATAATAGGGAGTTGGTTTTAGTGGGAGTACCTATTGTAGCACCCACATTAAAATATTTGTTTTGTGAAGAAACCGGAGTGAAAGATGTTAAGAACAACACTATAAATATTACTTTTTTCATAAGCTTGATATTTTTAATATAAAAATAAAATAAAACCTTTCGTAATGCCTTGTGAGAGTGTAAAAAGAAGGTCTTTTTTCACCTTGGTAATACGTCTCGTGTTTTCCACATTAATGTGGGCATTCTTTTAGGTTAAGAAACGGTAAATAGACTATTTTAGCAGCCTTGTAAAATAATATGTCAGAGGAGAATAACTTGAATGATGGATTGGGAGAACGTATCATCCCGATTAACATAGAAGATGAAATGAAAACCGCCTACATCGACTATTCGATGTCGGTTATAGTTTCACGTGCATTACCCGATGTTAGAGACGGTTTGAAGCCCGTTCACCGCCGTGTATTATATGGAATGACCGAGCTTGGTTTGGGTAGTGGAAGGTCGTATAAAAAATCTGCACGTATAGTGGGTGAAGTATTGGGTAAATACCATCCCCATGGCGATAGTAGCGTATACGATGCCATGGTACGTATGGCACAGCCCTGGAGTATGAGGTATATGCTGGTTGACGGACAAGGAAACTTTGGTTCTATTGACGGAGACCCGCCTGCGGCTATGCGTTACACCGAGGCCAGGCTTCGCAAAATCTCTGAGGAGATGATGACGGATATTGACAAAAACACCGTTGATTTTACTCCCAACTTTGATGATTCGTTGAATGAGCCTTCGGTAATGCCTGCTAAAATTCCAAACCTTCTGGTTAATGGAGCAAGCGGTATAGCGGTAGGTATGGCTACCAATATGGCACCGCATAACCTTACTGAGGTAATTAACGGAACTATAGCTTATATAGATAATAAAGATATTGAGGTAAGCGAGTTGATGGAGCACGTAAAAGGCCCTGATTTCCCAACCGGGGGGACTATTTACGGTATGAACGGAATAAAAGACGCATTTGAGACGGGTAGAGGAAGGATAGTAATACGAGGTAAAACGCATTTTGATACTACAAGAACAGGCAAAGACCAGATAATTGTTACTGAAGTACCCTTTATGGTACAGCCAAACCAGTTGATAGTGAAAGCTGTAGACTTGGTTAACGAAAAAATAATTGAAGGTATTTCTGATATCAGAGATGAGAGTGATAGAGATGGTTTGCGTATAGTTTTCGATTTGAAAAAAGACGCAATACCTAATATTATTCTTAATCAACTTTTTAAATATACGCAGCTACAAAGCTCATTCAGTGTTAATAACATCGCCTTAGTTAAAGGAAGACCTCAAATGCTTAATTTAAGAGATTTAATTAAGCATTATGTAGATCACCGTCATGAGGTTGTAGTACGACGCACCCAATACGAACTGGATGAAGCTAAAAAGCGTGCACATATACTAGAAGGCTTATTAATCGCCCTTGATAATTTAGATGATGTTATAGCATTAATCAGAGCCTCAAGAACGCCAGACGAGGCTAGAGAGGGCTTAATGAGTAACTTTAAGCTTACTGAAATCCAGGCAAAAGCCATACTTGATATGCGTTTACAACGCCTTACAGGTCTTGAACGCGATAAGATTAAGGATGAATATGCTGAATTAATGAAGCTAATTGATTATTTGAATAGCATACTGGCTGATGAAAGCTTACGTATGCAAATAATTAAAGATGAGTTGACTGAGATGCGTGATAAGTATGGTGATGATCGCCGTTCTGATATTGTGCCCGCATCAGATGAGATTAGCATTGAAGATATGATACCTGATGAGCAAGTGGTAATAACCATAAGCCACTTGGGGTATATGAAACGTACACCATCATCAGAATATAGAGCACAAAACAGGGGAGGAAGAGGTAATAAAGGTGCTACCAGTAGAGACGAAGATTTTATAGAGTACTTGTTTACTGCAACAACACATAACTATTTACTGTTCTTCACTGAAAAAGGTAAGTGTTATTGGTTGCGCGTGTACGAAATACCTGAAACAGGCAAAGCGGCAAAAGGCAGGGCAGTACAAAACCTTATTAATATTGAGCCTGATGATAAAATAAAAGCCTTTATACCGGTTACCAATCTTTCAGACCCTGAATACCTTGAGAATAACTATATTTTAATGTGTACTAAAAACGGTATCATTAAGAAAACAACGCTTGAAGCTTATTCACGTCCTCGTCAAAACGGTATTAACGCAGTTACCATTCGCGAAGGTGATATTCTGTTAGAAGCAGTTTTAACCGATGGACAATCAGAAATTGTGATGGCAAAACGAAGCGGAAAAGCTATTCGTTTCAATGAAAGCCTAGTGCGTGCTATGGGAAGAACTGCCAGTGGAGTAACAGGAGTGAAGCTTGAAAGCAACACCGATGAGGTAATTGGTATGATTTCTGTAAAATCTAATAGCGATGCTACAGTGCTTGTTGTATCAGAAAAAGGGTACGGTAAACGTACTGACATTGACGATTACAGAATAACAGGAAGGGGAGGTAAAGGTGTAAAAACCTTAAATATTACTGATAAGACCGGCAACCTTGTAGGCATTAAAAGCGTTACTGATGAAAACGATTTAATGATTATACTTAAATCGGGGATTGCAATTAGAATGCATATTGAAGATTTAAGAGTGATGGGGAGAGCCACACAAGGTGTTCGCTTAATTAAGATGAGCGATAAGGATGAAATAGCCTCAATAGCTAAAGTGGAACGCGAAGAAGATGAGGATGAAATTGAAGGCGAAGAGGGAGTAACAAATGAAGGAGATAATGTTGCCGATGATGCAACTGAAGAACCTCAAAATGAAAATGATAATACGGAAGACACTGAGTAAATATTACTTTTGTGCCGTAAGGAAATAAAAGATTCAAAACTACTGAAAGACAAAATGAAAAAGTTTTTAATAGCATTGGTGCTTTTTAGCGGTGTTATAACAACCGTTGATGCACAGCGTTTTATAATAGAGGATGCCCTAATAGCCATCCGAAACGGTAACTACGATGTGGCTAAAGAAAAGATTGATGAAGCCTACGAAAATATAACTGATAAGTACAAAGCCAAAGCTTTAAAAGTTAGAGGCGATGTGTATTATTATATATCTGTAGACACCAACTATACCTATTTAGATAAAGATGCGCCTTTAACTTCTTTGAAAAGTTATATAGATTGTATTGAAGCTGAAAGAGGTGAGAGAAGACAGCCTTATACACCTGATGCTATCAAAGGTATACCTGAAGCAGCTGTTGCGGTTTACCTTAAAGCATTATCGTATTATGACAAAAAGGATTATAAAAAAACACTCGAGTATTGGGATTTGCTTATAAAAGGATATGAAGCCGATACAACAGGGGGAGTACCTAAGAGGCTGAATACATCAAAAAATGATATCGTTCAGAACTGTGCAACAGTTTCAATAAGCATTGACGATAAAGCTAAAGCTAAAGAATACCTGAACAGACTTATTAAAGACCCTAAGTACTTAAGTCCAACAGGATATGTACAGCTTTCTCTTATGGAATTAGAGAAAGGTGATACAACAAAAGCCCTTGAAATTATTGACATGGGGCGTAAAAAAATACCTGATGACAAAACACTATTCAACCAAGAGCTAAACCTATATACTCAAATGGGTAGGACTGATATTTTGGTGAAGAAATTAGATGAGGTAATTAAAAACGAGCCTAATAACACATTATACCTATTTTACCGTGGGGCTATTGTGAATGAAGAGGCAGTGAAAATAATGGAAAGTGCTTATCAATACACTGATTCTGCCAGCGATAACAGATCTAAAATTAAAACCACATCAAATCCGGCTAAAAAGAAAACATATCAGGCTAACGTGAAGATGTATCTGGCAAAACGCGATAGTATATTTAAAGTAGCCGGAGAAATGTTTAAAAGAGCAGAGAAAGATTATAATGAAGCGCTACTTATTGACCCGTATTATTTTGATGCCTTATTTAACTTGGGAGTGATGTATTTTAACCACAACAAAGAATTAGTGAATAAATACAATTACTTAGATATATATAGTTCTAAAGACAAAGCTGAAGCTAAAAAACTTGAAGCAGAAATGAAAGCTATGTTGGAAAAGGCGTTGGAACAACTACTAAAAGCAGAAGAGGTTAAGCCTGATGATTCTGATTTACTTTTTGCCATTCAACAAACGTATGGGCAGTTAGGTAATAGTGAAAAATCGAAAGAATATAAGGACAAGAGAAGCGGAATGTAAATCTTAGTTAGACGATAATTCATTTAAAGGGGATAGAAAGTCCCCTTTAAATAAATAACATTATTTAACATAATATAAATTATAAGCCAAAATACGATTATTCTGTATAGTAATTTGATATGGTTTAAAATGTGCTATATACTTAGCTGTATAAAATTATCCTGTGATATATATGGGAATATTGAAGTATTTTGAAAGTTGTTTGGCCTTTTTAGCAAATGCATCATTATAATATTTGGGTAACTGTTCACCATCAGAAAAAAGTTTGGTGTATTTATCATACAATTCAGGATAATGTTTTTTTACAGCTTCAAAAACCAAAGTTTTGCTGTCGCTGGTTTTATTTCCAAATAATGTAATTGTAGCGGCATATACATAATGTGCCCTAGCATTTTTAAAAGCCGTGTACATTTCGTTTAAATGCTCTTCCGTATCAGTTATATATGGTAGCAATGGCATCAAACTTACACCTGTTTTAAACCCCTTTTTTGCAGTATTTTCAAGTGTATTAAACCTAATTGATGGTTTAGGTGCACCGGGCTCAAAAACCTTGGCAATTGCATCGTTTATTGTTGAAAATGAGAAAGTTATTAATGCCCCGTTATTTAATTTACCTTGTAAATCACTGGGTATAAAAGCATTTTCATCAATTTCTTTCAAAATGTCAAAATCACGCTCTACCAAAGGCGATTTTGTGATGATATGTACCGGAAACCTATAAAAAGCTATAATTTTAAGTAATTCTCGGGTAAGTTGCTCTTCCTCTTCAAAATGCAAATACGGGTCTGTTGCACTTGCTAAAACTATAATGCCGTATTGCCCTTTTTGGGCTTTGGTACGCAGTTGCTGCTCTAAAAGCTTGGGAGCATTTTTTTTTATGCTGGTTTTCATTTCCAAATGCTCGCCATACTTGCTGCCTCTTATATAGCAATACCTGCAGTTGAAACTACAACCGCTATAAGGGTTTAGCGTATAATCATCTAAAAAGAAAGGGTCTCTCCTTTTAGTTTTGTTTAAAATTGATTTTACTTCAGTCTCAGTAGGCATTGTCAGGGTGATTTATCAATTTTGTTCTTTTTCCAGTTCAGACCGATATTCACTTTGGTAATAAACCATCGCTTTACAATAGCAGAATTAAATACCTCATTTTCATATATTTTCATTAAATCAGGATGAAACTTTGCTATGGTTTTTGCACCCCAGCCTATACCCTTTTTGGTATGAAATTCTGTAGTGTTGGCTTGCGATAAAAGCAGCTTAAAAACATCTTCAACATAAGGCATTTGCAAGCCTTTTTTGGTTGCATAATGGGCTGCTACCCCAACTGAGCGTACAATCCATTTATCTTCATGTTTCGCAAACGCCTTTAATTTCGGAAGCATTTTATCGGGGTATGTGAGTAATGCATGCCCGAAAACACGTTCTCCTACTATATCACATACATACCACTCGTTTCCTGCAATAATATATTCTATTGCTTTGACAAGGCTTTCTTCAAAGTTCTTATCTAGTCTATATTGGAGCAATTTACCAGCAATAACCCAACTGCCAATTTCTTTATTCAGAACTAAGTTATCTAAAAACTCAATATGCTTCTCATTATCTAAAATGTCGTAAAGCTCTTTGGCACAATGCTCAAGAACAGGAAACTTAATTTTTTTAGTCAATACATCCTTATTAATTTCAGAAGCAAGCAAAGGAATATCACTGGTTCCTGCTTTATCAACAGCATTTTGTAAAAGCAAACTGCCTTTAGCTTTGCTATGTATTATTTCATTCACTATGGAAGTTTTAAGGAATGTTTAACTCGTCAACAATACGGTTTTGTTTAATATACCTGTTTCTGCACTAAAACCATTGATGAAAAAAAGTTAATTGCTTTGATAGTATAAAAACAATAAGCAAATAGCTTAAAGTAATACAACTAGCTTCTCACTATACTTTTCAAGTCGGCAGGGCTGTAGTTTATAGATTTCATGGTTTTATTATCGCTTTTGCGGTATACCAAAAACAAATCACCTTCTTGTTTATAGTAGCACTCCTCCCCTTTTTCTTTTAAGAAGTATTCGGTGGTAGCTTTTGCCTCTTCTTCACTTCTGCAAGCTTTGCTCATATTGCTGCGCTGTACCTCAGTAAATAAAGCATTAAACTTATCTGCCAAACCAAATTCTAATATAGCTCCGCTTAAAACGTACTGAATATCGCACAGTGCGTCGGCAATCTCTACCATATCATTATCTTCAATAGCTTCACGTAACTCGTCCAGTTCTTCAGCTATTAAACTCACCCGCAGTTCGCACCTTTTACTGTCGGGTATCGTTGGAGTATTAAGCACAGGGTGTTTAAATGTGTTGTGGAATTGCGCCACCATTTCTAAGCTCTCAGGTTGTTTCATAACTCAAATAAAACCCACTAATACCAAAGCCTATGTACAATTTATACACAAAAAAATACGGAATAGTAATATTTGGCTTTGATTTTGAGTTATATAAGTAACTATATTTAATTGATAACAAGGTTCTTTATATTGATACTACTGATTTTTCCCGCATTTGGTTACGGGCAAATAAACCTTGTGCCTAACGGCGACTTTGAACAAATTACCGAGAAAAAATTTCCTTGCAGCTGGCTGGTAGATAATACAGGGATTAACGAATATGTTTTTGATTGGTTTACTCCCATAAACACTACTACGGATGTAATGAGCACCTATGCCGATGACGATTGCTGGGCAAAGGCTCCCTATACCGGTGAAGGTAAACGAGCTCCACATAGTGGTAATGTGATGATTGGGATGATAAACTACTCTCCTGAGGGTGGTTGCCAGCCGAACGAATGGCATGAGTATTTGAGCATAAAACTTACTGAGAAGCTGGTGATAGGAAACGTTTACTGTGTGGAGTTTTGGGTAGCCTTGGGAGAAAACAGTAAGTATGCTACTAATAACATTGGTGTTTTGCTTACTACCGAAAGCCCTGAACGTAATAGTTGCGAACCCATACTATACAAACCGCAGGTAAATGTAGACCGTGTAATAAACAATACCAAAGATTGGCTAAGAATTGAAGCCAGTTTTTTAGCTGATAGTGCTTATGAATTCCTTACTATTGGCAACTTTTTCACACATGGCGAAACCATTATTGAAACTCAAAAAGGACAACCTGCACAGCAGCCTGAAGGCAACCCTTCTGAAGATAGCGGTTTTGAAATTGAGGAAGAAGATGAGTTTATTGATGTTGAAACCGAAAACGATATTAGCTACCTAGCCTACTACTTTATTGACGATGTAGCTTTATACCTCTGCCCTTCGGTAAAGAATACTACTAAAAAAGAAAAGCCGCAAATAACTAACTGATTTCTAATTAAACACTACCCTATTTGCATGCGGGTTGCGGCGCAAGAAAGAAGAAACAATCATTTCTGCATCAATGGTAGCTTTGTAGGGTTGTATATAGTTTTCCAGTTCTGTTTGGGTACTCCAAGTTTGGGTTTTTTCTATAAAACCAAAGCCTTTTAGTGTACCGTCGCTTATATATACTACAGCTTGCTCGGCAGTAGTTCTGCCCTTGCTCACAATAGCATAACTGGGTTTATACTCTACCAAACTGTCTATAAAACTTTGCACGCGGCTGTTATATTCTTCAATAGCCATAACCTTGTGGCAATTGCCCTTGCAGTGTGAGGTAATTACAGGGTTGCAGCTTTCTGTTGCTGCCGTATCAATAGCACAAAGTTTGGGGCAAAGCTCAAATTCATCGGTTTTGGTTAATAAAAAATGTCTTGCCTCTGCCAAGGTAGCAAAACGCATCAAAGGCATTGCCCCTCTGCGTATATAATCTACCCCCAAACGTATATGTCCTTTGCGGTCGGTATAATCAAACAAACCCCAGGCAAACTTCATTTTCTTTTGTGCCCTGTTATACTTGGGCCAATACTTTTTAATTTCTTTTTCTTCAAGCAGCAATGCCACTAACTCGTTGCCACATTCCTCATAGTTTACATGAGCTATCTCCCGCAAAAATGACTGACGAGTTTTCTGGTCTGTTTTGCCTGAAAAATGTTGCCCTACTCGCTTTTTAATATTGTTTGCTTTACCCACATATATTATCTCTTTTTGTGTGTTAAGCATATAATACACGCCTGTTGTTTGCGGTAAGTTATCAAACTCTTCACGGCTAAGGTGGGCAGGCAGCCTAAATTCACTGGCATTGCCTTTAAGTGATTTTTGTATAACCCCTTCCCTATCGTTTTTCAGCAAATGTTTAAATACTTCTACTGTTGCTAGTGTATCAGCCCCTGCTCGGTGCTTAATGGTTTGCTCTATATTTAGTTGTGTGCAAAGTGCCGATAGTTTATACGAAGTAAACTGAGGGAATATTTTGCGGGCTAATCTCACTGTACAAAGCTTTTTAGCACTCCAGTCGTACCCCGCCGCTTTTAGTTGTTTTTGAACAAAAGAGTAATCAAAGTTTACATTGTGGGCTACGAACACGCAAGGCTCCAGCATTGTATATACCTTTTCGGCAATCGCTTCAAAAGCAGGGGCATCAGCCACCATATCATTGGTAATATTGGTAAGTGCCGTAATAAACGCAGGTATTTCCATACCGGGGTTTACCAAAGTCTCATACCAGTCTACCATTTCATTACCGTCAAAAACAGCAATAGCTATTTCGGTAATGCCGTGCCCTCCGGCAAAGCTTCCTGTTGTTTCTATGTCAACAATAGCGTACAAAAAATGTGATTTTTAATAGTTGAATTTGCTACTTGCAAAACTAAACGTATTTAATGAATTAGCTCATTAAAGTTCATATTCATCACATATTTCCACACTTCTTTTACATCGCTAATTTCTACCTCAAACGGAGAATACATAGGATTTTGAGATACTAAAAGCAACTTCCTTTCACTGTCAATTTTATTATAAGCGGTTTTAAATACTATTCCTTCATTTTCTGTGAGTACTACGTATTGTACACCGTCTTTTATGTCTTTCCAGTCATCAATATATTCTCCCACTATCCAGCTTTTATCCTTAATGGGAAGCATACTGTCCCCATCTACTTGAAAAACACGGTATTTCTTGCTGCGGTCTAAAAACGGCAGGTTTGCCATGGGCAGTTCACTGATAAATTCAGGGTCTGAATAGCCAGCTAAATAGCTTGCTTTTGCCCTTTGCCCTACTACTTCTATATTATCAATGTTTTCATCGTTTACTGTTGTAGCCAAAACACGAAGCTTATTCCCGTTTATGTAGTTATCCATTCCGCGCTCTATTTCGCCCAGTTGCCTCTCTGATAGGTTTTCTAAGTCTAGTTTCACCATAGTGTCTATAGTAACATTAAAAAACTCAGAAAACTTTATGAGTAAGCTTAAATCAGGCTGTATTTGAGATTCATAACCGGCTAAACTACTGCGATTTATTTCTATGGCAGTAGATACTTCTTGTTGTGTCATCCCCTTGCGTTTACGTAATAATTTTAGGTTTTTATGTATATACATAGTAGTGTTGATAACTCTATGCACAAATATATGAATTACGATTTTTCAAACAAAAAAATGTTAATTAAATAAACAAACAATGTGTTAATAACACTTTGTTGAGTTCTGAAAAACAAATGTTAAGGCTTTGTTAAGCGGATAATTAGTGAAATTAAATGTACATAACCTATGTATAAACAAATTTTTAGCCCAAACTATTGCATGGAAAGAAGTGCTGTAGTACTTTTGTACCAGCTTTTCCAATCCGTCGGGAGACGGAACATAAGCAATGCAATTGATAGGGCTGCACTTGTTAATTCAAGTGCGGCCATTTTTTTACTATAAATTGTTTATTTACAGTCTATTATGCAAATCCTTATAAGTTTTTGCAAACGTTATCTGAACTTAAAGCTAAGGTAAACAGGCTTGAAATTTATTTCAAACCATAGGGTGTTATAACGGGGGTGGAAGACGAAAAATCGATTAAATTTCAATTTTCAAGACGTCGTAAGCTATAAAAACTCCTTTGGGAAGCTCTTTACTCACAAATTCATGTTTTCCCATTTGATGACTTAGATGAGTTAGATAAGTAGTAGGAATTTCTAATTCTTTTGCTAATGCAATGGCTTCTTCTAATGTAAAATGTGAGATATGGTCTGTTTTACGAAGTGCATTTAATACTAATACTTTACTGCCGCGTATTTTATCTTTTTCTTCTTCATCTATGCGGTTTGCATCAGTTATGTATGTGAAATCACCAAAGCGAAATCCTAAAACAGGTAGTTTATAATGCCAAACTAATATAGGGTGGATGGTAGTGTTGTGTATTGTAAAAGGTTTATTTTCTATGGTATGTAGCTCAACATTGGGGATGCCCGGGTATTTTTCTGCTGCAAAAACATAGTGAAAATCGCGGTGCAAGGCCTCTTGCACAATTTTATCGGCATATATGGGTATATCTGCCTGTTGCTTAAAATTATACGCTCTTATATCGTCCATACCCGCAATATGGTCTTTGTGGGCATGTGTGAAGATTACCCCGTCTAAACGTTTAATGTTTTCACGCAGCATTTGTTGGCGGAAATCAGGCCCGGTATCAACTACCAAACTTAATCCGTCAATTTCTACATGAATTGAGGTACGAAGGCGTTTATCTTTGAGGTCTGTAGATTGGCAAACTTCACAATCACAAGCTATAACGGGTACTCCCTGAGATGTGCCTGTGCCTAAAAAAGTTACTTTCAAAGGTGTGAAGTGCTTTTTGGTGAAAGGTAGAGGTCTCAGGCGGATTCGAACCGCCGTAAAGGGTTTTGCAGACCCGTGCCTAGCCACTCGGCCATGAGACCTTATAAGGTGTGCAAATGTAGTGCTATTTTGCTAAACTTCAAACGGCGCAGGCAGTGATTTTAGATAAAATTATTCAATTACTAACTTCTCTAAATTCTTTGTATTGCCTATACCTACATAATAAATACCTGAACGCCAACCTGTGGTATCTATCTTAATAAAGTTTTGCCCTGTGTAGATGGGGATGGTTTTAATGGAAGCTCCTTTATTATCTATAACATGAAGCTTGGTAGAACGATAAACATCATCAAATTCTATTCTAACAAATCCGCTGGTAGGGTTAGGATATATTTTCAGCTTACCTTGCTTGTTATCTGTAGGTTTGATAACTCCTAAGGTTCTATCGTACATGGCTAAAACATACTCCCCTTTTTTAAGTCCGTTTAAGGCAATATTCCCTCTCCTGTCGTTTTTGTTACCTGTTGTTTTGGTATAGTGAGGATATATCGTCCATTGTTCACTCGCATTTGTTCTATGCAACAATACCAAACTGTCTTCCGTTGTTTTAATCAGGTCGTTGTCTAACCAGCCACTACCAAACCCTCCGGGAGTGCTACCGTCATATACTATAGTTGCTGTAACAGGTAATAAACTGTCTTTCCAAGTGCCTATTACCCGCCAATAGCGGCTTTCTGATGCATATAAATTGGGATAGGGTATTTTGCTTGGTACGGGAGCCGTCCAATGGTGTTCTACCCGAACCAACTCTCCCCCGCTTATATTATTAGCTGCATTTAGTGTGATAAAAGCATTGCTATAATTATAAACGCCCGCAAACTGTATTATCTGCTCGTTTTCAGAAACTGCATCGCTTAGTTTTTCATCACGGTCTGCAATTACTAAAATAGGCTCTATAGGCAGACTAAATATAAAAGTAGTATCTCTTTTATTAACTGTAATGTTCTCTGTAACCTCTGCCCCGCCTTGGTTTACGAAAGATAGTGTAAGCGGTACATACGTATAGGTTTTATTGGTAAAGCGTAATTGCTGGTGCACTTTAACCGTACAGCTATAGTTGCCTTGTGTAGGTGTTACGCCCTCAATATATGCAGAAAATGCAGGGAAACCGGCTTCGTACACCCAATTATTAAAAAATGAGGTTAAGTTGGCACTTGTGTGTGTTTGCAATGTGTTTTTAAAATCTTCACTGCTCACATCGCTATATTTATATTTTTCCTGAAAGTCTTTTATTCCCTTTTCAAAATCGGTATCACCCATGTACCCGCGTAGTGTATGTGCTACATCAGCCCCTTTGTTATATACATGTTGACCGTAGGTATAAGCATGAGGTACGCCGCTAATTGCTCTGGGTTTACCATCACGCAAGTGTGCCCAACGAAGCACATCTATATGATTAGCCATTACACTCTCTTTATAGCGTTGCTTGCCATATACATGCTCTAAAAATATACTTTCCGAGTAGGATGCCCAACCTTCATTCAGCCACATATCTTCGGCAGTACAGCAGGTAATATTATTCCCCCACCAGTGGTGAGCAAACTCATGCGCCATAAGGGTTTCGTTATTCAAAGTACCGTCGCTGGCATAAATGGGGTAAGCTATATTAGTGGCATGTTCCATAGCTCCAGCATTAAAAGGCACAGCATGGAAGCCTACACGCTCAAAGCGGTGCTTACCGTACCACTTCTCAAAACCGGCAAAAGCACCTTTAAGGTTAGCAAACGAGGCTTTCATTTTTGTAGTATCACCTGCTGATAGTGTAATGGGTGTATTGCCGCTAAGCGTGCTGTTATATATGTCGTTTGTTATAAATATAGGAGCCACCACTATTGATGCTAAGTAAGTAGGTATGGTGTTGCTTAGTTTCCAATGCCATGTTTTAGTTCCGTTATTATTGTCTACCTCGCTTTGCAGCAATCCGTTGCATAGTACTTGGTTGTTGTCTTTAGCGGTAATGGTAAAATCATATAACGAGCGGCTTTTAAAGTCGTCTACACAGGGGAACCAAACTCGCCCGAAGTTGTGAGGCTCTGCAGCAAACCCTACTCCCATATTCCAAGCATATACCCCCGAAAAGTAGAAACCGCCCCACTGTGCATCTTTCTGGGGCACTCCTTCGTATTCAACTCTAATGGTAAAGGTATCGCTAGCATTTCTGGCAGTTCCTAAATTTATAGCAATACTGGTGTTGTTATATGTGTAGTTAAGTGTGGTGTTTGCTATAGATATTTTATTAATTTTTAACTTTAATAAGTCTAATCTAATATTCTGTAAACCATTTATTTTAGATTGAATTTTTACGTCTGTATACCCTTTAATTTCTCTACCTATAAAATCTGTAATATCAAGATTAATGTGGTAGTTGTTCACCTCAAATGAATCAGTCCTTAAGTCTTCAATTTGGGTACTTTTTGCAAAAGCTGTATAATCGGGCTTGAAATGACTGCAAAACGATTGAGCGTTTGACCATAAAACACTAAAAATCAATAAAAAAAGTAAATAGAATCTTCTCATAGCTAAACTCTTACCCGTGTAAGACGAATTTATTTGCAATATAGTTATTTTTGCAGCCGCCTATGATGAGCGAATACCTCATATATATAACTACACCCATTTATGCTATATTTATTATGGGTGAGGTTTTTATTAGCCGCTTCAAGGGTTTAAGGCTATACAATATCAAAGACTTCTTCACAAATCTTGGTTTAGGTATAATGGGTGCTGCTTTTGATTTTTTAATGATAGGTATTTGCTTTACTGTAATTAACTTTATAGCAGACAATTACGCTATCATTTCAATACAAAACCCTGTGCTGCGGTGGGTAGGCGTTTTCATAGCACAAGACTTTTGCTTTTACTGGTTACATAGGGTTGAGCATTATTGCCGCTTCTTTTGGGCGGTTCATGCCAACCACCACAGTAGTAACTTATTTAATTTTTCTGTGGCTTTGCGGTCGTCTGTTATGCAGCCAATGTACAGGTTTATATTCTTTTTGCCTTGTGGTTTCTTAGGGTTTACAGGGCAAGAGGTTATGTTTATGTATGCTGTAAACCAAGCCTATGCCTTTTTTGTGCATACCAAAACAGTGGGCAAACTGGGTTGGGTAGAAAAAATATTGGTAACTCCCTCCCACCACAGAGTTCATCACGGAAGTAACCCCAAGTATTTAGATAAAAATATGGGGCAGGTTTTGATTATTTGGGACAAACTGTTTGGCACTTTTGCCAAAGAAGATGAAGCGGTTGATTATGGTTTAACTAAAAAGCTTAATACTTATTTCCTTCCTAGAGTGGTTTGGGGTGAGTGGAGTAAAATATGGACTGATGTTAGAAAATCGCCCAAAATAAAAGATAAGTTAATGTATGTATTTGGCCCACCGGGATGGAGCCATGACGGAAGTACATTAACTTCGAGCCAATTAAGACAAAAATTATATAAGCAACCTACCATTTCACAGAACATAAACACACCCGAATTGTTACAAAAACTATGAGTATATTAAAAATTGGCGATAAAGCCCCTACTTTTAAACTGGTTAATACAGACAGAAAAGAAGTTTCATTAGAAGAATATAAAGGCAAAAATGTGGTACTGTTATTTTTTCCTTTAGCCTTTACCAATGTGTGCACAGCAGAGCTGTGCAGTGTGCGTGATGATATTGCTAACTACAATAACTTAAATGCCGAGGTGTTAGGTATTTCTGTAGATAGCCCGCCGGTATTGGCTAAATTTAAAGAAACAGAAAACTACAACTTTACATTGCTGAGTGATTTTAATAAAGAAGCATCACCGGCTTACGGCAGCTTTTACGATACTTTTGCCTGGGGATTGAAAGGTGTTTCAAAACGCTCTGCTTTTGTTATTGATGGCGAGGGTATTATTCAGTATGCTGAAGTACTTGAAAATGCCGGAGAAGTACCTAATTTAGATGCTGTAAAAGCAACCTTAAGTAAGCTTAGTGCAACAACTAATTAGTTTTAATATGATACTATTTTAAGAGAAGATAATTACCCTCTTTTTTGGTTTACAGCTTAAGGGCTAATAGTATTTGTATATATAAAGGTAAGGGCTTAGTGGTTTAGCTTCTTTATATTGGTTACTTTTAATGGTATAATAATCATGTAAGGTATTTTTACTGTTCTCGCTTAAAATCATTTGTTTAAAATCTTCTACATCATGTTCCATATGGAATAGTACAGCATACTTATTACTAAAGCTAGATTCCCCTGTCAATCTTGCCATGTGGTGTTTATTATTAATAGTATCGGTAGATTTTATATTGTTTGGGAAATGTATATCTGAATTTATTTTTTTTAGCTTATTATCTTTAATAGTGTAAAGATCAGAGGTGGTTTTTTCGTATTCTCTGTGTTTTAAAAAGTAGGTATTGCCATACCTTAAATAAACTAAAAACATATTATCGTTTCCCTCTATGGAATGTATACTATGAATATTACTTATTCTTAATCTTATTTGTGCATAAGCACGAACGATTTCATTATAGTGTGTCTTGCGGTCTAAAGCATTTAAGGCATTTATTTCCGCCTCACTAACCTCTACCCAATAAGGATCCTTAATTTTTTGGTGTAGTGTATCAATATAAACATGCTTATTGATATCTTCTAAGTATAAAGTGTAGTTAAATCCGTTAGAGTGTACAATATTATTACCAACAGTGCTTATAAAACGATGCCCGCTGTAAGTCATAAATATCGAGCCTTTAATGAGGGTAGGTTTGTAATATGTTATTTCGTGTGAGTTAAGGTTATATAGCCCGTAACCCGCAGGGTAAATTGTATTCCTTATAAAGTTTTGGTACATACCGCCATTATATGCTGTTAGCAATAAAGTACTATCATTTAGCACCTTACCCTTTTTTGGGAGAAAGTTAATTTGGTTCAAAATGTATAAATGGGTTACCGTAGCAATTGTATCCGTCCATTCACCTTCTAATACGCCATATTTTGAAATTAAAGCAAACTTGTTGTTTTCAAGTAAGCATATATCAGAAAATGTAGGCATTAAGTGTTCTGATAAGTCTAAGGTTGCAGAAGTTATTTCCTTAGTATTATCTAAATTAACCTTATATAGTTTGACACCGTTTAGATATAAACCTTTACTCGTAATTAAATTGGCAACAAAAAGGTAGTTTCCTTTAATTTTAAAAAAAATAGAGCCTTTCCCTGCGCCAAAATGCGTATCAGGGTTTAAGCTATTAATGGTGAGTATTTCTTTAAGGTAAAGCCCTTTTGCATTTTCTATTGTTACTTCAGTATTCTTTTGTGCAATGAGATGGGTAAATGAAGCTATGCAAAAAGCAAATAATAAGAATGCAAGTTTTAAAGAGGACAGATTTATCATAATTAAGCAATTAAAAACCTAAATATAATTAAAACGGGTGTACATTGTTAAAATAAAAAACAATATTAGCTCTACTAAAACATATCTTTGCACAAAAAATCCATAAAGGGTTTTCTTATGAGTGTTTTTGCCATTATTGTCTTAATTCTATTAGGTATCATTCTTCTAGTGCTTGAGGTATTGGTAGTACCCGGTGGTGTTTTGGGGGTAATAGCTTTGGGTATTATAGGGTTTGCCGTATATAGTGCTTATGCCCACCATGGTAATGTGTACGGACATGTTATCTTGGCAGTATCAGTTATTGCAACAGGCTCTGCCATATATTACAGTTTAAAATCAGGCACTTGGGATAGACTGTCGCTAAACGACAGTCTCGAGGGTAAAGCTAACACTATAGACACTACTAATATGCCAATAGGCAAAATAGGTATAGCATTATCGGATATTCGCCCTATGGGTACGGCGTTATTTGATGATGAGAAGTTTGAAGTAAGCAGTGAGGGAGAAAAAATACCAGTACATTCGAAAATATCAATTCTTAGAATTGAAGGTTCAAAAATTATAGTTACTAAATCAGAATAATATGGATATTACCATTATCATTATAGCAGTAGCCTCAATAATCGGGGTGTTTATTTTATCGTACTTTATACCGGTGCGTTTGTGGTTTACCGCATACATTTCAGGTGTAAGGGTAAGCTTGGTACAGTTGGTATTTATGCGTTTTAGAAAAGTACCACCACCGTTAATTGTAAATGCTTTAATTAACTCTACCAAAGCAGGGTTAAAAATAACCATGAATGAAATGGAAACGCACTACTTGGCAGGTGGTAATGTAAATAATGTAATTAAAGCCCTTATTAGTGCTGATAAGGCAAATATTGCCTTAGATTTTAAAATGGCAACTGCTATAGACCTTGCTGGGCGGGACGTATTTGATGCGGTAAAACGCTCGGTAGACCCACGTGTAATAAACACTCCTCCCGTTGCTGCGGTAGCCAAAGACGGTATACAATTAATTGCCAAAGCCCGTGTAACGGTACGTACCAACATACGCCAACTGGTAGGTGGTGCTGGTGAAGAAACCATACTTGCCCGTGTGGGTGAAGGTATTGTGACCACTATTGGTAGTGCAGAGAACCACAAAGAAGTAATGGAAAATCCCGACCGTATTTCTACAGTAGTTTTGGATAAGGGTTTGGATGCGGGAACTGCGTTTGAGATACTTTCTATTGATATTGCTGATATTGATATAGGAAGCAACGTAGGGGCAAAATTACAAACCGACCAAGCGGATGCCGACCTTAAAGTGGCTAATGCACGCGCCGAAGAGCGTAGAGCAATGGCGGTAGCGGCAGAGCAAGAATTTAAAGCTAAAATACAAGAAGCCAGAGCACGAGTTATTGAAGCAGAAGCCGAAATACCATTAGCTATGGCAGAATCTTTTAGAAGTGGTAATTTAGGTATTATGGATTATTACAAAATGCAAAATATTCAGGCTGACACAGATATGCGTGAAAGTATTGCGAAGCCTAACAAGGATAGTAATAAGAAAAAATAGATTCCTGTTTTACAATATAGAAAAAGCCTTACTAAAATTAGTAAGGCTTTTTTATTCAGTGGATTATATACTAGAGTTAAACTAATACTTTACCCCTGTCAGTATGGTAACTTTGTATTTTTCTGATAAAGTTATGCTGTGTTTCATCCCAAATGGTGCATTCGGTAATGGCTTTTACATATAAGTGTAAGCTCATGGCTCTGCCCTCTCCTACATTTTCTAGGGTATGGTAGCCCATATCGTCATTCATATAACTTAGGTTTCCCCTAATGGCTACACCCTCACTTATAACCTCCGGTTCGGGTGAAATTCCGTCCCACTTATAACGTACTTCTTCAATTTCACCTTGAGCTACATATACCCAACACTCTTGTTCATTATGGCAATGTATGGGTGTTTTTTGCCCTATATCCCAACACAATAGTAAAAGTTCATAATCATCAGTTCTTTCTACACAATTTCTTGTGTAACCTTCTTTGTCCCAATAAGTATAAGGGGCAAGCTCTTCAATGGGTAAATCAATGTATTTAATCAATTGAGCGTATTCACTTTCGCTGCTACATCGTTCTAAATCTTCAACTAGGCTTTCTATGGTAGTAATTTTGTCCAAAACATTAACTGTTGGTGAGGTCTTATTATACTCATAAATATTTCTTAATCAAAGATTAAATTTGTTTTTTAATCCACTATTAACTTGCCTTTCTATATATAGCAGTTATATTGCCTGCCTATTAATTAAACTATCAAATTATGACAACCTTAAAGAGAAAACCCAACATTCTAATTCTTATTTCAGATCAACAAAGTGCTATTGAGTGTTGGACAGAAGAATTTGCAGCAGAAAACTTTCCTGCAATGCACCGTTTAAAGAAAAACGGGCTTACTTTCAACCGAGGTGCTATCAATTCTTGCACCTGCTCACCAAGTAGGGTTACACTATTTACAGGACTTTACCCTGCACAACACGGAGTAAAACAAGTTTTGGAGTTTGACGACCCTTTCGGTAGCAATGCCACTAAGCAACAAATGCAAACCGTAATGAGCAGCAATCTGCAAAATATGGGCAAGATGATGGAAGAAGCAGGATACAAAGTAGTATTTAAAGGCAAATGGCACCTCACTAAGCCTACCCAATTTGTAAAAGATGAAGAAAAAGGAATAGACCAATTGTATTGGACTGCTGAAGACGTGAAGCATATAGGCAATAAATGGGCGTTTAGAGAGTGGAACATGCCTGATGCAGGAGACAATATGGATGTGGGCAACTTTGGTGGAGGAACCGTAAATAACGATGGTCGTTTTATTAGCGGAAATGGCCAAGCTGCCTTGTATGGCGAGAAACCTAAAGAAGATTTGTATAAAGACAGTGTTTTGGGCTTTTTAGATAACCATGACCCTGAAAAAGACGAACCGTTTTGTTTAATCGTATCTTTAGTAAATCCGCATGATGTGCTGGCATATCCGGGTACTAATATCGGTAAGAAAGTACATGGCGAAGACCCTACCTATATTGCAGGCGGTTATAACCCTGCTGATTTTGCTGATATTCCTGTTGTGTTACCATCAACAGTGAACGAAGATTTATCTACCAAACCATCGGTGCAAAAAAACTGGAGGGAGTTCTGTAATGTAACTAATGGAAGCCTTGAAAGTGAAGAAGCACAAACCGAATACTTAAAGTTTTACGCCTATTTATGTAGCTTAGTTGATAAGGAAATGGACAGGGTTTTAAAGAAGTTTGATGAGAAAAACCTTACTGATGACACGGTAATACTTCGCCTTAGCGACCATGGCGATATGAAAGTGGCACACGGTTATCAACGCCAGAAAATGTATAATATATACAAAGAAACTTTAAATGTACCTTTCATTATTTCTAATCCTAAACTGTTTAAGGAAGCTCAACAAACCGATTCTTTGGCCAGTTTAATTGATGTGATGCCTACACTGGCTTCAATAATCGGTTTGGAAGGAAGCGAAAGGGATAAATGGACTTTTAAAGGTAAAGACCTTACCCCCATTATTAAAGACCCAACGGCTGAAGTGCAAGATTATACCCATTACACGTATGACGATATGTATTTTGAAGTGCCGGGTGCGGCACACATTCGTGCTATTGTAGAAAAAGACTGGAAATATGCCGTATATTTTGACCCTGACAAGGGACAACCCACAGAATATGAATTATACAATATAGCTGAGGGTGAAGATACCGACGAACAGTATAACCTTACCAACGCTGCTTATGCTACACCGGCATCAAATAAAGAATGGGTGCGTTTACATGCAAAACTTACTAAAGTAATGAAAGAATTAGGCACAACACCTGATAGTATTTTATGGGCAAGTACACAACCTGTTATAAATCAAGCCCAAACAAGCAATTAACAAAAGTAAGTGAGTAATCACTCGCTTTTAATATTAAAAAACCTCTTTCCTTTTAGGTTAGAGGTTTTTTGCTTTTGTATTCCCCATTTTTATATCCCGATTGATAATAGTGTAGAGAAAGTATAAAAATTGTAATTTTAAGGCTAATGAAAGAATTTGTTTTACTAATTAAAGGATATGAAATGCACCTGATTTCTGATGACGAGCGAAACCTCAGAATGCAGGAATATGCTGAGTGGATGCAGCAAATGGTAGCCGAGAACAGGTATGTAACCGGTCTGTCATTAGAACCGCAAGGGCACTTAATACAAGACAAAGACACAGTGCTTACTGATGGACCGTTTTTAGAGCCTAAGGAAGTTATTGGCGGTTTTGTAGCTATAAAAGCTGATAATATTAACGAAGCTACAGAAATTGCTAAAAATTGTCCATTATTGAAATACTACCAAATATTTGTTCGTCCGCTACAAGCACACATGGATGCCCCAAAGTAACAATACAGTAATAACCGAGTTATATCATAAAATGTACGGTAAAATAGTATCGTACATTACTTCTATTATTGGTTTCCACAACTTAGAAACTGCTGAAGATATTGCACAAGATACGTTAACTGATGCCTTTACAACCTGGGTTGAGAATAATATGCCTGAAAAGCCCGAAGCCTGGTTATACCGTGTTGCCAAAAACAAAACAGTAAACCATATAAAACGGCAAAAAACTAAAGAAAAAGTATACAACCATACTTTTTTAGAGCAAGATATTTATGAGACGGGGAAAGAAGATATAACAGAAATAATTGAAGATAGTATGCTGCAGATGATGCTGGCGTGCTGTCATCCCGGTATATCATCAGAAAACCAGATTACTCTTGTTTTAAAAGCTTTATGCGGTTTTAGCAGAAAAGAAATATCTACAGCATTACTTACCAAAGAAGAAACTATTAAGAAACGGCTTGTCGCAGTCAAAAAACAGATAATCAAACAAAATATTAAACTTGAAATGCCTCAGAGTGCCAGTCTTAATAAACGATTAGACATGGTTTGCACTTGTTTGTATTTGTTGTTTAACGAAGGGTATAATGCTACACATACAAAAGAAATTATCCGCAAAGAGTTGTGTTTAGAAGCAATGAGTCTTTGCAAGTTAATAGCTCACAATATAGAAAGCTACCCCAACGCACATGCTTTAATGGCGCTAATGTGCTTTCATACGGCACGCTTTGAAAGTAGAATTGATGATAACGGAGCAATAGTCCTTTTCCAAAATCAAAACCGGGAGTTATGGAGTAAAGAACTTATAGACGCAGGAATTAAGTACTTATCAGCATCGCAAAACAGTAAAGTACTAAGTAGTTACCATATAGAAGCTGCAATAGCAGCAGAACACTGTTTTGCCAGAAGCTTTGAAGAAACTAACTGGAAGTATATTTATAGTTTATATGAAAAACTCTATCAATTGAAACAAAACCCCATTATACAGCTTAATTTAGCTATTATATCCAGTCGTTTACATGGGGTTGAAAGCAGTATTGAGCAGCTAAACAGACTAAAAACAGAAAGCAAACCTTTAAGTAACTATTATCTGCTATATGCTACATTGGGCGAGTTGTATAAAACCAATGGAGATAAGTACAACGCTGAATTTAACTTCCTCAAAGCCATTGAGCTTACCCACTCAGCTAAAGAAAAAGAACTATTACAACAAAAAATCTCAGCTATTGCTAACTGAGATATTAATTGTGGTGAGCAGCTAAATCTAGCTCCAGGGTTGCCCCTCTCCTTTTTCGCAAAAGTTTTTAAGTGAATTACTTATAAAATGTCCCCAGGTTTGGTTCACCATTTCAAAACCTTCAGGCGTTAATGCACTGTCAAAATTGTAGTGCTTAAATGTTACTTGGGTAGTATTACCCTCGGTATTTAAATCAAAACTAATGTTAGAGCCTACCCAAGTAGGGTTGGTATTACTAATGCAAGTCCAAAGAATACGGTTATCTTTCAACTCATCAATTCTGAACTCCATATTGAAAATCTGCCCTTCTTTATTGAAAGTCATTTTTGATACCCCACCTACCTCAGTAGCTACAGTAGTATTAGTTGCCCACCAGCCTTCAATGCCTTTTTGGCTTGTAATAGCATTGTTTACAGTTTGTAATGAGGCGTTAATTGTTGCTGATACTACAGCTTCCATGTTTTTGTTTTGTGTTTCCATTTAATGTTATTTTTAAGATTTAAATTGCATTTGTATAGTATTGTCAATTGCAGGGTTGTATTTGGGGAAAGCAGAATGAAAAAAGTTTCATTTAATCTTTAAAAACTATGATAGAACAAGCAAAATGGGTGAGTTTAACTTTTAATTTTGATTATCCGATAGGTAAGTTTCCTGCACTTTTAGAACGGTTAAGAGGTACTCCTTCAAGATTAGAAGAGGCAGTTAAAGGTTTATCAAAAGAAAAACTTATAAAAAAAGATAACGATGCATGGTCTATACAAGAACACGTGGGCCATTTAATAGATTTAGAGGATTTACTTAAACACCGGCTTGATGATTTTGAGAAAGGTGTTGAAGTATTAACTGCTGCAGATATGACCAATAAGAAAACAGATGCTGCCAATCATAACTCAAGAGACATAAATATATTACTCGCAGGTTTTAGAAAAATACGTTCGGGGTACGTACAGCAGCTTGAAAGCTATAACGAAGAAACCGTTGCTAAAACAGCCTTGCACCCCCGTTTAAACAAACCGATGCGTATAGTAGATTTAGTACACTTTTTTGCAGAGCACGACGACCATCATCTAGCTATTATGAGAAGGTTAATAAATACATAAATTTTTTTAGCATAAAAGAGGTATACATTTATTTTTGCATTGCCTATTACAACCCTATGAAAACTAAAACTACCTCTGCCCTTACATTTATATTCATAACCATATTGGTTGATGTTATTGGCTTAGCTATAATAATCCCCATTATTCCAGATTTAATTATGGACTTAACTGGCAAAGGAGTTAGTAAAGCCTCTTTTTACGGTGGGTGGCTCTTGTTTTCGTATGCCATAATGCAGTTTATATTCTCACCCATTTTGGGTGGGTTAAGTGATAAGTATGGAAGAAGACCTATATTACTTTTATCGTTGTTCGGTTTAGGGCTTGACTATGTGTTTCATGCATTAGCACCTACCCTTGCCTGGCTATTTGTAGGAAGAGTTATTGCAGGGGTATGTGGTGCCAGTTTTACTACTGCCAATGCCTATATAGCGGATATTAGTACTCCAGAAAAAAGGGCACAAAATTTTGGTTTGGTGGGTGCAGCTTTCGGTTTAGGCTTTATTATAGGGCCTGTAATTGGAGGTGTTGTAGGGAAATACTTCGGAGTTAGGGCTCCTTTTTATGCAGCAGCCATTCTTAGTTTGCTAAACCTAATTTACGGCTATTTTGTGTTGCCTGAATCATTACCTAAAGAAGAACGGAGGGCATTTAGCTTCAAACGCTCAAACCCGTTCAGTGCTTTATTAAACATAAAAAGGTTTCCTATGCTAAAGGGTTTGGCCGCTTCGTTTATACTTATTTATATAGCTTCACATGCCGTACAATCAAACTGGACTTTCTTTACCAAATATCGTTTTGGTTGGTCTGAAGATTTTATAGGTTATTCTTTGGGTGTTGTGGGTATAGTTACTGCTATTGTGCAAGGGGGGCTAATTCGTATACTTATACCCAAACTGGGTGTTAAAACTTCTGTTTTTGTTGGGTTTGCTCTATATGGTGCAGGGTTAGTATTGTTTGGGGTAGCTAACGCATCGTGGATGATGTTTGCCTTTATTGTCCCCTACTGTTTAGGCGGTATTGGCGGGCCTGCTTTGCAAAGTATAATTTCTGATAATGTACCCATAAACGAACAAGGCGAATTACAAGGTACTTTAACCAGTCTTATGAGCGCTACAGCAATAGTAGGACCTTTATTAATGACCAGCTTATTTTCTTTTTTTACCGGCAAAGAAGCTCCGTTTATTCTTCCGGGAATATCGTTTTATGCAGGTGCATTATTTGTTGCTATAAGTGCACTATTTCTTATTAATCCGCTAAAGCGCTATACCCCAAGTAAATAAGCTTTGAAAAAAAGTTTGGCATACAAATGGAATACTCTAAAGTAATTGTTGTTACTTTAATTAATTTTTTCTGCCTATGAAAAACAGATACTTACTACTCAAAACACTTAGTCTTTTACTTATTACTATTACTGTTGCGTCGTGCAGTATGAAAACCGTTAGGTTTAACGGTATGCGCCCCGCCGATATTGATGTACCCTCATCAATAGATACATTGCTTTTAGTAAACAGAACCTTATTTAAATCGGAAGCGGTAAACATTATTGAAGGTGTTTTAACGGGAGAAATGCCCGGTGAAGATAAAGCAGGTACCCAAGCTGCCATGAATACTTTGCAAGTGGCACTAGGCAATAGCAATAGGTTTGTAGTAAAAAATGCTTCGGAAACTATTGAAGGGAATAGTATTACCGCAGCATTTCCTTCACCCTTGCATTGGACACAAGTAGAGTGGTTATGCTCTAAATATAATACTCATGCATTATTAGCTATTGAATTGTTTGATACCGATTATATTATTACCGATGGTGAGCGAGATGTTGAACGCGAAGTTGGTGAAGGTAGCAATAGAAGAACTGAGACCCGACATGAGTTTTTTGCCAAAGGTGTAGCTAATATTAATATCGGTTTTAGGATATACGACCCCAAAAGCAAAACCATAATAGACCAGCAATCTATGCGTTTAGACAGAACTTGGGAAGCAACAGGCACAAGTATTCAAGATGCTTTAATAAACCTCACCGCTAAAGCCCAGGCTACTCGTATTATTAGTGAGATGGCAGGTAATGCTTATGCAAGAAAAATTGCACCTACTCCAATTACTATAAGCAGGGCTTATTACAAAAAGAGCAAAAAAATTCCTTCTGTTGCTGTGGGTGTACGCCAAGCAGAGGTAAACGATTGGATTGGAGCTGTTGCAACATGGAAAAATGCTTTAAATACTACAGCAGACCGAAAAGAATCAGGTAAAATAGCTTATAATATTGCTGTTGGGTATGAAGTTGTACACGATTTGGTAAATGCAAAACTTTGGGCAAATGAAGCCTATGTAAAGTACGGTAATAAAAAAGCCAGACAATTGGCAAGCCAGTTAGAGCGCAGGATTATTGATGAAAACCGTCTGCGCCAGCAAATGGAATAAATTAATACAAATGCAATAGTATTCTTGTTATTGCTTAGTATATTTGGTTTTTATTAATTGTTCAACTATCAACTAACTATTCAATTATGCAACCAAATTTCAATTCAACTGAGGCAAAAGAAATGCTTGCCCTTTCTTACGTTGCCGACTTATTAGGACCTACTAAACAACCCGGGGAAAAGGGATTTCATATTATTAAGCCAGCAAAAGACAAGAAAAACCCCTTGCCTGATGACAACGGTAAGATTTATCCCTATCCTGTTGACCCTATTTGGCCTACTGGCTGGGAACCCGGGGTTCCTGTGCTAGACCCGTTTTTAAACCCCTGGCACAATTCTATTGTTCAAGCTGCACCCGATAATATTCCGCCTATTATAGCCAATATGAAATTTGGCTCTAATAATATTATCATTACCAAGAATGTGAATACAGGTGCTTATGCTATTGCTTTTGCAGGAACCGAGAACTTAACAGGGGTTTTGCAAGACATAGCATTTATTCCTGTATCAGCAGGGCCCTTAAACTTTTCTTTCTATAAAAGTGATACAACTTATATTGTAAACCCTAACTATTACAACCAGCCGAAAGATACAACTCCACCTGTAATACACCCTACCATGCATTTTGGTTTCCGCTACGCTGTAGAAGAATATACAGTTAAAGCCAAGGCAGGTACACGTCATAATTTATTAGAGGTTTTTCAAAGAATTGGTGAGTATGATAAAGAAATTGACTTGTACATTACCGGGCATAGCTTAGGTGCTGCAATGGCAGGTGTATTTTCAGCATGGGTACAAGCCAACGGATTACCCGGAATTAATAAAGTTAATCTTAAAACCTACACGTTTGCTTCTCCAAAATGGGCAAATGACGCGTTGGCTAATAATTATGATAACGGAGTAACCAGTAACGGTTACAGCTTTAGAGTAGTAAATAACTTGGATACAGTACCTCAAATACCTTTTACTTGGCAAGGGTTAAACGACTTGAATAACCCCAATATGATTAAAGCACTTATCCCAATTAAAGAAGGCGGGCTGAAATTACCTGATTTTGCTAAGAATATTATAGAAAAAGCAAAAGAAATGATAAGCAAACTGCCTAATGAAAACTTTAATTATGTTGATGTTGGAAGTTCTTACCCCGTAATAGGCGAGTTTCCTGTAGCATTGCCTAAAACCGAAACTGATTATCCGGCATGGTGTTTCCCCAATGGAAATGTTGATGATAAGAAGCTGGCCAGTTTGCAACAAGAATGGTGGCAACACTGGCCTTGGGTATATTACAGGGCATTAGAAACAAAAGTGTCTCAAATGGGAGGTAATGGTTCCAAAACCTCAGCACAGTAGTTTGTAGAATACAATATATTAAACGTCGCTTTTTAGCGGCGTTTTTTTTATCGCTTTAGCTTAGGATAATAGTGTTTTTCTTCTATGGGTGGGTCAACAGGTTCAGGAGCTTCAGGCATATTTAAGTTAGGCCATAATGAGGTTTTAAAGCCGTCAAAATCTTTTGCCCATTCTTTATGGTTGTATACGCAAACAGGCAAACACATACTACAGTAATTGTATTTTGCAAAATAACTAAAGCACCTACCTGTATCCACCATATAGCGGTCGTTGCCTAAATGGTCTTTTCCCGCTTCAGGGCTACGCTCATCGGGTATAGCGTCAGCAGGGCAATATATGCGGCAGGCCCTGCATTTATCACAAAAGGCAGCAATACCTGCGTCAATAGGTTTGTCTGTAGCTAAAGGCATATCAGTTATCACACTGCCTAAACGAAATAAAGGTCCCATTTTGGGATGAATTATTGAGCCGTGCCTACCCAACTCGCCAAAACCTGCTTTTAATGCTAAGGGAATATGAAGCACATCGCTGTCTCCTATGGGGTGTTCTATTTTGCAGGGATAGCCTAAACTTCTTACATACTCTGCCAGTTGTATCACCAACTCGCCCAAGGTAAAATACACCCGCATGCATTCTATTGCCGATTCTTTTGAGACCACATTCTGAAACTCTCGCCAAAGCATAGCTTGCCCAACTACAATAGCATATTTTTCTGTTATTTCTCTTCCTTTATAAATGTCGGAAGGCTCGATTACTGCAATACCTACATCACCTGCGCCTAACTCTAAGGCTTTTTGTTTGACTGCCTGTGCTGCTTCATTTGGAGAATTAAATAATGTTTTATCAGGATTTACAGTACCATTAAAGCGCGGATATTGCTCTTCCATTATTTTAGCAAGCAAACTATCTACTTCTTCAATTGCTATACTTCTCCCTCCTACTGCTTGATACCAAGCATCCCATTTAAAAGCCGGGGGTGATGTTTCTAAGCCTAGCAAAATAGTAAGTGTTTGAAACGAAGTTACTTAATACAACTCCATTAATCAAACACTCGTTTTTCACTTACACTAATCGGCAAACTCAAAATCTAGTATGTAAATTTCATTAAAAAGTGAACAGTAACTCCTTTTGGGAATGGCGACTCTGAGTTACTCAAATCGGGAATATTAAAATAGTCGTCATTATTATTTCCGCCATAGGTATATCTCAAAACAGCAAATAACTCAGGGTATTCAGCTTTTTTTAACTTACGGCCATCACAAACAACCCATCCACTTTGCTCCGGCAAAATTCCGTAGGTGTTAGATTCTGGTTTTGTGTTAATCAGCCCAACATAATTAATAACAGTACCAACAGGCACTAGCGACTTAAAAGGATTGTTAAGATTCATAATTTTGATAGTATTTATGGTATAAATATAGAGTTTATTTCTACTCAAATAACTTACTCTGTTCTATACTTTTTGGTGGTGTGGCTTTACTGTCTTTTTTTAATAATTCGTCTAAAACAGGGTCTTCTTTTGGTGTAGTATTCGTATCAATATTACTAATTTCAGATTCATCAGTAATCTGTGTTGTCTTCTCTTCTTCAACATCCTCTTTAGGCACTAATGCCACAGAAGTAATATTTTTCTCATTCAGCTTATTACCAATAGTTTTCCAGCCTTTAATATCGTACACTGTTAACTCTATTACTTTGCTATTGTTGTCTTTTTTCTTGCCTATTTGAAGGGTAATTTCAGGCTCAGGGTGGTCTGTAGCGCAAACTATATAATTTTTATCGCCATCGGGTATGCAGCGGAAACGTTTATCCATAGTAAGGGTTTCTATTAAAAAACGCTTTACGAAGTAGTTTTTGCCCGAAGCATCATAATACACTAAAGATGTAGCCCTATCGGTATTATATTTTTTAATAAACACTACATCCTCAGGCTCGTAGTGGTTGGTAAGTTCAAAATTAGTAAGCTGGTAATCTCCCGATTTATATACAGCTATTATCTGGTCTTCTCCCTCAAAACTACCTATCAATTCTCCCCTTTCTTCCGTATTTAGCTTTCCTACACTTTCATCGTACCATATTTTTTGTGCTTCAAGCGTAGAAACTCCCGCCTGTTTAAATTTCACATTTTTCACAAGGTGTTTACTCAAAATATTTCCTTGCGAACCCCTTCCTTTTATGGCAAGTTCAGCAAAATCAAAATCAAACTGCAGTTTTCTTGCTTTGGCATAAGCACTAAGCTGTACAGTTACTATTTCTGCTTCTCCGTTAGGGTTTGCGGTAAAATACAGCACTTTAGAGTCTTTTTTACCGGTAGTTAAATCATACTCTTTATCACGAGTTATACCGCCCACATTAAAGCGTTTTACCCTTGAAGTATTGGTTTTACCATCGGCATATATCATGTTGTAGACCATCCGGTCATCTCCTTTGTGAAATACTCCTGCATGAATAATATCTTTTCCCACAAAAGTTTTGTCAGTAACTTTAGTTACCAGCATTTTACCGTCTCTGCGGAATATGATTATATCGTCAATATCAGAACACTCGCTTATGAACTCGTCTTTCTTTAAACCATAACCTATAAAACCCTCTTTGCGGTTTACGTATAGTTTTTGGTTGTTTACAGCTACCAGATTAGCCTGAATAGTGTCAAAGGCTTTAATCTCAGTTTTACGTTCCCTGCCTTTACCGTATTTCTTTAAAAGGTTCTCAAAATAGCTGATAGCAAAATCTGTAAGGTGTTCTAAATGGTTTTTCACCTCCTCCATTTCATTTTCCAAGGCTTTTATATGCTCATCAGCCTTAAATGAATCAAATTTTGATATACGCTTAATTTTTATCTCCGTTAAACGAATTATATCGTCTTGGGTTACTTCTCTGCGCAAAAGCTTTTTAAAAGGCTCTAAACCTTTATCTATAGCTTCTAAAACAGCTTCCCATGTCTCGCACTCTTCAATATCTCGGTAAATACGGTTTTCTATAAATATCTTCTCTAATGATGAGTTGTGCCAGTTATTGTCCAACTCATTCAAGCGTATTTCAAGTTCTTGCTTAAGTAAGTCTTTTGTGTTTTCAGTAGAAAGTCTTAAAATTTCATCAACAGTAAGGAAACAAGGCTTGTCATCAACAATAACACAGGCATTGGGAGAAATAGATACCTCACAATTAGTAAAAGCATACAAACCGTCAATAGTCATACCCGGCGAAACCCCCGATGCAAGGTTTACAATCAACTCCACATCTTTGGCTGTATTATCTACTACTTTTTTAATTTTTACCTTACCGCTATCGTTAGCTTTTATAATGCTTTCAATCAAGCTATTTGTTGTAACTCCAAAAGGTATATCTTTAATAGCCAGAGTTTTATTGTCTATTTCTTCAATTTTTGCTCTAACTCTTATTTTTCCTCCCCGCTCCCCTTTTTGGTAGTTAGAAACATCTATCGTTCCCCCTGTTAAAAAGTCGGGGTATAACTCAAAAGACTTGCCTTTTAGCAGTTTGATAGAGCTTTCTATCAACTCGCAAAAGTTGTGGGGCATTATTTTAGTAGCCAAGCCTACCGCAATACCCTCTACCCCTTGTGTAAGCAACAAAGGGAATTTTACAGGCAAAGTAACAGGCTCGCGTTTACGCCCATCATAACTTAGTTGCCACTCGGTAGTTTTAGGGTTAAAAACTATTTCGTTCGCCAGTTTAGATAAGCGCGCCTCAATATAGCGGGGTGCAGCAGCAGAATCTCCTGTGCGTACATCGCCCCAGTTTCCCTGGGTCTCTATTAAAATATCTTTTTGCCCTAAACCAACTAAAGCATCGCCTATGGAAGCATCACCGTGTGGGTGATACTGCATGGTTTGCCCTATAATGTTGGCTACTTTGTTGAAACGACCATCATCCATTTCGTTCATAGCATGTAGAATACGCCTTTGAACGGGTTTAAAACCGTCGTTAATATGAGGGACGGCACGCTCAAGTATAACGTATGAAGCATAGTCTAAAAACCAATTTTCATACATCACACCAATGGCTTTACCATCCTTCAAGTCATCATCCTCATCGGGATTTTGGTTTTCGTTTTCGGGTAGTTCTTCGTTATTTATGTGTTCGTCGCTCATGCTTTCTCTTCTAGTCTGTATGTATCAATATCACAGTCGTTAATACTGTTAGTTTCTAAAAATATGCAGTTGGTAATCGCTTTAACCTCATGCCAAACCATTTCAGGTATTTCAATTCTGCTGGGGGTGTCAATAATAATTATGTCTTCCTTGTGGGTACTTAAGTCAATAGTTTTAAGCCGTATTGTGCCTGATATAAGTATCAGAATTTCAGGTTTTTTATTGGCAGCTTCACCTTTGTGGTAGTGCCTTCCGCTAATACTGTCTTTATTTCTGTAGCCTAAGATAAACTCTCCGGTCCGTTTGTTATTAAATAACAAGGTTTTACCTCTTTCATGATCAACAAATATGTTCAAGGGCTCAACTTTTATCATAGCTTAGGCGGCTTCTTCCTCAAAAACGTCTTTTTCTATTCTTAAGCTGCTAATAATATGCTTCTGCCTGTCCATAGTATTTTTACCCATATAATATTCCAGTAGCTTTTGTATTGAGGTGTCAGGACTAAGCATTACAGGGTCTAAGCGCATATCCTCGCCTATAAACAGCCCAAATTCCTCTGGAGAGATTTCTCCCAACCCTTTAAACCTTGTTATTTCTGCTTTTGAGCCAATTTCTTGTATTGCATTTAAACGTTCTTCATCCGTATAACAATAAATGGTTTTCTGCTTGTTACGTACTCTAAATAAAGGTGTATCTAAAATATAAACATGCCCGTTTTTAACTAAATCAGGAAAAAACTGCAAAAAGAAAGTAAGTATCAGCAAACGTATATGCATACCGTCTACATCAGCATCCGTGGCTATTACTACTCTATTGTATCGCAAGTTTTCTATTCCTTCTTCAATGTTTAAAGCGTGTTGTAACAGGTTAAACTCCTCATTCTCATACACTACTTTTTTGGTTAAACCAAAACTGTTTAAGGGTTTCCCTCTTAAACTAAATACGGCCTGTGTAGCTACATCGCGCGATTTTGTGATAGAACCGCTGGCTGAGTCTCCCTCCGTTATAAAAATGGTTGTATCGTGTCTTCTGTCGTCTTTTGAGGTATCGAAGTGAATACGACAGTCTCTAAGCTTTTTATTGTGCAGGTTGGCTTTTTTGGCTCTTTCATTAGCCAGTTTTTTTATGCCCGCCATGTCTTTACGTTCACGTTCAGACTGTTGAATGCGTTTTAATAAAGCTTCTGCAGTATTAGGGTTTTTATGGAGGTAATTATTGAGTTTTGTTGAGATAAAATCACCCATAAAGCTTTTTAGGCTAGGACCACCTTCATACATAACCAATGAGCCCAATTTGGTTTTGGTTTGACTCTCAAAAACCGGCTCTTGCACTCTAACACTAATTGCTGCTATTATTGATGCCCGTATATCTGCAACATCAAAGTCCTTTTTGTAAAAATCTCTAACGGTTTTCACTAATGCCTCACGAAAAGCTTGCAAATGCGTACCACCTTGTGTAGTATGCTGTCCGTTTACAAAGCTGTAGTACTCCTCACCATATTGGTTTTCATGCGTCATAGCCAACTCTACATCTTCGTCTTTAAGATGGATAATGGGGTATCGGTTAGTTTCAGCATTGGTTTTCCGCTCTAATAGGTCTAAAAGACCGTTTTTAGACAGGTAAATGGTTCCGTTGAAGTGTATGGATAACCCCGCATTCAAATACGCATAGTTCCAAATCTGTTCTACTAAAAACTCAGGGCGAAAATGGAAGTTTCTAAATACTGTATCATCGGGGACAAAAGTCATTATAGTACCGTTACGCTCATCGGTTTTTTCCTCTTTATAGTCTTTTATTAACTCACCCCTTTCAAACTCTGCTATTTTAGTACGTCCGTCTCTAATTGATTGTACTCTGAAAAATGATGATAGCGCATTTACCGCTTTTGTTCCAACCCCGTTTAGTCCTACCGACTTTTGGAAGGCTTTACTGTCGTATTTACCTCCTGTATTGATTTTTGATACACAATCTATTACTTTACCCAGCGGAATACCTCGCCCATAATCCCGTACTACTACTTTGTGGTCGCTTACTTTAATTTCAATTTTGCGTCCATGCCCCATTACATACTCATCAATAGAATTATCAATTATCTCTTTTATAAGAATGTAAATACCATCATCGGGCGATGACCCGTCTCCCAATTTACCTATATACATCCCCGGGCGCAGGCGTATATGCTCTTTCCAGTCTAGCGACCGAATTTCGTTTTCCGTATACTGAACTTCTTTAGTCATATTGTTTTGGTTGCAGGTTATTAGCATTTAGCTGATAAACTGAAAAGTACTTAGCGTTTAAACAGCATGCATTGTCGAGAAATACGACATTAACAACAGGTAAAAATAGCATGAAAGCCCCTGTGTTTGCTAAGAAGTTATACAACCGATGTGGATAACAAGAGATTTTAGATTTGTTGATTTAAAGAATTACAGATTTATTCAATAAAAATACTTAATAGCTAACCAAATTGGCTATTTGCGAGGAGTACTGATTCAGTTTATCTCTACCGCCTAAAAAACTAAGCTCAACCAAAAAACTGAAACCGGCTATTTCACCGCTTAGTTTCTTAATTAATTCTGCTGAGGCAGTTGCTGTTCCACCTGTGGCTAGTAAGTCATCATGAATTAGAACACGGGTATTCGGTTGTATAGCATCAGTGTGTGCTTCTATAGTAGCAGTACCATATTCTAAACTATACTCATGGCTAACTACTTCATAGGGCAACTTCCCTTTTTTGCGAAACGGGATAAAAGGCACCCCTAAGCGCAGTGCTAATGGAAAACCAAACATAAATCCCCTGCTTTCTATAGCTGCTACTGCGCCTACATTTAAAGGGGCACATTGTTTAGCCAAATAGTCTAGCATATGGCTGCTAAGTTGCGGATTTTGCAATAAAGGAGTAATATCCTTAAACACTATTCCTTTTTGTGGGAAATCAACAATATCGCGAATAGCTGCTTTTATTTGATGTTGTAATTCCATGGCGCACAAAGTAGCCAAATCTATTACTTCACACAAAAAAAATTATACATATCAATTTGATTATTTGTGGATTATAGTTTTAACCACCGATATATATTCGCCGCCTTAAAAAAATACAGACAATGAAAAGACTTTTTTTAACTGTTTTAGGAATGACATGGTTTGCATCTTTATTTGCACAAAACGACAGTGTTGTTAATGTTTCTAATGTAACGGTAACAGCACCAAGAATTAAAACTTCTACAGGCAAAACTGCACAAAGTGTATCTGTTATTACTGCAAAGGAAATACAAAGCCTACCTGTGCAATCTGTTAGTGGTGTTTTAAGTTATATAGGGGGCGTAGATGTGCGACAAAGGGGTCCGCAAGGCTCCCAAGCTGATATTGGCGTAAGAGGAGGCAATTTTGACCAAACTCTGATATTGATTGACGGAGTGAAAGTTATAGCCCCCCAAACCGGGCACCATTTAATGAACTTACCTATAAATGTTGAATATATAGAACGTATTGAAGTAATACGCGGTGGTGGTGCCATGATATATGGGGCAAATGCGTTTGGCGGTGTTATAAATATTGTTACCAAAAAGGTTAATGGCAAAGCATTATCATTAAAAGTTTTTGGTGGTGATTACGGCTTTGGAGGGGGCAGCATAAACACCACATTAGGAAACGGTAAAACCAAACAGTTTATTTCTTTAGATTATACTACCAGCAGTGGTTTTAGACCCGGTAATGATTTTGGTAATACCAGTGTTTTTTACAAGTTAAACCATATTATAAATAATAATATAAATATTGACTTTGCTGCTACAGGAGCTCAGCGTAAAATGGGTGCGGCGGGTTTTTATGTCCGCAACTCCAGTGAATATGAAGAAACCGGTACACTGTTTTCTTTCGCAAAGATTAACTACTCGAAAAATAAACTAAAGCTTAATGGTAGTTTAAGTTGGCGATATAATGAAGACCGTTATACTTTTATCCGTTTTAAGCCTGAGGTATTTAGAAACAGACATCATACCCATTTATTAAATGCAGAAATTCAGGGCTCTTATACTTCAAAACTCGGAATAACAGGGTTTGGTATAGATGCCAGACAAGATGAGATATATAGCAACAACTTAGGCACCCGCAAAAGAAACTTTTACAATATTGCCTTTGAGCATCAACTAACCATACCCGGAGGAATACTAGTAAACCCCGGGATAAATATTAATTACGTTAGTTCTTATAATTGGCAAATCTTTCCCAGTATAAACCTCTCAAAAAGACTCTTAAATATATTTACTATTTATGCCAGCAGTAGCAAGAGTTATAGAGTACCAACTTATACTGATTTATACTATAACGGGCCTTCTAATATTGGCAACCCTGATTTGGAACCTGAACAAGCTTGGAACCATGAAGCAGGTATTAAAGCATCAAAAGGCAGTTGGTTTGCACAAACCGCTGTGTTTCAGCGTCAGTCTACCAACTTAATTGATTGGGTTAGAACTGCTGATACTTTACCTTTTCAACCAAGAAATTTTCATGAGGTTACTTTTGAAGGGATTGAAGCTGAGTTGGTACGATATAATATGTGGTTTATACAACAGGTATCTTTAAGTTATACGGGTATAAAAGCTTCATTTACATTACCTGAAGGATATTTGAGCAGATACAGCCTGAACCATATAAAAAACCAGGTGCAAGCAAGGACTACAGTGAAGTTATTTAAAAAACTGTTTCTTACAGGAGCCTATAGATACATAGATAGAAATAATCTTGGAGCTTACCATTTGGTGGATGCAAAAATTGAATACAAACAGAACAAAAACAGCTTCTTTATAGATATAAACAACCTTACCAACACTGAGTACGTTGAAGCAGGCTTTGTACCCATGCCCGGCAGATGGGTTTGGGGCGGAGTGAAGCTAAATTTGTGGTAAACAGAAACCTAGAAGTATTGAAAGGCCTTACTATAAAAAGTAAGGCCTTTTTATTGAACTTTTAAGAAACATAGCTGTTTATCTGTTATGTTTAAATTGTTTAAAAAGAAAACTGAAAAAGAAAAGCTTCAAGAGCAGTATAAAAAACTAATGAATGAATATCATAAACTAAGTACTACCGACCGCAAGGCTGCTGATATAAAAATGGCTGAAGCCGAGGAAATTGGGAAACAGTTGGAAAAGTTTAATTAGTTTTCAGTCTTGAGTTTTCTGTTTACAGTTTAAAACTAAAAACAGGAGACTGTAAACTGATAACTCTAATGCACCCTATCCCCTCTTAATTCAAGAGTTGCCAGTATTTTAGCTTCACCTTCTAGTATTTCTTCCCAACGTTGTTTTACGTAGTTATCAGGCATATATTTTTTTGCCAAATCTATAAACATGCGGTAATGCCCTGCTTCTGATACCATAAACTCATGATAAAATTCTTTTAGTTTGGGGTCTGATATATGTAGTGATAGTAAACGGAAACGTTCACAGCTTCGAGCCTCAATAAGTGCATTAAGCAGTAACTGTTCTACTAAACGTTGTTCCCTGCTCCCTCCACCTTTTATAAGGTCTCTTATTTTGGCTACATACTCATCTTTACGCTGTTTACCCAGTTTTAATCCGCGTTTGTCGAGTTCTTTTATTACTTTACGGAAGTGCCCCCACTCTTCTGCTACTAAAGGAGTTACATTTTCAACTACTTCTTCTTTATCTGAGTAGTTTACTATTAGTGATATACCGCTACTTGCTGCTTTCTGTTCGCAAAAAGCATGGTCGGTAAGTATTTCTTCAATGGTTTTCTCGGCAATGTTTACCCAGCGCGGGTCTGTTGCTAACTTTAGCCCTAACATGTTGCAAATGTACTATTGAATTAAGTATTGAAAATAGAAAATTGAGAATGTTATTTATAAATAACTCGCTCTGATAAAATGGTTGCGCTACCTCTAAGCACTACCAAGTAAGTTCCTTTACTTAGGTTTGTTGCAAGTGCATCTAGCGGGTAGGTATAAACCCCATGTTCCAGTTTCATATTAGCAGTAATTGTACTAATAGTTTTCCCATTCATATCCATAAGCAATAAGTTTACATTATTGTCATCATAAGTGGTTTTAATTTTTACCGTTGCTTTGCCGGTAAAAGGGTTTGGGTATACTATCATTTGCCAAGGTCCTGGGCTAACTCCACACCCTTTTTGCCCTTCAATAGCTTTGCCCGCAGCTTCTCTATATTGAAATAATGGGTTATTAGTTCCCTTTCCCTGCTTGACGTTGCTATTTGTATCTAGTTGATTGGTGTTGTTTTTAATTTTACTTAAGTAAGCCATACTACCATAAGCTTCACCTCTCATAAAAGCACCATCCAAATACTGGCTGGGTATTTTTAGCCCTGCAAATGCTGAACCTGAAAGAAAAAGGTTATTACAATCATTAATGTGCAGATTATAGTAATGTTGCCTTTGGTACAAAACAGACGATATATTCTTCATCCATCTATATTCGCCTTTATCAGTATAGCTGGCTATAATCATTCTATGCCAGCTTTTGTCTAGCGTATCCGTTTCAAAAACATAGGCTGCTTTAGGGCCTGCCTTAGCGTGTCTGTTTGCTGTATGGTCTCCAATACCGTAAATATTGCCTTCATTGTCTTGTGTTAGTGTAACAAACCCATCAGTACCATTACTTTTAAACCATTTAGCCTTCCCTTTTCTTGCATCAAAGGCAATTAAAAAACCACTCTTACCTTCTGTGGTATCAGCCTTTTTACCAAATATTTCAGTATTGAGTCGGGATATACCACTTGCATACACGTATTTGTCGTTAGCATAAATTGAGTGTATGGTGTTTCTTCCACCGGAAGTTTTTTGCCAAAGCATTTTTCCTTTTTTGTTAAAGGCTGCTACAAAACCTTGAAACGGCTCACTGTGTGGTAGTGTATCAGCTTTGGTTTTGAAGCTTACTTTATCATCATTAGGAAAAACAATCCCTCCATGCATGGCGCCAGCTACATAAATATTTCCATTAGAAGATTTTGCTATGTTTGGGTAAGGTATAATATAAGTGCAGCAAGACTTACGCATGAAATAAAACGGTTTAGCCCATTGTATATGCCTTTCTGTATCAAGTTTAATAAGAATGTACCCTCCACTCTTATCTGCTTTAATATCAGTTCCTTCTAAAACTATATCATCGCTTAGCGAGCATAACAAAACCACCCCTCCATCGTTTGTAGATTGAGCTGCATGAGGTTCTAAGTGAATTTCAGGTACAATTTTCTTTAAATCTATCAATTCACCTTTGCTAGAGAACTTAAACTCTACAAGCCCTTCCCATTTCTCTTTTATTTTGTTGAAGTTCTCTTCAATATACTCTTCATCACCTTGCTCTTTTACTTCGGTTTTTGGCTTTCGCCCTTTTTGATAACTGTTTAGGTTCACCTCAAACTTGTTTTTCCTCAAAATCTCTTCAAAAGCATAATCACTTACTCCATAGAAATAATCGGAGAATAGAAATACAGAAACTTCGCCATTATCTGATACGGTTAGCTTTACATCTTCGGTTAAACTTCTAGAATAGAAGCTATAAATGCTTTTATTCCACTTATGCTTCCCGTTTTTATCAAACTGAACCAAAACTAATTGGATGGGGCGTATATTATTTAGCTTTGTATCGTTTCCAAAAGCATCAAATACAAAGTAAGCTTCATTATGCTTAGTAAAATAGGTGGTTTGCCAAGTTACAATTTGGGTAATATTTCCTTCTTTATCTATTACTGAGGCTAAAGTTTCTGTTTGGGCAGTTCCCATGCTTGCAGCCCACTCAAAATGCTGACTTATAGCCGGATTAACAATTGAAAATACTGCAAAAAGTAGTATAAGTTTTTTCATAGTAATTATTAATTGTGCTAAGGTAATAAGCTGTACCTTTTGTCTTTAAAAAAGTTCAAGATTGTTAATTTTCAAGCACCACTATCTCTACCCTCATATTTCGTTGGCTTTCTTCTAAAGTTCTTGCATAAGGCACTCTAAGTTCTTTGTTGCTCATACCTCTATAACTCATTCTGTTAGGGTTCACCCCAAAGTGTACTAAGTAGTTATATACTGCAATAGCTCTACGCAGAGATAAGTCATAAAAAATAAACTCTTCAACCTCTGTCATGGGTTTGCGGTTTTTGGTGTAGTTTATATGCCCCCGTATTTCTACCACAATTGTGGTGTCACTTTGCATAAAACGAAGTAGTTTTTGGAGTTCGGGATGGGCTATTGAACGAAACTCATCTTTATTGGGAACAAAGTAAATACGCTCGTAGTCGAAGCGTTTTTTAATTTTCAGTTTCTTCAAATAAGCATCTTGAGTGAAGGCTCCTTTTTTGGCAGATTTAGGAATAGATAAGCTATAGCCTTTAGCTATATATCCTTCAGCATCAAAGTATACGGTATAAGTACGCCCTGCAATTGCAGCTTGCGAGTAAGTATCTACATTTTTGTGAAGCTTAACTTTATTTCTATCAACCTCCTTAGGCTTGTTTATAGATATTTTAATAGTTCCTTTTATCTTTTCTTTAGTTTCAGCATCGTATAAAGTACCCGTAAGTCTTAAGCCACCATCAGGCATTGCCCCGCCTGTACTGTACAATTCCATTTCTACCCTGCGGTTTAGGGCTCTCCCTGTATCGGTAGTATTATCGCTTATGGCTACTTTCTCCCCTTTAGAGTATGTTTTTATAAGTTCTTCGAGTACCCCTTTACTTACCAGGTATTGCTTAACGGCATTTGCGCGGTTAAGCCCCAGTTTATCATTGTAAGGGTCTATATCAATAAAATCTGTATGCCCTGTAAGTTTTATAAAGAAACCTCCTTTTTGAGCGGAAACCGCTCTTAAAAAAGACTTGTACGCTCTACTATCTACAGGACGTATATCGTATTTATTAAATGCAAAGTATACCCGCTTTTTGTACACCAGTTTTTGCTGTGCTACCGATGGTGCAGCAAACAACAACAGAATAATAATATGTAATAGTGGTTTCAATTAGTACTTTCTTCAAGAATTAGCACCTCAACTCGTCGGTTTTTTTTCATTTCTATTTCCCTTAAAGTCCATGGAAATATCATTTCGGTGTTTCCTGCTCCCCGGTAGGTAATTATAGTGCTATTTACGCCATTGTTCACTAAATAGTTATATACAGCCTTGGCTCTGTTGTAGGAGAGCTCAAAGTTAAACTTAATCATGTTTGTATCATTTTGATTGAAATGATAAGGATAGTTCACATGACCAACAATTTCTATAGCCTTTGTATTACGAGACTTTGCAATACTCAAAACTCTTCTTAGGTGAGGCTTAGAAGAGGGTAAGAAGACAGATTTATTTCCTACAAACAGTATCTTATCGAAACTAACTTTACTTTTTACTTTTATTTTTTTTAGCTCTACGTTTACTACTATGTTTTTTGACTTCTCAAGCAGTGATTTGCTAAAAGAATAGCTAACACTTTTAGTCTTATATCCTTTTGATGAGTAAGATATTTCGTAATTACTCTTAAATAAAGTAGTACTAAAACTATGTTTATTTAAAATATTATATATCAATTTATTATCATATTTATCACTCTTAAGAAAAACCAGCATGTTTCCTCTAATTGGTTTTTTTGTTTCAGCATCAAATAATTTTACATTTAATATTACTTGTATAGAAGAGTCTACATTGTAAGTAGGTTCGTTAGTTTCTTCTCCTTTTTCATATAGTATTACTACTGCTTTTCGGTTTTTCTTGCGTACAGAATCAGGTGCATTTTGTGTAGCATGCTCTTCACCTTTACTATATAATCTAATGTTGCTGCTATCAATTCCACTTTTTATAATATACTGAGCTACTGCATTAGCTCGCTTTAACCCCAATTGATAATTGTATTCATTTTTATCAATATTATCGGTATGCCCGATAATCATTAAGTAATAAGGTTTTTTCTGGGCTTTTGCAGCTCTTACAACTGACTTTAATGCTCTTTTATCCTGATTTTGTATTTCCCATTTATTGAAGTCGAAATGAACGACTTTCATGTAAATATCTTTATCGTTTTTCTGAGCAAACAATAAGCTGCAAAAAGTAGAAAATGTTAGTAGAAAGAGAAACTTTTTTGATACCATTCTTGTATATATCTTAAACGATTGCTATTATACTTTAGTACTAAATTTAACTTTGTATCAATATTAAGCACAAGAATATGTTAAGTAATAAAATAGAAAAAGCCCTTAACGACCAAGTAGCTCGTGAAGGACAATCGTCATATCAGTATTTGGCTATGGCATCGTGGATGGAAGTAAATGGCTATACAGGCACTGCACGTTTTTTGTACGACCAGGTGGAAGAAGAACACATGCATATGATGAAACTGTTTCATTATATAAATGAAGCCGGCGGTACAGGGTTAGCCCCTGCTGTGAAACAAGCAAACCGTAATTTTAAAGGTTACGCGCAGTTGTTTGAAGAGATTTTGGCTAATGAGCAAAAAATATCAGCTTCTATACACGATATTGTAGACTTGTGTTTGAAAGAGAAAGATTATACCACATTTAACTTTTTGCAGTGGTATGTTTCTGAGCAGCTTGAAGAAGAAAACCTGTTTAAAGAAATTAACGATAAGATTAAAATGCTGGGCGACAGTAAAGATAGTTTGTATTTGCTGGATAGAGACTTAGAAAACATGCCTAACCAAGCTAAAATAGCCAGCAAAGAAGGTTAATACCCACGTTTCATAATATTATAAAAGGCGAGGTTGTTGTTTATTGGCAGCTTTGCCTTTTTTTACTTCCGTTTTTATACCAACCCTTAAAAAATCTGCTATTTGGCGCGCTGTTGATTGTATATCATCATCGCTAATAGCATTTCTCATTTTTCGGGTACTCATAAGCGTTGCACTATCAATTTTGTTTTGTATCACCAAAAAATCAAGAATATTAGCATTCATTTGGGCTAGTAAATAGCTTGCTAAATCTATATTCAAGTCAAAACGCACCCCACCCATCAATAGCTCTCTCTCAATTAACCCGCGCATAAAGTCCATAGATTTTTTACGCATTTCTATCATTGCGTTCCCTAAGTCTTTACTAAACTTTTCATTATTAGCGTTTGATAGTAAGCGACTGTATAACGGGTTCTCAATATCAAACTTTATAGTTTCCTTAAACAACTGTATTACTAACTCATAAAAATCATTTGGTGGGTTCTTTAGCAAAGGTTTCACATAATCTTGCCTTTTGCGTGTTGCCTGCTCCAGCAAATACAAGTACAAATCTTTCTTGTTTTCAAAGTATTGGTATACACTTCCTTTAGCTATTTCTAAAATTTTCACAATGTGTGTAATAGAAGCATGGTCATAGTCGTTCAAAGCAAACTCTTCTAACGCAACGGATAAAAATTTAGTTTTTTTATTTTTTTGGAGATTTATAAATGTTGGCTTCGGCATAATCTTCATAAACAAGGTTATACCTTGCTAACAGTATCTTTGTGTAATCGCAAATGTACTAATGACTAATAAGTCAGAATACACAACTTATCTACAAAATCACATTTTCGATAAAAATTTTTAAAACCCAGGCAACTTTTAAGAAACTTGCTGTGTCTTAATAAGTAGTTTTTCCAGAATACTTTGCAACACAGCAAGTTGAGAAATTTTTGTTTGTGTTTATTCTTGCAGAAGAATATAAAAAAATTGGAAAAAACGATAAGGTAGGTTTGAACTGAAAGTCCCGTCAAAATTTTTGATGGGACTTTTGGTTTTATAACGGTTTATGATTGTATTGCTTTACTTTGTTGTCTGAAAACGGCGATGAAACAATTAAAATTTTTTGAAGAAGTATTTATTGGCTGGCTAATAGCCTTATTAACCGCTCTTACCCTATCAGCAATATATTCCTGGCAGTATACCCAATACCTAGCCTATACTTTTTTTATTAGCTGGGGAGTACTTTTTCTTTACTACATTATTAAGGTTAGAAACTATTACTCACTATTGCTCATTGCTTTTACTATGGGGGCAGCCGGGGTGTATTTAACACTTACCGATGTTACTGTTAAAGCAGAAGCTGCTTTACTGATAGGTAGGATAGGTTTAACTATTTTTACTGTTATGCTGGCCTACAGGTTATTTAAAAGTAGAGAAGAGTTAGGAAGCAACAATATATATTTTTTAGTACTGCTGGTATTATTGGTTTTTCAAATACTTATACAAAACAGTAAAGAAGTTGATGCATTATCGGTAGGAGGCTTTATACATTATATTACAGTGGGTATAATTGCTAATATTATGCTTAACGGGCATTTGAGTAAAATACTTAATTCAGGCGAAAAAGCTTGCCTGGCTATGATAGCAGTTTCCAGTTTATACAATATTTCAATTATGTTGATTGCTAACTTCTCATAAAATGAAAAAGTTCATTTTCATACTATATATAACTGGGCATTCTTTTTTAAGTATTGGTCAAACAGAATTTCCCAAAGACTTTATCGGTGTGTGGAGTGGTGAGTTGAAGATTTATAAGCACGATGGCGAAATATCACTGAAATTGCCCATGGAATTATATATAGATTCTACTTCAAAAGACAGTTTATGGCAGTGGCGAATAAGTTATTTTTTATCTGCAAAAGATCCAGATGTCAGGTCGTATTTTTTGCAATTAAAAGATAGTACTACAGGTGATTTTGAGATTGATGAAAAAAACGGTATTGTTTTAAGCGCCAAACTATTTGGTAATACTTTGTTATCAAGGTTTTCAGTGCAAAACAACCTTTTATTAATAAAGTATAATTTTGAAAAAGACTCTATATACTTTGAGACTATTACGGGAAAGGAAAATGAAAAACAAAAAACCGGAGATATAAATAAGGAGGAGATACCAATAGTATATAATTATTTGCTTTCAGGCTATCAAAGTGCTATACTTCGAAGAAAAGAGTAGGTTTTACGCTCTAATTTTATCTAATAAGATGCTTAGTTGCTCAGCTTCTTCTTCGCTTAGCTTGCTAATCATATTGTCCATGTAGCTGCTGTCGCCGTCTATTTTTTCTATTAATTTTATTCCTTTATCAGCAATTACAATATCTACCAAACGCTTATCGTGGCATGAACGGCATACACTAACTAAATCTTTTTCCTGCAAACGAGATACAATTCTACTCACATCGCTCATTTTGTCAAGCATCCGTTCCCTAATCAGGCTTGTTGTTACAGGAGTAGGAAACTGACCTTTCAAAATTTTCAGCACATTGTATTGTTGCGGGGTAATGTCGTCCCCCTTCATGAAATCTTTAATACGAAGTTGTAGCCAACTGCTTGTAAACAATATATTTACAACAGCTTTTTGTTTAGAGTTTCTAAACTTTTTTTGGCTTATTTCATCTTCGATTTTCATTGTTTATGGAAGTGCAAATTTAATCATACAGCCGTACAACAAAAGAAAACTTACAAAAAGTGATTTTTATTGTACTTTTTTTGCAGTTTTACGGTATATAAACTTTAGGACGGATATTTGAATGCCTTAGTTAGTAAGCTAAACAGCTTTGTTTAAAGCAAACACAAAACCAAACTTGTTTAATAAACCGTATATTATACCCAACAATTAAAAGTAGTCCATCATTTCAACACGATAGTAAATAGCATTTATGAGCAAACCCCTTTGGTGGATTAAACTTACAAAATATGAATATTGGCCTGTATGGCTAATGTTTTTGCCGGGTATCTTCATTTTTTGGCCTCTACTTGCTATACGTGCTAGGGCATTGCTCTACTTTACAGCAGCAAACCCCGGTATTCCTTTGGGTGGTTTTTTTGGAGAAAAGAAGTATGACATTATTAAAGATATTCCTAAGCAATATTTGCCTCAAACACTATTAGTTGATAAAAGGAAAATAAATAACATAGCCTCAATAGTGAAGGAAAGCGGACTCAACTATCCTTTAGTAATAAAGCCCAATATAGGCGAGCGAGGTAAAGATGTTATGATTATTAATAACGAAAGTGAGCTTTTAGAGAATACAAAGAACTTTAGTGAAGATATAATGCTTCAAGAGTACATTACTTTTACTGAAGAATATGGCATTATATTTTACAAATATCCCAATGGAGATAAAAAAGGGATTACTTCCATTGTTAAGAAAGGTTTTTTAACCGTAACAGGCGATGGCGAGCATACTGTGAAGCAACTCTTAAGAAAACACGAACGAGGAAGGTTGTATTTGGATTTATTGGAAAAGGAAAAACCTGAAAAGTTAAAAACCATTCCTGCACAAAATGAAGAATTTATTGTACAGCCTATAGGTAACCATTGTAAGGGAACTGCTTTTTTAAACTTTAATAAGCTGATAACCAAAGAAATGACTGATTTTTTTGAACAGATTGCCAATACTATGGACGGTTTTTACTACGGCAGGTTCGATTTACGTTGTTCTAGCGATACAGATTTACAGAAAGGTACTAACATCAAGATAATTGAAGTGAACGGTACTACAAGTGAACCGGGTCATATTTACGATTTAAGCAATATGAACTTATTTAAGGCTTACAGAGATATTTGGGCCAATATGAAAATTATTAACACTATATCTATCATTAACCACAGGCAATATAAGATTCCGTACTCTACCAAGAAAGAATTTTTAAGTACTTTGTACCAACATTTCTTTAAAAGAGATTAGTTGGTGGAAGCCGTTTTATATTTTTTAGTAGCTGCAGTTATAAGTTACGTAGCATCACTACAACTTGGCCCTGTAAACATACGCGTTATTCAAAGTACCATAGAGCATAATAAAAACTATGCTTTGCGGGTAGGCTTTGGTGGTAGCTTGCCTGAGATATTGTATGCAGGCATAGCATTCTACATTACTGAACTTATTGATTTTGAAAATTTTGACGGAAGGTGGCTTTCATTTATAACACTACCTGTTTTCTTGTTTTTAGCAGTTTATAACTTTAGGAAAAAGGTGTCAACCAATATAGCCGACAAGGATGTGCTTCCTCCTTCAAACAGAAAAGGACTTTTTGAAGGTTTTGTACTTGCAATGCTAAATCCGCAGCTTATTACATTTTGGCTGGTAATTATTACATTCTTCAAAACCAAGGGATGGCTAGTAAGCGCAAGTGTTTTGCAACAAAGTGCTTTTATTTTGGGCTGCGCTGCTGGGGCTTTTATATTACAAATTACATTTATTGCCTTAACAACTAAATACAAGACCCGAATTATAGACAAGATGGGTAAAAACTTTAATAAAATTATTGGGGGCTTATTTTTACTTTTGGCATTGGTTGATGCTACTAAGCTTATATTAAACTCTTTATGAAAAAACTAACCTTACTTATAATTATAACTTTAGGTATTTGCACAAGTAATTTATATGCGCAAAATATTGCTTTTAAAGCCGGTTGGAAAACAGGGGAAACCTTTAGCTATTACTTGTTCCGCAATAAGTATAACCCCTTAAATAAAGATTACATTAAGAATAAAGATACAGTTGTAGTAAACTTCAAAGTGCTTAAAGTATCTTCAAAAGGTATTGATGTAGAAATGCGGCACAGTTACAACAAACTAAGCCCGTCGCCCTTCCCTCAACAGGGTTTAAAAAATGTGATTAAACAAGTTAAACAAACCCCGATTGTTTTATCCCTAGACTCTACGGGTAAATTTCTATCCATTAAAAACTGGAAAGAGGTTAAGTCCAGATGTAATAAAAAGCTTTCAGAAGGTAAAGCTAATGCTATGGCAAAGGATAAGGATATGTGGGATTACTGGAAAACTAAAGTAAAAACTGAAGAACAGATAGAGCAGTTTTTTATTAAAGATATTGAGTTCTTCTTTATGATATACGGTAGTGTATTAAAAAGAAACCGCACAATTGACTATGAAGACCAAATGATAAGCCCCTATGGTGATATTTTACCTGCGAAAACCCAATTGGTTATTGCAGATGATTCAGTAAACAATGCTCTTGTGAGTGTTAAGTTTTATACTTTACCCGATGGAATGAAGTGTGGAGACCTAATAAAAAAATACCGCGAAATGGCCAGAGAACAAGAAGACGACCCTGATGCTATACCTGATATTGCTTTGTTTGATTTACAAGATTATTATGAGTTTTTGCATAACACCAAAACTTCAAAACATAGTTATTGTACCTATTTACGGTATTTAAAAACAGGGAGCAAAAAACTGGTTGAAGAATGGCAGTTTAAGCTTGTTGACTAAGCTTTTTCTTTTCCCACAAGCCATACAGCACACTTAGTACAACCCCTGCTACAACCAACAACATACCTATAAGGCTTTTAGCACCAAAGGTTTCATCAAATAAGAAATAGCCAAAAGTTAGCGCCCATACTATGCCCAAATATTGAAATATGGCAATTTTTCCCACGTTTTCAGCTTGAAAAGCTTTAGTCATAAACAACTGCCCTAATTGCGTAGACACTCCCATACCAATTAACCACAAAAACTCTATCCATGTAGGTGTAACCCAGGTATAAATGGTGGGAACTAAAATTAATGGCACCGTAACCAAAGGGAAATACATAACCACTGTTAGTGGGTCATCTTGTTCTTTTAGTTTGGCAATCATATTATAAGCTAAGCCTGAAAATATTGCTGAGGATATGCCTACTAATAACATAGTGGTACTTACACGTTCGTCAAACCCCTTCACCATAGCAGCACCTGCAAATGCTATAATGTAAAACAGCCATTTAAAAGCAGGCATAGGTTGCGACAGTATCACTATAGCCAGTAAAGTGCTAAATATAGGCGACAAATACTGTATGGTTACAGCAGAAGCTAACGGCATACTTTTAAGTGTAATAAAAAACAACAAGAGCCCTGCTGAACCGAATACCCCTCTAAGTATTAATACCTTTTTATTGTTACCCCAAAAAGGAAGCTTCTTTTTTTTGACTAGTGAAGCCGTCATTACCAAAGTAACTATGCTTCTAAAAAAGATAATCTCAAAAACAGGGATACGGGGCAAAATTTTTACGGTAATGCTCATAACCCCCAAAAACAGGGTGGCCATTACCATATATTGTATACTTTTATTCAATAACTGTGTTTTAGAAAAGTTTAATTATAAAGTGTACTAGCAACATAATGCAAAAAACCATTTTCAATACGGTTCCGGCCAAGAAACCTAAAAAGGTAGCTACCCCTGATTTAAAGGCAACATTGCTATCTTTTCCTGCAATCATCTCCCCTATTACTGCTCCTAAAAAAGTTCCGATAAGCATGCCTATAGGCGGAAAAAATATTATCCCTATCAACATACCTATTATACTACCATTGCTACCGTATTTACTTCCCCCCGTTTTCTTAACCCAATAAGCAGGTATTATATAGTCTGCAACAACAATAATTGCAGTAAACAGCCCGTACAAAACCAGTGCTGTTGTTGAGAAATGTACATAAGTAAAAAAGTGTGCTATCAGTATTCCGCTGTAGGCTATAGGTGGACCGGGCAATACAGGTAAAATACTACCCACCATACCCCCTATAATCAGTAACCCTGCAACTATAAGCAGTATAACTTCTAAAGTTTCCATACTGTATTAATACCAGCCTTTGCCCAAAGCTTCCCTAAAAGGCCAGGGAATTGCAGCAAAAATCACCACCAATGCTATTATATACAATACAAGTGTTGGGCGAAGCTTACCGTTATTAGCTAATGCCTTTTTTAATTTACTATTGCCTATAGTAATTAGCACAGCGGCAATAAGCATCATGCTTATATGTTCAATGGCAAAAAAACGAATTGTACTATTCTTCATTGCCTCCCCTCCCATTTGTTGTAGTTGCTTAAACCAGGGGCTGAACCCAAAGTATAAAACCAACCCTATTACAACCTGCAGATGTGTTGAGGACAGGAAAATAGTTGAAAACATCTTAGCCTTGCTTCTTACATTCATAGCAATAACAAGTATAGAACCTATCCCCCCCAGCAAAACAACATAGCGTATAATAGAATGGGTATGTTTCAGAAACTCGTACATAGCTGTATTTATTTATTGCACAAACCTACATAATTATACTTGCATAAAACTTGAAAAACGGTTGCAATTTTTCAGCATCAAAAGTGTATAACTCAAATTAGTATTTCCACTAAATAAGTTTTTTGTAAAAACCGAAAATGTGAATAACCCAACATCAAATTTAATATAAGTTTTAATTATTGAGTAAAACGACTATGTAGTCGCTATAGGTTAACTAACTAAAAAACAGCTAACTAAACTCAAAAAAGAGTTTTAAATCCCTATAACTCCCATAAACACTGGTGTCTTCCTCAAAATATCAGTAAAATCAAGGCTTTTGGTGCGTACCTTATACCACACGGTCATAGAAAGCGTAAAGAATGTAGTATTTACAAGGGTTTAGAGGATTATAAACAAAGAAAAAAGCACATTAAAAAATCATTAAGCAAACATTACTTGTAGATAAACTCTTTTGTAAGCCTTAGAGCCCAGTACTTTCAAGGCGAGTGTTGTTGATAATTATTTGTAATAAGGAGCTTTGTGGAAATGTGAATTTCTATGCGTTGATTTCGGACAAGAATAAATGAACATTTGTATAGGCGATTAGCTATTGGGTTGTCCTGTTAGAAATGATAGGGCAATTTTTATCGGTAGACATTTAGCCTTTGCCAAAAATAAACGTTAACTTATAGTAAAGGAAAGTAAACATGGAAGAAAACCCAGAAGTAAGCACAGCACCAATTTCAACCCCTGCACCAAGTAGTACTATGCAAAATGAAGAAGCTATTTTAAAGGAAAACAAAGACCGTTTTGTGATATTTCCTATTAAGCACGATGATATATGGTCGTTTTATAAGAAATCGCAAGCTAGTTTTTGGACTGCGGAGGAAATTGATTTACAGCAAGACCTTACTGACTGGACTGAAAAGTTAAATGACAATGAGCGTCATTTTATAAAGCATGTTTTAGCCTTTTTTGCTGCCAGCGATGGTATAGTGAATGAAAATTTAGCTGAGAACTTTGTTTCTGAGGTGCAGTACCCCGAAGCTAAGTTTTTCTATGGCTTCCAAATTATGATGGAGAATATACATAGTGAAACTTACTCGTTGCTTATTGATACCTACATAAAAGACCCTGCTGAAAAAGATAAGTTGTTCCATGCTATTGAAACCCTAGACTGCGTGAAGAAAAAGGCAGAGTGGGCTTTGCGATGGATAGAAAATGCCAGTTTTACTGAAAGGTTAATTGCTTTTGCCGCTGTTGAAGGTATTTTCTTTTCAGGCAGTTTCTGCTCTATTTTCTGGTTGAAAAAGCGTGGTTTAATGCCCGGCTTGAGTTTCAGCAATGAGTTAATTAGCCGTGATGAAGGTATGCACTGTGATTTTGCTTGCCATTTATATACGAAACACATTCAGAATAAACTTCCTCAACAACGCGTAATAGATATTATTACAAATGCTGTTGAAATAGAAAAAGAGTTTGTAACAGATGCATTGCCTGTTCGCCTAATAGGTATGAATGCAGACTTAATGACTCAATACATTGAGTTTGTTGCAGACCGTCTGTTGGTAGAATTAGGTTGCCCTAGAGTATATAATGCTACTAACCCTTTTGACTTTATGGAAATGATTTCACTACAAGGAAAAACAAACTTTTTTGAAAAACGTGTAGGTGAATATCAAAAAGCAGGTGTTGCAAACAACAATACCTCAGGTGGAAATGAGGCGTTTAGCCTTGATGATGATTTTTAGTCACCACCACCTAAAACCAATGTAAAACAATTATCAGCTACCCTAAAAACAGAATAGAAATATGTATGTAATAAAAAGAAACGGACGTAAAGAGAACGTAATGTTCGACAAGATTACCGCGCGTATAAACAAATTATCGTACGGTTTGGATATAAACTATGTAGACCCAATCAAAATTTCGAAACGTGTTGTTGAAGGTGTTTACGACGGTGTAACCACTACAGAATTGGATAACCTGGCTGCTGAAACAGCCGCTAGTATGACTCCGATACATCCTGATTATGCCAGTTTAGCTAGCCGTATTGCAGTAAGTAACTTGCATAAAAATACAGAGAAACATTTTTCTGTAGTAATGGACAAGCTGTACAACTATGTTAATCCTAAAACAGGTGAAAAAGCTCCGTTAATAGCTGATGATGTTTATGAAATAATTGTAGATAATGCAGAATTGCTTGACAGTACTATTATTTACGACCGCGATTACAACTTCGATTATTTTGGGTTTAAAACTTTAGAGCGTAGCTATTTATTAAAGTTAGACGGGCAAGTAGCTGAACGCCCGCAACACATGTATATGCGTGTGGCTTTGGGCATACACAAAGCTGATATTGATAATGTAATTAAAACTTACAACCGTTTAAGCGAGGGCTGGTTCACACATGCTACTCCTACCCTGTTTAATGCAGGTACGCCTAACCCGCAAATGAGTAGCTGCTTTTTATTGACTACTAAAGACGATAGTATAGATGGTATATTCTCTACTCTTAGCCAATGCGCTAAAATATCGCAAACTGCGGGGGGTATAGGTTTAAGTATACACGACATTAGAGCCACAGGCTCATATATACGTGGTACCAACGGTGTTAGTAACGGTATAGTGCCTATGCTACGTGTGTTTAATGATACCGCTCGCTATGTAGACCAAGGTGGTGGAAAACGTAAAGGCTCATTTGCCGTTTATCTTGAGCCTTGGCATGCAGATGTATTTGATTTCTTAGACCTGAAGAAAAACCACGGTAAAGAAGAGATGCGTGCACGCGATTTATTCTACGCACTTTGGGTACCCGATTTGTTTATGAAGCGTGTGAAAGAAGACGGAGACTGGAGTTTATTCTGCCCTAATGAGGCTAAAGGACTTTCAGAATGCTATGGTGAGGTATTTGAAGATTTATATACCAGCTACGAGCAAGCCGGAAGAGCGCGCAAAACCATTAAGGCCCGTGAGCTTTGGAATAAAGTACTTGAAGCACAAATAGAAACCGGTACACCTTACATGTTGTATAAAGATGCTGCTAACAGCAAGAGTAACCAAAAGAACTTGGGTACTATAAAAAGCAGCAACTTATGTACTGAGATTATAGAATATACCGCTCCTGATGAAGTAGCAGTGTGTAACTTAGCTTCTATGGCATTACCAAAGTATATTACTGATGGTAAGTTTGACCACGATGCACTTTTTGATGCTACGTATGAAGTAACCGTAAACCTGAACCGTATTATAGATAATAATTACTACCCTGTACCTGAGGCACGCAATAGTAATATGCGTCATCGCCCTGTAGGTATTGGAGTACAAGGTTTGGCTGACACCTTTATACAGTTACGTATGGCCTTTGATTCGCCGGAAGCAGCACAGTTAAATGCAGAGATTTTTGAAACCATTTACCATGCTGCACTAGTTGCTTCTAAAGATCTTGCTAAAGATGAAGGGCATTATGAAAGTTATCCGGGCTCACCAATATCAGAAGGAACTTTTCAATTTGATATGTGGGGAGTAACTCCAAGTAAACGTTGGGATTGGGATATACTGCGTGATGAAATTAAGAAATACGGAGTACGCAACAGCTTATTACTAGCCCCTATGCCTACTGCAAGTACAGCACAAATATTAGGTAATAACGAGTGCTTTGAGCCTTATACCAGTAATATATATACCCGCCGTGTACTTTCAGGGGAGTTTGTAATTGTGAACAAACATTTGATGCGCGATTTGGTTGATTTGGGCTTATGGAATGCTGATATGAAACAGCAAATTATTATGCATAACGGTTCCGTACAGAATATTGAAGGTATACCACAAGACATAAAAGATATTTACAAAACCGTTTGGGAAATTAAACAGAAAGTGATTTTGGATATGGCTGCCGACAGAGGCGCATTTATAGATCAAAGCCAGTCGCTTAACCTGTTTATGGAGAACCCTAATTTTGGTAAGCTAACCAGTATGCACTTTTATGCTTGGGAAAAAGGATTAAAAACAGGTATGTATTACCTACGTACTAAAGCAGCCAGCGATGCTATTAAGTTCACAGTAGTTAAGGAAAACCCACAGGTTATGGATGTTACTACCGCTGAAAATGCAGCGTATGATACCAACAAAGAAAAAGTAACCGACGAAACTCCTACACCTCCCCCTGCAAAAGACGATGAACCCACATCTCAGGTTAACAAAAGCGATATAGATAAAATGCATGACTCACTGGAAAACCAAAGTGATGCGGAAGCACAAGCTATAATTGCTTGTTCATTGGACAATCCTGATGAATGCGAGATGTGCGGTAGTTAAATTGGAATGTTTTTCAAATTGTCAGTTATATAAATTCCTTTAAATGTTGAAATCCCGGTAGATGTGAATCTATCGGGATTTTTTATATCTATCGAAATATGGCTCTCATTTATCCATATCGGCTGCATAAGTAGTAATAATATAGTCAGTTACAGGTGATATGAAAAAAATAGTACTTAGTATCATTCTCCTAATATGCAGTATATATGTAATTGCACAGTGTAAATACAAGATTGATTTTAGCGCAGCCACTTTTCCGCCTGCAATTACAAACGGTGATACACTGTTTAACGGAGCATCATGGAGAAACGGAAACAGACAAGAAATTCAACTACCTTTTGCCTTTAAGTTTTTTGATGCTTCTTTTCAATCGGTTTTTTATGAAACCACAGGCAGGCTAGTATTTGATGCCAACCACTTCTATTTTGTTGATGCAATAAGTTGTATTGGTTTTGCTGATGAAGGAGCCGGTACCTCAAAAACCCTATCCCCTGTAATTGTTACCGTTGATAGTGTTGGCGGTGAGAAAAAAGTGAGGATTAGAGCACAAAATGTAAGGCTTAGAAATGCCCCAACCAAAAGCGTGAATTTTGAAATCCAACTACACGAGAACAATACCATCCATTGTTTTGTAGGTAACCACTCACCCATTAACACAGATACTGAAATAAATTTTGGTCCCTATATGGGGGTGTACAACTTAGAAAGTATATCGCCAGCTGTAAAATTTAAAAACTCTCAAAATGTAGTCGGTACTACAAACAACCCAAGAGATACTTGCTTTGATGGGGAAATTGCAGATTACTTAAGCTTTGAGCTTAAAGATTTTCCTAATTCAGGAACAAAAATATCAATCACGCCACTTATTCCTACAAGTGTAAACCTACCAAACCTACAGCCGGTCTCAATAATTTATAAAAACAGCACTTTGCATATTACTTCTTATAAGGAGCTCTCGCGCCAAGCTGATATAATAAATATTTCTACGGGACAACAAAATAAGATTAAAATTGAAAACGGAAAAGCTGATTGCAAACTCCAACCTAACACTTACTACCTTTTAAAAATTGAAGGATTTACTCCTTTAAAATTTTACATAACTGATTAACTAAAAGAGTATAAGACGCTAAAATATAAATCTATTATTTATATAAATTTTGATAGAGCATCTCGGATTTTATCCGGAATAACTACCTTTTCATTCTTGCTAAAATCATACATTACCATTACATCATCAGCTTCTGCTGCAATATTTCCATTATCGTTGTAAATGGTATGATGAAAGCTGAAGCTGGTGTTTTTTATAAAGTTTATTTTCGCCAGTATTCTAATATTACCTGGATAAAAAAGCGGTTGTTTAAACTTGCAGGATGTACTTGCCAACATAAGACCAATATTTCTTTCTTTATATAGTTGGCTTATTCCCGTATTATCCCAAAAATTTACTCTTGATGCCTGGATATACTTCATAATTGCAACATTGTTTACATGACCGAACAAATCCAGCTCACTCCAGTCTATACGTAATTTTAATTCCATTATTTATAATAGCCTGTAATATAAAAAATAAAGTAAAAATAATATTTGGCATTGCTGTTGTTAATACCACTGCAACAAACTTAATTCTATGAAAAAAATATTTACTTTACTATTTACTCTTGTACTTACACACGGAGTGGTAATTTCGCAGCAAAACTGGAGCATTGTTAGTACAAACAACTCTTTCTCGGCACCTCAGTATCTTGATGTTGATTACTCGGCATCAAATATCTGGCATTTGTGTGGTGAGGACGGAACCATTAAGCTAAGTGATAATTACGGACAAACATGGACAGATGCCAACCAAGGTATCAACAGCACCCATAAAATAAACACCATTGAGTTTGCAAACTCTACTTTGGGTTTTGCAGGAGGGGTAACTACTACATTGCAGTTTGGCAATTTTGGAAAGCTTTATTACACTACTGATGGAGGAAAAAGCTGGATAGACTACAATGTAAGCAGTTCTGTTCCAAGAATTAGTGCTATTCATTTCCCTAGTTTTTATAGGGGCTACGCCGTAGCAAACAACCGTATTTTACGTGCCAGAAATGCAGGTAGTACGTGGAGTTTTATATATACTTATGGGAGTATTGAGTTATTTGATATTCATTTTGCAGACAGCATGTTTGGTATGGCATGTGGTGAATTAGGTTCTATAACAAAAACCGATGACGGTGGGCAAAGTTGGGGAACAGTGTACTGGGGGCCACACGATGATGATATTTACGGTATATACTTACTAAGCAAAAATGTGGCTATAGCTTGCGGAGAAAACGGGTTTATGGCAAGAACCACAAATGGAGGACTAGACTGGACGGAATACAACATAAATACTTCAAGAGACTTAACATCTATACACTTTTTTAATAGCCAAGAAGGCATAGTAGTTGGCGATGGTTTAATACTATACACCTCTAATGGCGGGGCAACGTTTAATAGTTTGCCAACCCCTACCAGTAGAGCGCTGAACAGTATAGTAATGTTAAACAGCAAACAAGCTATTGCAGTAGGAGATAATGAAACTATACTTAAATACGGCAACTTAGGCTTAAGTAACCAAACAGTGAAACCTGTTGATGATGTAACGATGCGTGTTTACCCTAATCCTGCTATCAATACAATAAACATAAGCATTAAAGAAGGATACGGAGAAAATGCTACTGTAAATGTTTACGATATGACCGGTAAATTGCTTGAAAGTAAAACCCATAATTTTTTAACTGATAATGCTACTTTAGACATAAGTAACCTGAAAAGTGGTATGTATTCTATTAAAGTGTTTACCAAAGAAACTACTTATACACAGCAACTTGTTAAACAATAACAGTTAACTAAATAAGAATTAAATACATAAGCTCCTTCGGGAGCTTTTTTTATTTTTTTAGGTTATCTATTTGCTGCTTCACCAACTCTTTTATGCTTAAAATATTACTTGCTTCTTCTTGCATACGGTTATTTATTGTTTCAAGAGCTTCAATAATTCCTTCTTTTGATACAATTTTAGCCTTGTACACCTCACCTTGCCCCATAAGTAACCATTCGGCACTTATATCAGGATAATGCGAAAGGATTTTTTGCAACACATCCACACTTGGCTTATTTCTTCCTGAACTTATATGAGACAGTATTGCCGGAGATATATTTAATACGGAAGCAAATTCGGTTTTAGACACACCTTTAAAGTCCATTATTTTCACCACCCTTTCATTCAAATTATTCATTATTTACATTTGTTAAAATCACTTTACAAATGTAAAACAACACGTTTTGCATTTGTTAAAAATCATCAATAATATTCACCTGTAAAACTCTAAAAAAACTTAAAGTGAGTATTTAAATACTGATTATAACTAATTGATTTATTGTTTTTTAAACAGTAACATTTCTTATTGTTTAAAAACTGAACACTTTGCTTGCTTTCCGCTGCTATTTTTTCTTTCCTAAGGGCATGATTAGATTTCCTTAATCACAGTCAATTATTTACTCTTCTTTGTGTTAAGATGTTCCATAGGAGTTTTTGATACATCTACTAAGGGTAAAAAAGCATGATGTAGATGTGTCCCTTTTAAAAGTCCGTATAATACTCCTCTTGAGGTGGCAATCGAAATATTTGTAAGGACCCTAGTCGTATCTATAAGTTTCTTATTTTTTAAAATATCCTCTTCTTCATCAAGAGCTTCTTTAATCCCGGTAACATGGTAACTGCATCTAATGGCTGCTTCAGCTAATAGCTTTTTAGATTCATCATTTGTAAAAATTTCTATTTTACTAACAATAAATAGCATGTTATCTTTTTCATTTATAAGAGTGTCATTAATCATATTAAATGAAAAGTCTTTTAATCTGATAGTTTCAGATGTTACAGGAGCAAAGCTGAAGCTTTCTACATCAATAGACTTTAAACTGGTATTACCAAACTCTTCCTTTTTCTTTGCTTTAACCATTTTGTTTGACTTTGCTAGGTTTAAATGGATTAGAATAAAATTGGGGTTGATATAAGGACTGAACTCCTAACTTGATACTCCCTTTAACTAGGTGAATAGTGGGTTTTCTGTGTGCCATACTTTCATTTCCGAAATGAAGTCCTTCAATTCTTACTGTTCCACTTGTTTTTAGTTGCAAGCTTCTGTCTTTTTGTATGTATTCTTCAATTGAAGTGTCTAAATTAATTTCAGGAATCTTACCAATAGCAAGACTTAATTCAACCAATTTACTCAGTTTATGATCAAAATTTCCGTTTAAAAGCTGGGTAACATACCCTTTAGTTACACCTAATTTATCTGCAAGCTGAGTTTTTGAAAGATTATTTTTCTCAATATAATCATTGATTTTCCTGAATAATTCAACTTGAATTTTCGCAATCCAATATCCTTTACTTTTTAATAATTCTTCTCTTGATTTCATTTTTTTTGTTTTTGATACTCGGATTTTATTCTCCGCATTGATGCAACATTTCTGTCTTTTTCTTTTTTATCATTCTTCCCTCCCAACACAATGATTGCCCCTTCGCTATCTACAAAAAAATAAACTCTCAATTTATTAGTTCTAAACTCATAGTCTAGTACTTTATCATTTGATTTCCTTCCCACGAGTGGTTTGATAGTGTTATGAGGAATTTCACGAGAATGTGAATATTCTTCTATAAAAAAAAGTAATTTATCAGCATCATTTTCTAAGTTCCCTGATTTGTAAGTTTTTTCTAGAAACTCATCAAACCAACATTTTCCATCTCTTGATAATTTATAAATTAGACGTTTGTCTCCGGTTCCTTCTATTTTATTTAATGCAAAAGTAGGCATTTTGTTTAGCTTGAACTAAACTTTCTGATGAAAGTGTTATTATTAATAGATAATCCTAGCAATATACACCTTTTCAATATTAATCTGAATACTTCCTCTTGTAAGTAATAGGAAAACCTATACATTATCCCCCTTCACAAATGTTAAAAATAGTTGTGTAAGGTTGTATGTCGTTGCCCAAACTATCACTTAAGGTGTAATTGGTGTTTCTCCTATTGGTTTAAATATTTTTTTATCCTGACAATTTCCTCTACAACGTTTTCAAGTTGGGCGTTGATTGTTTGATTGCTAATTTCAAGAGATTTAATTCTTTTTATTAAATAACCAAATTCAGTTTTATCATCTTTGGACTTAATTGATTTTTCTATGCCAAAAATTTCGTATAAATCAAATTCCAGTTTAGTAACTAGCTTAAATATTTGAGCAGCAGTAGGCTGCTGCTTCCCTCTTTCTATATTGCTATAGTTAGCGGGAGAAACACCTATTGCCTCCGCTACTTCATATTGTTTAAGCCCTTTTCTTTCTCTCTGTCTTGTAAGGTTTGAGCCAAAATCCACTTTATGTGTCTCCTTTTGAAGTCCCATCTGCAATTAATCGATTCGTCTAGTCTATTTCTTTTAGTGCAAACATAAATATACTTTTTAATAGGTATCTACATAAAGTTAGCCCGATGTTTCTACTGCACATTTGTAAACTATTATTGGTGTATAATTGTATGTTAATGCCTATCTGTTTTCTAAATTATATATGATGGGAAAGAAAGTGTTACTATACTCCTATTTTCATATTATGGCAATAAAAAGTACATGAATTGGGTTTAGCAGACAATTAAGCAACTTCAACAATTTGTTGTTAGTTGAAAATAAAAAAAGCCCCACCACAATGGTGAGGCTTTTATAATAGTTTGTAAGAATTAATTAATCTACGTCAGATTCAGTTTCAACAGAGCGTGAAGCACTCTTATCCACTTTTTTCACTCTAATCTTATCGGGGTCTACAGATTTAATTTTGCCCCAACCTAACTTCTCAATACCGTCTTCTATAAGCTCCTCATCTCCTACTACTACAATAACCATCTTATCCATATCAACAAGTTTTTTAGCTACTGCATCAATTTCAGCCTCAGTTAACCCGTTAAGTACTTTGGTTTGCTCTGCAACAAAGTCTTTGGGTAAGTTAAAGCGTTCTATTTGGTTAAGGAAAGCTGCTTTTTGGAAAGAAGTTTGGTAGTTTAGCACATCTCCTTGACGTATAGCTTTTTTGGTATATTCAAGCTCTTCTTTGCTGATACCGTCTTTTTGATATTTCTCAAACTCGCTTATTACTTCACGCAAAGCGCTATCGGTCGCTCTGGTTTTAATACCCGCTGAGAAAACAAATGCACCGGGATATTCAGAACCGATGTTTGAAGTACGAGCACCGTATGTCCACCCTTTGTCTTCACGAAGGTTTAAGTTAATGCGGCTGTTGAAATTACCTCCTAGCGGGAAGTTTGCAACATCAGCTTTAAAGTGGTCTCCGTGATGGTCGTATTTACTACCTAAGTACCCCATACGAATTTGTGATTGAGGTGCTGCTACCTTATCAACCACATAAATTCCTTTTTTAGGCGTATGGTTAAAGGTAAGTTTAGGTAACCCTACTTTCTTGTCTTCCCATTTGTTTAAGAAAGAAAGTTTAGGTAAAATCTCATCTTTAGTAGTATTACCTACTACAGTAATTGTAGTTAATCCGGCAGAGTAATATTTCTTATAAAACTCCTTCACATCGTCTAAATCAATATTCTTAAGCGTTTTGTTCGTTCCGCTAGAGCTTGCTCCAAATATGTGGTCTTCACCATATATCAGCTTGTTAAAAGCTTTACTGGCTGTTAATGCAGCGTTTTTCTCTTCCGTATAAAAACTTTCTATAGCTTGGTTTTTAATACGCTTAAAGTCGTCTTTATCAAAACGCGGGTTGTAAAGAATATCTTCTAATATAGCCAGTGTACCATCAATATTTTTAGCTAATGATGATACACGAATAACTGTAGCATCTCTACCTGAGCCTACATTTATAGAGGCACCTAACTTATCCAGTGCTAATGAAATCTCTTCAGGAGTACGGTTTGTAGTTCCTTCATTCATCATTTGTGCAGTTAGATTAGCAAGGCCAATTTTCTTGGGGTCGTATGCCTGCATCTGGTGTCCGCCTTTAATAGTAATTATTAAGTCAATAGCAGGAACCTCAGTAGTTTTAGTACCTAGTATTTTAATACCGTTTGCCAGTTTAGTTTCATAAAAATCAGGTACTACGGCTGGTTTTGTAGGACCAACTTCAGGTCTTTTACTTCTTTCAAAGCTTTCACCGGTAATAGGAACATATTTTAAACCTACATATTCTTTTTCACTTCTTTCATCAATTACACCCGGGTAAGGGTTACGGCTAAATGATGAGTCTTTTAATTTAGGGTCGCGGCGTACTATATGTACATAGCAAGCATTACGGGTTTTAATATATTTATTAAAAACACGAATTATATCAGCCTTAGTTACACGGTTGTAACGCGCCAATTCACTTTTTAAGTTGTATGGGCGATTTCCTAGCAACATAGACCATTGAGTAAGCGTTGATGACTTGCCCTGTATGCTTTCAAGTACACGAATTAAGTTTGCCTCCATATTAGCTTTTGCAGCAACAATTTGCTCATCACTAATTTGAGAAGGGTCAAACTCGTTAATAGTTTTCTTTAATAAATCTTCAATCTCTTTTTGAGTATACTTGGGAGAATAGAAAATTTGTATTTGGAACTCCCCTCCAAGCTCTCTGCAAGGGTGATTTGATGTTGCAAAAACTGCTTTTTCAGTTTTAACAAAGTTTTTATATAACGGAGAATTGTTATTTCCTCCGAAAATCTCAGCTAAAATATCTATAGCAGGTTCATCTCTGTCGTAATTAGGAACAGTTGGGTAAACCACCAATTCAGCTGGGAAGTATATGTTATCAGGGTAAGTAATATGCTTTTCAGAGCCTAATATTACTTTATCAACCCTCATTTTCTGAACAGCTTTTCCTTTTTTAATAGGGCCGAAATATTTTTCAACCAATGGGAAAGCTGTTTCAGGGGTTAAATCTCCTGAAATGGTTAAAATAGCATTGTTAGGCCCGTACCAACGCAAGAAAAAGTTTTTAAGGTCATCAACAGTTACCCTGTCCAAATCTTCCACATAACCAATAACTGGCCAACTATATGGATGTCCTTGAGGGTATAATGCTTCACCCAATTTTTCTACAAATGCTAGTGCATAAGGTTGGTTTTCTACGTTTTGAGATTTTTCATTTTTTACGGTAGCGCGTTGTACCTCAAACTTCTTTTGGGTTACACTATCCAACAAAAAGCCCATTCTGTCGGCCTCAAGCCAAAGTGCTGTTTCAAGCATGTTTGATGGTAGTGTTTCAAAATAGTTAGTACGGTCACTATTTGTAGTACCGTTCATACTACCACCTGCACCTTGTACTATTTTAAAGTGTTGCTCATCAGCCACATTTTTAGAGCCTTGGAACATCATATGCTCAAAAAAGTGAGCAAAGCCCGATTTACCCATACTTTCTCGGTTAGAACCTACTTTGTAAGTAACTTCAACGTGAACAATAGGGTCACTATGGTCTTCGTGTAAAATAACGGTTAAACCGTTAGGCATTTCCCATTTCTCGTAGGGAATTCCTAATTCTCCCTCGGCAGGAGTGTACTTGTTGATAAGCTTCCATCCTTCAGGCGCTTGTGCCGAAACACTTAGCGATGCTGCAAAAAGAAGCAGAAACAATAGTTTTACTTTTTTCATATAAATACAGTATTTGTAGTTTTTCAGATTTCAAAAATATAAGTTCTTTAGTAAAGAACCCATACAATATCGGTTAAAACAATTCATATAACGATAAATTAGAAAAGCAGGTTGTTAAAAGTTTAAGCCCTTCATCTATCAAAACTTAACGTTTGTCTTAATTGAATTGATAGCTTATAGACTATGGCTTTATAAAGAAATAAGTTTAATTTTGCAGCTCATAAAACCCGAAAATAATGCGTTTTGCTACTATATTAAGTTTAGTTGTTGTTGGAGTTATCTCACGTTTAATACCTCACTGGCCTAACTTTACACCAGTTTTGGCTGCTGCTTTATTTGCGGGGGTGTACATAAAAGATAAGCGAGTTGCTTTTTTAGTGCCATTACTTACCATGGCTATCAGCGATTTGTTTTTACCCTTCCACCGAATGATTTTCTTTAACTATGGTGCAATGGCATTAGTAGTACTAATGGGTACATATATTAAGAAGGTTAATTTTGGGAATGTATTGGCTGCTTCTTTGGCGGGCTCGGTAGCATTTTTCTTAATTACCAACTTTGGTAGCTGGGTAGTAGACCCATTTAATATGTATGCAAATAATATAGCTGGCTTAGGTGCTTGCTATGCTGCTGCTTTGCCATTTGCTGCACACCAAATTTTACCCGGAGCTACTTCTTTTGCTACTAACACCTTATGGTCTGACTTATTTTACAATGCCATTTTATTTGGTGGTTTTGCATTAGCACAGTATAAATTACCACAGTTAAAACCTTTAGCTGTTAAAGGATAACACTCTCCTACTTCTCAGCCAGTTTATTCTTTAGAATTGTTTCCATTTGGGCTGCTTTTTTAAACAGCACATTATCTTCTATGGCTGCGTGTTGGTTCATATCACGGTCTAGTTGGCGTAGCTCGTGCATAATTATTTTATAATCTAAAGGTTGCCCGTTATTTGTATTAAAGTTTTGGGTTTGAGCTTTAAGTTCCTGCATTTCGTCGTCATCATGCTCATGGTTGTGACACAGCACTTCTACTGAGTATTTTGAAAGCAACTTTTTTGTTTGAGTTTTATTAAACTTCTCATATAGCTTCTGCATTTCAAGTATGTAAGGGAAAACCAGCTCTTCTTCTAGTATGATATGCTTACGCATTTGATTACTAAACTTTTTAAAGCACTTTTCTAAACTGCGGTAGCTCTCATCTGTTCTAGAAAGCTGGGCTATCATTCTTCTAATGGCAGGCAGCTTAGTTTTAGCATACTCATGATGGGTACTAATAAGATACTCTATAAGAAAAGGGATAGATACTAAATTAAAGTTTATATTAAACTCTTGTTTTCCCAATGCTGTAAGTTCTTCTACCAGCTTATCGCAGTTTATATGTTTATCGCTGCAAAGGTCTTTTAGCGTTTTATCTAAATATTGCTGATAAACAATACCATGATTGTCTAGCAACATTGCTCTTGAAGGATTCTCTTCTATTATTTCTTGTAGAGTTTTGTTTTTCATAAAACATAGCAAACCTAAACAGGCTGCTTGCAATAATCAATGATTTTAGTCAGTTAACAGCTAATAGCTTGCCACTTGTTTAAAAGCTGCACCTAAATTGGCAATAATATCAGTTGCAGCAAGACTTTCATAGCTTTCTGCATTTACAGCACAATCTGCGGCCAAACCATGTAGGTAAACTCCAAATATGCAAGCTTCTTGTTGATTATAGCCTTGCGCTTTTAAAGCAGTAATTATACCTGTAAGAACATCGCCACTACCACCAGTTGCCATACCGGTATTACCTGTGCTATTAAAATATACTTCGCCTGTAGGTACAGCTATACAAGTGTGTGTACCCTTAAGAACTATAAATACTTTGTATTTTTTAGCTGCTTCAATCTGTTTTTCAAATCTTTGGAAACTGGTTTCACTTTCTCCAAACATCCTGTCAAACTCTTTGGGGTGTGGGGTTAGTATTGCACCAACAGGTAGTTTTATCTTTTTACGTTCTTTAAAATCCATAGCTAAGCAGTTTAGTGCATCTGCATCTATCACTAACTTTTCGCCGTCAACACCTGACATAAAATCACCTAAAGCATCACGAGTGGTAATTTGTGTACCCATACCCACCCCGATGCCTATGGCATTATATTTTTTAGTATCGTGAGGCATAAAATCCAGCAACTCCTCTTTTTGTATGGCTTCTACCATAATCTCTGGCACAGCAGTTTGTAAAGGGGTATAAGCACTTTTAGGTACAAAGGCTGTAACTAACCCTGCTCCTGTTTTTACTGCAGATTTACTTGCCATTTGCACTGCCCCATTTGTACCCATTGCTCCACCTATAATAAGTGCATGCCCGTAGGTACCCTTGTGTGAGTAAGGGTTGCGCCTTTTATAAATACTTTTAATAAGTTCTTTATTTACCCATTGCCAGTTTGAAGGAGTATCCCCTTCATATTCCTTTGACAAACCAATATCTAAAACCGCTAACTCACCTACATACTTACCCGTTTCTGCAAACAAAAATGATTGCTTAGGTATCTGAAATGAAAGTGTGAAGTCAGCATTTATAATATACTTATAATCAATATACTTACCTGTATAATCAGCAGGTAAACCACTAGGTATATCTACACTAACTTTTATGTTATTTTGTTTATTGATATGCTCCACTAAATCAGCGGCAATACCCTCTAAAGGTTTGTTTAACCCTGTTCCAAAAAGAGAATCTATAAGAATGCTTTTAGTAGAAGGAGTGGTAAAATCTTTAGCGGTTTTAACTTCTTTTATTTCAACATTAGTAGAATGCAATCGCTTTAAATTTTCTTCAAAATCAGCAGAACCTTTATCTTTTAATTTTAGAATGTTTATTATAACAACATTTTTACCTTGATTGCTTAATAGTCGGGCTATAGCCAAACCATCTCCCCCATTATTTCCTAAACCGCAATATATCTCATAATCAACTTCTTGTGAAAAGTGACTGCTAAGCCACTCTACACACTTATTTGCCGCCCTTTCCATTAAATCTATAGATGCTATAGGCTCATTTTTAATGGTATAAGCATCCCATTCTCTTATTTGTTGTGCTGTAAATAATTTCACTTTATTAATCTTCCACAATATCAACATCCTTTAATAGCAGTCTGTTCATAGCATTATTTTTTAGGTTTTTTACCCAAGGCTGCACTAACCTTAAAGATTGTGCATAATACAAAGTTAAAACAGGTGCATTAGCTACCACAATAGAATCCATTTTAATGTTGAGTTTTGCTCTCTCTGTATAGTTAGTTTCTTGTAGAGCTACTTCGTAAAGGCTATCGTACGCTACATTATCAAAACGTGTATAGTTAGGGCCATTAGGGGCTTTGTTCTTACTGTAAAACAATGATAAGTAGTTTTCAGCATCAGGGTAATCAGCTATCCAACTGCCTCTAAAAAATTGCACATTCCCTTTTGATATTTGCGAGCGGAGCGATGGTCCCGGGCTAACATCTATACTGCTGTTTATACCTACTTCTTGCAGTTGTTTTTGTATAAAGGTAGCTAAATCTAAGTAGTTTTTAGTAGTGTTAATAGCCAATACAGGCAAACCATTGCCATTGGGGTAACCTGCTTCTGCCAAAAGTTTTTTACTTAGCTTAGGATTATACTGTTGTAATGATTTAAAGCTTGCCCCTGCCAATCCGCCTAATGATGGAGGCACAAAACCTGCATTGGCAGGTATCCCAATATTATTTCGCAAAAACAACATCATCTTTTCTCTATCAATAGCGTGGTATATAGCCTTTCTCACCCGTAAATCTTGCCAAGGAGTGTTGCCCTCCGCATCTTGCAAAAAACCAAAGTATTCTACGTTCAAATAGGGACTTACTTCAAGCTTAAAATCTTTTTGATAAGAAGGGTTTAGTTTACCTTCTTTACTTAGTATCTCATCTTTAAAACTACCTTCTAACCCATCAAAAAAATCAAGCTTGCCTTGCATAAACTCCATAAAAGCTGTTTGCTTGTTTTCTATAAAACTTACTTCAATAAAATCTAATTTGGGTATTGGATTTTTAGCAGTACTTACAAAATAATTGGGGTTACGCTCAAGTACAAGTTTTATGCCTTCTTCCCAAAGTTTTAGCTTAAAGGGTCCTGTGCCTACAGGGTTTTTGCGAAATTCTTTACCGTACATTTCTACTGCCTCGTGTGGTACTACATAACAATACGGCATTGCCAGCATAGATAAAAACGGAGGAAAAGTTTTGGTGAGTTGTATTACTAAAGTGGTATCATTTACAGCTCTAAAGGGTTGGTATTCTTTATTAGTAAAGGCTTCTATGTCTATCTTATCGTTAAAAATCCATGCACCTGTGCTTGCCGTTTCAGGGTTTACAACTCTGCTTAAAGAATATACAAAATCTTTTGCTGTTACTTTTCTTTTAGTATTATTAAAACATTTATTTTCAATAAAATAAACATCTTTTCGTAAATAAAAGGTATAAGTTTTTCCATCGCTTCCTATCTCCCATCGCTTGGCAATATCAGGCACTACTTTTAGGTTTTCATCAAGCTGCACCAAACCGTTATACAGTTGGCTCACATTCCAAATAATATATTCGTCTCGGGCAAAAGCAGGGTCTAGGGTGTTTAACCCTGTTTCAATATTGTAATGAAACACTTTTTTGTCTGTTCCACGCTGTCCATTTTTGCAGGCTATCAACAGAAAAAGTATGTGTATAAGTATTGAAAACTTGGGGGTGTTTGTGTATAAAGAAGGCTTCACTAACCTGTATTTTTGCTATTCAAGTGTTTTCAAATATTAGTTTTTACAGCTAAAGAGATACACTTTTTTAATTCACATTTTGAGCATAACACTACATGACTAAAATAATATCAATAGTAAATCAAAAAGGAGGCGTTGGTAAAACTACTACTGCCATTAACCTATCTGCAAGCTTAGCAGCATTAGAAAAAAAAGTGTTAGTGGTAGATGCCGACCCGCAGGCAAACTCTACATCCGGCTTTGGTTACGACCCTACCATTGTGAAAACAGGCTTGTACGAGTGCCTAATTCATGATATGCCCCCTAAAGAGGTAATTATAAAATCTGAGTTAGACTATTTGGATATTTTACCCTCTAATATAGACTTAGTAGGTGCTGAGATTGAAATTGTTGATTTACCTAACCGTGAACGCATGATGAAACGTGTGTTTGACAGAGTGAAAAAGGAGTACGATTTTATTATAATAGACTGCTCACCCTCACTAGGTTTAATTACTACTAATGCACTTACAGCATCAGACTCCGTAATAATACCCGTACAATGTGAGTTTTTTGCACTAGAAGGCTTAGGAAAACTGCTTAATACCATAAAAATTGTACAAACACAGCTAAACCCCGATTTGGAAATTGAAGGTATTTTATTAACTATGTACGATAGTCGCCTGCGCTTGAGTAACCAAGTGGTTGAGGAGGTAAAAATGCACTTCCAGCAACTGGTTTTTGATACGATAATACAACGTAATTCAAGGGTGAGTGAAGCACCGGGGCATGGTAAAGCTGTTTTACATTATGATGCTAACAGTAAAGGAGCTATTAATTACCTTAACTTAGCCCGTGAAGTGCTGCAAAAGAACGGCTTAACACAAATAGCCGAAGAGGATAAAATATTGACGAACGACTAATTAATGAGTACACCGAAAAAGAGAAACGCATTGGGTAAAGGACTTTCAGCATTGCTGAAAAACGAGGAGGTGGCTGCGCTTACTGCACCAAAATCTAGCAACATAACCAATATACAAATTAGCCAAATAGAGGCTAACCCCTTCCAGCCTAGAATACATTTTGATAAACAACAGCTAGAAGAACTGGCAGAATCTATCCGTGTGCATGGTGTTATACAGCCCATAACGGTTAGAAAAATAAATATAAACGAAGACCGCTACCAAATTATTAGCGGTGAGAGACGTACCAAAGCCTCAGTACTGGCAGGACTTAATGCTATACCTGCATACGTGCGTGTAGCTAACGACCAAGAAATGCTGGAAATGGCGTTGATAGAGAATATTCAACGTCAAGATCTTAATGCCATAGAGGTATCGCTTAGCTACCAGCGTTTAATGGAAGAATGTAACCTTAAAATAGACGAGGTAGGCGAACGAGTAGGCAAACAACGCAGCACGGTAAACAATTACCTACGCTTATTGAAACTGCCTGACGATATACAAGCGGGTATTAGGGATAATAAGCTAAGTATGGGGCATGCCCGTGCTATTATAAATATAGACGATGTTGATGAGCAAATGCTTGTTTTTGAGCGTATTGTAGAAGAAGGACTTTCTGTTAGAGATACTGAAGAGCTTGCCCGCCAAAAGAAAGAAAAAGCAAAAAGCAAAGAGAAAAAAACAACAGAAAAGCCCAAAGCTATTAAGGGTTACGACGAATACACCGCACAACTTTCTGAGAAGCTAAACACCAAAGTGAAGCTAAAAGCCAAAGCCAAAGGCAAAGGCGAAATAGTTATAGCCTTTGATAGCGAAGACCAACTGGCTAAAATTCTTGAACAACTATAGTAACTAGTTATCTGTTATTGGTTAGTGAGTTATTAGGTTATATGAAGCCTTCTATTGAACTAATAACAAATAACTAATTAACCCAATAACCAAACTCGCACGGTTTTTGATTAATTTTGCACTGTGAGAAAGATTTGGGCTATACTAATATGGATTATAGGCATTTGCCCTGCTATAATTGCGCAGCAAGATAGTGTAGCGGTTATTCCTTTAGACTCTTCTACCGTAGATGTAGTAGTACCCGAAGAAAAAGATACTATTACTGTTGATGAAATAGAAACCCTAAAGCCTTACAAGCACTCACCTAAAAAAGCTATGCTGCTTTCTGCCTTACTACCCGGTTCAGGACAGATTTACAACAAAAAATACTGGAAAGCCCCTGTAGTTTGGACAGGTTTTGCCGTTTTTGGCTATTTCATCAATCAGAATAATAGAGAGTACCAACGTTTTAGGCGGGCGTATAACTACAATGTAGATGATGATAGTACCACCATATCAGAGTTTCCCAATGTATCACCTAATCTTTTAGCTAATGAGCGTGATATTTTCCGTAAATGGCGAGATTTATCTATAATACTTACCGTGGGTTGGTATGCCTTAAATATTATTGATGCTAATGTGGATGCCCATTTGTTTGAGTTTGATGTGAGTGATGTAGCCCGTGTACGTTGGGAGCCTACTTTTAATATGGCTTTAAACAGACCCAGAAGCCCGCTAACGGGCGGTTTGAGACTTTCTTTAACATTTTAAGATGAAAATCATCAACTATAGACCTGAGTATGCTAAGTATTTTGACTCTTTGAACAGGGTTTGGATTGAGAAGTATTTTAGAGTAGAAACTATTGATGAATTTATGCTTACACAGCCCCAAGAAGCAATACTGGATAAAGGAGGAAAGATACTTTTTGTAAAGCATGATGAAAAAATTATAGGTACTGTAGCTTTATTACCCATAAATGAGACTGATGTTGAACTGATAAAAATGGGTGTTGATGAGCAATACCAAGGCTTAGGTGCAGGAAAGATGTTATTTAATGAGGCAATAGAGGTTGCGAAACAAATGGGATATAAAAAAGCATTAATTTACTCTAATACAAAACTTGATGCCGCTTTGTCAATATATATAAAAGGAGGGTTTAAAGAAATACCCATTGAAGCAGGAGTATACTACGACCGTTGTGATATTAAAATGGAGCTGATACTATAAATTACTTCTCATAACTAATTCTATACACTGCATCGTTTTTATCATCTGACACTAATAAGGAACCATCAGGAAGTTCTAACACATCTACAGGCCTTCCCCAGCTATCATTACCATCATGCCACCCATCAGCAAACACTTCATAAGATAAAGCCTTTCCATTAGCATCCAGTTTTACTAAAGTTATTCTGTAGCCAATAGGTACTGTCCTATTCCATGAGCCATGCTCTGCAATAAATATCTGGTTTTTATATTCGGGCGGAAACATGTTCCCTGTATAAAACTTTAAACCTAAAGCAGCTACATGCGGCCCAAGTTTCTGCACAGGAGCCACAAAATCGCCACAGGGGTGTTCGTTACCATATATCGGGTCTTTCACATCACCTGCATGGCAATACGGGTAGCCAAAATCCATACCTTGCTGCGGGGCATGGTTTAGCTCATCAGCAGGTATATCATCACCCATCATATCCCTACCATTATCAGTAAACCAAAGTTCTTTAGTAGTGGGGTGCCAAGTGAAGCCCACCGTGTTGCGAATACCCGTTGCATACATTTCTAAATTGCTACCATCAGCATCCATACGCATAATGGTGTTGTATTTAGGGTTTTGTTTGTGTGCATCGCAAATATTGCACGGTGCACCTACAGGCACATATAGTTTACCATCAGGACCAAAAGCAATATATTTCCAACCATGGCTTCGGTCGGTGGGAAACTCATCATTGATTAATACGGGTGTTGGCGGATTATTTAAATTATCCTCAATATTATCAAAACGCCATACTTTGCTAACCTCTGCCACATATAAAGCTCCATTGCGAAAGGCTACCCCGTTAGGCATTTCTAATCCGCTGGCTATAGTATATTGTTTATCTGCCTTACCGTCGTTATCCTCATCAACTAAAGCATACACACTGTTTCCATTTCGGTTGCCTACGAAAATAGTTCCTTTATCACCCCTTACCAGTGAGCGGGCATTGTCTACATCTTTAGCAAAATAACTTATGCTAAAACCTTCAGGGAGTTTTATTTCGGGGATTTCAGAAGCTACGTTTTTATTGGTATTTTCTTGCTTGTTGCAACTTCCTCCTACTGAAAGTACTACAACTGAAAATAAGGGAATTAGATATTTTATGTTTTGCATTGTATAAATATACGCTGTTTTACTGTTGAATGTTGTACCATTCAACAACAATTATCAATTGCTTATACGCTCAACACTTATGTGAAATAATGCATTTCCTTTGTTTACTACGGGAGCTTTATTTACACAAAATACATAACCATCAAAAGGGGCTTTAACTCTCTTTTCAAATTCACCGTAAGGGTCTGAAATTAAGCCTAGTAACTCCCCTGTTTTTACTAAGGTGCCGTTTTTAACTATTGGGCTAAACATACCTGAATAGGGTGCTCTAACCCATTTAGACTTAGCTATTAAGATGGATTTAGCTTTAGCTTCAGGTTCCCCTTTTACAAAACCTAAGTGTTTTATTACATTGCAGGCACCTTCTACACCCACACTTACTATATTTTGGTCTATATCTTTAGATTGTCCTCCTTCAAATAACAATATGGTTTTTCCCATTTTGCTTGCTGTTTCTCGTACCGAGTTTTTTACATAGTTGGAGTTTATGATAAAAGGTGCATTAAAGTGCTTTGCAAGCGCCAAAGACTTCTCATCTGTAAAAGAACAGCGTATTTGCGGCATATTGTCTAGACTTGCCCCACCTGTATGAAAATCTATAATATAATCTACTAAAGGCAGTATCTCTTTTCTAAACATATAGGCAAACTGGCTGGCCAATGAGCCTTGAGAAGCTCCCGGAAAAACCCGGTTTAGGTCTCTTCCATCAGGAAATACACGCTCTTGGTTTAAATAACCAAATACATTTAGTACGGGTATGCAAATTATCGTCCCTACATCGGGCCTGTGATATTTGCGCTTAATTAACTCGCGAACTATAGACACACCATTTACTTCATCGCCATGTACACCTGCCATTAAAAGCAATACAGGCCCGTCTTTTTTTGAACGATTAACAACAACAGGTATTTTTATGGGTGTACGGGTATGTAGCTTGGCTATCTCTAATTCTAAAAATGCTTTTTGCCCTTTCTTTATCTCCTGCCCCAGAATCTCAAAAGTATCAGTCGACATTTCTTTCTACATATTTAATAATTTCTTGGGCAACATTTATGCCTGTAGCCGTTTCAATACCCTCCAATCCGGGTGATGAGTTTACTTCTAAAACTAACGGCCCTTTATTAGACTGTAATAAATCTACCCCGGCAATACCCAAGCCCATGGCTTTTGCCGCCTTTAGGGCAGTATTTTCTTCTTGGTCAGTAAGCTCAATAACTGAAGCAGACCCGCCTCTATGTAAATTAGAGCGAAACTCCCCTTCTTTCCCTTGCCGTTTCATAGCTCCTACTACTCTGCCATCTACTACAAAAACACGTATATCTGCTCCTCCTGCTTCTTTTACAAACTCTTGCGCTATTACTCTTGCCCCTAAACCGTTAAAAGCTTCAATAACCGATGTGGCAGCATTTCTAGTTTCAGCCAATACTACACCTAAACCTTGGGTACCCTCTAATAACTTTAATACTAGTGGTGCACCTCCAACAGATTCCACCAATTGCTCAGGTTCTTTGGTGTAATTAGTAAAGGATGTTTTAGGCATACCTACTCCTGCTCTTGCCAATACCTGTAAGCTACGTAACTTATCCCTTGAGCGTACTAATGCCTGAGACTCTATAGCTGAAAATACTTTCATCATCTCAAACTGGCGTACTACAGCAGTACCATAAAAGGTTACCGATGCGCCTATTCTAGGTATTATGGCATCAATATCGCTTAGATATTCACCATTGTAATATATGCGCGGGTTCTTTCTCTCTATTTCAATGTTGCACTTCAAATGATCTACAATAAGAGCTTCATGCCCTCTTTTCTCTGCCGCCTCAATTAATCTTTTGGTTGAATACAGGTTTTTGTTGCGTGATAAAACTGCTATTTTCATTGGTACTAACTACTTGGTTTCAAATATCACTTTAGTTTTCACATTTATATGATATTTATTGCAAAAGCTGATAAGATAATAATTAGATAATTAAAGCAAGAATTGGAATTGATTTTACAAGCTCTCTAACTGCTGCAATACTTGTTTTGCCTGTTGGTTACTAGGGTTTCGTTTTAGTAAGCGTTTTAGTAGAGTTTTAGCTTTGCCATAGTCTTTTAAATAATTGTATAACCCCGCTTTGTTAAGTAATGCAGCTTCGTAGTCAGGGTCTAAAGCCAAGGCTTTATCATAATAGGTATTTGCTTGTGCCACATTGCCTTGGGTAAAATATAAATACCCCAAATTAGTTAAGCTTTGTACATGTTTAGGGTAGGTACTTAACACTTGCTTAAATAACTGTTCAGCTTCTTTAATTCTCTTAAGCTGTAGTTTAGTTGTAGCTAGTTTAGCCTTAAACTCAACATTTTGTTGGGCTTTTTGCATAGCTTTATTAAAATGATACTCTGCTTTTGCAAAATCATTTAAAGTATAAAAAGCCTGCCCAATGCGGTAAGCCGTCCAAGCATCTAAGTTTTTTGCATTAGCCCCGTATTTAATTACAGCTTGATAGTCACTTTTTAAATATGCCCAACGAATGAAGTATTTTTCTTCTGCTTTAGCTCTTGTTAGATAGTAGTAAGCAGAATCCAACAATTCGGGCTTTGTGGGCTCAAACTTCTCATAGTAGTTTAGGTAAGCTCTACCTCGTGTTAAATCATCGCTATTAGGATTGTTTACGGCATAAATGCCTATAAACTTCTTTACAGCATCAGCATTTTTAACCTTTTCTCCTTTTTGTGGTTTACGGATATAATGGTCATGTACGGTAACATGCGGAATATCTATTGTACCCGTACTAGGCATGTGGCAACCACTGCAATCGTTATTGTTTTTCTCTAGTCGTACTGATAATTCCTCGGTACATTTTTGGGTGGTGTGGCAATTGTTGCAAGCGGTATTAAACACCTGCTTTCCTGTTACTTTTACCGATTTATGCGGATTATGACAAGTGATGCAAGTAAGCTGTAACTCACTATTTTTCTGATTATTAAGTGCGGATTTATTACTCTGTATAAAGCATTGGCTCATTTGCAACCTTTGGGCATGTGATGCCATTATAAACTCATCATCATTGCCTTCATATCGAGGCATATATACGTCCATAAAATCACTCAACACCATACCCGGACGGAAATCTTTAAAGCCCTTCCCTTCTTTTAAAACAGCATTCCCTTGCAAGTGGCAACGTTGGCAAAGGTCTATTTGCCGCTCCCAGTTTAGCTTGCGTGGGTTTACTATACTATAATCAATTTCATTGGCTGTATCTACCAGTTTACCTGCTTGTATATTGGCTACATGCACCTCACCAGGGCCGTGGCAACGCTCGCAATCAATACCGTTGGGTATATTGGTAAAACGATTTTCAGAACCTTGCACAAAGCCGGGTAAGCCGTTGTGGCAACTCATACATTCTAAGCCTATAATCCTATCAAAACGAGTGTTATGTCCGTCTTCAAAGCCCGGGGGCAAGTCCCAACGCCCATCTTGGGTATAAAAAGTAAGCGGGGCTTGGTTTAGATAACCATTTGTTTCTATTATATGTGAATTGGTATGTTGCCCAGAGCCTACTATATAATTTATCTGCTCTAAACGGCTATGGATGGTATCTTTCCCCTCCAGCCTGTATTCTTTAATATAAAATTTATCGTTTTGCCAAAAAGGTTGGTAGTAAAAGTCTCTAAACTTATCATAAACAGCATTGTGAGAGAAGTTGGCACTGCTTTTTTCTTTGCTGGCCTTATCAAAAGATTTGCCCATACCTGTATGGATAAATGTGCTGTGTATATCAGCATGGCAGGCACGGCAGGTATTCATCCCCACATATTTTACCGTATCATGGTGGTTTAAATATACAAGCTCTTGACTTTTGGCTTTTGGCTTTTGTGGTGAGTTTGTGCAATATATAGAGGTGCTAACTACCACAAAAGCCAGTGCAGAAAGCAATAAGAAAACATATTGAGGTTTGCGCCACATAAAACTATAGTACAACGAACTATTAACTAAAAAAGTTCAACCGCAAAATAAGTAATACCAAGGGGTTTCACTAAACTTTAAAATCTGTTATATATAAACGTCTCATTTCCACGTTATAAGTATAAGCAGCTTTTTTACTTCACCAACCTTATATGTACCATGAAGAACTTAATTTTATTAAGCTGCTTAATCTTGCCGGCTTCACTATTTGCCCAAAACCTTAACACCTACAGCTACGGAAATACCAATAGAAACGGTATTATGGAGTATTAACCAACCCTGCAAATGCAGCGGGGAGTACCGATTGGCTCAGTATAAACCTAATAGGCGGAGGTATAGGTATGGAAAGTAATACGGTAAGAAGCCAGCTACGTTACTCCCTTTTCCAAATGGCTACTTTTCAGAACAATAATGAAAGTATTGCTGAGGAAAACAATTATTTCTATGCTCAAAAAAGAGGTAAGCTTCCCTCAGCCTTGTATGGAGATGCACAAATTCTATTACCTTCTATTAAGGTTAATATCAACCCGCGCTTTTCAGCTTTTTTTTATTGGAGAGAAAGAGCTACTGGCAATATTTTAAATGCCGGAGATGATATTTTACCACTATTATTAATGACCAAATACCTGATAGTAACTCTACTCCTAACCTGGAGATTGACACCCGAATGATGACTTACAGAGAGCTTGCCTTTGGAGTTTCTGCCGTATTACTTGAAAAAAGAGAAGATATGCTTAAAGTAGGGCTTATAGTTAAAAGTTTAAGGGGTCATTCAGCCTATTTATTTCAAACTCAACAATATGCTCCCAGTTTAACTGCTGAAGGTTTGAATATTATTTCTAAATACCGCGTATTAACTACTAATGAAAATACAACAAATGCTAACCTTGATAATATTGCTTTGAGTAATAATGCTAACGGCAGCGGGCTATCTACAGATATAGGTTTTGTATACGAGCACCGTCCCTATTACATGCGCCACCGCTATTTAACACATGACAATAAGTGGAAAAATAAAACCTTTCGCCAAAGAGATATAGTAAAATATGATTATAAAATAGGTGTTTCGTTGTTAGACTTGGGTTATATAAACTTTAACCAAAATGTGGCTGATACTACTTTTAACTCAACTACCAATGTACCACTAGCTACTACAACCACAGCAGAAGCATACCGCTCTGAAATAACCAATAACTCAACCCCTTTGTTTTTTCAAGACCAAGAGCGTTTATTATTACCTACACGGTTACTAGTAAATTTTGACTATAGGCTGAATAAAAAATGGTTTTTAAATGCTGCCTACTCGCAAAACTTGCGAAACCCACAAAAAGCAACAGCCTTTTTTGTACCTAGTTATGCTACAGCAACAATTAGAAGAGAAGGAGAACGTTTTACTTATGCCATCCCTTTACGTGTTGTGCCAAGAACAGAAACTATTACAGCAGGTATAATGGCACAATACGGTCCGTTTTTTATAGGTACTGACAATTTCTTAACCTTTTTTAGCCGAAGGGCTTATAATTGGTCAATATACACTGGTATTAGTATCCGTATAAAATATAAATCAGACCCTACAATAGAAGATTGTGACAGATTGAAAATTTAAAAAATCTGAAAGCCAGCTATTTAAGTTGGCTTTTTTATTCCCATTGTATCTTTTTTACTCTTTTACGATTATGATTATAAATCATAATCTATGAAGTTGCTGTTCTTTGTTCTTTTAATTCTCATTCAGTTCCCGCTGTTATCTCAACACTTCAACACCTTCTCAACACATAACAGTAGCGGTATTTACGGAGCTATGCTTAATCCTGCATACGCAACCTACGGAACCGACTGGCTTAGCATAAATTTCTTGGGGGCAGGTGTAGGAATGGAAAACAACTTCATTAGAACAAGTTTAAACTATTCTCCTATTGAAATGGCAACCTTAAAACATAAGCGAGATAGAGAACCACATATTAAACCTCCCTATTTTGAGCTTACTGAAAGGCAAACTAAGAACACTAATTTTTACTCAGACAACCAATTAATACTGCCTTCATTTAAAATAAATATCTTGCCGAAACTATCTTTGTTTGCTTTTGCCAAAGAGCGTGTTATAGGCAATGTTGGTGAGTTTGGAAAAGATATTTTCCCTCTTTTAACTTACGATAAGCTTCCTAAAACATACATCCCCAACTCTTTAAATACCGATATTAGGGTTCTTGCTTATAATGAAATAGCTGCAGGCTTGGCTTTTGTGACTTATGATAGACGCGAAACGCTTATAAAGGTAGGCGCAACACTTAAAAAACTAACCCCAAGGTTTTCTTATATTATTAATACCGAGTTTTTCACTTTAATGGTAGATGGAAGTGATGCAACAATAAACTCAAGATATAAATTACTTAATACAGACTTAGAAGAAGCATCACAGAACCCAATCCCGTTTATACTTGGTCAGAATTCACCCGGAAACGGACTTGCAATGGATATAGGCTTTGTGTATGAACATCGCCCAAGGCACTTAAAACATAGGTACAGGCAAATAAATCCCAAGGGTAAAAACAAGACTTTTAGACAACGTAATATTTTAAAATATGACTATAGAATTGGGGTATCGTTAATAGATTGGGGGTATATAAACTTTGTAAACAAAATTGTTACTGATGAAATTGTTGAGATTAATTCTACTATAGACCTCGTTAATTTTTCAGAAAGTGATAATTACCTTGATGAAATACGAAAAAATGAACGAGTAGTAGAAACTAACAAAGAAATACGTGTTAATATGCCCACAACGGCACAACTACAATTTGATTACAGGCTAAACCACAACTGGTTTTTAAGTGTAAACCATACTCAAAACTTACGTTCTCCAAACAAAACTATAAACTTATATACTCCAACTGCAACACAAGTAGTAATTCGTAGAGAAACCTCCGGTTTTACTTATGCAGTACCCATACGTTTATTACCAAGAACAAGAACAGCAACTGTAGGTTGGATGATAAATGCAGGACCTTTTTTTATCGGGAGCAATAATTTTTTTGCCCTTTTTAAGAAAAGAATTTACAATTGGTCTGTTTACACAGGGATAAATATTACCTTAAAATATAAAAGAGACCCTACTATAGAAGATTGTGGAAGGTTGAAGATATAAACAAAAAGCCCTCAAAAAGAGGGCTTTATTATATTTTTAAATGTTTACTTACTAATTAACTGCTGGCACTAAACTTCAACTGCCAGTCAAGCACTCCGCCTAGCATATTACGTACTTTATTAAACCCTATAGATTCCATGTAAGCTTTAGCTTGTCCACTACGCGCACCACTGCGGCAATGCAATATTATTTCTTCGTCCTTCAAGTCTTCTAATTCATCCATAACATTAGGTAGGGTACCTAATGGGATTAGGCGTGCACCAATATTAAACTCTTCAAATTCATGAGGCTCACGTACATCTATAATAATAAGGTCTTCCCCACTATCCATACGTGTTTTTAATTCTTCAACGGTTATATCGTCCATATACTATGTAAATACTATTGTTTAATAAATTTTGCTTGGTAGGTTCCTTGCTTAGAGCTATGTAAATTTATAAAATATAAACCATTTGTCAAATAGCTTATATCTATAGGTTGTTTGTTATCTGCTGTTAATAAGCCTTTTAAAATGGTTTTACCTGTAACATCAGTAATCGAGTAATCATACTGCTTGTTAAAGTCTAAATCAACCCATAAATGGTTATTTGCAGGGGTTGGAAACACTTTAACAACCTTATTTTTAACAGAAAGAAACTCCTTAACGCTAACAACAGCAGTATCGGTAAAGTCTTTACCTAAATGGGGACGCATCATTAAAGTGCCCGGTATAAATGAGGTATACCACTTACCTGTAGAGTTAAAATATAAGCCCGGATTTGGTATGGTATCGCCATCAAGACTATAATTTCTGTCCCATCCTACATTCAAGAAAAACTCAGTATTTTGCTCCCAACCAATATAAAAACTATCTGCTACAGCAATTGCACTATCAAGCAAATAAGTATGGAAACCGTTAATGCTATCTGTATAAGTAGGGTAAGTTATTGACTGCTGATAAGCTAAATTTTCGCCAAATCCGTTGGGTTCTATACTATTCCACACACTAAGGTTAAATACACGTTTCACAGTATCTTCAGCTTGGAAAAAATATACAGAAATAGCTCTCAAGCTATCAGGCTTATTTACTCTGAATTTATAAGCTATTTTACCTTTTCCTCTTCTTAAGCCATAACCTGTCTCAGCACTGCCATCATCATAGGCATAATAGTTTGCAAAAGTTAATTCACGTCCTGCTGAATCATTTATAGTTCTAAAATTAGCTCCAGTTATCTGTAGATACTCGCTAATTGTATAAGTAACCGTATCGGTATTTAATGTAGTTGTGTTAGAGGTTGCACTAAAGTTTACATCTAAATGGTTTTTTGCTCCAATTGCTAAACCTGAACGTGGTGAGTTAATAATTAAATTATTGGCTTGGTCTCTTACTTCCCTGTTAAAAACGTCAACTGTACGCCCAATATCTCCCATATTACTAAGTGAGCCATTTATTGATGTAGCAATTTCACTGTTTTCAAACCCTTTAAACTGTTCGTAAGGCATTTCCTGATACTCTTTAAGGAAAGAATTTGGCTTTTTGGCTATAGCCACATCACTAAAAACAGTATCGTTTGCTGTTCTATTACGTTCTAAGTACACATAATCTATATTCCACTGCCCTACACCGCCTAAATACTCCTGATAGTTTATAAAACGGAACTGAAACCCCGCATGGAAATATTTTGCCGAATCTATCTGCTCAATTACAGCTTTAAAAGGAGTAATTGTGCTTCCATAGGCTATCCATTCATTAAACCAAAAACCGTTATTATCTTTAAACTGAAGCACTAATGAGTCTTGCCCCGTTAACGGAAAGAAGTTTAACCCTTGTGGCTGATAGAAAAAGCTTAGGTATACGTTACTCCCAACATTTAAAGCCGACAAGTTTATAGGCTGCGAAGTAAGTGTATCGCAACCGCCTCGCACACCGGCGCGAATATTAAAATAAGGACGACCTGTACTATCCAAACCGTCTAGTGTTGCCACACCTAAACTGGGAGCCACATTAGTAAAATCGGTATTAATGTAAGCATCTTTGGTAGTCCAACGGTTTTCATTGGGAAATACTTCACTTACTGAAAAATCATCAAAAAAAGGTAGTTGCAAAGTATCTTTTATTCCTGTTTTGCGAATAAACTTGTGAGTTGCTTCTTGTTTTGCAGCTTGCTGTAACGCAGGATTATAATGGATTGGGGTCAATACCTCTTCGCCTTGCTGTGCATTAACATTAATTACAAAAAATAGGAGTACAAAAATACCTATAACTCTCTTCAACATAGTTTTACTCTACCTCTTTTAAATATATATCTACCTCTTTACCCATATATGTTTTGCTGTCTGCTCTAACAGACTGTTTGTAAATAACGGCAAATGCTTTGTCAGTAACATTTTTATCATAGGTTATTACTCCAATATTTAAGCCTAAAAGGTTTAACTCTATAGTAGCTTCATCGGCAGTAAGCCCTGCTAAATCAGGCACGGTAATCTCATCATCCTCAGGCTCTTCTCCTTTACTTACCACAAGGTCTATAGCTGTACCTTTGTCTAGCTCTGTACCTGGTTTTATAAATTTACCCTCATAACGTTGGTCTAGCACAAAGTTGGTAGTAATATCAGGGCGAGTAGTAATTTTACCTACTCTTAAACCTGCACGTTGCAACTCACTAGTAGCCTCTCTAAGACTCATTTCTCTTACATCGGGTACATTAACTCTTGGTACTGCTAAGGCATTAATGGTAAGGTATACCATACGGTTATGCTTTACCAATGCACTATCGCTAGGGTTTTGGTCTATAATCTCGTTAGGTTTAGCCTTAGGCACATACACAGAATCGTAGGCTATACAACGCAGGTCTTTGCCTTCTAAAAGGCTTTTAGCCTCATCATAGGTTAGCCCTGTAACCTTTGGTACGGGTAGCGTTTCGCCATGATTAGTAATGTATTTTAATAACCAATTTACAAACAGCAAAAAAAGAACAGTCATTACAATAGCAATAAGCAGCATTTGCCACCATTTACCTTGTATTACTTTATTGACGAATTTATTTGCCATTACGATGCCTGTGCGCTTAATTTTTTATTAAAACCGTACTCTAATATCTTATCTATAAACTCATAGGGCATGTATCCGTTTATTGCACTTTGGTGAAAAATGCAGGTAGCAGGGGTCATACCCGGCAGCGAATTTACCTCAATAAAAATAACTTCCACAGTATCATCGTTATGAACTTTCACAAAAGCGTCAATTCTGGCGTAACCTTCTATATTTAATAGCTCGGCTACACGTTTTAACTCTTGTTTAACGGCTTCACCTATTCTTTTATTTTCTTTACCTTCTTTATGATAGCGTGCAGGGGTAATATTTTGCCCTTGCCCAGCCAAAAATTTCTCTTCTAAAGAAAGGATTTCTTTCTCTGCCAAGGTTTCGCTCGGCTCAAACATCTCACGCTCTATACCACCGTTTTTGTGGTGGGTGAGGAGCCCTCCCGTAATTTCAAGGAAAATCTTCGCATCACTTTTATCTATAAACTTCTCTGCCAAAAAGTAATCTTTCTGTGGAAACTCTTCTTTGGGTAATAAACTCAAGGCTTCCTCATACTTCACTTCACGCTCTGGCTGTTCTCTAAACATTAGGTGGGCAAAAGCGTCTAACTGCTCACGGGTTTTAATCTTTTTTACTGCTGAGCTACAACCATCATCAGCAGGTTTGGCTATCATGGGCAAGCCAGTAACGGCTAAAACAGCATCGTAAAAGGCGTCTTTATCCTTAAGCCAATCCGCTTTTTGTGCTAAGTGATGCGCTGCTACTGAAAAGCCATTCTTCTCCAATATTTCAGCAGTATCGTATTTATTTATGGTGATTTGAGAACTATCGTAACCCGAACCATTATAAGGAAGCCCCACTTTTTCTAACTGCTGCTGGATAGAACCGTCCTCACCGGGGCGACCGTGTAAGGCAATAAAAGTACCGTCTACCAACGCTGCTAAATCTTCAATAGAAATAGGTTTAGGGGTAGCATCAAACGTACCGCTACCAAATAGTTCTGCTAGGGGAGCACACTCATCAATAATCTTTTGTAGGTAAGGGTTGGCGGTGTAATTGGTCACTTTTTCGGCAATATCATCGGTATTGTCCTTAAGCATCATGTTTACGGGTATTTGGAACAAATCGAAATGTTTATCATTCCCCGTAAGGAAAACAGGTACAGGCTCGTACTTAACAGAAGATGCCAGTTTCTCATAAATATTACGCCCACTTTCCATAGAAATATGGCGCTCGGTAGAGTAACCGCCCATTATCACAGCAATACGTTTCTTATCGCTGCTGTTGGTATCGGTTTGCTCTAGCTGGGTCTTCAATGCGTTAAACAGCTTAGTATAATGGTAATTGTCTACACTGGTTTCTGCACGTTGGTGTAAGCTGCTATATATAATATAGGTTAGGAATTGCGATGGATTTAGCCCCACTTCTGCCGCTTGGTGGAAGAAAAACGACGATGGCATCATGCCTGAAGTAGTATTAGGGTCGTTTAAGAAAACCTCGCCTTGCGGGTTAATAAAACCATCTAAACGGGCGTAGCAGTTAAAACGGAAGTAACTATACAGCTCCTCTGCCTCGTTACGGATGTTTTCTATATGCTCATCAGGTAAATCTATTGGGGTGAGCTTGCGAGACAAACCCGGTAAGTACTTGCTACGATAATCAAATATTTCGCTGCCTTTTACAATTTCGGTAGGAGGTAGAGCAATAGGGTTGCCGTCTAACCCCTCAATCACAATACAAGAAAATTCTCTTCCCTCAACAAATTCTTCTACTAATACCTCACTCTCATTTTGGAGGGCTTGTAGAAGTACCGTATCGTTATTTTTTAGCTTTTGGGTGATGTTATTTAGCACTTCATCAGGCAAATCAATCTGTTCACCATCGAGTAAAAGCGGCAATCCTAATCCTTCTCTAATGTCGCATATAGAACGCACATATTCAGTTTGTTCATAATCAGACAATTGGCTCCACTCTGCCTTTGTAAGGGTATGTTTAAAGAAGGCTTTGTTAATGCTTTCAGTCAAAAGCTCCTCGTTAAACTCACGCACTACACTAACTCCTAAAGACGACCCTTGATTGGCAGGTTTCACCACTACGGGAAACTGTAAATTCGTCCCAATATCGTGCAGCGAAAGTGTTTTTTCGCCTTCTTCCCAATTGAGTCGGTTTATTAGGGCAAAGTTGGGCGTAGCAAAACCCGCATCTGCCATAAAGCGTTTTTGCACTGCTTTGCTAATGCCAATACCCGATGGTAATATGCCCGAACCGGTATAGGGAATGCGCAACCACTCTAGCATGCCTTGCAGGGTACCGTCCTCGCCAAAAGCACCGTGAAGGGCTAAGAAAGCCATGTCTATAAGTTGGGGCAACTCATCAATGGTTACTTTGCGCCCAATATGGGCTATCATTTCGTTATGGGTGATTTTGCCGCTGCGTATATCTGCCTCTAAACTCTCTACATAGTGCTGAAAGTTATGCTGTGTAGCAGGTAAATACTGGGCAGGGGGATAAAAATCACGAATACTCCCCTTGTATATCAGCTCTTTGTTGAGCAGGATAATATTGTTGAAACTATCTACAAACAAAGGCAAGGGGGTGAACAACGATTTGTTAAGGTTATCGTACACCGTGCGACCACCTGAAAATGAGACTTCTCGCTCACGAGAGGCTCCACCGAAGAAAATACCTACTTTCACTACATGCAAAGATACTTTTTGCCCCGTATTTCTATAAACGGGTATTCCACAGGCGTGGACAAGAGGTATTTATGTGATTTTGTAACAGTTGATTTTTGTATTACAATTGAATATACTTTTACCTAAAAGCTTTTTTAAGCATATCACCAAACTCTTCCTGAGCTGCTTTTCCAACCTCTTCTTGGATTGCTTTTGAGATGCGTTTTTGTTGTTTTTTACAACATAAATTTTCAGCACTTATTTTATCACCTATGATTATAACTTTAGGAGATTCATTGTGCTCAGGACACCTTAGTCTCTCTACATTGTACTTTAGTTTTCTATATTTCATAATTTTTATATTTCAATTACAAAATAACAATTAGGAGCTTTTGCTTTTTACACATTTTATTGACAAATTAATCAACAAAACTTATGTAAGGTGTTGTTTTTATTAATGTTAAACAATTAGTACTAACGCTAACAACAAATAGAAATGTGTTAGTATATGTTTTAAGTGCTATAAAAAGTCTTGGCGTCCTCATACATTTCGTAACCGTATAGGTCTTTGCCATGCGGTGTATTTCTGCCTAAAGGGATTTTTGTTGTTACTACTGATACGAATAGAAATATGACCTCCCTTACCCCCTATACTACCAATAACCTTTTCTAGGTATGAAACCACACTGCATACCTTAGTAAGCTATTACAGCAGAATTAATCATATTCAGTAAAGAACTGCTCCCCTTCTTACGGGTAGATGTATCACAATGTTATTCACACAGATTCTCAATCAAGTTGAGAATGACTATCCATCGCACTCTTCATTCAAACATTTTAAAGTATTTCTTGGTTGTTGTACCTTATTGTTTCAACACTTTTATTTTGGTGCTGTGGGTGGCTGTGCGAATAGAAATTATATATATTCCCTCTGCCCCATCAATGGCTAGTGGTATTTCTTTAGCTGTAGAATAGGTATTTTTATATACCTCTTTGCCTAACAGGTTGCTTATTTTCACTTCTATTTTGGTATAGGTTTCGCCCAAACTAAGTAATATACTGCCGTTTGTTGGGTTGGGATAAGCTTTTACCGCATTGGGAAAATTATTTTCAATGCCTACACTTATTACCGCTATGCAGCTTGAGGTATCTACACAATTACCATCTGTTATCTCTACCGCATAGCTGCCGTTTGCTGTGGCGGTGTAGGTAGCATTGGTTGCTCCGTTAATAGGGCTAAAGTTGGCATTGCAATCCAGCCACTGGTAGGCTACTCCTGTTGCGTTTGCTGTAAGCTGCGTTTTCACTTGTGATACACTAATATTTGGTTTTGTTAATGTAAGCACCAAAGTAACAACACTATCACAACCCGCGGCATTAGTAAGTATTTGGGTATATGTACCGCTAGAATCATAAGTTACACCGTTGAGTATATAGTTTACACAACCCGTAGTGGTTACTGTGCTTGATGTAGACTTATTTATGGTTAAACTCAGGTTGATGGTGCTATCACAACCTGCCACGGTGGTAAGCTTTTGGGTATAAGTCCCACTTGAGGTATACGTTATACCGTTTAGCGTGAAGCTGTCGCAAGCTACCCTTGCTATACTATTCACCACCGGATGATTAACGGTAAGGTTTAGTGTTATTATACTGTCGCACCCATTACCGCCTGATATAGTTTGCATATAAGTCCCTGTTGAGGTATAGGTAATTCCGTTTAAAACAAATGAATCGCAAGCTGCTGTTGTAATGGTTATGGGTACAGTATTGCTTATAACAAGCGTAAAATTAACAGTACTATCACAACCTGCAGCATTGGTTAAATGTTGCACATAGTTCCCTGCCGTTTTATAAGTGATTCCATTAAGTACTAAACTATCACAAGTAGTAATGGTAAGGGTAGTATCTGTCGATTTATTAATGGTTAAGTTTAATTGCACTACACTATCGCAGCCTTTTGTATTGGCATTATTTAGCACTTGTGTGTAAACTCCTGATTGGTAGTATACCGTATTGCCCAATTGGAAACTATCGCAAGCTGCTACGGTAATGTTACTGAAACTGGTATCCCTTGTAAAAATTAAAGTAGCAATACTATCGCACCCTCCTGAGTTAGTGGTTTTAAAAGTATAGGTACCTGAGTTATAGTAGGTGGTATTATTCCACACCACACTATCACATGCTGTTAGCGTAGTAATTGATTTTGTCGCTACGCAGGTATCGCCGGCGTTTATCCCCTCTTCTGCTGTTGTATTATATGCAAATGACTTTACCGTCATAGTGCCTGATGATACTCCTACAGACATATTGAGCAATATCCAACCGTAATAGGTTTTCCCTTTGCTCCTAAAGCGTATACCGATGTACTTATCCCCTGCACTTACAATATTATCATCGGCATCATCACCCAGTAACGGGTCCTGGTCTCTGCCAAACAGTACATTTTTGGTTATGCTATCCCCTCTTGATAATCCTTTTATATAATGGTGTCCGTTAGATAATGTATTGCTTTTCCAATATGCCTGATTGCCTGTATCCGTACAATGTAACTGTAACTTCCATGTAACGCCATTAATACCTATTATTACTTCATAGTGAAAATAAAAGTCAACAACAGTATCTCCGTCAATATCCAAGTCTATTGCACTGTCTGCACTATAAGTTCCCATAGCTATAATTGTGTATGAACTATCGGGATTAAGGTCTGTATAACTTATTTGGGCATAAGAAGTAAAAAAGGCTGCCACCAAGCTAATAGACAGTAGAATTTTTTTCATAACAGGTTACTTTCAGTTTCAGGGAATAGGAACAACAAAAATGTACAACTAAACTAACGGAATTTAGTTGTACTTATTTTCTGAGTTTACCCTCAAAAATAAGACCCTAATTGTAGCAACTTAGTTGCAAACAATAGTATTACTGAGAAAACAAGCTTATTTCTTTACTACCAAGCCATCATTACTAATGTTTAGAGATGTATTTGGAAAGTCTTGTGCTGTAAGTTGTTGTATAATTTTAGTAGCCCATTTTTTAGAGTAATCTATTCGGGGTATGCCCTCGCCTATTTGTTTTATGGGCGTTATTCGGGCTTTTACAAATTCGCCTTTAGAGTTTATGCTTACTTTAACAATGGGAGCTACACCGCTTTGCGCCGTGAGGCTAAACCGATGATAGGTAGCAAAGTTGCCTAAGCTATAACATATCAGCCTGTTGTTATACAACTCCATAGCACGCGTAACGTGCGGTCCATGCCCGAAAACAATATCAGCACCTGCATCAATTACCGCATGGCTAAAGGCATATACGTTACCTCGGTTTTCGCCTACAAAATACTCTGTTTTTTTAGTTACATGCTGCTTACTTCGTCCCTCAGCACCCCCATGAAATGAAACAATTATAATATCGCAAATACTATCAAGCCCTTGTATAATTTTCTTAGCATTTTCAATGTTTCTAATATTCACTGTACCACTGTTGGGTGCAAAAGCAGCCAGCCCATACTTCACTCCGTTTCTTTCTATAACCGTTGTTGGACAGCTTAGCAAGCCAGCATAAGCAATTTCATTTTCTTGCAATTTCTGCATGGTTATTTGCCTTCCTTCGGCCCCAAAGTCTCCACTGTGGTTGTTAGCAATACTCAACAAATCAAACCCTGCATCTTTATAAAGCGATGCATACTCTGAAGGTGAACGAAAAGCATAACACAGCTTAGGATTACGGCAACGCTTCACTCTGCCTTTATTACCGGCCAATGTACCTTCAAGGTTTCCGAAAGTTACATCAGCATCACGCAAGATATGCTTTACACTATCCAGCATATTTTTGCCATTATTAGGAGGTAAATAGTGTTTGCTCGGATAATTAGTACCCAACATCATATCTCCCACCCCAATAACTGTAAGTGTTTTAGAGTTATCTGATTGACTACTTGCTGATATCGAAATCAACAAGAAAATAAAAAAAGCTCGTAGTCTTCTCATGTAGCTTCCTTATCAATTATATCTTTAATATCAGTAAGTAAATTGCGTACTTTATACAAACTGTCTATAATCTCTACTTTTTTGGTAGTGGTCCCTTTGTCGTGCTTAATCTTTTCATTTGCCCCTTGTAAGGTATGCCCCTGTTCTTTTACCAAATGGTATATTAAACGTAAATTACCTACATCTTCTTTAGTAAACTGGCGATTGCCTTTACTGTTCTTCTTTGGCTTAAGAATATCAAACTCTTTCTCCCAAAAGCGAACAAGCGAAGCGTTTACCCCCAGCATTTTAGATACTTCGCTAATAGAATAATACAGTTTATCAGGGTTTTGTTCTTCAGGTAGCATTAGTCGAAAGATTGGTTGTTTGAAGCTGCAAGTTCTTTAATTTTTTCGTAATCTTCAGGGGTTAAATCATTATAGTAAAAATGCACAGGGTTTACCTTACGCTCGTTCTTCACTACCTCGTAGTGTAAGTGAGGCGCAGTAGATAACCCTGTAGAACCTACTTTTCCAAGCAGTTGCCCTCTGGTTACCTCTTCCCCTTTTCGCATCTCCATTTTACTCATGTGAGCATATATGGTTTCATAGCCATAGCCATGGTTTACAATAACATGGTAGCCATAGCCCTCATTATATCCTGCAAAAGTAACTTTACCATTTCCCGTACTATATATAGGAGTTCCTTTGGGAGCAGTAAAGTCCATACCCGAGTGCATTTTTCGGGTTTTATATATAGGGTGTATACGGTAACCAAAACCCGAGGCTACGCGGGTTAAATCTTTATTTTCTATTGGCTGTATAGCAGGGATACTGGCAAACATATCTTGCTTGCGTTTAGCACGGTCGATTATATCGTCAAAAGATTTTTCTTGCCGTTTCATAGTACTAGCCAAACGAAACAGTTTATTATTAAGGCGTTGCACTTCTTTTTCATCGTCAAAGCCTTTAAGGTTTTTATATTTTTCTAAAAAATTTTTGGCTGTTGTGGTGCTGTCTTCTAACGGTTCAGCTTCAAAAACAATTCTATATATCTGTGTATCGCGTTCAATTAACTCATTTAAAGTATTGTTTAATTCATCTATAGACTTATCGTAAAGCGATAATTGTAACTTGTAGTTTTCTATTCGTTTTTCGAGGGTTTTCTCATAAGGCGATTCAAAATATGAGTATGCACCCCAAATAATTAGTGCTGCAAACACCACAGAGGCGCATAAAAAACCAAATACACGCAGGGCTATTTTGCCCCAGTTGCGTTGTTCTTCCTCATAAGTTAAATTATGTGGGTCGAAACGGTATTTAGGTTGTTTTGCCATTAATTTTCAGCTATTTGCTTTCGGTTACCTGTTATTAGATTATTTATTTAGATTTAATCACAAATCGCAAATCCTAACAGGCTTTTGCTATTTTTGCGCCTTCATTCGTTGCGAATGTATAGCAAACAAAAATAATTCCAATAAACAATAGATGAACGCTCAACAAATAAGGCAACAATTTTTAGATTTTTTTGAGAGTAAAGGGCATAAAATAGTCCCCTCTGCCCCATTGGTAATTAAAAATGACCCTACGTTGATGTTTACCAATGCCGGCATGAACCAGTTTAAGGATTATTTTTTAGGTAACGAAGAAGCTAAAAACAAACGTGTTACCGATACACAAAAATGCCTTCGTGTAAGTGGTAAGCATAACGATTTGGAAGATGTTGGGCACGATACCTACCACCATACCATGTTTGAGATGCTGGGCAACTGGAGTTTTGGTGATTTTTTTAAAGAAGAAGCTATTGCATGGGCGTGGGAATTATTGACAGAAGTATTTAAACTGGATAAAGACCGTTTGTATGCTACTGTTTTTGAAGGCGACAAAACTGACGGTACTGCCTTTGACCAAGAAGCTTATGACTACTGGAAAAAACATATTGCAGAAGACCGCATACTAAAAGGCGACAAGAAAGATAATTTTTGGGAAATGGGCGATACCGGTCCTTGTGGCCCATGTAGTGAGATACATATTGATTTACGCCCTGATGAAGAACGCAAAGCTGTTGACGGCAAAACTTTAGTAAATGCTGACCACCCACAAGTTATAGAAATTTGGAACTTGGTATTTATGGAGTTTAACCGCATGGCGGATGGTAAACTTAACCCGTTACCTGCCAAGCATGTAGATACAGGTATGGGCTTTGAGCGTTTAGTACGTGCCATTGAGAACAAAACAAGTAATTACGATACCTCGGTATTTACTCCTCTCATTACAAAAGTAGAAGAGCTTAGTAACATTAGATATAGTGGTGGCGATGATGTAAAAGGTACTCCAAATGAAAAAACAGATATAGCTATACGTGTTATTGTAGACCATATACGTGCTGTTGCCTTTACTATTGCTGATGGACAATTGCCAAGCAATAACGGTGCTGGATATGTAATACGTCGCATACTTCGCCGTGCAGTGCGTTACGGGTTTAGCTTTTTAAATCTTAGTAAGCCGTTTATAAATGAGTTAGTGCCAGTATTGGTACAAGAGTTTGGCAATACCTTCCCCGAACTTAAGAAACAACAAGATTTTGTACAAAAAGTAATATTGGAAGAAGAGCAGGCATTTTTAAGAACTTTGGAAAATGGTTTATCTTTAATTACAGATAAAGACCTAAGCGGTGAAGATGCTTTTAAGCTGTATGACACTTTTGGTTTCCCTATAGACTTAACACTTCTTATCGCTCAAGAAAGAGGCTTAAAAGTAGATATAGCTGGTTTTGAAGCTTTGTTAAAAGAACAAAAAGAACGTAGTCGTAAAGATGCACAAGTAAGTAAAGACGATTGGGTTGTCCTTCGACAAGCTCAGGATGACAAATCTGCTCAAGAAAGTGAATTTGTTGGTTATGATACGCTTGAGGCAGAAGTAAAAATTACGCGTTACCGCAAAGTAGAAGCAAAAAAGAAGACTTTATTTCAACTGGTATTAAACAAAACGCCTTTCTATGGAGAAAGTGGCGGACAAATTGGAGATACAGGATATTTACAATCAGCAAACGAGAAAATAAACATAATTGATACCCAAAAAGAGAACAACTTAATCGTTCATATTGCTGATAAACTGCCTGAAAACCCTAATGCTGATTTTGTAGCGAAGGTAAATGCTGAACGCCGCACATTAATAGCTGATAATCATAGTGCTACGCATTTATTACATGCGGCCTTAAAACAAGTTCTAGGCGACCATGTAAACCAAAAAGGAAGTTTAGTTGCTCCTGATTACCTTCGTTTCGACTTCTCTCATTTTACCAAAGTAACCGATGAGGAAATAAAAGAAATTGAGCACATTGTTAACCAAAAAATACGTGAGAATATCCAGCTAAATGAGCAACGCAGTATTCCCATAGCAGAAGCTGAAAAACAAGGAGCTACTGCCCTATTTGGTGAAAAATATGGCGATACGGTACGAGTCATCACTTTTGATGATAATTTTAGTAAAGAACTTTGTGGAGGCACTCACGTACCAGCGACAGGACAAATAGGCTACTTTAAAATAACGACAGAAACATCGGTTGCTGCTGGAGTTCGCCGTATAGAAGCTATTACTGCAGATAAGGCAGAAAAATATATTAATAACCAACTAAGCTTAGTAGACGAAGCTAAATCTTTACTAAACAACCCTAAAGACCTTATCAAAGGAATTGAGAATCTTATTGCCGAAAAAGAAGACCTACAAAAACGTCTAGAGGTATTAGAAAACCTACAAGTGCAACAAGTGAGGGCTTGGTTAAGAACTGTAGTTGAAAATATTGATGGGGTAAACTTTATAGCCAGAAGAATACCGCTTAATAGTGCTGAAAGCATTAAAAATATGGCTTTTGCCCTGAAAAAAGATATTGATAATCTGTTTTTAGTAACCGCTGCCGAGGTTAATGGTAAACCTAATATCACAGTAATGATAAGTGATGATTTAGTCAAAGAAAAAGGTTATAACGCAGGTAAAATAATTCGCGAACTAGCTAAGCTGGTTAAAGGCGGTGGCGGCGGTCAGCCTTTCTATGCTACAGCCGGTGGTAGTGATATTGGAGGCTTAGAGAATGTAGTGGAGAAAGCTAAGGAGTATTTATAGTTTACCTCAATAAACTTACATTGCCCTTGAAATTATACGTTTTCAGTTGTTTGTTAGAGAAACCATTAAAACTGACTTTATAAAGATATGCCCCATTGGGACAAGGTTTGCCTTTGTAGTTACCGTCCCAGCCTTGTTGTGGATTATTGGTCTTGAAAACACGTTCTCCCCAAGTGTTATATATTTCAAAGTTTAGTTTATAAATGTCTGATGTAGTTGCTTTAAACACATCGTTCAACCCATCGCCGTTAGGGGTAAAAGCATTGGGTATATGAAAATCAAAATTGCATAGTCGTGCTACTTTGCTACCGTCATCACCTTTGCAGCCTCTAAAATCTTCTACAACCACGTAATAGTCTCCTGCTTGCTTTACTATTATCCACTGGGTGGTATCTTGGGTGGGTGTCCATTTATAATGCTTGTAGTTTTTTCCTGCGTCCAGCTTCACTAAATCATCGGTATCATGCTCACAAACGGTATAGTCACCTCCTAAGTCAATTAAAATAGGTGGGAGTTCTGTTACATAAATACTGTCTGTTGCTTGGCAAGAGCCTAAAACTACATCTACCCAGTACAACCCTTCTTTTTCAGCACTTATAGTAGAAGTTGTTTCACCGGTACTCCAAGTGAAATTTCCTGTATTAAAAGGGGTTGAGAGTTTTAGCTCGCCATTGTAGCAAAATACTGAGTCTGTAGGCCAATTAATTGAAGGTGACTTAACAATTTTTATATTTTTAGAAACATCCCAGCTTTGGTTGCAAAAAAACTGGGTAGCTGTAATTGTATAACTCCCCGTGTCTCCATATATATAAGAAGCATTATTTGTTTTAACAATGGGTAAACCTTTTTCTAATTCCCAATAAACAGAATCAAACATTTGTGTTGTTGTTAAAGAGAAATGAGTTGAATCTCCCAAACAAATATTTTGGGCTATAATTTTATTGTTTTTGCTACTGCCAAATGGACTTTTATCATAGATTAAATTAGGGAACCTATAATTTGTCGTTCGTCTTCTCTTTCGAGCAGGATTAAAGCCAAAATCAAAATAATACCCTAAATCAAGATATTTTGGAGTATACCCCACATCCTTACCTAAATTATTTGGAAATATAAGCGCATCTACCCGTGATGAGGGCACGGGTTTCAAACTATCATTAATGCTTATATAAATCTTATTGTCAGGTCCTAAACGTAAACCGTTATAAGCTTGTTTCGATTCAGCAATTATTTGCCATTGGCTAAAGTTTTGCCCATAATATTGAATTATATAACTTTTTGGATGGTTAATGTCTTTTTTGGAGGAAACCGTTGCGTAAAGCTTAGAATCATCAGGAGAAAAGCAGATTCCTTGTGCAAACATCCAATCCGGCTCTACATGCAACACCAGTGGTGAGCTTACTTTACCACATAATTTATCAAATTCGTATACATTAACTCCTGAGGTAAAAGAATCATAATAAGAAGCAGCTATTAATCCTCCGTCAGATGAGGTAGTAATTTCACCAACACGAACTACGGATGGGTATACTGGAAGTGTAGAAGTTACCGCAGAAGTATCAACCCTATCTTTATTAATTTTATGAGAATGAAATATACTATTTACGCCAATACCTTTATGTGCAACAACCCAATATGCTTTTTCAAAAGCATGTTTAACAGCGAATAAGACACCTCCGTCTTGAGAGTTAAGCAAACCATTTCTTTTGGTAACTTCTCCTAAACCATCTTGCAGGGTCATATCTATCTCCGAATATAAAATAGCCCCTCTTTTTCCCTTTAAAACATTGCCAAAAACATAATATTTATTAGAGTTTTCTGGAAAAGGAACAACCATAACATCTGTAGTAAAAAAATTTGTATTTAGATAGCCATTTTCCATTAATTTATGCTTCTTGTTAGACACATACAATCCGGTTGTATAAAATAATAACTCACCTGTTGTTTTATCTGAAATGGATGCTGAAGCAAAAGTCGCTGACATCATATTAGTATCATCTTTTACTTCGGGAGGCTGTGTATTGAAATTGATTGCACCATGTTTTCCAAAATACCAGTTGTTGTATTCTTTTTGTCCTAATAAAGATAAACAGATACAAATTTTTAGTAATAACAAGAAGGTGCGAGCCATTGATAAAACAATTATCCTTTTTAGTACCCTAACGAAAATGACTGCTTTTTTAGTTTAAATGTCTCACTAATTTTCTAGCCTATTTTAAAAGCTTGTAAAATGACAAAGCACAAGCAGTAGATAAACTTTTCAATTGCTTATCAAAACCTATATATAACACGTTTTTTCTATTTGACTACAATAGGAAAATAACGAAAGTAATAGCCTATAGCCCACAACAATACTCTTGTTCTAAGGCTCAATTGTATTATGTCTTATTTTTCAATAACTCTTCTCACACCCAAGTATCTTCGTTTGTAATATCTTGAGTTAGTACTGGAATAAGATATTCCATAATTAACTGATGCATGTATAAAGTAAATCACGCCATTCTTAATTTCTGAAATTATGCCCACATGACCAGGGCGTTTGCTTCTCGCATTCCGTCCTTTAAAATAGATTATATCTCCTACTTGGGCGGAATCTCTTTTAATTTCTTTCCCTACTGTTTTTATTGCTGATGAGGAACGAGGGGTTGTATAACCAAACCGTTCATACACAGTTTGCACAAAACCTGTACAGTCAAAACCTTTTTTAGACTTTCCACCATAACGGTACCGTACACCCAAGAAATTATCAGCATAGTCAATAATAGAATCTTGTATAGTACACTCAACAAACTCAAAACTGTCTGCTTCTAAAGTACTATCAGGGTTAATTATACTGTTCATCGCATTTACATTGCCATAAAACACAGTAAACAAGATAAAAAGAATATATATGACTTTATTTTTTTTCAAAATCAAGCAGCAATAAACAAAAACTATACCTAATACTATTACAACTTCTTATGAACAGATTTTTCTGTCGAAAATTTAAATAAATACATACGTAAGTATTTTTCACTTTATAAGTGCAAAACCTTATTTTTGCCGACTTGTAAAAAACGTTTAACAAAAAGTATGGATAACCTTATTTACGTAATTCCTGCATTAGGACTGGTTGGATTAATTATCATGGCGATAAAATCGGCATGGGTGAACAAGCAAGAGACAGGTGATGAAACAATGACTGAATTAGCTGGGCACATTGCTCGCGGTGCGATGGCTTTCTTAAAAGCGGAGTGGAAAGTACTTACCTATTTTGCAGTTATTGCAGGGGTGCTATTGGCATGGAGTGGGACTACAGTTGAAACTTCAGACCCTATTATAGCTGTATCTTTCTTAATAGGAGCAGTATTATCTGCACTTGCAGGTTATATAGGTATGAATGTAGCTACAAAAGCAAATGTTCGTACCACACAAGCAGCTCGTACCAGCTTGACTAAAGCCTTAAAAGTATCTTTTACAGGTGGTAGCGTTATGGGACTTGGTGTTGCAGGTTTGGCAGTATTGGGTTTAGGCTCATTATTTATAGTATTCTACCAAATGTATGTAGGTACTACCGGTAATGTAAACGGTATTGAAATGGAAACTGCGCTTGAAGTATTGGCAGGTTTCTCTTTAGGTGCTGAAAGTATTGCTCTATTCGCTCGTGTGGGTGGTGGTATATATACTAAAGCTGCTGACGTTGGAGCTGACCTTGTAGGTAAGGTAGAAGCAGGTATTCCTGAGGATGATGTAAGAAATCCTGCTACTATTGCCGATAACGTAGGTGATAACGTAGGTGATGTTGCAGGTATGGGTGCCGACCTTTTCGGTTCTTATGTAGCAACCATATTAGCTACTATGGTACTTGGGCGTGAAATTACTGCTACGGGAGATGGTTTTGGTGGTATCAGCCCCATATTACTACCTATGCTTATTGCGGGTATAGGTTTAATATTCTCTATAGTAAGTATGGCATTTGTACGTGTGAGTAGTGAAGAAGGTAACGTACAAAACGCACTAAATATAGGTAACTGGTCTTCAATGATATTCACTGCCATTGCATCATATTTCGCAGTAGATTACTTATTGCCTGATGTAATGGAAATTCGTGGTTTTGAGTTTACCAGCATGAATGTGTTCTGGTCTATTATATTGGGTTTAGTAGTGGGTGCTTTGATGAGTATTGTTACCGAGTACTACACTGCCATGGGTAAACGTCCTGTAAACTCTATAATAAAACAATCTGCTACCGGACATGCTACTAATATTATCGGTGGTTTATCAATCGGTATGGAAAGTACAGTTATACCTATTTTAGTATTAGCAGCAGGTATTATCGGTTCTTATGCCCTTGCAGGATTATACGGTGTGGCTATTGCAGCTGCAGGTATGATGGCAACTACTGCTATGCAGCTTGCTATAGACGCTTTTGGTCCTATTGCTGATAACGCGGGTGGTATTGCAGAAATGAGTCAATTACCAGAAGAAGTTCGTGGGCGTACCGATATATTAGATGCTGTGGGTAACACTACTGCTGCTACAGGTAAAGGTTTTGCTATTGCTTCTGCAGCCTTAACTTCACTAGCTCTTTTTGCAGCTTTTGTGGGTATTGCAGGCATTGACTCTATAGATATTTTCAAAGCCCCTGTATTAGGTGCTTTATTTGTAGGTGGCATGATACCTTTTATCTTCTCGTCACTAGCTATTGCGGCTGTTGGTCGTGCGGCTATGGATATGGTAAACGAAGTGCGTCGCCAGTTTAAAGAAATACCGGGTATTATGGAGTACAAGGCCAAGCCTGAATACGAGAAGTGCGTTGAAATAAGTACTAAAGCTTCTATCCGGGAAATGATTGCCCCAGGTGCTATTGCACTAATAGTACCTGTATTAATAGGTTTTGGTTTCAAAGGAGTTTTTGATAATGTAAGTTCAGCAGAAATATTAGGCGGATTATTAGCAGGTGTTACAGTTAGTGGTGTATTAATGGGTATTTTCCAAAACAACGCCGGTGGTGCTTGGGATAATGCTAAAAAATCATTTGAAAAAGGTGTTGATATAGATGGTGAAACGTTCTACAAAAAATCAGAACCGCATAAAGCATCAGTAACAGGTGATACTGTGGGAGACCCTTTTAAAGATACTTCGGGTCCTTCAATGAATATCTTGATTAAGTTAATGTCTATTGTATCGTTAATTATTGCTCCTCATATTGCAGTAAACGGTGGTGGGCATGGTACTGCTGGTGCAGATTGTTGTGTAAATGGTGCTAAAACAGAGGTTTGCTGCTCTGTTGACGGTGGTCATCATGCAGGTTGTGAAAAAGCTTGCGAACACAAATGTGCGAACAAAGAAGAGTGTAAAGAAAAATGTGGCGAAAGTTGCCACCACAAAGCTGAAGCACATAAGCATGGTAAAGACCATAAATGTTCTGCAGACTGCAAGCACCATAAAGAAGGTGAGGGACACCACAAACATGATGATAGTGAGAATCACAATCATGAAGGGCACGAACACCAACACTAACTTTAAATTAATTTATATACAGGCCTCGCTTTTAGCGGGGCTTTTTTATGTGTTGATAAGTATATTATTGACTATCAAACCAAAACACGATTAGTTTGTTACAAACTACCAAATTATAAGCCGATGAAACTTGACCCTGTGGTGTTGTTTTTTGTATTGGGGGTTATTGCCCGTTTAGCCAAAAGCGACTTACGTATTCCTGAGCATTTTTATCACACTATTAGTATATACCTTCTTTTAGCGATTGGTATTAAAGGAGGGCTTGAGCTATACCATACAGAAATGGCTGAGTTTGTATGGCCAGCTTTGGGTACCATTATTTTAGGCCCCGCAATAGCTTTGGTTGGTTTTTTTATAGCACGAAAAGTTTTTAAGGTAGATAGGGCTAATGCTATTGCGCTTGCCGCACACTATGGCTCTTGTAGTGCAGTAACTTTTGCTGTAGTAAGTGACTATTTAGGAAACCAACAAATTGCTTACGAAGAGTTTAGCACTGTACTTTTAGTACTTATGGAAATACCCGGTATTATGACAGCTGTGATGATGGCAAAAATGAGTGGTAGGGCAAAAAAGAAACTGGATTTGAAAATATTTCATGAGGTTTTTTTGGGAAAGAGTATCTTACTAATGACAGGGGGGTTAATAATTGGCTACTACATTGCTTTTAGTCACAACCAGCAGTTAGATTTCTTTTTCTTAAGCCTTTTTAAAGGCTTTTTAGCGCTTTTTATGGTAGAAATGGGGATAATTACCGCTGATAAAATTGAAGACTTGAAAAAAGTTGGTTGGCGATTAATAGTTTACGGGTTATTAGTACCTCTTATTTCTGCAAGTATGGGCATTGCAGTGGCTTATGTAACAGGCTTATCTATGGGTGGGGCGGTAATACTCGCTACACTTTCTGCCAGTGCTTCATATATTGCTGCCCCTGCTGCCATGCAACTGGTTTTGCCGCAAGCCAGCCCAACTATATACTTAACAGCTTCTTTGGGAATTACCTTCCCTTTCAATATTTTGTTTGGAATAAGTTTGTACCGTTATATGGCAGAATGGGTATACTCTTTTGCAGTTTAGTAAAATAAAGAAGTTACTTGTTATTATGAAATAGGCTGACTTGCATCAATAAATTTCTCGTGCAATTCCATTACTTGAGGGATTAGCGCCTCTGTTTCGTCGTTTTTTATCACAAAATCGGCGCGCTCCAGTCTTTCTTCTTCACTCAATTGGTTTTTCATGCGTTTTTCTACCTCACCGTCTGTTACACCATCCCGCTCAACAACTCTTTCTATTCGCAGTTTCTCAGGTGCTGAAACAGTAATCATATAATCCACATCCTTATAACTGCCGCTTTCATACATCAATGCCGCCTCTTTCATCACATAAGGCACATTGTTTTGCCTTTCAACCCATTGCTTAAACCCTCTTTTCACTGCAGGGTGAACCAAGGCATTTAATTTCTCCAGTTTTGCTTTATCATTAAAAACTATTTGCGCTAATGTAGGGCGATTAAGATATCCATTATCATCATATACATCACCAAACTCCTTTTTCACCTCTTCTACTAGTATAGGGTCAGTATTCATTAACTCACGGGCTTCAATATCCGCATAGTAAACAGGTATACCCAATTGCTCAAAAATTTTGCAAACTGTAGTCTTGCCGCTACCTATCCCTCCCGTTATTCCTATTTTTAACATTTATTAAAACAAAAAACTCCGATACAAATGTATCGGAGTTTTATATAGTATTCAGAAATATATTATTTCTTTTTGGTTTCGTCTTTCGGGTTGTTAAGGGCTTGTGTAGCTTCCATAGAAATTGAAGAACGTTCTATACGCATACGTACCCCCTCTTCTAGCTCAATAACCATATTGGTTTCTCCCAACTCCACAATTTTACCATGTATGCCAGCCATATTCACAATTTTATCCCCCTTTTTCAACTCTTCTCTAAACTTACGTTGTGCTTTGGCTTTTCTGCTTTGTGGCAAAATCATAAACACATACATAACTACAAAAATAAGCACTATAGGCACTAAACCGCCTATTCCGCCACCTTGACCACCGCCTCCGCCTAAAAGCAGTATATATAATAATGAATTACTCATTTACTTGTTTTTATTTTTTTGGATTTACTTGAAGTGAGAATGTAAGCTCTTTAACATCGTTAGGTGCTAAAGCATTTGAACGAATAACTACTGATTTAGTTATTGCACCGGGTGCCCTTCCCTCACTGTTATAAACTACTCTGATTTTTTCAGATTCACCCGGAGCTAAAGGCTCTTTGCTCCAACCTTTATCATCAGCAACTGTACATCCGCAAGTAGGCTCTACAGCACTAAGTACTAAGTTTGATTTTCCTGTATTGGTATAAGTAAAAACAACTTCTACAGACTCACCTTCAGTAATTGCAGGCACTGTTACTTGGTCTTGTTCAAAAGCAATATTAGGTGCACTGTCAGGGTTAATTGCTGCTTCAGGCTCATCTGCTGTTGCAGGGTTTTCAATTATTGTTGGGTCTGCAGCTTGTTCACCCTCATTACCTTTATCTTTGGTTTTTTTATCGCCACATGCAAAAGCAAACATGGCTACTGAAAGTAATAATGTTATTTTTTTCATTGTTATGATTTGTATAATAATTTTAATTTTTTCGATTCAAATTTAGTAATCACAGGCTACTCCACCAAACCCCTACCCTGTTTCACAATTTTATTTTCTGCCTTAAGCTCATTTTTTATTTTGTCTAATACTCCGTTTAAAAACGAGTTGCTTTTTGGCGTACTGTATAGCTTAGAAATTTCTAAATACTCGTTTATTGTAACTTTTAAAGGTATTGAAGGGAAATCTACCATTTCACATAACGCCATTTTCATCAAAATCATATCGGTAGTTGCAATTCTATCGCTATCCCATTTCACGGTTTTAGTTGCTATAAGTTGCTGGTAGTAGTCGTTATTTTTAAGTGTTTTATGAAACAAGTCTTTAGCATATTCCCAGTCTTCTTGCCAATTGCCTGTAAGATTTACTAAAAAGTTATTTTCTCTGTCTTCTTTTATATTATCAATTGTTTTTGAAAGATATTTAAACAAGATTTTCTTATCGTCTTGCCAATGCATGTTTATTTCCTCTAAATACTGGTCAAAATCTTCCGATTTAGGTAAGTAATCAGTGAAAAAACTATGCATCAAGTGCTTTTGTGCACTAAAGTCTTTGTTAGCAGTATCAAGGTATTTCTGAAAAATCCCCCCTCCTTTAAAATCATTAAAAATAATGCGAAGCAGGTCTTTATTATCGTGCCAGTTGTGTGACACTACCTTTTTGTACCGTTCGTCAAACGATGAGCTGTTTTGAAGTTTTTGTATTATAGAATTATATACAAATGTATTTCCCGTATCAATCTCCCGTTTAGAAGGTAAATACTTTACTTCTTCGGGGTTAGCATCATTCTCTACAAAGTACTTTAACTCTACCGGCAGGTTGAGTATAAATAGATAGGTTTCTTCTATTCGCTTAATACTATTGAGCAAAAAAGTTTCGTACCTAGTAGTTAGGGCTTGCTCCTCTTTATTATAGGCATATAATGCCTGAAACACCTTTATCCGCAGAATTCTCCTGTTGAGCATAAATTAAAAACGGCTGCAAAAATAGAGTTAAATATGATAGTAAGTAATCAGAATGTAATTATTTATTCAATTATTATCAGAACAGTTGTGTAATATCTGCTACCCCCACAGGGCGGGTTACATTAAAACCTTCAGCATACTTTACCCCTGCATACCTACCCATGTCTAAACATCTGCCTTCAATAGCATCAAAAAAATGTGGTACTGATATGGGTGTTTCGGGTTCTTTAGATTCTTGGCTAAAAAACTGGGTTTTAAAGGCTTTTATAGCTTTAATTTTAATATCGAAGTAAGGGGTTATATCTACCACCAAATCGGGTTTAATAAAGTAATCTTGTATATAACGTAGGATAAGCTTGGGGCGCCAAGCCTCTTGATTTTCACCTTTGTGCTGTGTTTCAATTTTTTTAAGCCCTGATAAGAAGCAAGCATCCTGAACCAAGTCTCCACCTTTACCATGGTCTGTATGTCTATCGTATTGGGCATTGCACAGAACTATATCAGGCTGATATTTTCGCAACATTTCTATGATTTTAAGCTGGTGGGGCTTATCATTCACAAAGAAACCATCGTCCATACCTAAATTTTCACGGGCATGTATACCAATAATTTTAGCTGCTTCTTTCGCTTCAATCAATCGCTCTTCAGCACTTCCCCTTGTACCTAATTGCCCTTGGGTTAAATCTACAACACCTACTTTTTTACCTTGAGCAATATGTGCAGCAATTGTACCTGAACAAGCCAGCTCTACATCATCAGGATGAGCTGCAAAGGCCAATATATCCAACTTCATTGTCATTATAATTTGTGCAAATATAGCCTACTGTTGAGTAATTGGGAGCTTGACCAAGAAAACATCAAATTCCTCATTTAAAAACCTGTAAAACAATTATTTAATTACTTATATAAAGGTTTAAAACCCATGAGTATTTTAGGCTTTTCAAACTCATAATAAGTAAGGTAAATGGTAGTTGTTTTGGTACCCTCGCTAAGGGTATTATACGTTATCTTATATTCTTCAAGAAATACATTACCTTGATACCCTTTAGGTTTATGTGGGCAACAAGCTTGTACGCGACGAAACTGAACAGGTTTTCGACGCTCGTCTTTTAATTGACTTAAATAGGCCCTAACATTTTCAAAACCTCCCTTAGTTCTATGTACCCCTACTTTAATGGGGTTCTTTTTTGTAAATCCATAAGTAGCATCTGTAGAAACCGTTTTTACTTTTCCTACAGTTGCCCATTTGGGGTAGCTTTTAGTGGTATCTTCATAGTATTTAACCTGGCTCTCCAACTGTGTAGCCCCCAATTCAAAAGCTTTTTTAAAATCGGCTGCGGCACTATCTATCATCATCATTGCCTCATAGGTATAAGCTCTAAAATAAATGGCTTTTACATTGTTTACTTCAATTTGTAGCGCAGCACTATAGTGCTGTATTGCAGTATCGTAATGTGTAAGTTTTTTATAACTATTGCCTAAAGCTATATATGCATCAATATAATCTGGCTTATACTGTAATACCATTTTAAAATCTGCAATAGCTCCGGTATAGTTTTTCATTAGAGATTTTGCTATTCCCCTGTTGTGCATACTAAAGTAATCGTCTTTCTTTAGCTTAATAGCCATATCAAAGAAACTTATGGCTTCTTTATAGTTTCCACGCTGAGCATATTTCATCCCATCGTTATAATAGTCTACATTGGTTTTTTGTGAATAAGAAATAACTGAGATAAGTAGTAATAAAGCTATTAGAATACTTTTTTTCATTAATTGGCAGGTTATTTACTTATAACGCCAATGTTAAAGGAATATTTTAAACAACGCAACCTGTAGTTTATCAAATGCTATACACCTATATGTGGATCATAATCTTCATAGCCAAACTCATCATTGAGTTTCTTACCGTTATAAACACCTTTTCTCAAAATACTTATTACCATCCACACAACTATAAAAGGGGCAATACCAAACATAGCTGCTATTAGTACGGGCTTTGCATTAACAAAAGGTAATACCTGATACGCCAACAGATAAAGACTGGCTACTAGTATGGGTACTCTTATCTTTCTCATAATAATGAACGTTTAATGCATTGATAAACAGATAAGAAAAAGTTTTGTTTAACTATTTTGTATAAATAGTTAAACAAACTAATTATTCAAGCTTTAAAGATTTAATAATATGCTCTATTTGGTAGTCTTCCATGGGGTCAAAAGTATCTTTTAAATCACCTCCAAACACTTTTGCTGTTGTATTCCATAAAATGGTTTCAAACTTACCCGTAAACTCATCTAATATTTGATAAGTGGTTTTTCCTGTTTCTCTGTAAATAAGCTTGGTGAGTAGTATACCTTGCGAACGGGGCATTTTTTTAAGAAAGTCTGTAAACTCTTCTTTAAATGCTTTTTCTGATGCTTTGAGGTATTTCTTACCCTCCTTCCCTTTCAGTTGGCGTAAATTATCTTCCATCAATTGTAAACGGAATGCAGCCATTTTAGCATACGGAAATACTTTTTTTAGGTTGTATACTAAACGTAAATAGCGTTTGCGTGCTTCAGGGTCAGCTAATTCGCTATAAACAGTTTCTGAAAATTCATATACTGGAAGTGAGTCCCCATCCACATACTCGTAACGGATAATTTTTTGAGCTTTGGCTTGTTGGTTATACCCAATAAGTAAAAACAATACGGCTGTTAATGATAAAATTGTTGTTTTCATGGGCATATCTCCTTTTATTAATAAATAACCAAATTATGTGCCAACAGATGATTCTACCTTGGGTTTAGCAATAAAGTATATGCCTAACCCTAAGCCTAAAGCTACCATTATTACTGATATTATTTCTGCTTGGGTAGCCCCTCCGAAATTGTCCATGGGGTTATTTACTCTTATCTTTTCAATAATAAAACGTTCTATACCTGCAAAAATTAAATATAAGCTAAATATTAAGCCCGGTGCAGGTAGTTTCTTTCTCAACGTCCAAATAATACCAAAAAGTATAAACGCCATTAATGTCTCATATATAGGAGTAGGATAAACAGGATCTATAAGGTAAGGTGTTTCTGCAAAGTTGCATACTATGTTTGCTTTTTCACCATCTATATAAGGGTTACACACCTGGTTTACATTATTAGGATAGTTATATGCCCAAGCCCAATCGGGCAGCCAGCTTAAACTACTAGGCTTAGGATTAAGGTTCACAATTCCCCAATCACCATCACCCGATACATGACAGCCTATACGCCCCATACCATAGGCCAGCATCATAGCTGCACCACTCATATCCATTGCATAACGCCAGTGTATGTTATGCTTTGCTGTATACCACAGTACGCCTGCACCACCGCAAATCAGTCCGCCATAATATGTTAAGCCGCTAAAGGACAATATTGCATCTACAGGATGCTCTACAGTATAACTCCAGTTTTCAAGCATGTGGAACAACTTGGCACCTAAAAGCCCTGTTATAGCTGCTACAAAAGTTATATTTCCCATTAATTGGTAAGGGTGCACTAAACGTTCTACCTGTTTAGCATCTTTATCTTTCACTTTTTGTGCTTCTCTGTAAACAAAATATGCTCCTATAGCTCCTGCTACAAGCCCACCCATAATATTACCTCTGGCTGATAAGATAAAGTCTTGTGGGTTGTTAGTTAAATCACTAAAATGTAAAACAGCTTCTACTATTTTGAACCCTGCTAAAAAGTAAAACACAAAGTTCATGAGGTATTCTTGTGCTCCGGGGGCTTTGTTTTCCCAGAATTTACGCTTTACGGGAAATATCTTTCCTTCCTGCTCCATGCGTTTCAATTCGGCTTGCATTATTTTGTAAGCAGCAAAAAAGGATACTGCCATAAAAATGCCGAACATTTGAAAAATTTTAAACAACTCTATCTCAACCCCGAAAAGGTCTTTTACCAGAAAATATAGATTTGGATACACGCTTTGCTATTTAATTTGGCTCGAATATACAGACTATGCTGCTATTGCAGTTGTTATTTATTAACAATTACTTAGCCAACTTTGTAACTATTGAATTTAGAGTAATAAAAAGTATTAAGTATCGTTTTGAAAAGACTTAACTAATCTATTTTGAAACTATTTAGTCTAATTGCTTTATGTTTTATCCAATTGCTTGTTGTGCAAGAAGCATTTGCTCAACCTTCATCGGGAGACTTTTTATTAGGCAGCAATTTTTCTGCTTCAAGAACTACTACAAGTTATCCAACACATTTGTTTCCTGAAAAAGAACGAACCGTTACTGGTTCTTTTCAGCCACAAGTAGGTATTTTTATTTCCCCACGAATTTCTGTGGGTGGATTAGCACATTTAAGCTATTCTAGCACTAAACTATACCCTTTTGTTCATGATACTCTAAACAAAGTTACAAGAAACGTGAGACTCAATATGGGTGGATTTTTATCTTACTATTTGCCTTTATCAACAAATGCATTTTGGTTTACATCGTATGCGTTTCAGAAAGGTTATGTTGCCGGTGGAATTGGTTTTACTTCATTTGTTTCTGCACAAGAAAACACATTTAATAGGAAAGCTCTAATTAGCCATTCCCTAAACACAGGTATTGCGTATTTTTTTAACCCTTCCTGGCATTTTACAGTAAACACCTCACTCCTATCATTGGAGTACATAGGTGAAGAAAAAAATCTAGACTATTTTACTAAGAAACCCTTTATAGCTGTTGGCCTTAATTATTTAATAAAAAATGAAGATGACTAAATTATTTTTGACTATCTCGGCAATAATACTCTTTACTGTAAATGCAAAAGCACAGTTAAACGAAAGTTACCTCATTGATGTGAAAGGCTGGGGGCGTAGCAAAACTTCAAATTCTTTTTATGAAAACTCTGAAACTAATGTAAAAGAGGTTAACACTTTATACAAAGTAGGTGTGCTGGTAGGTAAACGAATTAGAAAAGATATGTTAGTATTCCTAAATATTGCTTTTGAAAAAAATAAATCAACCTTTGATTACTTTATTAGCAAGGGGATTAATGCCAATACATTCATTAATGCTGAAAATTTTATTACTACTATACTACCACAAGTGGGATTTAGAAAATACTTTACTTTCAGAGACAAAAAAAATACCGGGATGTTTTTTGACATAAAAAGTGGTTGGGGAAGACAAATTAACAACAACAACCAACGTAGTGTACATAGTGACACAAGCACAAGAGTCAGCCTTAATGAAGATAAATATAATGCTTTTGCTGCAAACATATCATTTGGAGCTTATGTAAATATTACCCCCAAATGGCAATTAATATTTAAGATAGGAAGTATCTATTATACCAAACGATGGAGAATAGAATCATTTCGCTCAGTAGCCAGCCCTAGTCCAATAAAAGATATCGAGTTCGAAGATTTTGGAATTAGTTTTAGTAACTCTGATTTTATTTTATCTATCGCAAGAGCATTCTAAGCTGTTAGTGCACCAACTGCTCTGCTACTTCTTCTACTAGTACTTCGCCATTATTATCAATAGCAGTAAGTTTTATTGGGGTAAGCTCGTTTACCAGTAGCGGATCGTAAAGGGTTTTTACTTTGATATAATTCTCAGTGAAACCATTCATCATACCACTATTTTCTTCGGCTTCAAACAAAACGATAAACGTACCGCCTATATGTTGTTGGTAGAAATGGCGGCGTTTCTTTTCAGACAATATACGCAGCATTTTCACCCTTTTATTGCGTTCGTGCTGAGGAACAACTCCTTCTAAGCGTACGGCGGTTGTATTAGCTCGCTCACTATAGGGGAATACGTGCAAATAGCTCACGTCTAACTCATTAATAAAGTTGTAGGTATCTAAAAAGTCTTCTTCGGTTTCACCCGGGAAGCCTACAATAACATCCACACCAATGCAACAATCTGGCATCTGTTGCTTAATCTTTGCAATTCTATCGGCGTACAACTCGCGTTGGTAACGGCGCCGCATTTGCTTCAGTATCTTGTTATTACCGCTTTGTAGCGGGATATGGAAATGAGGCACAAACTTATCGCTATTGGCAACAAAGCTGATGATATCCTCGCTTAGTAAATTAGGCTCTATAGATGATATACGGTAGCGACTGATGCCCTCTACCTTATCCAGCTCTTGTATTAAATCGAAGAAAGTTTCTCCGTTTTGTCTGCCGAAGTCGCCAATGTTTACACCCGTTAGCACTACTTCCTTCACCCCTGTTTGGGCTACTTCTTGGGCTTTAGTCACCGTATTGGCAATGGTATCGCTACGGCTAAACCCACGAGCCAAAGGTATGGTACAAAACGAGCAGAAATAGTTACAACCGTCTTGCACTTTAAGGAAGGTACGGGTACGGTCTCCAAACGAATAGCCTGCTACAAACTCATTAGTTTCTTTTATGGGCTTGTTATGGATGACTACCTCTTCATGAGCTCCTAACTCCTTTAAGTGGTGCACTAAGTTAAACTTCTCTGCTGCCCCCAACACCATATCAACACCGGGTATTTCAGCAATTTCTTGGGGTTTTAGCTGCGCATAACAACCGATAATTACCACCCTAGCCTGAGTGTTGTGTTTAAGGGCTTCTTTCACCACCTTACGGCATTTTTTATCAGCGTTTTCGGTAACAGAGCAGGTATTAATCACATATAAATCAGCACCTTGCGTAAAGTCTTTGCGAGCAAAACCCTCCCCTTCCATTTGGCGGGCAATGGTGCTACTTTCGCTAAAGTTTAGCTTACAACCCAGTGTATAAAAAGCTACTGATTTCATTAGAGCCTGCAAAGGTAGGGAAAATAGCCTTATTCAATAATGTGTTCACTTCTCAAAATAGCCAGTACTATGTCAATCCGTGCTCTTGCTTTATCATCAGTAGGTATATCCATTACATTTGCAAAAAAGTAGGGTTCGCCGTCCTTTTCAACCCAGCCCACATACCAGCCTTTGCTATCGTTGTTATGCATTGTCCAACCTGTTTTAGCACGCATGGTATAAGTACTGTCATCTACCAGCATTATTTCTTTTACCTTTTCCATTGTTTTCTTGCTAAAAGGTAAATTGCTATTGTATAATCTTTCTAAAAAAATAATTTGCTCATAAGGGGTAATTTCTACGCCCCCTCCCAGCCAAAACATGTCAGCAGCTGTTTTTATTTGTCTATTACCATATCCCACGGTATCCAGCCAGTACTTCATTTTTTCTTCCCCTATTCTTCTGGCCATTTCCTGATAAAACCATAAGGCAGAATACTTAAAAGCCTGTTTCATATTAAGGTCTTGGTTCAATTTATTGTATTTCCTTCTCTTACCGTCCCATTTCAAAATTTCATTCTCATTTTTTACCACACCCGTCTCCAGCGACACTAAAGAATTAAATATTTTAAAGGTAGATGCGGGCTCTAAACGTGTATTTGCACGAGAGGGGTTATATACCTTTACCATGTGGTAGGTAGGGCTGTATAGAACAAAGCTTCCATCTACCCCTACACTATCATAATAGTACTTCCATTCGTCAACAACCATAGTATCTGTTGAAATACTGATAATCTTATTCTCAACAGTCTTTTGTTTTGGTTTAGGCTCCTTGCAAGAAACAATAAATACCAGTATTGAAATACTTAAAAACAGCAAGTTTTTCATAGCTGACTAATTATGTGCAAGTTAAGCATTAGCCTATCATAGAACATAATTTATGCTAATATGAAACTCTATAATTTTATATCTTAGCCGCGATTAAACGTTTGATTATGAAAAAGCTATATACTATACTATTTCTATTTATTACTGCATCATTAACAGCTCAAAACAATTTCACACCCGAAAAAATGTGGAGGTTGGGGCGTATTGGAAGCCCATCTGTTTCACCTGATGGTGAGTGGCTTTTATATACAGTTAGACATTATAATGTAAAAGAGAATAAAGGAAATACCAGTTTAGATTTTATTGCTCTAAATGGTGCTGATATGATTGAGCCAACAAACTATCCTGAAAACCCTTTACAGGTAGCGTGGCGGCCTAAAGGTACTGTCATTACTTATATGAGCAATAAAGAAAATGGTATGCAGTTATGGGAATTTGATGTAGAGAAGAATAGGCAAAAAAGAGTTACAAACATTGAAGGAGGAATTACTTGGTATAAGTATAGCCCCGATATGAAGCATATAGCCTACGGGCAAGATGTGAAGCTGGACAAAACTGTTAAAGACCTTTATCCGGATTTAGATAAGGTTGATGCAAGAATTATTGACGGCTTAATGTATCGCCATTGGACACAGTGGAGCGATTACACTTATAGCCATGTATTTGTTACTCCCTACCAAGAGCAAAATCTTATCAATACAGGTAAAGACATTATGAAGGGAGAAAAACACCATTCTCCACTACACCCTTTTGGCGGTGATGAACAGATTACCTTTAGTGCAAACGGTCAGTTCCTACTATATACCTGCAAAAAATTAGAAGGCACTAAAAGTGCCTTTAGTACCAACAGCGATATTTATGTGTATGATATTAAAAACCAAACCACAGGAACACTTAAAGGCTCTGGTATAGGTTATGATGTAGAGGCACAAACTTATGAAAAAAAACAGGGCAAGGTAGCATGGCTTAGTATGGAGCGTGCAGGTTATGAAGCTGACAAAAACCGTATTATGGTAGGCGAATTATACCCGCCTAAAACTCTTAACCCTGTAGATATTACTAAAGACTTTAAATACAGTGTAGATGGTTTTAGCTGGGGACCTGACGGAGAAAAAATCTTCTTCTTATCAACTATTAATGCTACCCGCCAAATATTTGAGTATGATTTTAAAAGCAAAAATATAACCCAAATAACTAAAGGGGTACACGACTACAATGCAGTGGTACCATACAAACAAGGTAAAAAAACCATGCTGGTAGGTATGAAAAACAGCATGAGCCACCCTGCTGCTTTGTATAAAGTAGATTTAAAAGGGAATGAAACTCTTGTTGTTGACCCCAATAAGGATATGCTGAGCAAAATACAAATGGGCGAAGTACGTAAACGCATGGTGAAAACTACTGATGGTAAGGATATGTTGACCTGGGTAATTTACCCTCCGAATTTCGATAGCACTAAGAAATATCCTACTCTGTTGTATTGCCAAGGTGGACCGCAAAGTCCTCTATCTCAATTTTTCAGTTACCGTTGGAATTTTCAGCTAATGGCAGGGCAAGGTTATATAATAGTTGCCCCTAACCGCAGAGGTTTACCAGGGTTTGGGCAAGAATGGAACGATGCCATTATGAATGATTATGGCGGACAACCCATGAAAGACTACCTAAGTGCAATTGACGATGTAGCCAAAGAAAATTATGTGGATAATGTCCGTTTAGGCGCTGTAGGAGCCAGTTTTGGAGGGTATAGTGTGTATTGGCTGGCTGGTAACCATAACAAGCGTTTTAAATGTTTTATATCGCATTGCGGGATGTTTAATATGGAGAGTTGGTACGGTACTACCGAAGAGATGTTTTTTGCCAAGAACGACAACGGACATTATTGGGAAAATCCAGACAATTTTGAGAAAAACTCACCCCACATGTATGTAAAGAATTGGGATGCCCCCATGCTGGTAATTCATAATGAGAAAGACTTTAGAGTACCCTTAGGGCAAGGCATGGAAGCCTTTACTGCTGCACAAAGCTTGGGAGTGCCCAGCCGCTTCTTATACTTCCCTGATGAGGGACATTGGGTAAACAAACCACAAAACAGCCTACTTTGGAACAGGGTATTTTTTGACTGGCTGGATAAATGGTTGAAGAAATAGGATATAATCTTAAAATATTGAAGCAGGTAAAAAAGCCTGCTTTTTTATTGCTTATAAAATTTTGTAGTATAGGTTTTTCCTTTTTCAAACTCAATAAGTAAATAATAAGTCCCTGTATAAAAACTATTTACATCTACTTTATTATCATTTACTTTAAGTATTTGCTTTCCTTGAGCATCAAAAACTATTACTGATTGTATAGATTGCTCAGCGTCTATTTTTAGTATATCAGTAACAGGGTTCGGATATACTTTCAATTCAGTTAAACTTGTCCATTCTTCTGAACCTACATTTACATTTCCGGTAAGTTCTAAATCATCAATTAACAAAAAGTTATGTGGATTAGGTTTACTTTTCAGTGTGCTTAAAAATATAGTAATACAAGAATCGGGTCTAATACTTTGTGTATAGTTAAGCGGAATATTCAAAGCCTTATACGTACTGGTACTGTCTGTAAAAAAATGAAATGCAGAGGCTATTGTATCTCTCCTATTCGTTTGGGTATTCCATTTGGTTAAAAATATAGCTGCTAAAGCAGTGTCTTTAAGGTTATGCTTATAGAAAAATTTCAGCCCAGTAGGTCTTTGGTTGTAATGTATTCCGGGATAGGTGTAATCACTACCTAGCACTAAAATTGCTTGCAATGTATCTTTAGTCAATGGGTCAATTCTAGACTCTAACTTCATTGCCCACTTTCCGGTATGGGCATCCTCAAACGGATAACAAGTTTCAACAGCCCCGTTAAAAGCAAAAGCATTGGTGCTAATCCAACCGTCAGGCTCTATATACTCACCCCTCAAGCTCCAATTCTCAAAGCTGCTATTAGGCAGTTGCTGCCCAAAGCAATAGGTACAATAAAAAGAAAAAAGTAATGCAGATAACCATAGTTTCATATTGTAAAGTTATGCAATGCAGCTTATTTCAACACAATCTTGTCGAAATTAGAACAGAATTAGTAAAATAGTAAAGAGTTTTGGTTTATGGTTTTTAAAAGAAATCTATTTGCAAGTATTTTCATTTTATCATTTCTAGTTGTTGCTGGGCAAAAACACCAATACAACTGGCTTTTTGGCGAAAACAATGCCGTTGAGTTTGATAAAACGACTGCTACTCCAAATGTTACTACCAATAACTTAGCAAAATCAAGGGTATCAGCAAGTGTTTCCGATTCTACAACAGGAGAATTATTGTTTTATACTGACGGTAATGCTGTTTGGGATAAAAACCATCAAATAATGGCTAACGGCAACCCTTTAAATGCTTCATTTGCCTTGGGGGTTATTGTAGTACCTAACCCTCGTAACCCCAAACTGTATTATATTTTTACGGTAGATAATACAGGAGATTTAACATATTCAACTGTAGATATACGCCTAAATGGCGGCTTGGGTGATGTAACTACAAGGGGACATTTTTTAGGAAGAAACACCTCGAAAGTAATTACAGCCGTAAAGCATAAATTTAGCAACTCGTATTGGTTAATTACGCATAGCAATCTTTTTCCAGAGCAAAACTCATTTTTAACGTATAAAATAACTGCCAACGGCATTTCTGCTGCTACTACCAGCTTTATTGGCAAACCGGGAGGCAGAACATACGGCGTTTTAGTAAGTAATCATAAGGGGGATAAACTGGCTTTAACAGACAATAACGCTTCTGATGGTGAAGCACAGCTTTTTGATTTTGATAAAGAATGTGGTATTATAAGTAATGCACAAGCTTTACATAAAGAAAATTCGTGGGGTGGTGCCAGTTATGGTGCGGCCTTCTCCCCTGATGATAGTAAACTGTATATATCGTATTGGTTTACAGAGTGTCAGCTTGTGCAATATTCAGGACCTACATATAACAACTGGGGGCTTGTAACCACAAACAACCGTAATTTCTGTGATTTACAACTTGCCCCTGATGGAAAACTATACATCAGTATTAATTATTTAGGCCAACCAACTACTGACATTAGTGTACTTCATAACCCTAATGACGCATTAACATCAGTAAACTATCAGCCAAAGTTTTTAGATTTAGGCGTTAATTCGGTTAATGGAAATTATGAGTTTCCTAACTTCTTAAATGATAACTCTACCCCCAACCCTGGCGTGAACAACCCTGTTATTAGTTTTATTGATGTTTGTTTAGGCGATTCAACTCGTTTCTCTATCACGGGTATTTCATCCCCTCCTGACTCACTAAGGTGGCAATTTCAAGATATTAATGGTTCTACTACTACTTCTTCACTATTTAATCCTAAACATGTATTTAGCCAAAAAGGTACACATACTGTGGTTGTTAATTATTACCGCTGTGGTATAGAGCTTATCTTTTTTAAGCAAGTAAAAATTATTGAAGCCCAAGAGATTTCACTTGGAGTAGATACAGGTTTTTGCCACAACGATACTTTAATTCTTAAAACAGGCGCTCCCAGAATGCAGCACTTGTGGAGTACAGGAGAAACTACAGAAGCAATCACCGTGAAACAAGGCGGAACGTATTGGGTACAAGTTACCTCGCCTGTGTGTAAAGTTACTGATAGTATTTTTATAACGGAATACCCGCCCATTCTGATAGATTTAGGTGGAGATTATACTGTTTGCGAACATGACGCTACAGGTTTTGTGAAACTGGATGCAGGTAAAGGATATAACAAGTATAAATGGACACCAACACAAGACACTACCCAATGGATTATTGTGAAACTAGCAGGGGATTATTATGTGATAGTTGAAGATTATAGAGGGTGCAAAGGAGATGATGGTAGTAGAATAACACGATTATGTAATTTCGATTTTTATATTCCCAACGCTTTTACCCCTAACGGTGATGGCATTAATGATGAATTTAAACCTTCTGCACTTGATGTTGAAGATTATGAAATAGAGATATACAACCTATGGGGCGAGAAAGTTTTTAGTACAAACACACCCGAAAATGGTTGGGATGGTATTTATAAGGGGAAACAAAGCCCGCAAGGTGTATATCTGTACAAAGTGAAGTTTAAAGGATACACCAACAAACAATTAAGAAATTATAATTTCAAAGGAAACTTAAGTCTGCTTAGATAATGTAGTTTTTGCATGCAACTTATTTAATCTCTCTCTTGTCTAAATTATACACAAGGTATTTTTAAAACCTTGATTATTGGCATATGATTTTTGGTCGAAGACTATTATTGGTTTTTTTCTTATTTCTATCAGTACTATCATACAGTCAAAGGCAAAATTACAGTTGGTACTTTGGCAGAAATGCAGCTATTCATTTTGGTGGCACCCCTCCTATCCCTACTGTTGAATTAGATAATAAAATGCAAACCCGTGCTTCGGTGAGCATATCAGATTCTACAACCGGTGAACTACTTTTTTATTCAGACGGAAGAAAAGTTTGGAATAAAAATCACCAAGTAATGCCTAATGGAAACAATATTACTACAGCCCCTGTGCAAGGTGTTATTGCAGTACCCAACCCTGCTAATAATAACCAATACTATATTTTTACTGTAGAAATTAACCGAATGCTGGAGTATACTTTAATAGATATGAGTTTGAATGGTGGCTTAGGTGATATAATTTCTAAAAATACGCCCATAGCAACCAATACCGCACAAACTTTAACAGCAGTAAAACACCAGTTTGAAAATGCTTATTGGCTTATAACACACAGCAACCAAAACCCTGCACAAAATATTTTCAGAGCATTTAAAGTATCAGCAACAGGAATTGCTACCACCCCGATAGAATCACAAATTGGGGTCAAAGGAAATGCCTTTGGCGACTTGGTAAGTAGCCACGACGGTAAGAAACTAGCCCTAACTCTTTATGATAAAGACGGTGCTATAGCCCAAGTATTTGATTTTGATAAACATTGCGGAACAATAAACAACGTTGTTTCCCTGCATAAAGAAAACCATTGGGATTATGCTTATGGGGCTGCCTTTTCACCTGACGACAATATGCTTTATATCGCTTACTCTTATATAGAAAGTCAGCTGGTGCAATATTTTGGGGCTAATTATGAAAACTGGGATATAGCGGCAACAAGTACTTCAAATTTTAATGACATTCTTTTTGCCCCCGACGGAAAGCTTTATATCAGTACTCATGATGGGGGTATACCTTCAAAAAATATAGATGTGCTTAATTCACCGGATAAGTTTGGTTCTCTTGCAGGCTACCAAGAAAGTTTTTTGGATTTAGGTACAGGTAGAAACGGAAACTTTGAGTTTCCAAACTTTATAACTGATGAATCTACTCCAAAACCTACCAGTGGCTCACATGGATTAGGGTTTAGCTATACCAATACTTGCATTGGTGATTCTACTCAATTTACCTTAACAGGTAACGCAAACCCACCTGATTCTATTAAGTGGCAGTTTTTAGATACGTTTAGTAGTGATACGGTATCGTATTTGGTAAATCCTGCCCATAAATTCAGTAAAAAGGGCGAATACTGGGTAATTGTAAATTATTACCGTTGCGGATTAGAGATAATTATGGCCCAACGCATTAAAATTATTGATGCTGCTGCAGTTTCCTTAGGTCCTGACACTACTATTTGCCATGATGATTCTATAATACTTAAAAGTGATGCCACCGGTATGACCCATGTTTGGAGCACAGGTGAGACTACCGAAACTATTACAGCAAAACAAAGCGGCTGGTATTGGGTTACTGTAACTTCTCCCACCTGTAGTGCTACGGATAGCATTTATTTAACAGAACTCCCTCCTATTTTAATTGACTTAGGCTCAGGTTACACTGTTTGTGAACACGACACGGACGATTTGGTGAAATTGGATGCAGGCAAAGGATATGCTAAATACAAATGGACTCCTACCCAAGATACTATCCAATGGGTTATTGTGCGCCAAGCGGGTGATTATTATGTGGTAGTTGAAGACTACAGGGGTTGTAAAGGAGATGATGATTCTAAGGTCTTGCGATTATGTAATTTTGATTTTCACCTTCCCAATGCTTTTACCCCAAACGGCGATGGATTGAATGATGTGTTTAAGCCTACTGCATTGGACATTTATAAACTCAATTTTGAAATTTATAATAGCTGGGGCGAGCGTGTTTTTAAAACTAACAACTCTCAACAAGGCTGGGACGGTAACTACAAAGGCAAACCTTGTCCCAATGGGGCATATCTTTATAAAGTCAGTTTTAATGGTTTCTCTAACAAACAACTAAAAACGTATAATTTTAAAGGCAATGTAAGTTTGATAAGATAAATTAGTAGTACCTTCCAACTGATTGTAATCAAAAGTTGTCTTTTAGGTATTAATGATTCTATTTAATAGATTAAGCTTTATACTTTTCCTCTTGTTGTTTGCTAAGTTTTCATTAGCACAGAAATATAACTACAATTGGTATTTTGGAGCTAAGGCTGCAATGCAATTTAGTGGCACGCCGCTTACCCCAAAACCCGTAAGCGATAGTGAAATGAGTACTTACGCCACTATAAGTCTATCAGACAATATTACAGGAGAGCTGCTTTTTTATACTACGGGAGAAAAAATCTGGAACAAAAACCATCAACTCATGCCAAACGGAACCCAACTCCAACCCAATTTGGTCATGTATAATATTTTAGAAGTTCCTAAGCCCGGCAATCCTAATCAGTACTATATTTTTTCAATAAACTTCAAAAGCGAGTTGTGGTATTCTGTTGTAGATATGAGTTTAGACGGTGGTTTAGGTGACATCACCTCAGAAAAGTCTATAATGGTTTCTCTCAATATATCAGGAGCAATAACAGCAGTAAAAAAGAATGATGGCAGCGGGTATTGGTTAATTACTAAAGACGATGACCCTTCAGGCCCCCCAAACAATAAATTTAGAGTTTATGATATAACTAAAAACGGTATTAACCTTAATTTCAAAGAAATAAGTGTTGGAGAGCCCGGAGAATGGCTAGGAAACTTAGAAAGCAACTCGACAGGTACTACGTTGGCACTAACTGAAGCAACTGAAACTACTGCCAAGGTACAGGTTTTTAGTTTCGATAAACAAACCGGCACATTAAACAACCCTATAACACTGCATAAAGAAAGTAACTGGGATAATGCATTCGGTGCAGCTTTTTCCCCTGACGATTCACGGCTATATATAACATATTCAGGGGTACATAGCAATAAAGACTCTAGCTATATAGTTCAATACTCAGGAACAGATTTCTCAAACTGGAGCATTGTAGCAAGAGCGCATAAAGACTTTAAACGTTTCAATGATTTACAACTTGGGCCCGACGGTAGGCTTTATATTGATAATAAAACCACTTTATCTACTGTTAAATCAACTACCCTTGATGTTATTGAAAACCCTGATAACCCACCTGCATCAGTAAATTATGTAGAAGATTTTATTGATTTTGGAGGCACAAAATATATAAATGCCCGTTTGCCCAGCTTTATTAACGATAAATCTAAAAGTTGCAAGCTTCCTGACAGTTTAAAAATAAGCTATAGCAATATTTGTGTAAATACTTATACTGCTTTTGAGTTTTCGGGTAATAGTGTGTTGGCAGATTCTGTTATTTGGAAGTTTGCCGATGCCGGCAGTAACGATACACTCTCAAAAGACTTTAGTGCTAAACACCTCTTCACACAACAAGGGAAATATAAGGTTGCACTCGATTTCTATTTGTGCGGCAATAAGAAAACATTTATTGATTCAGTTGAGATAATTGAGACTAAAGTTTCTTTAGGGGATGACACAGCGTTCTGTTATAAAGGTTTTCTAAATCTTCAACCCAACAAAAATGGCCTTAAATATCTTTGGAGTACGGGTGATACTACTAAAACAATTACTGTAAATAAAAAAGGAACGTATTGGGTTACCATAACAACACCAACCTGTAATGCTACTGATAGTATAATTGTTTCAGAACTCCCACCTATTTTAATTGACTTAGGAGGTGACTATACCGTTTGTGAGCATGATACCGATGATTTAGTGAAGCTGGACGCAGGAAAAAACTACAAGCATTATAAATGGACACCCACCCAAGATACCACCCAGTGGATAATAGTAAAGCAAGCAGGAGACTATTACGTGGTTGTAGAAGATTTTAGAGGCTGCAAAGGTGATGACGGTAGCAAAGTAGCACGACTATGCAATTTTGATTTTCATATACCCAATGCTTTTACCCCTAACGGCGATGGGTTGAACGATGTGTTTAAAGCAACTACATTAGACATTTATAAACTAAACTTTGAAATATATAACACTTGGGGAGAACGTGTTTTCAAGACCAATAATCCACAACAAGGCTGGGACGGTAACTACAAAGGCAAACCTTGTCCCAATGGGGCATATCTTTATAAAGTCAGTTTTAATGGTTTCTCTAACAAACAACTGAAAACGTATAATTTCAAGGGCAATGTAAGTTTATTGAGGTAAGCTAAACTATTTGTTGCTTCTTGCAGTCTTTGCTGGTTAGTAACTGTACTTCTTATCTTTGTAATTAGCGCATTACTTTATAAATGCCTTTTGGCATTTTTATTGAAACACATATACTTGTATAAAATTATTTTACATGAAAAAAATTCTTCTGCCTTTTATTGCTGTATTACTAGCAGCCAATGTTTTTGCACAAAACAAGAAATTGCCTGATATAAATCTTAAAGATTTAGACGGTAATATTGTAAACACTCAAACCCTTGCTGATAGTGGCAAAATAGTAGTGCTGAATTTTTGGGCTACATGGTGTGGCCCTTGTGTGAAGGAGTTAACTGCCATAAACGAATCAATTGAAGAATGGAAAGAAAAATATAATATGGAGTTTGTAGCTGTATCTATAGATAACTCAAGAACTACAAATAAGGTAAAGCCTTTTGTTGAAGGCAAAGCATGGGAAGGATATAAAATACTTTTAGATGTTAATGAAGACCTGAAACGTGCTATGAACGTACTTAACCCTCCTTTTACTTATATTATTGATGCCAGTGGTAATATTGTATACAAGCATGAAGGATACCAACCCGGTGCTGAAATTGAGCTTGAAGAAAAAATTGCCGAAACAGCAGGTGTTGAATTAGACTAGCTAATTAAGTACTTATTTATAATTATAAACCCCCGATACGCTGCTATCGGGGGTTTGTAGTTTATGTGATTCTATTTTTTCAGAGCATCTCTAATTTCCATAAGTAACTTATCAGTACTTGATGGTGCGGGGGGTGCAGCAGGTTTTTCTTCCTCTTTTTTCTTCATTTTGTTTATGCCTCTAATTATCATAAATATAGAAAGGGCAATAATTATAAAATCGAGCAATGTGCCAATAAAAACACCAATGTTAATGCTTACGGCTTCTTTTACTACTTCCTCCCCATTCATTTGAGCTTCTTTAAGCAGTATTTTAAAATTTCTATAGTCACCGTCTCCTAAAAGAAGTCCAATAGGCGGCATTAGAACATCTTTCACAAAGGAGCCGATAATTTTTCCAAAAGCACCGCCGATTACAACACCGACAGCCAAGTCTACAACGTTGCCTTTTGAGGCAAACTCTTTAAATTCTTTAATCATTCCCATACTGGTAATGTGGTTTGGTTAATAATAAGGTTAGTTTGATATATTCAAATTACCACTTTTAAACCGATTGTATTTTATACTCACAAATCAATCTATTGTAATTTTTTCACCATTGCATCAGAAATAGGGTCGGCATAAATACCAAATGCATTTACCAATACTCCTTTGGTACCTTTCTTAGATTCTATAGCATATAATACGGATTGGTCAGATGGGTTAGTTTCACCTTCAAACCTGTGTGTTTCAACAATATCAAACTCTTCAGGAGATAGTGATAGGTTTATTTCTGTGCAAACCACACAGTCGTTATCTAGATTAAAATCATGAGTAAAGCCTCTTTGTTTCAAATCGTTAAGGGCTTCTACAAGGGTATCGTATACTTTCATAATAGTGTTTTATTAATAGCTAATATAGCTTAATAACACATGAACATTGAAAATATACAATAAGTTTCTATTGTTTAGGTTTCCAAACCCAATAGCCGTGAGGAGATAAATACCCCAATCTTCTGCCTAATTCAACACGGTAAAGTTTTGCTTTAACTTCATAAGCTAATTTTTCAAAATTGGCATCGGTAACTAACTCTCCATCATGGTTTATAATATAGGATGATTTGCTTGACAATACTATTGCAAAGTTGTTATGAAAGGGGTATAAATAATCATATTTAGGCTCAGTTTGCCATATTCCGTTTACATCAAGCACCCCCCATTTATTATTTTTCATAGCCGTTGTATATCCGTTGCTGTATGTGTTTACTTTTTGAATATTTTTTACAACAAGAATACCTTTTAGGTTAATTATATTACCTACAATCTTATCATCTTCTTGAGACTCATGATAAAACAAGTTGTTTCCTAAATATTTAAGCCTTTTATAAACTGTTTTTAAAAGGGTATCTCCATTGTAGTTTATCACTCCCATCCGAGAACCTCTACCTACTATACAAAAATCATCAAATACATGCCTTGGTTTTATGCTGCCTGCAACCAAAAGCTCTTTTTCTCCCTCACTAAAAATATAGGTTGCCCTTGATTTGTGCATAATAATTTCACCACTACTAAGCACCGATATTTTGTATGCTTTTCCTAAACTTTTAATTTTTTGTTCAGGGTCGTTTATATCATATACATAATATCTGTTTCTCTTTTTCCTTAAAATATATTTACCTGCTTTTGGTGGATATATAAATAGGAATTTAAACGGAACTAAAACCTCACCATTACTATTTACAAGCCCCCATTTCCTGTGCTTAGCCACAGCACAATTACCTAAATCGTCAAACTTTTTTGTCCTTCTATATTTTTTCTTTCCAATTACATTTGCTTCATTATCAATTATTACCCATTTTCTTCCTTTTACAATGGCAGTAGCACGGTTTTGCGAAAATGAGGTTAACCTTTTAAACACATTATTTTCGTACCTATTACCTTCATTATCAATTATAATATATCTGCCCTTTTCCCTTATCCAAGAACGCCCTCCTTTAAAGCTTCCTGCTCTTTTAAACCCTGAAAAAACTGTAGTACCTTCTTTATCTATAAACTGATATCCTGAACCGTGGCGTACCAAAGCCAGGTCTTCACTAAAGTTTTTTGCTCTAGAATAAACTTTGTTATTAATTTTATACCCGTTCTCATCTATAAAATATCGATACGTAAATTTATTGTCTTTGGTTCTGTAGGTGACTAATGCATTGCCGCAATTAAATGGAGCAACTGCACTAAAGTTTATAGCTACTATAGGGTCCCCCAAAGTATCTATAAAACCTTTTTTGGTTTTATGCTCCTCTACTAAAAACTGTGTGTTGCCAGATTGGGATAAAAACTTAATAAAGTCATACTCAGGCTTTATAATAAACTGATAGTCGTTATCAATTACAGCGTATTTTTTTTCTATTTTTACTATTGCCCTATTATTACTAAAATTCCCTGCAAAATCATATCGTTTATTAATTCTTCTGCCATTACTGTCAATATATATCCAGTATCCTTTTTTAAAGTCTAAATCCTTCCCCCAGGGGTCTGCATTTTCTTCTTCATAAATAACAGAAGCTCCAGTTCTTCTCAAATAACCACCGGCTGATATTGCGTTAATATCGCCTGCCTTTCTCTGTTTATAACCTACGGCACCTATAAATGCTCTAGAAATACCCTGGTGTTGTTCTCCAACAAACCTACACCCCCTCAATCGCATCCCTCCATGTTCGCTAATAAGCATGTATTGCCCTGATAGAAGTAAAGCTTTAGCATATTTAAACCCACTTTTTCTTAGCACAATAGGGTCTATAAATGCCATTACGGGTTTTACAATGATTTTACCGTCCCTTTCCCTAACCAAGCCCTTTTTACCTATAAATCGCACCTTAAAACCCGCCAAAACAGTTGTATACTCAGTTTTTCCCAGCTGAACAATAGCAAATTTTGATGTATCCGTATGAGTTACCGACTCAAATATGGGTTTAATTAATGTGTCACCATTATTGTTTAAGAACCCCCATTTCTTTAATGAATCATTAAAGAACCAGTTACCCATAGACATGGTATTGTTCCTTACGGTAACATTTTGAGTGTTTCGCCAGGGGTTTACCCAAGAGTTTCCGCCAGAAATATTAAACGTAAGTACATTGTCGTAATCTACTCTTTCTAGCACATTACCTTTACTATCGAGTGTTAATATGCTAAGATTATTGCCTCTTTTGCATTTTGCGGTATTATCACCCAAATCAATATCGTCGTATTGGGTTGCTGCAATTTCTTTTCCTGCTGAGTTTATCAACCCCCAATAGTCTCCTTTTTTAACAATAGCTATATTGTTTTGCATATCATCTATTATGTGATATTTGGGAGCAAATAATTCTCTTCCGTTTTGCGTGATTAAACCCAGTAATTTCCCGTTTTTTGTATAGTAGTAGTTGTTTAGTAAAGTAAAGTAATCGTATTTAACGGGTATTATTAGCTTTCCCTTCTCATCATACAATCCCCTCTTTTTTTGTTTTATTACTAATAGCTCTTTTTTGTTGTATGATTGATATTCATCAAACCTATTAGCATCTAACTCAGTTTTATTTTTTAGGTTGATTATGACTGATGAGTCTTCGCTCTTAAATACTGCCCAGTGTGTATTTATATTGTCTATTTGTTTCCAACTGTGCTTAAATGTTTGTTTCCCAGAGGTATCATATATCCCCCACTGACCATTTAGTTGGGCTGTGAAATAATGGCTATTGAGTATAGATACGTTTTGAAATTTTACCGGTAAAATTTCATTCCCTTTTATATTAAAAACTCCTTTGGTTGTGCTATTTGAAGCAAAGAAATATTTATCTGCTTTTTCTATATAAGTATACTCATCAAGCAAAATTTTTTCACCTTTAAAGTTAAATACTCCCCACAAAGAGTCATCATAAGAGGTTAAAACATACTCGTTTGTGTCAGATGTAAATCGTTTTTTTGGTTTTTCAAGGTATTTTAGTGAACTAAATTCAATGGGCAAGATTATATTCATGCCTATATCTGCCGTTCCTACTTTGCCTTCTTTCTCAAGCAACAAATAGTCCCCAACTAAAACCTCTACCTTCACATGTAATGGTAGTTCTATAATTTTTCCCAGTTTATTTACTAAGCCGGGTTTTCCATTAAGTTTTACTTTAGCATATTTATTATTTCCAAAACTCTCTGCGACATCAAATTGGGGTTCTATGGCTATATTACCTAATGCATTCATATACCCCCACTTACCGTTTACTTTTATGGGTAATCTTTCAACGGAATTGCTTTGTGCTGCACTTGTTACAGTGCATACCACTAGTGTTATGAAAACTATGAATAGCCTCAATTATTTGTTGTAAAAGTTTAAGCTAACGAAATTAAATGCCTGCAACCAATGCTTCAACATCATCTACGTTGTTCAACTCTGCATCCAGGTTTTTAAAGTTAAAGGTATAGTCTCTGCCGCTTGAAACGTTTGAAAGCTTAATTCGCTCAAAATCTTCTTTGCCAAAATAAGCCACTTTATTGTCAGGTAGTACAGCCAATAGCACATTCTCTTTGTCAGGGTCATACAGAAACTGCTTTTTACCACCCCAAAACTGTATTAAAGTATTATCTGTTTTGCACACATGGTAAATGGTAATATTTCTGTTATCCATTCCGCTTTCAAAAACAACATCCCAGTTTAGTGCAAAAAGCCCTTCTGTGCCTCTGTAACGGTCGCAGTTATATATACCGAAGTTGTTTACTGAAAAAGCCCTAACTATATCAGCCTGTTGTTGCATTATTCTGTTTTGTTGTTGGTATACCTTTTCTGCCTCTTTTTGCTTTTTGTTATAAGCGGCTAAGTTGGTTTCGTATTTCTTTAGAGCCTTATCAAAAGCTTTTCCTTTAAGTACAGGGGTTACCAAAGCAGTATATTCGTTACTGCCAGCCTTAACATTTAGTGTAAATAGTGATTTCTCAACATCTTTTAGCTCTAATGATACTGAACTCCATGTTGTATTGGTTAGCCAAGCATTGTTTTTAGGGTCGTTAGTAGGGTCAGCGCCCGCATATTGCCAAACCACTCCGTTAAACTCTTTTAAATACGGGTATTTATCATAGTCTACATTCAAGTTTAAAACCGTAGTGTTCGGATTGTATTTTTTGGGTGCTATTGGAATAATTTCAGTTTGAGAAATAACATCACTTTCACCATTACTAGCTACAACAGCTTCAGGTTGAGTGTTGGTTCTGTTCTCATTTTTTTCAGGTTTAACCGCTTTTGCCAGCTCTTTCCATTCGCCTTTTTCTTCGTCAAAATAATAGTGGTTGTAGTTTTCTTCTTTTTTAAATGATGCCATTTGCACATTAATAGCTTTGTTTTTTGCTATAGCAATTTCATTTTCACCACTATACCCTTTTATCTCAAACATGCCTGCACTTTCAAAATCGTACTCTTTTCCATCATCTACCATTTTCATGGGTATGCCACTCACCATAATATCTACAGCACTATGAAACTCTCTGTATTTTATATCTACTTCACCACTAACAGGTTTGCCTTCACTATCTACAAAAGCATTTGCAGGTACAGTTATTTTAGTACCGTTTTCAAGCTTTATCTCACCTCCTTTTTCTGCAACTATTTTGTATGTCTCTGCTTCAATTTTAACTTTTTCAAAAGGCTCTACTACTTTTTGTTTTGTTGGTGTTCTTGCTTTGTTACTTGCGCATTGAAACAATGAAAAAGTAAATAAAAGTGTCAAGGCTATAAGCCCTATTTTTTTAAAGAGATTTTGTTTATGCATTGCTGAGATGATTTTAGGTTATACTAATTTTTTTAACGGTATTATACTTGCTATTAGTATAACGTACTATTTGCTTAGAAGATACGAATCCGTATAAAAAAAGCCCCAATACAATGTATTGAGGCCTACTAAACAGCATTTTAATTATTATTTTTCTTCATCAACACTTCCCAGTTTTATCAATAGTCCCACATTAAGCACTTGACTTATCTGTATATCCTTGTCCTGTGTTTTATCGTAAAATAATATTGATGAGAAAGTAGTATTAATATATTTAGTAACTTTTGCAGAAAAAGTAACATCAAAACGGTGTACAAACTCGCTTAAGCTTACTCTTTCATAATCAAAAAAACCAAAATAGTTTGCCTTAAAGTTTATATTCTCTGTAATGTCTTTATTGTAACCGGATATTATTTGCATACCAAATTGTCGTAAGTAAGTAGAGTTTGTATCCACCCCATAATTTCCCTCAACATTTTGAGAAACTTCTTTGTCTGTAACAAAAGTGTATCTAAGCGAGGCTAAACCAAACCTTGCAAAAAAGTGCTTGTTGGGTTTAAACTGCACCCCTACAGGTATGGTTAAATAGCCGGGTGCCATAAAATTACTAATAAGTGTTTTGGTTTCATTTCCGAGCGAATCTTCACCAAACTCATACCCTTTATCAAACTGTGTAATAAGGTTAGCCCCTACAAAACCACTCCAGTTTTTACTAAATAAGTAAGCAAACTTTACATCGGCTAAAAGTACGTCAATGGTTTTCCGTGCACTTTGGTCTTTTACTTTTTGTATACCGTATTGTGAGTTTAGTTTTCCCTCGTATGAAAAACGTTTTTTATCGTATCCGGTAGTTATGTTTAGTAATGACCCTATTGAGTATGAGTTAACCCCTCCTCCTTTCCAGTTTGGGCTAAAGGTTGACTGGTTAAAGTTTACACCAAACTCCATAGTGTTATACCACTGCCCCGTATCGGGTCCTATTTTTGCTTCTTTAAAAGCGATTTTCTTTTCTTGTGCTACTAATGTTTGTAGACTTAAACAGCTAAATAGTAAAAGCAAATACCTTTTCATTGGGAAATTTTATTTTTTTGCAAAAGTGGTTGAAAAATATAGTATTTGCTTTTACCATGAAGTAAAAAATTATGAACTAATGTTTAGAAGTTAATTTCTCTTAGCTCATAAACACTTGTAGTGGTAGAGTTTTTTGTACGCATATCTATTTTAATTATACCGTATTTATTGTTTACATAGTTTGTAAAAACCCAACCGTTTGTATATTCAGCTACAATTTTTTTGCAGGTATAAGTTCCTAATGGTACCTCTACGCTTTCATCTACTGCTTTAACACTATATACTATACTGTCTTTTCCTTGTCTGTCTTTTATCGCCCAGCTGTCCCCGGTTTTAGCATTATAGTCATTAATAGTTACTGCATCTTGTTTGGTTTTGCCTTTTATATACTGTTTCAGCTTACCGTCTTCAATATACTGAAAGCTATACTGTTTGTATGCTCTGTCAGCAGTTATAATTTCATAAGCATCATTGTTTTTGCTTAATACTTCTGTTATAAGGCTATCTAATGGGTTACCGTTATGGTAATAGTTATACACCCACTTATTTCCAACTTCCAAATACTGAAAAGGTTGTTCTTGAGGAGTATTAACAGGTTCAGCATTTTCTTCTTTTTTACATGCACTTGCTACTACTACCAGTGCTAAAAGTGCGATTACAGTTTTTTTCATATTTATTTTTTGTTTTATGCCACAAACCTATATTTAGCAATAGTTTAGTGCCTCACCCAAAGGGGTGATTTGGCTCACTCGATAGTATTAAATATCTATTTTTGCGGTAATAAATGGACTTGGTAAAAGAACTTCTTAAAGAACATAGTAAACCACAGGCACTTAAAATTGCTGCCTGGGCACAAGAGAATGAAACACATTTTAAACAGTTTATCGCTGTTTTTTTATCAAGCAATTACCGCATAAACCAAAGAGCTGCTTGGCCGTTAGGTTTTATTGCAAAAGACAGAATAGAGTTGGTATTGCCTTACGTGGGTGAGTTAATTGATAACTTGAAAAATGAAGGTTTGCACGATGCTGTAAAACGAAATACCATACGTTTTTTGCAAGATATAGATGTGCCTGAAAAGCATATGGGTGATTTGGCTAATCTGTGTTTTGGTTATTTAGCTAACCCTAATGAAGCTGTTGCTGTGAAGGTATTTAGTATGAGTGTTTTATTAAACATTACCAAAAAGTACCCTGATTTTAAAAATGAGTTGAAGCTTTTAATTGAAGAGCAATTACCGCATGGTTCTGCGGGGTTTAGAAGCAGAGGAAATAAGGTTTTGAAGGCACTGGAGAAGATTAACTAAAACAACTGATAATAGGCAATAACTACCAAAGTAGAGTTGTATACCAAATGGCATACAGAACTATACCACAGGTTTCTATACCTAAACCTTAAATAACCAAAAAACAACCCAATAGGCAATAACCACAAAAGGCTTAGAAAAGAAAAGTGGATAAAAGCAAACAAAATACCTGTGGTAATTATTACTGTTTTGGGGTTTGAAAACTGCAGCATATTGTTGAATAAGAACCCTCTAAAAGCTATTTCTTCAAAAATGGCAGGGTAAAACCCGATTAACAGTATTCCCAAAAGTAATGGGAAGCCTGTTTCCCTGTATATCCAAAGCATATCATCTTCATAGTTGCCTAAAAGCTCTGTATTAATATATCCTGCAACAAAATGTACAGCGCAAGCCAGTCCAACCATTAAAAGTGAGAGAATAAGTATTTTAGTTATTTTAACATTTTTGAAGCTATAAAGAGAAAAGGTTTCTTTTACATTAAACAATGCAAATAGTATAATCACACCTGCCAAAATACCATCAGCCAGCAAACTCATCTCAAAAGTTGGATCAAATATCTCAGTATACCCATATAACCCTAAAAGCAATACTAGAACTACAAAAAAGAGTATTATTTGCTGTATTTTCCCATCGTTCTTATTGGGGTTGTATGCATACTTTTCTTTTAAGGGCTTACCACACGTACTGCAAAACTTACTCTTAAAACCATTTTCGGCACCACAATTTCTACAAAGAAAAAAATTTCTTTGCTCAGGCTTTGCGTCTTGATTTTCTAAAGAGTTCTCTTCAATCACTTCTCTGTATTTTTAAGCTTGGCGGCACTCATTATCCCATTAATTAAAAAGATTATTACTGCTACTTTTATAATTACCCCTTGGAGAACAGACGTTGGGTCTGTGCGTAAAGACAATAATTGTAGACTTAGAAAGAGAATTAAACCAGTTAAAAATGCTGCAAAAGGTTTTTTTTCACTCCAAAGGGCTAAAAAAGCAAAGACAATTGCCAATACAATATTTGATACTAGTGTAAATGCTCCTTCTTCCCCGCCTGATTTACTTGCCCATATACTACCAATTACTAACAACCCTGCAAATACTAATAAGGCATTTCTACTTTTTTTAACTGCACTTTTCCCTGCATCTTTTTCAAGCGCACCAACTATGTACTTACCTATATGTTTGCCTTGCTCTTCTTCAGTACCTTGTAATGGAAAACCACACTCGCGGCAAAAAATGTCTTCTGCTTTCACCTCAGATTTACAACACCTGCAAAGCAAAGCCTCATTGGTTATATCATCTTTCTCTACCATTAAACCTTCACATTTCTAACTTTAGCTGCCCCAGCAACCCCTTTTATCAAATAACTAATAATTAATACTTTCCAAATCACGCCACTAAATATTGTAAGAGGGTCTACAATTGCGGTAAGAATGTTTAAAGCAACATATACTATCAATCCTGTTAGTACAGCACCAAAAGGGTTTTTATCACTCCACCATGCTAAAAAACCGTAGATACCCGCTATAATGGCATAAATAAGAAAATCTACTACCCCTTCGCCTTCTGTATTAGTATTTAATGCTATTAGCCCGAACAGGATGGTTAAACCTGCCAAAACCAGTAAAGTAATTTTGGCGTTCTTTACCTGATTTTTCCATTCTTCCTTTTCGCCCTTTCGGGTAATGTATTGCCCTATGAATTTCCCTTGCTCTTCTTGAGTTCCCTTTAACGGGAAACCACAGTTTTGGCAGAAACTATCGGTATAAGTTACCTTTTGCTTGCAGCATTGGCAAATTGTTTCACTTTCTGTTGCGGTTGTATTGAATTCTTCCACATTTGTATATTAGATTTTAAACATAGCTATTTATTTTAAAAATGCTATTACGCTTATTTGTTTATTCGACGGGGGTATATAGGTCTCTCATCGTAAAAATAACCCCACAGAGTTTTATAATTTCCTAAATTTGTTTACTAACCTAAACTTTATAACTATGGACTTTTTATTTTCTCGCTTATTTTGGGGTGGTATTATTATACTGTTCGGTTTAAGTATTATTCTTAATGCCGTCTTCAAAATCAATATTCCCCTATTCAAAATTGTTTTAGCACTATTTATTATCTACTTCGGCGTAAACATGTTGCTTGGAAGTTTTAAGAGTAAAAGTGAAACAGGAAAGGCTACGGATGTATTTAGCAGTAGTTCTATTAAAGTAGACCCTACTTCTTTAAATAATGAGTATTCCGTCGTCTTCGGAAGCCAAACTATTGATTTGACTGAGATTACTGACGGTGCGGACAGAAACGTTGAAATTAATACTGTTTTCGGTTCACAAAAAGTATATATAAATGAGAATGCTAAGGTAAGAGTAAAAGCCAGTTCTGTTTTTGGCAGCGTAACCCTGCCTGATAATAATAGCGTAAGTTTTGGCGACTATACTTACAGCCAACAACCTGAAACCACACTAAGTGCAGGCGTTTTATTTATTGAAGCTAATGCAGTTTTTGGTGATATTAAAATTTATAAACAAAAAAAGTAACTATATTAGCTTTTTGAAACATAAAAACAGCTGATAGCTGTTGTGCTATTTAGAGATATTTAAGGGCTGAAAACTCAGCCCTTTTTTATTTTTCATTTCAATAACAACTTTTGCAAACTAATATCTGTTTTATATTTGCCTGTAAGCTATGCTTGAACATATTTTTACTGGAGAAGGCTTAATGGCCCTGCTTACCCTTACTTTTCTTGAAATTGTACTGGGTATTGATAATATTATTTTCATTTCTATTGTTACAAACAAACTTCCTGAAAAAGAACAACCAAGAGCCAGAACTTTAGGTTTGGCTTTGGCCTTAATATTTAGGGTAGCCATGCTTTTAAGTATTACATGGATTATGAGTTTTGACAAGGCTTTGTTTGTTATTGATGACTTTAAGCTCTGGGGAATTGAAATACAAGATTTTGGTTTTAGTGGACGTGATGCCATCCTACTGGCGGGTGGTATTTTCTTATTAGCAAAAAGTACAAGTGAGATTTTTCATAAAATTGAAGGTGATGAGCATGAACCCACAGTTAAAAATGTGAAGACAGGAATGGCAAACATTCTCACACAAATTGTTTTGCTAGACATTGTGTTTTCTTTTGACTCAATTCTTACTGCCATAGGCATGACCAAAGACTTACCTGTGATGATAGCCGCTGTAACAATTTCTATTATTGTTATGATGTTGTTTGCTGGAAAAATAAGTGAATTTATAAACAAACATCCTTCATTGCAAATACTTGCCCTTGCTTTTTTAATAATGATAGGGTTTATGCTGGTACTTGATGCCTTTCACGAGCATGTACCCAAAGGATATATCTACTCGGCAATTGTATTTTCCCTTTCTGTAGAGCTAATAAATATGCGAGTGAAAAGGAAAAAGAAGGCAGTTTCTTAAAACTGTACTTTCAATTCTATTTGCTCTGCTCCGCGTTTTACTTTTAGGGTAGTGGTATCTCCTTTGTCATGCTTTCCCAATGCCTTCATATAATCGCGGATATTTTTTAAGTCCATACTTCCCATAGCCACAATTATATCACCGGCTTTAACACCTGCTTTATCCGCAGGTTTATTTTCTGTTACCCCATCAATTTTTAAACCGGGGCCTTCAAAAGTATAATCAGGCATAATACCTAAAGTAACTTTGAAACGAACCCGCCCTTGGTCTTTAGTTTTTGTTTTGGTGAATTTTAGTTTTGGAGATTTATGAATATCGTCAATAATTCGAGCTATGTATTGCAGTATTTCTACTTCGCCGGCATAGTTTATCAAGTGTTCATCATCTTCAGGGGTATGGTATTGCTTGTGTTGTCCTGTGAAAAAAGACAATACAGGTATATTCTTCAAGTAGAAGCTGGTATGGTCTGTAGGGCCTGTACCTGATGAATCTATCTTAAGAGAAATATCTTGTGGTTTGTGCGATTGCATTAAGTTTCCCAAAGTGGGGCTTGTACCCACACCATACACTAGTATTTTCTTGGCACTGTCTTTTAAACGTCCAATCATATCCATATTTATCATACATTGGACTTTCGATGAGTCAAATTTCTCATATTGGGTAAACTTTTTAGAACCCACCAGCCCTTGCTCTTCACCTGAAAAAGCTATAAATATAAAATTACAGCCTTCTTTTATATCATTCTGTGCATATAGTCTCGCCAACTCCATTACCCCAGCCGTACCCGATGCATTATCGTCAGCACCATTGTGTATTTTACCTTCGGGATTAGGGTCTCTACTACTTCCCATAAGCCCTGTACCCAAGTGGTCGTAGTGTGCACCAATAATAATGGTATAGTCTGCACCATTATCTAAATAGCCTACAACATTTTTCCCTGTCTTTGGTATCATTTTGCCTCCACCATGTGGGTTTTTATTAAACTTAAAGTTAAAATTTTGGTAGTATGTTCCTTCATCTCCCCAAGGTTGTAGCTTTAATGTTTGGAAATAATTAGCTATATATTTTGCTGCTATTTCCTCTCCTTTCTCTCCGGTTCCTCTACCTAAAAATTCATCGCTACTAAGCGTTTTTATATGTTTTTGAACATTACTTTTCTCAATATTTTGAGCTTTTAATGTTATAGCTGTAAATGCTAAAAGTAATAGGGTAGTAATTTTATATAGACGCATTTTTATCTTTGATTATCAGTTTTTTACAATAAAAAACCATCTGTTATTGGCAGATGGTTTTTAAGTTACATATCTACCTTTGAGCCTAATTAGTCAATCCAATCAGCAATAAATAAGTTGGTATCGCGAGTACCTCCGTTATTACGATTACTGCTGAATATTAGTTTCTTACCATCGGGAGAGAACATAGGGAATGCATTAAAAATACTTGCATTGGTTATTCGTTCTAAACCCGTACCATCCACATTAATCATGTATAGTTGAAAGTCGTATCCTCTATCGCTATGATGGTTTGATGAGAAAATAATTTTCTCGCCACTTGGATGGAAGAACGGTGCCCAATTTGCTTTACCCAAATTAGTTACCTGCTTCATATCGCTCCCATCTACATTACAAACGTAAATCTCCATATTGGTTGGTGCCACTAAGCCTTGTGCCAATAACTCTTTGTATTCTTTAACTTCTTCTTCTGTTTTTGGACGTGATGAGCGGAATACCAACTTTGTCCCGTCAGGAGAAAAGAAAGCACCGCCATCATAACCAAGTTCATCAGTAATTTGCTTCACATTAGAGCCGTCAATATCCATAGTATACAGCTCTAAATCTCCACTACGGGTACTGGTAAATACAATTTTCTTGCCATCAGGCGATACTGTAGCTTCAGCATCATAGCCTTCAGTATTAGTAAGCTGTTTCTTAATATTTCCCTCCAAATCAGCCGTAAAAATGTCAAACTCAGGGTATATAGCCCACAAATATTTACCGTCTTCCCTACGCTCAGGTACAGGCGGGCATTTATCGTGTTTTAAATGTGTGCTTGCATATACTATTTGTTCATCACCCCCCAAAAAGTAAGAGCAGGTGGTACGCCCTTTCCCTGTACTTAACAATTTAGGGCGCATAGTAGTATCACTAAGCATACTATCTATCTCAAAATAGAAAATTTGGTCGCATTCTAAACCCCAAGCTGGGTTTTGGCTTTGAAATACCAGTTTTTTATTGTCAAAACTAAAATAGGCTTCAGCATTGTCTCCACCCCAAGTAAGCTGGCGCAAATTTGCCAAATGTTTCTCGGCTTTTGGCTTCTCAGAAGCATTACTGTCTGTAACTGTTGAGTCTTGGTGAGTATCCGTTTTTGCCGTGTTGTTTTTACACGAAGTGGCTACCATAAGTAGCACAATAAAGAATGCTGTAATGCGCATATTTATCAGACCTTAAATTTGTCGCGAATATATTACTTTAGAATCATTCTAAACAAAAAAATAGCATAAGATTTCTCTTATGCTATTAAATATTTTTAAAGAAAGTTTATTTAAAGTCTTTGCAAATCAAAAACAGGTGTACCCACTAAACCATTTTGGTCGTAATAGTCAATAAAACGCACTTTATAATAGTAACCCGAAACAGTTTTTATAATATATGTAATTGAGTTGTCAACGGTATAACGTCCTGCGTCTTGGTCGTAAGTTTTCCAATCGTAGCCAATAACATCCGCATCATCATTCAGGCTTAGTGAGGCTGCATAATCAATATCTATTTCATCAAAGCTTTTGGTTCTCTCTTCATATACTCTTACACCATTTGCAGAGTTTTGTAATACCCCACGTACTTGGTATGGAATTGGTTCAGGTCCTTGGTTATGAAAAATGTGGTTGTAGCTGGTAAACCATAAATCCCAATTGTCTTTTTCAGGCTCCAAATCTGTGATAACAGTGCCTGAAGTAATATTAAAATGTGCCAGGTTGCGTTTATCATTTTTAGGTATAAAGAAGCTTCTATTGGTGGTATTGTCGTTCAGGTCACCAATATTTATAGTATATCCTGTGGCATCAGCCTTCTCCACTTGAAATTTCTTGTAACGCTCTCCCTCAGTATATGTAATGCCCATATCAATAACATATACCAATCCTTTAGATGTTCCGTCTATACCAGACCACCATTTACCAATAGCAGTAGAATCTAAATTACCGCTTGGTACATCGTAACGCCATTCCATACCACTTACCAGCGAATAAGTAGCATCAAAATCGGTTAAGTTGGTTTCATGCACCAACATTAAGTTTCCTGTGTTTAATAATACACTAAACTCATTTGCACCTGTTTGAAAAGATAAATCCCATGATTTAAAATCGCGAATTAAAAACTCTTGTGTATTTACATTAAAGTAAATCATTTTGTCGTAGGTAGGTCCTAACGATACTTCCGATTGGATAGCATCGCCCGCTGCAGGAATAATAAATGGCTCTTCGTCCTTCCAGCATGATGAAAGCAGAACCACAAATACGACTAATATGCTAAATATTTTATACCTCATTTATTTGGATTAAATAGGTGAATTCTAATACTTGTAAAAATTGTGCGTCCCATGCCAACAGACATACTGCCGCCATTTCCGCCATGTGCTATACCCGTAGGTACATTAAAATTAATATTTCCCACATTTAGCAAGTTACGAGCACCTGCTATAAGTGTTATACGTTTGTTTAAAAACGATTGTGATACAGATACATCTGCCATTGAATAGGCTTGTATATATGTAGGCACAACTTCATTATTTCCATCTATTGCAAAGCCCGGTACTGCTCCATTATACTTGTAAAATATATTGAAGCGTGTGTTGGTTACAGGTAATGTATAACTAACATTGGCTCTGTATTCTCTAGTAGTATTGTAACTAGGCACATTTGCACCGCCAAATATATTTCGCACCGCAGTAATAGAAGTACCAGTTTGAATGGCAATATTCCCTGCTTTTACTTCTACTGAAAAGTTTGCTCCTGCATTATTAAACTGCCCAATGTTTATGTAGCTGTATAACTGTGTAGCAGGATCTACCAAAGCAAGGGAAATCATGTTTTGTATATCATTATAAAATAACGATGGCTCTACGCGCAACGATACTTTGTTTCTAAACTGATGCGAATAAACTGCCGATACGTTTACGTTGTCTGAAACCTCAGCTTGTAAATCAGAGTTGGGGCGTATGTTGTGGTTTATATCTACAAAAAACAGATTTAATTCTTTTAATGATGGTGCCCTAAAACCTCTGGCATACGATGCCCTAATATTAAGCTTATTACTAACGGTATATTTGGCATTGAATGAGGGAGTAATAGGTGAACCGTAACGCGTATTGTATGACGCACGAATACCAGGACGGAATACCCAACGCAACGATGGGCGGTACTCTAATGTGGTATATGCGGCATAATCACCTACACTTTGTCTTTCTCCTTGTATACGCTCCCCTCTGCCTGTTTCAACATTAATATCGTAGCCGAACTGATAGCTGAATTTCTTATTTACGGTTTGCGTATAAGTTCCGCGCGACATTATCAAATCAAATATAGATGTATCGTGGTCGCTAGTTCCCTGTGTAAGTGTCTGCTCAAGAGAAACTAAATCTTTACGTTGTTGTAAATTATGTCTTCTAAACCAAGAGTATGAGTTGATGATATTTACTTTAGCACCATTACCCAATTCAAAGTTTGAAAATAATGAGTTGTTAAACCTTCGTGTGTAGAAATAATTGTCAAAAGCATATACAGTGTATGGTCTCACAACAGGTGCACCTCTGTTTAGCAATAACTCATCAAAAAATATAGACTGTATTCTGTGAGTTGATTTACCGATTTTAAACCCTACAATACCATCTACAAAATATTGCTCTTTGGGTTTCCATTGTTGTACTCTACCACGCAAACCGCTCTCGCCAAAACCATCAAAAAAGTTACGCCCACCACTTACTTGTACAGTTGTTCGGTTTTTAGTTTTAAAAGCTACTCTGCCATCTATATTATAGTTTCCGGCACTTTCGTAGTAGCTGTTTACATTCCCCTCAATACTGTGTTTTGCTGTTTTTTTGGTAATTAGGTTTATTACCCCACCCAAAGCATCAGTACCGTATATCACACTCATCGGTCCCTCAATAATCTCAATACGCTCAATATTATTCATATTGATTTGTGAGATATCAATATTCCCGTCTAAGCGACCAATCATGGGAACACCATCTATCAATATTTTTATATTCTGTCCGCCTATACCTTGTAGGCTTAAGCTACTCCCTAAAATATTATCCTGACTCAAACGAACGTTCAATTCATTACTTAAAACATCTTTAAGGTTAACTGCACCTTGTGCCTGAATACGTTTCGAATCTATTACACGTATTTTAGAAACCGATTTGTCTATAGTAGTAGCTTGATACTGCCCTGTAACAACGGCTGTACCTGCCACATAAACCAATTGATTTAGTGCTATGTTGTGCGTTTTACCTGCTACCAGCTTAATAGTATCGGTAATAGTCTTAAACCCTTCTCCCGATACTTCAACAGCACACAAACCACCTACTGAAGAGTTTACCTCTCCATTGTTGTTGGTAAAGTATGCTTTTGCAAATGAGTATGGATTCTCTTTCTCAATGGGGATGATAAGTACTCTGGCATCAACCACAGGTTTTGCCTCACTATCATTCACCCTTAAAGCAAACTGACCCTTAGCGCTTAAAACACTAAGGGTAGTCGCTAATACTATTAATAAAACTTTAAACACCCTGCCCATAGCTTTAGCGTTAAAAGAAGTCGCTCTTCTTTCTAGTTGCCTTGGCATTGCTATGTTATTTTTGTTTTGCAAGGGTATTTATGTTTGTTATTACTCTTTAATTAATTTTTGAGTTAAAATATGTCCGCCATTTTCTAAGTTAACTATGTACACACCGTTTTTAAGTGATGATATATCAACAGCTTTTGCATGGAAACCGGGTGTTGCATCTAAATTTTGCTCAGCAACTACTTGCCCGGCAACATTGTATATGCGTAATGTATTTTTAACCGAGTTATCTCTGTTTTCAAAAGCTACCTCTAAAGTGCTTGAAGCAGGGTTAGGATAAATACCAAACGATGTAACAGGTGCAACAGGATTTACGCTAAGCCCGGGACTAAGTTGTGTTTTGTTAAAAATAGCTTTACCGTTAGCTTGTCCGCCAAATCCCGTAAAGTATAAACGCCAAGTAGCTCCGTTTTGCCCTTTGAAGTAATAAGCAACAGAGTCGCGAAGTTTCCATTGGAAAACATTCATATCGAAGAATTTCCAATCGGCACCTATAGTGTTTGCTTCTTCTTTATAATCAGTAGCTGCCAGTGTTGTATAGTCAAAATTTGTTACACTTTGTTTTTCAACCTGTGCTACCTTAATATCTTTATTAGCCCATACTCCTGTAATAGGATAGTAAGTATCAAAATTTGGAGCCAATAACTCATGATAACGCTTAAATACTATGTCCCAATATTTAGTACTATCAGGCTCACGGTCAAGCTTAGCACTTGTTAGTATTGAGTAGTAATCTAAGTTTTTAGCATTGGCATTGCTGGCTACAATAGAGTCATTCACTTCATTAGAACCATCAACGTCAGCATATCTGAAATGCCATACACCAAAGTTTTTATCTATAATGTGAATTTTCTTATAAAACTTATTGGTTCCTTGAGTGATTTCAAGTAGATATAGCGAGTCTCCTTCAACTATTTTGGTAACGGGGTTGTATACTCCCCAAGAAAAATCAGGGAAAGCACCCGCTGCACGGTTAAATGCTCCAAACTCCCATGATGAATCTGTATTTTGATATTCAACCCAATTGCTCATGCCCGAAGTATCAAAAGTACCCCAAGCCGATTTATCGCCTTTAGGATACAAATACAATTTAGTGCTACGAGGAGCAATAGAAGAACTTATTGAGTTGATGAAAATTGCATCGGAACGGAAACCTGTACGGAAAGCTAAATCCCAGGTATTATTGGTAACTTTCTTAACTTCACCGGTGGTTAAACTGTAAAATACATCGTTGCCATACCCTGCTCCCATTTCAATTGAATCTGCTTGCTGTGCAGATACGCTTATAAGCGGTAATAAAAAGCTTAGTGTTAGTAGTGTTTTTAAGTGCTTCATTAAATTAGTGTAAACTATGCTGCGAAAATAGGCTCTACTGTCATTATTTAGAACCTTTTTAAACTAAAATGACCTTAATATGACACTATTTCAAATCTTTGTAAACCCTTACTATTATTGGGCTTAAAAAGTATGATTTATGTCATAAAATATCATTCACTAATACATACGACCATATACCAAAATAAGTTTATCGAGAAAGAGCTATATGACAATTTTATGACAACTATTTCTGCGTTTGTGCAAAAAATCCGTTGCCATTATCCAGATTATTTTTCTTTAGACCAAAAAATGCTAAGAGCACCCCTAAAATTCCAACAAATAAGGCTGCTATGAACAATAGGGTGAAATCATTCTGTTGAATTTTTACCAGTATACCGCTTATAATTACAAAAAACAGAATTGCTAATTGATTGATAGACTGCTGTATAGTAAAATCAGTCCCCGGGCTGGTAAGGCGACATTTATCCATCATTATAGTAAACACTGTTACAGTAGCTAAGCCTGAAATAAAGTCATTAACCATTATTACAGAATAAACCGTAGTGTTTGAAGAGTTACTTTGGATTAAGAAAAATCCTAAAAGAGCTATTACTTTAAGAACGCCGAAGATAATAAGGCTATTTTTTCTTCCCCACTTATTCACCAAAATACCACCCAATATAGCACCAGCAACAGAAGCGGTATTACCCCATATCCCCACAATTGATGCTATTTGTGTTTTGGTATACCCCATATCGGTAAACAGTGATGGTAATAATGTTCTTGACAATACTTGATTGCCCATATACACTACCATTACTATAAGCCATATATTAATACCTTTTAGCGAAAAGAAATTTTTAAGATTGGCAAACCCTTTTTCTGATGGCGGCGGAATAACAGTTTTTGCTTTTGCTTTGTATAACAATACCGGTATAAAAGGAATAAGAAAGAAGACCATAAAAGCCGTCATAGCCCAATTCCAGCCAAAGGCATCAAAAATAACCAGTATAAGTGCTCCTCCTAGCACTTCACCCAAATAATACCCCCCAATTTGAAAAGTATTTCCCAAACCGTGTTCTTTTTTTGGCAACGTAAGTACTGCCAACGCATCTACAACAATATCTTGTGTGGCTGCTATAACGCTAAAAAGAAAAAATATTATTGTTATTGCTTGCAACGCATCAGGAAACTGAAGTATGGCAGTAATACCCAATAATGCTGCACCAACAACTTGAAATAGTAAAATAAAACTACGGATTTTGGGTAGCTTGTTTGCACACCACCTGTCTACAGCAGGTGCCCACAAAAATTTAAACACCCAGGGCATGAGCAAAAGCCCTATGAGACCGCTTATACTGTCGTATGAAATATTTTCATCACGCAAAAAAGTTTGGAAACCCGTTTTAAGAAAAGCTAATGGTACTGACTGAACTATATATAAGCTAGCCAGTATTAAATATTTACGGGGTAAACTCATCAAATTTCCGAATACCTTTTTATGGGTCTTAAGGCGCGCGAAAATAGTTTAGAACGATTATAAATAAAAGGTTTATTTTGATAACTTTTGTCAGAAAACATCACAGCTGTTAATGTTTTTGAAACTTTATGGTACTTACAGTTTGCTTGTTAGCAATTTTCAGAACATACAAACCGTCTTCAAGCCCACTAACATCAATAGCCTCCCTATTACCCATAGTCGTTTCAAGAATTTTTTTACCATCAAAAGAAAACACTTCAACACTAGCTCCATTACTATTTTCAATAGTTAACATGGCTGTTACAGGGTTTGGGTATATATTTACTTTATTACTAACAAACTCATTTACAGATGTTTTATTGCAAAAAACTTTTTGTAGTAAACCCCACAGCTCATTATCAAATTCGGCCACAGCTAAAGCGGGTTGCCCGGTTGCATCACCTACCCTAACAACAACCATATCTGTTGAAGGAATTATATATACACGTTGTTCATTTTTCCCCATTCCTGCATACATATCACTAGGGGCGTTGGGTACTAATGCCCCGTTAAAGTCTTTTTGAAGTAAAGGAGCTTTGTAGCTGGTTTTACCGTTGAGCCACCACAAATATCCATAGGCAGGGTTAATGGTTTGTGATGAATTAATCATAGCATTAAAGTAACTATCATTATTAATCACAGTAGTATTATTCCACTTTCCTTCACTAAGAATTAATGAACCAAAGCGAGCCATGTCTCTTGCCCTACTTAAGAATAAAGTACCTGCCCAAACCCCTTTCATACCTGTAGAATTACCTACTTTTTGGGTAGTGTATTGGTTTAATGAAACTCCTGAAGCATTTTCAATAACTGAATGTAGCATATAATACGCCCCACTATGATATGCCCATCGGGCACCAGGGTCGGCCTTATACCTAAAACATTTGGGTTCGGTGCAATTAGGGTCGGGCAATAAAAACTCGTTCAGCCCACTGGTCATTTTTAGCAAATGCTTAACGGTAATTTTATTTTCTCGTTCAATAGTTGCATTTGTCCACCCCTTCCCCAAGTATTTATTTGCCGGCGAGTCTATATTCAATTTCCCTTCTTGCCGGGCAATGCCTATTAAAACTGCTGTTAAAGACTTACCAACAGAAGCCCAGTACCAAACGGAGTCTTTTGTAAAGTCTCCAAAATATTTTTCAGCAGCTATTTTTCCTTCTTTAAGAATAATAAAGCCTTTAGTGTTTTTTTCCTCGAGATATTTATAAACTGAATCCAGCTGATTGGTACACCACCCCAAAGATTGTGGTGAAACAACATCCCAGTTATCACCTGTAGTTGGTGGGAAATAATAATTCTGGCTTTTCCCCAGTACAAAACTAAAAAGCAAAATTGCCCACAGGTATATTTTTTTCATTTGGTATCGTTTCAATAAAAGACTACGAAAGTTACAAAAAGTTGGAAACAAAAAAGCCTCATAACAGACTATGAGGCTTATTAATGATGTTCTTTAACCCTTATTTCATAATTTTATAGCCTTTCCAGCTACGTGTCTTTACATTATATAACCATACATAACCATTGGCATAAGAAAACATAAATCTTTCAGGGGTTACAGTACCAGATGGCAAGTTAATGGTTTGGGTGTGCTCTCCTGTATTTACATTAAACAAATACACTTTTTTATTTTCATGGTCTAATACCCCCACCTCTTTTTTAGGAAAGCCTGTATAAATAATTGCATATTTATTAATGTATTCTTTGCTAACAGGCAATTGCAACTTAATATTTCCTATTTTATCTAAACTTGCACGACTGGCTTTGTAAACTTTTCCGTATGAATAAAATAAAATGTGGTCGTTGTTAAAATCATAGGCTCCAACAGATTGAACATTGGGTTGAATATTATTGTTGGTAATTTTTATGGTTTCACCCGTGTAATATCCCTTATCATCAAGTTTTAAATTTAGTACTGTAGCTTTTCCCTTTCTCCTGTAGGTATTAGCTTCAAGATGGTTAAGTTTACTATTCCACCAAATTCCTCTGATATCTATATTGGCTGCATTACCCGAAAGGCGTTTTCCTTTCTTATCAAAAACTTCAAGGGGGTAATCGGTATTTCCACCAATAACAGCATAGTACACTTTCTTTTGGGGGTTGTATGCCACAGCCATACCATTCGTCCCTGAAGTCATCTCAAACTTCAGTTCCAAAGTAGCTTGGGGGTTTTCTATTACTTTCTTGCTTTTACAAGCTGTAAATGCTACAACAACAAAAAGTGCACTTAAAAATAAGGTAGTTCTTCTCATAATAATTAGATTGTTCTTTTGAGATACATTCAAGTATAACAAAAAAAGTAAATGATTATCCTATAAAGTCGGGTGAGTGCTCACGTAATAACCTGTTCCATTGTATTCACGCTTACGAGGATGCTCTTTACACTCTTGGCTGCATGCTCCTTCCATTTCTACACCACAATTTTCACATATTGGCACGTGAACATTACATTCAGGGTTAGCACAGTTTACCATTCGGCTTGAGGATGTTTCACATATATGACACTTAGATATTACTTTGGGGTTAACAGTATTTACCGGTACAGTAACCCTACCATCAAATACATAGCATTCCCCTTCAAAGTCTTTTCCACCGGTTTCTTTGGCATATTTTATTATCCCACCATGTAGTTGATAAACGTCTTTAAAACCTGCTTCAAGAAGTAATGCACTTGCTTTTTCACATTTTATCCCCCCAGTGCAATAAGTAATTACCTTTTTGTCTTTCAGGTCTTCAATTTCATCAAGCTTACCGGGCAATTCCCTAAAGTTTTCCATGTCTAAGGTAAGTGCATTTTTAAACCGCCCTACGCTATGCTCATAGTTGCTGCGTACATCCAACACAACAACATCCTCTTCATCTTTAAGTTCTAAAAACTCTTCGCCGTTTATATGTTTTCCGGTTTTTTTGGTTGGGTCAACATCCCAGCCTTTATTTCTTTCTAAGCCCAAGTGAACTATTTCAGGCTTATAGCGCACATGTATTTTGTAAAATACCAGTTCATCACTATCGTCTATCTTAAATTCTGTTTTTACAAAGCGTTCGTCAGTATGCACATACTCCATGTATTGTCTACATTGTTCAGGAGTACCGCAAACAGTACCGTTAAGCCCTTCATCAGCAATAATAATACGCCCTAAAATGCCTATTTTTTTGCAAAACTTTAAATGCTTTTTTGCATACTCTTCCCCATTCTCAACCTTAGAATAGCAGTAATACAGTAAAATTTGAAAAGGTTTTGTTTCCATTGCTCGTATCAATTTGCAAATATACAAACAGTTTTAAGCACAAATATGATATTAGTCAGTAGTATCTGCCTGTTTATCGCGTAAGCTGTCTAACACTTTATTAGCAGTTTTTACTTCATCAACATCCAAATATTCAAAAAGCTTACTCAAATCATCAAGCTCATTACCAATTTCTTCTAAAAGCTTTAATCCGCCTTTAGTTATCTTAAGGTCTTGCATCCTCCTGTTGTCTTTATTTTCACAACGGCTCACCATTTTTTTGATTTCCAACTTATCAACAAGACGTGTAATGTTTGATGAAGGCTCTAACATACGACCTAATACAGTACCTACTGAGGCTGCTTTTGGGTGCTGCCCCCTTAATATACGTAATACATTATACTGCTGATGACTAAGTCCCCATTTTTTTAATTTACGCGTTTGCACTAAATGCAACCAGTTACCGGTATACATTATATTTAATGCCAACTTTATGTACTCACTCTTAAACTCTTTTTGTTTTATATCTTCCTCTAAGCCCATATTTAATTATAACAGCCTTACTTACAATAAAAATGCAAAAATGCGTTTTTTTGTAAAAATTAAAACCACAAGCAATTTATGCAAAGGTATATAGCACTTCTGTTTTTTGTAACATCAGTTACCTTTTTTAGTTATGCCCAACAAAAAATAGTACTAACCAATTCAAACCTCAAAAAAGAGATTGTTATAGAACAGAACGATGTGGTGAAGTTTTTATTTCTCGGATATTTGGGACAAATACAAGAAGCTTATGGAAAAGTAGAACTAGTAACCGATTCTTTTGTACGTTTTGAAAATAGTTGGAATGTAAGAATTAAAGATATTATAGGGTTTAGAAAGTTTAGCCGATATAGAAGTATTTTACAGCCCACGGTTCAGATTATAACTATAGTGGGAGTTATTGCAGCAGTACCAACAATAATTAACAATAACCCCCAGCTAAATGGTTGGCAACGGCTTGGAGTTTCTTTTGGTTTGGGAACAGCAGGTTCATTAATAAACAAACTGCTTTTCCCCACAAGAATTAAAAAATTTATGGCTGATGGTTGGGTAGCTAAAGTAGAATAAACTACTTGCCAAACACTTTCTCTAAAATATCACTTACACGGTGTGAAACATCGTTTCTTATTTTCCCTTCTTCAACTGCAACTTTAGTAAACATACCGTCAAGAGCTTTAGCTGTTACATAGTCGCCAAGCGTGTTTTGTGTAATTTTTGGGAATAATAAACCGTTTAGTGATGCAGTATTATAAGTATCAACCAAGTCTTTATATAAACTTGCTGCTGATGCACCCAAAACCAAAGGTTTCCCTAGCGATGTATTAATTTTGGGGGCAAATGCATTTTGTAAAGGTGTATAGGTGCCTGTTTTTAAAAATATTGTAGCTGCGCTATCATTCCCATTCAAAATGTTCAGTCCGTCGTTGATTGTAATATTAGTTATAGCATCAACAAATATTGAGGTTGCTTCGGGTGCAGCATCTTCTGCGGCACGGTTTATAGCTAAAATAGTGTTATTTACCAGTGTTGAGCCTCCGGGTATTTTACTAAGATTATCAAATATTGGTGCGGCTTCAGGAGGTAAAAGTATTTTTACTACCTCATCCTTAAAATACCCATCGGTTGCCGATAGTCTTTTCACAGCGGTATCTGTACCTACTTCAAGAGCTGTTTTCAACCCCTTCACAATATCATCATTTGACAATCCCCCCTCATCAATTGCAGCTATAATTTCATCAGCCTTATCACATGAAGAAAAAGGAATTGTAAATGTTAGTAAGCTTAGTACCAGTGCTATTTTTCTCATAGTATAAATATTAACTATCAAACAATATACAATATTAGTGCCTTTTCATTCAGAACACAATATTGATGTTTTATCTAAATCTAACATCAAATTGTGCTAAAAAGCCTGTAATTGTTTAAAATCGCGAGGCTAATAAAAAATTATGATGTATAGAGTTATTTCACTGATATTATTTTCTGTTCTTTCACTAAGCACCATTGCACAAAAAGGATATTGGCAGCAAAAGGCCAATTATGAGATGGATATTGACTTTGATGTTACTACCCACAGGTTTAATGGTAAGCAGAAAATAACATATTACAATAATTCTCCTGATACGTTATACAAAGCATTCTATCATTTGTATTTCAACGCTTTTCAAAAAGGAAGTGTAATGGACAACCGTACCCAAAACATTAAAGACCCTGATAAGCGTTTAAAAAAAATCAAGAAAATGGACGCTAATGAAGAAGGGTATCACAAAATTAATAGTTTAATACAAAATGGAAAGGCAGTAAAATATAATGTTGTTGGAACCATTTTAGAAGTTGATTTGGCCAAACCTATAGCACCGGGCAAAAAAGCTGTTTTTGAAATGGAATTTAACTCACAAGTTCCTTTGCAAACACGCCGTAGTGGAAGGATGAGCAGAGAAGGCATTGACTACAGTATGAGCCAATGGTATCCCAAAATGTGTGAATACGATGAACACGGTTGGCAAGCAAACGAGTATATAGGGCGAGAGTTTTATGGTATTTGGGGTGATTTTGAGGTGAACATTACCATAGACTCTAGTTATACTATTGGAGGGACAGGATACTTGCAAAACCCACAGCAAGTAGGTCATGGATATGAAAACCCTGAGAAAAAATTAAAACGCCCTAACGGAAGTAAATTAACCTGGAAATTTAAAGCACCAAATGTGCACGATTTTGCTTGGGCTGCCGACCCTGATTATACTTTATATAAAAGAGACTGCAAAAACGGCACAACACTATATTTTGTTTACCAGCCTGATAGCCTTACGGTTACTACATGGCCTAAATTGGGCAAATACATGGAGCAAGCATTAGACTGGATGAACGAACACTATGGAGTATACCCATACAAACAATATAGTTTTGTGCAAGGTGGCGATGGAGGTATGGAATACCCTATGGCTACGTTAATTACAGGTAAGCGTAAACTATCAAGCCTTGTTGGCGTGAGTGTGCACGAAATGAACCACAGTTGGTTTCAAGGGGTACTAGCCTTTAATGAAAGCTATTACAGTTGGATGGACGAAGGCTTTACTACGTATGCCTCAGAAGAAGTGATGCGCCACTTAGGTTTCAGAAATAATAAAGAGCCCTTATTTTGGAACGGTTATAACGGTTATTTATCACTGGAAGAAGATGGTGAAGGCGAACCATTAACTACACATGCAGACTTCTTCCACAGCAATAGGGCTTATGGTGTTTCTGCTTATAATAAAGGAGGTGTATTTCTGCACCAACTGCGATATATAGTCGGTGATGATAATTTTAGGGTTGGAATGCAGCGTTTTTTCAATGTATGGAAGTTTAAACATCCTACACCGGTTCATTTAAAACGTGCCATGGAAAAAACCAGCGGTTTAGAGCTTGATTGGTATTTTGAACAGTTTATTAATACCACAAACACTATTGAATATGGGGTTACATCATTATACAGTACTGATAATGCCACTTATGTAAATATTAAGCGTAAGGGACGTATGATGATGCCCATTGAAATGCTAGTGCAGTATGCTGACGGTTCATCAGACTTTTTGTATATACCTTTAGTGCTGATGCGCGGTGAAAAAACTCAGTTTTCTGAAAAAGTAAAAACATTGCCCGATTGGGACTGGACTGACCCTACTTACACCATCAAACTTGAAAATAATAAAGAAGTAAAAGGCATTTATATAGACCCTTTTTATTATTTAGCTGATATAGACAGAGATAATAATTTCTTAAAAATAAAAGAGGGCACAAAAGTGCTTATTGAGGAAGAGTAGAAAACTACTTTACAAACATTGAAAAAAGCTTTAGTAAAGCTTTTTTAGCATAGTTTTTTCATAGAGATTTGCGCAACCAAATTCAACGCGCATGGCAACATCATTTGATAGCCTGCCCTACCCTTCGGTAGTTATTATAGGCGGGGGCTTTGCAGGTCTTCGCTTGGCAAAACATCTTAATAGAAAACCTTTCAAAGTTTATTTGCTTGATAAGCATAACTATCACACTTTTCAACCTTTGCTATACCAAGTTGCTACCGGTGGCTTGGGAAGTGATTCTATCGCCTACCCATTCCGTAAAATGATTGGACCTATGCGAAACGTAGTTTTTCGTATGGCTGATGTTGAGCGAATTGATGAAGCAAACAACGAAGTTATTACTGATGCCGGAAATTTTAAATACGATTATTTAGTAATTGCTACCGGTGCTGTAACTAATTTTTTTGGGAATGACAGCATCCAACATTGGAGCATGCCTATAAAGAGCATTCCCCAGTCTTTAGATATACGGAGCGATTTATTGCAAGAGTTTGAGCAAGCGATGGCTGCTAAAACCATTGCCGATAAGCAACGCATACTAAACTTTGTAATAGTTGGTGCCGGCCCTACAGGGGTTGAACTGGCAGGTTCAATGGCTGAGATAAAGAAAACCGTTTTACCCAGCGACTACCCCCAACTTGACCCAAACCTTATGACCATACATTTGGTAGAGGCAGGGCCAAGAGTATTAGCCTCTATGAGTGAGCATGCCTCAAAAGCCGCTGCAAAGTTTTTACAAAATATGGGAGTGAGTGTTTTGGTAAACACTGCGGTACAAGAGTATGACGGGTATACTATGAAATTGAGTAATGGTAGTACAATGAGTACTGAAACCGTAATATGGTCGGCAGGTGTTAAAGGAAACATTGTTGAAGGGGCTTCAAAGGCAGAAACAGTAAGAAGTCGCTATAAAGTAAATAGATATAGCCAAATAGAGGGCTATGATAATATTTTTGCTATTGGTGATGTGGCTTATATGGAAACTGAAAAGTTCCCTAAAGGGCACCCACAGGTAGCACAAACAGCTATGCAACAAGCCTCTGTGCTTGCAAAAAACTTAAAAAACTTAAGTGCTGATAAACCTCTTAAACCTTTTGAGTATAACGATAAGGGAAGCATGGCAACTATTGGCAGGCATAAAGCTGTAGTAGACCTACCCTATTACAAATTTAAAGGCTGGTTTGCCTGGTATGTGTGGATGTTTATTCACTTAATAATGCTTGTTGGCTTCCGTAACCGCTTCGTAGTATTTATTAACTGGATGTGGAGCTACTTTACTTACCAAAGAGCCATTAGGTTGATAATCCGCCCCTATAAAAAAGAGCCAAAATCGGATTAATCTATATACTTATTGTATTTTGTGGAGGATTGAGCCTAAAACACTTAAGCCTTTGAGATACATTTTACTTTTAGCAGTTTCATTTTTCTACCTTTCGCTTTACAGTCAAACTGCGTATGAAAAGAAAGTAAATAGTTTGAACAAAGTAGTTGATACTAAGGCTACAAATAATAAGTTTAAGCTTGCTATTATAGCACAACAACAATTAGTAAACCTTCACAAATTAGAGAAAGGAGATACCAGCGGTGCATTTTTAGCAGCGTCAGCAAACTTGGCTTTACTTTATCGGTATAGTAAACAGCCAAAAAAAACAATAGAGGTTTTAACTGAAATACTACCAACCTATATTTACAGATATGGTGAAGATGATGAGGATTTGCCTAGGTTATATCATTGGTTAAGCTATAGCTACATAAAGCTTATGAGGTATGATGAGTCCACCAAAATACTTCAAAAATCAATTACATTTTTTAATACCAATCCTTCTAAAAGAGATGAGAACTATTACAATGCACTAAACAACATATCGATTTCATATAGGCAGTTAGGGCTGTATGATAGCGCAGTTTTCTATTTGCAACTAGCTTTTGATTACACCCAAAAAACTGAGGGGGAAGACAGCTACAGCCTTTCTAATCTTGCTACTAACCTTGGGCTGGCTTATATGCATTTAGGTGAGTACTCTAAGGCTGAGGATTATTTTAAACTATCATTAAACTTAATTAGAAAATACAAAGGAGAAAAAAACTATAACTATGCCCGTGAATTGCTTAATCTCGGTTTACTTTACAAGAAAACTTATAATTACAATAACGCTATAAACAATTATTTAACAACTATAGAAATACTTAAGACTATAGGAAAAACTAAAAGCCCTTTATTTGCAAAAGCACTTGTAAATTTATCTACAGTACATAGAAGCAAAGGAGAAATTAGGCTTGCAATAAACTACGCATGGCATGGTTTAGCAATAAGAAAGCAACTTTACTTCAAGCCACATCCTAAAATTGTAAAGTCTTATATGGCATTAGGGATGTACTATGATGAATTGGAAATGAAAGATAGTGCAGGGTGGTGTTTTACTAAAAGCCTTGAGACTGAAGAGCAGTTAAAAGAATTCAGCTTGGAAAGTAAGAAACGGCTTATAGAACTGGAGAAACAAATTAATTTACTGTATGATGACTATGCTGCGATAGTATCAACACTTGAAAAAGAGCTAAAGTTTATTGAAAAAAACTACGGTAAGCATAACCATGAGTATGCAAAATCGTTAAGTACCTTGGCAATTTTCTATACCATCGAGAATGATTACACACAAGCATCTGCCACACTAATAAAAGCCATACAGGCAAAACGAGAGTATTTAAAGGGTATTTTTAACTACCTTCCCCAAGAAGAACTTAGTACTTATCTTACCAAACAGGCTTATGATGATAATGAACTGGCTGCTGTACTATTAAGTAAACAAGACAACCCCAAGCTTAGGAGTGAATTACTAAACAACTTATTATTTTTAAAAGGTGCTATACTAAAAAATAATAGCGATGTATTTTTTGCTATAAGAACTTCAGGAAATAAAGAGTTATTAAATACATATAATACATACCTATTACTTAAAAAAACACTTGGCAAAGAGTATAGCCTGCCTATACATAAAAGAAAGTATAATACTGATTCTTTAAATAAAGAGATTAGAACTCAAGAAAGAAAGCTTATTAAACAATCATCTCAATATAGAGATTTAACAAACTTATTTGAGACTGACTGGAAAGATATACAAGCTAAACTAAAACCTAATGAAGCTGCGATAGAGTTTATCCGCTTTACCAAACTTGCCAAAAAAGGTAACGATGGTGAGTGGTATGCAGCTTTAGTTATTCGTAAAGAGTATACAGAGCCCAAGTTTATTTTATTATCAAAAGAGAAAGAGATTAAGAATATTCTCACAAAAGTTGCACCCAAAGTACTTTTTTCTAAACGAAGTAATGAGGTATTAGGTGCAGCTGAAAACACTACAAATTATGGAAGAGATTTATACCAACTGGTTTGGCAAAAAATTGAACCTTTTATAAAGAACTGCAATACAATATACTACTCGCCTGATGGTATTTTACACCAAATAGCTTTTAATGCCCTCCCGGTTACTGCAAATACTTTACTGATTGATAAATACAATTTACAACAACATCTATCGCTAAGGAATATTAAGAGTGATAAAAAACTCACAATAAATAGTATAGCCATTTTTGGAGGGATTAACTATGACTATACTAATAGAGACAATAATAAAGCAGCAACATTAACCTTATTACCCAGCGAGAGAGATAGAGGAAGTTCTTTTGGCTATCTAAAAGGTACTATGAACGAGGCTCTTGCCTTAAAAAATACAATAAGTAATGCTAAGCTTAGTTTATACAAAGGCAAACAAGGTAGTGAAGAAGTATTTAAAAGTTTCAACAACAACTCACCGCAGGTACTGCATTTAGCCACACATGGTTTCTTTCTTAAACCTAAAAAGGGTAATAGCAAAAAACACTTAAATAATAACGCCTTTGAAACAGCAGAAAACCCTTTAATAAGAAGTGGTTTAGTACTTGCAGGAGGGAATAATGCATGGCAGGGAAAGCCTATTAAAGGTATTGAAGACGGGATATTAACTGCTTATGAAGTTTCAACCTTAAATTTAAGTAATACGCAGTTGGTAGTACTTTCTGCCTGCCAAACAGGGTTGGGCGATGTAAAAGAAACTGAGGGAGTATATGGCTTACAACGAGCCTTTAAAATGGCAGGCGTAAAACAATTGATAATGAGCCTTTGGAGTGTTCCTGATAAAGAAACCCAAGAGCTAATGGAGCTATTCTATAAAGAACTGCTAAAAACTAAAAACACACGCAGTGCTTTTACCAATGCCCAGAAAATAATGAGAGAGAAGTATGCTCCCTACTACTGGGCTGCATTTGTTTTAGTAGAGTAATTTCATTTTACCATTTCAAATACAAGTAAATATTTATACTGACCATCACCTTCTCTCAAAGCTTTCTCATTAGTTACTCTCTTCTTGCATTCTTCAATTGGCTCTGAGCTTATATAATTAGTCACTAAATACTTGTTATTGGCAACTGGGGTTTGGGCCCCAAAAAAGGTAACTCTTGGAAAATTCGACTTACTTATTGGTAATTTCGGATTGAAGGGTTGACTTGATACCAAAGTGTCTTTTTGTTTTACTCTCCAGTTATCATCAAATTCAAAAACAACATCATAAAAATTCATTTCTGCTGAATTATTTACTATAGAAAAAATTATCTTGTTGTTTCCCATTGGAATTACTTTTTCGATATAAGATGATTTGTCTATGGCACTAATAAAATTATTAAAAGATTTAGAAGTTCCTTTTCTGGTATATTTTGAATTTGCACTACATACAGTGTCTCTATACTGAGGGTTAAGCTTAATGTACTCAGATAAATCAAGTTTTGCTTTTTGGTTCAACTCTTTGTCTAAAACAGTAAATACCGGTACCATTTCATCTGCTAAATAAATAAAATTATTTTCATTAGGTGTATTACTTATTAGGCTAAATTCTTTATAGTATATAGAAAATGGGTCACATTTATTTTTTTTTTCATAATGCTGATTAACAATATTAAAATTAGAATCTAATCTAACAAGCTTAATTTTCTTATCTACTAAGTTCGACGAGAAAAAATTGTATAGGTAAATACCGTCAGTAGTGATTTTAACTTTATGAAAAAACTTAATTTTTGTATTGATATTTAATTTATTAAACCTAACCTTCCTTTGGTATTTTGTGATACTATTATAAGACACAAAAAATCTTGGGAAAAGAAATACATATTTGCCGTCTTTAAAAGAAAAGTCTAATAAAACATCTTTTTTACTCAAGCTATCAATATTAAGTTTTTCGCTAGAAGTAATACCCGTTTTAACATTGACTTTACTTAAAGTTAAATTGGTTGAAACTTTTTCAGCAAGAAAAATATTTCCATAGTCATCTAACTTATAAAGTTCATTGCCTGAATACTCTATAATAGAAGATAATTTTAGTGGTGCTTGATTAACATCTTTACTTTTTTGTGCCGATAAAATATTTATTGTGAGTATCGTAATACCTAATAGTATAATTTGTTTTAACATAACAATAGTGGTAAAAAAATTATCAGGGTTAAGTAGTACCTAACCCTGATGGTATTTAATAAGAAATTTTATTGAATAATTGCTACTGTTACGGTTTGCTCCCACTCTCCTTCAGAAACCTCAGTATAAGACCACTTTACTTCAAACACAAATGTTTGTCCCGTCTCTATATTTTGGTATGTTTTACGATAAGTACCAGAGTTTACTTCATTCTCCATTTGGTCAATGGCATGGTCGAACATCTCCCCACTTGAGTTATCTATCCAGTTGGTTTCTTCTTCTTCGTTTATAATATCAGAGTGTCTGCTAGGGCAAGCATTAAACCCAATACCTCTACAGTTTACGGTTCTAAATATTCCCCTTTGCCTTGTTCCATCATCATGAGGCCAACTGACAGGTGTTCTTTCTATCTCAACAGTGCCACAACCAATAAAACAATTTTTACTGTATGAGATTGTATAAACCGGCACTCCATTTGGCTCATTTAAATTTGCTTTAGTTACTATAACTGTAAGTAAGAAAAACAATCCTATTGTACTTTTAATTAATAGATTTTTCATTTTTATAAGGTTTTTATTGAATAATTGCTACTTCTATACTTTGCTCCCACTCCCCTTCAGATATCTCGGTATAGGACCATACTACTTCAAATACTAATGTTTGCCCCGTCTCTATGTTCCTATATGTTTTACGATAAGTACCGGAGGTTACTTCATTTTCCATTTGATTGATGGCATGGTCAAACATTTCTCCACTTGAGTTATCTATCCAAGTATCATTATTATTCTCACCTTCAATTGATGAAAACTTACTTGGGCAACCTTTAAAGCCTATTCCTCTGCAATTAACTGTCCTGTAGACTATTTGTTCTGTAGATCCATCTAAATAGGTAAAATTAACATGCTGCCTAGTGACATCAATCGTACCGCAACCTATAAAACATGACTTATGGTACGATACAGTAATTGTTTTTGCAGTAGGTTTAATGGGATTTGCTTTTGCAGCAAGGAAAGAAGTTAAAAAGATTAATACAGTTGAAATTTTGATAGTGATTTTCATAGCTAATGAATTTAAAATAATTATTGAATAATTGCTACTTCTATACTTTGTTCCCATTCACCCTCAGAAACTTCTGTATAAGACCATACTACCTCAAAAACCAATGTTTGCCCCGTTTCTATGTTTCTATATGTTTTACGATAAGTGCCTGAGTTTACTTCGTTTTCCATCTGCTCAATGGCATAATCAAACATTTCACCACTAGGCATATCAAACCAGTTTCCGCCATCATCGTTATTAATAATTGCCCCAGATACACTTGGACATGCTTTAAAGCCAAAACCTGTACAACTCACTCTCCTATAAATATACTCTTGCGTGGTACCGTCACCAAGAGTTACAGTAGTTAGTTGTCTATTTACATCAACCGTCCCACAGCCTATAAAACAACCATTATGGTAAGCTACAGTAATTGTTTTTGCAGTAGGTTTTGGAGCTGCTTCAAGAAAAAGAAATGAGATTAAGAAAAATAGTAATGCTGAAATTTTAATAGATTTTTTCATAATTGATAATTTAGTTTAGTATTAATGTATACGTAATTACATTATAATTGGTTGGAAAGGGTTGAGTTTATTCCTTTAAAGCGAAATTAAATTTGTGAATTCTAAGGCTCTAAAATAACAACGTTGATTTAGACAAGTTTAAGAAACTCTACTCCAATTAAAACCGTCTTTTCTTCTGCTTTGCAAATAGCGCAGCATAACTTGGTGTTTGGGTAACTGCAAGTGCATATCCTGCTCTACTACTTTCTCGGCTGCTGTACGCGCCAATATAATTATTTCTTTGTCTTTGGTAAGGTCAGTTAGTTTCAAATCCACTATACCACTTTGACGCACGCCTTCAATATCACCGGGACCGCGTAGTTGTAAATCTACTTCGGCAATTTCAAAACCGTTGTTGGTGCGAACCATGGTTTCCATTCGCAAACGGGCATCATGACTTAACTTATGTCCTGTCATTAATATACAATAGCTTTGCTCTCCTCCACGCCCTACCCTGCCACGCAGCTGATGTAATTGACTTAACCCAAAACGCTCTGCACTTTCTATTACCATAACAGTAGCATTAGGAACATCTACTCCTACTTCTATTACTGTTGTAGCCACCATTATTTGTGTTTCGCCGCGTTTAAAACGCTGCATTTCAAATTCTTTATCTTTAGGCTTCATTTGTCCGTGCACTATACTTACCGTATAGTTTGGTGATGGAAAAGCTCTTGTAACCGCATCGTAGCCATCCATTAGGTTTTTATAGTCAAGTTTTTCGCTCTCGGCAATTAGGGGATATACTATATAGGCTTGCCTTCCCTTAGCTATCTCTTCTTTTATAAAACCAAATACTCGCAAGCGGTTGGTATCGTATCTATGGGCGGTATTTATGGGTTTACGCCCCATAGGTAACTCATCTATAATACTGGTATCCAAATCACCATAAACAGTCATAGCAAGAGTTCTGGGTATTGGGGTGGCAGTCATAACCAATACATGGGGAACACTTAAGCTCTTGTTCCAAAGTTTAGCCCGCTGCTGCACTCCAAAGCGATGCTGTTCATCTATAATAGTGAGACCTAAGTTGTTAAACTTTACTTTATCTTCAATTAGCGCATGGGTACCTACCAGTATATGCAGTTGCCCGTTTTCTAAACTTTCCAGCATTTCTCTACGGGCTTTCTGGGGTGTACTACCGGTAAGCAAAGCGGTATTTAAGCCCAAATCTTCCGCAAACTTGCGAATATTATTATAATGCTGTTGCGCTAATATCTCTGTGGGAGCCATCATACAGGCTTGTGTACCATTATCAATAGCTATAAGCATACACATTAGCCCTACAACAGTTTTGCCACTGCCTACATCGCCTTGTAGCAAGCGGTTCATTTGTTTACCGCTTCCCATATCGAAGCGTATTTCTTTTACTACACGTTTTTGTGCTCCTGTCAGCTCAAAAGGCAATACTTCATTATAAAACCTGTTGAAGTATTCTCCTACTTTGCTAAAAACTATTCCGGGAACATCTTTTTTACGAACACCTTTTATGCGTTGCATTTTCAGTTGCAGAAAGAATAATTCCTCAAACTTTAAGCGGAATTGCGCTTTCTTCTGTGCTTCATCACTTTCAGGGAAATGGATATTTTCAAAGGCTGTTTGCCTGTCCATTAGCCTAAACTCTTCTAAAATATTAGTAGGGAGTATCTCATCTATCTTAAAGTTAGGGTTGCTTATAAGGTCTTTTATCGCTTTTTGAATGCCTTTACTTTCTAAGCCTTTACGTTTTAGTGTTTCTGTAGTACTATATACGGGTTGAAAGCCTGCATTACCTTTTGATAGAAAGTCTTTGGCTTCTTCAATTTCTGGGTGAGCTATACTTAATTTCCCCTTAAACTCATTGGGTTTACCAAACAACACATATTCTTTGTTAGGTTGTATGTATTTCTGTATCCAACTAATGCCTTTAAACCAAACTACTTCTATATATCCTGTACCGTCAGTAAATAAAGCTTTCAAACGTTTAGCGCGGGCTGCACCTTCCATTTTAAAGTCTGTAAACTTACCCTTTACCTGAATATAAGCCACCCCTGCATGCAGGCTTTCTATAGTATATAACTGACTTCTATCTACATATCTAAATGGAAAATGGTGTAGTAAATCATCAAACGTAAAAATGTCCAGTTCTTTCTTTAAGGTTTCGGCTTTACTCTCGCCAATACCTTTCAAATAAGTTATAGATGTTTCTAAGTATTTGGACACTTTGCAAGTTTACTATTTTCGATTTGAGATTTAGTTTCATTTTTACCCACCCTACAAGAATTTAAAAACGTTCGCTAATAATAAACTCCCTCCCTAGTTAAGGGAGGGCAATTAACTACAAAATTAAAAGCTCAAAAAAACCAGGAGGGTATAAACAGAAAACTTTTTTATTTTTTTTCAAAATATTTTCCAACCTTCTACCTTTACTAAAGACAAAGAAGTGTTAAAACCTACGTGTGGAGCGATAATGATATAGTAAATGGCTGTGTTAAAAACGATAGCAGGGCACAGCAGGAGCTTTACCAAAGGCTTGCTCCTAAGATGCTGGCTATATGTTACCGCTACTGTAATGATAGGGATGATGCAAAAGATGTGATGCACGAAGCTTTTATGAAGGTATTTACCAACATCAAAAAGTTTAAGTTTAACAGCACACTGGAAACATGGATAACACGAATAATGATAAACAGTTCGATTGATTTTTTTAAGAAGAAAACAAAAACATCGACACTGTTTGATAATATGAAAGACGAAAAAGATTATGATGCTGAATATGAGGTGGAAGACCCAGAAGATAAAGTGAGTGAAGAAAAACTATTACAACTGGTAGATGAGTTACCCAAAGGCAGCCGAGTGGTATTTAACCTATATGCCATTGAAGGCTACGGACATAAGGATATAGCGCAAATGCTGGGAATATCAGAAGGCACATCAAAATCACAGCTTTCACGAGCGCGTGATTTATTGAAAAGAGCACTTAAAGAACAAAGATTAATTGGCTAAAAAGAAAATACATATTGATGAGTTGTTCCGCAGGGAATTAGGCGACATGAAAATGCCTGTTGATAGCAACGACTGGGCAGCCATGCAAACCCAAATAGCTGCTGAACAAAATAAACGCAAACGCCGTGCTTTGTGGTGGTGGTTTATGGGTATTGCTTTATTATTATCCGGCTCTGCAACTACTTATTACCTTTTACCTTCTGAAAGTACTAAACCACGAAACATAGTTGAAAATACAACCTCAACCCCATCTGTTGAAACACCTACTGAAACTTCACCTCAAAAAGGAAATGAAATAGAAAACACTATTTCAAATCAACCCACTAATAGTGAATCAACTTCTCCTGAAAGTGCAGAAGCCAAAACTAATAACACACCTAAAAGTGCTTCTAAGTCTTCCAATATCAAAGAAGAAACTGAAAAGCCAAAAAGCAAAATTGATGAAGAGCTGAGGAGGAAATTAGAAAGTTTCAAAAACAGGAGAAATAGAAACAATAATGGTAAAGAAGATTCTGACAAGAATATGGGTAATAAAGGAGAAAAAATGGGAACTCCATACCCAAAAAATGAAAGAAGAAACAAACCTAAAGAAACACTTAAGCCAGCTATTAAAGTTTATGAAGATAGTACCGCTAAAGAGACTACTACAACAAAAGTTATTACTTCTGATTCTACCAAAACTGTAGATGATAGTTTGAAAGTAGTTGATGAAAATATGCTTCGCAGAAGTAAAGTTGCTAAACCAAAACCAAGTTTTTCTCCATTTAGCTTAGGCTTACATATTGGTGGTGCATCAAACAATTATGTTGCTGACAATAACAGCCAACTGGGTAGAATTGTTAATAGTAGTAATGAAAATTCATTTGTTGCAAGTGCAGAATTTTCTGCCAACTATAAAATCAAAGATTTTGAAATTAACTCTGGTATTGGAATTAAAAATATTTCACAAAGTATCAACTACAATATCACTCAACAAATCTTTGATTCAATTCCCGTATTTAACCCTCAAGGTCAAATAATTGGATACTTTTATACTAATTTCAGAGATACTGCATACACTCAAATAGGTATAAGTAACTTAAATTACATAACTCTACCTATTGGTATAACGTACAATAAAGAGATTAACCCGAAATCAGGCTTGCGTTTTAGTGCTAATACTACACTTCACTATTTAGAGTTTGCTACCGGAGACTATATAAACCCATTTAACTTGTTTGGTATGAGCGTAGATGGTAATAGAGACTTGTTTAGAAGATGGAATTTAGGTTTAGGAGCTTCTGTGGGGTATTACTACTCATTTAAACCACAATGGACTTTGGAGGCAAGTATTAACTACAGCACCCTTGTAAATGGTATATTTGATGATAGAATAGGTACAGCTATACGCCCTAGCAGTATAGGAATTAATGTGGGTATTAGGTATAATTTTAAATTGAGAAAGTGATGAAAAGAAAGAGCTTAAAGATACTATTAGTATTGTTATCTTTTTGGGTAACTAAGCCCTCACTAGGGCAGATATGGAAACCTTTGGGACAAGGCTTTTCAGAAACACCTGTGGCTGTAACCACTGATGGTAGTAACATATACTTTGCCTTTGTAGATTCAGTTAATACAGGAAACAACTTAAAATTTTATCTCATTTCTCGCTGGAACGGTGTTTTTTGGCAAAATATTTCATCCTTTATAGCAGGAAAAGATTCTAGGGTTAATACTATCGCATCATACAACAATAAAATATATGTAGGTGGTTTTTTCGATACTGTATACTTCTCTTCCTCAAGAACAGGCTTAATAGCTTTAGAAGGTAAAAAATGGGTAAATGCTGCCAAACGAGATAGAAACGATTTATCTGCACTACACGTAACCGATTTACATGCTTTTGAAGGCTATTTATACCTTACCGGGAGATTTAACAGGATTGACGATGCTACCAAGGCTAATGGCCTAGCTCGTTTTGACGGAACTAAATGGCAGGGTTTTCAAGAGTTTGAAAAAGAAGAATATATTGGCAATGGCAATCAGCTAATTGTTCATAACGACTCATTATTTATCAGTGGTATATATAAAAGAAAATCATCAGGCACACACATACCCTTATTTAAAATTAAGGGTGGAAATATTGTAGCCGATTCAACTTCACCCTTTTTTAGCATTGCTGTAATGCAAGGCGGCAAAGAAGGATTGTTTGCCTTTGGGCAAAACAATAGCTCACAAAAAATAATTTATACTTGGCAAAACGGAACTTGGCAAAACAGAAGCACAGGCTTTCCCAACCTGCAAGCTTCAGCAATTAGAGATGCCACTTTTTTTGATGGTGAATATTGGGCGGCAGGCGTAATTGACATGGGTAACGGTGAGTTTAACCATATTATAAAATGGAACGGTAGCAAATGGGAAACTTTGGGTGATTTAAACCTGCCTGCTGTTCGTTTCATTAAAAACTTTAGAAACAAACTATATGTTACAGGTGGTTTTGTAAACTTTAGAAGAATACGCTTAAACAGAATTGCAGAGTATGATAAAAATTTAGCTCTAATAACAGGCAGAGCTTATTACGACCAAAACAACAACTGTAAGTTTGATGCAGGAGAAAAACCTTTGGTGAGGCAAGTAATACGTTTATTTAATGGTTTAGCTGTAACCTATACCGATAGAGAAGGTATTTACACTTTTGCCGTACCCAAATCGGGCACATACCCCATTAGTGCACTGCCAAGAAAATATTTTACTTTAAGCAGTTGTAACCCCACCCAATATTTGTTTACACCGAGTAATAACAACCAAATTATAGACTCTGCCGACTTTGCTTTCCGTTTGGATGAAACCATTGAAGATGTAAGTGTTAAAATTCTTCCCAATGCCGGGCATCGCTTCCGCAGAGGCTTTACAGAACTATATACCCTTACTTACCAGAATAATGGGGGTAAGCTCATTCAAAATGGAAAAATAAGGCTAAAATTAGATGACAGTTTACAAGGTTTTGTTGCTATACCAGCGCCTTCATCAATAAGTAATGGTATTGCAGAGTGGGATTATTCTAACCTTCCGCAAGGAGCTGAGCGTACTATATTTTTCAGGGGTAAGGTAAGTAGTCAAAACACAAATCAAATAAGCTTTTCTGCAGAAGCTGTGAGTACTAACGATGCATTTACACAAGACAATTTTGATACGCTTGACCAAAAAGTAGAAGATGCTACAAGTTTAGGAGGGAAATTTATCTTTCCTGAACCTAGAGAGGGGGATACTGTAACTATTTTTCCAAGTGCAGGGCAACAGGAGGTAGAATACCTCATCCGTTTTGAGAATACTACAAGTGATACAGTAAGACAAGTAATAGTAGTGGATACTATAGATTTAAATTTGAGTATTGAATATATACAGGAACTGGGAGCCAGTCACCCTTATTCAACTCAAGTAGTTAATCTACCTCCGCAACTGGGCAAAGGGGTATTAATATGGACTTTTGACAATATTAACCTCCCCCCTAACCCGACACAGAGTAATGATTTTGTTGAAAACCGAGGGCATATACGGTTTAAGGTTCGCTTAAACAGCCAAATTGAGAAAGGTGTTTTAGTGAGTAACAAAGCTGATGTTATTTATGATTTTGCTGACTATGAAAGCACAAACCATGTATTTTGTAAGGTTGACGACCTTTTAAGTAACGGCAACACTCCTACTCAGCTTAGCCAACTAAAAATCTACCCCAACCCAACCAATAATTCACTCACTGTTGAGTTAGAAGAGTACGATACTTACACAATTACTATTATTGATAAACAAGGCAAACAAGTATTACCGCAAGAAACATTTACAGGTAGCACTAAACAACTAAATGTATCTTCATTGGCAACCGGTATTTATTATATAGGTATCACTAATAACAAAGCACAATACTTCCAAAAACTCATAAAGCAATAAGTAGTATTTTTTTTCATTTCTTTTTCACCAAAAGCCACAGTATTGTGGCTTTTTTATTTATATGTAAAAATTATTAAAATAATTTTCCAACCATTGCAACTTTTAACCGACTAATAATTAAAACCAAAACCAATATAAATTATGAAAGATACGGTTACAAAATTTGGTAAGTTATTATCAGTTAGTTTAATAGCTATACTAAGCCTAGTTTTCACACAACAGGTAAACGCACAAAAAAACAATTGCAATGCTGAGTTCGCATTCAAATCAAACAGAACAAAAGTATTTTTTAAAACCCGAACAAATACAAATTTAAAAAGTATTACTTATAAATGGGAGTTTGGGAATAACCACACCAGTTACAGACCTAACCCTGAGTTTAACTTCAAAAAATCAGGCACGTACAAAGTTTGTTTAACTGTTGCCAGCCGTGATGGTAAATGTAAAGAAACAGTATGTAAGCGAGTTACGGTTAAGTTTGATCCTTGTGCAAGATTACAAGCAAAATTCCGCCATAAACTTGAAGGCAGAAAAGCCATTTTTGCCAGTATTAACAAAAGTAAGCACCTAAACTATTTATGGACTATTAACGGGCGTAAAGTTTCAAGACAAAAAGCATTTCGTTTCACTTTTAAAAAAGAAGGCAAATACAATGTTTGTTTGATAGTTAAAACTAAAAACGGTAAATGCCAAAGCCGTATTTGTAAAGTAATTGTTGTTAAAAAACCTAACCCTTGCAAGCGTTTAAGAGTAAATTTTGCTTCTCGCCAAAAAGGTAAAAAAGCAGTATTTATTTCTAAAGTAAATAGTAAAAAAGTACGCTATCAATGGACTATTAACGGGCGTAAAGTATCAAACAAAGCCAATTTTCGTATTAAATTTAAAAAACCGGGGCGTTATACCGTTTGCCTGATTGTGAAAGTTAAAGGCAAAAATTGTATCAAACGCAAATGCAAAGTAATTGTAGTAAAAGGTAAAAAACCGTGCCGCATTGTTGCCAGCTTTAAACATAGAGTTAATGGGCACAAAGTAGCTTTGTTTAACACCAGCAAAGGCAAAAACCTAAAATATCAGTGGACTATTGACGGTAAAAAAGTAAGCAACCGCAAGCACTATATTACTAAGCTAAGAGCAGGTAAACACCGTGTATGCTTAACCATTGGCAATGGTAAATGCCGCAAGACTTACTGCACAATAATAGTTATACGCAAGCCTAAACGTAACAACGGCAGTACAAACTTAGTTGCCGATGAAACAGCAGCTGACAATACACCTAACCAGCCTAGTGAGGTTACTGCACAAAACCATACTGCTAACATTGAAATGAGTATTTATCCTAACCCTGCACAAGAGGTATTAAACTTAAAAGTTGAGGGTGTAGAGCAGGCTAGTATTATCATTAGTAATTTTAATGGTACAGTGTTTTACAATTCACCTGCTACTAGTATAAACACCCACCAAGCACAACAAATACAAATTAACCATTTGCCCCAAGGCTACTATATAGCCAAAGTAGTAAGCACCGATGGTAAAACCACAAAGGAATTAAAGTTCTACAAACAATAAGGACTCTCATCTTTAACGTTTGTGTGTGTGAAGCCTTCCGCAATAGCGGAGGGCTTTTTTGTTTCAACCTGCCCTACCTTATCTTCGTTTAGCTGATATATGCGAGTACTAATCCTTTTTTTGGGTTCAATATTTCTTTTAACCTCTTGTTCAACAGAACAAAAAGAAAAAGAACTGCCGAGTTATTTCTGTAATGAGAACTTAGAAAAATACTTTGCAGGAAACGACAGCTTACCCATTATAAATATTAACCCTAATGATAGTTTCAATACTTTAAAAAGAATTACCGACTCATTAGAAAACTTAGATGACTACTTAGCAACTTATTCTTTTAATACTCTTATAACTCCAGACAGTTCTTTTAAGCCAATACTATTTAGAATTAGTATTGCGCCATATTTAGCTCCTGCATTTGTTCCTTTGAAAAAGATTTATGACTTTAATAAAAGAAATTTACTGATAATTAATGTTGTGGGTGAGAATTTGTACCAACTTGATACTAACAGAGGAAATGGTATTTTTTTAAAAAAGTATATCAAAGAATTCGTTATTAATAATGGTAAAAACCCTTACCTTTCCGATAATCCTACAATAGGAATTGTAAGTCTATCTATTTCAAAAAACTTACCTTTTGAACATTATATTCAGGCTTTAAAAACAATTATTGACGGCTATCGGGATATACTTGATACTGTAAGTAAAGAAAAGTATAACAAACCTTATTGCAGTTTAAGCTTCAAAGAAAGTATAATCATTTCAAAAATAGTCCCTTTTAAGTTTTTAATTGGTTATGAACATGTAGAAAATCAATACATTAAACCTACTTTGTTTGTGGACTTATAATGTTTTCACAAATAAATAAAACTAAAATTCTTTACTTGCAATAAACAAGGCAAGTATGAAAAGACTTTTTAAGGTTTTAAAATGGGTGGTAATAGTTATTTTATTGGCTGTTGCAGCCTTGTATATCACAGGGAACACACATTTGTTTAGAGGTTTATCGCTCACTTACTTAAAAGGTCTTACAGGTCCTACTATTGACGATTATAAGTTTTTTAAAAACAGTGAAGTAATTGCAGGTACACTACAACCTTGGCAGCTGCACCCAAATTATAATAAAACACCACTTTCGCAAGACGATATTGACTATCATAAACAGCTTAAAAGTGTAGCTTATTTGGTAATTAAAGACAATCAAATTCTACACGAAAGCTATTGGAATGACTATTCTGAGAAATCGCATACCAACTCATTTTCAATGGCAAAAAGCATTGTGGGTGTGCTTATAGGTTGCGCTATACAAGACGGATTGATAAAAAGCGTAAATGAACCAGCTGTTACTTATATACCTGAATATAAATCAGTTATTGGCGACAAAATCACAATACAGCATTTACTTACCATGAGTTCGGGAATCAACTTTGATGAAAGTTACGGCAACCCTTTCGGTATGATGGCAAAAGCATATTATGGTGCTAATATTCCCGAATTAGTAAAAGAATACAAGCCTACAGACGAACCCGGAAAGGTTTTTAATTACTTAGGAGGCAATACCTTACTGCTGGGTTTTATTGTTGAAAGCGTAACTCAAAAAAAGCTTGCTGAGTATGCCACTGAAAAACTTTGGCAACCTATAGGTTCTGAATATTCTGCTTTGTGGACTACCGACGATGAAACCAATAGCGAACGCTCTTACTGTTGCTTTTATAGCAACGCCAGAGATTTTGCCCGACTAGGCAAACTATATTTGGATAGTGGCAGATGGAACGGGAAACAAATTGTGCCTGTAGACTATGTGCTAGAAGCAACTTCGCCCACTTTGGACATGGAAGGCGGGCACCAATACGGCTACCATTGGTGGTATTTGGAATATAATGAAGAGCCTGTTTTTTATGCCAGAGGTATTCAGGGGCAATACATATTTGTACGTCCACAAAAGAATATGATTATAGTTCGCCTGGGGCATACCCGTGAAAAAGAACGTAAAAATGGTTTGCCAAAAGATATTTTAAGGTGGCTACACATGAGCGATGGTGTAAATTAAAAAAAGCACGACTACTGCCGTGCTTTTAAATGTTATTTTCTTCTAAAATTAAGACATTGACCAACCTACAGGTTTAAGCCCTGTATTGCGTGGTACTATACACATAACCGGAACACTTGAGTGATGGTTCACAATTTGCTGTGCATAAGACCCTACTAAAAACTCACTAAAACCTTTTTCTTGCTGGGTCATTACCATAATTAAATCTGCATTTATTTCTTCTGCATATTGTAAGGTGTCTTTATAAAATTTCTCAGGATATTTTTCATCGTCTAATATCTTAGAGGTGTGTTTTACATTATTCTTATCAAAAACTTCTTCTATAGACCTAAGGTTAGATATTACCTTGTTTCTTAAGAAATCATCTTGCTCTTGCTCTGCTATAATATGAATAGTAGAGTCGAATTTTTGTGCTAAATGTATAGCCCACCATGTTTTTTGTTTACTTTCTACAGTTAAATCTATAGGGAATACAATATCTTTATATCCCTGCTCTCCTACTTGCTTTTCTTTAACAACTACTACAGGTACAGGAGACTGCGCTATTACACGAGATGAGTTACTACCCATAATTTGTTCTAAGCCTTCAGCACCATTAGTCCCCATAACAATACTATCCAGCTCTTCATCATGGGCAATCTCTAGTATTGTCTTATAAATACGTCCTTCTTTTATAACTCCTTTTGCTTCTACACCATGCTTTTCTTTTATTGAGTTACATAATACATTTAGCTTATCCTGAAGCATTTGCCCTACAATTCCACCTTTAATGTTATTTTTTCCGCCAATGATAGAGCTTAAGAAACTTGCTTCAACAATATGTGCCAGTAATATTTCATTACCGTATTTTTTTGCAATTGCTACAGCATGGTCTACAGCGTTATTTGCAACGTCAGAGAAGTCTGTAGGTACGAGAATAATATTTCCGCTTGATTTAGGATTCATAATGTTGTTTTTATTCTTTAGAATTTGTGGGCAAAAATAGTGATTTTGCAGCAGGATAAAACATGATTAATCTCAGCAACTCAGAACTTATACTAAACCCTGATGGTTCTATATACCATTTGCACCTTTTACCTGAAGATATAGCAACAAATGTATTGCTCGTAGGCGACCCAGAGCGTGTAGAAAAAATCTCAAAATACTTTGATAAAATTGAGCTAAAGAAAAGCCACAGAGAATTTGTAACACATACAGGGACTATTGGTACTAAACGCCTTTCGGTAATTAGTACAGGAATAGGTACAGATAACATTGATATTGTTTTAAATGAATTGGATGCTTTAGTAAATATAGATTTTATGACAAGAGCTTTAAAGTCTAACCATACTGCATTAAACATCATTCGTTTAGGTACTTCGGGCAGCTTACAGCAAACTGTAAAAGTAGATAGTTTACTTATTTCTGAGTATGCTATAGGTTTAGATAACCTAATGAATTTTTACAGCTTTGAAGGTATTAAAGAACTACATCAAACTATTGATAATCAAGTAAATAAATTATGGGATATTAGTCATTTTTATACTTCAAAAAGGAGCCTCATTCTTGATGATGAAAGCGGGTTTCTGAAAGGAATAACACTAACCTGCCCAGGGTTTTATGCACCACAAAACAGAAGCATTAGAGTTGATAGCAAACTAAACCCGATTTTTGATAAACTAACTCCCACCAAATATGTAGGTTTAAACATTACCAATATGGAAATGGAAACAGCAGGTATTTATGGGATGTCTAGTTTGTTAGGGCACAAAGCATTATCAGTAAATGCTATTTTAGCCAATAGAGTTACTAATGAGTTCTCCTCTAAGCCTGATGAAACAGTAGAAAGAATGATTAAGAAGGTTATTTCTTTATTGTCTTAACCAGCACAAGCTTATTATCTTTCCACCTATAGTACTCTTCCACATATAATGTTCTTTTGGTTTCAGGGTCCTTGTAGCTCTCTGCATCTTGCCTATCGGCTTCAATAGGTTCGTAGTTTTCTTTAACTACAACCACAAGTTGTTCTATGGGTACACCGATATCTTTAGGATAATCGAAGGTGTTTAATTTAGCTTTATAGGTATCAAAAATATTTTTAACATTACCATTAGCTACTAATAGTACTTTTCCACCTCCAAACTTTATAGGGATATATGGAGTTATACTCTCGCTCCAACCAGCTTCTCCTGTGGCATACGAACTGGTTAAAGTTGTTAAGGAATCTCCACAATCAACAACAAGTTGCTCAATGTTGGTACCGGGACAAGATGCCCTAAAAAACTCAAAATTCAATATATGGTCAACATTAGGCAATGCTACTTTATAGTAGTCACTAGTAACCCTTAGATAATTTATTTTCATTCCTAGCTCAAAAGTATCCGTTAACTTTTGCTGCTTTTGTTCTTCAGTAAGTACTTGATTTTTGGGCCAGTATTTTTTCTTTATTACCCTATAATACGGGTAGTTTTTATCTTTTGGTCTGGGGTCGTTAAATACATAATAATAGGTATAGTTTTTACCATAAAATTTATACTTCACAAAGTCTTGCTCACGAATAAAACCTATAATAGTATCATAAGCAGATACTTGGTACCACTTAAAACCTTGATTTTCTGCTTTCTTCAAAGGGGTAATATTAGTTTGAAACTGATGTTTATGCTGCCAAACCACTTTGCTATTAGTATCGGGTAGTTCAAAAAGCTTTCCTTCATTTCTTGTTGTGGCGTTATCAAAATGGTCTTCATACCCCACAGACAAACTGCGAAGTTTTAAAGCCTTATTATTTTGAGCCATTATTTGCCCTGCTATAATACAGCTAACTAATAATAGTACTACCTTCTTCATAATAAGTATATTATACATTTTTAGTACCAAACAAAAAAGGCGGAAAAATTTCCGCCTTTTATAGTTTAAAATATGTGTTCTTATTTTTCTTCTGTTGGAGTATCTTTCTTCTTACGGGTTTCTTTTTTCTTACCCATAGTAAATTTTAACTCCTCAGCGTCTTTAAGGTGAGTTGCTTCAATTATATCACCTTCTTTTAACTCGTGTTTCAATATTTCTTCGGCAATAGGGTCTTCTAAATATTTTTGTATTGTCCTATTCAAAGGTCTTGCACCAAATTCCGCATCAAAACCTTTATCAGCCAAGAAATCTTTGGCGCTAGCCGTAAGTTTAATTTTGAAACCTACATTTTCAATGCGTTTCTCCAGTTTTGCCACAGCTAAATCTAAAATCTCAATAATAGATTCTTTTTGTAGTGGGTTGAAGATAATAACATCGTCGATACGGTTTAAGAATTCAGGAGAGAAAAAGCGTTTCAATGCTGTTTCAATTACCGATTTCGAATTCCCATCGATATTTCCCGCTTTGGCTGACGTGGTAAAACCAACACCTTGTCCGAAGTCTTTTAACTCTCGTGAGCCGATATTAGAAGTCATTAATATAATAGAGTTTCTAAAATCTACCTTACGTCCTAAGCTATCGGTTAAGAAACCTTCATCTAATACTTGTAATAAAATATTAAATACATCAGGGTGTGCTTTCTCAATCTCATCCAATAAAATAACACTGTATGGCTTGCGGCGTACTTTTTCGGTCAACTGTCCACCCTCTTCATACCCTATATATCCCGGAGGGGCTCCTACCAGTCTTGATACGGCAAATTTTTCCATGTATTCACTCATATCAATTCTAATAAGTGCTTCTTCGCTCTCAAATAAGTAGCTTGAAAGGGCTTTGGCAAGCTCTGTTTTACCCACACCTGTAGGACCTAAGAAAACAAACGAACCGATTGGACGGTTAGGGTCTTTCAATCCGGCGCGCGTACGTTGTATAGCTTTAGCCAGTTTTTCTATTGCCCCGTCTTGCCCAATAACTCTTCCTTTAAGTTCATTAGACATTTTCAATAACCTTGCCCCCTCGCTTTGTGCTATTCGTTTAGCAGGAACACCAGTTATCATGGCAATAACATCAGCCACATCTTCTTCACTCACAGTAAACTTTTGCGATTTTGTTTCCTCTTCCCAGTTAGCTTTTTCTACTTCAAGCTGGTCTAGCAATTGTTTTTCTTTATCACGCAGTTTAGCTGCTTCTTCGTATTTCTGGCTTTTAACTACTCTGTTTTTCTCAAGCTTAATATCTTCTATCTTTTTCTCTAAATCTAAAATCTCTTTAGGTACATGGATATTATTTAAGTGTACTCTAGCCCCAGCTTCATCAAGTATATCAATAGCCTTATCGGGCAAGTAACGGTCGCTCATATAGCGATTACTCAGCTGCACACAAGCTTCTATAGCTTCATCGGTATAATTTACATTATGGTGGTCTTCGTACTTCTCTTTGATATTGTTTAATATCTCAATAGTTTCTTCAGGGTTGGTAGGTTCTATCATTACCAACTGGAAACGGCGCTCCAATGCCCCGTCTTTTTCAATATACTGGCGATATTCATCCAACGTAGTGGCTCCAATACATTGCACATCACCTCTAGCCAATGCAGGTTTAAACATATTTGATGCATCAAGTGAGCCTGATGCTCCCCCTGCCCCAACTATGGTGTGTATCTCATCAATAAACAAAATAACATCGGCAGATTTCTCCAGCTCATTCATCACTGCCTTCATTCGCTCTTCAAACTGCCCACGGTATTTGGTTCCTGCTACAAGTGATGCTAAATCTAAAGTAACTACGCGCTTATTGAATAACACACGCGACACTTTGCGTTGTACTATGCGTAAAGCCAAACCTTCGGCTATAGCTGTTTTACCCACACCGGGCTCACCTATCAGTACAGGGTTGTTTTTCTTGCGGCGGCTAAGTATCTGTGATACACGCTCAATTTCTTTCTCACGACCTACTATAGGGTCTAGCTTGCCATCTTCGGCTGCACGGGTAAGGTCTCTACCGAAATTATCTAATACAGGTGTTTTAGATTTACCATCAGCTTTTTTAGTTTCTTGTTGCTTTTTCTCTTCTCTGTAATAATCTTCCGGAGAATCAGCAGGGAACTCATCCCTTACTTCGGGTAAATTATTTTCCAACGCTGCTTTAAAAATTTCGTAAGTAACGCCATATTGGCTTAATACCTGTGATGCCACATTGTCTTCATCACGCAAAATCGACAGTAAAAGGTGTTCTGTACCTATAACATCTGCCTTAAATATTTTTGCTTCTAAATAAGTTATTTTAAGTGCTTTTTCAGCCTGTTTGGTTAGGGGTATGTTGGTAAGGTTGGCTGTGGTTCCACTGGCTGTTCCGCGTATATTATCTTCAATAGATTTTTTTAAACGTATCAAGTCAACATCTAACAGTCGTAAGGCTTGCAGTGCCTTTCCCTCTCCCTCTCTAATAATTCCCAGTAATAAGTGTTCAGTACCTATATAGTCATGTCCGAGGCGAATAGCCTCTTCCCTGCTATATTGTATCACTTCTTTAACCCGGGGTGAAAATTTTGCTTCCATTTTCTTCGGTATCCTTTCGTATAAAGATTTTGGATATTAAAATACAAATATAATTCCAATTTAAGCCTTAAAATGTATGTACTATAATAACATTATAACGCAATTAGATGCTAATTGTACATAATAGTAAACAAAAAAGCCGTCTTTTAGTTTAAAGACGGCTTTAGCTCTGTAAGAGTTAAGAAATACTATTTAATAACAACAAATTTTTGTGTCGTACTGAAAGACTTATTGCCAAAGTTGCAGAAATAGATACCATTTTTAAGTTGTGAAGTAGAAACCTTAATGGCATTATTGCCTACTTCAAAATTTACCTCTTTGGTTAAAACAACTTTACCTGTAATATCCATTATATTAATGGTGGCAATATCACTATAGTTACTGTTAATATTAACAGTTAAGCTACTGCCTGTAGGTACAGGGTATAGTCCTAAGCTTATTGTTTTTCCTAGTTCTGCTAAACCTACATTGTCTTGAACGATAACAGTTCTTGTTACCGGTACAGCAGGGTTTCCTGCTGCATCATTCACATTCATAATTACTGTGTAAGTTCCTGCAGTAGTATTATCTACATTTGAAGTATTAATAACTACATTGGTGCTTATATCCCCATCAACATCATCACATGCAGTTGCGCCCGGGTCGTTATATGTTTGTCCTTTTATAATAGTAATTGTATCAGCACCAAGTTTAGTAATATGAGGTGCTATTAGGTCTCCCGCTTTACCTACGTCTGTTCTGTTACGTGGAAATACTTTCCAGTTACCGAAAGCAAATACTAATGGCCCTTGGAAGACTGACAACTGCTCGTTTAATGCAATTGAGTCTGTATTAAAAGTAAAACCTAAATCGCTTGAAAAGTTCTCACCGCGAAGTCCTGTTGAAGCATTAGGGTCTGTATTTATTAAAAATTCACCGAAGTTACTGGGGGCATCAGGGTTTTGGCTAACCACAGTTACATTTGTAAAACCAATCATTGATGACTCATAAGGTTCTTTGTTAAATGTTGAAGAAAGAATTGAGTCTATAGTAAGATTGGTAATTATAGGCATAGCACTACATGAACCTATTTTGGTAAATTTCACATTCTCTAAAAATGTAGTACCAAAATTATTTACTAATCTGCCAAAAGGGTCGCTACCTTGGTTTCTACGCTCAGTAACCAATGCCTCAGTTATAACAATAGAGTCCCCACGTTTTAATTCTGAAGTTCCATCTCCTATAGTCGGACGGATAAATATACCTCCCCACGGGGTATTGCCTGATTGCAGTGTGATTAAACCCAAATCGTTTGTACCGTTAGTAGAAACAATTACTCCCGATACATTAATGTTTTTTAAGGTATCGTTAACATATAAACTACCGCCGTTACTGTATGGTGTTTCCTGAATATCTTTAACGGAGTTAATACCGTTTACTACCTTATAAGCAGAGCTTAGTGCCAAACTATCAGGTACATCTACAAAGTTGCCTCCATTGTCTACTGCTCTAATGTAATACTTAACTATTGTTCCTGCATTTTGGGCAGACACTGATGCACTATAAGTTGAGCCTGAAGCAGTCATTGCAACAGGTGTAAAATTGGTACTGCTATATCCTATAGCATAATATAATGTGGCTGATGCTACAGCTGTATCATCAGTGATTGTTGCTGATATAACCGGGTCTGTAGTAGGGTCAATTATTACAGGGTTTACTTTAATATCTGAAACAACAGGCGGTTCGGCAGCTGGTGGAGATAAATCATCAGGATATAAAGGTGCTATATTATAGCGTTTGCTGCCAAAGTTTCCACTTTCGGTAATTACACCACGTATGTATGCCAGCTTTCCACCAACGGCAGGAGGAGAAAAGTTACGCGGGGTATTGTTATCATCATCGTTATTATCGTTTCTGTAATAACCTGAAACGTCTCTAATATTAAGTTGGTTACCTTGTGCATCTTGTACAGACCAAGTCCATCTTTGCCCGTTTAATGATGAATTAGCAACACTTACATTCTTAATTTCAACATAAACCCCTTCCCACTGCTCGCCAGTAGAAAATTGAGGCTCTTGTGAACCTTGGTTGTTCTTCATTATATCCTCTAAATTAACAACCTGTGGTTTGATAGTATTTCCTATACTGATAACTTGTGTTGGAACCGGTAATACCAATAGCTGGCTATTGTTTTGGAAATGGCGAATAAGACCTGTTACTCTGACCTTTCTGCCCAGCTTCATATTCTGTGTAAACTGACTGGCTGCCTCAAATGCTGACTTTGATATTGTGGGGGATATTTGTGAAGTATCCATCATTACCTCGATACCACACCACGAACGTCCATCAGTAACTTGAAGGAATGCCGATTTACGTGTACGTGAAGTTGACAACGCATAAGAACTGGGTTCAAATGTTACTATACCTTCAATGGTAACAGTATCTTGGTATCTGGTATTTTTGAAAACAGGGCGAATATAGTCTGGTAAAGTACTGTCCTGTCCTGAAACATTAAATTTTACCTGAGATAACCTACCTGCATTCATAAACTGAATGGAATCGATAGGAAGAACAGGTGGTTGTGCCACTACCCAAAACGATAGCAGCATTAAGCATAGAGTAAATAGCTGTTTTTTCATGTTATAATTAAAATATGTAGTAGGTTTTATTTTAGTATCACAAATTTGCCCACTTGCACATGGCCTGATTTATTGTCTTTTACAGTAAACATATAAGTACCGGTGCTAATGGAGTTTTTAGTAGATGAAAGTAAGTCCCAAGCATGCTCGCCGCCTGAGAATACAATATTTTCAGTATCGCTAAAATTATCAAACCAACGGATATCACTACCGTTATAAGTAGCCGCATTATGGCTTAAAGTAGCTATAACATCTCCTGCAATATTGTAAATAGTTATAGTACACTCTTGCGGAAGGTTATAAAAATAAATCTTTTTGGTTCTGGGAGTATTACCGTCCCAAGCTGAAGTGGTTTTATATGGGTTGGGATATACACCTATTTTATTTGCCTTATCCTTACTTTCAAAGTTTTCATTTACTCCTGTTCCAGAAAAGACCCTAAAATCATTCTCTGTAAATGATGACTCAAGAGTTTCTAGTCCCAGCTCAGGGTCACCTTCATCAAAAGCAGTAACAATAAACATATACTGCCACCCGTTTAAAAGCCCACTCATTTCATGGTGAAATATATAAGCAGTAGTATCCCCATCAAAAAATTTCGGTTGAGCAAGCTTTATAGCATCAAAACCATTGTTAAAACCGATTTTATTTCCTGCAGAATCCCATTGTACTACAAGGTTTGAAGCTGCAATTAGGTTTGTTCCCTTATCATCTCCTGGGTTACTTCTGTAAATTCTAAAACCTTCAAAATCTTGCTTTTTTGAAATAGGGTCTATAGAGTTTACTGCCGAAGCATCCCAGTAAATGTCCACTTTATTTTCTGATGGAATAATCTTAACCTTTGGTGTTTTAGGTGGCTCGGGCAATACATAACGGTCTAGTTTACCGTTCCCGTTCAAATCTAACTCAGGCTTGTATTCTCCTTTCCCATCCACATCTTCACCTCTATAGGTACGTTGTACCCAATTTAGGTTTCTTAAAAGTTCTTCTCTGGCCGCTTCATTATCAACAGGTCCGTTTAATTGCCTAGCAGCCAAATAAGCCACTGTGAAATTGGCTGTTTCATTGGGCTGCATTTGAGGTATAGGACCAATTGACACCAGTTGGATAAGGTTTGTTCCCACACGCAGTTGTTGGTATACTGTAGGGTCTTGCAAGTTTATGGGAGTGTTTAAGCGAGCATATTTAGCTACATCATCAGCCGGAGGAACAAAATCGTTTAACGATGAAAAACCGAATATCCAGAAATTGGGGTTTATACTTGGTGCGGTATACCCTTTGGCTACCAAACTATCGGTATTTGAAGGGTGTATAAACTCATCACGCCATTCTGCGCCTAGTGCAACACACGACCCGTAAGATTGCGTAAAGTCTATATCATCTCCATATACTTGGTATACATATATAGCTCCAAAACTATCTAAAAAACCGCCACCACCTTTATTGTAAAAGTTAGCCCCACCATCTTGAGTAACATTCAGGTTTCTAACCACTAAATCGTTCCACTGCCCAAACCATACACTATCCCATACCTCATTAGATTTATTGGTTATTTCATAGTCTACAATTACAAAATAATCGGCAAAACTAAAGTTCCATGCATAACTCTTCATTTTAACCGATGCTTTCAAAGGAAACTGATGTTGTTGTATGGGTGTTACCGTACCGGGTATTACTACATTGCTATCTGTAAAAACCGAAATAAAATCTTGGTGAGAAATTGCCGATGAACTAAAAAATTCGCTACTGGCCAGCGTAGAGCGTTGTTGTATACTTCCTGTGGCAGTAAACTCAAAACCATCAAGCCCTGCCCTGTACCCTGTAGGAGCATCATCTCCAACAGTTGAAACTCTGGTTTGTCCGTTTACTTTTGCTCCAATCCATAACCCTCCTTCAAACAAGTGGTTTACCCCTGAACCAATAGGGTATTCCATGCTAGGCATACCTTGAGGGTTATTTACTACTTGCGGGCGACCAACTGTGCCCACATTACTTACTGAAAAGCCAATATTTCCAACATCAGTAGCTTTCTGGTCAAAGGGTACTACTTGACCATAACCCAAAGCATACAGCAGCGAAAAAAGTATTGCGGCAAACCGTTTTTTCATGCAGGTGCAAATATCGTATTATTATACTTAGTAGTTGTTAAGAATGTTTAAACAACCTTAGAGTTATATTGTGTTTTCAACATAAATTTTTGTTCTGCTAATGTCTTTCAAATGATATTAACATTCATCCACAGTAATTCACATTTCAAAATAAATAATCGGGATAAACGGTTTATAACTATTGCACAATTGTTAAAACCAAATAAAAATATAGCCTCGTAGCAAATAATATCTTATTTTAGAGAGAGCCGTTTTGAGATTGTATCTTCGCTCCCCTTTTTAGAGAATACCTGCACAACAAAGTATATGGCAAAAACTACTACACGAAGAAATACCAAGCGTTTGAACGAAGAGCTTGTTGATGAAAACGGCAAACCCAAACCTAATGCATCTGACCTTGAAGAAGCAGTTTTGGGTGCCATGATGCTGGAGAAAAACGCTTACACTTCAGTATTGGAAATTTTAAAGCCCGAAGCTTTTTTTAAATTAGAAAATCGCATCATTTACAATGTTTGTAAAGATTTATTTGAGCAGGGCGATCCTATAGATATTTTAACGGTAACAAACGAGTTACGTAAACGTGGTGAATTGGATAGTGTTGGAGGGGCTTACTATATTACACAGCTCACCAATAGAGTATCATCAGCAGCTAACGTAGAGTTTCATGCCCGTGTTATTGCAGAGAAACACATTCAAAGAGAGTTAATTCGTATTGGCGATGAAATTAGAACCGAAGCTAACGAGGAAAGTGCTGATGCTTTAGGGCTACTTGATACTGCACAACAAAAGATTTTTGAAGTAAGTGAAGGCACTATTAGCAGAGATGTAGAAAAAATTGACGATGTACTGAAAAAAGCTCTAAAGAATCTTGAGAGCATTAAAGAACATGAAAATACTTTGACCGGTATCCCATCAGGTTTTGTGGAGCTGGACAGGGAGACTAGCGGTTGGCAAAAATCTGACTTAATTATTATCGCAGCCCGCCCGGGTATGGGTAAAACGGCATTTGCTCTTACTGTGGCAAGAAATGCCTCTGTAGAGTTTGGAAAATCTATTGCTGTTTTTTCTCTAGAGATGAGTAGTGAGCAGTTGGTAGGTCGTTTAATATCAGGTGAAACAGAAATTATTAGCCAGAAAATGCGTAATGGCGATTTAACTGACCAGGAATGGGAACGGCTAAACACTAAAATCACCAAACTGGCTGATGCCAAAATGTTTATTGACGATACGCCCGGTATTTCAGTATTTGAATTGAAGGCTAAATGCCGCCGCTTAAAAGCGCAGCAAGATATTGATATGATTATTATTGATTATCTACAGTTAATGCGTGGTGAAGAAAGCAAAGGTCAGGGTAACAGAGAGCAGGAAATAGGTTATATCTCACGTTCACTTAAAGGGCTTGCCAAAGAACTTCAAATACCTGTAATAGCACTGGCACAGCTTAGCCGTGCGGTTGAGGTACGTGGTGGGACTAAGAAACCCATGTTGAGTGACTTGCGTGAATCAGGCTCTATTGAGCAGGATGCTGATATGGTAATGTTTTTATACCGCCCCGAATATTACCAGTTAACAGAGTTTGAAGACGGGATGCCTACCCAAGGTTTGGCAGAAATAATGCTGGCTAAACACCGACACGGTGCTGTACGAGATTTTAGAGTACGCTTTCAGGGTGAGTTTGCCAAGTTTGCTGATATTGACGGTATTGGAATTCCTAACCAAGGTGGCGATTTTAGCTTTAGTGAAGACCAGGGCATACAAACCATTACACTACAATCTAGAATGAACGATGGTGATGATAATGATGTACCTTTTTAAATTTCTTAATTATGACTAATAAATTTACTATCAAACTTTCTTGGAGTAAAGTAACTAATGATTTTAAAGCAGAACTATTTGAGATTCCTGCTTTAACTGCATCAGGAGACACAAAATTTGATGCTATAAATAATCTTGAAAAAGAAGTCAAAGACCTTGAACTCTCTTTAAAACAAAAAGGCAGCAGCTTGGAAGATTATGCAAAAAAATATGAAGTTGAAAGAGTAGATTGTATACTAAAGGAATCTATAAGAAAAATAGAAAATCAAGAAAGTAACTGTTTTGAATCATTTAGTATCCCAACTGGTTTTGTTGAAATTGACAGAGAAACTCAAGGTTTGCAGAGCTCAGAATTAATTGTTGTCGGTGGACGAACTGGAATGGGCAAAACTGCCTTTTCGCTGAGTATTGCTCTAAATGCAGCTTTAGATTTTGAAAAATCTGTTGCTATCTTTACGACTGAAACAGATAAGGAGAGATTAATTCACAAAATTCTATCGAATAAATCTGAAGTTATACCACAAAAAATTAGAAATGCCGATTTAAGTAATGAAGAATGGGAGAGACTTAATAGTGCTGTCAATAAACTAACAGAAGCTCAAATTTTTATTGACGACAGCACTAGACTCTCTTTTTTTGAATTACAAACTAAGTGTAGAAAACTTAAAGAAAGAAATGGGCTTGACTTGATTGTTATTGACCATCTTCAATCAATTAGAACCCCTAACTTAAAAGAGCATCAAACTAAAGATCAAGAAATTGGTGATAACTGCCGCTTTTTAAAAGAATTAGCAAAAGAGCTTAAAGTACCTATTATTACGACTGCTCAATTAAGTCGAGCCGTAGATTCTCGTTATGGAGAGAAAACTCCAAACTTGACAGATATTAGTGAGTCAGGTATTATTGAACAAGTTGCTGATATGATCATATTTATTTATAGACCAGAGTATTACTACATCCCAGAATTTGATGATGGAATGCCCTCACAAGGGTTGGCTAATATAATATTGGCAAAAAACAGAAATGGATTTGTAAACAATTATAAAGTTCGTTTTCAAGGAGAGTTTGCCAAGTTTTCAGATATAGGAGAGGTTAGTAAACCACATGGTAGTGATTTTAACTTTGTTGATGAAAATAGCTTTCAAGCTACCACTTTAAATAAAGAAGACGTACCGTTTTAAATTTTAGTCGAAAAAAGACTTTTATATATTGTGCTGCTTAATTTTTTTACGTTTTTGCAGCCAAATGAAAAATCTTACAATTTTCTTTGTTACGGCATTATTAGCTATTGCTTTTTGTTCTTCATGCTCAAAAGACGATAGTAGTTCTTCTGCTCCCTATACATCAGGGAGTACGGGTGGGTCAAACGGCTCGGGCAACAATTCTAAAAGTAACAAAGAAATTATTACCTCAAACACTTGGAAGTTCAACCAGTTATTGCTGAATAATAATGATGCGAATTTTGGGTCATACAAACCCTGTGAAGTAGATAACGAGTGGCTTTTTAGAGGAAAAGAGCTTAAAATAATCAGTAGAGGCAGTCCCTGCAAAAATGGGGAGTCAAATGGTGGTGTTTACAGGTTAAGTAGCTGGGATATGGTAAATGATGATGATTTTACTATGGCTATAAACGGTGAAACATTTACTATTATAAACATTAGTAAAACTACACTAATGCTGAGGGTTAAGAGAAAACAAGGGTCCAACTTTGAGAATTGGGATTATATTTACATAGCCAAGTAATAATTTTTATACCTCAAACTCTTCACCCATTTCAGGTATCTCTACTTTTTTAAAGCCTTTATTGTTTAGTTTTCCTTTTAAAGACTCTTGGGCTTCCATATCACCATGTACTAAGAACATTTTGCGTACTTGTTTTGGATTTTGGCACTCCAGATAGTTTAATATTTCATTGTAGTCTGCATGAGCACTAAAGGCTTCAATGCTTTCTACCAAAGCCTTTACCGGATACATCTCACCAAAAATCCGCACTTCTTTTTCACCCCGCTTCAATGCACCCCCTAAACTTGTGGGTGAACAATATCCCACTATTAAAATGGTGTTGTTGGGGTTAAGAATATTATTGGCTATATGGTGTTTTATGCGCCCTGCCTCCGCCATACCTGATGATGAGATGATTATACAAGGCTCTTTTGATTTATTTATATTCTTAGAGTCCTGAACTTTTGAAACGTATTCTAAATTAGGGAACCTGAAAGCATCTCCGTCTTTCTCAATATATGCTAATATATCAGGATTAAAACACTCATCGTGTTCTCTCATAACCTCCGTAGCTTTTACTGATAAGGGACTATCTACATACACTTTAATTTGGGGTAGTTTCCCTTCACTACTCAATTGGTCAAGCTGATAAATCAGCTCCTGCGTCCTATCCACACTAAAGGCAGGAATAATAAGCTTACCCTTCTTCATTACACAAGTTTCATGTACAATTTGCAACAAGTGTTTCTTCGTGTCTCCTATAGGTTCATGCAGTTTGTCTCCATACGTGCTTTCACAAATAATATAATCGGCTTGGCGAAAGGGCTGTGGTGAACGCAAAATAATATCACCCGGTCTGCCAATATCTCCTGTAAAAGTGAGTTTCTTTACCCGTTCTTCTTTTATGGTAAGGTGTACGGCAGCACTGCCTAAAATATGCCCTGCATCGGTATAGTGGAAACTTATTTCATCATCTATTTTATATTCTTGCTTTAGCCTTACTGTTTCAAACTGTTGTAAAGTGCGTTCTACGTCGCTTACATCATATAAAGGGTCTAAAAGCTCTTCTCCTCTTTTTTTGCGGCGTTGATTCACATACTTAACATCATTTTCTTGTATGTGTGCACTATCCATCAACATTATCTCACATAGTGATTTTGTGGCAGGTGTAGCAAATATTTTTCCTTGAAAACCTTCTCCAACTAAGCGAGGTAAAAGTCCGCTGTGGTCTATATGTGCATGAGATAGAATAACATAATCAACCGTCATAGGATTAAACCCAAAATGCCGATTCATATAATGACTATCTTGGTCACTACCTTGAAACAAACCGCAATCCAATAAAATTCGTGTTCCTTTTTTTGTGGTAATAAGATGTTTGCTGCCTGTAACTACCTGTGCAGCCCCGTAAAACTCAATTTTCATTCAACGGCAATTTGCAATAATGTTAGATAATTCGCAAGAATGAGAGATGAGCAGGGCAAATATTCCTATAGTTTACCAAAAACCTCTTCAAGTTTTTTGTAGCGATAGTCAAAAATACCTTGAAGTTGTTTTTTCACAAATAGACTGTTGGCAATATCGCCTAAGAAACCTAAGGGCAGCTTATAATTAATTTTATCTTGCATTTCTACTCCCCCTTCAATTTCTTTAAACCAGTGTTGATGGTGCCATAAAGAGTAAGGCCCGAAGCGTTGCTCATCAACAAAGTATTTTTTGTCTTCAATATGGGTAATTTCCGTCATCCAGTTAAGGGGAATACCCGCAACGGGTTTAACTTTATAAGTAATTATCATACCCGGGTACATTTTATCTCCTTCACCAAAACCCGAGGTTATATCAAACCCCATATAGTCAGGTGTAATTTCTTTTAGGTTTACCGGTGATGAGAAGAAATCCCATGCTTTTTCTAAGCTAATAGGTAAACGTTGCGTAGTGTTTAATTGATGAAAGCCCATATTGAAACTATTTAGTATTTAAACTAACAAGTGTTTGCTTTTGTTTGCTTTGTTGTTATACAACCTTTCTAAATACTCTTCGGCTATATTTATATGACGTTCAAGTTTCTGTTTGTCCATTTTGTTTACCATGGCTACCATCATGCTCATTCGCCTGTTTTTCTTTATTGTATCCTGATGCTTAAATATAAAACGCCAGTATAGTCCATCCCAAACCTCACACCACTCCCCTTTTTTAAAATCACTCATTTTAAGTACATAAGCCGAGCCTGATATATAAGGCTTGGTGCAAATTAAGCCACCATCGTCATATTGGCTCATACCATATACATTAGGAACCATTACCCAATCATAAGCATCAATATACATTTCCATAAACCACTTATATACCTCATCAGGGTTAAACTCACACAGCAACATAAAGTTGCCTAAAATCATTAACCTCTCTATATGGTGATTGTATGCCGTTTTATTTAGTTTTTTAATAATGGTATCAACGGGCTCAATTCCTGTCTCAGCAGTATAAAAAGCATCAGGTAGATTATTGGTAAATCCCCAAAAGTTTTTGGTACGCATATATACTCCTTCATTTTCATATATAAAGTACATATACTCACGCCAGCCAATAATTTGCCTCACAAATCCCTCTAAACTATTCAGCGGGATATTATTTTCTTCTCCATACTTTAGTGCTTCATCAACCACTTGCTTAGGAGTTAATAAACCGATGTTTAGCATTGGAGTTAAAACACTATGAAAAAGCCAGTTTTCTTTAGCTGCAATGGCATCTTCATAATCTCCAAACAGTTTAAAACGTTGCGATAGAAAGTTATCTAGCCATTGCTTGGCTTCATTAAAGCTTGTGGGGTATAATACCTTGCCTAACTCTCCGTAGTTTTCAGGAAAGTGCTTGTTTGTGTAGGCTACAGCCTCATTTTTAATTTTATTTTGTTGGGGGATTTCTACCTTAGGTAAGCTAATATCTTTAGGTAGTTTTTTTCTGTTTTCATCATCAAAACTCCACTTACCGCCTATAGGGTTATTGTTTTCATCTACCAATATTTTTAGTCGTTTCCTTTGCTCACTATAAAAGCTTGCCATTAAATAGGTTTTCTTTTTTGCAAAAACATCATCAAATAAGCTTTCATCACATATAAACATGGGCGATTCAATAAAAGACAATTCAACTCCTTCTTGCACAATATATTTTTCTAGCCTAAGCTTTAAAATATAATCAGTTGCGGTGTAAGTATATACATCATTAATACCTTTATCTTTAAAGTGATTAAGCAAATACCTTTTTCCGCTTTTATAATTATCTGTATACTCTAAATAATGAACTGTATATTCTTTTTCTGCTAAATATGCTTCATATTGTTTTAGGGTAGCCCTGTGGTATGCTAGTTTTTGTTTATGAAATTTTGCCTCATAAGTCCAATCACCAAAAAACAAAGGGTCTTCTGTTATAACTACAGCACAATCGTTTTTAATACTTGGTAATTGTCTAAATAGCTGATGCGGAAAAACTAAAAAGGCTTTCATTCATCCATATTAAACTCTTGTTTACTTTATTTGTTCATTTAATGTTTAAACTGCAACAGTTTCATTTGGCAAAAAAATTGTGGTTAAATAATATGCAACATATTATTGCGCAGATTAATCTTACTTAAAAATTTATAGATGAAGAGAATAGTACTATTTCTAAGCTTATCGCTTTTTTTACTCTCGTTCCAAAACAATGCCATTGCAGGCAAAGGAGACTTACACTACAAAGTAAAAGTTAAAATAAAAGGTGTAAGCGATACCATGCTTTACCTGGCTAATTATTTAGGAAACCAAACCTATTTGGTAGACTCTACCATGGTGAACAAAAAAGGGGTTGCTGTTTTTGAGCGTGATACAGTGCTTGACTGCGGTATATATATGGTTGCGCTGGGGAGAACCAAGCTTTTTGAGTTTGTTGTTTCTGAACAAGAGTTTACCCTTGAAACCGATGCCAAAGATTATATGGCAAACATGAAGGTAAAAGGCTCCAAAGAAAATGAAATATTTTTTGAGTTCCAGCAATATGCCTACAGCTTGGGAGTAGAAGAAAACAAATACAGACAACTGTTGGAGATGTGGGGAAAAGACCCTGCTCGTGCCGATACTGTTGCAAAAATTAATGCATACTTGAAAACCATCCCTAAACAGATGTATGATTTTAGGGAGAAGTTTGTGAAGAAATATCCTAATGCTATTCTTACACAGATTTTTAATGCTATGCGCGAACCTAAGGTGCCCGACCCTCCAAAGGATGAGAACGGCAATATTATAGATAGTAACTGGCAATACTTTTGGTATAAAGACCATTACTGGGATAATGTAAACTTTACATCAGGCTGTGTACTGCGTTCTCCGGTTTACCAAGGCAGGCTAGACCGTTATATGGAGAAACTAACAGTACAACAACCCGATTCTATTTTAGCTTCTGCGATAACTATTATAGATAAAACGCTGGTAAATAAAGAGATGTTTAGGTTTACCCTTGTGCGTATTATGAGTAAGTACGAGAAATCTAAATTCATTTGTATGGACGCAGTTCCGGTGCAACTTGCTCTGAAATATTACACTTATGACAGATGTTTTTGGCTGGATAGTGCAGAAATATACAGAACCAGAGCCAATGCCGAATCTTATTTACCCGTATTGTGTAACCGATATGCTCCGCAAGTAGGCATGTACGACTCTATCTTACAAAAGAAAATTGACTACATAGTTGAAACAGACAGTAATGAACAAAGAAGAGGTGAGAGACTGGGTAAACTATTAAGAGATGAAAAAAGCCATATAAAGAATTTATATGACATTAAAGCTCCTTACACAGTGTTAGTATTTTGGGACCCTGATTGCGGACACTGTAAGAAAGAGATGCCCATTATAAACGGCTTTTACGATAAAGTAAAAACTTATGGCGTAGAAGTATATTCTGCTTGTGTTGAACAAGATACCAAAGCATGGTTGAAATACATTAGCGAGAACAACCACAAATGGATAAGTGTAACCGACTCATGGAATATTTCAGGTTTCCGTAAATCATATAACATTAATAGTACACCACAGATTTTCTTGCTGGATAAAGACAAGAAAATTATTGCAAAACGCCTGGGTGCAGAGCAGTTGAAAGAAATTTTATTTAATGAATTGAAAATTGAGTATACACCTCCTCCAAAAAAGGAAGGTGATGATAAAGACGACCATAGCGGTCATGGACATTAATAAATTGCCACAGAACAAATAAAAAAAGCCCTTAAGAAAATTCTTAAGGGCTTTCTCTTTTATTCGTAAAATTTACTCTTTGGTAAACTTCTTAGATACAAGTACAGTGCTTGTTTCAGATGTAATATTATAGAAATAAATTCCGCTTGATAAATTTTGTATGCTTGTTTTAAAGCTGTTTTCACCTTTATGTATTGTAATTGGTTTTTGAGTTATTGTTCTCCCTAATACATCGGTAATTTGCATATACGCTTTGGTTGTGGCTTGAGCATTGAAGCTAATGCTAATATTATCAGTAGCCGGGTTAGGATAAAGGCTTACAGTACCTGTTCTAACAATATCAATAATACCTGTATTTAGAGTTTCTGATTTTAAACGTAACTCATCTATATATAATTTACTGCCCACATCTGAAGGTTGAGCAGGATTTGCCGAAGAAGTGAAAATAATACCCATAGTATCGGGAACGGAAGCTACTTGAAAAGGTACTTCAATCTCCATATAGTTTGAAGAAGGTAATAAAATTCTCCCTACGGGCTGCCCCAGTATAGTACCATTATTAAAGAAAAATATTGCCATTTGGGCTGTATCTTGTCCGCTTGGTTCGTATTTATAACTAAACACCACTGTATCATCAGACCCATTATAGGGCACACCACCCAAAGGCGGTCCGTTTTGGTTCATTCTACCGTTAGATAATACCCCTCCAACTATATTGTTGTTGCCAAAACTATTTGTCTCTAATAAAACAGCATAATTGCCTTTAGCAGCATCATTTGTTCTTGATAATAATGTACCAAAACCTGTCCACCCACCATTTAAACCTCTAAGCGTATCGGTTTGCCACATTTCAAAACCACTATCTGTTATATTTTGTGTACTGCCTGAAAAAGTAATATTATCAAACGTAATGGTACTACCTGGCTGTATGCCTACCTCATCTATTGCATTGCTTGAAGCTGATGCAACAATAATAGTATCAGGTGTAGCAGATAGGGTTAAAGGAAAAGCAAAACGCGTAAAGTTTGCTTGTGTACCGGTTATTTTAAATATATCGGTATTGATTATTGCAGCATCTTTCTTAAATACGACCAATAAAAGAGCGGTATCACCACTTTTTACATCGTACTTATAATATCCGGTAATACTATCAGGTTGCTGGGTAAAAGGTTCACCCCCAACACCTTCAACTGGGTCATCTGCATTACTAAAAAAACCAAACAAGGTATCGTTATTTACAATTTTGGTTTCTAATTGTATCGCACTTCCCATTTGTCCGGTTACTTTGGTAATAATTCCACTGGCAGGAGTTTGCCCAGACCTGAAAAACTCATCAAGAGTAGTTTGCCAGCTCAAAGGGCGCTCTACCATTGTTTCGTTCCAATCTTCAAAATTGCCGTTTTTAAACGTCTGCCCAAAAGCTGTCGAAATGCAAAAGAGAAATATTGCTGCTAGTGCGTAAAATTTTTGTTTCATAGCTTATGTTAATTTAGTGTTAAATAAAAGTTAACGACCAATTTAAACTAAACTACTGATTTTCACTAATTAAATATTGCTCAATCCATTTCTTGGGTTTTATACATATCCTCTCGCCTGTCTCGCCAATTAGTTACTGTTCCGCTTTTCCGAGTACGTTCAATGGCAGCCAAATCCAAATCGGCAATTACCACCGTTTCTAAGTTAGGGCTACATTCACCTGCAATGGCTTCAGGAGGAAAAGCAAAATCACTGGGCGTATATATACCACTTTGGGCATAGTTTATATCCATATTGTCTACAGACGGAATATTTCCAATGGTACCCGCAGTAGCCACATACATTTGGTTTTCTATTGCTCTTGCCTGTGAACACAGCTTCACACGCAAATAACCGTGTCTTTCATCTGTACAAAAAGGTACAAACAGAATTTTTGCACCTTTTTGCGCCATTATACGTGCCATCTCGGGAAACTCGGCATCATAACATATATTTATGCCAATCTTGCCACAATCGGTATTAAACACTTTAATCTCATCGCCCGAAGTTACCCCCCACCATTTTGCCTCGTTTGGTGTTACGTGTATTTTATATTGCTTTTCATAAGTTCCGTCTCGTTTAAACAAATAGGCAACATTGTATAAATCACCACCTTCAACTACAAGATGTGTACCTGCAATAATGTTGATGTTGTATCCTAAAGAAAGGCGTGAAAACAGGTCTACATAATCTTGCGTAAAATCATCCAATTTTCGCACACTCTCATCTACACTCATCCCCTTAGAGTCAATAAACGATAATAGCTGTGTAGTAAACAATTCGGGAAACAAGGCAAAATCTGCTTTGTAGTTTGAAGCAACATCTGTAAAAAACTCGCATTGCTTTGCAAAATCCTCAAACCTTTCAATTTTCCTTAACTCATACTGAATGCAGCAAATACGTACATTCTTCATCACTACACTTCGCTGCGGGGTTTCGGGTACATAATCAATATTTACCCATTCCATTAAAATACCATATCCCCCACTTTCCCAATCGGCAGGTAAATAATCTTTAATCACTTTCCGTATTTGGAACCCTTGTGATATTTGAAAGTTTATTACAGGGTCTTTAATTTTTTTATTCAGTACTCTTTTCAAATATGCCCTTGCCCCAAACTCTTCTTTGTATTTATGGTAATTAGGAATACGACCCCCAATTAAAATTTCCTTTAAGTTCAAGTCTTCGCACAATTGTACACGCATTTCATACAAACGTCTGCCAATTTTCAAACCTTGATATTCAGGGTGTACCATCACTTCTATGCCATACAGTGTTTCTCCCTCCATATCATGATTGGTTATATACCCGTTATCGCTTATTTCTGCCCAAGTATGGTTATCGGTATAGTCCTCCATACTCACAATTAAGCTGGTAGCACTACCTACTATTCCGCCATCATACTCTATTATCTGCATTCCTTCAGGAAATATGGTGTATTGGCTTTCCAGCATTTCAAGTTTCCAGGGTTTATGTTCAGGGAAACACAGCTTAGATAGTTTTATTATCTCATTAAAATCATCAGGAGTAGCCGTGCGTTGAATAATTCTCGGCTTTCTTCTTCTACGAATTTGCGACATGTATATATAGTAGCATTTATTTTTGCTGCTACAAAATTAATATTAGAAATTCGCCGTTTTAATACTTTTTTACGATGCCACAAACTATTGAGAAAATAAATAAAGCTTGGGAAGACAGAAGTCTTCTTAAAGATATGGAAACCCAAACAGCCATTCGCTCTACTATTGAGGATTTAGATAGCGGAACCCTAAGAGTTGCCGAACCTACTGCTGATGGCTGGAAGGTGAACGATTGGGTGAAAAAAGCAGTGATACTATACTTCCCCATGCGAAATATGGAAACCATTGAAGTAGGACCTTTTGAGTTTCACGACAAAATGCGCTTGAAAACAGGTTATGAAAAATTGGGTGTGCGCGTAGTACCCCACGCTGTAGCCCGCTACGGTGCCTATTTGGCAAAAGGAGTGGTAATGATGCCCAGCTATGTAAATATTGGTGCTTATGTAGATAGCGGTACTATGGTAGATACCTGGGCAACTGTGGGTAGTTGTGCACAAATAGGAAAAAATGTACACCTAAGTGGTGGTGTAGGTATTGGAGGGGTGTTAGAACCTGTACAAGCAGCCCCTGTAATTATAGAAGATGGAGCGTTTATTGGCTCTCGATGTATAGTAGTTGAGGGAGTAAGAGTAGGTAAAGAAGCTGTATTAGGAGCAGGTGTAACCTTAACAAACAGTACCAAAATTATTGATGTTACGGGTAATGAACCCAAAGAAACTAAAGGATATGTGCCTGAGCGCAGCGTGGTAATACCCGGTAGTTATACTAAAACTTTCCCAGCTGGAGACTACCAAGTACCTTGTGCAATAATAATAGGACAACGCAAACCCAGTACAGACCTAAAAACCAGCTTAAATGATGCTTTACGAGAGCATAGTGTAGCGGTATAAGTATTTCTGAATTGTTGATTTAAAGATTTACTGATTTGAGTGCTGTCATTCTGAGCGGAGTCGAAGAAGTGGGTAGTATACCTCGTTACAAAGTGAGTTCAAGGCATAATCTTATACCTTTGCAACATGTCTAACCCCTCGCTAAATAAAATACTGGTAATACAGACAGCCTTTATTGGCGATGCTATTTTAGCTACAGGAGTTTTAGAAAAGTTTCATCAACACTCCCCAACAGCTCAAATAGATTTATTGGTACGCAAAGGCAATGAAAGCCTCTTTAATCAACATCCTTTTATTCATAATTTGTTGGTTTGGGATAAGAAGAAAGATAAATACAAAAACCTGCTTAATACCCTAAAAACAATAAGAAACCACAAGTATGACCTTACAGTCAATTTACAACGTTTTGCTGCATCGGGCTTTCTAACAGCCTTCTCTAAGGCACAAGTAAAAGTAGGATTTAAAAAAAATCCTTTGTCTTTTTTGTTCACCCAAGCATTAGCACATGAATATGGCAAACATGAAATTGAAAGAAACCATAACCTAATTGCCGGCTATACTGATACTTTTGCAGCTAAACCTAAATTATACCCCACTGAAAGTGACTTTGAAAAAGTAAAGTCCCATAAAAACACAGCCTATATATGCATAGCACCTGCCTCAGTTTGGTTTACCAAGCAGTTCCCTAGAGAGAAATGGATAGAATTTTTAAATGCAATCCCCTCACCCATACAGGTATATTTATTGGGAGCACCCACTGATAATGTTTTTTGCCAAAATATTATTGACGGTACTGATAATGTAAATATCTCAATGCAAAACTTAGCAGGTAAACTAACACTTTTACAAACTACAGCCTTAATGCAAGATGCTGTAATGAACTATACTAACGACTCTGCACCACTACACTTAGCCAGTAGTGTTAATGCTCCTACTAGGGCTATTTTTTGCAGTACGGTAAAAGACTTTGGTTTTACGCCGCTTAGCGATAACAGTGCTGTAATAGAAACCGATTTAAACTTAGATTGCCGCCCCTGCGGTTTGCATGGCTATAAAGCCTGCCCCAAAGGGCATTTTAAATGCGCCTTAAGTATTGATGTTAATGAGATGGTGAAAGCTATAAATATTTAATTCCTAAGGCAAACTCTTTAAAAACTCTTCTTCGGAAATTACCTCAAGTTCACCACCTTGTTCAATCAGTTTAATTGCTTTTTCTTGCTTAGAGCTCATCCCATCGTCACCAACAACTCTATAATCCTGTTGACCCACAACCAAGAAATCTGTTTTCTTGGTCACCCCCTTTTCATTAATACCACCAACATCAGCAATAATTTGTTGTGCATCCCTTCTTTTCATCGACATTAGTGTACCTGTAAAAACAACACTTTTTTCATAAAAGATGCATTCACTATCATGCTTGCTTACATCTCCTACTATCTCTTCATTAATCTTTTCAATTCTTTTTGTAATTGACGGCCTATACCCTCCTTCAAATAGTTTACCAACTACTGTTCTCAATTTTGAAGGAAACTCATCAATAGACCGAACATCATTTTTTTCAAAGGCTTTAATCGCTAGTTTTGCCGTAGCCTCACTATCGTAACCTGCTCTATGGTGAACCAGAGGAATACCATTGTGCCTACAAAGAGTTTTTAAATCATAAGCAGGAAGACCACTCCAAACTTTTTTGGAAAATATATAACTACAAGAATAACTTAAATCAGGAAATGGGGTTTTATAAAGCTCAAGAGTCTTTCTTAAAACACTCATATCAAACCCAGCATTATGAGCGATTAAAAAATTTCCTTCAATTAAAGGTTTTATAACACTCCATAAATCATGAAAATTAGGCTGTTCTTTAACATCGTCAGGCGTTATGCCGTGAATTGAAACATTAAATCCATCAAAATATGGATAGTAATAAGGCTTAATTAACCATGATTTGACTTCTTGAATCTCATTATCCTTCACAAACGTAAGCCCAATTTCACAAGGGCTATCCCTTTGTGAAGTCGCAGTTTCAAAGTCGATAGTTATAAAATCCATTTATTCTGCTTCCCCTTAAATTTGATTAATGTGCAAATTAATATTACTTCTTTAAAAAAGAATTCTAACCACACTTGTTTATTAATATAAGTGATATGCAAAAGCTATCTAACTTATCATACCCAACCAAATAGTTTTTTATAGCGTATGTACTTAAAACCAATGCAAACTATGAGAAAAACATTCTACACAACTATTCTATTGCTATTGCAATGTGCCTTATTTGCCCAACAACCCTACTCATTTTCTATGCATACCGGTACCTACACACCTCTCACCGGCGCAACCCAACATCAAACCAATTGGAAAGCCGGGGAAGAGTTTGACATGGGCTTTGAGTTCAAGTTTTTTGATGATAAATCTCAAAAAACATGGATAGTGGGCGAACCCGGTATATTATCTTTTTCAGGTGGAAACGATAACGACCAAATACAAGTTATTAGTGCGGCATTAAGCCCAAATAATACAAAATCTCCCACGGGAATTTTTTACAAAGTTGATGGGCAATCCCCCAATCAAATAGCCAAAGTTGAGTGGCGCAATGTTACGGTTCAAACCACAAGTAACAATCAAGTATTTGCAAACGTTCAGATTTGGTTGCACCAAACCACCAATATCATAGAAATGCATATAGGTCCTTCACAAATTGATACACAAGACCTTGCACCATACGGTCCTGTTTTCAGCTTCCAAAATAAAAACCAAAGCTTTATGTTTTGGCTAAAGGGTGACGCACAAAACCCTGACTTTATAGAGCATAAACAATTTGTACAAAAACTTACTTCGTATCCAAGTGACGGTACAATTTATAGATTTTCACCTCCGGGAGCCAACCCTCCATCATCAGTAGCAGAACTAAACCGCAACAAGCAAGTAAAAGTATACCCCAATCCTATTTTAGCCAACAACAAATTAACCATTGAAGCAAAACAAGCCATACAAGAAATAACAGTAACAGATATTAAAGGTAAAAGTGTTTTTAATGCTAAAGGCATTGAAGAAAGCTTATATAAAACACCGTTAAACTTAAAAAAGGGAGTGTACTTGGTATATACCACTACTACAAAAGCCACTTCAATTAAAAAACTTACAGTGTATTAATAATCATAACAGTAAGGTGTAAACCCTGCAATGCTCATATTGCAGGGTTTTTTATTTTAAATGGCATAAAACTATCTTTGCCGCCCGCAAAAAATGAAACAGCACCTCACCCACCCCATTTTTAAAATTGTGATGCAGGCAGCAGCTAATTTAAATGTAGAATGCTATGCAATTGGTGGGTTTGTACGAGATATTTTTTTAGAACGGGATAGTAAGGATGCTGATATTGTTGCTATTGGCAGCGGTATTGAATTAGCTAAGGAAACCGCAAAACTTTTACCCAATAAACCACAGGTTAGTTTTTTTAAAAACTTTGGAACAGCCATGTTAAAAACCGAGGACTATTGGGACATTGAGTTTGTTGGTGCGCGCAAAGAGTCTTACAATAGAAACTCAAGAAAGCCTATTGTTGAAAACGGAACTTTAGAGGATGACCAAAATCGAAGAGACTTTACCATCAATGCTTTGGCTATCTCCTTAAATAAAGAAACATTTGGTAAACTGCTTGACCCTTTTAATGGAGTACAGGATATAGAGGCTAAAATTATACGTACACCACTAAACCCTGACATAACTTTTAGCGATGACCCTTTACGTATGATGCGCTGCATACGTTTTGCAACGCAATTGGGTTTTAGTATTGAAAAAGACTCTTACTTGGCACTGAGCAAAAATACCGAACGCATAAATATTGTGTCTATGGAGCGTATTAATGATGAACTGAATAAGATAATACTTGCTCCCAAACCATCTACGGGTTTTAAGCACTTGTTTGATACGGGAATATTGCATTTAATTTTCCCGGAGCTGGTAGCATTGCAAGGGGTTGAAGTACGGGAAGGTAAGGGACATAAAGATAATTTTTACCACACTTTGCAGGTACTTGATAATATTGCCAAAGAAACTAATAACCTTTGGCTGCGTTGGGCTGCTATACTGCATGATATTGCTAAACCCGCCACCAAACGATTTGAAAAAGGACACGGCTGGACTTTTCATGGGCATGAGGACAAAGGTTCACGTATGGTGAAGAAAATTTTCGGCAGAATGAAGTTACCGCAAAATGAAAAAATGAAATACGTTGAAAAACTGGTAGCCCTTCATCTTCGCCCCATAGTTTTATCTAAAGAAATTGTTACCGACAGTGCCATTAGGCGATTAATAGTTGATGCCGGAGAGGATGTAAACGACTTGCTTACTCTTTGTAAGGCAGATATCACTTCGAAGAATGAAGTAAAAGTAAAAAAATACCTTGCCAACCTTGAGCTGGTAAAGCAAAAAATTATTGATGTAACTGAAAGAGATAACTTGAGAAACTTTCAACCTCCAATAACGGGCTTTGACATTATTGATACTATTGAGTTAGAGCACAAAACCCAAATAGGTGAAATAAAAAATGCTGTCCGCGAGGCTATTTTAGAAGGAGAAATACAAAACAACAGAGATGAAGCCCTATTATTAATGCAAAAAATTGCAGCACAAATGGGGTTGAAATCAAAATAAACGAAAACTTTATCAAATTAGTATTTTTGGTTAATTTGCCGCTAAAGAGTTATGCCCTTATATAAATTTAAAGTTTATTTAGACGATAACGACGAGGTTTTTAGAGTAATAGAAATAAAACCGGGTCAAAAATTTTTAAACTTTCACGATGTTATACTAAAAGCTTACGGTTTTGATGATAAGCACGATGCCTCTTTTTTCATGAGTGATGACACCTGGAAAAAGGGAAAAGAAATTACAAAGTCTAAAAAGGGAGATGCTCCTCTTTTTAAGGATTCGAAGCTAAATGCCTTTATAAATGACCCACACCAGAAAATAATCTTTATTTATCATCAGGATGAAGTGCAATGGTATTTTCATTGTGAGCTGAATGGTATTATAATGAATGAGGATATTGCTGTTGATTACCCCAATATTGCCAAATCTGTAGGAAAATCCCCTAAGCAATATGCCAAAGGCAAAAAAGTGGGCGAAGGGCTTGAAGAAGATGAGTTTGAGTACTTAACCCGAAACCTTTTGGCCGGTGATGTAAGTGATGAGGAGTTGAAAGAGCATGATGGTTTTAGTAATGACAATGAAGCCAGTGATACAGTAAGTGATGATGATGGAGAAGATGAGATGGTTTTTGGAGATGATGACGATGATGCCTAAGTCTTTACGTGGAAAAAGAGAAAAAATATTTAATTGTTGTTGCAGGCCCAACAGCTATAGGAAAAACTGCCTTAGCTATACAAGTTGCCAAACATTATCATACTGAAATTCTTTCAGCCGATTCCAGACAATTTTATAAAGAACTGAATATTGGTGTAGCCAAACCTGCTAAACATGAGTTGGCATCAGTACCACATCATTTTGTAGGTCATATTTCTATTCACCAGAACTATACGGCTGCTGATTTTGAACGTGATGCTATTGAAAAGCTTAACAGCTTATACCAACAACACAATGTTGTAGTTTTAGCAGGCGGTTCAGGGTTATTTATTAATGCTGTTTTAAACGGGTTGGACAATTTACCTTCTGATGAGAGTATAAGAGAGTTGTTAAATAAACGTATCAAAAATGAAGGCATTACTTCACTGGTAGAACAGCTTAAGCAGCTTGATATTGTTTCTTACAATAGCATTGATATTAATAACCCGCATCGGGTTATAAGAGCTCTTGAGATATGTTTAGTATCAGGCAAAAAAGCATCAGAGTTAAAAAAACAAAATACTATAACTCGGGCTTTCACCCCTATAAAAATTGTTTTGAATACTGACAGGGGATTGCTTTATGAAAGAATAAATACCCGCGTAGATGTAATGCTTGATGCAGGACTTATTGATGAGGCTAAAGGTTTACTCCCATACAAGCACCGAAATGCCTTGCAGACAGTAGGATACAAAGAACTATTTGACTATTATGACGGTACAATACCGTTGGAAAAAGCTATTGAACTTATTAAGCAGCATACACGCAACTACGCAAAACGCCAAATTACTTGGTTTAAAAAAGATAAAGACTACAAATGGTTTAACCCTAGCGAACTTGAGGACGTATTAGACTACTGTGATGGGCAAAAATTAAAGCATAAAAAAAGCCCTGATAAACAGGGCTTTTAAATGTATTATAATGTTCTAATTACTTAACGTTAGTAACTGTACCATTTACTATAGTACGTCCGTTACTACCTTGTTTCCAAATAACAACAACTGCTTTTAGGTTAGCTTTATTCCAAGCAGATTCTACACTTGTAGAAAATTCTTTTGAAATTTCTTCACCATCAGTAGCTGATGTTGCGAATGAATCTCCGGTTGCTGCAGTAGTTAGGGCTTTACGCAACACATTGTTATGCACTGCATTATTATCCCAACCTTGACCTGAAATGTACTGAGTACCTTTAATAGCATCTTCAGTTACATATACTGAAATAAAGTGCTCATCAGATGTAGCTTCGAAAAATTTAGTAGTTGTACTAATTTTTATTTCACCATTTTCAATTTTAGCATCAATTGATGAAGCCGCAGTAGCTTTATTGCCTACTAATGAAGTAAGTTGATTTTCAATATTGGATTGCATTTGCGCACCGCCACCAATTTTCATACCAGGCATACCTGCAGCACCAATGGCGCATGTTGGAACACCGGTTACATTCCAAGCACCTGCAAGAGCATTTGCAGCTGAAACATTTAATGGGTCAGGTGCACCTTGACCATTCAAATGGCAAGCTACAACCACTATATCATCACTATGGTTTGCAATAACATTTTTCATAGCGGGTTTACCATATAAACCACATGGACCACACCAGTTACCTGATAAATAAAAGGCAACAGCATTTTAGTCTTGTTGAATTGTGTTTGTTGGGGTACCGTTTCCTCCTCCACTTGGAGAAGTTTCCTCTTCTTTTTTACAACCTGCAAATACAAGTGTAAGAACAATAAGAGATAAGAAAATCTTTTTCATAAGTTCTTTAAATAATTATTTAGTAAAAGGTTTATTACAACCTTTATGACGTTGAAATTCAAATATATGTTGTATTTATTAAAAATATTATTCTGCTACACGCATAATTAAAAACTCTACCCGCCTGTTTTTCTTCCTTCCGGCTGCTGTTGCATTACTTGCAATAGGCTTAGTGTCCCCATAACCTTCTGTAAATATACGTCCTGCATCAATGCCCTTATCTGTTAAATATTTTTTAACTGCTTGCGCTCTTTGTCTGCTTAATACTCTATTTGTTGCAGAGCTACCTACGTTATCAGTATGCCCGTCAATAGAAACCAAATAGCTTTTCTTCGCTTTCAGTAAGCGAGCTAAGTTATTTAATGCATCGTACGATTCTTTTTTAATAACTGCACTACCTGTTTCAAACTGTAAATTATCATACGCCTCTTGCAGTACTTTATCTTCTCCTTTTGCTTCGGGTTCTGCAACAGGCTCTTCAGGTTTATCAACCACAGGTTCAGGGCAACCGTTATATTGTTTTAAGCCTTTCTCATTGGGGCAATCGTCTTTATTATCAGGAATATTATCGCCATCACTGTCAGGGCAACCTTTTAAGTTGTATACACCGGCAACTTCGGGGCATTCGTCCTCACTATCAGGTACATCATCTCCATCAGTATCAGGGCAACCGTTAAACTTCTCTATTCCTGCAAGTTCCGGGCAATTGTCCAATGAGTCTGTTATACCGTCTTCATCGGTATCAGGACAACCTTTCATGGATTTAATACCTGCAACCTCAGGACACCTGTCATCCTTATCAGCTACACCATCACCGTCAGTATCAGGGCAGCCTTTAAACTTCCAAATTCCTGCCACATCAGGACATTTATCTTTTTTGTTTGATACCATGTCCTCATCCCTGTCTCTGGGTTTTCTATGTGCTATGGGTATTGCTAAACCTGCATATACGTCCATAGCAAATAAGTTTCTTGTGTTAAATAGTAATGAACCTACCCTATCAGACCCAAAGAATAACGGTCCGAGTTTTAAAAAAATGCCAAAGTTTACCGATTTAAAATCGTTGTTTACAACAAAGGGAACTGCTGCTTCAAACCATTGCGATTCATATCTTGGGGTAACGGAAAGCTGAGTAAAGTGGCGCATACTTACAGTACCTTTTCTACGCAAACTTTGTATATAGGTAACATTAGCAAAAAAGTTTTTATAAATATTATAATCAAATTGTAAGTTTAATGTAGTAGGTAGTGCCGTTCTGAAAGAGTTATTTGCAGATTGAAATCCACCTGAAATTCTGCTTATATAATCGTTCATTCGGTCGAAACCATTGAGGTTCTCACTTTCTTGACCAAAATCATCAAACATGCGTTTCAAAGTATCTACCTGCCCTAAATCTCGTGATAAGTTTTGTGGTAAAACCCTTTCCCCCACCCAGTTGGTATTGTTATAGTTTATTCCACCAATATCAGTAACAGCAGCAGCAATTCTAAATTTATGTCTTACGCTGCTTCTATCATACCTGTTTTTTTTGCCGTCCATTGTATACCTGAAGTTTTTATACTCGGGACGGTATTCATAAACAAAACCTATATCAAAACCCCAACCTTTACCCAACGGGTCATCAAACAATATGCGCGATAAATTGAAGCTGTTAGAGTTATCGGTATAATAATTTTCATTTACGTAAGCATATTGCAAACTTGTATTTACAAAGCCCAAACTATCATTATCATATACAATTAGCCCCCCATCAGGTTTGTTTTGAAAGTATGAGCTATATAACCCCGTAAGGCGTTTAATAGTAAAGCCCACTTTTAAGGCATTTGCTTTTTTCTCGTATACCATACCGCTATAGCTTAAACTATATTCAGTAAAAGCATTGGCATTCAATGTAAAATCGTTTTGTCCGTAGAGTGTATTGTATGAAAGGCTATCGGGGCCACTAAAAGCAGGGTCTGTAGGGTCTGTACCCCAACGAATTATTCTTGCCAGGTTTTCATTCATGTCCAGCACCTGTACTGCTGCCCTCGCTCTGGTTCCAACAGCTATAGTATGTCTGTGACCTAGTGAAAACAAAAACGATGGACCTCTAACTTCGGTCATAAAGCTTACATCTTTATTTTTTCCGTTTAGATTCTCTGCTAAATAACTGTTTTCAAAAACTGCATTCCCACTGGCATCTTGGTATTGTGGCGGAACATTATTAAAGGCTAATGCCCAAAGACTATATGGGGTATTAAGCTTCATATAATCATTATAAAAATTGACATTAGCTCCAGCCAAATTCATATAAAAATTATATTTATTGTTTGCCATAGTAGCAGGGTTTAAATACATGCCGTTTGTACCTGCGTAACTACTATTGGCATACCCCAGCCAATGTTGTGCTTGTGTAGAGGTGGTACTTAAAAAAAAGAAAAGTATTGTATAAGTTAGCTTGTAAATATTCTTCATCAGAGCATAATATTTAAACCAAATTAACATTTTTTTAAAGTTAGTTGCATATTTACTGTGTTGATAACTACAAAAAAAGTCCAGTACAAGTACTTGTACCGGACTTTTTTACATTGTTTTTACAAGCCGGTTACTTAATTATTCTAAACTCAACCCTGCGGTTCTTTTGTCTTCCTTCAGGTGTTTTGTTTGATGCAATAGGTCTTGCTTCTCCAAAACCCTCTACTTTAATCCTTTCCTTGCCAATTTTATTAGCCAGTAGATATTCTCTTACAACATTAGCTCTATCTTTACTTAATTTAATGTTAAATGCTTTACCGCCTACATTATCGGTATGTCCTGCAATATAGATTCTATATTCGGGTTTAGCATTTAGTAGTAGTATTAATTCGTCAAGGCTTTTGAATGACTCTTTCTGAATTACTGCCTTTCCTGTTTCAAACTCTAAGTTGTCAAATGCTTCCTTAAGCACTTTTTCTTCTTCTTTGTCCAGCTCAATAATTTCAAGTTGCTCTTCTACTTTAGGGCAACCGTTATTTTCAGGCAATCCGGGTTCAAGGGCACATAAGTCTTTATTATCAGGAACACCGTCTCCATCGGTATCAGGGCAGCCTTTAAATTGTGGCAAACCTTTTATTTCAGGGCATTTATCCTGGTGGTCGGGAATATTATCACCATCGGTATCAGGGCAACCTTCATATTCAGGTAAACCTTTTATTTCAGGACATTTATCTTCTTTATCTTGTATCCCATCCCCATCACTATCAGGACAGCCGTTAAACTCCTTCAATCCAGGGGTTTGCGGGCAGTCATCATCACTGTCTTTCACTCCATCGGCATCACTGTCGGGGCAGCCGTTAAAGCCCTCCAGTCCGGCTTCATTCGGACAGTCGTCTTTGCTATCTTGTATTCCATCCCCATCGCTATCAGGACAACCGTTAAACTGTGGTAAGCCTTTTATTTCAGGGCAACTGTCTTTAGTGTCTTGTATACCATCTTTATCTGTATCAGGGCACCCCATAAAGGCAGTGTCGCCGTATACGTCAGGGCATTTATCTTTATCATCCTGAACACCATCGCCATCACTGTCGGGACACCCCCAAAACTCAAGCTTACCTGCCACCTGCCTGCACCTGTCTTTTCTGTCTGAAACCCCATCACCGTCTCTGTCCCTGGGGTTTCTTCTGAATATCGGTAAGCTCATTCCTCCATATATATCAAATCCGTTTACGTTAGTAGATTTGAATAAGCCCGTAATATTATCAGAGCCTATAAAGAAAGGACCAAATCGTGCAAAAAGCCCAAAAGAAAAATTACGGTAGTCGTTATTCAATACTAAAGGTATTGAAGCCTCAAACCATCGAGTTTCAAAACGTGGGGTTACTGCCAACATAGAAAATTGTCTTGCGCCTATTTCTCCTTTTCTACGTAAACCTTGCAACCACATAGCATTTACATACACATTATTTATCACCTTCACATCAGCCTGAATATTAAAGGCTGTGGGTAATTTACTAACAAACTCGTTAGATTGATTGTCAAACCCCAAAACTGCACCTACAGCATCATCAAACCTGTGTACTACACTTTCATCAGGACCTGTATTACCTAACTGGTTAAATATTTCTGATACAGTATCAATACTACCCCATGTAACAACACGGTTTCTCGCTAAAGTATTATTTCTTACGTATCTGCTATCGCTGTACGTTATTCTACCCAAATCCATTAATGTACCGCTAACACGTAAAAAATATTTATTTTCAGTTTTGTCCCATCGCTCTTTGCCATCTAGGGTATACCTATAGTTTTTGTAGTTAGGTCTAAACTCATAAGTAAACCCAATATCCAGTCCGTAGCCTTTACCGACTCTATTGGGTCCAAAAACTCGCGAAAAATCCAATCCGTAGCTATTAGTATCCGTTTTATATAAGTTTTCTCCCACATAGCCGTATTGTACATTGGTATTACTAAGCTCTAAGCTATCTGTACCCTTAATAGTTACGCCTCCTCCTCCATCATTCTTAAAAAAGGCAGAATAAGTACCAGCCAAATACTTATAAGTAATACCCGCCTTAAGAAAATGCTTGTCTCTATCCATTAAAACTGTGGCATAGGTAAAGCCTATTTCAGTAAAGTTATTTACGTTAATTCCAAAACGGGTTTCTGTATACAGTTGCTCGTACGATAATCCGTCAGGTCCGCTAAAACCGGTAGTTGTGCTATCAAAACCCCAGCGAATCATCCTGGCAATAGGTTGAGAAACATCTACAGCCTGCACAAAAAATCTGTTTCTTGTAGATATCCCGATAGCATGTTTCGGTAGAATTGACACCATGAAACTAGGTCCGCGAAGCTCGTTTGAAAAGTTAACTACTTTATCTTTTCCATTAAGGTTTTCTTTAATGTTATCATCGCCTATGTTAAATGTAGTATCGCGCAATGCCCTGAAAAGTGATTTCGGACCTGAATAGCTTAGATAGTTGTTGTACATATTGGCTCCGAAGCCAAAAAAATTGATATATCCACCTACCCTACTATCAACTATTGATGAAGGATTTAGATATATGCCATTTGTGCCTGAATAGTTGCCGTTTGACAGACCTAACCAATTTTGTGCTGAAGTAGCCAAGGCAGAAAAAATAAATACCAGGATAATAAGTTTCTTGTTCATAGGCTTAGTTAGTACTCTTCAAAAATAACTTAATTGCCTTAACTTATTAGGGTTGTGGAAAAAGGCAAATTAGCAAGCTAAGAAATAGTTGTTTATTTGAAGCATTGATTAGCAAATTTTAATTCATGAGCAGTTTACAGAACAGAATATTATTGATTGCAGCTTTTTTTGGTGTTACCGCAATAGCTATTGGGGCTATGGGTACCCATTTTTTAAAAGAAAGTCTTACTGTAGAACAACTTATACATATAGAAACAGGAGCCCGCTACCAAATGTATCATGCCATTGTGTTGCTTGGAGTTGGAATATTGGCAGGGAAAATGAAAAAAGGTTTAGCACTTGCTTCAGCCTGGTTTTTTGTTTTAGGAGTTTTTTGTTTCAGCTTCTCACTATATGCTATAACTTTTTTTGAGGTTTTTGAAATTAACATACACAAATTAGTGTTTTTAATAACTCCATTAGGTGGTTTGTTACTTATGTTAGGCTGGATAACAATCGCCATTCAGTCTTTTAGAAGTCTGTATTTAAGAAATGCTGAAAAACAACAAACCAACAGGCAATAACACTGTTTTTAACATAGTTTAGTATATTTACCGTAACTAGAGTATATGAAAACGATATACTTCCTTCGCCATGCAAAATCGAGTTGGAGAGATGGAGAACTTTCTGACATTGACCGCCCTTTAAACAAACGCGGACTTGATAATGCACCCATGATGGCAAGACATTTTAGGAAGTTGAAAGTTAAACCCCAACTAATAATTTCAAGCCCATCAAAACGCACTATGACCACAGCAATGATGATTGCTGAGCGTATAGGCTATGAAGAAAAAAATATAAAAATTGATATGGAGTTGTATGGTGCTAACGTAGCGCAAATATCCCAACTAATATATCATTTGGATGAAAACTTGAAAAAAGTAATGCTGGTTGGGCACAACCCCGCCTTTACACTTATTGTAGACTATTATACAGGGCAACCTTTAGACAATATGCCTACCTGTGGACTGGTACAAATAAATTTTGATGTAAATACTTGGCATGAGGTAGTCCCTAAATCAGGTAAACTAACTCTTTTTGAGTACCCCAAAAAAGTGAAAGCTTTGCTTAAAGAAAACAGCGACAAAGAGACATTATAATTACTTACTTATCCACCTGTTTCTTCGCAAACTTTAAGTAAGTTTGTTTCTCTTTCCAATGTCTTTACTCGAATTAAATTCACCCACTGATTATACTGAACGTGAAACACTTTTTGCTGATGTAATATTGCCTTTATATCTGCCAAAAGCATACACTTACCGTATTCCGTTTGAATTAAATACATCGGTTGAAGTGGGCAAACGGGTTATAGTACAGTTTGGTAAACGTAAAATATACTCCGGCATTGTAAAAAATATTTCTATTCATCCGCCAAAAGGTTACCAGGCAAAGTATATACTGCATGTTTTAGATGACAGCCCAATAACTAATGCAACGCTTCTTAGTTTTTGGGACTGGATTAGCGAATATTATATGGCAACCATTGGTGATGTTATGAATGCAGGCTTGCCTGCTGCCATGAAGCTTGAAAGTGAATCTAAAATAAAATGGAATGCTTTGGCACAAGGTGTGGAAGACATTGAGCTAAGCCCAAAAGAAGAAACACTTTTAATAGCTATAAAAAACAGTAAAGGGCAAGAAGTTTCTTTAGGTGAAGTTTCTGAGATATTAAACATAAAAAACACCTTTCCCACAGTTCGTTCTTTGTTTGATAAAGGGCTTATAATTATTAATGAAGAAATTAAAGACCGCTATAAACCCAAAGTAAGAATACAAATTGGTTTAAGTCCTGAGTTGGCAAACGACTCCCCTATTTTAAAAGAACTTTTTGAGGGACTTGAAAAACGTGCACCCAAACAACTTGAAATATTGTTACAGTTTTTCAATCTGCACCAAAGCAGTGCACAAATTTTTAAAGACCAAATTGCACCTGATGCTTCAAGCAAAACAGCACTGAAAGCTCTAGTAAAAAAAGGGATTTTTACTGAAACTGAAATTGAAGTTGACCGTTTGTTTGCCCCAACAGAAGAATTACAAAAAAACAACTTAAACCCACTACAACTTGAAGCACTTGATAGGGTAAAAAGTGAGTTTGTTGATAAAGATGTAGTGCTATTACACGGCATAACTGGAAGCGGTAAAACCCATGTATATATAGAACTTATAAAAGAGATTATAGCCCAAGGAAAACAGGTATTGTACTTATTGCCTGAAATTGCGCTTACCATACAGTTGGTTAGCAGATTACGGGCACATTTTGGAAACGAGGTGGCAGTGTCACACTCACGCTTTAACGACCAAGAGCGCGTTGAAATTTGGAAAAAGGTGGCTGACAATAAAGCGAAAGTAATTATCGGTCCTCGCTCTGCTATATTTCTTCCCTTCCAAAACTTAGGTTTAGTGGTAGTGGATGAGGAACATGAAAGCAGCTTTAAACAAAATGACCCCTCTCCCCGATATCATGGCCGAGATGCAGCTATATTTCTCGCTCATTTATGGAAAGCTAAAACCTTATTGGGTTCTGCAACACCATCGGTTGAAACATACTATAATGCCAAAGCAGGTAAGTACGGTTTAGTGAAAATGGATGAACGCTTTGGTGTAGCAAGATTGCCTGATATGCAAACGGTGGATATGAGTGATGCAGGCAAGAAAAACTTACTTAAAGGTCCTTTTACACAAAAACTGCTTGACACTATTGAAAAGAATGTTGAAATAAACGAGCAAACCATACTTTTCCAAAACCGTAAAGGTTTTGTACCCGTTACCGTTTGCAAAACTTGCGGCTGGGTGCCTAAATGTGAAAACTGCGATATAAGCCTTACTTACTATAAATACCACAGGGCTTTTAAATGCCAGTTTTGTGGCTACCAGCATGCCCCCTATAATAAGTGTGAGGCTTGCGACAGCCATCATTTAGAAATGATGGGATATGGTACGGAACGGATTGAGGAGGAGCTACAATTGCAGTTTCCAAACATAAGAACTGAGCGATTTGATTTGGAAAATACCCGAACAAAGAATGCTTACCACCGCATTATACAAGATTTTGAGCAAGGCAATATTGATGTGCTTATAGGTACCCAAATGGTAGCTAAAGGTTTAGATTTTGACGATGTATCGTTAGTTGCCGTTGTTGATGCCGACCAATTGCTTCATCAGCCTGATTTCAGGGCAAATGAACGTGCATATTACCTAATGAGCCAAGTTGCAGGGCGTGCAGGGAGAAAAGAAAAACCCGGTGAAGTTTTGATTCAAACCCGCCGACCACACCACACCACTATACAACAAGTACTGCTTCACGATTATGAAAGTTTTTACCAAACCGATTTAAATGAGCGGTATAAATTCCATTACCCCCCCTATTATAAACTCATTAGCCTGCGTATTAAGCATAAGGATGTTGAAGTTACTGAACATGGTGCAATTGTACTGGCTAATATTCTAAAAGAAAAACTAGGTGACAGAGTGTTAGGTCCTCAAGCCCCATATATTTCGCGCTTGAAAAATTTATACATCCGCCAGATTTTAATAAAAATAGAGCGTGAAAAAGTATCCGTTTCGTGGGTAAAAGCTACTATACAAAGAAGCATTGATACATTTATGGAAAAGAAAGAGAACCGTAGTATTCGTGTTCAGGTTGATGTTGACCCGTACTTTTAATTAGTCTTTACCAAACGGCATACCCTCACCAGTCTCGCAAAGAAACTTCAGGCTTCTTAAATAGATACCCCAATGGTAGTTGCAATTACCAAAAAAGTCCGTTTCGTTAGCCCAACCTTCGTGTGAAAATCGCAAAATAGTATTTCCGTCTTTTGCTTCAAGCCTAAAAAACAAGTGTGTTCCTATCCACTCCTTATCTCCAATTAAACACTCCCATTCTACCAACTCATTGCGTTGCATTTGCAAAACACGCATCTCATTATGATACTCTTTGCCAAAAGTGAATGTATTTATACCACCTACTTTTTCATCAGAAGTAGTTTCAACTGTCCACCAACTTGCTAGTCCCTCTTGGGTAGCTATTGCTTCATACACAACTTCAGGAGAAGCTTTAATAACTAAAAAATGTTTTATCGCTGCCATGGTTACAAAAAATAAAAGAGCAGCATAAAGTTACTACTCTTTTACATATTGATTATTAATTAGTTATACTTCATTGCTTCGTACCCAAGTATACGGCGCAAAATACCTAATTGCCCGATGGTATATGCTTCGTGGTGGCTGCAAAAATTCATAAAACTCTTTATTGTAGCATCTCCTATTGGTGTAGGCTGGGGTAACTCATGCATCACAACATCATCGGGCAATGAGTTAATCTTGTTCACAACTGCCTCAGAAATAGTATCCCAATCTCTTATTAATTCATTCATGGTGGGGTATTGAACACCTTCCTGCAACCCCTTACCATCAGTAAATAAATTAGGATAGGGTTCTCGCATTTCTAACCCCAAAGCCCCTGCCATCATGTATCGTGTGGAAACTATATGACCGGTAAGCCACGCCACGTGATTAACTTTTGGAGCTACTTGTTTTTGAGCGTCTTCATCTCTAATACCTTCGGTTACATTCTTAAAAAGGCGTGTTTGCATGTTTAGCTGGTCTACAATGGCTTGCATTGTTGTACTTTGTGCTTGCATAATAACTTAGTTGTTTTCTTCAATTACGACTCGCAAGTAAGAAATTGGACAAGCAGCTTTATTTTTCTTTTACCTTTTGCTATGTTGAAATATTAAATGTAATACAACTTTCACCTGAACGTTATTCTTATAACTTCGCAAAACCTATGCGTATTATGGTATGGCTTATATTATTACAGTTTGTTGCAGGAGCAATACATGCTCAGTATAAAGAGTATCCCAAACTTGAAAAACTGTTTGCTGCTGAAAAATATGATAAATGTATAGCCAAAGCAGAAAAGTACAGTAAGAAAAACCGTAAGGAGCTTGTGCCGCATGTCTTTGTAATGAAAAGCTGGCTTAAAATTAGTGAAGACTTTAATCACAAAGCATACAAAAGAGCTGTAAATAAAGCTCTTTCAGCAGCACGAAAAATAAAACGTAAAGACACAGAATTTGTAATTTTTGATAAGTACGTTGATGATTTTGCTGATCTGGAACTTAAAGCCTTTGTAAAAGCCGATGAAGAGGTTGCAGACGGTAAATGCAGCAAAGCTATCCGCATTTATGATAACATAAATGAGGTATTTAACGATGCTACCAGTGCCTACAAGAAAAGCTTGTGTTTGCTTGAAAGTGATTTTAAAAAGAAAGATGGGTTTGTGCTTTTGCGTAATACCGTTTTACGCTTATACAGTAACTATAAAAAAGGAAAAAGCTATGCAAAACTACCTGCCGGCTTTGCACGCTTATCAGAAGAATATCTAAACCGCCGCTATTTTTTTAATGCTGAAGATATACTGAAAAAAGGTGCAGAAGTTTTTCCCAACGACACCACTATCCGTAATGAGGCAGTAAGGCAAACAAAACTGTACTATGATGCTCTTATCATCTCAGATTATGAAAAAAACCTTTTAAAACTTCGTGATAAGTTGCTTTGGGTAAATAATACATTCAAGAACTACTCACCTGTAATCATTATGCTTAAAGAGGTTGACCAAAGTATTATTTTACAATATATAAAGTTTGAATATGGCAATTCTGATAAAGCTTCGGGCTTTATCAATCAAATACAAAAGTATGCTCCACAACAGTATGCAAACGATAGCATAAATGCATATTTATCCTCATTATACAACAACAAAGATGTGCGGCGTATTGAAGGTGCGTTGGACAACCTTACCAAAGTACTAATAGCTTTTAACCAAGCTCCTGCTGACGGTGCCAGTGTACCCACAGCACAATATGTGTTTGATTATATTTTGAATAACGGCAACTATGAGGTTGCTGCATATTTTATTAAACAATCGCAAAAGCTTTACCCACAAAACAAAAAAATGCTGGCAAAAATGCAGCAGTCGCTAGAAATCAATTTGATTAACTTACTTTCTGATATTGAACAGGATGAGGTATCGCTAGATTTAGCACATAAATTCACAACCATTGCTCCTAAAAATAAAAAGCTAAAGCAAATTGAGCAGCAACTCTATATTAATATACTTAACAATCATATTTCAGCCAGTAATTACTCTACATTTTTTACCATAGTAAACAAAGGTTTAGGCTACTACCCAAATAACTCAACACTGAGAAAGTTGAAAAAGGAAATGGCCATAAAGGATTTTAAAGAAAACTTTATTCCTAACCATGAAATAGAAGCACCTAAAATGGCTACTCTTTATTATGCTCCTTCTTGCTTGCCGGGAAAAGTATCCGACTCTGCCAATCAAAGGTTTATAAATGTTTTGAATTATCTCCGCCGACAAGCAGGGGTATATGATAATTGCTTCCTGGATGATGACTTGAACGAAATGGCACAACATGCATCACTTATGATGAAAGCACGGGAAACTATTAGCCACTCGCCTGATAGTACTTGGAAATGCTATAGCTGGAAAGGTAAAAAAGCAGCAAATAGCAGCAATTTATCTTATGGGCATGCCGGAACAAGTGCTTTATTGGGGCAAATGCAAGATAATGGTGCCGGAAACGGCTCTGTAGGGCACCGAAGATGGATATTAAACCCTTATAATAAGGTTTTTGGGCACGGTAGTACCGATGTTACCATGACATTATATGTTTTTGGTAAATACTTTAAAAACGACCCTGAAAAAAACCGAAACCCCGATTGGGACGATAAACAATTTATAAGCTGGCCGCCGAAAGATTATGCCCCACTTACATTAGTATCCCAACGCTGGAGTTTCTCACTTGATAATGCTGATTTTGGCAAGGCAAAAATAAGTGTAACCAAAAAAGGAAGACGTGTAAAAATTAAGCCTGAAAAAGTACAAAACGGCTATGCTGTAAACACTTGCGTATGGCAAATGAAAGGCCCAATAAAAGCAGGCGATGTTTATAAAATAACCATTAAAAATGTAGGAGTTTTAAACGAAAGAAAACCCAAAACTTTTACCTACACTATTGAGGTATTAGATTTATAATTAATTAGTATTGGCTCCTATGAAACTTGTTCTCATCATCCACTTTTAGCGGGTTACTGTTAAACCAGTCTGCAAAAGCGTTGTATTTCTCTTTATTCTTTTCGTACCAAGCATCAAAGGCATCTTCATCTCCTTTCATCATTATCCAATGATTGTATGCTTCTAAATAGCCTTTATCAGCCAGCTTTTTCTGATAATCAAATAAGATATTTGTATACTTTTCATTCTTTTCATTTCCAAAGAATAGCTCAACAAATTTAGCTCTGGTACTGCTTAGTGACTTTAGGTTTACTTTTCCTTTATTTTCAATATTTATAGCAGTGGCAACTGCCAAAGCCATTGTGGGCTCATATACCAATATACCGAAAGGTAGTTTTATATTCCCTAAATTATCGCCTATAGAAACTGTATTAACTTTACTAAAACTTACATTAGCACCACTATCAGTAACTTCAATGGCTTCTACATAAGTATCATATAAGATTTTACTCATTTCAACCGTACGCTTAGAGTTCCGCTCGATATTCATAAATAGTTCGCCATATAAAACACCCCAAATTTTCTCGCTTGAACTACAATATATTTTTGCCGCCCAGTAATAATTTGATGGATGTTTAGGGTCTACCTTAATTCCATTTTCAAAACTATTTAGTGCGCCATTATATTTCTTGTCGAACAAGAGCACTACCCCTTTTTCAAAATAGAGTTTTCCAGAGTTTGGAAATTTCTCCAACCCTTCATCATAAGTCTCAATGGCTTTCTTTTTTTGTTTAACTAAATCATAGCTATTCCCCAATAATTGATAATACCTGTCGTTTGCATTTTTATGGTTTACCAGCTTTTTCAAAACCTTAATTGCCTTTTTATACTCTTGGCTAATGTAATATGCGTAAGCTTTTTCATATTTAATATCGGGTTCATCAGGGTCTAGCTTTTCAGCTTCACCAAGCAGCTTTAAAGATTCTTTAATCTTACCCTTATCCATTAGTTTAATGGCTTCCAGGGTTTTCTTCATGGCTTTTTCTTTATCGGTTTGAGAATAGGCAGATGAAGAGAAAAAGGATACCAGCACAACAACCAGTAATAGGCGTAATGATTTCATAGGCTTAAAAACACAATATAAGCAATAGAAAAGTTTACAGGCTTGCAATCGAGGACTATTCGATTAAATAACTAGTCAAAAAACTACTTACCCCTGCCCTGTATCATTATTAGAATAGTATAAATAAGAATTTTTATATCTACCGCTAAGCTTATGTTTTCTATATAAAGCAAATCAAATTTCAAGCGTTCTACCATTTGCTCTACATTTTCGGCATAGCCGTATTTTACCTGCCCCCAACTGGTAATACCCGGGCGTACTTTGTGCAAATGGCGGTACTGGGGTGCTATTTCAACTATTTGGTCTATAAAGTATTGGCGCTCGGGGCGTGGCCCTACCAAACTCATATCACCAATTAAAACATTCAAAAACTGAGGTATCTCATCCAAGCGTGTTTTGCGTAAAAACCTGCCTACAGGTGTTACACGGTCGTCGTTTTCTTTTGCTAATTGTGGACCTGCTTTTTCAGCATCAACCCTCATACTTCTGAATTTAATAATCTTAAAAGGTTTGCCGTGCCAGCCTATACGCTCTTGCAAGTAAAAAATTGGTCCTTTTGAAGATAGCCAAACCGCTAAGGTAACAGCTAAGAATATGGGGAACCCCACAAGCATTACAAAAACAGAGAAAAACACATCTATCAATCGTTTTACGGATTGTTGCCATGCTGGCATAATTTGTGTTTTAATTTCAATTAGCGGAGGTCCTAGTATGTGGTTTACCCTTACCGTTCCCGAGATAATATCATACATATCGGGTATAATCTTAATTTTTACCCGCTCACCCTCCAATTCATTCATAATGCTTTGCAACAAATGATGTTCTGAGGTTTCAATAGCTATTATTACCTCTTCTATCTCTTCTTTGGTAATAACATTTTTAATATCTATTACCCTGCCTAAACTACTTAAATGACCACCCAGTTTATCCTCGGCATCTTTTTCAGTTTTAATGAAACCCTTAAAGAAAAAGCCTTCTGATTTTTTCCGCCCCTCTAAATCGTTGTATAAATCTAATGCCCGTTGGTTACTACCAATTACCAAAGTATTAAACCCGTATATGCGCTTCTGTATCTTCCGCTTAGTGCGGGTGGCTATTATGTATCGCGGTATAACGGTTAAAAAAAACTGCAAGCCAAATAAAACTAAAAACGACTTATAATAATCGGTATAGGATTTTACGTAATCATCTAACAAAAGGAAAAAGAACAGTAATAAAACCCCTAATATGCTTGTATTAAAGGCGTATACAATATCTCTTAACCTAGAGCGGACAACCACGTCCCTATAGTTACCGGTAAGTGCATAAATTACTAACCAATAAATAGGTATGAATATAAGACCACGAAATAAGGTACTATCGTTGGGTTCAAATGGTATATCAAACCCAAAAATTGACGATTCTATGAATTTTTTACGGTATATAAAAAATAATGCCCAGGTAGCTGCCGAAGCTAAAAAGTCCCAAAATATGTATGTAAAGCGCAGCTTGGCTTTATTCACGATACATTAGTTTTAAGTTGTCTAAAAAAACTTCACCGAAAATATTATCATCGCCATTTACGGCCCTGAAATATACTTTGTACTTTGAGCCGGGAGGAGCTGCTATAAGCTCGTCATTCAGATAAACATAGGCTTTTCGCCACTCTCCGTTAGTAGATATCGTTTGTACGGAAGGTAAAGTGGCACTAAAATCTCCGTTGGCATCATACTCAAATAAACCTATTAGTACAGGCACACTGGTTTTATAGTGAAACTCTAAAAAAACATCCCTACCGTCTAGGGGTAATGAAAATCGGTCTTCGGTTTCGATGCTAAAAAATGGGTCGGGGTCTGTACCCATATTAATATAAGCATATAAAGTACCGTCAACAGTCGGTCCTTGGCTTTGGGTAATGAAGATAGTATCTATAGAGCTTTGGTTAGTATCAACAATAATTGACTTTGTATTGGCATTAAAATCATCTAACCACTCAAATTTTGTATTGCTTTGATACTCAAACTCCGGGCTAACCGTATCTACTTTTCCTTCTATCAAAGTGGCATCTTCAAAGTAGCCATCCATAAGCGTATAGTTTACCAAGCCTTCTCTGGCTAAGCGTTTTACATAGGGACGTAATTCAACCCTGAAGTCTCCTTTTTTAAGTACCGGAAAAGTAACGGGAGCTTCAAAAATTCCTTCCAAATTATCATTAATAAAAACGCCTACGTGGGTAATATTCTGTAGTTCGGTACCCTGTCCGTTGGAAACTTTGAATGTAGGAGCTTTTACGTGAATATATGAAGGTATCTCAATATCTTTTTTACAAGAGATATGAAATACACAAAATAAAAGTAACAATAAAAAGAATATGGCTTTACGCATATGGCACAAAAATATGATTATTTAGTATAGACAACGAAAAAACAATCGTTGTGGACTAAACCCGCATCATATTTATCTTATCTATTATTTCGTAGGCTACATTCATTGCATTGTAACCATCTTCAATAGTAACTGCCGTGTTGGTATTATTGGCTATGGATTGATTAAACAGCTCCAATTCTCGTTTAATTGAGTTGACGGGTTCTACTTCGGGAGACTCAAAATGAATTATTTTTTTGCCTTTGTCTTCACCTAAGTCTAATACTACTGAAAATGGATTTTCTTGTCCTTGCGCTTCTTCTAAACGAAAAACTTCCATTTTCTTTTTCAGGAAATCTATAGTTATGTAGGCATCACGCTGAAACATACGGGTTTTACGCATATTTTTAAGCGATATCCGGCTGGCAGTTAGGTTAGCTACACATCCATTGTCAAACTCTATACGGGCATTTGCAATATCAGGGGTATCACTAACTACGGAAACGCCACTTGCACTAATACGTTTTACGTTAGATTTTACTACACTCAGTGTAATATCAATATCGTGTATCATTAAATCCAATACTACACTTACATCAGTACCTCGTGGGTTAAACTCAGCCAAACGATGTGTTTCTATAAACATCGGTTTCATTTCATATTGCTGAGCAGCCAAAAAAGCAGGATTAAATCGCTCTACATGCCCTACTTGTACTTTTACATGCGCTTCGTGTGCAAGTGCTACTAAATCTTTTGCCTCCTGCATATTGTTTGCCAACGGTTTTTCAATAAACACATGCTTACCCAGTTTTATGGCTTTTATTGCGCTTTCGTAGTGGTTAAATGTAGGAGTAACAATATCTATAGCATCAACAACATCTAGCAATGCACTCAAGGTATCAAACCTGGGTATTTTATACTCTTCTTCAACTTTGGCTGCATTTTCATCACTATTGTCTACAAAACCCACCAGTTCAAACTCAGGTATTTCTTTTAACAAACGAATGTGGATTTTTCCTAAGTGTCCTGCGCCTATTACTCCAATTTTTATCATGCCTAATGGTTTACATTTGCAAATGTGATAATAAAGCTTCGGACGAGCTTTATTAATTTTCAACTTTTGTGAATAACACCCAGTGATAAAGGACACCTATAAGCATAAGGGGCAACGTAAACGATTAATGGAGCTATTGCAAAGCAAAGGTATTACTGATACTATTGTATTGAATGCGATGCTTCAAGTACCCCGCCATTTCTTTTTTAGCAAAGAATTTGAAGACTTTGCTTATGATGACAAGGCCTTCCCTATTGAGGACGGGCAAACTATTTCTCAACCCTATACGGTAGCCTACCAAAGCCAGTTATTGCAACTTAAAAAAGGGCTTAAAGTTTTGGAAATTGGCACAGGAAGCGGCTACCAAGCCTCTGTTTTGGCACAAGCAGGCACACATGTTTTTACTATTGAACGCCAAAAAGGTTTGTATGAAAAGGCTAAACCTATGCTAAAAAACATGGGCTATGATGATATTCGTTTTTATTACGGTGATGGCACTATGGGGCTGCCTGAATATGCTCCTTACGACCGTATTATTGTTACTGCCGGGGCACCCACCGTTCCTAAGGCTTTGGTAGACCAATTAAATGTAAACGGCATATTGGTAATACCTGTGGGAAATGAAGAAACCCAACAAATGTTAAGAATAACAAAGCTACCCAATGGAGAGTTGAAAAAGGAAACGTTTAAAAATTTTGCTTTTGTACCTTTGCTGGGTGAAGACGGCTGGTAGAGTGAAGTTTAGCATTACATAAACACCTGATAGCTATGACTAGAGTATTAAGTTTAAATAGAGGTCCCATTGCAGTATTGCTCACTTTATTTCTTTTTACGACACTAATATTAATTAGTACACTATCATCAGTAGCACTAGATAATACCCTGGCATTTGCTATAACTGCCGACTTATTAATAACAGTTCCTGTTGTTTACTTTCTGCTTATCAGGAAAACCTCTATTCCGAACACAACAACGGTACCCATACTTATACTTGGACTTGCCATTGGCACTTTATTTTTACCCGATAGCAGCCAAAACTACTTAAACTTGTTTAGAACCTTTGCCATGCCTGTTATTGAGGTAGCTGTGGTATCTTTTATAATAGCCAAAGTATACTCTATTAGAAAAAGATTTAAGGAGAATCATGATACTTCAAGTGATTTTTTCTTTGTTCTAAAAAAGGCTTGCGAAGAAATACTTCCTAAAAAACTTGTTCCCATTTTTGCTACTGAAATAGCTGTGCTGTACTACGGGCTAATTAATTGGAAAAAAAGACAATTTAATGCTAATGAATTTACATACCATTCAAAAAGTGGTACTACTACACTATTAAGCTCTTTTATCTTTATAATTTTGGTTGAAGCTATTGTAGTTCATCTTTTACTTTCAAGATGGAGCGAAATAGCTGCTTGGATTTTAACAGGATTAAGCCTTTATACAGTTATACAGGTTTTAGGTTTTGTAAAATCACTATCGCAAAGACCTTTTTTGGTTGGTACTGATAGGCTTACTTTACGCTATGGCATTTTAAGTGAAGTTGATATTAACTTAAGGCATATCAAAAGTATTGAGCTATCAAAAAAGCCTATTAAAGTTGATAAAACTTGTGTGAAGCTATCGCCATTTGGTGAACTAGAAAACCATAACATTATTATTTACCTTAATGCTGAAAACACCTTAGCAGGCTTATACGGTACAAAAAAGAAGTTTAAAACTTTAGCTTTACATGTTGACCAACCTAAAGCCTTTAAAGAAGATTTAGAAAAAGTTTTAGGGGTAAACTAACCCACATAACGCTTTATTTCGCGCTCCACATCTCGTTTTTTAAGGTCTTCTCGTTTATCGTACATTTTTTTACCTCGGGCTAAACCAATTTCAAGTTTTGCATACCCTGTTTCTGAGGAAAAGAATTTTAAAGGGACTATGGTATACCCCTTTATCTCCATTTTACTCTTTAATTTTTGGAGTTCTTTTTTGGTAAGTAATAGTTTGCGGTCTCTAAGCGGAGTATGGTTGTTTGCTATACCTCCTTGCTTAAACTCTGAAATATGGACGTTTTTAAGCCACAAACCATCAGGCATAAATACGCAATAGCCTTCGCTCATGTTTACATTTCCCAAACGAATACTTTTTATTTCAGAACCTTTAAGTACTACACCAGCCGTATACGTCTCATCTATATGATAATCGTGCCGTGCTTTTCGGTTTACTATGTTTATACTTTTATCCAATTCTTTTTTCTTCTCTCTATATATACTGCATTAATTTCAAATTCTAAATTTAGAATTTGAAATTGCTTCACAAACTCTTAAATAGCTTATTTACCTTTTCTTTTTTTAGTATTTTTTGCCCTGTTTCGCCGTTTGCCACTACTCTATCTCCTACCTTAGCTACATATTTACACTCTATGTTATTTTTCTCCAGCTTAATTATCTCAGCTTCAAAAGTTACTTCTTGCCCAACCAGTGCAGGAGATTGATGATAAATGGTAAGAAATGTGCCAATACCTTCCTCGTCTTCTTCTTTCATTTCTAATACAAACAGCCGTGAGCTCCACTCCGCATCTTTACCTAGTGCAAAAGTAGCATATACAGGATGTACCTGTCCGCTTTCAAAAGTAGCAGTTTCGTTAACTCCTACAGTTTTGGTAAAGTATTTTTTATCACCAACTTTAAATAGATTTTTCATTTAGCACTTGGTCTAGCAATATTCCCAAATTAACGGTATAAATCAAGTTTTTATAGCTCACAGCTTTAAAGTTCATAAACAAACAAGCATTGTTGTTAAACTCTAAATAGGTATTGGGGTGATTATATAAAACTTCAAGTAATTGAGGCTTGTTATCAACTTTATGTTTAAAGTCTTTTTTGTTAGCAGCAATTACAAAGTATTTTTTGCTAAAGGCCGGGTGTTGCTCAAAGTCTAACTCCACCGGCTCAAAAAACTCCTCTATCTTATCTTTCAATGTTTCGGGGCGAATTAATACTCTCCCGTAACTTTCTTTTAATTGCAAATATCCCCAAAAGTACAAATGCTCACTTCTATAATCCGACTCTAAGTTTTTTCTCTTGCTATCTTTGTAATAATCAACGGAATACTCTGTTATTAAGAGATTAAAGTTAAAAACACTAAATTTTATAAGAAGTGATTTCCACAGCGAATATTCGCTATGCTTAGCTAGTATTTCAAAATGTTGCAAATCAGGGTACTCGGTTTGACTTACACCATACTTAGCACCTAATTTAGTAAACCAGGCTTGAATATTATTCCAAACCTGTTTATCGTGTTCAGGAAAATTTGAATAATTTGTAGGAAGAATATTCATGGCATTCTACCTATAAACAGTGTATACCTTAGCTATTCAAAGCTTTAGCAAGCTCAATACCAATATTAAGTATTGCATCCAGCTCTTTTTCATCAATAGGTTTTAAGGTGCTAAACAATATTGCATCACCGGCAAACTCAATATGTAAGTCTTTATGTTCTTTTAGTATGGCGGTTAATGCATCTATACTATCGGCTGTTTTCTCTAAAAAAGCATCTTTGTTTTCTACCCAGCTTCTATGTGTTTTGCTTATTGTTTCGTTTAAAGATATTTCTTCAAGTGTTACACTTAAGCTACCCTTTACCCCTTCAGGTCTAAAAAATGCTCTGCCTAATTCTTTTTCTTTTAATTCAATATATCCGCCAAAGTGGGTAAACTCTTCTTTTATATCGCGGCTGGTTTTGTTGAAACGACTAAATTTTTCGTGTATAATCTCAAACTTTGCCACCAAAAGCGTAAATGATGCTCCGTCTTTTGCAGCCGATACACTTTTTTTTGCTGCAATATTTCTACGGGTGCTTACTAATTTAAAACCGTAAAGTTCAGGATAGTCTACATTATCAAACTCATAATCTGAGCTTTTTTCTTCAATCCAGTCTTTTACAGACATCCAAATTTTTTTCTCGCTTTCAGGAAAATTTCTAAAGTTTTCGGGATATATATTCATAGTGGCTTATTTGCGTACTACCAGCACGGGTATATTAACGTTGTGTCTTACGGTATCTACAGTCGCTCCAAATATAATATCTTTAAATGTTTTATGCCCATGTGCACCCATTATTACTAAATCGTAAATTCCATTATTAATAATTTTTGCAATACCTTTTGCGGGGTTGCCATAGCCTATTGCTACGTTTGCGGTGTATCCTAAACTTTCTAAATATGTTTTATAACTATTAAGATTTTTTATATCCTGCTCGGTTTCTAAGTCATCTATCTCCTCTCCCATTACATTTGCCCCTGCACTTTCTACTATATGTATTAGGGTGTAGTTGGCTTGCTTCCCTCCTTGTGATATTGCATTTTCTATTGCTGTTTTGTCCATCTCTGAAAAATCTATGGTAACTGCAATATTGTTAAATTCTTTAAGCTGTAGTTCTCCCAGTTCAATTGCAGAACCGTGAGGTATATTGCCTGCTTTTGCTTTTCTCTCAGGCTTAATAATGGGGCTAAATATTATATACAATAACAATATACCAGCTATAACTACTATGGGTATTACAAATAAATATATATAAATAGCATTTCCTCCTGCTCCGTTAAGCCAGCCACTTATTTCATCAATTACCAGTTTTACATTTAATGCAATAATTATGGTTGCACATACCCAGGCTAATATCTGTACCCATTTGGGTATAACATGCTCGCCCATTTTACTTTTATTGCTTACAAAATGAATAAGCGGTATAACTGCAAAACCCAACTGCAAACTCAACACAACCTGACTAAGGATAAGCAGCTCGCCCATTTTTTCTTCGCCAAAATAAACTATGGTGAAAACTGCGGGGACAATAGCCAAAAGCCTTGTTATTATTCTGCGTAACCACGGGCGAATACGTAGGTTTAAATACCCCTCCATTACTATTTGCCCTGCCAATGTACCCGTAATGGTACTGCTTTGCCCTGCTGCTATAAGTGCTATGGCAAACCATATTGGGGCTGTAGTACCAAACAGGTTTTGTAATAGTTTATAAGCATCTTGAATTTCAGCTACATCAAAATATCCTCTTTTATAAAAGGCTGCTGCTGCAAGAATTAGTATGGCTGCATTTACTAAGAATGCCAAGTTTAAGGCAACTGCCGAATCAATAAAATTAAACTTTATTGCTTTTTTAATACCTACACTGTCTTTACTATAACGACGTGTTTGCACCAATGATGAGTGCAGGTATAAGTTGTGTGGCATTACCGTTGCCCCAATAATACCAATAGCTATATATAAAGCTCCGTCTCCTGGTAGTGAAGGAATAAAACCTTTTACCATTTCACTTGCATCAGGCTTTACTATTAGCATTTCGATAAAAAAAGAAACACCTATAAGTGTAACCATGGATAGTATAAAGGCTTCCATTTTGCGAATACCCTTGTTTACCAAAAATAACAGTACAAAAGTATCTGCAACAGTTATTAATACTCCTGTGAGTAAATCGAAACCGAATAGAAGTTGTAAACCAATTGCCATACCTATTACTTCTGCCAGGTCTGTGGCTGCTATGGCTATTTCTGCTAAAACATAGAGGGGAATATTTACAAACCTCGGGTAGGTGTGCCTGCTGGCTTGTGCTAAATCTAAACCTCTAACTAAGCCTAAACGAGAACTTAAACTTTGCAGTAACAGAGCCATTAGGTTACTCATTAAAAGTACCCATATTAATGCATAACCAAATCGGCTACCACCTGCCAAATCAGTTGCCCAGTTGCCCGGGTCCATATAGCCTACACTAACTAAGTACGCGGGACCAAGAAAAGCCAGTAGGGTTTTCCAAAAGCCTCTTTTCTGGGGCACTTGCACACTTTCATGTACTTCACTAAGCGATTTTGAAGATTTAGGCCTGTTCATTGCTTAGGGTGTAACAAATAAGTTTTGTGCTACTTCTTTACTGATTTGTAAATTGCGCTTCCCTTCTATTTTAATCTGCATAGATTCATCAAAATCAAAGCGTTCTTCAATTTCAAAGGCTAAGCCCAGTTTTATATTTAGCTTATCCAGATACTTTAAAAAGTTATTATCCTCAGCACTTACTCCGCTTATGGTATATTTTACTCCTATTTTAGCATCGCTAACACAAAGTTGTTCCTCAATAGGAAACTCCCCTTTTTTGTTGGGTATTGCATCTCCGTGAGGGTCTATTTTAGGGTTATCTAAAAAGTCATCCAATCGGTCTATTAACAAATCGCTATGTATATGCTCTAACTGTTCAGCAACTTCGTGCACTTCATCCCAGTTGAAATTAAGTTTTTCACATAAAAACACTTCCCACAACCTGTGTTTGCGTATAGTAGATACTGCTATACTTCTTCCAGCTTTAGTAAGGGTTACCCCTTTGTATTTCTCATAATTTACAAGCCCTTTATCTGATAATTTACGCAACATATCTGTTACTGACGCTGCTTTAGTATTCAGTTCTTCGGCAATACTGTTGGTACTCACCTCTCCATCTTCTTTTTGTGAGTGCTTGAAGATTGCCTTTAAATAATTTTCTTCTGTGAAGCTAAACATTAAGGCAAAAATAAAAATATTTTTAGATTAGCCTAAATTTTAATTAAACTGTATATTGTTTAAAAGTTAAATTTCACTTTTTCCTATCCTTTGGCATTTCTTTTGACAAGCTACGGAGTTATATGAAAACAACACTAACCACCAGTTTCACACTGCTTTTTATAAGTATTTCTTTCAATATATATTCTCAACAACAGGATAGTACCGACAAAATTTTGGATAGCTTATATATAGCTGAAACCGAACAAGTGAAAGGCATAGACAAAGTGCTGCATGCAGAACCTTTGTATATAGACTTAATTAGGGACTTAGGTGCACGAAAGGGTGAAAAAGAATGGAACGTGGGAATTGGGCTTACTGATAATAACACTTATGATAGTTATGATGCTCTTATAGAGTATGAGTTTGCCCCAATAAACCGACTTGGTGTTGAGTTTGAGCTGCCTTTTACGTTTTATTATTCTAACCCAAGTGATTCTTCTAAAACAAAACCATCAAGTAAGCTTAATGGTATAAAAACAGCCCTACAATGGTCTTTTTATGTATCTGAAAAGCATAGCACTTCATTGGCTATTGGCTACCTAAATGAGTTAACACTTCCTCCTTTTAACCAATACAATCAGGGCATTTCTTTAACAGGTAATATATATAACCCTTTTTTAGTTGCAGCAAAAAGATGGGGTACTAACTTTCATACTTTGGTTTATACTGGGCCTGAAATTGAACAAGACTTTGAGACTAACGAGTTTTATACAACATATAGCTTTAACAGCAACTTTCATTATATGATTTCGGGAACAAAAAACTTTATTGGGGTTGAGCTAAATAAAGAATTCTCAAACAATGATTTTGACATGACCATTCGCCCACAAATGCGCTTAAGTATTGCAGACAATTTACTAGTAGGTATAGTAACGGGAATACCCATTAAAAGAGAAAACCAACGGTTTAGTTCATTTATCCGTTTAATATACGAGCCCAAACATAAAGCACATTAGATATAGCTTTAGCTACTAGCAATATAGACATCTAATACCTCATATCAAACAGAAAACTTGAAACTTAAAACCTGAACCTATCATCCAAAGCAGTATTTTTGAAGTACATGAATATTGACTTTGAAAAGTGGCTATCGCATGAAATGCAGCAAAAGCTTATATGGGTTATCGCTTCTTTAGTGGTACTTTGGGTAGTGTTGCGTTTTGTGAAAAGATTGTTGGCACGCAGCATACAAGATACCGATGCGCTTTATAAAACCCGCAAAGCCACTACGCTTATAGGTTATATTCTAGGCGTACTAATTATTATAACTACATTTAGTAGTAAACTAAGTAGCTTAACGGTATTGGTTGGTGCTGTGGGAGTAGGCATTGCTTTTGCCTTGCAAGAAATTATTACCAGTTTGGCAGGTTGGCTGGCACTTATGTTTAGGGAGTACTACAAAGTAGGCGACAGAGTTGAAATAAAAGATATTGTGGGTGATGTGATAGATATTAGCCCCTTACGCACAACGCTAATGGAAACGGGTAAATGGATAGACGGTACTTTATATAACGGAAGAATTGTGAAGGTTGCCAACAGCTACGTTTTTAAAGAGCCTATTTATAATTTTAACAGCGATTTCCCTTTTTTGTGGGACGAAATTAAAGTAGCTATTAAATATGGTAGCGATTATGAACTGGCACGAAAAATATTTTTAGAAATTACCCAAGATATTGTGGGTGATTATACCAAAAAATCGGAAAAGACATGGGATAGTATGGTACACAAATACCGTATTGAAGATGCCCAAACCGAACCAATGGTTACACTGGTACTAACTGATAACTGGGTAGAGTATACTATTAGATATATAACAGACTATAAAGCCCGCCGTAGTACTAAAGACAAGATTTTTTCACGCATTTTGAGGGAGGTTGAAAACAGTGAAAACAAAATACAGTTTGCTTCAGCCACATTTGAAATTACAACTCATAGTGCCAATGAAAAATAAAAACCGCCCGAAGGCGGTTTAACACACATAAACTACATTTTAATCTTTATGAAACTGTAGTGTTAGAATCTTGTCTCCCGACCGATCCATAGGCTCTCACGTATTTGCTATTTAGGAGTGAGATTTTTTTGCTTGCTATATGGCCGATGTTATTGGCGACTTTAACAAGTCTAATTTCTTTTTCGTATTACTTAATAAACTTTCTATTGATGATACCAGTTCTTCTCTACATACTGAAGCTTTTACCAACACTTCGTTTACCAGATTTTTTATTTCCGGGCTTTCTTCTTCCACATCTTCATTAGCACTAAGTATTATATATGGAGTATTATCTCCTTGGCTTCGTAATTTTTTCAGCAAAAAATCGCCGTTTTTCCCAGGAAGATTATAATCTGATATTATCAAATCAAACTTCTCACCATTGTCTATAGCTTCTACAGCACTTTCCGAAGAATGGTGCACCGTAATACTTTGCGTATAATCTTTTAAAAACAACCCCAGTATCATTCTGTAGCAAGGGTCGTCTTCAACAAGTAATAATTTAATAGCTGACATGTGTGATTCCTTATAACAGTGATACAAACATACGGGCTGTTTTTGGTGCTGAAAAATTTAAGCGTAGACAATGTGTAGACACCCTTGAAATTAGTTATATACTATTAATAAACAAAGCTTTAAACACCCTTTGCGTTTCCCAACGCTAAAGGGTGCACTACTTTAATAGTGGACATTATTAAGTAGTGTTGCTTTACTGAACAGTGCAAAGCTCATCAATTGCCCTATGGAATAACCGCTTATAATGTTTGTATATATTCCCTTAAACCTATATGGTTTGATAGTCTTAGTTTTTGTTTTAACCTGTTTAATGCCTTGCGTACTGATGAAGTTTCAATACCAACTAATTGGCTCATTTCTGCATTATCCAAGCCTGTTTTAATGTAGGCGCATATTTTTATATCATTGGGATTTAATGCCGGATGCTTTTTTTGTAATCTTTCGAAAAATGATGAGTGAACTTGCTCAAAATGTTTCCTGAATTTTCGCCAGCTACCTTCAAGGTTTAGTTGGTACCGTAATTTTTTACGAAGGTTTTGTAATACTTCTATATTACAGCCTTTAATTTTCATTCTGTCTTCTATTTTCCTAATTTCAACTGCTACTTTCTCTAGAAGTAAGTTTTTTTCATAATCGTATATCGCAATTGTACTTAGCTCCTTCTCTTTAAGCTCAAGTGCTTCTTTAAAATGCTTTTTCTCTTGACTTAATAGCTCTCTAATTTCATCGTTCTGTGCTTTAAGCCTTAAACTGGCATTTAGCCTTGCCCTAAACTCAACCCTATCAAAAGGTTTACTTAAAAAATCAGCTACTCCGTTATCCAGCGCTTTTTCTAAGTGCTCTACCTTAGTCATTACATCGGTAGACATTATTATAGGTACATCTTTTGTTAGTGGGTTTGAAGATATAATACCTGCTGCCTCAATTCCTCCCATAACCGGCATTTTCCAATCCAGTATAATTAAATCCGGCAATTCCCTCTCAGCCAACTCATAAGCTCTTTTCCCGTTTTTTGTTGATATTACTTCATAAACAGAATCATCTAAGAAACTTTCTACTGTTTCAATGTTTAGCGGGTCATCGTCAGCAACTAGTATTTTTTTCTTATTCCCTTCTATACTTACTGCTAAAGCCAAAACGCTTTTGATAATAGTAATCAGTTCATCTTTACATACTTCAGCCTTGTTAAGTATTTTGTTTACCATGCTGCGTATACCCAAGCTGTCTTCACATATATCAGTATTCCCTGATAGTATTATATAGGGTGTATCATCGCCTCGGTCACGTAACTTTTTTAATAAGAAATCACCATTTCTACCGGGTAAATTGAAATCAGAGAGAATAACATCAAACTTTTCTCCTCTTTCTATGGTGGCTATTGCACTTTCAGCACTGCTATGTATAGATAGGTTTTGTGAAAACTCTTTTAAAAAACGCTCTAATATGAATCTATAACATGGGTCGTCCTCAATAATAAGAATTTTAGTTATTGTGCTCATTATTTTAACTTTTTTAACTTGAGTACGAAAGTATAGACACAATAATTTTTGCAAGAATATTGGAGTAGACATTACGTGGACACGTGTGAGACAATGAGTAGACAGAGTTTTAGCTTTTTTGCTAAATAGCATTAATATACTCTCTCAACACATCTTCAGGTTTTAAGTTTAGTTTCAGCTTTAGCCTATGTAATGACTTACGTACTGAGCCTGTTTCAATACTTAGCAAGCGGCTCATTTCCATGTTATCTAAACCTATTTTTAAGTAAGCACATAACCTAAGGTCGTTAGGGTTAACGGTGGGGTGTTTTCTAAGTAACCTCTCAAAAAAAGCACTATGTACTTGCTCAAAATGTTTTTTAAAGTTGTCCCAACTTTTTTCAAAGTTTATCTGTGAGTTTGCTTTTCTTTTAAGTTCTTTTAAATCAGTGGCTATCTCTCCTTCTGATTTGTTTTCAATTTTCTGCAAATCATCAACTATTTTTTTAAGCAGTTGACTCTTTTCAAAATCAAAGATTGCTATTGAGTTTAGTTCCCTTTCTTTTAATTCAAGGGTTTCTTTTATAAACTGATTTTCTTTTATATGGTATTCTTTTAACTCATCGTTTTGAGCTTTTAATCTTAAGCATGCCCCAACTCTCGCTTTAAACTCAATGGCATTAAAAGGTTTACTTAAAAAATCTGTTGCTCCTTTTTCAAGTGCTGTACTAAGGTTTTCTACAGCGGTCATTATTCCGGTAGCAACTATAATAGGAATTTCATTGGTTTTTGGTTGGCTTATAAGCTCTTCAATTACTTCTATCCCATCCATTACAGGCATTTGCCAATCCAATATTATCAAATCGGGAAATTCATTTGCAGCTATTTCGCAAGCCTTTTCACCATTGTTAGCATACAATACTTCATACTCTTCACTGTCCAGCAATTCCAAAACTACTTCCAGGTTCAGGGGGTCATCATCAGCTACCAGTATTTTCCTTTTTGTATTTGGCATTTATTAAACCATTGCCATTAGCTTGTCGTACTCTTTTTGGTTTCCACTAAAAACCGCTGCCAATACTTTACTCTTCCATACCTTATTTACTCCATATTCATCTAAACTGTCAAGTGCCGTACTTATAGCTCCGGCCTTAAAAACCCTTAAAGTTTTTAATAATGCTATACTTTCTAAAACTATATTGTTATTCAAACTTTCTTTCGGTAAAATCTCATCAGCATTAAGTTCTTCTACCCTTTCTTTCATGCTGCCGGTTGTCTGTAGGCTCGCTTCAGGAAGCATAATGGTAAAGGTAGTCCCTTCATTTATTTCTGATGCTACTGAAATTGTGCCTTCGTGTGCTTCAACTACTAGCTTACAAAATGCAAGTCCCAACCCTGTTGATGCTGATATTGATTTATTATTAGGGTTTACCTGCCAATATTTATCAAATATTAGCGGTATAGAATCTTCTTGAATCCCAAAACCTTCATCTATCACTTTCAATTCAACGGTATTATTTTCACTATTTAGCAAAGCTGTTATTTTAATTGCCTTTCCGGAGCTTGAGTATTTAGCGGCATTTGTAACTAAGTTTTCAAGTACTCTGATTAGCAAGTCGCTATCAGCTTTTGCAACTAAACTTTCATCGACATCAGTTGAGGTAGTTATACTTTTTGTTTGCAACAATAGACCGCTTCTTAGTATAGCTTCGTTTATTACCTCAGAAATATTCACTTCATTTTTTTGTATTGCCAGCCCCGTATTCTCAAATCTTCTTACATCAAGCATATTATTTACCAAGCTATACATTTGTGTACTTGCTTGCTTAATAAATTTTATGTTTTGAGCTGATGGCGGGAGTGCTGAAAACACATTGATTATATTTAACGGATTTTTTAAGTCATGTGCTATCATTTGAGTAAAAAACTCTTTATGCTCTGATAACTCTACAAGCTCTTGATGTGTTTTTTCTATTTCTTTTTTCTGCTCTAAAACTAAAGTGTTTTTTTCTTTTAATTCCTGATTGGCTTTTTTTCGGGCTATTGCCAGTCTGTAGAAAATGATTAAAAATATCAGGACTACTATACCTATAATAATGAATAGGTTTCTGAGGTTTTTCTCTTCTCTAACCTTATTTTCCAGTATTAGTGCTTCAGCTTTATTTTTTGCATCAATAACTTGTTTTTCAAGTTCAAATTTATGCTCCGATTCTAGCTTGGTTATTTCTTTAATATTACTCTCATTAAGTATAGAGTCTTGTGTTTGGTAATATATTTTTGTGTAGTATAAAGCCTGTTCGTAGTTTTTTTGTTTTGTATAAATATCTGCAATAAGCTTTGCTGCTATGCTTTTTTCAAGTTTATACACATTTTCTTCCTGTAACATCTCATAAGCTTTGCTGGCATAACCTAATGCATCGTTTAAGTTACCTTTTTTAAGCATTATTTCGCTAAGTAATATATTGGTTTCAGGGATAATGATATCATCACTTTTGCACTCTTCATTATCTAGCAAAGCTTGTTTTGCTATAATTTCAGCAGAATCAACTTTGTCCATATTCACGAATATTCTTGCTAAGCTGTACAGTGAGTTCTGGTTTATACAAGGGTTTTGAGTTTTATTTCCATAGGTTATAGCTTTTTGCAAATATTTTATTGCCTCTTGCTTATCCCCCATTTCATTATAGTTATCTCCTAAGTTTGTATAGATTATCTGTAAAATTCTGTCTTGTTTTTCTTTAAGAAATATTTTTTCAGCTTTTTTTAAATAGCGTATACTTTTATCGTATTCTTTTTGGTCTTGGTAAACTAATGCCAAGTTATTATATATCATTCCTACCCCACTCTCATCACCTTCCTTTTTTAACAATTCAATACCTTTAAACATATAATCTACAGCATTCTTATAATCATTTTGCATTAGATATATTGTAGATATATTGTTTAACCTACTTGCCTGCCCTTTCAGGTTATTAAACTTGATATCAATTTCCAGTGCTTCTTTAAAGTTTGAAATTGCCTTATCGTATTCATCAAGATTTACATAAACGGCTCCCATATTGCTAAGAATAGAAGCCCTATCGAGGTCTAATTTTTCTTCTTCTGCTATTTTTAACCCCTTTTTGTAGTAGTGCAGGGCTAAACTATCCTTCTCTTGAAGAAGAAATGAAGATCCCATTAAAGAATATGCGCGGCATTCCCCCTCTTTATACTTAATTTCTTGTGATAGTTTTAATGCTTGCTTTGCTACTTTCTTAGAACTGTCTGTGGATATGTACCTGTACTGTTTAGATAACTCTATTAGCACATCAGCTTTAGCCTCTAAATCTTTTTCTAATGCAGCTTGTTTTGTAAGGCTATCTATTGTTTTGTTTTGGGCTGAAATATTATATGCCAGAAATGAGAAAAGAACTATATAAAAATATCTAAACTTCAACAGGTTATTTTTTATATGGGCTAAAATCAATAACGAAAGTACCCTGATTTTAAATTTTAAGCAAAAAATTTATTTCAAAGAGTATAAAAACATACTCTCACCAATCATCATCGCATAAAAAAACCGCCACAGAGGCGGTTTCAAGTGTATTTTTTAAGTATTTATTTCTTTACTCTTTCCATATATTCCCCTGTACGGGTATCAATTTTTATTGTTTCGCCTGTATCCACAAATAAAGGCACATTAATTTCGGCTCCTGTTTCTAATGTTGCCGGTTTTAGGGTATTTGTAGCTGTGTCTCCTTTAACACCGGGTTCTGTATAGGTTATTTCAAGCTCAACAAAGTTAGGAGCCTCTGCTTGTAGGGGGGTGTCATCTTCAAAAGAAATGGTTACCATCATTTCTTCTTTCATAAATTTAAGGCTATCGCCAAAAAGAGTTTCATTTATGTATACTTGTTCAAAAGTATCGGGATACATACAAACTAAGCTGTTACCATCTTTATACAGATATTGCAATTCTTTTACTTCAACCCTTACCAACTCTACATTTTCTCCACTACGAAAACGGTATTCCGCTAATTTACCTGTGCGAATATTACGCATTTTAGCCTGGTAAAATGCCCGTAAATTACCGGGGGTGCGGTGTTGGTACTCTAAAACCTGTACTATCTCGCCATTGTGGCGCAAAAAAGTTCCTACTGAAACATCGGATGTATTAGCCATGGTATATTCTTCTTTTGGGCGAAAATAAAGGTTTGAATATTATTTGCCAATTGTGATTCTTATCAATTATTTAACTCCATTTCATTATCGCAGAAATCTGACGAATGCACTATCAATATTTTTAGCATTTGATGATTTTTTTTCTTCCTTAATTTCAAATATCTTCCTCGACTTTAAAAAAGGTTTTAATTTATTGTATTTAAAATCACGATAATCAATTGGAGTATATATTCTCAAATAAGAACCAACCGCAGCTATTGGTGCCCATCCATCAGCCCTCTCAACACTTTTAATTGCTCTGATTAAATATTCATCAATTTTTTGAGGAGTAAGCTTTTCGTCCAAATCTTCAATTGTAGTTATAGGCTTATCTTTAAATATTTTGTTGGTTCTATTTACTCCTCTTTTATTTTTATCAACTTGTGATATTTTACTTTTTAAAATAACATTATTAACATTTATTCCTAATTGCCTTCCAAACTTTTGTTTAAAATCCGGAATACCAGAATACATTTCTGTTAACCCTTTAAGTCTCATTTTCTCTTTAAAGGATCTTAAAGTTGTAAACTGATCAATATCAATTTTTTCAGGATCAATAGGAGCTTGAGAAAAATATAACATTACAGGTTTGTCAGATTCAACAAATTGTTCTATTTCCTCAACAGTCCCGCTAATTGACATACCAGTTTGGGTTCCTATTCTTGTCCAAAAAACACCAACTAATAAATCACAGTCTTTAACTAATTGTTCATTTATAACTGCTTGAGGTCTATCGCCCATTAAGGGAGCAGAATGAGTCTCCCATTTTATAGGCATTAAAAGAATTTTACTATTCATTGCATTAATTGCATTCCACTCATTTATTATCTCAGGAATAACTCGTCTTTCTTCATTAACATCACCTGGGGACGCTATTAATACTCTGTATATTTTTGCTTCAAATGACATAACAATTAATAGTTTTGAGTTGGAAGTTACTTAATATTATCCATTATATAGTTTGTAACCTTTTGGTACAAATGCACCCGCTCTTTGCCCCTAACATTATGCCCATGTGCAGGATATGGAAAATAATCTAACTGCTTGCCTAAGGTTACTGCCTTCTTCACAAATTCAAGGCTGTGCTGCCAAACTACTGTTGGGTCGCTGGTACCATGTATCAGCAATAGCTTACCTTCAAGGTTCTGCACGTAATTCAACAAATTGCTGTTTTCAAACCCTGTTGGGTTTTCCAGTGGCGTATCCATATATCTTTCGGTATACATTACTTCATACATTTTCCAATCTATAACAGGACCACCCGCTACACCTACTTTAAATATTCCGGGTGCTTTTACCATTAAGCTTGTGGTCATAAAACCACCAAAACTCCATCCAAAAACAGCCATTCTAGTGCTATCAACAAAGTTTTGTTTTTTCAGGTAGTTTACTCCTGCCAACTGGTCTTCAACTTCAAGGGTTCCCAGCCTTCTATGTACAGTACTTTCAAACTCAAATCCACGGTTTGCACTACCCCTGTTATCAAGGCTAAACACCACAAAGCCTTGTTGTGCCATATAATTCATCCAAAGGTCTGCACGGTTCAAAAACCCATTATTTACCAACTGCAAATGAGGTCCTCCGTATACATAAACTACCACCGGGTATTTTTTATTAGGGTCGAAGTTTGTGGGCTTAATCATTCTAGCATATAAATCGGTGGTACCGTCAGTACTTTTAATGGTAAATACATTGGTTTCTCCCAGTTCATAATTCTCAAGGGGGTTGTTAGCGTTTAGCAACTCGTGAACTACATTTCCCTCATCAGCCTTTTTAATACTAATGTTTCTTGGTACTTTGTGGCTGGTAGTATTATCAATAAAGTTTTTGTAATCAGTACTAAAAAGCGGGTAGTGTAACCCTTCTTGGGTTGCAAGCTCTGTAATTTTTCCGTTTGATAATTTCACTTTATACACTGTGTTATCTAACGGGCTACGCTTTGTTGCCGTGAAATAGGCATACTTTCCTTTAGCATCAATCCCAATAAAGTTAGTAACCATCCAGTTTCCTTTGGTCAGTTGGCGTACTAGCTTTCCATCGGTATTGAATAAATATAGGTGGTTATAACCATCACGTTCGCTTTGCCATATAAATTTGTTTTTATCATCAGGACAAAAAACAGGTGGGTGTTCGGGCTCTACATACCGTTCACTCTTTTCTTCAAATAATACTTTTTCAAGCTTCCCGGTTGTGGCATTATATCTTCTCAAATACATTTGCTCCTGGTCTCTCATTACCACAGCTACGTATATATACTTATCATCAGGACTCCATGCTACATTGGTTAGGTATTGGTCTACAGGTTCACCTGTTTCTAAATAAACAGTGGTATTCTTTACTGCATCATACACTGCAATTTTTACCTGGTGGCTTGTTTGCCCTGCCATTGGATAGCGGAAATATGTATTCCCTCCCGGGCGTTCGCCATAGTTGTAGTATGATACTTTAGTAACCATACTTTCATCCATACGGTAATAGGCTAGTTTGTTTCCTGTATTATTCCAAAACAGTCCTTTAGTAATACCAAACTCTACCCTGTGAACGGCTTGCCCGTTAACTATACCGTCAATAGTGTCGTTTGTTACTGCAAATGCGTTACCGTTGGCAGGTTTTATTTGTACATTATTGCCTATGGTATATGCTATATTTCCTGATGCTTTATGTCGCTCTACATTGGCGGCTTCGTCTGCAATTGTATTTTTAGCAGTAATTGCTTTCTTTTTATAGTTGTACTTATAATAGCTGTTTCCTTTTGTAAATAAGAATTCTGTACTGTTTTGCCAGTATACGTAGGGTATGGTAGCTATCTTATCCTTTTTACTTCCCGGAGCACTAAAAATGGCATTGAAATTTGCCATAGCCAGGTTTATTTCGTGATAGGTTATGGCTACTTCTTCTTTGGTTTTAAAGTTGAAAACAGAAAGGTATTTCCCCAGTTTCTCGTTATCCTTTCGCCAAGTTACTAAGTGGGTACCCGGAACCCAAGCAAGATTTACAAGGTTTTGAGGTGCTAATGTAGTTCTGCGTTTCAGTATACAATCTTCAATGGTTAGTTGCTGTTTTTTTTGGGCTACAAGCTGTACTGAAATACATGCTAAAAGTATGAGAAGTAGTTTTTTCATTTTTGAAATATTTACAGAGGCTGCAAATTAAATGATTTTTATTTTGCACTGTGGGTTGCATATACCTAATCGTTAAAATACAACACTTGGTCTTTAAAAAACGGTTGTATAGTATGTTATTGCTTCTAAACTTGCTTTGAAAAAGTTTGCTTTGCTTGTACTATGGAAAAACTGATACTGTTTTTTTTGTGGGTTCATATTGCCTGTGGCACACTAGCTCTACTTTCTGCTCCATTGGCTATAGTACTACGCAGACAAACTCCTAAGCATAGGGTTGCCGGTAAAGTTTATTTTTATAGTATGCTTGTAGTAACTGTTACTGCTTTAATAATATCATTATACAAAGGCTTACCATTTTTACTAATGGTGGGGGTTTTTAGCTTTTATGCCATTTGGGATGCACGAAGAGCGTTGGCATTGAAACAACTGCACAAAAAACAAAACCCTAAATGGTATGACTGGGCAGTTGGATGTATCACTTTTTGTTTTAATATAGGTTTATTTGTTTTTGGAGCTACAAATATTAACTCTGAAAGTGGTGTAGGAATAATTGCTATTGTATTTGGTGTTGTTGAAATAACTAGTGTTTTCCAAAGTTTGAAAAAGTTTGTGAAACGTCCCACAGACTCTAAACATTGGTTGTATACTCATGTTTCGGGTATGTTGGCGGGTTACATTGCTACCACAACAGCCTTTTTGGCTGTGAATGTGCATTTTTTACCCGGATTGGTTATTTGGTTAGGTCCAACTGTTATAGGTACTTCGTTAATTTTTTGGTTTACGGGAAGGCTAAAAACCGGCAAAGAAGGCTTCTAAACTTTTTGGGTAGTAATTTGTATTATTGCTACTACTTATGAGAGCCTTAAAGTTTTTTATTTTAGTTGTTTTAACCTCTTGCCTTTTAAGCTGCAATTCTGAACAGAAAAAACTACAAAAACTAATTGAAAACACTGAAGTTGTAACGGATAAAACAAATGTAGAATCTGCCACAGCACTGGCAAAACTTTATGAGGAGTTTGCTAATAAATTTAAAAAAGACGAAAAAGCTCCTGTATACTTAATTGAAGCATCAAAGTTATATATAGCTATAGGAAACTATAGTAAAAGCATTGAGTTGCTTGATTACGTTATTGGAAGATACCCTGATAGCAGAACAGCTGCTGATGCCTTATTTTTAAAGGCTTTTGTATACGAAAACAATCTTAATGATATAAGCAGAGCTAAAGCCGCTTATGAAGAGTTTTTGAGACTATACCCTAACCATGAGATGGTTGTAGATGTAAAGCAAAATATGCCTACTATCGGTAAAGATGTTATACCTGATTCAGCAAAGGAAACTGAGAAACGGGATAGTAGCTCAAATTAAGCTTACCGCTTAATCCACTTATCTTTTATCACCCTGTCAAAAAAGTCTTGGCGGTAGCGTTCGCCAATAGGTACTTGTTTCTCCCCCACATATATATTATCACTCTCTACCTGTGATATATGATTTTTGTTAACTATGTATGATTTATTAACCCGTATAAAAACATCGTGAGGTAATTGTCCTTCAATGGTTTTTAAATTCATTGCCGTAATGGTTTTTTCACCATTGGTATGGATAATTGAGTAATCTTTCAACCCCTCAATAGTATCTATATCTTTAAGGTATAGTTTTATGTACTTTCTATCGGCACGCACAAAAACATGGTCATCATCAGCCATAGTATAGTTGTTGGCTTCTTCCACACCGTCCATTGCATTTTTTATAGCCTGTGCTTTAGTAATAGCTTTAAAAAAACGCTCGAAACGTATAGGCTTTACCAAATAATCTACAACATCCAATTCAAAACCTTCTAAAGCATACTGGGGGTAAGCAGTAGTGAAAATAACCATTGGCGGATTGTGAAGGTTTCTTAGAAAATCAATACCACTCATGCGTGGCATTTCAATATCTAAAAAAATTAAATCCACATCATTTTCTTGCAAGTAAGTTCCCGCATCAACCGGGTTTCCAAACTCTTTTAATAACTCAACATTGGGCATCTCGTCCACTAGCATTTGTATACCTTGCCTACCTAGTGGCTCATCGTCAATCACAATACACTTCATTCTAATTGTAACTCTAATTTAGCTTTATAAACATCTTCTTTGTCAACAATAGTTAACCTGAACTTATCAGGATATGCTAACTCAAGCCGCTTTTTAAGATTTTCAATACCAATACCTACCCTTTCATCGGTATCGCGGCTTTTGTATGCAGGTTTATTGTTAGTAACTGTAAGATGCAATTTGTTTTTATTCCGTGTGCTGAGGGTAATAAAAACATAGCCTTCATTATCAAGTTTACCCAATCCGTGTTTAAAAGCATTTTCTACTAAAGGCACAAATAGTAAGGGTTCTACATATATATTGCTAGTATCTCCTTCAACTGTAAATTGTATATCAGCTTTTTGTTTTCTTTCTTTCTCTATATTGATAAAACTCTTTATATAGTTAATTTCATTATCAAGCAACACCTTCTCTTTGCTGCACTCATCCAATTGGTACCGCATCAAATCAGCAAGGTCTAAAATCATGTTCGGTACTTTATCGGGTGTAGACTTGCTGCTTACGTATAAGTTATTGAACGCATTAAATAAGAAATGTGGATTTACTTGATTTTTTAGGTTTGATAATTCTGCTTTTAAATTTTCATTTTTCAGTTCATGTATTCGGTTTTCATCCGTTAACCACATTTTAAACATTCTAAATGCCCAACCTATCCCGCAAAACATCATAAATGTGATACCGTTGATCACCATGTCCCTAAATAAATCAAAATCAGGATTAGAAAACACTCCCAGCCCTCCCCATTCTTCAGTATAAATCAGTTGTTGCAATACATAGCCTACAACAAAAGTTGCATATGTAAGTAGTAAGTATGCCATTACTTTGCTTTTAAGCAGGAAGCGGGGCATTAGTACTAAAAAGTTAAGATATACGGCGGCTATATAAGTTAAGGCATAGGCTACCAGTTGTACCAATTCTTTTATGCCCCCCTTCATTATATCTTTAATATCAAAGGCAAACCAGAATAAGAAAACAATACCCATAAAAATGCTGTGCCTCAGTATTTTATACTTTGGCAACAGCAAATATTTCATTGCCGGATGACTGTATAACTCTACCCCTGAAAACTTAGCCATTTAATACTAATGTACGGTTTTTAGATATTCTTTTGAATTAATTATACTAAACAACTAATCGCACATACAAATTATAGTCTTGTATCTAAAAACTGAATATCTGCATTTAGTTTTTATAGATTTTCTGATTGGTATGTTTGTACAAGTGATACTGCTTCTTTGGCTTCCTTTACATCATGTACTCTTAAAATTTTTGCACCGTTTACTACTGCCAAAGTGTTTAATACGGTAGTTCCGTTAAGTGCTTCCACTGCTTTTATACCCAATACTTTATTTATCATACTTTTACGTGAAACCCCTGCCAGTAAGGGTACATCAAGAATTTTAAATGTATTTAGATGCTTTAAAAGAGAATAATTATGCTCTACGGTTTTGCCAAAACCAAAACCGGGGTCAGCTATAATATCATTAACACCCAGTTTTCTCAATTCCGTAACCTTATTGCCTAAATATTGTAAAACCTCTTTTACTACATTTTCATAAGTGGGGTTTTGCTGCATAGTTTCAGGTGTGCCTTGTTTATGCATTATTATATAAGGCACATTTACACTGACAACATAAGATATCATTTCATTATCATCATCGCCTGCAGAAATATCGTTTACTATAGCTGCTCCTGCCTCAACGCATTCTTTAGCTACCTTAGCCCTAAAGGTATCAATGGATAGTATTGCTTCAGGAAACTGTTTGTTCAGTTGCTCTATAAAGGGTACGGTTCTCTTTAATTCTTCTTCAACGCTAATCTCTTTAGCATTTTGGCGGGTTGAATATCCTCCTATATCTAAAATATCAGCCCCTTCATTTAGCATCTTTTCAGCTCGTTGTAGTGCATTATCCACAGCATTGTATTTTCCTCCATCAAAGAATGAATCGGGCGTAGTATTTAGTATTCCCATCACCTTAGGTACGTCTAGTAACAAGAGTTTACCTCTACAATTGAGGGAATATGTGGGTTTAATGTTTTTGAGAGTATCCAAATGTTAATTTATTTTGAGCAGTTACAAATAATATTTATACAACTTTGCAAAGTAACAGCAACGTACAAAACATTACCAGTTTGACACCAACTTCTGCTCAATACGATGAGATTATAAGCCAATGCAAAGACATTTTCTTGAAAAAGAATAAAGATTACGGCACTGCATGGCGAATTTTAAGGCAAACCTCTATTACCGACCAACTATATATTAAAGCTAAGCGCATTAAAAGTATTGAGGAGAAGGGTACCCAGAAAATTGATGAGGATATTACAGGAGACTATATAGGTTTAATTAACTATTGTATTATAGCATTAATGCAAATGGAGTTAAGCCCTAATGAGGATACTGAAATTTCAATTGATAAGCTTACTCTTTTATTTGATGATTTTGCAAAAAAGGCAAAGAATTTGATGGAAGATAAGAATCATGATTATGGTGAGGCATGGCGTGATATGCGTATTAGTACCTATACCGATTTGATTTTGATGAAATTACTGAGGATTAAACAAATTGAGGACAATATGGGAAAAACCCTTATATCTGAAGGAGTTGATGCTAATTTCTTTGATATATTGAACTATTCTATATTTGCCTTAATTCGACTTAAGGAAAACAACATATAATGAAAGCCCTAGCAACCGCAAGTAGAGTTTTAGTAGGTTTACTTTTTATTTTTTCTGGTTTTATAAAAGCAAATGACCCTTTAGGGTTTTCTTATAAGCTTGAAGAGTACTACCATGTGTTTGGCTTAGACTTTTTAGTAAGCTCTGTATTGTACCAGGCTATGTTTATTTGTGTGCTTGAAATTGTATTGGGCTTTGCTGTGCTAATGGGCACCCGTATGAAAATAACCGCCAGTTTATTACTGGCTATGATTGTTTTCTTTACACTACTCACAGGGTATACCGCTGTGGGAAACTGGTTTTTTGAAAACCCTGAACACGGTACTACCCAGTGGTTTGCCAATTTGTTGGGCTTTGAACCTAAAGGTATTTATTACATGACTGATTGTGGGTGCTTTGGTGATTTTATAAAACTAACCCCTTGGCAATCGTTCACTAAAGATGTTATCCTTCTTGTACTAATTATAATTATATTTATCCGTCGCAAGCATGTACGCTCTATCTTTTCTCGTAACATGCAAACTAACTTCATAGTATCGTTTTCAGTATTGTTTACTGTGTTTACAGTGTATTGCTATATGTATTTGCCCGCCCTTAACTTTTTATATTGGGAAAACGGTAATAACGTAGCTGAACTGATGATGTGCCCTCCTGATGCACCAAAGGACAGTGTAGTGCAAACCTTTATCTATAAGGTTGACGGCAAGGATATAGAATACTCTTACGACGATGTGATGGCCATGAAAGTGCCTGAAGGTGCTGACTTTGTAGACCAAAATAAAGTTGTTATACGCGAAGGGTGCAGACCGAAAATTAACGGCTTTACTATGTTTAACAGCAACAATGTTGACTATAAAGACAGTATGCTTAATAATAATGACTTTCAGTTGCTAGTTGTATCATACAACTTGGATAAGGCTCGCAAAAAAGGTTTAGAAAAAGTATCGGCACTGGCTAAGGAATTTATTGAGCAGGACGGTAAAAAAGTGTGGGGATTAACAGGTTCTACACTTGAAGATGCTGAAAAAGTGCGGCATGAATACGGGCTGATATTTGATTTTTATAATACCGACCCAAAAATGCTTAAATCAATGATACGTAGTAATGCGGGTCTAATTTTAATGAAGGGGTCTGTTGTTATAGACCAATGGCCATCGCGTAGCATTCCCAAACCTGAAAAGCTTAGAAAAATAATGAGCAAAAACTAAGTAAAACATAAATTGTAGTTTTACTTATAATTTTACCACTTGCTAAGTTTCATCATCAAAAAATTGTTGTATGGCATTTTAGTGCTATTGGGCATTGTACTTTTAGTATTTATGCTATTTGCATGGTTTCCCGACCCTGCTGAGATAATGGCAGGACAACGAGATGATGTACTTACTAAGGATGCTATAAAGAAAGAACTGGGCTTAGATAAATCTAAAGGTGAGCAGCTATTGCTGTATATAAATGATTTATCCCCGCTTTCCTTTCATCAATCCACTTTAGAGAATAAGCAAAAGTATAACTATACACCTCTCTTTACCATTGGCAATACAGCAACGGTAATTAAATCTCCTTATTTACGTCGGTCATATCAAAGCAAAAAAAAGGTATCATCTATTTTAGCCGAGTCTTTTATTGGCACTTTAGTTCTAGCATTAGCTTCAATACTTATTGCTTCTGTTATGGGTATTTTCCTGGGTATTTGGGCAACCCTTAAGCAAGATACTTTTGCAGACAGGTCTATACTATTTATAAGCACCATAGGCATTTCAATGCCCTCTTTTTTCGCATCGATACTAATAGCATGGGTGTTTGGCTATATACTTACCGAATATACAGGGCTAAATATGACCGGTAGCCTTGTTGATTATGATAGCAACTACAACCGGTTTTATAATTTTAATAATTTAATACTTCCTGCATTGGCTTTGGGCATTCGTCCGCTGGCTATAATTATACAGCTTACCCGAAGCAGTATGATTGATGTAATGGGACAAGATTATATACGTACAGCGTATGCTAAAGGGCTTAGCAATTTTAAAGTGATATGGAGGCACGCCATAAAGAATGCATTAAACCCAGTCATCACTTCAATATCAGGGTGGTTTGCTTCGCTATTGGCAGGTTCTTTTTTTGTAGAGTACATTTTTAACTGGCGCGGAATAGGTAAAGTAACTGTTGAAGCTTTGGAAAAATCAGACTATCCGGTAGTTATGGGAGCCATATTACTTATTGCAGTAATATTTATCATCATTAATATTATAGTAGATATTGTATATAAACTATTAGACCCACGCGTGAAGATTAGTTAGTATGCACCAAATTATATACTTAATTGGTTTTATGGGTGCCGGCAAAACAACACTTGCCCGCCAAGTATCACAACTATACGGTTATAGATATATTGATACTGACGATGAAATTGAGAAAGCCACAGGACAATCTATATCAGAATTATTTGATACAATTGGAGAAAAAGATTTCAGGGACCTTGAAACAGATACTTTAAGGGCTTTAAAAATTGATACTAATACCATAATTGCAACAGGGGGTGGTTTGCCTTGTTTTAATAATAACATGGAATGGATGAATGAAAATGGTATTACAGTTTATTTAAAACATAGTATTGAAGAGTTAAAAAAACGTCTTGAAAAGGATATAAAACAACGTCCTTTATTAAAATCTCAGCAAAATTTGACGCTTTCTGCTCATATTGAGGCACTAATGAGTGTTCGCTCTCCCTATTATGAACAGGCAAAATTTGTAATATTGGGCAATCTAATATCGCCGCAAACCGTTATCAACACTACATTTAGCTAATGTTAATAAGTCGCAAACGTGCGTAAAACCTGCATTTTTTGGTCATTTTTTGCTAAAACTCGCGTATATCAAGCGTTTTCAGCGATTTTTTTTCATTTTCACACTTGCATCATTAAAAATTTATAGTATGTTTGATTAACCATTTGATAATAATATTAATCTAATAGTTTAACCTATGAACAAATCAGACTTAATTAACAACATCGCATCAGATGCGAAGATTACTAAAGTTCAAGCTCAAGCAGCTTTGAATTCATTTTTAGACAATACTTCATCTGCTTTGAAAAAAGGCGATAAAGTAATACTAGTAGGATTCGGTACTTTTTCAGTAGCTAACCGTGCTGCTCGTACCGGACGTAATCCTCAAACCGGTAAAGAAATTAAAATTTCAGCTAAAAAAGTAGTGAAATTTAAGCCAGGTTCAGAGCTTTCTACTAAAGTGAAGTAATCTAAACTAAAAGCTAAAAAATAAGTCCGGCTTACCTTGAGTAAGTCGGGCTTTTTTATTTTTGCATGATGGATACGCTTCGCCAACAGTTTTTAAAACACGTAGCACAAACTTCTGATGCTCCTATGCTGCTGAATATTGAAAAGGCAGAAGGGGTGTATTTATATGACACCAAAGGAAAGAAGTATATAGATTTAATTTCAGGCATTGGTGTAAGCAGTTATGGGCACAGTAACCCCTCAATAATAAAAGCCATACAACAACAAGCTGAAAAGTATTTACACCTTATGGTGTACGGCGAGTATGTGCAGACACCACAGGTAGCCTTAGCAGAAAAGCTATGCAGCCTACTGCCTCAAAGTCTTAATTCAGTATATTATGTCAACTCAGGCTCAGAAGCTATTGAAGGTGCCTTAAAATTGGCTAAACGAGCAACAGGTCGCAATAAGATAATTGCCGTTAAAAACGCTTATCACGGCTCTACACACGGTGCATTAAGTTTAATGGACAATGAGTACTTTACTCAAGCGTTTCGCCCGCTATTGCCCCAAATTGAGTTTATACACTACAATAGTATTGATGATATTGAGCTTATTACCGATGATGTTGCAGGTGTTGTAATTGAAACGGTGCAAGGTGAAGCAGGTTACCTCCCCCCTTCACCAACTTTTTTAGAAAAGCTTAGGGCAAGGTGTAATGATACCGGTACAATACTTATTCTTGATGAAATACAATGCGGTATGGGCAGAACAGGGAGCTTGTTTGCCTTTGAGCAGTATAATATTGTTCCTGATATTTTGGTTTTGGCAAAGGCATTTGGAGCAGGTATGCCCTTAGGTGCTTTTGTAGCCAATAAAAATTTGATGGATAATTTTATTGACAATCCTGTACTTGGGCATATTACTACTTTTGGCGGACATCCCGTATGCTGTGCGGCAGCACTTGCGGGTATTGAATGGTTGGAGGAAACTAAAATATATAAAGAGGCTGTTGCAAAGGAACAGGTTTTTAGAGAACACCTTAAAGGCAAAGAAATTTCAGGTAAAGGATTAATGCTCGCAATTGACTTAAAAACCGAACCCAGGAATAAACAAGTAATAAAAAAGTGTATCGAAAAAGGGGTTATAACCGACTGGTTTTTACATTGCGACTACAAGTTAAGAATAGCTCCACCATTAACCATCACCGATGATGTAATAAAACAAGCTTGCGATGTATTAAACGAAGCTATAAACGAAACTAATCTTTAGGTAGTAGCTTTTTCAAGTCTACAGAGTCTGCATACTTATCAATAACCGATTCCGGAGCTACTTCTATCCAGGCAATTTCATTAATCATAAAGCGTTTCCAAATTTCAATGTAAAAATCTTCTACTTTATATAAATAAGCTTCCATACCCCTGTAAGTTCGTTGTGCAATAAAGTATCCTTTCTCCTCAGCTACTTTATACTTTTTGGGTAAGCTAAGTTTCTTAAAAGTACTTTCTGTTATTTTATCATTATCACTTGCCAAGATTTACTGCTTAATCTTTAAAGTTATTTGAAAAGTATTTTAGTGGCTTTATAAGATTTATCAAACCTATCGAAAACGAAAACTACTTTGTAGTGTGTATCGACCCCTTCGTTTGAAGTATACTTGCATATTACATGATTTACCTCATCATCAGGAGCATCAGGAGAAGAGGCAAACTCATACTTCCCTTTATATTTCTGAATTTCAGTAGCTATTTGCTTTAGTTTCTTTTTTGTAGCTGCACCTTTATCTTTAAAAAAGAACAGTGCGCTGTCGGCATTTTTAGCTTCTAATAACCTCATAATACTAGTGCCTACACTTTGTTGGCTACGCATAATAACCACATCGTCTTCATTATAGTTTGAACGTTGGGCTAAAGATTCTTTACCCAACATAATAAACCCTACTGCCAAAAGAAAAATTATACAAGCTTTTTTCATTGTTACCTCATTAGTTTATTACGAATTTAAAAATATTACGCTTCACACAATAATGTAAATGTATAATACAGCTTTTAACTGCATAAAAGAATAGCAAAACAGGTGATACATGCACCTATAAATTAATTAAGAAAAAGTTTACCTCATAGACTAAACCCGCAGAACAAGCATCAAATCTGCAATAGAATGGGCTGCACCATACCATCAGAACATTTAATCTCTTAAATATTCATGTTAAATAAATACTAAAGCAAGTTAGCGTTAATGCCCATTGAAAAATAGAGTGATTTTATCATAATCGCTGGGTGTTTTCACCCAAAAACATCATATGAATATGACTAAAAAATTAGTCGTTTTTATTTTTTTGTTTTGAAGATATTACAAACTTCAAAGCTGTCCAATCATCATCAACAGAGCATACTTTACTATCAATCCAGCCTCTGCTTCTAAAAAACTCTCTGATAAAATTCCCTGATAATTCAGTAGGCTTTTCTGCGGTTTTCTTGTACCAGCTTATCCAAATCATACCTTTGGGTTTCATTTTGTTTGTAATGGCCTTAAAAATCGCTTTAAAATCAGCTTCAGTATTGGTAAATACATGCACAAAGTCTAAGTTGTTTTCTTCAACTTCAAACTCAGGAAAAGGCTCGCCTAAAAGGTCAAAATAGTTTTCAGGGGTATTAACAAACTTAACCCTCATACCATCTTTAATTCCCAGTTTTTTTACTAGGGGTGTTTTTGCCAATTCATTCATAAACTAAGCAAGAGCAAGAGTTATAATTATATTCATTAAAAAACCAATTCCTAAAACAATACTATACATCATGAGAATTGTAACGGTTTTAAAAATTGTTTTTATCCATTTTTGTTGATACACACTCTTAAAACTTATCACTAAGTAAAGAAGCATAATAAAAATGCCTATAAGGCTAAAAAACTCATCATCATTTGGCAAAGCTTGCCCAATAAGTAGAAGCACAATAAACAATACAAAACCAAAACTGTGTAAATGTATGGCATGTATAAGGTGTTCAATAAAATAGCGTTTTCTATAAAACAGCTTTAAAAAAAGAGCTAAAAATGGCATTGCCAAAAAAACCAATTTTGGAATGTTTGATGAATAAAGGTTGCTGAGCTCATTTGTAACTGCCTTGCCATCTTTTCTTGCCCTTTCTTTAATTTCTTTAACCTTTCTTGAAAGCCAGTTATCTCCCTCAAAACCAAAAGTAACACTCTTATTATTGCTCTCAGCAGTATCTATTACTCCTATAACATTAGTAGTTTTTTCACTTGGGTTTAATGAGATGATATCAGAGCTATCCCCCATCCAGAAAAAAAGAAGAAAATAAATAAAACTTAAAAAGAAGTACATTTTTACGGGATTTAGAAACGATAGTTTCTTTCCTCCTAAATATTGCCTGGTGAGATACCCCGGTTTAAAAAGTAATGGCAATGAGGTTTTGAAAAACTTCGAGTCGAAATAGGTTAGCCCCTCAAATAGGCGCAAAAAAACCCTGCCTATAGGTTCTCGAAGCTCAATATTTTCCTGTCCACAGTTGTGACAATATCTCCCTTGCAAGCTTTCGCCACAATTAAGGCATTCTTTTTCTTCTCTTTCTTTTCGCTTTTTTACCATTTGCTATATTTCACAATGGTCGTACTCTTTTTTCCTGTACTTATTCAGTACATATATAAATGTTATAAAAGCAATTATGGCTATTATAATTAAATCAATAGTTTGGCTATAAAAAATTGCCAATCCCAATTGAGCCAAAAAAAGTACTATACCTATTAGTGTTGTTTTCATTTCTATATAATTACATTAAACCCTCTAAAAGTTCAGCAAAAAACCCTGCACCCATACCAAAAATAAATGTAGTAAGTATAAGTATTATCGGCACCTTAATACCCCCCAGTTTTTCACGGGTAAGCACTAAAGTAAATATACCGAAGGACGGTGCTGTAAATACCATTGCTGCTATTGCGCCTGTAGAAAACCCAAGTTGCAGCAAAATAATCCCTAAGAGTATCTCAAACAGTACAGGAATAGAAAGTAATGTACCAATAAGCGAAACTGTAGCTATAACTACTATTGGGCTTGCTGTAACCAATGTTTCCAGATATTCATTTGGGAAAATAACACGTACAATAGCTGTGAATACCGTCCCTATAATCATCAAAGGGATAAGCTTATATGCTATGTTTCCCGATGCCAACAACCAATCTTCAACAGATTTTATTATAGTTTGCATGTACGATTTCTCGGGAAAGTAACATGATATTTGATTGAAAGCTCCGCTTTGCATTACCGTATTGCCTGCCTCTCCATCTTTTGTCTTTACCATTTTTGAAACAATGGGTACTACAACCAAAATCATTATTACGCTAAATACAATACGCGATATAACTATTGAGGGGGCAAACAAACCAAACATAGTAACTATGCCAATAAAGTTTAGTAACGCACCACCCAAAATAACCCCCAATGTAGATTCTGCACTTCCTCCTTTGGCGTTCATCCCTACACTGGTAACAGCAGAGCAATTGGCACACATATTTAGTGGCATTCCTAAAAGACTGCCTATTGCTGCTCCTTTGATGCCTTTATTTTCGAGTAGTTTATTAAATTTTTTATACGATAGAGCCAATGAAAGTGCTGCCCCACCTATAATAATGGCGAAAGTCATACCTGTACCATTTGCTTCCCAAAAGTTGGCACTGGATTTTAGTACTGCAACTACATAATTGTCTCCGCCCTTTACATGGAAACGTTCTCTGAAGTTCAGTTCTCCGTGTTCTTCATGGGTGTGCCCGCATTCTTCTTTGGTACACTCTATTTTGTTTTTCTCGGCAGGGAAACGACTACCTGCCAAAAAAAGGATTAAGAAGGCTACTAAAATGGTGATTTTGATACCATTTTCTTTATTCATAAAATACAGGTTGTTAGTTTAAAAAGCTAAAGATAACTATAGTTTGTCAATCAACTAAAGGTGTGATTACTTTTATAAGGCTATCTTGTGCTTCCAGTACTTGTTGGTGAGAAATAACTATGTTTTGTTTAAGGATATAATCAAACTCTAGCAGGTGCTTAAACTCGTCACTAAAAACTGCTTTAAGGAATTTTTCTCTTTTGGTTTTTGAAACGCCATCTTTCCGCGAGGTCAAATGAGGGAAACTTTTAGCCGTATAACTATTTAGTTCATCAATAAGGAATTCTTTATGGGCAACATTTAGTTCTATTAATTGCATATAATCTCCCTCATACAGCTCCATTATATGCATCAGTAGTTGTTTGTTTTTTATCTTATTAGCATTGCCTCGAGTAGTTAGTTCAGTATACCCTGCTTTTGAAGCTTGAAATGGAACATAAGTTATCACTGAGCGAGCTTCTAAATATCTTCTGATAAAGTTATCTTCAATACTGTCTTGTGTTAACTTAATAAGTTTTAAGCTTACTTCTGCCAGTTCTTTAATCTGCTTATCGTTAAACTTTATCTTAGCAGTATCAGCTTTTAAGTCTTCAAGTACTTGAGCCAAAATTTCTTTTTCTTCTTGTTTTTCTTCACGCTCTAATCGCCATTCGTTGAGTAAAAAAGAAAACATTACTGCTATAACTACTATCAGTACTTCAAAGAAAAAAGACCTTATTCCTCTTATTAAGCGAATAAATCCTTTCCCATTAATTTTTTTAGTTTCCATGATTATCAAATATAGAAACTTAGTTAGAAAGTACTAGGTTAGAACACTAAACTATTTCTTAATGCTTGATAACGATTTTTTGCGATGAAATACTACTCTCGCTTATTACTTTGATAATATAAATACCCTCTTCAAGTCGAGATATATTTAAAAGTTCTACACCTTTATTACAAGACTTTTTAGAAAGAATTGTTTTCCCTTGTAAGTCAATCAACTCGATAGATTTTATACTATTGGTTTCAATAAGTATAATATTATTTGCCGGGTTGGGGTAAACAGTGATTTGATTAGTATTTTTTTTAATATTATTTATGCTAAGAGTAACATCTTTACCTAACTCACCGCATGAGTTTTTTGCATAAATAATGCTATTTCTAGTTGTGTAAGGGTTAGGGGGAAAGGCACCATTAGAACCATCTTGATACATGTAATAAAGTCCTTTTTTTGCTGTATAACTTAGGTTTAAAGATTGTTCAAAAGTGTTTATTTCATTTTGCTTTATGACAGGTAAAAAGCAGTTGCCATTGCTTTGAATTGAAAACTCTGTAGCACATTTATAACCTGTATATAGGGATGCAGTGCCTGTAACTTTAATAAACCTACCTACTGAAAGTGGCATTACTCCAAACGCCTGCTTACTTAAATCATAATACGTTTTTGAAATTAAAAAAGTAGTGTCGTTTCTAATATACGTCGTATCTGGATTTTTTCTGTCAATAAGGAAAAAGTGTCTTCGTCTTATCTCATATTGAACCGAATCACCAATAGAGTCGTAGTTCTTATTGATATAAGTATCTATTAACCACCTCTTACTATATCCGTTATATACTGAGTTACCTGTATATAAGTAGTTTGAATATTCTTCTGATTGGATTATATCACCAACCTCAAAATCGAACATATTTTTATTGGTAAAGATGTTGATTTTAGTTTGGTTGTATATAGGTTTGACGCTATGGTAATATTGGTTCCACCCGGCATTTACGATATATTCTAAAATAGGTACTCTTAAAAAGCCATTATGTTTTGAAAGCCAGATTTGTTTTTTGTGCAAACCCTTAACCATATTTTGATGAATTGATGAGTTTGCTACAACAGATAAGCTTATATGCTTTACAGAATCTCTAATGCCATTATAAATACCAAAGCTAACTGAGTCGACTTTGGCAGTAATAAGGGTGTTACTATTTCGTAAAAACTCCCAACTCTCGTTGTTTGCAGCATTAGTCTTGATAATCATTTTGTCATTCAATCCATTGACAAAACAGTTTTCGCCATTAGGTTTTATAATAGTTTTCTTACCTAACCATGAAACAGAGTCAGTTCCACTATCATCAACCCAGTAATTAAGAGTATCTATGTATAGTGCAGGGTAATTATAGAAAATACTATCACCATTAGTATCAATTTGCTTATCTATTATTTTAATTGCAGTAACACCACTGTCAAAATATTGTACCCTATCGCTGTAAACAGTCTGCCAATTTTGTGCTTTAAGAAATATTGAAGTGACACTAATAAGAATAAATAGAAAGATTTTCCTGTAAGCCATGGTAGAGATATTAGTTTATAAATTAAATGTATTTCATTAGAAAATGCTCTACAAACCTAGTAGAATATAAACTATAAGTACAACAACTCACTCTAAACGTTAGTAACTTATTCTCTAAGTGTAAAGTCTTTATATTTCAAATGAACTTAATTATTAAGACTTTAATTATCAGTAAGATGTGGGGTTGTTAAGTTAACTTATTGTTAAGCCTATGAGATACTCTTTAACCAATTGGTAGCTTTTTCTTTAATAACAGAAGGATTAGCAAGTTCTTTTGACGGGCTAAAGAAACAACCCAAGTATTCCATATCTAAAAAGTTGGCAGTATCTCTAAAAGGAATTTCAAAACCTTCGGGTAACTCATTACTATTACTTACAGAAAGCAATGCTACTTTTTTACCTTTAAGTTTTCTACCGATATGCTTTTGTGAGCTTACTATATCCGTCAATCTATCAAAGAAAACTTTCATGTAACCGCTCATGCTGTACCAATACACTGGCGTTGCAAATACTATTACCTTATGTTGCAGCATCTGCTCAACAATAGTAAGAAACTCATCATTAGATGGGTATTCCTCTTCGTAATTATAGTGAGCTATGGAATAGTGTAGCAAGTCAATAAGTTTATACTCTTTCCCTCCAAAAATCAGTTCTACTAACTTTTGGGTATCGCTTTCTTTTCGCGCAGAGCCTAGTATGATGAGGGGAGAACTACTCAATTCTAATTATTATAATGTAAATTAAGGGTTACTGTTGTTGAAAATTAAGATACTTTTATTGCTCATGAAAATTATTGATGTTAGTTTTATTTAATTATTGAGTCATTAAAGATTTGAACATACCTATTTAATAGTTCTGTGAAGCTTAAGTCACTTCCAACTTCAATAAACTTACTAATAAAAATAAAGTTAATTGCAATCGAAAGTAAGGCAACTATACTTCTAATAAATTTATTTTTTGACTGTGTTATTGAAGTCTTTAACAAAGTGGCTATTGATGGGGTGAATAAAATTAAAAAAAAACCAAGCAAGGTATTCATAATTATGAATGTATTGTTATGGATTTTTGAGTTTATGCTATCAACAATAATTTTATTACCAACTAAGTAAAAAAAAACTATACTTATGATTAAAAAAAAGTTTTTTTGTAGAAAAGTTGATAGCTTAATAATGAAATAATCATCCTGGGAGTATTCACTCTTTGCTATCTCTAGAAGACGTTTGAAAGTAGTTACATAAACAATAAAACAACAAAAAAGCACCACTATTAATAGTAATAAGGCAAACAGAACTTTTATAAAAAAAATTGGTTTTTATTCCCAATGAAAACTTGATAAAAACTAAGCTTTTTAGAATTAAGGGTCAAAATATTGTTATTGACATACATACTTTCAAAAAATGAATAAGCTGTCACCTTGTTTAATAGCTTTACCTTCTTTAGTGCTTATTTTATAAATTTTTTTTTGATTTGATACCTTAACCTCATAACCCATATCAGTAATTCCACTTCTGGAATAAGTCATATAATGGTCAATCATTGTTACAACCTCTGCAGTATGACTTCCAGTTAAGTATAATCTTAACGGGAAATATGTTAAATAGATTAATGGAAGAAGTAATAAAATAGCAACTGTTATTGATGTAGCTATAATGCTTCCATATTTCATAGGCAATCAATAGAAATTACAATTAACTCTATAAATCTAATAAAAAAGAATTATTGGATTTAGAAAAGTTTTCTTAATTATAATACAATATACAATCATTTATAGAATACTACATATTCCTTCTGTACTGGCCGCCTACTTCAAACAAGGCATTGGTAATTTGTCCTAAGGTGCAGTATTTTACTGCTTCCATTAGTACCTCAAATATGTTTTTATTTTCTACGGCAGCTTGTTGTAAAGCACTAAGCATTTCTTTGCTTTTCACCTCATGAAGGTTGTGCATGGCTTCCATAGCAGTTATTTGGTAGTCTTTTTCTTCTTTGGTACTACGTATTACCTCTTGTGGTATTACCGTTGGTGAACCTTTAGAAGATAAGAACGTATTTACCCCGATTATTGGGAACTCACCGGTATGTTTTAGCGTTTCATAATACAAGCTCTCTTCTTGTATCTTATTGCGTTGGTACATGGTTTCCATAGCACCTAACACACCACCACGCTCATTAATACGGTCAAATTCTGCTAATACAGCTTCTTCTACTAAGTCGGTTAATTCTTCAATAATAAATGAGCCTTGAATTGGATTTTCGTTTTTCGCTAATCCCAACTCTTTATTAATAATCAACTGTATCGCCATAGCACGGCGTACACTTTCCTCAGTAGGAGTTGTGATTGCCTCATCGTAAGCGTTGGTATGTAGGCTCTGGCAATTATCGTATATAGCATACAGGGCTTGTAGTGTAGTACGTATATCGTTAAAGTCAATCTCTTGTGCGTGTAGTGAGCGACCACTGGTTTGTATGTGATACTTCAACATTTGGCTACGCTCATTAGCTTGGTACTTATTTTTCATAGCCTTCGCCCAAATACGACGAGCTACTCTACCAATCACACTATATTCAGGGTCTATACCGTTGCTAAAAAAGAACGACAGGTTAGGGGCAAACTTATTAATATCCATACCACGGCTTAGGTAATACTCAACGTAAGTGAAGCCGTTAGAAAGCGTTAATGCCAACTGTGTAATAGGGTTGGCACCCGCCTCAGCAATATGGTAACCGCTAATAGATACCGAGTAGAAGTTGCGTACATTGTTATTGATGAAGTACTGCTGCACATCACCCATAACACGTAAGCTAAACTCTGTACTGAAAATACAGGTATTTTGCGCTTGGTCTTCTTTTAAAATATCAGCTTGTACGGTTCCACGTACAGCAGCCAAGGTTTTTGTTTTTATTTCTTGGTAAGTATCATTAGGTAGTACTTGATCTCCCGAAACTCCTAATAGCATTAAGCCTAAACCATCATTCCCTTCAGGTAAATCACCTTGATATTCAGGAGCAGGAAGGTTTTTAGCCGCAAAAATGTCTTTTACTTTTTGGCGAGTTTCATCTTCTAATCCATTTTCTTTTATGTATAGCTCGCACTGTTGGTCAATAGCAGCATTCATAAAGAAGGCAGCTAATATGGCAGCAGGACCATTAATGGTCATAGATACCGAGGTGGTAGGATTAGCTAAGTTAAAGCCAGAATATAACTTCTTCGCAGCATCTAAACTCCATACCGATACTCCTGCATTACCAATTTTACCGTAAATATCAGGGCGATAATCAGGGTCTTGACCGTAAAGTGTTACCGAATCGAAAGCCGTAGATAAACGCTTAGCGGGCATGCCTAAACTTACATAGTGGAAGCGGCGGTTGGTACGCTCTGGTCCACCTTCTCCCGCAAACATACGGGTAGGGTCTTCATTCTCACGTTTAAAAGGGAATACTCCCGATGTGTAAGGGAACTCACCCGGTACGTTTTCTTGCAACATCCACTTTAATAAGTCTCCCCATGCTTTGTATTTAGGTAAAGCTACCTTAGGTACACGGGTATGCGATAGTGACTCACTAAAGGTTTTGATTTTAATTTCTTTATCACGCACTTTAAAGATGAATAAATCATCGTTATAGCGTTTCACTTTCTCGTCCCACTCTTCTAACATTTTCTTGTTACGAGGGTCAAGATTCAATTCTATTTCGGTATATGCTGCTTCTAAAGATTTAACCAAGTTCTCCTTATCGTCTACCTTGGTGTCGTTAAGTGTCTCAATACTGGTACGTAAACTATATAGTTTCTGAGCTGTTGCAACCTGCTGTTCAGCCCATTGATTATAGCTACGGTTGTTTTCAGAAATCTCACTTAAATAGCGTGTTCGCTCGGGTGGGATGATGTATATCTTCTTCGACATTTCATCTGAAACCTCAAAGCTTGATTTTAAATCTGCACCTGTTTTCTCTGCCAAATTATCCATTATGGTGCGGTAAAGGCTGTTCATGCCCGGGTCGTTAAATTGTGAGGCTATGGTACCAAACACTGGCAAATCCTCATCAGGAGTATCCCATAGCTGATGGTTGCGCTTATATTGCTTCTTCACATCTCGGATTGCATCTAAAGCACCACGTTTGTCGAACTTGTTTAGGGCGATAATGTCGGCAAAATCCAACATATCTATTTTCTCTAACTGTGTTGCCGCACCGTACTCAGGTGTCATCACGTAGAGGCTCATATCGCTATGCTCTATAATTTCGGTATCACTTTGCCCAATACCCGATGTTTCTAAAATAATTACATCAAAGTTGGCTGCCTTTACAATATCTACCGCTTCTTTTACATACTTGCTCAATGCCAAGTTACTTTGGCGAGTAGCCAGCGAACGCATATACACCCTTGGGTTACGGATAGCATTCATACGAATACGGTCTCCCAATAATGCTCCACCGGTTTTACGCTTAGAAGGGTCTACCGAGATAATAGCAATAGTTTTATCTTCAAAATCTATCAAGAAACGGCGTACCAACTCGTCTACTAACGATGATTTGCCCGCACCACCTGTACCTGTAATACCCAATACAGGGGTAGTTATGTCTTTGCTTATTTCTTGCACCTCGTCCAACATAGGGCGAGTTTCTTCATAATTGTTTTCTGCGGCTGATATTAGATGAGCAATAGCCTTTACATCACGCTTACCTAGGTGTTTCACTTCACCGTTTAGGTTTTTACCCGTAGGGAAGTCACTTTGCTCTAACAAGTCGTTTATCATGCCCTGCAAGCCCATTTCACGCCCATCGTCAGGAGAGTAAATGCGGGTAATACCGTAGTCGTGCAGTTCTTTTATTTCTTCGGGAAGGATAACCCCACCACCGCCACCAAATAGCTTTATTTGCGGGCTGCCCTTTTCTTTTAGTAAATCGTGCATGTACTTAAAGTACTCCATATGCCCGCCTTGATAGCTGGTAATGGCAATGGCTTGTGCATCTTCTTGTATGGCGCAGTCTACAATTTCGGCAACACTACGGTCGTGCCCCAAATGGATAACCTCAGCACCACTGCTTTGCAATATGCGGCGCATAATATTAATGGCAGCATCGTGCCCATCGAACAGGGCGGCAGCGGTTACAATACGAATTTTATTTTTGGGAGTATATACTTCTACAGGTGCAGTTACTGACATATTACAGCGATTTTAAAGAACTGCAAAGATAGTGAATTTGAGGTTGAGATTCTTTTGTTAATATAGTCTACCTTCGCTATGCTAATTTTTATACTCTATCATGGAACAGTCAAATTCTAACAAGCTTGCCATTTTAAATGAAATTGCTTCTCATTGGAAGTTAGAAGCTAAATTGGAAGATAATAAACGGTATTTCTATCATACTAATGAACTAAACAAGATACTTAGTGGAGAGAAATGTTATGTGATAGGACGAAAAGGAACGGGTAAGACAGCATTAAGTGAATACTTGTTAAACAATAATCCCTCTGAGGTATTTACTGAAAAACTCAATTTTAAAAACTTCCCTTTTAATGAGCTTTATAGCTTGCATAATGAGAACTATACTCCACCAAATCAATACATTACAATTTGGAAGTACATCATATACTCATTTATTTGTAGGATGTTTGTTAAGAACGATAAAATAAACTTAAATATTAGACAGAAGTTGAATGAACTCTACAAAACAGACTCAATCGATTCCTTATCAAGAGTAATTTCTAAATGGACTAAGAGAGAGTTTGGCGCCACGATTCTTGGGTCAGGTTTTTATAGGTTTGGAGAGAGATACTAATACATCACAAAACATTTCTTGGATAGAAAAAGTCAACTTACTAGAAGACATTATATATGACTATATAGATAGCTCTAAATATTATGTAATATTTGATGAATTAGATGAAGACTATAGAGAAATTAAGGATAAGGAATCTTTTCAAACATATTCTTTTCTATTAACTAGTCTTTTTAAAGCTGTTCAAGATATAAAATCTGTTTTTTTAAAGAAGAAAAATTGCCATATCTACCCTGTGATTTTTTTAAGAGATGATATTTATAGCGTCATAAGAGATGCTGATAAAACTAAATGGCAAGATTATATAGTTGAAATTGAATGGACAGTCGAAAAAATTAAAGATTTGTTAGCTTACAGAATCAGTAAAGCAGTTTCTCCCACATCCAGTATCTTGAGTTTTAAAGATGCTTAGAAAAAAATCTTTTATGATAGAAAAGTAAGAGTTGGGACAGGAAATAAAAACTTTATCGAGGGTTTTGATTTTATAGCTCGAAACACTCATATTCGACCTAGAGATTTTATAAAATATATTCAAATCTGTGCAACAGACTCTATTAACAAAGAACAACAACTAATTTCACCAGTGACAACTAAAAAAGCTGATAGACCATTTTCCAATTACCTTAAAAGTGAAATAACAGACGAGGTTTATGCAGTTCTACCTGATATCAATAATATTTTTCAAATAGTATCCCAACTGAGAAAATGGAACTTCAAATACTCTGAGTTTAGAAAAAGCTATATAGATTACTTAACTAATGGCACTATAACGGAAAAGAATATTGATTATGTCTTGCATACTTTATTTCACTTTAGTGTAATTGGGAATCAAGACAGAAAAAGACTCCATATTTATTATTTTAAGTATCAGAATAAAGATGCTACACTAAACTTCAACGAGCAAATTGTTGTTCATAGAGGGTTACTTAAGTCATTACAGATTTTTTAATTTCACCTATCCCTAAATAAAGTAACGGAACCCTTATACTCGTGTTCTTTAGGGCTACGACAGTCTTTGTAGCGAAGTAGTACAAAATACACACCAGGGGGTAGGTTTTCGTTTCTAAAAGTACCGTCCCATTGTTCGCTTTGTTCGGTTTCAAACATCTTTTCACCCCAACGGTTGTAAATCAGCATAGTGTATTTATCTAAGCGCCCATCTATCATAGGAAAAACATCGTTATACCCATCTCCATTGGGAGAGAAGGCATTGGGAAGGGTAAAATCATCAAAAACTACGGGTGAAATAGTTAGGGTATCGTACACATCGTTACACCTACTGGCTTTTACCCAATAGCTGCCCGGTTGGGTTACAGTGATGGAGCGCGTGGTATCGCCAGTACTCCACAGGTATTTGGCAGTAGTGTCTTTAGCATCAATAACATAGTTAAAGCGGGGTTCACAAATGGTGGTATCGTCTGCCAGTTTTATAGATAAAGGCTCTAATATGGTTACTGTCCCTACAGAGGTATCGCAACAGTTACCGTCGCAGCCTATCAACTTCACTTTGTATTCTCCTGCGTCAGGGTAAGTATACTCAGGGCTTTGCAGCGATGAAGTATCACTTGTAGTAGTGGTATCACCAAAATCCCAAAAGAAGTTGGTAGCGTTATTACTGTTGTTATCGAAGGTCATTTTATAGCCACATACACTATCATTAGCCTTATAGGCAGAAACTACCTTAAACTGGCAATTCAATACGTTAAACTGATAGTCTCTTCGGGTAATACCTACCAATACACCATTACGGTATTCTTTTACCAAAATACCTATTACATATTGCCCTTGTTGGGTAGGGGTAAAGGTGAGTAATCCCGTTTCAGGGTCAATATTAATTGTAGGGTTAGCATCTATTGGGAAATTTTCCGAATAGCCGTTTACATAATTTACATTCGGAAACGGCGGGTTGCTAACTTCAGGTATCGAGGGTCTGTTGTCTACTGGGTCGGCACCATCATAGGGGTGGTACAGTTCGTACACCAATGAGTCGCCATCTTCATCTACTGCCGAATGGTCAAATACTAAAGGCGCATTGGTACATAAAAAGTTGGGGGGTAATTCTTTAAAATTAGCGCTATTGTTTACACCTTGTGCTGTATCTAAAATATGTGTCCAATAGGTTGCTCCTGCACCTACCGAGTTTCCTCCGTTTTTATCCAGTAAGTTGATGATAGTTTTGTTGCGGCAACAACGCTGAAAGGCTATGATATATCCGCCTGTAATTTGGGGTAAATCAAAAGTGTCAATGTATTCGTATTTGTCTACGCAAGCATTGGGAGGTAAGGCTATACAGTCGTAATTCAGTTTTGACACCCGCTCGGGTACATCATTGCGCCTAACTTCTCTGCTCAAAGCAGAGACAAGTGTGTTGTCAGACCCTCTAAATACCGCCATGTTAGCAATACTGTCTAATGCTATGGCTCCTGCTGCACCATTAATACAGTCTACAAACAGGTGAAGTTTTACTTCGTACTTATTATTACCCAAATAGCGATACAATACCTCTCCACCCACAATATGTGTTGCAAAAGTGGGTAGCGTTATTATAGTAACTATAAAAGCAAATAAAAGCCTATGCATTGTTAATTAAGTAGACTATGTGTTGCAACATTAAGTTGCCTTAACGTTGCGTGGAAATGTATAAAAAGTAAGGCTGCATGTCTTAATCAGAAACAATTATAACCTTAGCTTTTGCACTGAAATTATTGCCAATAAATAACAGTTGGTAAGTACCTGCTCCTAGTTTTGAAATATCTAACTCAAAACTACCTTGTGATAAATTTGAAAAACTTTTTGTAAGAACTTCCTTTCCTACAATATCAAATAACTTCACATTTCCTGCTTTAATATTACTGTTATCTAACAAGATAAATAATGAGCTTTTGGCAGGGTTGGGGTATACTCTTAGCTGTTTATAATGCCTATCCTTAATGCTATTTATAAACGGATCTATTTGCACATTTAAACGCGCTGTATCTCCAAAACACCCTGCTACGTTTATAGGAAATATTTTTATGGTTGTATTGGTAGTTGATGCAACGGAATCCCAAATAATTTGTGAACTACTTGAGTCAGGCCCTAAAAGAATAGTACCAAAGTTTACAGACCAGAAATAAGTAGTAAAAGTATCATTAGTAATGGTGTAGGTATTCGTGTCTAACCCCAAAACAAGAGTTTTTCCTAAAATAGTATCAATTTGAGGTTCAGGAGCGACGGCTGCAATAAGTCTTGCGGTATCAAAACACCCTTTTGTGTTTGTAGTTTTCAGTGTCACAAAGTAATACCCAGTATCTTTGTAAGTGTGCGAAGGGTTTATTAAGGTAGAAAAAGTACTGTCCCCCAAATCCCACTCATAACTTACAATGCTGTCATTACCTGAAGGAGTGCTTAAATCTGTAAACTCAAAAAACTGAGTTTTGAAGCATTGCAAGCTGTCGTTTATCTGGAAGTTTGCAGTAGGCACTGCCAAAGCAATCACCTGCTTGCTTGTTGTGTCAATACATCCACTATCAGAAACAGCTGTAAGCAATATGGTATACCTCCCTGAATCACTATAATTATGAAACAGACTGGTGTCATTAGTTAAAGTGCCATCTCCTAAATCCCAACTTATACCTTGTATGCTTCCTTTGTTTATAGTTGAATTATTTGAGAAAGAAAAAGTATCATTTTGGCATTTAGATGTACTGTCGATACTGAATGAAGCAACAGGATTGGGGTTAACCACTACTGACGTTAAAGCAGAGTCTCCACAAGCTGAATCTTTTGAAACTATAAGTTTTATTGTAAAAGTACTGTCTTTAGTAAATGATTTAGTGGCTACTTGGTTTGTAGAGGTGTCACCCTCTCCCAAATGCCATAAAGCAGTAAAGTATTGTGATGCGGGGGTGGTGTTTGCAAATGTAAAACTGTTATTGGCTAAGCACTGTGAGTTAGAGTTTAAAGTTAGAGAAACACTAGGCTTATCAATCACGTAAATATCTTGTTTTGCTGAATCAATACAGCTGCTATCGCTAGTTGCTGTGAGCTTAATTGTTCTTATCCCTGCTGTTGAATAAGTGTTGAAAGTATTAGAATCTGTTGAAGTTTTAGTACTGTCCAATTTCCATAAGTAAGTCATACTTCCTCTACTTATTGTTGAAGTGTTGGTAAAGACAAATGAATCGATGTGGTTACACTGTATAGTATCATTAACTATAAAAGAAGGGTGGGGTTGAGGTAAAATTTCTACAGGTTTTATTGCGGTATCATTAGGGCAACCATTTCCATAAGGTTTCAAAACTAGGCTTGCGTCAAAAATCCCTTCTTTTTTATATGCTTTGATTACCATTTGTTGTAAACCAATAACTTTACTACTACTATCACCAAAACCCCACTCTAAGTCACCTTTCATATTAGAGTTATTATTGAAAATGAAAGTATTTTTATATAAACATTGGTAGGGATCATTTATAGTAAAATCTGCTTTAGGCTCTGGTAATATATTTATAAAAACTTCTTCTCTACCCTGAAGGTTAGGCTTAGTACTTATTACCTTTAGTCTGTAATCATTTTTTATAGTAAACGTTTTAGGTATGTAGTAAAGGAAAGTATCAGTAGGGTCAGCTATTGTATCTAAATAAAGAGGATTTTTAAAGTTTCCTAAAGTATCAGACATCACGAGGATAAACCTATTTGCAGTATCAAAGTTTCCTGATGTAATAAGTGGTATTTTCATTTCACCTCCCAAACAGAAATCTTTGTTTGAAGGTTGTTCTATTTCAACCGCTTCTAAGTTAATCCCAACTAAATTGTTATTTATTTCATAATCAAATCTTTTAAAAGAACCACTCATGTATACTTTGTTGTTATGGGGTAATACCTGACGTAAACCATAACTATATACATTCGCTGAACTTGCAATTGTTCCAATACTTGGGTGCCAGGGTAGTAGTTTTTTTGTAGAAGTATCTAATATAGAAACATTGCATCTGCACTTATTATTTATTCTTGCTTGTGCTAGTCCGAGAAACAGATTTGATCCCAACTGCTTATATACTCCTAACGGTTGATTTGTATTTGGAGCCCATGGGTCAATTATTTTAGTTGATGCATTAAACCTTACAAATCCAGGTGTATTCATAGAACCAGACTTTGTAAAGTTTCCTGTAACATAAACGGTACTTCCATATACACCTACTCCTTTATTTGGAATAAGCGCCAAAGGAGTCTTTACAAGAGAAAGGTTGATTGGGTTAAGAGTATTTGTGACGCCATTAAAACTTGCAAAATAATCTCTGGCTATACCATTAAATGAGGTAAACAAACCTGTTACATAAACATCGTTATTAAACGAGCTAATAGAGTAAATAGCAATATTACCTGTTGTAGAAGAAAAAGGATTCAAAGAACTTACTTGTCCAGTAAGTGCGTCAACAGAAGTGAAATTCTTTCTAGATTGCCCTCCGACACTTGTAAAAGAACCGCCAATAAAAAATCTCCCATTTGAATAGTGTATTCTCCCAACAGGTGAATTAGCATTAGGATTCCAGCTTGTCAAAATGGAATCGTTTAAGTTGGTTGATGCTAAATAGTTTCTAGTTTGCCCGTTAACTTCATTAAAACTACCTGCAAAGTGTAGTTTGCCGTTGGTAATGGTCATATCAATTACCCCTCCATTGGTCTTAGGATTCCATGGTAAAGGTTCTCCTGTGGTTAAGTCTATCATTGCTAAATGATTTCTTTCTTTAGCATCGGCCAACATAAATCGTCCTCCTAAGAAAAGCTTATCATCATTAGTAGTTGCCAATGTTGTAACAAGGTCTGATACTAGCATGGCATTATTCTTTTCTACTCCGGTATTTGCATCTAAAATGCGAACGTGTATTCTGGGCTTATCAAGTAGGGGAGACATATAACCTCCACAGACAATATTGTTTTTCCATAAGGCAAATGTTCCAACCAAGAAGTTTGCAGGGATAGGGCTTGGGTTAAATGGCTGTAGAGCTCCAGTATTTGCATCTACCAAGGCAATAGAATTCCTAGCAATACCATTAACTGTTAAATTGCTATAACCGAGAATGTAGAGATTATTTCCGTCTAAAAGGAAATCTTGAATACCAATGTGAACACTCCCTTTTATATCACTAAAAGTATACTTACTACCGGTGTGTCTATTTAAGGCGGCGAAGTTTATATACCCACTTCCTGTATCAAAAGCACCACCAATAAAAATTGTGTCTCCTTTTATTTTTGATGCAAGTACATTTCCAGAAGTTATATTAGTATTCCAGTTGCTTATACTTCCACTATTAGGAAGTAGCCGAGCAATAGCTTGTACAGGCAAGTTATTTATTTTGCTAAAATAACCTGAAATATAAATACTTGAGTCTGCTACTTCTACAGAGTGCACCTCTCTATCAACTATGTAGCTCCAATTGGCAATTTCTGATGTATTTGTGTTAAGGGCAGCAATGTTTAGTTTTTGTTCTCCCCCTATTGTTTTGAAGCTACCACCACAAAAAATGGCACTATCACTTAGTACGCTTATACATGATAGCCTTGTAGCAGAATTAATATCCCAGTTTAGGCGTTTTTTTGAAAATGTACCAAAAGCATTTAAGTATGAGTTTCTTACAGTATCCTTGTTTAAATAACTACATATAATAATTGTATCACGAAGAATAGATAGCGATGTTACTGGAGCAAAGTACTTATTGTAAATATGATAGTCAGCATAAAAGTGGTTGTTTGTTGCTACATTTAATGCAAAAAGTGGCGGAGCTGCTAATCCATCTGTGCCTACTACCAAAATTGAGTCCCCAATATTTTCTAAGGCATTTACCATTCCTTTTTCAAAATTATTTAGCACAGTTGATAGAAATCCGTTTGTAGTATCAACTTTGTTCAATCTTGTACCTGAATTAGACGACAGCCCTTCGGTGCCAATATAAATTGCCCCACCCACACCTTTAATTGCATTAACATCTCTAAATTGATCTCTATGAAAAACAATCTTGTTAGTACTTAAATCAACTGCATAAAGGTCACCACCAGCTGATCCAGTAAAAGAAAAACCTGTACCTATATATACTTTGTTGCCATATACCTCTAACGAAAAAACATTAGTGCCAAAGTCGAAAATTGAAAATTGTAACGTATCAGGAGTATTACTCTTTTTTTCAAAAGCAGCAAACCTGTGACGTTTTTCACACCCTATGTAGTTAAAAAAACCTCCAACAAAAACTCGTTTATCACTACAAGCTATTGCTCTAACTTCACCATCAGCTTTTGGATTCCATGCAGTAACTCTTCCATCTTTAGCAATATGAGCAATATTTTCTCTATAAAACTCACCAACTTTAGTGAACTTTCCTCCGATGTAAACTCCTCCATCCCCGTCAGGTTCTGAAGCATAAACAACCCCCTCAACCTTTGGAAAACTAGAGTTTATTTTTTTAGAATTATAATTTACTAAAGCTCCGCCCCCCGTATACTCATTAACACCTGTAAAATTACCACCGATATAGAGATTACTGTCTTTAACTTCTAAGTCATTTATATAACCGTTAACTGCTTGGTTCTTAAAAAAGCTAGTGACAGTTCCTGATGAGTCTATATGTGCCAGCCCACCTCTTATTTCTCCTCCTACTTTTGTAAAGTCTCCTACAATATAGAACCCGTTTTTACCATCAGGTATAGCCTTTTTCACTTCTCCATTAGCATGGGGAAAAGCATTTATAAGCTTTCCAGTTCCATCAAAAGCAGCAGTGTAAGGGGTGTTTTTTCCAATAAGATTAAAATCGCCTCCTATTATTAATGTATCACCAGTAACAAGAGTTTTATAAACTGTTCCATCTGGCTGCCACAAATTACTGTCAACAACTACATTGTTTTGAGCACATAAAGTGGTAAATACAGTTGAAAAAAGTAAAGTTAAAACTAAAATTCGCATACATGAAATAAATCACCCAATAATACTAAATGCAGAATAGAATAATTGCATTTTTAGATGCTTTCGTCGAAAACATCTAAAGCAATTATTATAAAAAAGCCCAACATAAAAAGTTGGGCTTTCAATTATTTTATAATACCGCTATTTCATTAATACTCCAGTCCCATATTATTGAACATAAAGGCGTAGATATCAGAAATTTCATCCATTATTTTACTGGTAGGTTTTCCTGCACCATGTCCCGCTTTGGTTTCTATGCGTATCATTATAGGGTTTGCTCCTGCTTGGGCTTCTTGCAAACGGGCGGCAAACTTAAATGAGTGCCAAGGCACTACCCTATCGTCATGGTCTCCTGTAGTAATTAAGGTAGCAGGGTGTTTTGTATCATCTTTTATGTTGTGCAAGGGTGAGTATTTGTATAAGTAATCAAAATCTGAGGCACTATCAGCACTTCCATACTCTACCATCCAGCCCCAGCCTGCGGTACTTTTGTGGTAACGTAACATATCTAATACTCCCACAGCCGGCAAGCATACTTTGTATAAATCAGGACGTTGGGTTAAGCACACACCTACCAAAAGTCCTCCATTACTTCCTCCTGCTATAGCCAGCTTATTGCTATTGGTATATTTATTATCAATCAGGTATTCAGCCGCAGCTATAAAATCGTCAAATACGTTTTGTTTTTTCTCTTTCATGCCTGCTTTATGCCAGTCTTCTCCAAACTCTCCACCCCCGCGTAAACTTGGCATAGCAAATACAAATCCCTTTTCTATCAACACCATGCGGCTAATACTAAAATATGGTGAAAGGCTAATATTAAAGCCCCCGTAACCATATAGGTATGTAGGGTTGTTACCATCTAGCTTTAACCCTTTTTTATGCACTACAAACATGGGTACTTCCGTACCGTCTTTACTTTTATAGGTTACTTGCTTAGCTTCATAATCATCAAAGTTAAACTTCACTTCTGAGGCTTTATATACTTCTGATTTTCCACTTTCAATATCGTAGCGGTAGATTGTTGTAGGGTATACAAATGAGGTAAAGGTATAAAACACTTCCGTATCTTCTTTTTTACCGCTAAAGCCTCCGGCTGAACCAATTGTTGGTAAAGTTACTTCGCGTTCTTTTTGTCCGTCATAGGTATATTGCACTACTTTGGTTGCCGCTTTGTGCAAGTATGAAGCAAATAACTTCCCTCCTGCTGTGCTAACACCTTGTAAAAGGTCATCGCCTTCAGGTAAAACATCTTTCCAGTTTTCAGGTGCTGGGTTTTTAGGGTCTACCAGTGCTAAACGGTACTTAGGTGCTCCATTATCGGTTTGTACTAATATTTTATCATCAATATTTTCTACTATACCGTAGTTGTAATCAAAACCTTCAAAAAGCGTTTCCAGTTTACTTGATGGGTCTTTCAGGTCTTTCCATAATAAACCAGTACCGTGTGTACCTGCTGAAATATAAATGAACAGGTAGCGTTCATCTTCGGTTACTTGGGAACCATAGTAACGGTATGGATTTTCTGCATCGTTATAAATTACTTTATCTTCACTTTGCGGAGTTCCTATTTTATGGTAGCATACACTTGGGTTTATACTTGCTTGTGAAAATTCTGCTCCTTTTTCAGGTTCGGGATAGCGGGTATAGTAAAAACCATCTCCCTGCCAAGCACCCGAACTGAATTTTACCCACTCCAGCTTATCGCCTAATGGTTTTTGAGTTTCTACATCCCAGACTTCCATTGTTTGCCAATCAGAGCCTGATTGTGAGGTTGAAACTATTACTTTACTATTGTCATTACTAAATGATAGTCCCTTTAGTGCTACCGTACCATCATCAGACAATTTATTAGGGTCTAAAAACACTTTGGGTTCACCATCTAAGCCTTCTTGATAATATACTACCGATTGGTTTTGTAAACCATTATTTTTTGAGAAGAAATAGTATTTCCCTTTTTTTCTAGGTGCTGAGTATTTTGGATAATCCCAAATTTCTTTTAAGCGGCTAAATATTTTGCCTTTGTATGGAATGCTATCTATATAGCTGCCTGTAAATTCGTTTTGGGCTTCAATCCATGCTTTTACATCATCAGTTCCATCGCCTTCCAACCAATTATAAGGGTCGGCTACTTTGGTACCGTGATAGTCGAATACCGTATCTACTTTTTTACTTTCGGGGTATGCCATTTTTTCTTCTTTTGGCGCAGGTTTTTTGCACGCAAATAAAACACTTACTGCCACAATGGCTACTACTATTTTTTTGGAAGAATTGTTTTTCATTGTGTTTCTATTTTCAAGGAAAACAAATGTAGTAAAACAGTTGTGTGAATAAAGCTAAATTAGATAAATAGCTATCTTCGTGCTATAAAACTTCTTAAAAACCTGAGCTAACAGCTTATGTGGCAAAAATTTATGTCGTATTTAATGTTTTGGAAAAAAAACCAAAACCCTACTGCTAATAGAAACTTAAAAATAATGCATGGCATTAACCGCATTTCTATTTTGATGTTTTTGGTAGCCATTATTGTTATTATTTTACGCTTGGCGTTGAAATAACTTTTTGCTTTGGTATTGGATTTGATATTATTTTGACGACCAATTAAATTGAATATAAAATTATGATTTTAGGATATGCCTTAATGATTTTAACCTTTCTTGCTAGTATAATAGTGAGTTGGCGTTTTAAAAGTGTGGCGAAAAAAATGAGCGAGGAAACCCTAAGTAACGGGCTAAGTGGGTGTGAGATTGCACAACGTATTTTGAATGATAATAATTTGTATGATGTGCAAGTTATTTCTGTGCAAGGACAGTTGACAGACCATTATAACCCAAGAAATAAAACTGTGAACTTAAGCCCGGAAGTATACCACGGGCGAAGCGTTTTAGCTGCTTCAGTTGCAGCGCACGAATGCGGGCATGCTATACAGCATGCCAAGGCATACAGTTGGTTGGAGTTTCGCAGTATGATGGTGGGTCCTGTGAGTATAGCTTCAAGCTATATGCAATGGATAATTTTAGGTGGAATTATTGCTTTATATTTTGGCTTAGGCCCTATTTTATTGGGTGTTGGTATTGTATTGTTTTCGCTAACTACCCTTTTCTCTTTTATAACTTTACCTGTTGAGTTTGATGCAAGTAATAGAGCTTTAGCGTGGTTAGAAAACTCAGGTCTTGTGCATGAAAATGAGCTACAAAAAGGTAAAAAAGCTCTTAACTGGGCTGCTTCAACTTATGTTGTTGCTGCTTTATCATCACTAGCAACTTTGGTGTATTATATAATGATATTTATGGGTAGCAGAGACTAATGCTACTTTTATACATTAAAAAAGCCTTTACCAATTTGGTAAAGGCTTTTTTGTTTATGTGTGTTTATATTATTGACGTTGTGTAGTATTTGCTACTTTTATACACCAAATTCTTGCCGGTATACTAGGCATACAGTTTCCTTTTATACGCATTGCTGAATAATCAAATAAAACAGGAGTGCCACTGTCAATCCCTTTAATTTCTTTATCAGAGTCTATCACTTCATATTTCCCACCATTATTGTCTTTTATCATCCAACAAGTTCCGTTGTTATATAAAATACCTTGGTTTTGATATTTGCATTTTGGTTTTTCCGGTTGAGGCTTTGCTTTAATACAGGTAATTAGTATTGGCGTACCAGCCATACAAAAACTGGCTCTTCTAGCATAAGTGAAATCAAATACAACCTGAGTACCATTTGTTAATCCGGTTCCTTTAATATCATTATCTAAAACTTCTAAAACATCTCCGTCATTCATTTTTATTACCCAACGGCAACCGTCAAGCTTTCCACTCCAATCGTATAATATTCCCTGGTTTTTATACTCACACTTAGGCTCTTCTTCTTTGGGTTTATCATCTCCTAAGAGCTTTAAGCAAGTAAGGCTTACATTTATATGCTCTCCCGGATATGCTAAACAGGTTACTTTACTGTTGCATTGCCCTTTTTCAGTATACGATATATCTCTATACCCTACTTCAACCTCTCTACCATTATAAATTTTATTCATATCTACTTGGGGGATATCTGATTTGCAAGGCTGAAGAAATGTGCCGTCTTCTAGCCTAATCCAATAGCTACCATAAATACCCCATCCGCACATAGCGGTTTCAAATTTACCTTTGAGTTTACATGCTTTTTCTTCTTTGGGTGGGTCAACAGGTGGTTTTGTACAGGCTGCAAGTGCCAGCACCGATACTAGGATTAATGTTTTAAAAATTTTCATAATGTTTTTGGTTTTATTTTTTAGTTGAAAAGGGGAAGTAGCTAAACTTCCCCCTACTAGGTATAGTTATTTATGACTATTGTGCTGTTGAGTTTTTAGTTTTGAAACAGGTTATTCTAACAAACTTATATGGGCTTGTGATTTCTCTGTGGCAAACAATTATCTTCTCGCATGAGCTTCCATAGGGTATTTCTTCATAAGAAAATTCTATTTTATCTCCATTTTTTATATTTTGAGGGATAGGTACATCAGATTCACAAGGTGCCAGAAAAATACCTGTCGCATCATCTATAATTGAAAGGCCGTTGTAAATACTTGGTAAGCACTCATCATTACTCAATACTCCGGTCAACTCACAATTGCCTTTACTTGGTGGTGTAGGTGGTGTTTGCTTAGGGGGTTTAGGCGGCTCAGGTTTACACGCAGCAAATGTTAATATTAAAGCTACTATTACCAGTCTTATTGCTATATTATTTCTATTTAATTTTTTCATAGTCTTAGTTATTTACAGTTGAACTTTTGACACTAACACAGGTAATTTTCACATAGCGGTAAGGCTTATCAGGAATTGCATCACAGTTTATCATTTTTGCACACTCACTATCTAAAAAATCTATTTCTTCATAAGAAAATTCAACTCTTTGCCCGTCTTCAATTTTTTGTGGTATTGGAGCTACAGACTCACATGGAACAAGGTATTCATCCGTACCATCTTCAATAATTACAAAATTGTGGTATATGCTAGGCAAGCACAGCCCTCTGGTAAACTTGCCCTTTAGCTCGCAATCCCCATTGCTTGGAGGTGAAGGCGGTGCCGGAGGTTCAGGCTTACACGATGTTGCCATAGAGGCAATAAATAGTGCTATAACACTAAACTTAAGCATTGATAATTTATTTATTATTCTCATAGTTTTATTTTTATTCTATTTACTTGACAATTGTTATTTTGATTTCGCTGCATAAAAAAGTCGGTTTTTTTAACCGACTTCTTATGAATTAAAAAATTAGGCAATAATATACTTTAATGTACCAAACTGTTTTTTTAATTAACGTATGGCGGCTTTTTTAGCATCTTTTTAGTTGCATCTTCAATATCTACCTCACCCGCTTCGTATTTGTTTACAAGTTCAGCATCGGATAAGCCTTTTTTAGATTTATTACTTTCTAAGTTGCTGCTATAAGGTAGTGATTTGATATAGTCTTCCATGAATTGCCAGTCGGGTTTCCCATTTTTATCAATAGGTAGCTTTATTCTTGATTTAGGCATACGTGAGGGTCTCCACTTTCTTCCGTAAGTCCACCTAAAACGCTCTAAGCCTATCACAGTACACAAAAACATAGCAATAAATGGGTTTAGACCAATATCTTTAGTTTCAATTGGATTGACATCATGCGAACATGTAAAATCTAAGGGTTGATAAAAAGCATATCCAACTGACCCATTATTAGAAATTGTAATATGTTTTTTCCCTTTAAATATTTTCTTACTGATGTCATGGTTATTATCATCGCCTGTTTTTGAAGATTGCTCTATTATATCAAGTGTATGATAAGAAGAAACACCGTTATTATTATCGGTTGCTCCTATAAATGGAATTTTCCCATTTTCAACTGGTATCGGTTTTTTGTTATAGAAACCATTTATAATACTGAAAATGCCATTATCACCTCCATAATCAAACCATTTCCAATTTCTTTCTTTTAAAGATATATCTTTCTTATTGTATGGTTTTTTACTTGGGGTTTTTGGAATACTTATTTTACTCACCCAGTTTGCTAAACTCTCAACATCAGGTATAACAGTATTTTTTAGCCTGTCAGGTGTTACTTTTCGAGAATAGTTGTATTTATATTTTTCTTTTGAAATGATAGCTGCATATAGCAGCATTTGCTCTTTTGATAACTCTCTTAAAGGTATAAGCACCATACAGTCATCAGTAACATAGCACTCATGTGCGTGGTAAAAACAAGCCCCAACGCTTCCTGTACGTGCTACTGTTAGTATATGACTATAATTTGGCTCAATACCAAAATATCCAATAACACCGTTATTAGTTCCTTGCGATTTAATCACAGGTGTTTCCCCTAAACTATAATCGTTTAATTTCGAGAACTTACCTCCATATTTCACATCAAATAGGTCGCTAATCTTCATGCTTATTCATAAATTCAAACGCCACAAACGACTTAATTGTGTTTACAAAGTCTTGTTCAGACAGTTTAGAATAGTCTGTTTCCATATAAGCCTCTGCACACCACTCATCTTCAGCAGTAACCTTTTGTGTTACACTTAAATTCAGTTCTGCTTTATTATTGATGTATAGGTCAAGCATATTTTCCTTTTTGCTTTTCCATGTACCATCATCTAACCTTCCTTTATGCTTTAAAAGGATATGCCCATCATCTTTTAAGTATCCAAAAAACACCTCTTTATTCTTTGGGTGTGGTATGTGTGCTGTAAACACTAAAATGCAGGTAACAACACCAATCGGATAAAAAAGCTGGTCGGGCATACTAAATACACCGTTAAGTGTGTGAGATTTTAAAAGACTTTCCTTGACATTAGTTACCTCTTTTGTAGAAGATACAACGGTTGACATTTGGCATATCGCAATGCAAATACCACCTTTTTCTAAGCATTCTAAAGTGTTTTCTACAAACTCTAATTGCCCATCTATTCCAACATCATAAGGAGGGTTTAAAAAGCCTTTGTTGGGCTTATGACTCTTAACCTTCTCTTTTACATCATCGTGAAAGCAATCATCATTATAAATATTTGATTTTCCATCACCACGCATCATCATATTAGAGCAAGCGTGAGTAAACATATCAGGACGGGTTTCTACTCCTATCAAACCATCTTCTTTTATTCTTTTCCATTGAGTAGTGTCATTGCCAGCAGCATTAACCATCCATTTCATTGCAGAAACTAAGAAGCCCGCCGTGCCACAACAGGGGTCATAAACCACGTCATTAGGCTGTAAATCAGCTAATTCACAAAAAAAATCAGTTATATGTGTGGGAGTTAAAACAAGACCTGTTTTGCTATCTTTACCTGCATATCGGATAAATTCCCTATAAAATCGCCCAAGTATATCAAAGTCATTTTCTTGAATGAAAGGCAAAACACTATCCCTCAAGTCTGTTATTAAATCCTTTAAAATTGTATTTGGTAGCGTTTTACTTTTCTTCTTAATTACTTCTTTTGTAAACTTGTTGTTATACAATATCCCCCCGTACTCATGTAAAATAGTGTCTTTACGTTCATCTGATATTTTATTCTTTTCTAAGACACGTTTACACGCTTCAACCATATCCTTTGCCAAGTCATAGTTTTTTTCATACTTATGGAAAGTATCTATAAATATATTGTCTTGTAAAGAAATTAGTATGGAACTGATTAAAGTATTTCGCTCGGTTTCAGGTACTGAATAAGAGTGTAATGTTTCATTAAACTCAATAGCCTTTTTGATTAACTCTGTATCTTTTAAAGGAGTGGCTTGTGCTTTAAAGAGTACTTTATAAGAACCGTAATCTAAAAACGTTTTATCCGAAACATCCCTTGCTACATAAGCCCCTTTTAGTTGAATAAAGTGAGAAATTTTTAACTCTTTTTCAGTTTCACCACTTACAGCTATTGAAATAACATTGTACTCTTTTGATAAGTAATTAGAATACAGCAAAACTCCATCAACTGCATAGTCTGAATATTGGTCTTTGGTTTTACTTATGTGTTTACTAACATCAGCTTTACATTCAACTACTATAAGTAGTTCACTATCATCTTTGAAAGTTATAATAAATTCAGGTCTGCCAATACCAACGCCACTTTTAGAAGCATTTTTTAATGCCTTGTTTATTCTTGGATTTTTACTGTTTTGCTCCTCAATGATACAGTTGTTATCATCGTAATAATCTAACCCACGCAAAAGGTTTCTGACAATATTTTCAGTATTTCTCTCGTTTGCCATGTTACTTAGCGATTAACTGCTTATATGTTAATCTTCTGTTTTCTGTATTGCGTAAAGAAAAATCAAACCTCTCACCACTCTCTATTTTTCTTGAATTAAATCTAAACGCAAATTCATCACAATAACGGTGTAAATGTTTTGGTGAGGTATGGTGGTAAATACCATAAATACCACGCTTTAACAAACTCCAAAAGTTCTCTATTCCGTTGGTGTGAAATTCGCCCCTAACATACTCTTTTTCCTTATGATTTACTACTACGTGGGCGTATTCTTTGGCTAAAGCCTTGTAGGCGTGCCATTCATCAGTAACCACTATTGAGCCGTTACTAACCATGTTTTCAATTATAGGCTTTATAGTTTTAGCCTTAGTATCAGGTATTACGATTGTATGCACGTTACCGCCCGGTTGGATAATACCAAACACAGGCGTTTTGTCTTTAACGCTTCTACCTTGACTATATGCCACTTTCTTATCAGCATGGCGGTTTTTATTCTTACCACCTACAAACGTTTCATCAGCTTGTACTACACCTTGCAATTTTTCTTCACTCTTAACACCAAAAGCATAGCGTATTCTTTGTAACATAAACCATGCACTCTTTTGTGTAATACCTAAATCACTTGCTAACTGGTGGCTGCTAATTCCTTTCTTGTGTGATGAAAATATATAGATAGCTATAAACCATTTGCGAAGTGAGATATTAGAACCTTCAAACATAGTTCCCAACTTAACGGTAAAACGCTCACGGCAACTATTGCATTTGTAAAGCCCTTTAAATTCACCCTTTACTTTTAGTTTGTAATGGCTATCACTTTGCACCCCGCAATGAATACAAACAGGTGAGCCGTCCCATCTAATTTGTTCTAAGTATTCTCTACATGAATTGTCATCGGGCAACGCCTCTAACATTTGAGCGAATGACTTAAAAGAAGTGATTTTTGAGACGTTTTTCATGCTGTTAATATTACAATTCAAATATAGGTAATTGTATCAATTTATACAACTTTATTCGAGTATTTTTGTATTTTTGTCCTGTGTCCACATATAAAGAACAACAAGCAGGTAAGCACAGCTTTGTATTAATCAAAGATTGTGAGGTTGTTGCTACGTTCGGAAACTTTAGAAAACTATGTGATTATGCAGGTATCAAATACAATACTTACATCAGAAAAAAAGAATACCCTTTACAAGCTAAAGACTATACCATATTTAAAGTTAATCACTATTAAATTGGTACATTAAAGTATATCATTGCCAAAAATTATAATTTATTGAGCAATAGAAACGGTTAAACATTTAAGCTCAATATTCCAACCTGCCATACAGTTCGTAAACGCTTCATGCCTGTATACATAGCCAAACTTTACTTTATCACCTTCTCCTAAACCGGCTAGTTTATCTTGGTTAATAGGGTACAACCATTCACCATCGCTGGTTTTTATTGCCCACTTACAACCGTCAATAGGATGAAATAGCTGACCTTCGAATGAACATTGATCTGGGTTTGAAGGGTCTTGGGGTAAGTCATCATTAACAGGTTCATCTTTTACTGGTGGTTTACCTTTTCCATCGTCCTTGGGTTCATCAATTACCACACCTCCTCCATCTTTTGGGGGCATAATCGGGTCTTGCTTGCATGCTACAAAAGCAATTGCTATTGCTAGTAGCATAAGGCTAAATTTTGCTGTTTTTTTAAAATTAATTGTTTTCATAGTTTCTACTTTTTTTAAGTTTTAATTAAACTTTTTCCTTTTGCATATTTGACAATAGTTAACAAAAATATGCTGCATGAATAATGATTTTTTTTAAAATATTTTTACTTATAAACCATTTATAATCTTTTAGTTACACCTAATATTCGTTTTTATAAGAAGGCATAAAAAAAGCCTCTGATAATCAGAGGCTTTTTTTAGAATTATAGTTTTTGGTGCTATCAAAGCTCTGTACCACAAAAGCCTACATTACCACATTCACGGGTTTGATTATCTTCACTAATGCAGGTAATTTTAGCCCGCATGTATTCAAAGCAACCTAAGCCCATTTTCATATGGTCTTCTACAGTATACCAGTAGGGAACTTTACATGCAATCTCTTCTTGTAATCTTTCATAAGAAACTGTTATCGGCATTCCATCATAAATTGAATTTCTATCTAATGATTTATCTTCAGCTAAACACGGAAACAAAATAGTTCCATTTTCAAGTCTTATTATATAACCGTTATAATATCCTTCAAACCCATTCATTTCCTCAAAGTACCCTTTATGTTCACATGTTTTTTGTGGTGGTGTTACAGGTCCTTTTTTACATGCTGATAGTGTTAGTACTCCAAAAAATAACAGTACGGTTACTTTGCTAAGCGATAATTTAATTGTTCTCATAGTCTGATATTTTAATTTTTTTTCTTCTCTCTATTTTACCTGACAATATGAAAACACAAAATGCTGCATTAAAAAAGGGTTGATTTTCATCAACCCTTTAAAAAACACTAATTAATTATTTACATAGTAAATTAACGAGGTCCTATTACTGGGCCACCGCCACCATTTCCTCCTCTTCCTCCACCACTATTTCCTCCCCCACCGTTTCCGCCTCCGCTATTTCCTCCACGACCTCCACCATTGTTGCCGCCCCAAATGGTACTGTCTCTTCCTCCGCCGCCGCCGCTACCGCCGCCATTTCCGGGATCAATAATAGTAGAATCTCTTCCGCCACCATTTCCTCCTCCGCCGGTTCCTCCACCATTTCCACCCCCTCTTCCGGGATCAATTGGCGGATCTAATTTACATGAAGCGAATGAAAGCCCTGCTGCTAATGCAGCTACAAACAATATTTGCTTAGTCGATTTTAATGAAACTTTTTTCATAGTTTTTTTATTTCTATTTGGTTTATGTATTCTAATACGTAACCAAATTTGAGATGGTTGGGTAGATAATCAATATTTTATTTTTTGTATAAAATTTTATCTATCAAACACTTACATAATAAGCACAGCTACTTTTTTAAGTGGTTGTTATTACAATAAAAAAAGCCTTTAGCGTATGCTAAAGGCTTTTTAAATAAATATTTTCTGAGTTTTATTCTACTGTGCAAAATCCATAATCACGCTCATCATTCACAGGAGATAAACAAGTAATTTTGGCTCTTTGATATTGTAAGTTTTGCCTTGTAATTATACAGCCATTGGGTAATTCATTTATAATAGGTTCATTGGTTCCTTTTGTAACCGATGCTAAACCTTGGCACCCTTCCTCATTGCCTAAAACTTCATAAGATACCGTTATAGCCATACCATGATATGGTATATCTTTAGCCACGCCTCCTTCAACAGTGCATGGGTATATGTATGAACCGTCTTCTAACTGAATAAGGAATTTACCATAATACCCGTCAGCATTATTTGTTTGAATAAATGTTGCGTTATTTTCACAAACTCTTAAAGGGGGTGTTTGCTCGCCTTTTTTGCAAGCTGAAAGCCCTGTAACTACCAGTAAAAGTAGTATTAGCTTTCCAATTGATGCTTTTCTTGTTTTCATAGTTTTATTTATTGCAGATAATGATTGCATGAAGATACTATTTTTTTCTCATAAATAATTGTCAAAATTTAAAACGTAGCCCTGCTTGAAACCCTAAAAATAATGGGCGGCGTTTTTCATCATTATTTGCTGCATGTATAGGCAACAAAGGCATGCCTATGTTCGGCCCACCATATACTCCCCAACATTTGCCTATAGTATAGTTTGCCATAATGCCTGCATCGTAGGTTACATTAAAACTTCTGTACTTATATTGTTGGATTGATTCGTTTTGATTTGAGGGTATTCTGGTATTCAGTATTTTTTCATCCCTTTTAAAGGCAGTACTGTAAATAAAATTACCTGTAAAACCTGTTTGTATATCTAAACTAAATCTCTTTTTATTAAGTACATTAAAGTTTACATATACAGGTATTTGTACACTTTGAAATACTACATTGGTAACAGTGCTATCTATTGCATCTGTCCTATTACTCACGCTATAACCAATGGGAACGTATTGGTTGGTTGTCATATCAAACCTATAGTTCACAACAGAGTCTCTTCTATACTGCTCTGTCCAGTTAATAAAATCTAAGTCCCACTTACTGTAAGCAATTCCTAACCCTAAGCTAAATTTCTTAGCAAGCTTTCGCTCAAAATTTACTCCCCAACTTACTCCATTGTTAGGTTGCTCTTTTGTAAAGTTCTGTGGCTGGCTGTTAAGCTGCTGAAAATCTATCATACTTTCATCAGCACCTCTGTTTCCTAAACTTGAATTTGAAACGTATGAAGCTAAAAATGGATTAACATAAGCTTTAACGGCCCATTTTTTCTTTGCACAATCGCAAAAGGCACAGCTATCTTTTTTAGCTTCTTTATTTTTTTCTATTGAAACCACCTTTTTTTCTTCTTCAAGAATTGCAACATTTTCTTTCTGCTCTGTTTTTTGTTCTTGCTCTACAAGTACAATTTCTTCTTTGGGATGCTCTGCATTCTCTTTATTATTTATTTCTGTTTCATATACTGGTTTGTTTATTTCAGCATTGATTGAAATAGCTTTTTGATTATCGCTTCTTTCTGTAATTGCGCCCCCATTAGAAATCCCCATACTATTATCGGTTATAGTGCTAGCTCTTTTATTATTCTGTTCCTTTAAACGCTCTGTATTATAAGCACCATTTTTAATGTTCATTTTAGCATTAGGTGCTGTAGTTTTTTCATTTGCTTTATCAGTATTTGCGGGTACTGATTTTTTTGTCTGTGGAATGGTTCTTTCGCTTTTTTGGTTATTTACTTCGTTGCTAGTTTGCTGTGCAATACTTTTATTTTCGGTAGTATTATTAATTGTATAGTAAAGCATGGTAGCACTAGCCCCCAATAATAAAAGAGTAATGATGAAAAATGCACCTTTTCTCTTTTTTTGTTTCCTCATTTTGCGTGCTACCGCATCAAACGAGCCTGAAGATGGCTTCAGTTCGAAAGAATCAGCGCGATCCCGCAAAAAATCATTGAATTCTTCTTCTTTCATATTGTTGGTCAAAATTGTTAATCGTATCTATTTTTTTCTTTAAAAGCACTTTGGCTCTTGCAAATTGTGAGCGCGATGTACTTTCAGTTATATTCAATTGCTCGGCAATCTCTTTATGTGAATATCCTTCTATGGCAAACATGTTTAGTACTACTCTGTAACCTGCCGGAAGAGTATGTATACACTCCATTAATAGTTTAGTATCTATACTACTCCATTGGCTGGTAGAAAACTCAGCACTATTCTCAGCAACAGAAATATCTGCTTCCATACGTAGTTTTTGTGTTGACTTGAGAAAATTAAGTGCTGTATTAATCATTACTCTTTTTATCCATGTTTCCAGAGATGACTCCCTTCTAAATTTTTTTAGGTTATTAAACACTTTCACAAACCCGTCTTGCATTATATCTTCTGCATCATGCTCTGTTTGGGCATAGCGATAACATACCCCAAGCATTTTAGCTGAGTACTTATCAAAAAGCCGATTTTGTGCAGAGCGTTTGCCCGCTATGCACCCGTCTATCAACTCTTCTTCTTGCTGTGTTATCACTTGCTGTTTCAGTTTCGTTTTTTATTTGACAGTGTTAACTATTAAAATGCTGCACGGTTACTTTTTAAATAAACAAAAAACCCCTAAAGCTTTCGCTATAGGGGTTTAAATTAATATTTAGGTTAAATTACTTTTGGTCGGTGCTAGCGTTTATAAAATCAAGACTTCCTAAGTCTTTTTTCCATATAACAGCTATTACTTCAATGTTAGCTTTGTCGTATCCTGCAACATCAAAAGTAAACTTCTGGTCGTATGTAGAACCTGCAGCAATGCTTCCGTTAGCTATTTGCATACCTTCTAAAACATCAACGCTTGAAGAACCTTCAGCAACTGCAGTACCTCTAACCACGTGGTGGTGAGCTACATTTGGAGTATTTGGATGACCGCTTTGAGCGCCAACTACACCATCTTCTAATACAAAAACAGTTAAGTTATAGTTACCTTGAGCTTCTTTAAAGAATTTAGTTCTGGTATCAATCATTAACTTATCTCCGTCATAAGAAGTAGTGAAACCAACATTTGCTACTACAGCAGCAGCTTTGTGGTCTTTAACAGCTTGCTCAACTTTTGCTTTTTCGCCATTCACGTTTACACCACCGCCAGAACGGTCTAATTGCGCTTGACCGTTAGCACTCCAGGTTGGGTAACCAGTAGCTCCTACATGCGTTTGTAAAGCAGTAGCAGTACTATTTATAAATAATTGCGCTACAAAGTTTTGACCATAAGCACTCATAAATGCTGCTGAACCTTTGTTAGTGCTAATTATATCTTCATTAGCGTTCCAACCCCAGTTACCACAAGGCGGGCAACGGCTCCCCGTATGTTTAATTACCATTGAAGTATTAATCTCAGCAACTGTGATACCGCCTGCATCTCCACTACCGCCTGATGGGGTAGTTTCTTCGTCCTTCTTACAGCCTGCAAATGCTAGTGTTAGAACGATAAGTGAAAGGAAAATCTTTTTCATAAAATTTTGTTTACATTGTATTAATATAACGATGCTATAGAATAAAAGAATAATTTCAAAACAAAACATAAGCAAAATATTCGCCTACATCTAGATATAATGCACGCTTACTAATAATTCATCTCTTAATTCTATCTTAAAAAAGTTTACTGTAAAGTGTAGATTCTGAGTTATAATTCGTTAAACAATCAGTATAGTTAAAATTTCTGCTTTCTCTCCACTTTTATACATTTGTATCACATGTTTAAAAAACTTTTTCTATTCGTTTTCCTTCTTGCTCCATTTGTAAGCTATGGGCAAGAGGTAGTACAAGTAAGTTTCGACGAAAAGGCATATGATGAGCGCTATTTTAAAAGCAAGCTCATTTTACCCATATTCCGCTTCCAAACGCCTGAAATTGAAGAATATGAAAAGTTTGGTGTATTTAATAAGAAACCTTTAGGTCGCTTTACTATTAAAAAATTTCCTGATATGAGCGATGCTACCGATACGGCATACGGCTTCATATATTATTCCGGCGCACCGTCTGATATAAACAGGGGCTACATCACAGTATTAATAAATAACTACAAACGATGGGTAAAGCCTGCTGTTTTACATATTGATAGAAATAATAACCTTGATTTTACTGATGATGGTGCCGCTGATACTTTCACAGCCTTTACTCCACATTTAGACATAGATTTTAAACATCCCAAAGTACCCAATGCCAAATATTCTATAAGGATTTCTCGGTTCGACTTGAGTAAGGATGCCAAATACCGTTTTTTAATGGATGACTATTATAAAAAGAATCAGGGGAATAAAGTATTTGCCGGCATTGATTACAGTTTTAAAGAAAACCGAATGAATATGCGGGGAACAACATATATAAATGGCTCCGACACCTTTAGAATTGCTTTGCATGACGGTAATTATGACGGTTTATATAATAGCGCCGAATATGATAAGATTTTTGTGGCTAAAAAGAACGACAGTATTTTTTTAGATGATTTCTCCTTCCCTATTGAAGAACGCATTAAAAAAACTGAGTTTGAGTGGAATGAAAAGGTGTATAGAATTACTGAGTTTGACCCTGCGGGGAATTACATAAAATTCTTTTGGGATAAGGATGCGGTTTCTAAAAAGGCATTGCGAATTGGAAAAAAGCTGCCCAAATTTACCTTTTACCAGCATGATAGTAAGACTACTAAAAAAATAAAGAAGTATAAACGCAAAGGGCTGTATATATATTTCTACAATTTTGATACCCCTAATTTTGAAAGTGATACTGCTGCACTTACCCGAATACACCGTAAATATGGCAACTGTATAAATATAATAACCTTAAACTATGGTGATTATTATAAATCTATAAGTGCTATGAAGGTGCTGGATAATATTCCTTATACCGTTGGGCTAAGCAGCCGCGAGATAAACAGAAAATTTAATATTGAAACCCTGCCTAAAGGTTTCTTGTGTCGTAAACGCCTTAAACTTGCTTATAAAGACATTAGCCCGCAAGAAGTTTTAGAGTTATTGGATAAGGGAAGTAAAAAACAGTAATTTCCTTTTTTAAACTAAACTATCGTTACAGGAAAATATTTTCTTGTGCTTTTTTTGAGATAATATTGCTTTCTTTACTCTTTTAAACTTGACTATTAACTAACTAAAAACCAATCTATCATGAAAAGGAAACTATCTACCATTTCTATTTTATCATTAGCACTATTATTTATTTTTTTAATCAATTGTAAATCTAATCCGTCAAACAATGCCAATTCAGATTCCGTAAATAATACCACTGAATTTGAAGCTGGTAGCGAAAGCGACATGGCTATTGCGGGTCAAAGTGGCAAAATATTGGTAATTTCAGACATTCACTTTAACCCTTTTTACGACCCTAGTATCTTAAACCAGTTAATTGCGGCTGACTATACTGACTGGGAAGGCATTTTTGAGCAATCTAAAGTAAAATCATACGGAGAATATAGGAATGACACTTACTTCCCGTTATTTAAAAGTGCTATGGAAGAAATGCCGACTATTGAAAGTAATCCTGATTTTATAATTATTACGGGTGATTTTATAGCGCATAATTTCGAGGCACAGTATCAAAGCTTAACTCAAGATTATGATTTAAAACATGCCCAAAATTTTATTACTAAAACGGAGAGTTTTATAGTTTCTCAGTTGGCAAAAAAATATCCTAACACCCCTATGTTGCCCGTTTTGGGAAACAACGATGGGTATTGTGGAGACTACCACATTACTGCTAACGGAGATTTCTTAAAGTTTTTTTCCAATTTATGGTTACCCAGATTACAAAATGCTTATGGCACACAAAACTTTGTTACCACTTTTTCTAAAGGAGGGTACTATGCTGTGGCTATGCCTTGGGATAGTACGCAAGTATTTATAGGTTTAAACACCAATTTCTTTTCGCCCGGGCATTATAACAATAACCATGTAAACTATTGCAGTAACACCATACCATCAAAAGATGCTGCAAATGAGCAATTGGCTTGGCTAAAAAATACTTTAGCCAGGTGTAAGGCTGAAAACAAAAAGGTTTGGCTGGCTTACCATATACCACCCGGTATGGATATATACAGCTCGAGAACATGCCCCAAAGTAAAACCCATGTGGGATAAGAGTTTTAACGATGATTTTTTATCATTAACAAAACAATACAGTGGTACTATAGCTGCTAATTTTGCAGGACATACACACATGGATGATTTTAGAGTAATTGAAGATAATGGAACCCCTGTTTCATTTATTCATATTACACCATCAATTAGCCCCGTAAATGGAAATAACCCCGCAATACAATTAGTTGACTGGAATGCAACTGATATGACTTTGAACAATAGCATAACGCATTATTTTAAGGGCATTGAGACTAAAGGTGATGACCAATGGGTGCCTGAGTATAATTTTAACAAAGCATATGGTGAAAATGGTATTAATGCTAACACACTAAGTAATGTTGCCCAAAATGTGTATACCGATAAAGACTCTGCCAGAGAAAAATATTTAAGATTTTACGAAGTAGAAAAAACCAATACAGTTCCCAGCGATTGGAGAGCTTATTGGTGTGGTTTAACCAAACTAACCATTAAAGATTATAGCGAGTGTTATTGTAAAACTAAATAACACAGTATGTGCTAATATGCCAATTAATCAATTAGCATAATACTTAACCCTCCTTAATAGTAATTAAAAGGGTGAGTTCTTAAACTTTTTCCTCCCTATTTGCAATTAGGGAGGGCGAATTTCAAATAATCACCCTTATACGTGAATCGGGAGGGTCAAAATAAAATGTGTTTATATGAAGTACTCAATGGAAATATTAATACTTGTAACTCTGTAAAAAACTAAGGGTTGTTTCATTTAATTCAGCAGATTTTTCATGATGAAAAATCTGCTTTTTAGTATCTGCAAGCTTCTCATATACTTTGGCTAGGTAAAAATGAATTAGGTCTGTTGTTTCATCCAGTTCATAAGCTTTTAAAAGATATTCAAGAGCTGTTTCATATTCTTTTTTAGCTAAATTAAATATACCTATGTTTCTCAACACATATGAGTCTCCTGAATCAAATTCTAATGCAGCTTTAATATCTATGTATGCACTTTCTAGTTCATTAGTTTGTATTTTACAGTATGCTCTGTTACTAAATGGAATATCCCAACATATGTCAATCTTTATTGCCTCATTAAATATCTGAATAGCCTTATTAAAATCACCTAACATTAAGTAAGCATATCCTAAGTTATTCCATGCCTCCGGCTTCTCACTATTAATCTGAATTAACTCTTTCGATTGCTTTAAGGCTTTATGATAATCTTTATTGTTAAAACTATAGGTTAAAGACTTATTTATACAAAAGATTTCATTAGTTAAGGAAATAGTCTTTTTATTGACTTGAGTATTTCCTGTGGTTGTTAAATAGTTATAATTATTTTCAAATGATGTTTTTGTATTTGAATTAAAGCATTGTATATATTTAACATGCTCCTTTTCAGCAATTTTACATACAAGAGCATTTGCATAAGCTATTACTTTATCGGGAAGGTATCCAACTCTTGAAACCCCATAAGTACTATATGATACCGTGTCAAGTTTGTGAGTTCTTGTAGAGCCATTTGCTAGAAAAATACCAAAACCAAAAAAAATAGCAGCTAAATCAATTAATCCCTTCATATCTTCATCATCATTACCTATAAATTTTCCCTCTACCAACTTTATTTGAATAAGAATGTGAACAATACTACTTATAAGTCTTTCAATATCAGAAAAATTGTTGTTTGAAACTGCTACTTTATATTTTTTATTTCCTTGCTTAATTTTCTCATATAAAGCGTCTGTGTTATCCCAATCACCCACAACAAATTCATAATTATCTTCATCAAAAAAAGTAACTAAAAACTCATCCCTTTTCATATCCACCATCCCACACAACTGGTGAAATAGTTTCTCAAACTGTTCATCTTCTTTAATACTAGTGTAAGGGAAATGCTCTGTTGTAGGCAAGTAAAAAGGTGTTTTTTTCACTCTTTCAAAACCAAAGTTTTCACCCAACCAAATTAAGTTGGTTTCTACCCACTCCTTATCATCAGGTGTAATGGTTAGCTTAGGTTTAGTATTTTTAAATAAACCAAACATATTAAAGTCTTCTGTTCACAAATAACTGAAAACAGAAGACTGTAAACTTAAAACTATATTAAATCTCCACCTCTACCACATTACGGGTAAGGTCTTCCATTTCTTCCCGTTTGCGGATAAGGTGTGCTTTGCCATCCAATATCAGCACCTCAGCAGGGCGGAAACGGCTGTTGTAGTTATTGCTCATAGTATAGCAATAAGCACCTGCATTATGAAAAGCCAATATATCCCCTTCCCTAACCTCATTTAGTTTTCTATCCCAACCAAATGTATCCGTTTCGCATATATACCCAACCACACTATAAATGCGGGGTGTACCACTGGGATTACTAATATTGGTTATGTGGTGGTAAGCATCATAAAACATAGGGCGTAACAAATGGTTTTGCCCACTATCTACCCCTACAAATACGGTACTGGTAGTTTGCTTTATAACGTTTGCTTTTACTAAAAAATAGCCTGCTTCACTCACTATAAACTTACCCGGCTCAAACCATAGCTCTAAATCTCTGCCGTATTCTTTGCAAAACTCATTAAAGCGTTTGGTAATCTTTTTTCCTAAAATTTTAACATCAGTAGTAATATCACCCTCTTTATAGGCAACTTTAAAACCACTACCAAAATCTAAAAACTGTAAATCAGGAAAATTTCGGCTCACTTCAAACAATAACTCCGCTCCTTGTAAAAACACATCGGCATCTAAAAATTCACTACCCGTATGCATGTGTAAACCTTCTACTCTTATATTGTTAGATTTTACTACCCTGCCCACATGGCGCATTTGGTAGAATGATATACCGAATTTAGAATCTATATGCCCTACCGATATATGGCTGTGTCCGCCTGCCATAATATGGGGGTTGATACGAATACACACCGGTACAGTATCACCATAGATATGTCCGAATTGCTCAAGAATTGAGATATTGTCAATATTAATTTTTACCCCAAAATCTACTGCAAGTTTTATCTCTTCAATAGAAACACAATTAGGAGTAAATAATATTTCACTAGGTTCAAACCCTGCTTTTAAGCCTAGCTGAACCTCTTGTATTGAAACGGCGTCTAATCCGCAACCCTGTTTCTTTAGCAGCTTCAATACATTTATGTTGTTTAGTGCCTTCATGGCGTACTTCACCTTTATGTTGGTACCCTCAAAAGCAGTGATTAAACGTTGATACTGCGAAACAATTTTCGCAGCATCATAAACATAAACAGGTGTATCAAACTCATTGCAAACTGTCAATAAGTTTACCCCACCCAAGGTATATTGATTGTCTATTAGCTGCATAAGGGCGCGAAGATAAAGAAATTGAGAATTTCTGATTTGTTGATTTTGAGATTTATATAAGCTATCTACTACAATGTGCTGTTTTTAAGTTGTGTAACAACAATTTCATTACCATATAAATCATAACAATGGAAGAAACTATATTCGGGTGTATTTACAAGCTCTATTTTTATTTTCACCCCATTGTCAATCAGTTTATTATAAAGTGTATTTAACTCATCAGTGTATATAACCATAGCAGGCTGCTCTCCTGTTTGGTTACCCACTCTATTCTCTTGTTCTTTTCCCTGCGCCTTCAAAAACCAAATACCAACAGACTCATCGGTATCAAAACCAATATGTAGAAAATGCTGCCCTACATCAGTAGTCAATTCAAAAATCTTTTTGCAATTAAAATTTTTCTTATAAAAGTTAAATGCTTCATCATAATCCCTTACTAGGATTATCATTCGCCCTAAATAATTCTTCATAGTTCTTAAAATTTATTTATTGATTAAGTTTCAGATAATTCTTTACTGCCTTTTCTTCCAAAACACGTTTTGCCACATTACTTTTTGGCATTACCCAATCGTATCCAAGCTGTTCCCAGTAATACTTATATTTTTCTAGCTTAAGGCAGGCTATATACTCTATTCCGCAAACAACAATATCATCCCAAAAACATAGTAAATACCCTCCATTATTGGTTTGATATAGCTTTGCTTTTTTATACTCTGTAAACCAAGAATGGATAAACATTACTCCATTACCGGCATAAAGACAATCGTTTGCTACTATGTATTTTTTTAACTCAAACCAATTCGAAAAACCTTTTTCTATAGCATATAGATGATAACTATGCTTCAATTTGAAAGCTTTTAGATTTGCCAAGATGTAAGTTTGAGCATTATTTGAATATTGTTGAAGAATATCGTCAATCCTATCATTTAATAATAGGTGCTTGATATTTTTATATGTTAAAACGACTTCTTGTTTTGCCTGTGCAAGCCTAAGGGGTTGTATTTTCTGCATATAATTTCCTTCTTTTTACCCCCCACATCAGGCGGAAACTATACCAAAAATATGATTTTGTTGAATAGAAAAGGGTGATACAATCTTTTTGTGGGATAGGCTGCCCTTACAACCATGGCAAATATATTTAATTTAAAATAGTCAACAAATTTACTTCTATAGAAAAACTGTTATTTAATATACTTTACGAGTTCGTATACTTGCAAGTGATGATGTTGAATCTTGATTTCTCACCTTTTCCTACATTAGAAACCGAACGCCTTATTTTGCGCCAGATAGGAGATGATGATGTACACAGTTTATTTGAAATGCGTGCAGACCCTATTGTTATGCAACATATAGACCGCCCCTTAGCAAAGACTATTGATGACGCCCAAAAACTGATTGATATTATTAAGGGTTTATTAGCAAAAAACGAGGGGATTACGTGGGCTATAACACTGAAAGGGAATACTAAAATGATAGGTACTTTTGGCTTTTGGCGCATACTAAAAGAGCATTACAGAACTGAAATAGGATATCTGCTTCATAAAGATTATTGGGGTAAAGGACTCATGCAAGAAGTGATGGATATAGGTATAGCCTATGCATTTAACACATTAAAAGTACACACAATAGAGGCAAACATAAACCCTGATAATAAAGCATCATTAAAACTGGCAGAGCGTAATGGTTTTGTGCGTGAAGCCTATTTTAAAGATATTTATTATAGCAATGGAAAGTTTATAGATACTACCATTTATACTTTGCACAAAAACACACAAAATGCTTGAGCTAAACTTACATCCTTTTCCTGTTTTGGAAACCGAAAGGCTAATCTTGCGGGAAATTGTTCCTAAAGATGCTGATGCGATGTATGCTATTCGCATGGATGACAGGTATTATCAGTTTATAGACACCCCTCAAAAACCAACCCGAGAAGAAGTTGAAGAAAAAGTACAGCGAGCTATAGATTTAAGTAAAAACAATGAGGGCATCAGTTGGGGTATTGCATTAAAAAGCAACTCCAAACTTATTGGCTCAGTAGATTATTGGCGGATGATAAAAGCCCACCACCGTTGTGAGATTGGCTATATGTTACACCCAGACTATTACCAGCGAGGTATAATGCACGAAGCGCTTATGGCAACTATAGACTATGCCTTTAAACATATAAAACTGCACACTATTGAGGCAAACATTTCCCCTGAAAACATGGCCAGTATAAAACTGGTTGAGAAGTGCGGTTTTAAACGTGAAGGATTATTGAAAGAAAGCTATCTATATAACGGTAAGTTTCTAGATACTGCTGTATATGGGTTATTAAATCCTTATAATAACCAGTGAATAAAGTCCAACATACACGCCTAATTAAAGAAGAAGCCCAACGTTTGGGCTTTAGCTTTTGTGGAGTGAGTAAAGCTGAGTTTTTAGAAGAAGAGGCCCCACGATTGGAAAAATGGCTGCAACAAGGTATGCATGGCAAAATGGGCTATATGGAAAACCATTTTGACAAACGCCTTGACCCTACCAAATTGGTTCCCGGAGCAAAAACGGTAATATCTTTCCTATATAATTACCACACCGATAAAGAACAAAAAGACCCTGATGTCCCTAAAATTAGTACTTATGCATACGGTACCGATTACCATTTTGTTGTAAAAGATAAGCTTAAGGAACTACTGCTCTTCATCAACGAAAAGATTGGCGAGATACACGGACGGGCTTTTGTTGATAGTGCCCCTGTTATGGAGCGAGCTTGGGCACAAAAGAGCGGCTTGGGGTGGATTGGCAAACACTCGCTTTTGATTAATAAGCAACAGGGCAGTTATTTTTTTTTGGGGGAACTGATTATTGATTTGGAACTGGAACCCGATACACCTATAAAAGACTATTGCGGCACTTGTACTGCTTGCATTGATGCTTGCCCTACCGATGCAATTACTCCCTACTGGATGGATGGCAGTAAATGCATTAGTTACCTTACTATTGAGTTAAAAGATGAAATACCCCAAGAATTTAAAGGCAAAATGGAAAACTGGGCTTTTGGTTGTGATATATGCCAACAGGTTTGCCCTTGGAACCGTTTTAGCCAGCCACATAACGAGCCACAATTTGACCCAAAGAATGAGCTACTTGAAATGGACAGCCGCCAGTGGCACGAAATAACTGAAGAGGTGTTTAAACCTCTTTTTAAAAACAGCCCTGTAAAACGTACAGGCTATAGAGGACTAAAGCGTAATTTAGATTTTTTGAAGAAATAAAATTTAAGCTTACCCTGATAGAACTTTGATTAAAGAATAAATACTAATTACAGTTGTTATTAACAAGCCAAAACATAGTATGAAGCATACTTCAATTGAAGCTGAATTAAGTACTACTATTAGTGGTGAGAATAAAGATACTGAAGCTGAAAAAAAGGTTAAACAAATATTTCCCCAATTCAATCCTCTTCCTTCAGAATGGTTTTTTCTATTTTCCATACTTATATATGTCGAGAATTGTAAAAAAGTATATAAAATTTTATCCTTTTTAAATGAGTCCTAACAGCCTAATAAATATTTAAGAATATAATCAACACATATTCATTAACTTGCAAAAAAACTTAAGCCATGAAAAATAAACTATTTACACTTTTAGTATGCTTTGTATTTGCTTTTACAGCTTGCAAAAATACAAACACAAACAACAAAGAAAATGACAGTACTTCAACAGAAGATACTAATGAAACTGCTTCAAATGATGAGGAAGAAACTCCTCAATTAAGCGAAGAAGAGATTAACAAAATTTATATGGAGTATATGACTCCTAGTGATATGCACAAAATGATTGCATCAACAGTAGGAAACTGGGATATACAAACCATTAGCTATATGGGACCACAACCTGATACCACTAAAGGAACTGCGAGTGATAAAATGATTGCTAACGGACTTTACAAAGAAACCGATTACTCAGGCACTATGATGGGTATGCCTTTTATGGGAAAAGCCATTTTGGGTTACGATAATGCTAAGAAAAAATTTGTAAGTACTTGGGTTGATAATTTCGGAAGCGGAATATTAATGATGGAAGGCAGCTACGATGAAGGCAACAAAGCACTTACCTTGATGGGAGGTTATACGGACCCTGCTACCAAAAAAGAGGTGAAATGGAAACAAGTAAACACCATGGTTGATGATAATACCTATACTATGGATATGTATACCGTTGAAGGTGATAAAGAAACCAAAGTAATGGAGCAAAAAGCTACCCGTAAAACAGGTGCTTAATAGACAATAACTTTTTAAACTAAAAAAGCCCGCTGCATAGCGGGCTTTTTTATGTTTTAATAGTCAATAGAATATTATGATAAAGATGCCCGTGAAGCTACAAACATATCCGTCATAGCACTAAATGTAGCTGCTGCACCTTGCACCATTTTATCTTCTGCAGCTTCATCGGCAGCTACATTTACCAAAACTTGCTGAAAGGCTTTCCATTTGGGTCCTACCATATCGCCATAGCAACCATAAAACTTAAACTCTTTCAAACCGGCATTTGCTAAGTTCTCATTAGTAGCCAATTTGCGGGATATAACCGAACCACCTAACGTAGAACCTTCAAGTACATAATAAGTACCCATAGCTTTATGGAAATTGCTTAAATCTAAATTAATGTCATCGGTATTATAATCATCAGGATTTAATCCCACACTTCTTAAGTCTTCAGCTAAAAGCGCTGTTTTTTTGCGGCTGTCAAAATCTAAACCTTCTAAATCTTTAATTTCAGGCATTTGTTCTAAAGCCCCCTCTACCAATTTGTGCATACGATAATTGTTTATCACCAATAGTTTGTACTCTTCCAAAGTAAGCTGTCCGCTCATTATTTTGTCAGAAAAACCTACTTCTTCAATTTTATCGTGTTGGGGGCGGGTTTCGCTTTTTAGCCTTTCTAAAATCATGCTGTTTTTATTTAGATTGATTATAAACAATACAATTATACAGTTTTTAATGACACTAAAATGACATTCTTAAAAAAATGACAATTCTTTCATTTTCTAAACAAAAAACTTGTTATGAAAAAACATATTTGTTTATATTAAGAACATTAAATGGTTGAAAATATAGACAAATATAATAAAGGGCGCGGTGCGCAAATAAATACAGCCAATAAGTATCAGAAGCATGAGTTGGTACAGGAACACTTTGAGGGCTTAGATGAAGATTTACCTACTGAACATAAAACAGAGTTTTTTCATGAATACCCGAAAAAAATTGTCAATAAACCTGAAAGTCCTGATATGCCTTTGGCGTATTCGCTCAACCCCTACCAAGGTTGTGAGCACGGTTGTATTTATTGTTATGCCCGCAATGCACACGAGTACTGGGGGTTTTCAGCAGGTATTGATTTTGAAACTAAAATAATGGTAAAGCCCCATGCCCCTGAATTGTTGCAAGAAGCTTTTGAAAAACCAAGCTGGAAAGTGGATACTATAATGCTAAGCGGCAATACCGATTGCTACCAACCTGCTGAACGTAAGTATAAACTTACCCGCAAAATACTTGAGTTGTGTCTGCGGTATAGAAACCCTGTAGGTTTAATTACCAAGAATGCTTTAATACTTCGCGATAAGGATATTTTAAGCGAAATGGCAAAACTAAATTTAGTTTCTGTGCATGTAAGTATAACTACTCTTAATGAAAAACTACGTTTAGCTATGGAACCCCGAACTGTAACAGGAAAACGCCGCCTTAAAATAGTTGAGCAACTCTCGCAAGCGGGAATACCCGTTGGCGTAATGACTGCCCCTATTATCCCTGCCCTTAACAGTTATGAAATACCTAAACTTATTGAAGAAGCCGCCAACCATGGCGCGCTGGGCGCAGGCTATACTATTGTGAGGTTAAACGGAGCCCTTGCCCCCATATTTACCGATTGGGTACACAAGAATTTTCCTGATAGGGCCAATAAAGTATTAAAACTGATTAAGGCATGTCATGCAGGCAAATTAAACGATAGCCGGTTTGGTGTGCGAAAGGTTGGTGATGGTAAGGTAGCTGAAAACATCAGGATGTTGCATAAGATATCGTGCGCTAAATTTTTTAAGGACAGAGAATACCCTAAGCTGGATAAAACCCAGTTTCGCCGACCCGGACAATTAGCACTTTTGTGATACACTGCCTATCAATTGCAAAAAAGCCACCCGAAACCAATTTTGGTTAGGGTGGCTTTATATTTCAGTTATCTCTATAAAAGTATGAACTAATCCTTTGCTATAGCTTAGATTCCAACTCGAGTTTAGAATGACTGCCTAGTACAGATGCTGAACTAAATTCAGCATGACTACTTCTTCGCTTATTTACCTAAAAAGTCTTTAACGGCAGTCCAGTATTCTTCATTACCTGCATTTGTGCTCCATAATGCACGCGAACCGTGATGGCCTGTACCTTGAGGAACAAATTGTGCTTTTTTTGTAGCAGTTACTACATCAAACAACAGCTTTGCATCAGCCGCCTCGTTTTGCGATGAGGTGATGAAAGTTGGCTTATCTAAGCCTGTTATTTTTCCTTTTAAGTCGAAACTTTGTCCATAATACTCATTGGGACTGAATGATAGTACCATTTCTACCTTACTATTCTCTTTGGCTACTTTAAGTACTAAGCCCGATGAATATGAGCTACCTATAAGTATTACATTTTTGTTATACATATTATGGGCATAATCTACCGCTGCTATTATATCTTGCTCGGAGTTAATATAGTCTTGCGGTAACCCAACAGGAGAGTAATTCTTAGCAGTTTCATTAGACACCCCGTTTACACCATTGCCGCTGCGTTGGTCAATAGCTACACAGTTGAAACCTAAATTATTAAACTCAACTGCGCTCTCTTTATACTCGCCTCTGCTCCACCCTGCCTGATGGCACAACACCATTACAGGTTTGTCATTTCCAATATGGTATATGTCGGCAGTCATTTCCAAACCATCTAAAGATTTAAAAGTAACCGTTTTGGTATAAGGTGTATCGGTATTGTTATTGGCCGGAGGATTATTAGCGGGTGTTGTGTTATTTTCTTCTTTTTTGCATGATGCCGAACAAAGAAAAAATAATAGTGTAAATGCCAGTAGTAAGTTTTTCATTTTCATATGTTTAGATTGTTTTCCTTCTATGACGACCGTTTTTTATTGATTGTAGGTGTATTGGTAGTAAAATATTGTTAGTTGGTAGAAGTTGAGGGAGATTTAACAAACTTAAATTTGTGCCCGATATTTACTGCCAAACTTGTCCATACAATTGCTGATGTTCTATCAGAGCCATTATTACTAGTAGTAAAAGCATTGTTTTCTCCTAAAAACCCTCTTGCTTCTAATCTAAATAGTGCATCATCGGTTATAGCATAGCTTCCTCCCAGTGTTACACTAGACATATTGAAGTTGGGAGAAACTACTGTTGATGTATAAATTATCTCATCCTCATCATTAAAATGTTCAAACCTGCCACTAATAGCTATTTTGTTATTGAATGTGTATTTTAATGCCAAATTAGCCTGCCACCAGTCAAAGTTTTGAGTATTTGAGGGTGATACCAGTATTGCCTGGCTTCCGTAATACCCTCCCATTGAAAAACTGAATGGTACCGATTTACTTTCTTTGTAAACAATATTAAAATCGGCTAAGAAACGTTCCCTAAAGCTGGTATTTACAATATTTTGTTCGTTACCATAATAAGCCGATAAATTCATACTCACGTTTTCAGGATGAAATTCAAGGTGTCCGATTAATGATTTTTGATTATTAACATCGGTTATTTGTTGCCAACCGTTAACAACATACAAAGCCCCTGTAAAGTTTTTTGCCAATGGTGCGGTAAGCTTAACACCTGTTACATAATATGGAGACCCCTCAGCAGCTAGAGAACGGGAGTATACTAACTGATTTTTTGAAATAGCATTTTCATAGGAAAACGGTGCTCCCATAACACCCGCATCTAACCATACTTCTTTTTTCTTAGAAAGTTTTACCCCTGCCGAAGCTTCAACAATATTTCTGAAGCTTCCGGTTTCTGCCGCATAGTTGGCGTTCATATACGAGCCAAACCCGGGGGCAAATCTCCCCCGTACTCTATTGCCGGTATACTCAACATCAAGCATAGCTAAATTGATAGAAAAATCATTATGTCGGTTAGAGCTTACTAAATAAGGTATTACACTTGTAGCAGGCTCGTTATTGTTATAGCTGTAATATGCGTCTATATAGGCGTTAACAGATAGACTACTTGTATCTTGTGCAAATAATGGTAAGGCAGCCCCTCCCAATAGTAATACAAAAAAAGTTTTCCATATTTTTCTCATGGGGTTAAAATAACCAAAACTGAGCTTATTGCTTTACAAAAGTTTCGCTATTATAATTTCCATTTTGCTTTATTACTAAATGGTAGGTACCAGCAGCTAAAGCTTCAATATTTATTTCTTTCTTTTGTTGTGCTTGTAATTCAACAGCAATTACTCTTTTACCAATAGAATTATATATCTCAGCAAATAAAGTCCCCTTAGTAAAATTTCCACTGTCAATAATAACGGATTGCTTTGCAGGGTTTGGAAACACCTTTAATTTGTTTTGCTTTGTTTGATGTACCGATTGAGAAAAATCAGAATAGCGAATTATTAAGCTTCTTGCGTTAGGACTGCCGTCGACAGTAGAAAAGTCTCCAATAGCAATAATGGAAGCACCCTCATTAAAAAAACCTCTCACAGCATTATTAGGCTCGAAAGGAGCTGATATACTACTACCATTAAAACGTAATAGTCCCCTATTGGGTATTACAAACTGCCCCCCAATAAACAAGTTATTATTATATGATGAAAGTGCATATACTTCACCATCAATGTTAGTAGCTAAGTCTGACCAATTAGTACCATTCCATTTGGCTAAAAACTTAGTACTTTGTCCACCTGCGCTATCAAAATTACCACCTACATATAATTCTCCCTTAAAAACATATACTGTATTAACGGCTCCATTAACTCCAGTGCCTAAAGCTTGCCAGTCTGTACCATCCCAAATAGCAATGTTGCTTATATCTTTATCGTTTATTTTTTTAAAGCTCCCAGCTAATACTAGTTTCCCATCAAATAAAGTTATAGCCGTAATTCCTGAGGGCTGGGAATTAGGTCCCACTTGGGGTGGCTCAACAAAAAAACTGTCATCTAAGTTTGTCCAGCCATTCCCACTAAGTTTCCAAAAAGGTTTAGTCCAACCACCATTAAACAAAAATTCTGACACACCAACGTATAATTCATTATTGAATTGGTGAAATGTGGTAGCATTTTCAATACCTCCTTGAGGGTCTTCCCAGTTAGTTCCGTTCCATACTCCTAAATCTTGGGTTGCATAATTACCTGCAGAATCAAACCTGCCACATACATATAGCTTATTATTAAATACGTATAAGTTTTTTACAAATGATACCAAACTTGAGCTTATCCCGCTACCTAATGGCTGCCAGTTATCATTTTCCAGCCTAAGTACATCGTTTAATTGACTAAAAGCCCCTCCAACATAAATTTCTCCATTATATTTTGTGATGGCATTGGCAGATGTTCCTTGCAAACCACCACCAATATCAGACACATGTTGTGCACTTAAAAATAGGGTGAACAGGCAACTGCTTAGTAGAACTATTAATTTTTTCATAATAAGGTATATTTTGAGTTACCTTATTGAAAATCGAATGGCATAAAACGCTGCGTGGTGCTGCATTTTTTAAAATATTTTATACTAAAAACAGTATTACACCTACCAAATTTATTTTTATGCAACAAAAAAGCGCATAGTAAATACTATGCGCTTTGAATAACTATACTCCTTGTAAGTTTAAGCTTCTTGCTCTGCCATAGACTCCATAGATTTTTTCTCGCCCAAATAACGCTCTGCATCTAATGCAGCCATACAACCTGTACCTGCTGCTGTTACTGCCTGGCGGTATATTTTATCTTGAGCATCGCCACAGGCAAATACACCTTCAACATTAGTTTTAGTACTATCAGGCTTGGTGATAATGTAACCTTGCTCATCCATTTCTAAGTAGTCTTTAAATATTTTGGTATTGGGTACGTGCCCAATAGCAACAAAAAAGCCCTCAATAGGCAATTCTGTTTTCTCGCCTGTTTTGTTATTTACAATTCTAACTCCTTCTACCACTGCATCACCTAAAATTTCTTCTGTTTCAGTATTGTGGTGAATTACAATATTTTCTGTAGTTCTTACGCGATGTTGCATGGCTTTACTTGCTCTAAACTCATCACGACGAACTATCATGTGCACTTTTTTACAAATTTTAGCTAAGTAACTTGCTTCTTCACAAGCGGTATCTCCTCCGCCCACAATAGCTACTTCTTTGCCTCGGTAAAAGAAACCGTCGCAAACGGCGCAAGCTGTTACACCACCGCCATTACTTTTAAATTTCTCTTCACTTGGTAAACCTAACCATTTTGCCGATGCTCCTGTTGAAATTAAAACGGTATCGGCTGTAATGGTTTTGCTTTCATCAACTACCACTTTATGAGGCAGTGATGAAAAATCTACTGAAGTTATCATCCCAAAACGAACATCGGTACCTAAACGCTTCGCTTGCTCTTTAAACATCTCCATCATTTGCGGTCCCTCTACCCCATTTGGAAACCCCGGATAGTTTTCTACTTCTGTGGTAATGGTTAGTTGCCCGCCGGGTTGCATCCCTTCATACAATACAGGCTTCATATCTGCACGAGCTGCATATATAGCTGCTGTATAGCCTGCTGGGCCAGAACCTATTATAAGGCATTCTACATGTTCGTTGTTTTCGGTACTCATATTAATTTTGTTTGCAAATTTTCACTCAAAGATGAGCAAATTTCTTACCAAGCCGTCAATATTCCAACTTTGTGATGTAAAAATCAAAAAATGTGCAAGTAGTGGGTAATTTGAGATTTATAATTTTTGATTTATGTTATTCATTCTTTAATAGAAACTGGATTGAATAGTATAAACGCTTTGCCTCCTCAACATCACGAAGAAACCTGCTATTAACAACATCTCTCCGCCATGTATAGTAAAGCCAAACAGGAATTAGAATTCTATGCCATAATTCATCTTCTACACGTTGATAACTTACATCAGGTATTTGATGAACTCTTTCTAAAACCATAGGCTCATCATAATTGAGTAATAAATATACTTTCAGTTCTTTGTTAAATCTTGCAAAAATTTCTGCATCAGATTCAAAACTCGAACTCACGCCCAAGTTTTCAGCCTGACTGATGATATCTTTTAACTGCCTTGATATGCTTGGTTTTGACTTTTCCATAGTTACCCTTTAATACCTTCTTCAATAAAATTATTAAGTGATATTGCTTTTTTAAAGTCGGTTATAATTTTTTTCACCAACCCGTCTTCAAGCATAGTTTCGGGGGCATAATTTGCGAAGTAATAAAAGGCTTTGTTGAAAATTAAGGGTTGTTTTTCAGCCGCTTCTCTAAACTTAGCAGGTAATACCTTGTTTTTCTCTCCACGTATCTCACCAAAGGTTTCTTTAAAAGGCTTGGCGTTGATGAGCTTATTAAATTCTTCAAGGTTTTCTGTTATATGCCTGCGTAAATTATATAGATGTTGTTTTTCCAATCCATGACTACCGCTATAAAAACGAACATGTTTGTGGCTTACTTCTAAATACATGGCAGGGTGTGTGTGGTCTTTTTTACCATAAGGCGATACCATGGCAGCCATGTGTATTTTGTATGGGGTTTTATCAGCACTGAAACGTATATCTCTGTTAATACGCATCACGGCTTCTTTGGGTGTCATGGTAATTTCTTTTCCTAATGATGAATAAGCTGCAATCAATTCCGCAATAAAATCGGCAAATGGTTTCTTCACTTTAGCCTCGTACGTTTTTTTATTGGCGTGAAACCACTCTTTGTGATTGTTTTTTTCTAGATTTTTAAAGAAGGTGATATAATCTTTATCAAAGTATGTCATAGTAATTCTATTTTACAGTAAAACTAATAAACTTATTACAATTGCTATTACAGCAAAACCAGCATGAAATAGTATTGCTGATTTTGGACCCGGATTTCCTTTTTTGTGGTTACTAAACATCCATAACCCACCTATAGCAGCCATAACCAGCATACCGAAGGCTATATATAGCTGTAAAGTGTTTTGTGTAAAGGCGTGGTAACCTAGTGAAATTAAAACTCCTATGGCTATTATACCATGAATATGTACTGCTGATAATTTTAGTTCTTTATTTTGAAATATAGTTATTGCCAAATAACTGCCTCCTATAAGTGCTAAGGCAAAAAATACGATTAGTGTAATTGTCATTTTCTTAAAGATTAAAAAAGGGGCATTGCTGCCCCTTTTGATTTTGCTCTATTTAACTCATTGAGTGTAACCCAACTTTGTTTCCTTCACTATCAATAAAGTAAGCAATATTACCTGCCTCATTACCTATATTGGTTTTAGGCATAACTATTTGTCCGCCTGCACCTTCTACTTTTGAAAGTACATTGTTCAAGTCGCTCTGTCCGTTAATAAATACACAGGTGCCTGATGTTGAGGGTTGGTGGTTATCACTTTTGCAAATTGAACCTCCTACCCCATTGTTGGTGGCAGGTAAAAAACCCATTTTAATACCATTCATTTCTGTTTCATACAAATCTGAACTAAGAATTGAGCCGTAGAATTTTTTAGCTCTTTCAAAATCTGCAACCGGTATTTCAAACCAGTTGATTGCATTTATTGTTGTTTCCATTTTTATAATTTTTATTGTTTTAAAAAAAGTATTTGCGTGTTTGACGAATGGGATGAAAAAAACGGACGGTTTTATTTTTTCATGAACATTGAGTTATCCCAATAGCCTAAAACATGAGTTATTAATCCTGTTTCCAAGTCTATTTCGTGTACATCAATTCCTTGCCATGAAAGTTTTTTATCATCTTTGGTTACTGCATTAGCCGTCCATTTTATTGCAGAACGATTGCCTGCTACATATTGCTCATCTACTGTAAATGATATGCTCTTCATCATTCCTGCCATGCCTTGCATCATTTGCTGCAATTGCTCTTTTCCTTTCACTACCATTCCACCCACAGGATCTTCGCTAACTACATTAACATCTAAGGTGTTTAGCCAAGGCTCCATCCCTTTTTTCATCATGCTTTCTGAGCCCAATGCTTCAAAAAAGTTAAGGGCTGCTTGTTTCACTTTAGGGCTACCTCCGGTGTAGGTAGGGTTCCAATAACCGTATATGGTTTTTACTTTTCCTTTTTCATTAATTTCCAATACATCAATACCTTTCGAGGAAAACTTAGAGTCTTTACCGTCATTAGCTACCCCATTCCATGTCCAAGTAACTGCTGCAAAATTGCCTGCCGTGAATACCTGATTTACTGTAAACTGATTGCTTTTAAATTGTTGCGCGAAACCCTCGCCCCATTTGCGGATGGAGTCTTTTCCTACTTTTGGTGGCGCACCGTAAGGATCATTCATTACAATACCATCAGCCATTGTTGCCAGCCATGGTTCTATGTTGAATGTTTTAAGATCTTTAAACCCCAATACACTAAAATAATTACGAGCTACTTTTTCTATATCTACCTTCTCAGGCTCTTTTTTTTTGGTAGTGGTGTTGGTGGTTTGATGATCGGTATCAGCTTTTGTTTTACAGCTAATACTACTAAATGCTACAAATAACAGTACATTTAGCACCATTACTCGCGATGTTCTTAATGTTTTGTTTTGAGTTGTTTTCATTGCATTGTTTTTCTTTTACAATGCTTTGACGAACACCTCGAAAAAAACGGACGGAATTTTTAGTTTTTAAGCGTAACTCTCTAGATTTTCTAGCATATAATTATGCAGTGCAAAACCTTCTGAATTTAAAGGGTCGATATTTTTAGATAACTGTAAACGCAAATTCAACAATGCTTTAAAGTTTGACTTACCTCGCTCTTTCACCATCTTTAATTTGTTGGCTTCTTCCTCAGCGTTTTGTTTTGGGTTAAATATCCCGTTCAACTCGGTGCACTGGTAGCACACCCCTTCTTTGTTCACCAATGAGCAGCGTTTATCAAAAATGTCATGCATTTTGTTACGGCTGTCAGCTAAGGCATGCTTTACTCTCCCCTCACTTAACCCCGCTATTTCCATTATATCAGAAACTTTAAAGCCATAAACTTCTTTCAACATCAGGCAAACCTGTTCTTGCAAGGGCAATGTTTTTGTCATGCAGGTGAAACAAAAATCGACATGTTCTTTTAGCACATATTTACCATGCGGTGAATTTTGGTTTATATCGGCCATTTCATCACGTATTTCTTGTGAGGCGTAGGTAACTGTGCGGCATTTATCTTGATAGTCTTCTTGCCAGCGTTTTTGACTTCTCAAAAAATCTTTAGCCAAATTATTAGCTATGGTAAATACCCATGTTTTAAATGATGATTGTCCTTTAAAGGTATAGAGGCTCTTGAATGTTTTTATATAAGTATCTTGTGCTATATCTTCTGCATCTTTAAAATCTGTTACCAGCCTATATATAAACGACTTAAGGTCTTTTTGAAAAGAAATAAACTCTTGTTGGTATTTGTCTGCACTTGCTTCAGCCATTAACACAAAGCTAAAAACTTATTTTTCTTAGTGCCTAATTTATTTACTGTTTTTGAATACCTCCAGTTACCGGCTTTGCATAAATAGTTACCGGATATTGAATTTCTTTGGTACAACCTACAGGTAACCTTTCAATTACCTAACTTCATAATGGTAGTTTCCGGGATAAGTTATTGCTGTTTAAGTTTACCGAGTTTATAGCGAACAAATAGTTGTATCAGAAAAATTTTGTTTTACGCTTGTAACTACAACGGTATCATAACTGCTCTCACACCCCAAAGAATCGGTAACTCTTACCCAGTGTATACCCGGGGTAAGAGTTACCGAAGATGAGGTGCCCTTAGTTGACCAGAGCAATTGATAGGGCAACAGCCCTCCGCTGGGAGTTGCTGTTGCGTTTGTGTTGGTAGTTCCGTAATTAGCATGGTAAATAATATTCTCTATTGTTTTTGAATGTCGCCTGTCACAGGCTTGGTATAAATAGTAACAGAGTATTGAATGGTTGTTTGGCAGCCTGACGGTGATTTCTCTACTGCTACTTCAACAGTTCCGGTTCCTGTTGTAGTCCAACCCACCTCAATACTATGAGTACCTGCACCTGAATTAATTGTACCGCCATTTACATTCCAAGTATAGCTATATGCACTATTTTGAGGTATTTGATATGTATTAGTAGTTTGCTCACAAACAGGATTATTGCCTGTAATATTTATAGCAGGCAAACTGTCGACGTATATATTTTTTTCTGTTGAGGTAACACAACCTGTTAACGAATCCACTATAACTGCTGCCAAGTTATGGCTACCTGACTGTGAAAAACTTACATACACACTATCATTTACAGAGCTACCAATAATAGTACCTGTTGAAGCTGTCCACTGATAGGTGTAGTTTTGATTTGAGGCAACTGCGTAAATTATTGTATCATTTCGGCAAATTGTATCCCTACCAACTATTTGTGAATCGGGGGCTTGAGTAACATCTACATCAAATGTTAATGTAGTATCGCACCCATTAATACTATCTGTTACAACTACACTTACACTTCTTTGTCCTGAGGAGTCCCATCGAACATTTATCGAATCCGTTGCCAACCCACTTGTAATGCTTCCCCCGTCAACCGACCAATTGTAGGTAAAATATGATTCAGGATCGGCTATTTTGTAATCTGTTATACTATATTGGCATATCAAGCTATCACCCTCTATACTGGCTTCAGGTTTTGGTACAATGGTTATAGGTATTGATATATTTGACCAATCTAATAAGGTACGGCCATTACAGCTGCCATCCATTATTTCACCAACCATTGCATTCCCACTCCACTTTAAAGATCTGCCGGGTGTTCCATTATAAGTCCAAACTATTGAATCAAACTGCATGGCTACTCCAACTCCGGTTGCAGAATCATAGCAAAAAGTGAAGTATCGTAATATATCATCGTTAGGGATTGTATAGTTGGTAGAAAGCGGTCCTATAAGTGTTGACCCTCCACTACCGTCATCAATCTCTAAACCTATTTCCAGTTCTCCGCTTCTAACTCTGAAAGTAACTCCTCCACGAGTGAAAAAATCTGCAAAACTTTCATCCCTTTGCCAACTATAAGTCATACATATTTTTCCTCTATCAAATACAGCCCCGGGTATCTCTAAATCTATTCCTTTACTGCCCCCGCAATCATTGGTTATTTGATAGCCTATACCGTTGGAATGCGCATCATTATCATACGATAATGCATCAGGACCAATTGAAGCTCTAATAAGCTCAGGTGTATTAAAATCAAATCTTGATATTGTATTTATAGCTCCCACTCCTTGACATCCGCTTGTATCAGTTTGAACCATATATATATAGCCTGGACCATCTTCATCCCAATCTACTGCTATTTCATCACTATTTTGACCCGAAACTATTGTCCCTCCAACTACATGCCAGTCATAAGTATGATTTACAAAAGCAGCTACCGAATAATTTATGTTTTGTGCCCCTTCACAAACCGTAACAGCACCGCTAATTACAGGGATTGGAGCTTTATATATTGTGATATTAACAGTATCTCTTTTGGCACCGCAAGACCCATTACCTGTTGTCTCAAACACTATAAATGTTGACCCTGCTAGTACCTCTGCAAAACTGGGTATATAAGTTGCTGTTAAATTAGTACTGTCTTTATCCATAAAAAAACCTCCCCGCCCTATCCAAACTCCTCCCGATGCTACTGTAACTGAACCACTTAATGATACCCTATTGCTACCATCACATATTGTTGTGTCATTTCCAGCATTCACCGTTATGCCACATTGTGCTAACAATGTGGAGTTTCCTATGCAAAGCATAAAAAGCCAAAACAGTATTATTTTAATGCTTTTAATCATTATCGGATTATTGTTACGGAGGCTTTATAGGTATATGTCTTATTGTCAAAGCCTATAGCTTCAACAACACACATATAAACTCCTTCAATTACATGCTGTCCTTTGTAAGTTGCATCCCAGCCTTTCTCTAACGAGTTTGTTCTGAAAAGTTCCTCTCCCCAGCGGTTATATATGGTAAATTCCGCTTCTTTTACATTCTCATAGTGAGGTTTGTATTCATCGTTTAAATCATTCTTATTAGGAGTAAATGCTGATGGTAAAAAAACTCTTATACCCGCTTCAACAGGTATGTATTTGGTTATACTATCCATACACCCGAATTCATTGCTTACCAGCAGATGTACTCCTAAAATACCTGTTTTCTGCACCGTATATTCAGGATTAATAAATTCAATAGTAGTAGTTGGAAGTTGAAGCTCTCTAAATGTCCAATACCAATTATCTACATTATTTGTACCTGTATACTGAAACTGGATTGGGGTGTTAACTACGGGTTGTTCAGGTAAATAATCAAAATCCGCCTTAGGTCTGTACCTCACTCTTAAGTCATGTAACGAGCTTCTAGTGCTACAATCTCCAAAATAACCTATTACGGAAAATGCTGTATCAAAATCAGGTCTCACGGTAACAGCATCTGTGGTAGCTCCGGTACTCCATAAATAAGCATCGGCACCTGTTGCCACTAGCTCTACTTTTTCGCCTCTACATACTGCATCAGGACCAAAAATATCTACAACACCAACAGGTAATATTAGGACTAAAGCATCAACAGTATCTCCTGAACATCCATCGTCGGTTGTTTCAACAACAGATATTTTCTTGGTACCGTCTTCAAAGCTCCAATTCACCCAAATTTGTGAACCATCTGCTGAGGTACTATCAATAATTCCATCCTCAACAGCCCAATTAAATGTTGAACCTGCTCTTGCACCTGTATAATATCTAACTCCTTGTTCTCCGCCACAAACAGTATCTATATATTGAGCATTAGCCCTGCCCGCACAAAGTGCAAACAAGGCTATTATGCTCGAATATATACCTATGGCTCTCACTACAAATCAGAGTTTTTTTTTGATTAGAAATTCACTCGTTCTAGAAACCTAGAGGCTATGTTAGTTATGCTGTATTGCCGGTGTTACTACATCAGGATATACCGTAACAGTTTGGGCAGTTCCTGCTCCTGATAATGTTGTTGCACATGAGTGTCTGTCAATTACACTAACAAGTGTGTAAGTTGTGGTTGTGGTAAGTGCACTGGTACTTATTGTATAAGGAGAACTAGTTACTGTAACAGTTGTATTACCCGAACCATCATTATAGGTTAAATCCCATGGTGTGTAGGTTCCTGTTATTGATACATCCAGTGTTGTTGAGTCATTATGACATAATGGTCCTGCCGCTGCAATAGTAGCTGTTGGTGGAGCTACTCTTGTAATCACCAAAATTACAGGGTCACCAATACATCCGTTTGAATCTGTTTCAAGTACTGTTAAGGTGTCAGTACCCGGTGTTGAAGAAAAGTCGATAGTAATACTATCACCATTCCCTCCAAAATCTTGTGTTCCGCCATTTACTGTCCAAGCATACGAGGAGCCTGTTGTTCCGTTAAGCCAGTAACTTATTCCTGAGTCTCCGGCACAAACAGTATCTACTTGTGCAGATACATTAAAAAATCCTAAAATTAAAAACGGTAATAGAAGAAGTGCTTTTTTCATGATTATGTGTGTATTTGTTGAGTTCAAAAGTATTGGTAACATTGCTCACTAAATTTTCAAACTCGTTGCTCAAATTTCACCTGTTATAATTTTGATAATTTTTAAAAAAACACTTGTATATAAATATCTATAAATAAAACAAATACAATTTTAAAACCTACTTTTCAACATTTAATCATTTGAAATAAAAAGTAAATTATTTTAAAATTTTATATATTTAACACATATTTTTACAAAAAAACAAACCAGTAGAAATACAAGGATGGATGTAATAGGCAAGATGGTAAAGACTTTACCCCAAAAACAATATGAAATACTTCTTGAAAAAGTAGGGAATAATAAAAACCATAAGAATTACATTACCCTTGAGTGTTTAAGGGAAGGTTTTGACTTAGAAAGGATTAACGCTTTGCTTGGAATAAGTAAAGGGGCATTTACTACACACAAATCTAGGTTACTCAAGAAAATCAGTACACACATCAGTACCCTTGATGCCAACCCTGTAAGTTTATTAAAGGAAGAAACTGCAAGAATAAGTCATATTGTTTTGCAGAATGAAAGAGAGGTAGCTCTGAGAGTTTTGTTTGACATGGAAGAGCGATTGAAAAAATATGACTTGGCTAATGAACTTAGCATTATTTATAAATTACTGTCTAGACTGCACAGATTTTATCCTGAGTATGAGCATTATGAAATGCAATACAAAAAGTACGTTGCATATGCACTTTCAGCCACAAAAGCTGAAGATTTGCTTTATGGCTTTATTTTTAACTTATCACATTATTACCTTAATAGCCAAAAACAATACAAAGAAAGCATTGGACACCAACTACTTGAATTAGAAAGTTTCAGCCGTTTATATTCATCTCACAGGTTATACGTTATTTACAATATTGCAAAAATATACCATGATTGCTGTTTTTTGAGTAAGGATGACCTTACCCTGCAAGAAATTGAGGTTGAAGGTATTTTAGATGATTTTAAAGAAATCTTTGATACTTATAGTGAGGATGGTTTCTACCAAAATATAAGAAATATTGTCCCCTTTCTGTTTTTTGAGTACTATGCAAAAATAGACAATGTTGTTAAGGCTAACTATTACCTGGAAAAAATAAGCAATGCCATTCCATTTGTTTCTCATAAACAACTTTGGCCATTCTTTATTACCCAAATGATTAACTCAATTGTTTCAAAACTTCATAGTAGTCGTAGCCTGCCACTTATAAATAATATTCACAAAAAATTATTAGAACATTACCACCCCAATGAAGCTGAAACCCCACACTTTATCAGTTACTTCAGGTTTAATGCCATACTATTCTTTTACAATGGTAAATACAGTTCAGCAGCAAAAACGCTAAATACATTACGCAATACGGTATCACTGAAAAACTATGTTGAAATTGAAGCTGAACTAAAACTTTTTCAGGCTCTGCAATATGCTATTTTAGATGATGAGGATTTGGCCAATCGGTATCTTTCAAGCACAAAAAGAGCTGTTATAAAACATAAAGAGTTAAAACCCTTAGTAAAAGTATTTGGTAAGGTAATTACTCTTTTGCTTAAGCATAAAAAAACAGGGAAAGAAGCCCAAACGATTAAAACATATTGGAATAGGTTTTCTGGACTTAACAAAGGAAAGATTTTATTTTTTATACAACTGACCGATATACCTTTTTAAGCTGATACTGTGGCAATAGTAAGTTTTTCTCTCAATTCGTCAAGGGCTTCAGAGGCAAGCGGCTTATTTATTTTACCTACAACAAAATCGTAAGTATTTAACAAGTGCTGAGGATACTTATTTATAAATGCTGAAAGTACTATAACTTTTGTTGCCTTAAGCTCATCATATTTATACAACATTTGCTTAAACTCCAGTAAAAAATGGAACCCATTGTATTCAGGCATGTGTAAATCGAGGAAAATAATATCAGGTATGCCTTCACCGGTTTCTATGGCTTTATACAGTGCATTTAAAGCTGAGGGAATATTTGTTTTTGCCTCTACATTTTTGGCAAAATAATTAGCTTGTAGCAAACGCTCGTTTATCAAATTATCTATTTCTTCATCATCAATTATTAGAGCATTCTCAAAAAAAGGGAGTAATTTTTTTGTCATACGGGCAGTGGATGTGTGTGTATGCAATGTTACAACATCAGTTTAAAAAAACAATAAAAATTTTAAAACTTTTTACGTTTTAATTAAAATATCAATGAAAGTTTAGCACTTAATACTTTGCTACTATCAAGCTTTATGTCAGATATATATAGACTCTTGAGAACTATTTAGTTCCATAGCCTTAATAGCTCACCTAAGTTTTTAATAAATTTAACTTTTGGGTTTATACAGGCACTACAGTTGCACATGAGGAATATAAAAGTGTTGAAAAGATGTAAATTGATAATTTTTGAACAAGATTGGTTTAAGAAAATGTGGTTAGAAGTTTTTGTAAGTAAAAGAGAATGACCAGTTGGTAGGTTAAAAACAAAAAATGCTCTCTTGAAGTTTCAAGAGAGCATTAAAAGCCATTTAGGCAGTAATTGTATAATTTTTACCTTAAAATAATAAGTTTTTCTATTTTTTTAAAGTCTTCACTTTTTACTTGTATAAAATAAGCTCCCTTTGCAAAAGAGCTAACGTCTATACTTACATTGTTCTTTCCCTTTTTCCCTTTTTTTGTTGTATGCAACAATGTTTTACCTCTTATATCTGTTGCAAGTATGTTATACTCCATTTCTTTTTCAAGTGTTAAATAAACATACACTTTTGATGTCGCAGGGTTAGGAAAAATAGATATTTGAAATTCATCTTCAGAATCCAAATTTCTTGCGGTTGGTTCTGTATTAGTGTTATAATTTGGAATCCCGTTATCTTTTTTTATTGGTGTTGGAAAGGACCCTAAATCCCACCCTGAACAACTGTTAGAATTACTAACTATTTCAGCTACAAAATCTGCTGAGCTTGATGTTTCAAACCCGTCATATATTTCTATTGCAGTTCCTGCAATTAGCCTTACACCTCCTGAAGCTGTGACTAAAACATTACCTGTTGGTATACTTGATGTAACATCTTTACCTACTTTTAAAATACCATATGATTTTATAATATTCAGAGGGGTTGAGAAGGTCTCATTTTGGATATATTTTTTTGGTGTGAGACTACGAAAAGCATTAAGCCTACCATACCCCATTCTTATGGAATGACCGGGTTTATTTGGGTTATTATAATATAAGTACTGCCAGTTCCCTACCTTATCGGCGTTATCCTCAATAATTTCTTCAACTTCTACTGATGTTAAGCACGGGTTCATACTTAATATAAGCGCTGCAACACCCGCCACTTGAGGTGCAGCTGCTGATGTCCCTCCCATTCTTCCGGTGTATGCAAGAAAATTAACACCTGAGGAGGGTAGTTTTTTTCCTAAAGGGTTTAAACCATCAACGTGCTCATAAACAGGGTTATAGCCACTTTGTCCAGGGACATCAATAGTCCAAATATCTGTTGACTCATCATAAGTCTGACCTTGCCCATAATATCTCTTATGTGATGTGGCAACAACGTCCAGAGGCCCACCTTCTGGACTATAATAAGCTTGATTGTCGTAACGGTCTGAAGCACCAACGCAAATCAACCCATCAACAGCAACAAAAGCAGGGAAATGAACCGGGTCATATGGTCTAATGTTATTACCTGCTGCGAATACTATAACCATTCCCTTCCCATTTCGTCCTCTTACACTTGCATCTTCTAAGGCAGTTTTTATTTCAGCACTTGGCAGGTCTGACCAACTGCATGATAGTATATCTGCTCCATTATCCGTAGCAAACTCAATAGCATCAGCAATGTCTGTACCCGGACTTGGATTTGGGAAAAAGCTAATTCTTATAGGCATGATTTTACAATTTGGTGCAACACCTGCAATACCCTCATTATTATGAGTTGCCCCAATTATACCTGCGCAAGCATTTCCATGATTATCATGGCCAACAGGCGACACATCAGTTGAATCAGTAGAGTCAACTCTAGCTCCAAAATTAGCACCGTTAAGTCTTATCTGTCTTGAATTGGGAAGGTCAGGATGGTCAGATGTTAGCCCATCATCAATTACTGCAACAACAATATTTGGACTACCTTTTGTAATGCCCCATGCCTCCGGGGCATCTATATCTGCATCAGGGGTGCCGGTATTACCGTGATTTAAAGTTTGCCCAGTATTGTGCAGATAATATTGTTTATTAAAAAATGGGTCTGTTGGGAAATTACCGGCTATTACAAGTGTACCCCAAAAGTTTGGGTGCACATATGTAAATAACCCTGTTTCATATAGAGTATTAGAAAGTATCAAGGCATCTGTTTCAGCACCCTCGAATTTAACAACTTCATATATTCTAGTAGATTTTGTTACGGTTAAATTATGATTGCTGTATAAAGATTCTATTTGCGCTATGTCTATTCCTTCTTTAACTTTAAGAACAATCTCATTAGAATATATAAAGTCCCTATTCTCTTTAACACGATATCTTGGGTGGATGGATTTAACCGGGAATAAACTTATAAGTTCAGTCTTTTGTCCTTCTGTTAAGCTTAAAAAAAATAAACTCCCTCCCTGCGTTCCGGTAACGGTATAATTGTTTGATATTAACAGTTCCTCTGTTACATTAAATCCCCCATTTTCAAAAAGTACAGTATATTCACTCTCTACTTTCTCTAAGTAGATTTTTTCATCGAAGTAGTAATAAAAGTCTTCGTTTTGGGCATTAGCAACGTAATTAATTGCTAAAACACAAATCAATAATATAATTCTCTTCATTTTTTATTCTGATTTTTTAACCCTTAATCTGATATTATATCTAGCTTTTGTTCTAGCAGTTTCATTTTCTTTTCTAGTTCAATTATATATAAAGTTAACTCTTCAATTTTCTGCTGTTGAATTGCTTGCATTTCTGCAACATCCAGACCTTCTTCCATAACTTCCTCTTCGCACGGAACATTTGGGAGGTGTTTATTTGAGTCTATAAATTTTTCCAATTTAGATAAACTCATTAGTTCGTAATCATCAGCAAAAACAAAATCACTCCACCATTTAGCTTCTACTTTTAGTTTTGTAGCCCTTGTGGTTCCATGCACCTCGAGATTACCTTCTTCGTCAATTCTTAAACCGCCTGCAGTTGTATTGGTTGATTCTACCCAAGGCGCTATTACAAAACTCCCATTTTGGTTTTCTCCCTCGGGCCCGTTTCCATCAGTAAAAAATATACCCTGATCACTTTTTTTCGATATAGGGCTATAACCGTTTTCTTCAAGAAGAGGGATAAACATAGTATGACGTGTTTTTGATGGGGACCCCAGTTTTTGACGACCTATAATTAACCCCGGATAGTTATAGCCACCTATACTTTTAACATCAAATGTTGCCCTTGGCATTTCAATATTTACCCCTACTTTACCAGTGGGTGTAACAATAAATCTTGAACTATAAGTACCTGAAGTTAAGCCGTTAAACGACGGGTTGTTTTCTACTCTTGCCCATAACATAGGGCTTGTATTACCCAAACTGCCAAACTGTCTAAGTGTGAAATCAGGAGTGGGATAAGGAATACCACTGGGGTTACCTTCTCCATCATTAAAAACTGGCTCAAGCATACCATCAAAAGTAAGTGGGTAGGTTTCATTTGGAGAGAGGGGGCAGGAGTTCTTTGTAATAACAAGACCATTTTCATCATCATCACAATACTGAATTTCTTGCCATCCGACAGGTAAAGTGGTACCAACACCTACTGCGTCAGGTGTAGTTGTACTTGTGCCTCCGCCTGAAGGAGTCCAGTCTCCCGGTGTCTGCGCATTAACAACAATTGTTGCTACTGAGAATAGTAGAGGTAAAAGCGCAATTTTACATACTTTACAAAGAGAATAATAAATGTTTTTTCCTAGGTTTTCCATAATAATTGTGTTTCGTTTTAAAACCAATTTCTTCTGATACAATTAGTTAGGAAAGTGCAAATGAGTAATTAAGGTATTTGACTTAGCAGGTCTTTCTTTTCATTTATTAAAAATGATTTTTAAACTATCCAATAAAAAAAGCCCTTCAACATCAAATTGCTGAAAGGCTTTAAAAGTCATTGCGGACTCGGAGGGATTCGAACCCCCAACCTCCTGATCCGTAGTCAGGTGCTCTATCCAGTTAAGCTACGAATCCGTTTCTCTAACAGGAGTGCAAAGATATAAGAATTTATGAATGTATAATATTTAGATTGCTAAAATTTAAGCAAAAAAATAACCCCTAAAGTATCATCCCGACACTCAGGGGCCAAACTATGAAAACAATTAATTATCTGCTTAATTGTTATTACAAAGTTCTTACAAAAAAGTTTGTTGTACAATTATTTTTCGTTTATACCTACATAGTACAAAAAAAGCACGCCTTTAGCGTGCTTTTTTTAGTATTAAGTAAATTAGAGTAGTTTATTTCTGAATAGTCAAACGATGTGTATACACAGCTTTTTCTGTTTCAACAGATACTATATACATGCCACTTCTTAGGTTTGATGTATTTACATTAGCTTTAAGTACTTTGCCTATAGATTGAACTGTTTGTACCTTCCCATCTAATGAAGCTATAGTAACATTTTTAATTGCTTCGGGTGCTTCAACAAATACTGAATTTGAAGCGGGGTTAGGATATACGGAAAGCTTATCACCTATTACAACTTTAACACTATTCATCGCATCGCGTGTAAGCGTTATGTTAAAAGGCATGCTAGCCAATTTACTAAAGTTATTGGTTGTAGTAGCTCTTACAGTCCAGATTAGAGACAACGACTGCCCCACATTTACCCCTTGATTGGCTAAAAATGTAGCTACTTGAAAATAAGGAAGACCTAAAGCTGCAGCTGAACCGCCTGAGTTTGACTGGCGAGTGAAAATAGGCGAGCTAAAATCTCCTGTAGGTACATCCATCAAGAACTCATACGTTGGTGGTAATAAACCTTGTGCTTGTTGAGATGGCTCCCAGGTAATATTTAACAACTGAGTACCTGCGCCCTGTATAGTAATGCTTGAATTATTTGTGGGTGAAAGCAAGTTAAAGTCTGAAAGTGAATCAATAGGTAAGATTACATCATTAGTATCACGAGGGAATATCTGATACCCTGATGTAAATGGTGAAGAAAAATCGAATTGTCCGCCAATACCCATTAAACTAAAAGGTGTAGATGGTATAGGTTTTCCTACTAAGTTATTGTTTGCACTAGAGTTAATTCTCACTTGTATAGAATCGTTTCCTCCGTTAATATAAACCCATTGGTTACCTGTAGACCATACACCGCTTGCAGTTACATTATTAAACCTCACCAAATCCGACTCGGTACCCTCTCCTAATGCAGTAACTACTCTAGGAGCTCTTAAAGGTTGGTTAGACTGGTGGAAAATTATGGTATCTATAAAGCTTAATTGTGCTAAACCTCTAAACTGTGCCAGTTGCCCACGAATTGTTATACTATCTCCTTGGTCTGGTGTATAGTACGATAAGTCAGCAGGACCAAAAGTTCCTAAGCCTCCCGTTTGGTCGCGAATGGTAAATTGGATACCAGGGCTTCTTTGGTCGTTTCCGTAAATTACTCCCGTAACTTCATATAGTCTGCCAAGTGAATCTAAAACCCCATCTGTATCAACATCATCAATATCACCAATGTTTACTTTTCTGTAATCATTATCAATAATTGTAACCTCAACCGTATCATCAGCTCCAAAAACAGCACCGTTATTAGCGTTATCAAAAGTAAACAGTATGGTTTCATTACCTTCAGCAATATTATCATCAATAATAGGTATTGTAATTACTATACTATCGCTAGAATTTGCAGGGAAAGTAATAGTTTGAGGAGGACTAAAAGTAAAATCGCTACCTGCAGTTGCAGTACTGTTTATTACTACATCAATATCAACTGAAGTTGAATTTACATTTGCATTTGCAATATTTGCTTGTAATGTAATAGAGCCTCCACCCTCATTAATATTTATTGCAGTGGTCTCAAAGGTAATTTCAGGATTGTTTGATGATGTTCCCTTTACAGGTACTTTTTGAGTAGCTCCACCGGGTGTAGATAAGAAAACTGTATCTTCATAAACACCTGTTGTTGTTGGGTTAAACCTTACATCTAAAACAGTATTGTTTACTTTACCTGCAACAGGAGCAAGTTTAATAGTACCGCTTGCATAGCTATTTACTCCTACTCTTATTTCGAATGGAGCGTTAACTTTAATTGTAATTGAATCGGTTAATTTATCACCTGAAAATAAGAAGTTTGAACCTGATGAAGGTATATTAGGGTATGTTAACCCAAAATCATTAGTAAAGCCAACGGTATTAATAGTTATTGTAGGCGTATTGCTTGATACTGTGATTTTTGTAGCAATATCAGCAATTACAGAAGTACCTGATAATGAAATAGAAGATGCTGTACGAGCAGTAGTCCAAGTTTTTGAACCTGCATCATAGGTACCTGTTAACTGTGTAAACCTATTTGATGAATAATCAGGGAAAATTGTAGTATTGGTTCCTTCGCCAAAAAGTCCTTGGCTGCTTTTGTATAAATCGTTATCAGCAACAGGGTATCCTGCCGGTTGATGATACAAATGCATTTCCTACAGCTGTACCGTAAAATACACAATCAATTGGTTTTTTAGTAGTATCATTTGCAGTAAGCTTTCCTGCAAAAACAGCAATACCATCAGCACTGCTTCCTCCATTTCCAAACTTTCCGTTACCGGCATCACCCACTACATCGCCTGCATTGTTTACAAGGTCAATAGAACGTATCCATGTCTCACTACTAATATCTGCGGAGCCGGTACCTGCCAATCTCTTCTCACTACCACCTACATAAAAAACATCACCTTTATTTACACTTCCTGAATTTAAAACAAAAGTGTAAGATTGGAATGAGCCTCCAATTAACCAGCCCTTGGTACTTGCAGTAGCATTATTACAAACTGCTACTGTATAGTTGTTATTAGCAAAGTTAATGTTCTCAGTTGCAACTAACTGTACATACTCAAAGTTTCCATCAGAACCTGATACATCATACAAATAGCCTGAGATAACAATTTGCGAAAAGCCTAACTTCGCAAATAAAATAAAACATAGAATTGTTAAGAGTTTCTTCATAATATAATAAGTAGATTTTTCATGTACGAAGGTCTATTTCTAATGTTACGAAATTGTTAACAAAACTTTAAGCAACTACAACAAATGATTGTAATTCAAGATACTATCCTATCAAAAGAACTTTTCGACAAAAAATTTACCTGCCACTTAGAAAAATGCAAAGGTGCTTGTTGTGTGGAAGGTGACCGTGGCGCGCCGCTTACAGCCGATGAACTGAAAACAATTGAGCAGCTTTTACCTAAAATAAAACCTTTTATGACACCTGAATATGCCGAAGATGTGGAAAAAAAGGGCTTTTATGAAATTGATGAGCTGGATAACGAGCCTGTTACCACTTGCCAAACTACAGGTGAATGTAACTTTGTTGTGTATAATGAAGATGGAGTTACACAGTGTGCTATAGAACTGGCATACAATGCCGGAGAAATAGATTTTAAAAAGCCTATTTCATGCCACTTATACCCCATCCGCTTACAAAAATATAAAGAGTTTACTGCTATAAACTATAGTCAATGGGATATTTGTAACGCTGCTTGTGGCTTAGGAGAGGAACTAAATGTACCTGTATACAAATTTACTAAAGAAGCTTTAATACGTAAGTTTGGGCAACACTGGTATGATGAGGTAGAGGCTACAGCTAATTATATTGAAAACGAAAACAAATAAACTATCAGTACCCCTCTACGGTAATAAAAACATCACTACTTCTACCTTTATCATCAGCACATGAAACTTTTATCTTCCCTAAAGTTGGAGTAAAAAACACAGGTTGCTGCGCTTTACTTTTCTTGAAAAACTTATCATCAATATACCAGTATATATACTCCACATCGGTAGGCGTATTGGCACTAAGCATTATTTTTTGTGGTGCGGCTTTTTCAATTAAAAACTCTCCACTATTGGCAGGTGAAGTAATTTGTGGAGCATTCTCTTTAAAAACCCTATAGCAATTGGGGTTGTGTGGCGGTAGCTTGGGATAACTTATGTTATTAGCCTCATAATAACTTACCAATTCTGCAGGCAGGTTTTCATACAGTTTTCTTAAGTAATTGCTACTAGGCTGGCAAGTAGTACAATAACTAAAACTTGAATCTAAACTTACCGAAACCATTTTTTTGTGGTTACACACAACTGTTCTTGAAATACCTTGTATGTAATACTCCTCACTAATGTCTGTGCAGTAGCTAGCGGGTATATCTCCGGTATGGCTACATACGTTTCTTATATCAATTTTTGTTGGAGGGCTATACCAGTGGCGAGACGAGTTATAATCCAGCTTATTAAAAATTTCGAACAATAAGGGTGTTGCCACCTCAGCCCCTGATAATTCGGGTACTCCAATGCCGGAAAAATTACCTACCCAAACAGCTATAGTATACTTGCGGTTATACCCTATACTCCAGGCATCCCTTCGCCCGTAGCTTGTACCCGTTTTCCAGGCTATTTTTGGTACGTGGGGGCTATTTCTAAAATTATTAGGTAAATCGGGGCGGGTAATTTGTGTAAGTACATTAGTTACTAAGTATGAAGCTTCGGGAGTAATAATTGGCACTCTTAGTTGGGTACTGTCATTTTTTAAGTAATTAAGTGATGAATAACTGCCATAGTTTGCAAAAGCTGAGTAAAGGGTTGCCATTTCTTCAAGGGTTACCCCACAACCGCCAAGTATTATGGATAAGCCTAAACCCTTTTGTTGTTTTTTAACGGTTGAAAAATTGGCTTTTACTAACTCTTTCACAAAAACATCTACTCCTACCTCATCAAGCAACTTCACAGCAGGAATATTAAGAGATAATGCTAACGCTTGAGATATGGTAATTTTCCCATTAAACTTCTCATCGTAATTTTCCGGCTCGTACCCTGCAATATTAATGGGCACATCATTTATCACAGTTTTTGGTGCTACAACTCCCCTTTCAAAAGCTTTTGCATACAAAAAAGGCTTTAATGCACTACCCGGTGAACGAATAGCAGTTACCCCATCTACCTGCCCCCCATCAATTTTATCAAAAAAATCAGCAGAACCTACATAGCAAATAACATCGCGAGTGGTATTATCTACTACTAAAACTGCTGCATTATTTATATTGATACGTTTAAGCCGTTCTACATAGTTTTTTGTAATCCCTTCTACCTCCAACTGTTGATTAAATTTTAAAGCAGTTTTAATAATGGGAGTATGTGGCACTGTGCCTTTTAATCTTCTACAAAGATGAGGAGCATATTTGGGTGCAGCCCTTCGTTGTGCTTCAAAAGGTTCCCGTAAGGCATCCTCTATTGTACTTTTGTTAAATACACCCTCGTCTTCAAAACGTTTTAGCCATTTATTTCGCTCCTTTATTATCAAAAAATTGTTTTTGCCTAAAGCCAAACTGATAGGTCTGTTGGGTACAATAGAAAGTGCTGTTATCTCAGCCAAACTAAGCTGATTGGGCATTTTGCCCAAATACATTAAAGTTGCAGATTTTACTCCCTCTATATTACTACCGTAGGGAACTAGGTTAAGGTAAAGTTGTAAAATCTCTCGCTTGCTATATTTTAGCTCCAATTGAAACGCCCTAAAAATCTCTATAAGCTTATTAGCATACGTTCTATCGGCAGGATGTAGCAAACGTGCTACTTGCATGGTTATGGTTGACGCTCCCGAGGTGCGCCTGCCCTTGGTAATATTATTTATTAGTGCCCTGCCAATAGCTATGGGGTTTACCCCGAAATGTGAGTAGAAGTACTTGTCTTCTTTATGGATTATGGCCTTTGAAAGTTCGGGAGTAATTTCATCCAACTCCGTATACAACCTCCATTTATCTTCACTATTAAGGTAGGCTGATAATACAGTACCGTCTTCAGCAGTAACAATTTGGGAGTACTCTACATTTACTTTGAGTGGAAAAATAAGGTTCAGTATAAAGAATAATATAACTGTAGTTAGTATGAAGTAAACAGGTAAACGGATAATTCTTTTACCCCAAAGCCATTGAATTAACTTTTTTGCATAACTAACTATCTTCATTCTTTTTCGGAGGTATTGGCTAACTGTGTTTGTCTACAGCCCCAAGCTACTATCAACTACAGTTACAAAAGCGTATTCTTACCGCCCATGTTTGGCAACTTCCCTAAATGCTGAAAAGCTTTTTCGGTAACCTCACGTCCGCGCGGAGTACGGTGTAAATACCCTTCTTTTATTAAAAACGGCTCATATACCTCTTCTATTGTTCCTGCTTCTTCGCTAACTGCTGTTGCAATAGTATTTAGTCCAACAGGTCCCCCTTTAAACTTCTCTATAATGGTAGCCAGTATTCTATTATCCATTTCGTCTAAACCGTTACTGTCTACATTTAAGGCGGTAAGTGCCATTTGTGCTATAGCTAAATCTATTTTTCCATCGCCTTTTATTTGAGCAAAATCGCGTGTTCTTCGCAAAAGTGCATTGGCTATACGTGGAGTACCTCTGCTTCGGCGTGCAATTTCAAACGCAGCTTCTTTGTCAATAACAGTATTTAAAATATTGGCAGAGCGTATTAAAATAGAGGCTAACAATTTAGCATCATAATACTCTAAACGGGCAGTAATACCAAACCTGGCTCGTAGTGGTGAGGTTAACAACCCTGAACGTGTGGTAGCCCCAACCAAGGTAAAGGGGTTTAAACTAATTTGTACCGTGCGGGCATTGGGGCCACTCTCCAACATTATATCAATTTTATAATCTTCCATAGCAGAGTATAAATACTCTTCAACCACAGGGCTAAGGCGATGTATCTCATCAATAAATAATACATCCCCGTCTTCAAGGTTGGTTAGCAGCCCTGCCAAATCGCCCGGTTTTTCCAACACAGGTCCCGAAGTTACTTTTATACCTGCCTCTAATTCATTAGCTATTATATATGATAATGTAGTTTTTCCTAAACCCGGAGGACCATGCAGTAATACATGGTCTAATGCCTCACCTCGAAGTTTTGCCGCTTCAACAAAAATTTTAAGATTTTCTAAAATTTTCTCCTGCCCCGTAAAATCTTCAAAGTTTTTAGGTCGTAATACTTTCTCAATTTCCTTCTCAGTAGAAGAAAAATTCTCATCATCGGGGTTCAGGTAATCGTTTCGCACTTTTCAAATTTAGCAAAGCAACGGTATTTGAGCAAAAAACATCTCTTTAGTGTTAGAATAGGGAATAATATTTGTAGAGAGATTTAAACGATTATGATGAAGAAGATTTTTTTCACTGCACTTATAGCAGTACTTTCACTACCCGCACTTTCACAAGCTAAACCAATATTTTTAAAATATGACCATGATTTTGGAGAGATAAATGAAATTGACGGGGCGGTAACTACTGATTATATAATTAGAAATATTGGCGATGCACCTTTGGTATTGCTTGAGGTAAAACCCTCATGCGGTTGTACACAGCCCGAATGGACTAAAGACACTATTCCTCCTGGTGGAGAAGGCTTTGTACGTGCTATTTTCGACCCGACTAATCTTCCCGGTCCGTTTGAAAAAGTAGTATATGTTAGAACCAATGGTATTCCTGCATCTACGACTTTGTTGTTTAGGGGAACCGTTAAACCCCGTCCGTTTGATGTTGAAGAAAAATACCCATTGGTTTTTGGTAAGCTGAGACTTGAGAATAACTTTTTAATGTTTGGTGAAAGCTACAAAGGCGAAGTTGATTCTGTTACACTCAAAATATATAACCAAAGTAAAAAAGATTTATACGTTAAAAACATGCTAAATGTTCCCTCATACATAGCATTTCAAATGGATAATGAGTTCCAAAGAATTCCTGCTAAAAAAGAGGTAACCATTAAAGGGTTATTCAACACAAAACTTGCCGATAAGTGGGGCGAGCAGAACTATGTATTCTATTTAAACACTAATGATTCTTTATATAGCAGCGATATTCCGATTTACGCACAAATACACATTCGCGAAAAATTTCCTAAGTACAGCAAAAAACAACTTAAAAAAGCTCCTAAAATTCAGGTAGATGCCCAAAATTTATATTTAGGAAAAATTTTAAAAGGAGATTCTATCAATTTTCAATACACCATAACCAATATGGGCAGAAAAAAATTGCAAATACGTAGTGTAAATACTACTTGCGGATGTACCGCTTCGGTAATTGATAAGGATAATTTAAAACGTGGTGAAAGTACTGTAGTAAGAGGTACTTTCTACTCAGCGGGAAGAGATGGTATACAAGATAAGAGCATTATTATTATAAGTAATGACCCTGTTACCCCTGAATTACGCTTGCGTTTTAACGCAGAGGTTGTTACCAACCCTAACGCATTAAAATATTAGTTTCGTAACATATTTTATAAAATAGCCTGTAATTATATTACAGGCTATTTTTTTGTCGTTTATCATTTATTTGGTCTGTATTTTGCTTGAAAAATGAATGGTAAATTTGTTCGTATTAGTTTTAAAGATAAATACATGATGAAGAAGGTTTTAATTTTTACTGTTGCAGGTTTGATAAGTGGTTTCGGTGGAGCTTGGCTATTTTCTTTAACTCAGAACCAGACACCGCAAACAAGTTTCTCTAATACAAATGATAATAACTACAGCAATATTGAAAATGTAGGCTATGGCGCAATACTAAACCAACCCGATTTTGTTAAAGCCAGTGAAAAGGCTACCCCCTCGGTAGTATTTATAAAAACCATTTCAAATATAAACCAACGCAGAAGCGCGTGGGACGATTGGTTTGGTTGGGACCCTTTCGGTAGTATGGGACCTGTATCAAGCTCAGGTTCAGGGGTTATTATTAGTGAAGACGGTTATATTGTTACCAATAACCATGTTATTGATGGTGCGGATAATATTGAAGTTGTTTTGAATAACAACAAAAAAAGCTTTAGTGCAAAAGTGATAGGCACTGACCCAAGTACCGATTTAGCTGTATTGAAAATTGAAGCTAAAAAGCTACCCAATATAAAAGTGGGTAATTCTGAAGATTTAAGAATTGGTGAGTGGGTTGTTGCTGTAGGAAATCCTTTTAACCTAACCAGTACAGTTACTGCAGGTATTGTGAGTGCCAAGGGAAGAAATATAAATATTGTAAACAATCAATTCCCCATAGAATCATTCATCCAAACCGATGCGGCAATTAACCCAGGTAATAGTGGTGGTGCACTAGTAAATGCTTCGGGCGAACTTGTTGGGATTAATACGGCCATTGTAAGTAAAACAGGTTCGTATAACGGTTATGGGTTTGCCATACCCTCTAACATTGTTGCTAAAATTGTTAAAGACCTTATTGAGTTTAATGAGGTACAGCGGGCTTTTACAGGCATGCAAGTACGCGATATTGACGGTAACTTATCAGAAAAACTGAAGTTGAATGACGGGGTGTATGTAAATGTATTGCAAGAAAACAGCCCTGCCGAAAAAGCAGGTATAAAAGAAAGCGATGTGATAATAAAGGTGAAAGGCAAAAAAGTTGCCAGTAAAGCTGAATTTGATGAGCAAATTGCTTACCGCCGCCCGGGTGATAAAGTACAGGTTACCGTTTTGAGAAAAGGGAGTGAAAAGAACTTTACTTTAACCCTTACCAACAGAAACGGAACTACAGATATAATTAAGAAACAAAGTGTTACTTCTCCTGCTCTAGGGGCAGATTTTGAGCCTATTTCTAAAATAGAGAAAGACCGCTACAAAGTTGATAACGGCTTTAAGGTTTCTAACATTAAGAGTGGTAGAATTCGCAAAATGGGTATACCCGAAGGGTTTATTTTTGTTACTCTAAACAAAGTGAAGTATAAAGACGTGAAAGCCTTTATTAAAGATTTTGAGCGTATAAAAGGGCAAGTACGTATTGAGGGTATACACCCCAACGGTACAAAAGGGTTTTACTCTTTTTACTATTATTAGTTTCCTACAATAGTAAACTCGGTGCGGCGGTTTTGGCTTCTGCCTTCTTCGGTGGCATTATCTGCAATAGGCTTGCTATCTCCGTAGCCTTTATAGCTTAATCTACCGGCATCAATACCGTTATCAATAAGGTATTGGTATACTGCTTTAGCACGGTTTTGAGATAATATTTGATTGGCTTTCTTGTTGCCTGTGTTATCCGTATGTCCGCCGATTTCAATTTTCAAGCCTGCTTGCTTTTTTAGTAAGGCTATAAGCTTATTTAACTCAGCTTTCGATTCGCTTTTGAGGTTAAATTTATCTGTATCAAAAAATACATTCTTTAATATCACCTTCTCCCCTACTTTAAACTTGCTTAAGGGTACTGAAATAAGAAAAGGTTTATCGGCTGAATACTCCTCCATAGCAAAATTTTCAGAATGGAACAAGTACCCTTCTTTGTTCACATTTAGCATGTAGTTACTATTGGGCTGCAATACCATTAAAAACTCACCCGTTTTTTTATTAGTACGAGAGGTCATTAATACTTCACCTGTTGCTAAATCAACCAACTCAATATTGGCTTCCAGTTTTTGCTTGGTTTCAGCATCATATACTTCTCCTTTTGCATAGCTTGAAAGTTCGGGGCGAGCTTCTTCATACAGCTCAAAACCGTATATATCCAACCCGCCGTAGCCACCCGGCATATCACTGGCAAAGTATGCCCAATCTCCTTTTCTGTTTACTATAAACCCTATTTCACTGGCAGGTGTATTTATAGGGTAGCCTAAGTTTACCGGCTTCTTCCAGTTGCCTTTTTCATCTTTTTTAGAGTAAAAAATATCAGCCATACCCATGCCCGGCCAGCCTGATGATGAGAAGTACAGCGTTCTGTTATCAGGATGAATAAAAGGGGTATTCTCGTCGTATTCCGTATTAATATCAGGTCCTAAGTTCACAGGCTCAGTAAATCGATTGTTTTCAAAGGTGGTCATCCAAATATCACTACCACCATAACCGCCGGGGCGATGGCTTGAGAAATAAATATTTTTTCCATCAAATGAAAGTGAAGGCTGCGATTCCCACGCTACAGTATTTACAGGTGCTTGCATATTTATCGGGTTTCGCCATATATCTCCCTCTAGTTTTGAAAAATATAAATCGCAACTCCCTTTACTATCAGGTCTGTTACAGGCTGTAAAAAAAATGTATTGTCCGTCTGTTGAGATAGACACAAAACCTTCGTTATCAGGTGTATTAACGGGTCTGCCCAAATTACGTGCATTTTGCCAGGTTGAATCTACTTTATACGATACATAAAAGTCTTCGTTAAAGCCATTTAGCAAGCGAGTAAAGTATAGCTTTTGCTCATCTGCTGTTAACCCCGGAAAATATTCATTATCTTTAGTATTGATGGTCGGTCCTAAATTTTTGGGACTAAACGGAACCGGATTTGCAATGCTGTTTTCCGCAAAATCGCAAATTGCCAGTAACCCATCTACCTGTTTTTGCAATTTTTTTGAATATGGGTATGTTTTAAACTTTTCTAGGGTTGCTCTTGCTGCCTTATAATCTTGGGCTTGAAGTTGTGCATTTCCTTTATTGTAGTATGCTTTAATATATCCTGGTTCAATGGTAAGTATATTATCATAAGTTTCAACTGCATCATCAAATTCTTTTAATAGTGTATGCAAATCGCCTTTTAGCATAAGTGCATCAATATATTTTTCGTCTTTTTTCAGTGCTTTTTCAATAGTACCCAGTGCCATAACGTATTGCCCAGCCTTCATTTGCAGATAAGATTTTTGTAAAAACTGGCGTGCTTTTTTATTATTGGTTCCAGACTTGGGCAGTGGCTGTGAGCTTGCACAAGAAAATGTAACTAAAGCAGCAAAAAATAAAAACGTTCTAACTATGGCAAGATTCATTTATATGGGGTTTGTATCTTATAAAACGAATAAGATGCCAAAATAATGTAAGCCCCATAATTAACCAAAGCTAATTGGGTTATAATAGGCCTTTTAGTTTTTCGTTGGTAAGGGGTTTGCTGAAAAATGAAACCACTTCAGGGTATCTTCTTGCTCTTTCTCTGTCGGCTGCATCAATTGATGATGTTAAAATTATTACCGGTGAGGAGTTTTGTAAAGCTTTATACTCTTGTAAAAAATTCCACCCTGTTTTTATAGGCATATTTAAGTCTAAAAATATATACCTCTTATAGCTTGTCGGTGTGGATTTAAAATATGTAATTGCCTCATCAGCAGAGTTAAAAATTTCTATTTTTTTATTAGGAAGTGTTGAGCTGATTATCTTTTTATTAATAAAGCATACTATATCATCATCATCAATCAAACATATCTCATCAACCTCACTTAAGGTCAATTCTTCAATCTTCTCAACTTCTTGGGTATCGCTTATGTACAATTGTTCATTCATTTTAGATATGATAGTATTCATTGTTTTTGTAGCCGTATTTATTTCACCCAAAATATCCAACTGGCTATCATGTTCTATCAGAATGTCTTTATTTTCAAGTAACGACAGTATTTTTGCAAACTCGTGCCGTAACTCATGCGATGTAGTAAATGAGAATTTTTTTAGCTGCTCATTTCGCTGCTGTAATTTTTCTTCAATAGTTTTTCTCTCGGTTATATCGTTTTGTATAGATAAGAACGCTGATAGATTACCCACTTCATCATAAATAGGCTCTGTTTTAAGCTCTACCCAAAATTTTTCACCGTTTTTCTTATAATTAAGAAACTCTACATTTATTTTTTTTCTTTCTTTTACTGCTTTTCTAACCTTTTCAATTGTTTCTTCATCCGTTTCTTCCCCTGCAAATAATTGGCTGGGCTTTTTCCCGTAAACTTCTGCCAATGTATATCCTGTACATACTTCAAACGATTTATTTATCCAAGTAATGTTACCGTCAATATCAGTAAACATTATCATGTTGGTGGTTACCTCTAATATTTTTGCTTGTGTATTGGCTAAATCCAGAGCCTCTTTTAATTGGTTATTTTTTTCTTCAAGCTCAAGAGTGATTTTTTTCTGTTCTGAAATATCAATTAAATAACCATATACACGTTTTTCACCATCGCTTTCTTTTGCTAAAAAAGAGTAGTCATATACCCATTTATACTCCCCATTAGCACACCTAACCCTATAGGAAGAATCAGTATAATCATTACCTACCCTAAACTCTTGAGCAACTTTAGTATCAATATGTTCCTGTATTTGTTTTATGTCTTCCTCATGAATGAAATCAAGAAAGGATTTATCCATAAGCTCTTCGGGTGTATACCCAAAAATACTTTTAACGTTGGGTGAAACAAACTTTGTTACAGAATTCTCCTTGAAGAGAGTCCACTTAAAAGCAACTGCGGGTCCTTGCTCAAAAAGTCTCCTTTCATTGTGTAAATATTTTTTTTCTTTCTTAAACTCACTAATATCAATAGCATGGAAGGTTACTGCTACCACATTATTAGTAGTATCAAAAACAGGAAAAAACCGAAACTCGAACCAGATAACTTCATTGGGAAAAACAAGCCTTTCATCTCGTATAACAGCTTCACCCTGAAAAACTTTATTTAAATCGGCTTCAAAGCGCTCGTAAGAATTCTCTAAATAGAACTCTTTTATATTAGCTTCCTCTCTAAGTTGTTTTGAAAATACAATTTTTGCCCCGTAGGCAGCTTTTCTGTTATAGGCAATTATTCTATGCCTTTTATCAATTAATAAACAAATATCAGGTGAACTGTCGAAAATTGCCCTTAATTTTTCGTGCTCACTTAAGTCTAAAATATTACGTTTAATTAGTCCCCTCATATTTAGTTTTATCCACTATTCCCATTTTTTAACAGCATCTCTGCCTTAAAAGCTTAACTACTAACATTTAATTATTAAGCTAACTAAATAACTACAATACCATAAAAAATCAAAATTTCAAAACAATTGAGCTTTAGTGATTTAGCTCAAAAATTTGATGAGATTTTCGAGCACAATTTACAGATTTAAAATCTATAAATTTTGCTATTTTTTGAAAAAAAAATATTGATTATATAAAAAAATAGCTTAAGGGATAGACATATATTTATGGGTTTGCAAAGAAATGCGCCAATGAGGGTTTGTTTTTACATAACCAATAATTTGTGGCATCATTTGTTCACTTTTATCCCATTCTGTCTGGAGATATAAACTACACGAGGGGTTTACAAGCTTTTCAAACTCCTCGGCCCATTTAAAATCGTGCTTATTAAATATTATAATTTTAAGCTCATTGGCTTTAGAATATATTTCAGGCAAAGGGGCTTTAAATTTTTTGGGTGAAAATGTAACCCAATCCCATTTACCCGTAAAAGGATGAGCACCTGATGTTTCAATATGTGTTCGTACTCCTAACTCATGCAAACTTTCTGTTAAAGCATCAAGGTTATACATTAGTGGTTCTCCCCCGGTTACAACTACAACCTTTGCTTTAGATTTTGCTACCCAGCCCGTAATTTCTTCAATACTAAATTTTGGGTGTTTATCAGCATCCCAACTATCTTTTACATCGCACCAAACACAGCCTACATCACAACCTCCTAAGCGTATGAAGTATGCAGGGACCCCGCTATATGCCCCTTCACCCTGTATGGTATAAAAATGTTCCATAACAGGTAAAGTTTGTGCTATAGCGGTTGAAACAGTCATTATGTATTCAGGTTTTTATAGGCTTGTAGGGTATTTTTTAGCAGGCCTATTCTTGTCATTAAACCAACGCCACCCGGCACCGGTGTTATATATGAAGCTTTCTCTGCCACTTCATCAAACGCTACATCGCCTTTCAGTTTATAGCCTCTTTTAGTTTCAGGTGCATCTACACGCGTAATACCTACATCTACAACCACGGCTCCTTGTTTTACCATATTTGCTTTTACAAACTCAGGCTTTCCCAGTGCTACGATAAGTATATCTGCCCTTTGGGTGTGCTCTTCAATATTTTGTGTGCGGCTATGGCAAATGGTTACCGTACAATTGCCCGGATAGGCTGAGCGTGCCATAAGTGCACTCATAGGTTTTCCAACAATATCACTTCGCCCTATTACTACACAATGTTTACCTTCTGTAGCTATATTATACTCTTCAAGCATTAATAAAATGCCATAAGGAGTTGCAGGATAAAATGAGGGTAGTCCTTTAAACATTAGCCCTACGTTGTAAGGATGAAAACCATCTACATCTTTCTGATGGCTTATAGTTTCTGTTACTTTCAGCGGGTTCATATGTTTGGGCAATGGCATTTGCACAATTAACCCGTCGTAGTTATTGTTTTGGTTTATTTTTTCAACCTCTTTTAATAAATCTTCTTCAGTTATATCAGCATCAAGACGTATAATGGTTGAATCCATGCCTAGTTGGCTACAGTCTTTTGCCTTGCTTGCCACATAGGTTTCACTGGCACCATCATTACCTACCAAAATAGCTACTAAATGCGGAGCGCGTTTGCCTTTAGCCAAAATAGCATCAACTTCTTTTTTTAAATCTTCTTTTATTTTGGCAGCTACTTTTTTTCCGTCTAAAAGTTCCATAATGGTTACTTGTTATAAGGCTACTAAGTTATTAGGTTATTGATTTTCCCTGTATCAGGTGCTTAATAACTTAATAACAAATAACCAACAACTATGCTGATGCTACAGCTTTTTCTTGGCGTTTACGCTCGTTTTCATCTAATATAAGTTTACGTAAACGGATAATTTTGGGTGTTATTTCAACACACTCATCGGCTTGGATATACTCCATAGCTTCTTCAAGTGAAAACTCTGTTTTTGGAGCAATTTTACTATTATCATCCCTTCCGGCAGCACGCATATTGGTAAGTTGTTTTGCTTTTACCAAATTTACTCCCAAATCTACAGGGCGGTTATGTTCCCCTACTATTTGCCCGTTATAAATAATTTCTCCCGGGTCTATGAAAAAGAAGCCTCTGTCTTGTAGCTTATCTATAGAATAAGCCGTTGCCATACCTTTGTCAATAGATACTAATACACCGTTTACTCTACCCGGCACCTGCCCTTTAAAAGGCAAATACTCACTAAAACGGTGTGCCATAATAGCTTCACCTGCTGTAGCAGTAAGCATTTGGCTTCGTAAACCAATTAATCCTCTTGAGGGTATTTTAAATTCTAAATGTTGTTGTTCTCCTTTGGTTTCCATTACCAGCATTTCGCCTTTTTTCATGGTAACCATATCTATTACTTTCCCTGCCGATTCTTGTGGAACATCTACTACCAAAGTTTCATACGGTTCATGCTTTTGTCCGTCTATTTCTTTAATCAATACTTGCGGTTGCCCCACCATAAACTCATACCCCTCACGGCGCATAGTTTCTATAAGTATGGATAAATGCAATATGCCCCTACCGTAAACCAAAAACTTATCGCTACTATCCGTCTCCTCAATCTTCATGGCAAGGTTCTTTTCCGTTTCTTTCAACAAACGGTCTCTTAAATGGCGTGATGTTACAAACTTGCCGTCTTGTCCAAAAAACGGAGAGTTATTTATCATAAACATCATACTCATGGTAGGCTCGTCTACTTTTATAGGCTGTAATGCTTCGGGATTTTCAAAATCAGCTATAGTATCACCAATACCAAAGTCTTCCAAACCCACTACGGCACATATATCCCCTGCATGTACAATATCCGTTTTCTTTCTTCCCAAACCTTCAAAAGTTTGCAGTTCTTTTATACGAGCTTGAGACTCTTTACCGTCAGACTTCATCAGTTTCACAGGCTCACCTTCTTTTATGGCACCTCGGGTAACTTTACCTATAGCTATTCTGCCCAAAAAGCTTGAAAAATCTAATGATGTAATTTGCATTTGCAAATTGCCCTCGGGAATTTCAGGTTCAGGCACATGCTTTAATATAGCATCTAGTAATGGTGAAATATTTTCAGTAGGGTTTTTCCAGTTTTCGCCAAACCAACCTTGTTTTGAGCTTCCATACATAGTTGGAAAGTCTAGCTGCTCTTCGCTGGCATCAAGTTGGTAAAACAAATCAAAAACGGCATCGTGCACCTCATCAGGTCGACAATTTGGTTTGTCTACCTTGTTTATTACCACCATAGGGTGCAGCCCCAGTTCTAAAGCTTTTTGAAGTACAAAACGGGTTTGCGGCATAGGTCCCTCAAAAGCATCAACCAACAGCAATACCCCGTCGGCCATTTTCAAGACACGCTCTACCTCTCCACCAAAATCGGAGTGCCCGGGAGTATCAATAATGTTTATTTTAACATCTTTATAGCGAACAGAAACGTTTTTTGAGAAGATGGTAATACCCCTCTCCCGTTCCAAATCATTACTATCCAGTATTAATTCCCCTTTTTCCTGATTTTCTCTAAAAAGGTTAGCTTGGTAAAGAATTTTATCTACCAAAGTTGTTTTGCCATGGTCAACATGGGCAATTATTGCAATATTGCGTATATTCATGCAGGTTAAAGGGTGTTTTTCAAAAGTTCGCAAAATTAGGATAAAATAAGCACTTTTGCTGCCGGTAAAGCACTAAGATATGAGGGTAAAAACTAATCTTATTTGTATTTTTTTTGTTTCCTGTAGTGTTATTGCCTGCAATAGCAGAGACAAGGAGGTAAAGGAGTTTCCTAAAAAAATTGTGGGCAGGTGGATGCAAAACAAGCAAATGTTGGTATTGAATGCTTTTGATGAAAACCAAAAAAACGATACTACCATAGGGCAAGAGGCTACTTATAAACCTGCTGAGATTGAATATGGCAGCGAAGGAACTTACCTGCTTTTGATTAAAGATTTGAACGATGATATTAAACTACGCCGACCAGGCAGATGGAATTTTAGCTACGATACTCTTTTATATATTGATTTGAATACGGAAAATATTACCGACCGCTATATTGTGAAAGAAATTACAGATAGCACAATGGAAATGAGTTTAAAAACCGATTTTGATGATGATGGTAATAATGACGATTTATATACAGGCTATTACCAAAAAATAATTCGCTAAGCAGTAAATACTTGAAATTACAAATTTTTACCGATGGAGCTGCCAGAGGTAACCCCGGTAAAGGAGGTTACGGAGCCATTTTAGTGTGGGGAAATCACAGAAAAGAGTTTTCAGCAGGATTTAAGCATACTACCAATAACCGCATGGAGTTATTGGCTGTTATAGTGGCTTTGGAAGCACTTACCAGAGATGGTTTGGAAATAGATGTTTATACTGATAGTAAATATGTTTGCGAGGCTATTGAAAAGGGTTGGCTTTGGGGCTGGATGAAGAAGGGGTTTAAAGGCAAAAAAAACCCTGATTTATGGCTTCGGTTTGCTGAACTTTATAAAAAACATACCATAAAGTTTCATTGGGTAAAAGGGCACGCGGGGCACCCTGAAAATGAAAGGTGTGACCAATTGGCAACACGTGCAGCCGATAACGATGCTACAAGAGATGATATTGGCTATTTGAAAAGTTTACAAAACAACGATGAAAGCTCTTTGCTTTAAATTATAAAAATAAAATACCTTTGCACACCATGAAAAAAATATCAGTATTGATACTATCTGCCTTATTGCTAGCGGGCGCTTGCAAAGAAGGTGATAACAAAAACAAGGACGCAAAAGAAAAGACCAGTGAGGAAATAAGAGCAGACCACTACTTGGCTGTATACGACAGGTCTATGGAGTTGACTGATTTATCGTCGGCTATATATTCATTAAACGGTTATTTTGAAATTGTTGGTGATAGTGTTAGAGATTCTTCACCCTATTTGGATACCCTTATCTTATTGTATCAGGAAGTAAGGCAATTTGCCCCTGTATACAAGCTTACTGATGAACGTTTGGGCCAAAACCCTAATGATACCAATATGTTAGTACTTAATGTGGGTGTTGCACAGGTATTGGGTGGACTTGGACAGGTTACTGACAGATGTTTACGACTTGTAAATATGTTTCCTGATGAACCCGGATATAAGTTTAACTATGCTGCCAGCCTGATTGAAAACAGAAAAATAGAAGAAGGTGAAAAAGTATTGATTGATATTGCTAACAATCCGAAATCTGCAGACCAGCAGGTACCTTTTACTGCTTATGATGCTAATGGGCAACCCCGCCAAAACGCTGTTAACGCAAAAGTTGGGGCATATATGAAGCTTGGTCAGTTGTATGAAATACTAAAAGACAACCAAAAAGCTATAGGCTACTATAGAAAAGCATTGGCTGTTGACGGAAGTTTCAGACCTGCTGCACAAGCTATTTTAGCACTAAAAAGTAGCAGATAAGTTCTTAGCCCCTGGGAACCCAGGAAATTTCTGTAACACTATTGGTATGTGCTATAAACCTGCCCAGAGTGAAAAGATAATCACTTAAGCGGTTTAGGTATCGCAACACAACAGGATTAACAGCTTCGTTATAAGATAGCTGTGTAACTAAACGCTCTGCCCTACGGCATACACATCGTGCCAAATGGCTGTGTGCTACTTCAACAGAACCACCCGGTAAAACAAAGTTTTTCAAAGGCTCTAACTGCTTATCCATCTCGTCAATGGTTCTTTCAAGGTTAGTAATGTCCTGTTCTTCCAACTCAGGAATTTTAACATTGGTTTTGGCAGGGTCGGTAGCCAAATGAGAGCCTAAAACAAATAAATTGTTTTGAATTTCATTTAATGTTTCCTGAGCATTTGGCAGGGTAAAACCTGCTCTTACTAAGCCTATCCAAGAATTTAACTCATCCACTGTACCATAACATTCTATTCTCAAATGGTGTTTAGGTACGCGTGTACCTCCCAATAAACTGGTTTCGCCTTTATCTCCTGTTTTCGTATAAATTTTCATTGTTACTATTAAACAACTATATAGGTTATTTGCTTGGTATTTGCTTGTCGTGTAAAAAGTCAATTATAGCTTTTGTACCCTCATAAGTGCCTTCAAAGAATTTTCCGTTTCTGAAACCTGGAATAAATTTAGTGTCAATTATTTCTTTAGTTTTTTCATCACTAAATACTTTCTCTGTACCCAAGCCGTTTTGTATCCGTATTTTTTTTCTACCCCTGCTAATACCTATCAACACTCCATTATTTAAATCTTTTTTTCCTACACCCCAAGCATTCGCAATTTTGTAAGTAACATTAAACATATCGCTATCATGCTCCCCTACCATAGACATACCAAGTGTTACAATAACCACCTCATAAGAAGTCTCTTTTTCAAATGAATCAAGTAATTGGGTAAGCTTCTTTTCTTCTTTTTCAGTAAAAATATCTTCAAAATCGTTTACCCACCCTTTATAACCGGGTGTATCACTTTTATCTCCCTTTGTTTGAGCAAATATTATTGAAGCCGAAAGTAAAAGCCAAATAAAGGTAAACGTGTATAGAAGAGTCTTTTTCAAAGCCATAACACAAAACTATTTATAAATTAGCCTCAAAAAAACCTCAAATGCTTTAATTTGTAGCAGATTTATTTATGGCAGCTACCAAAAACACCTCCTCTTTTTTAAAGTCTATGCTATTGTACGGGCTAATACTGGGTGGTTTATTAATTGCCCTTAAACTGCTTGAGTTTAATTTAGTTATAAAAAACAATGTGTTTGAAGTTTATGCTGGCATTGTTGCCGTGCTTTTTTGTGTTGTAGGTATTTGGGTGGGGCTAAAGCTTACCAATAAAAGCAAAAAGCTGGTTGTAGAAGTACAAGGGGGTGAGGATTGGAAAATGGACGAAAGTATTTTGCAGGAGCTAGGCATTAGCAAACGCGAATATGATGTTTTAGAACTAATAGCTAAAGGGCATACCAACCAAGAAGTAGCCGATAAACTTTTTGTTTCTCCCAATACCGTTAAAACACACCTTGCTAATTTATTTGCGAAGCTTGATGTGAACCGAAGAACCCAAGCTATACAACGAGCCAAAGAGTTAAATTTAATCCCCTAACCTACTCACCCAAACTGGCTAAAACACCTATAAACACTCAAAATCACCCGTACGGGTGATGCATTATGAGCACATAAGCGATTGTTTTGCCATCAAAAAAAATACACTTATTATGAAAAATTTAGTTTTACGTTACGGAATTATTGCAGGTGTTATAGTTGCCGTTTTCATGTTACTTTCTACTCCTTTAATGACTGATGTAACATCAGACAATTATGATTTAGCTCAAGTTTTAGGCTATGTTTCTATGCTACTTTCTCTTTCAACGGTTTTCGTTGCTATTAAAACCTTTAGGGATAAATTTAATGAAGGTAAAGTAAAATTTGGCAAAGCTTTTTTAATCGGTATTTATATAACGCTTATCGCAGGGACTATATACTCATTAACTTTTTTAATATACTTTAATTTTATAGATAACTCTTTTATTGAACTTTATAAAACTGCACAAGTAGATAAAATAAATTTGCTTGAAATTTCACAAGCTGAAAAAGCTACCAAAATTGCAGAAATGAACAGCCAAATGGAGACGTATTCTAACCCATTGGTTATGTTTTTAGTAAGTTTATTTGTTGAGTATTTCCCTGTTGGTTTAATAGTTTCAATAATAGCTGCGGTAATACTTAAAAAGAAATAACAACACAAAATAATTTAAAAAATTGAGCCTGCTTTAAAAGCAGGCTTTTTTGTTTACGAACAATTAAAATTCAGCCGTAAAATTCTTATACCTTTGCGCCATGCGCTATAGCAATACCATTTTAGAAACCATAGGCAATACGCCACTAGTAAAAATTAACAACCTAACTAAAGATATACCTGCTTTAGTATTAGCAAAAGTTGAAACATTTAACCCGGGTAACAGCATCAAAGACCGTATGGCTTTGAAAATGATTGAGGATGCTGAAAAACGTGGTGATTTGAAACCCGGTGGAACCATTATTGAGGGTACCAGCGGCAATACAGGTATGGGTTTAGCCATAGCAGCTATAATAAAGGGGTATAAATGTATTTTTACTACTACTGATAAACAATCGCAAGAAAAAGTAGATGTGCTAAAAGCTTTAGGCGCTGAGGTAATTGTTTGCCCTACTGATGTAGACCCTGAAGATGCCCGTAGTTATTATTCAGTATCAAGCCGTTTGGTAAATGATGTACCCAATTCTTGGAAACCCGACCAGTATAACAACCCTTCAAATGCTGTTGCACATTACGAGCAAACAGGCCCTGAGATATGGGAGCAAACCGATGGAAAAATAACGCATCTGGTTGTGGGTGTTGGTACAGGTGGAACCATAAGCGGTACAGGAAAATACCTGAAAGAGAAAAACCCGAATATTAAAATATTCGGTATTGATACTTATGGTTCTGTATTTACTAAATATAAAAAAACAGGCGAGTTTGATAAAAATGAGATTTACCCGTATATAACTGAAGGTATTGGCGAAGATTTTTTACCTGACAATGTAAACTTTGATATTATTGACCATTTTGAACAGGTTACCGATAAAGATGCTGCTATATATACACGCAAAATAGCCCGAGAAGAAGGTATTTTGGTTGGCAATAGTGCCGGCTCTGCAATGGCGGGTATTGAGCAAATGAAGCACATGTTTGGTCCTGATGATGTTGTTGTGGTAATTTTCCACGACCATGGTATCCGCTACCTGGGTAAAATGTTTAATGATAACTGGATGCGAGACCGTGGCTTTTTGCAAGAGAAAAACCCAAAAGCAATTGATTTAATTGAAAGCCATAAAGATTTGAAACTGGTAACTATTAATGCTGATGAAAGTGTTGAAAAGGCTCTTGAATTAATGCAGAAATACGATATTTCTCAGATACCGGTTACACAAGAAGATGAGTTTGTTGGAAGCCTGAACGATAATCATTTGTATGCAAGTTTAGTAACTAACCCCGACTTAAAAACCGGTAAAATAGCAGACATAATGCAGCCTGCATTTCCCTTTGTTGACCCGCAAGCCCGACTTGATGAAGTATCAAAGAAAATAAATAAAGAAAACAGTGCTGTTTTAATGAAAGACTGGGGTGGTAATCTTCATATTATAACTAAATACGATGTTATACAGGCTATAGGTTAAAACCTGTAGCCTGTATTTAGTTTAAAAACCCCATCCATTTGAGCAAAACTGTTTGTGCTTCGGGTGTTAATGCTTTTGAATAGCCCAACGCCTAACATACCTTGTACCCCCATAAATAACCATTTATTCGGTTGAAGGATGAAACCGTTATTAAAGTACAATCCTAAATAATTAGAACGGTTTGAATAATCGTACGTGGGCTGCCCGTTAATATCGTTTGAATAGTAGTATCGTCTGCCTACTCTACCCATTTTAAGTGAAGGACCTGCAAAATACTTAATCCTTCCTTGCCCGGTTGGGTATAAGTTTAAATCTATACCGCCATCAAAAATACGCTTAAAACCTGTTATGCCTGCATCAGAAGATGCATCAAAATTATAGTTCATATTAAACTTTATCCCTATCAGTCCACCACGCATCAGCCGCTCATACCCTAAGTTTGCGTTTGCAATGGGTAATTCTATAATATTAACTGATATCATATTTCTACCCCATTTCGCTTCGCTTAATTCCTGTGTGTATGCTTGGCAGGTAGTTATTATTAGAAAAGCTATGCAGAAAAAATGTTTTAGTGCTTTCATATCTTTAAAATCTATACCCCATGTTTAAAGCCACGAAACCATCAACTTCACTGTACCTGGAAGTTGCATCAGCCCCTTTTTGAAACAGGCTAACTCCAATTGCACCTTGCACTCCCATATAAAGTTTAGGAGTAGTTTGAATAACAAACCCATTATTAAAAAATACACCCAAAGTATTTAATCTGTTATTATATGCATACCTTGTAAATCTTCTAAAATCATCATAGATAACTGTTTCTCCTGAAACTGCCCCTACTCTAAAAGACGGACCTGCAAAATATTTAATTCTTCCTTGCCCTGTAGGGTAAAAGTTTAAATCAAAACCTGTTGTAAAGTTTCTCTTATATTTTAATAAGCCTGATTGTGTTGTCTCTCCTAAATTAAAGTTAACACTGAATTTTAACCCCAGTAAACCGTTTTTTGTTAGCCTTTCATAGCCGAGGTGAGAATTACCGTTTAAAATGTGTAAGTAGTTTATAGAGATAATATTCCTACCCCATTTTTGTGAAGAAGAAGTATTCTCCTGTGAAAAAGCAGATTGACAAATCAAAGTAAAAATGATTGCCATAAAAACTTGTTTTCTTGGTTTCATAGTCATAGTTGTGATTTTTACTAAATGACAATACTTAAGCACAAAAAGCTGCTCTACTAATAATATAAGCCTGAAATACTAAAATCGATAGCCCATATTAAAAGCGAAAATACCATCAACATCAGTAAGGTTTATATTCCCTTGTTGGCTATTAAACCTGCCTATACCCAAAGCTCCCTGAAAACCTAAATACAGATTTTGGGTAGGCTGTATGTTGAAACCGTTATTAAAAAACACACCGAAGTAGTTATAGTAATCAATCACATCTCCCCGGGTTCTGGAGTTGTACCTTTCGCTAACAGTTCCTACCCTAAATGACGGTCCCAAAAAGTATTTTATTTTGCCTTGTCCTGTAGGGTATAAATTTAAGTCTAAACCTGTGGTAAAGTCTCTTTGATAAGTAAGAATATCAGAGTCAACATTATCTACATTAAAGTTTACACTCAGCTTAAGGCCTGCAATACCATTTTTCGTTATTCTTTCGTAGCCTAAGTGAATATTGCCATTCAGTATATGCAGGTAGTTTATTGATATTATGTTTCTTCCTAATTTATGGGTAAAGGTGTCATTATTAACAGTATTTTTAACATTACCGTTTGTGGCTGTTGGAGTATTATTATATACCTCTACAGTACCATCAGCATATTCAATCAAAAGTATTTTGCTTTTATATATACGGTATGTAGGTCCTTCGGGTCTACGGTATCTTTTATATACTATTTCTATAGGTGTAACTTCTTTTACTATAACACTATCTTTAGTACCGTCTTTTTTGTACATAATGTCTTGCCCATAAGCTGTGTAGCTTAGAAGCACAACAACAAACAGCAGCAATATTTTTTTTATTGTTCTCATAAATACTCTTATTAAAACCTACCCCCTAAATTAAACATCCAAAAACCGTATACCAGTACGCCTTCATCAGCATAAACAGCGGGCCCCAAACCTATTTGGGTACTCATAAAAAAACCGCTTTTGGCTGAATATGAAACTCCGTTATTAAACAAAACAGAGGCAAAAGGAATATCTGTTTCAAAAGCCCCTACTCTTATTGACGGGCCTAAAAAATAATTCACCCTTTTTTGTCCTTTGAGATAAAAATTAAAATCCACCCCGGTTGCATACATCCCTATGTACTCATAGGGTGCAAAACTGGCAATTAAATTAGCCCTTACTCCCAACCGTCCATCTTTACTAATATTCTCATACCCTAAATGAAAATTGGTTAGTAAAACTCCAAATAAATTTAATGTTATAATATTTCTCTTTTGCAAAATCGGGTCAATAGCCTTAAAAGTCTTTTTCTCAGGCTCTGACTCTATTACCTCTATTTCACCATCTTCAAACTCTATTAATACAACTGTAGATTTTTTTACTTTATAAATAGGTCCTGCCTGTCTTTTATATTTCTTGTAGCTAATATATTTATTTCCAATCTCAATAACCTTAGCACTATCCTTACTCCCATCTCTAAAGAAAATTATGTCTTGTGCCAATAATGCTTCCCCAATTAAAAAAGTAAGTACAAAAAATATCAGTCGCTTGTTTCCAACCTTCATTAGTTCCAATGTATATCTTTAGGATAGTTAGCTACTTCCTTATAGTCATCGCCAAGGGTTTGCATAGTTTTCGTCCAAAACTCATTATCATCATCAGTATCAAACACGCTATCGAGTGCCACATCGGCAACAATCCATGATTTCATATCAATTTCATTTTCAAGTTGCTCAATATCCCAGCCTGAGTACCCTATAAAAAAACGTACTTGTTCTTCTTTAATTGTATTGAGCTTAATTTTTTGTGAAAGTTGTGCTGCATCACCGCCCCACCAAAGATTATCACCAATTTTAATACTTCCATCAAGCTCATTGCCTAAACGGTGTATAAAATGTAATGTATCATTTTGCACAGGCCCTCCCTGGTAAATCTTGGGGTCGAAACCATATTCATTACCAAAATCAGGCATTAAATCGTTTATAGAAAAATCTGTTGGTTTATTCAATACAAAGCCAATCACCCCCTCCTTTTCATAAGCAGTTAAGAGTATTACACTTCGTGTAAAATTTCCATCAGCCATAAAAGGTTCGGCAATTAATAACCTCCCTGCATTTGGTGGTACCAGTTTATACTTTATCATACCTCTAATTCTACCTGTTGTTAATTGCATTTTAAATAAAAAAACCTATAAACTGTATATAGTATTACGCTTTTTATTTTAACAACGTTAGTAGAGCCTTTTACTAATTGATTTGGATTATGTTCCAAATGTTGCATTAAGTTTCAGTTCAGTAGTTTTTTTTTACGTTTCATCGTTCAAAACCAAACATTTAACGCTTAAATTTTAGCTTAAGTTAAAGGATATAATACCTTTGCTTAAACTAATAACAACCTGTATGCCCAAAGATTTTACCGATCAGATGGGACGGAAAATTTCATTGCCCGCCACCCCTAAGCGTATTATTTCTATAGTACCCAGCCAAACCGAATTACTTTTTGATTTAGGTCTTTCTGAAAATATTGTTGGGATAACTTGGTTTTGTATTCACCCTGCTCATCATTTCAATGCTACTGAAAAAGTAGGAGGTACAAAAAAGTTAAACTTTGATAAAATTAGAGCTTTACAGCCCGACCTTATTATTGGTAATAAAGAAGAAAATGAAAAAAGCCAGATTGAAGCTTTGGAAAAAGAATTTCCGGTTTGGATGAGTGATATTAACACATTGGAAGATGCTCTTTTAATGATAAAGATGCTGGGAGATGTAACCAATACGGGAGAAAAAGCCCATGAATTATGTGGTGATGTAATTGATGAGTTTTCTAAACTGCAAAACAACAACATATACCCTACCCGTGCTGCTTATATAATTTGGCGTAATCCATACATGGGTGCAAGTAGCAATACTTTTATAGATGAAATGATGAAGCAATGCGGAATGGTAAATGTGTTAGAAGATTTTACTCCTAAAAATGCTGACTACGAAAGTTTACGATACCCCATGTTTACTTTAGATGAGCTAAAAGAGTTAGCCCCTGAAGTAGTTTTACTTTCATCGGAACCCTTTCCTTTTAAAGAAAAACACATAAGAGAAATAAAAGAGGTTTTACCCAACGCTGAAGTTTTGCTGGTAGATGGTGAGATGTTTAGTTGGTATGGCAGCAGGTTGGCACAAAGCCCGGCATACTTTACCAAGTTGCTTGAAAATTTTCAGATACCCGTTTACGCGTAAGGGCATAGTAAGCGGGTAAAAAATCCCTACTTTTGCAGCCCAAAACTACTACTATGAATTTCGGTATCCCTAAAAAGTATATCTACATTTCTTTAGCCTTCTTTGCCTTTAACATGTTTGTTGCTGCATCTACCTATGTACCCAATCCTGAGCATAATGTGTACTATAAAATAGGTTATATAACCTTTCCTTTTTGGGCAGCAGTAATGGCAGGTTCGTTATTGGGTTTTGTAGTTTTAATGTTTCCTACCAAACAAGAGTTTAGTAAAGAAATAAAATACACCCGCTCTAAAGTAGTAGGCATACTTATAGTAAATATGATTTTTGTAATACTCTATCTTTACAAAGCCTACACCTTTTATTTGCTCCCAAGCTAATGGATAAACCACTACAAGGTTTAAAAGTAGTTGAACTAGCCAGTGTATTGGCAGGACCTGCTGTGGGAATGTTTTTGGCAGAACTGGGTGCTGATGTAACGAAAATTGAAAACCCTAAAACGGGTGGTGACACTACCCGAAACTGGAAACTGCCCAATGAAGACCCAAACAGTGAAATATCTGCTTATTTCTGCGCTGTAAACTGGGGTAAAAAGCATTTATTTATAGACTTAAAAACACAAGAAGGGAAAGAACAAGTATATGCACTTTGCAAGGAAGCAGATATTGTAGTGGCTAACTACAAACCGGGTGATGCTAAAAAACTGGGGATGGATTATGAAACCTTAAAAGCTATTAATACGCAACTAATATATGCTGAACTAACAGGCTACGGAAACGATGACCACAGAGCGGCATTTGATGTTGTAGTACAAGCTGAAACAGGTTATATGTATATGAATGGTACGCCTGAATGCGCTCCACTAAAAATGCCTGTTGCGCTAATGGACTTATTGGCTGCACACCAACTGAAACAAGGCATTCTACTGACCCTTTGGGAACGGGAGAAAACAGGAAAAGGAAGCCATGTGAGTACTAACCTTTTTGATGCAGGTATAGCAACGCTTAGCAACCAGGCTACCAATTGGCTTATGGCAAACCATATTCCCCAGCCCATTGGGAGCGCACACCCTAATATTTGCCCCTATGGTGATATTTTGAACTGTGCTGACGGGAAACAAATAGTATTAGCCATTGGCACAGAACACCAGTTTAGTGTCTTGTGTGATATTTTAGGAAATAGCCTATTAGCTAAAGATAGCCGTTTTGATACTAATGCGGAAAGAGTTGCCAATAGAGAAATACTGGTAAAAGAACTAAATGCCTTATCGGGCAAGTTTAAGAGTGATGAATTACTTACTCAACTGCATCAAGCTAAAGCACCTGCAGGAGCTGTAATGAATATGGAACAAGTATTCCAGAATCCAAAAGCCCAAAAAATGATTTTAGAGGAAAAGGTTGATAAGGTAAATACAAAACGTGTGAAAACCGTTGCTTTTGATATTACCTCTAACTAACTCAAACAAGCTCGAAAATTTTCAAAAGAATTTAATCCAAGGCAGATATTGAACCTTACCTTGGATTAAAAGAATAATTATGGAACGGTTACAATATCACACTCAATTATACCATTGGCATTTGTAGAAAAATCACCGTAATAAGCACCTGCCAATATTTCAATGGAAGTATACCCCAGTTCTGAACTGATATTTGAAGGAAGCGTATAATTTACAGGAATTTCAACCAGTTTATCAGTAGAGTGAATGTCTTCATCCAAATAACAAGTTTCCTGCTCAAACTCAAACTGAAGCTTTCCTAAGTTATTAACCTCAATTGTTGCATAGCCCAGTGCCCCTGCGTTTACCAAAGCTGTTTCATCAGAAAATGTTTCTGAGTCTAAAATAAATCCTCTGGCAATACATAAACCTAATTTACACGGACACATAGGCAATACACAATTCGGGGCGCAATCACAATTAGGATTATCAGGGTCATTCATACCATGACGGCGTAAAGCCACTTTAATGCGTCGTCGCTCAATGGTCTTTCTCACAAAACCTTCCTTTTCAGCTGTTTCTTTGTTTTTTAAAGTAGTACTGCTAGAGTTTTCTGTTTCTTTAGTGCAAGAATTTAACATTAGGAATGATAAAGCAATTAATAGAATTCTGCCTTTCACAAATAAAATTTTCATATTGATATAAATTGATAATTACCCCTACTCTTTTTTACATAGGGTTTTCAGGTTCCCCCTACTTTCGTGCAAAAGATTTTATCAAAAGAACAACTTATTTCTCTTGTACTAAAGCTTTTTTAAAAAGTTTTTCAATCAAACAATTAAAAATGTATTGTGGTATCTTTGCAGTGAATAATGGCAATAGTATTAAAGACACCTGAGCAGATTGAAGGCATACGCCAAAGCAGTTTATTAGCGGCTAAAACCCTAAAGTATTTAGAACAGTTTACCACACCGGGTACTACAACGGACTATATTGATAAAAAAGCAGAAGAGTTTTTAAGAGACCACAACTCAGTAGCCGCAACTAAAGGCTATAAAGGTTATAAACATTCTACTTGCATCAGTCCAAACGATGTTATTTGCCACGGCGTGCCCGGCAAATATGAGTTACGCGACGGTGATATTGTGAATATTGATGTTACTGCCATTTTAAACGGTTACTTTGGCGATACCTGCAAAATGTATGAGGTTGGTGAAGTTACAGACTATGCTAAACGTCTGGTAAAAACCACTAAAGAATGTTTGTTTTTAGGCATTGAGCAAAGCACACACGGTAACTATTTGGGTAATATTGGCTATACCATTAATAAACATGCTTTAGCCAATAATTACAGTGTGGTTTATGAGTTTTGTGGGCACGGCGTTGGACTAAAGTTTCACGAAGACCCTGAAGTAGCCCATATTGCCGATAAAAATAGCGGCCCTAAACTAAAGGCAGGTATGGTATTTACCATTGAGCCTATGATAAACGCAGGTAAAGCGCGCTCTAAAGTTGACCGTAGAGACGGTTGGACTGCCAGAACCATTGACGGTAAACTAAGTGCCCAGTTTGAACATACCATATTGGTAACAAACGGTAAACCTGTTGCCCTTACTGATGCAGATGACGAATTGGTTGCCGCAGGCATTTGCCAAACTTATGATGAGGCAATGGCAAACTGGCAAGTAGCAAGTTAAGTGCTGTAGCTTAACTTTGCTTCACTGTGAACCACAACAACTATTACTTCCTTAAACAACTTACCGAGCAGTTAAATGCATTGTTGCAAAATGCTTTATTTGTTGAAGGGTACAGCACTTCAAAACAAGAGTTGTGGCTAATTTTTAAGTTGAGAACAGGGGACTATTTTCCTTTCAAATTTAACTTCATACAAAAAGACACGGTACTATCCTTTCCCACAGAATTCCACTCGCCAAAGCATAAGCTACAACAGTTTAAAAGCCTTTCATCACAAAGAGTTAAGGAAATAACTACGCAGCTATATGAGCGCAGTTTTTCTATTGTTTTTGAGAGTAAAGCCACATTATTTATAAAACTTTTCGGGAAAAACGGAAATATAATTCTGTTTGAAAATGAGCAAAACACAGAAGTATTTCGCCAACAAATAAAGGCAGATTTAGAACTTGCATATGACAGCTTATACCAAAACAAAGAAAAAGTGAGTGAGCACTCACTTAATAATTTATCTCAGCAAGAAATTGCCGAGAAATATCCTTTTTTTCCAAAAGATGCTCTTGAAGTAGTGAGTACTCACTCACCTGAAAAAGTATTAGAGCAACTAGAAAAAGAAGTGTTTTATATCTGCAATGTTAATGGTGAGATACAGCTTCGGTTTTTCCCCAAAGGTGAAGAGTTAGGCAAATACACCTCACCCGTTGATGCTTTAAACGATTTTGCAAGATTATATTTAGGCAAATTCTTTTTTGAAGATAAAAAACACCGCATACTGCAATCGCTACAACAAAAAAAGACTAAGCTTGAAAAAGAGATTCGCTCCAAGCAACTCAAACTGAAAAAAATAGAAACCCAAACACCTTATAAGCATATAGCCGATGTATTAATGGCCAACCTGCACCAAATACAGAAAGGAGAAAACAAAGTTCGCCTACTCAATTTTTATGATAATACCGAGCTTGATATCAAACTGAAAAAAGACCTTAGTCCGCAAGAAAATGCAGAGAATTACTACCGCAAAGCGAAAAATCAGTCTAAAGAAATAGAAATACTTAAAATCAATTTGCAAAATGCTGAAGATGAGTTGTTGAATGTTCTACAGCAAATTGAAGAAGCTGAAACAGCAGATAACAGCAAAGAGTTACGAGGTTTTGAAAAAGAAAACAAAAACCATCTAAAACCTGTAACACCTACATTGTTTAAGGAATTTCCCTTTAACGGGTATATGATTTTAGTAGGTAAAAACTCTAAAAACAACGATTTGCTCACCCTAAAACATGCCGCTAAAAATGATATTTGGTTGCATGCAAGAGGTATGGCAGGTTCTCATGTAGTTATCAAAACCAAAGCGGGACAAACCATACCTAATGATGTGTTGGAATATGCCGCCTCCTTAGCTGCACATTTCTCTAAAGGTAAAACAGATAGCCTTTGCCCCGTAATTTATACTGAAAAAAAATACGTTCGCAAAATTAAAGGTGCACCCGCGGGGCAAGTGGTGGTGGATAAAGAAAATACCATTTTGGTTGAGCCTGCATTTAGAGATAATTAGGTTTATGTTTAGTAATTTTGCTGCATGGCACTAAGGGTATTGATGACAGGCGGAGGCGCACCGGGAGCTGCCGGCATTTTAAAATGTTTGCAACAACACACTGATATTGAAATTGTAGTAGCTGATGCTAACCCAGAATCGGTGGGAAGATACCTAAACCCCATATTTGAAGTAATACCCAAAGCTACAGACGCTACTTTTATTACTGCCATTGAGCAGCTTTGCCAAAAGCACCAAATACAGGTTATTGTACCACTAGTTACCCGTGAGTTATTTCCCCTTAGTCAAAACAAAGAAAGCTTTGCCCAAAAAGGCATTAAAGTACTCGTGTCAAACTATGAGCAGTTAAGTATAGCTAATGATAAGGGTAAATTATATGAGTTATTGCATGCTAATGGAATACTTACCCCTCAATTTCAAATAGCAGCCACAGTTGATGAACTGGAAAACGCTTCGAGGCAACTGGGTTACCCCAACAAGGTAGTTTGTTTTAAGCCCTGTGTTTCAAACGGTAGCCGAGGTTTTAGGATTATTGACGAAAATAAAGACGAGTTTGACTTGCTTTTTAATCACAAGCCAACTGCCGAGTATATTACGCTGGAAAAAGCTATATCTATACTTAAACAAAAGCCCTTCCCTCCTCTTTTGGTTAGCGAGTTTTTATTGGGAGAAGAATATACTATTGACTGTTTGGCACGAAACGGCAAGTGTTTGCTTGCTATTCCTCGTTTACGCAAAAAAATGGTACAGGGTATATCGGTAGCAGGGGTTATTGAGCAGCATCAAGAAATTATAAACTATTGCAAAAGTATTGTAGAGTGTTGCAACCTGCATGGCAATATTGGGGTGCAGGTAAAGCGCGGAGAAGATGGCATTTTTAAAATATTAGAAATAAACCCACGTGTACAGGGTACAACCGTAGCCCTTTTAGGTGCTAATGTCAACCTTCCCTTATTAGCTGTACAAATGGAAATGGGAGAAACTATTAACCCCAACGAAATAGATATAAAGTGGGGTACTGAATTTACCCGCCACTGGACAGAGGTTTTTCATTAACAAAAAACTTGTATCTTGTTAGATGTTGTCAAATAACACCCCAATAAAACACACCTCTACTATTACTTGCCCAAACTGTGGTTTAAAAAAAGAAGAGCTAATGCCAGCCGATGCTTGCCAGTTTTTTTATAAATGCACAAACTGTAATACTCTGCTAAAACCAAAAGATAATGACTGCTGTGTTTTTTGCAGCTATGGGACATACAAATGCCCTCCGGCGCAGAAAGAAAAAAACTGCTGCTAACTTTGTTTAGATAGCAACTAAGTAAAGCAGAATATCCATTAATTTGCATTTGTTGAGCAACTACAACATCCATAACACTTTAAAAGAGTATTGGGGCTATCCGGCTTTTCGCCCTTTGCAAGAAGATATTATCAGCTCCATTTTAAAAGGTAAAGACACACTAGCTTTATTACCTACGGGTGGAGGCAAATCTATCTGTTTTCAAGTGCCGGGTATTGCGTTGGGGGGTATTACCGTAGTAGTTTCACCTTTGGTTGCTTTAATGAAAGACCAAGTGATGCAACTGAAAGAAAAGGGTGTCTCAGCTTTAGCTATCTATTCAGGAATGCCATTTAGAGAAATTGATTTGGAGTTGGATAACTGCATCAACGGTAAGTATCAGTTTTTATATGTTTCGCCTGAGCGTTTACAAACGGAAATCTTCTTGGCTCGTGTAGAACAAATGCCTGTAAAACTGATTGCTGTTGATGAAGCACATTGTATCTCGCAATGGGGATACGATTTCAGACCTGAGTATTTAGAAATAAAAAAACTTCGTGAAGTATTTCCTCAAACTCCTGTTATAGCGCTTACAGCTACTGCCACCCCCGATGTTGTAGAAGATATCCAAACCCAGCTACAGTTTAAAACAGCTAATGTATACAAAAGCAGCTTTGAGCGCGAAAACCTACATTACTTGGTTTTAAATAGTGAAAATAAAGCAGAACAATTGCCCCATATTTTACATCAGCATACAGGCAGCACTATTATATACGTACGCAGCCGCTACCAAACCCAAAAAATAGCGTATGAGTTGCAACAAAAAGGCTTTTCTGCTACTTATTACCATGCGGGTTTAAACCATATGGAAAGAAACCAACGCCAAAACGATTGGACAGTGGGCAAAACACAAATTATTATTGCTACAAATGCTTTTGGTATGGGTATAGATAAGCCAGATGTGAGACTGGTAGTACATATTGATTTGCCTGAAACCTTAGAAAACTATTTTCAAGAAGCTGGGCGTGCAGGCAGAGATGGTAAGGGTGCTTATTGCATTATGCTTTATAGTGAGGCAGACCGTTTGCAGGTTTTAGAAAAGTTTGAGCATCAGCGTACCAATGCCATAGCAGCCCGTAAAATTTTAGATAGTTTGCATAGCTTCTATAATATAGCACATGGCACGGGAGACGGCTTGAGTTTTGATTTTGACATACAACAATTTAGCGAACGTTTCGGTATGCATCCTGTTCCCGTATACGCAGCACTTAAAGCCTTAGAGCAGCAAGGTATTATTGCCTTAACTGAAAACGTATATATCCCTTCAAAAATCAAATTCAGGGTAAACAACTACACTTTGTATGAGTACCAAATAAAATACCCCGCAATGACGGAGTTTGTAAAAACCATACTCCGCTCTTACGGGGGTGCTTTTGAGCAATACACCCCAATAAACGAGTTAGAGCTCTCACGAAGGACTAACAGCTCAAAGGCAGACATTATTAAAGGGCTGGAAAAGCTGAAACAGCACAATATTATTGATTACCACCCGCACAAAGAGTTGCCGCAACTTACTTTTCTTTTCCCCAGAGGTATTGAAAAAATTGATGCTAAAGCTATTGACCAACGTGCTGTACTTTCAAAACAAAAGCTTGAAGCTGTAATAAACTATGCACAACAAACAGAAAAATGCCGTCAACAAATATTGTTAGCTTATTTTGGTGAAAACGATAGCCCAACATGTGGCAAATGTGATATTTGTATAGAAGCTGCTAAAAAAATAAGTAGTATTGGCGAATTTGAAGAATATCGTACTAATATTGAAGCAGCTTTGACAAATGGGGCACAAAATATTGTTGCTCTTTCACAAAGTATGGGTATAGCACACCAAAAAAAACTAACCGATACTATACGCAGAATGATTGAGAGTGAGGAGTTGATTTTAAAAGACGGATGGGTAAGCCTGAACGAAAAAAGAAAATAGTTTTTACCGTTATAAACGATTTAACCTACGACCAACGGATGCAACGCATTTGTAGCACCTTGGCAAACGAAGGTTATGAGGTGCAACTTATAGGTCGTAAGCTTCCTGACTCAAAACCGCTAAAGAATCAAAGTTACATACAGACACGACTTTATTGTTTTTTTAAAAAAGGGTTTGCCTTTTATGCTGAGTATAATATCCGTCTGTTTTTTCTTTTATTATTTAATTCTTTTAACATTATATGTGCAATAGATTTGGATACCCTTCTCCCCTGTTACCATATAGGCAAATTAAAAGGCAAACCTATTGTTTTTGATGCCCATGAGTATTTTACAGAAGTGCCCGAAGTAGTTAGCCGACCTAAAGTAAAACGCATTTGGGAATGGATTGCCAACACTTATATACCTAAGCTGAAATATTGCTATACTGTAGGCCCCATGCTTGCAGAATTATTTGCAAAAAAGTACAAAGTCCCTTTTGCCACTATTGTTAATGCCCCTGTAACAAAGCCCATCCCCAATGAAAAGAAAGAAGAAAATGTTTTATTGTACCAAGGGGCTTTAAATGCATCACGGGGCATTGAACATTATATTGATATGATGCCTTTATTGCCTGATTTTAAACTTTGGTTGGTTGGCGAAGGTGATTTGAGTGAAACGTTGCGAACCCGCGTAAAAGAACGAAAAGTAGAACATCAGGTGAAATTTTTTGGTAAAATTGAGCCTGAAAACTTGCATTTTATAACAACAAAAGCATATCTTGGTCTCAACGTTTCTGAAAATGTTGGACTAAGTTATTATTATTCACTTAACAATAAATTTTTCGATCATATACACGCACTTCTACCTACCATAGCCAACAAATTTCCTGAGTACGAGAGAATGAATGAGCAGTTTAATGTAATGGTATTTGCTGAAGCAAATCCAAAATCTGTGGCAGAGCAAGTAAAACTTTTAGCTAAAGATAAAAGTCTTTATAATACACTTGCAGAAAATTGCCTCAAAGCACGTTCAGTGTTGAACTGGGAAGAGGAAAGTAGAAAATTGGCAGGTTTTTATGCTAATGTTAGGTAAAGAACTGAATGTAATTGCTTTTGATGTCCCCAGCCCCCCAAATTACGGTGGTGTGGTAGACATTTACTACAAACTTCAAGCACTTTATAAAGAAGGTGTCAAAATTCACCTGCACTGTTACCAATATGGTAGGGGAAGTGCCGCAGACTTGAAAAAAATCTGCAAGACAGTAACTTATTATCCCCGACGAACATTCCGCAACCCTTTTTACGGTAAGCTACCATATATAGTAGCTACCCGCAATACAAAAGCAATGATTGAGAATTTGAACAAAAACGATTTCCCGATTTTGTTCGAGGGTTTACATTGCTGTTATTATTTAGACCACCCCTCTTTAAAAGACAGAATTAAAATAGTCCGCACACATAACATAGAGCACGACTATTATAAGAATTTAGAAATGGTAGAAGATTCTTTCTTTAAAAAATACTTCTTCCGTTTAGAAAGCGAACGACTGAAAAAGTTTGAGAATAACCTTAAACATGCTTCGGTTGTGGCAGCCATATCTCCCAATGACTATAAATACTTCCAAAAACATTATAAAAATGCCATTTACTTACCCGCTTTCCATCCGAATACTGAGGTGAACATTGAAGCCGGCAAAGGAAAGTATTTATTATATCATGGCAACTTAGGAGTGGGTGAGAACGATGAAGCAGCACTTTTTCTAGTAAAGAATGTACTTTCCCAATTACATTACCCTGCAATTATTGCCGGTAATAGCCCGTCTCTTGCTTTAAAAACTGAAATTGAGAAGTATTCTCATATTAAACTTAAAGATAAGCTAAAGTCTGATGAGATATTATCGCTTATTAAAAATGCACATATAAATGTACTCCCTACTTTCCAAAGCACAGGTATTAAACTTAAGTTGATTAATAGTTTATTTATAGGCAGGCACTGTGTTGTAAATGATAAAATGGTAAAAAATACAGGGCTTGAAGAATTGTGTGTAAAAGCAAACAAGCCTACAGATTTTATAAAGGCTATTAATCAAACCTGGAAGAAAGAGTTTTCAGAAGATGATATTCTTGAACGTGAAAGCATTTTGGGTAAACACTTTGCTAATGCTGAAAATATAAAAATACTCACAGGTATTTTTGCCGAAGAACTTAGCTTACAGTCGTAGAATACACTTTCCCACCCTCACATTTATATACCGTACCATTAAACTTATTTATCAATCTATAGTCGTGGGTTGCCATTATTATAGCTGTACCCTCACTATTAATGGTCATTAGCATTTGCATTATATCATCGGCAACCTCAGGGTCAAGATTTCCGGTGGGTTCATCGGCAATAATAAGTTCGGGGTTATTAAGTAATGCCCTGGCTATTACTACGCGTTGCTGCTCCCCTCCAGAAAGTTCATGGGGCATTTTATGCTCTTTTCTTATTAGCCCAACATGTTCTAATACCTCTTCAATTCTTTGTTTTCTGTCGTTTTTGTTCTTCCATCCCGTAGATTTTAAAACAAATTCCAGGTTATTATATAAAGTTCTATCGTGTAACAATTGAAAATCTTGGAAAACGATTCCTAATTTTCGTCGAAGCTGAGATGTTTTTTTACGACTAATATTTAACAAGTCCACTCCTGCTACGGTAACACTCCCCTCCTTCAAGGGCAAATCCCCATAAAGTGTTTTCAATAAACTAGACTTTCCACTCCCTGTTTTACCTATTAAATACACAAAGTCGCCTTTGTTTACAGTAAGGTTTAAGTCGTGCAAAACCATGTTATCATTCCGCTGAAAAATATTGGTATCTACTATGCTTACTACTTTATTAGTCATTTGTTACAATGATACTACTTTTCTAAAAAACTACTTTTTATGCTAAACAAACTAGTAACCCTGCATGCAAAACTTATGATAAATCATAAAAACTTTACATTATAATCTTAAAAAATTCTAACTGATTAATTAGAAAATACATACATTTGCAAAGATTAGAAATTTACAAAAGCGTAAATATCGTTACGAAACTTATGAAATTAATTAGCATTAAGTCAATTAGTGTTCCGGCAATTGCCCTTTCGGTATTGTCAATTGCAGCGTGCCAAAACATTAAAAAAGCTGCAAAAAACTACGAGGAAAGTGTGGAGTACAACTCTTCACCTAAAGTATTGGAACTGCATGGTGATTCTGTTGAGTATGAAGTAACAGTTACTGTGCCTGCAAAAAAACTTAACAAGAGAGCCCAAGTTAAAGTTGAACCTGTACTTAAGTATGGTGATGAGGCAAACTCACGCCCGCCATTTACTATTAAGGGTGAAAAAACAAGCAAATCTAAAGGAGCGATTAGTTACAGTGAAGGTGGAACAATAGTACATACTGATAAGTTTGCTTATGAGGAAAGTATGAAAAACTCAACTCTTGTAGCTAAAAACACTTTTATGATTAAAGGTGAAGAAAGAGAATTGAATCAATGTATTAATTTACCTGAAACTAAACTTGCTGATGGTATTATTACTACATCTCGTATGTTGAAATCTAACGAAGACGTTTTACTTTCAGTAGATGAGTACGTACCGGTTGATAAAACAAAATCAATTGAAGTTTACTACTTGATTAATAGAGCTACTTTTAATCCTAATTTCAAGGATCGTAATGCTGATATTAATAATAAATCGCAAATAGAATCACTAACTGAATTATTAAAAGACCCTAATTTTGAAATTAAAGGCTTAAGCTTTAACTCTTACGCTTCACCTGATGGTGAGATAGAAAGAAACGAAGCTCTTTCTAATGACCGTTCAGAGTCTACAGTTAAATGGTTTAAGCAATATCTAAAAAAATTCGGTCGCTATGAGATGTTTGACAGTAATTTTAAAGCTGCAAATTCTTATAAAGAAGACTGGAAAGGTTGGAAAGCTTTAGTTCAAGCTTCAGACCTTGATGACAAAGATGGAATATTAGCTATTATGAATAATAGCAATATTAGTGATGATGAAAAAGAAGTACGTATCAAATCTCAACATGCAGCTTCTTATGAGAAAATGAAAACATATATGTTACCTAAATTAAGAAGGTCTACTATTATGTTTACTGCTAAAGGTGGTTTAAAAACCAATGACGAGCTTTTAGCATCAGCTTCATCGCTTGATGACCTTAGCCAAGCTGAGTTGCTACAACTTGGTAAAATTTCAAACGAACCTAAAGAACGTAAGCGTATTTATAGCCACTATGTAGGTAAATATAGTAATGACTGGAGAGGGTATAACAACCTTGCAGTTGCTAACCTACAATTAGGTGAGAATGAAGATGCAATGAAAAACCTTAGAACTGCTGACGGTTTAGATGCTAATAACGCTTTTGTACTTAACAATATGGGTGTTGCATACAAAATGAATAACCAGTTTTTAGATGCTGAAGAAAAATACCGTTCAGCTAAATCTAAAAACAATAGCAATGTAAACCCTGACTATAACCTAGGTGTTCTTTACACTCGTATGGGTAAATATGAAAGTGCTATAGAAAGCTTTAACAGTACTTCATGTAACTATAATGTTGGTTTAGCTTACTTGCTTAAAAAGCAATATGATGATGCACAAAAAACTTTTGACTGTATCCCTGCTGATAAGAAAGACGGTTCAACCTATTACCTAATGGCTGTTGTTTCAGCACGTAAAGGTTCTGTAGACGGTATTACTAATAACTTAGCCAGAGCATTCCAGCTTAATGGTGATTTGAAAGACCGTGCTAAAGATGATATGGAGTTTCGTGATGTGAAAGACAAACCTGAGTTTGTTAACTTATTTAGATAATTTACTAATCATATAAATATAAAAGCCTCTCGAAAGTTTCGAGAGGCTTTTTTTATGCTCCTATTATTCTTAGTTATCCAACTCTTCTATTCTATCTCCCAGTTTATAGGTTGTTTACCCTGCTGTACCAAATATGCATTGACTTGTGAGAAGTGTTTGCACCCCATAAAACCATTATAAGCTGAAAATGGCGAAGGGTGTGCAGCTTTTAAAATATGGTGTTTAGTAGAGCTTACCAAAGCAGCCTTGTTTTGAGCATATCTACCCCATAGAAGAAAAACCAAGCCTTCGTTATTGTTGGCTAGTTCAGCTATAATTTTATCGGTAAACTGCTCCCACCCTTTGTTTTGGTGCGAACCTGCTTGTCTTGCCCTAACCGTTAATGTTGCATTTAGCAACAATACCCCTTGTTTAGCCCAGCTCTCAAGATTTCCGTTATTCTCAGACATTGAAATGCCTAAATCATCTCTTATTTCTTTAAATATGTTTACGAGCGATGGAGGTTGCTTAACACCTGATTGTACTGAAAAACATAAGCCATGTGCTTGCCCCGGTCCATGATACGGGTCTTGTCCTATAATAACAACTTTTACTTTATTGAATGGAGTAAGGTTTAAAGCATTAAATATTAAACTACCCGGAGGGTAAACTGCATATTTTGATTTTTCCTCTGTTAAGAACGACTTTAGTGCCTTGAAATAAGGTTTGTTAAATTCATCACGGAGAATCTCAAGCCAGCTTTCTTCTAACGATATAGGTTTTGCTTCAGACATAAATTGCAAATGGTATTATTCTCTCAAATATACCTACTTGCAATAGATTATCGTATAAGAGTTACAGTTCCTTTATACAGCAATGCATTGCCCAATAAATCTACAACATCAACAACATAGGTATACACGCCATTAGCAACAGGTTCTCCTTTATATGTACCGTCCCAGCCTTCAGTAATATCATTCGATTGGTACAATAATTCTCCCCATCTTGAGAATACTTTTATATCTATTGAGCTATAATCGTCTGCTGTAACATAGAAACGTTCATTCTCACTAGCTCCTACCCCATTAGGTACAAACCCGCTAGGGATAAATACGGTTACTTTAGGCAAAATAGTCAATCGCCTTGTGGTTACATCTTCACAGCCTTTATCGGTAACAATCCGCAAACTCACCCAATATCCAGCAGAATCAGCAGGGTATTCAAACGAAGGGTCATTTATTGTAGATACATTACTATCAGGGTCTCCAAATTTCCAAAACTTGTCAATTATTATACCCGGGACATCTACAGTTGAAGTGTTTTTAAAGTTTATTGCAGTTTGTAATACAGTTGTTATCCAATAATCTGCATCAATACTAGCTACAGGTTTAGGGTGAACTACTATTTGCTTAGTTAATGCATTATTCTCACAATTGTTTTCTGATGTAACTTTAAGGTTTACACCAAACGTACCATTGCCATTAAACGTATGGTTCGGTGCAAGCAATGTTGAGGTATTGTTGGGGCTTTGCGGGTCTCCGAAATCCCACTCATATTTAGCATTATCAGGTAAGTCGGTTACAGCACTAAAACCTACAAATAACGGTTGGCAGCCATCTTCGGGGTTTGCAACTATTGTAGCACTTGGAATGGGATAAAAGCAAATATTTATTGTTTGGCTAGCATCGGGACAAGCACCGCTTCCATTTGTTGTTAAAGTTATGTCTACACAATCACCGTCTCCGGCACCTTGTGTGTAGGTTGTTTGGGTGGCATTTACAGGGTTAAATGCTCCTGTTGCTGAGCCAGTCCACGTAATTCCATTAGCATTTGAAAATTGTCCTTCCAAGTCAAGTGGTATTCCTGAACATGAAGCAGGTGGTGTAAGAATAGCTACTGTCGGTAGAGGGTCTACATTTACGCTGCCTGTTACAAAGTGGCTACACCCGTTAGGTGCAGTATAATCATACCTAAAATTACTTAAACCAATATTATTGGCTGCATCAAAATCTCCATTGGCAACCATTCCGTCTCCACTCCATGTTCCACCCATTGGGTTAGCATTACTCATAAAGTTGGTGGTGCCTGCACTAGCACATAGAGCAGCCGGCGGTACTAAACCTATTGTAGGTTTGGGTTTAACGTTAATTTTTAAAGTATCAGAAACCGGGCAGTTGTTGCCGGGAATATCATAAGTATATACTACATCGTGATTACCAACAATTACTATCGCCGGATTAAACCAATCGGTATTTACTATACCTCCTGAGACACTTTGCCAAGTTCCGCCTGTTGTAGGGGTTAAACCAATAGCGGCAGATAGTTGAAATGTTGTATCATTCTCACATTTTGGAGTTATAAAGCCTGCATCAACTAGAGGAACTTCACGAACAGTTATATCTAAGCAAGCAGAATTAGGACAGCCAAACAAATTTGTAACTTCTAAACAAAACGGATACGTTTGGGCTTGTGTAACAGCCCCTATATCAAATTGTGCATTTGAGCCTGTACCTATTACTGCCGCTGTGGCTTCATTGCTTGTACTTGTCCACTTCCATGTTCCCGGAGCCACATTGGTTGGAGGTAACACTACATCACGTAAATCTAAAATTCCCTTATCGGCACATATTGAAGAATCTTTCACATTCACCTCGGGTAATTTAATTACCCTAAATGTAGTTACTCCAAAATTCTTACAACCATTTACATCCTCAACATCGTATCTCACTGTCATAGTCTCAAACCCGCTGGGATGAGTTACTACAACAGAATCGGGGTAAAATTGGTTGTTTTTTACCCAATTAGAGTTATCCAAGCTTTGCCAAGTACCATTTGTAAGTGTAGGAAACTGTATCCCCTCATTTAAGTTAAACGCTACGGATTTCGCGCACTTATCACTAATACTGGTGAATGTAATAGTAGGCAGTGGGTTTATAGAGATAACCAAAGTATCATCATTTTCACAGGTAACCCCATCATAAGTTATTTCTCCGGTAACCCTATAGGTAGCCTGTGTAGTAAGCACCTGATTATATGCATTTCCAACACCAACCACTCCGGGGTCTGGCAGTTTATACCATTTATAACTATTGGCACCATTAACAGTAAGCTTAGCTGTATCGCCATCACAAATTTTTCTGTCAGGTCCAAGGTTTACAGGCACTTCATTAACATACAGCTTAAATGTATCGCTATTTTCGCAACCTACCGAATCTGTTACTACAGCTATATAGAAGTTACTGTCTGATACCGTTAGTTTCCTTCCTGTATCATTTGTATTCCACAAATATGTATAGTTTGACGGAAAGGTATCATTTCCAGCATCAAGCTGCACAAAATCGTTAAAACAAATACGCTTACCTGTGTCTAATGCAATTAAAGGTTTTTCTTTAAAAAGCATTTTTATTGTATCGGCATAGAAGCAGCCTTCACCATCATTTACTTCAACATAAACCAATGTATCACTGGTAGGTTCAATAGTTAATGATGTAAGCGTATCATTGGCTGATGTACTCCACTGGTATGAATACGGAGCTTTGCCATAAGTAGTTTTGGCATCCAGTTTTATGGTACTACCCTCGCACATAAATGTATCATTAGGCAGTTCAACCTGCACATAAGGGTCTATTTCTACAGTATCCACAAATGCATTTGCACACGGGGTTTTAGTTTTAAGTATAAGGGTAACAATGTTCCTACCCGGTCGCATTTGTAAGGTATCTTTTAGGGTATTGCCCCCAACAAAATATGTTTTATTTAAAGAATCCCGTATTCGCCACTCCACCTCTAGCCCTCCCGGATAGTTCTTTTTAGGAGTAGCCTCCATAGCAACCTGACCACAGGAGAGTTTAGTAAAATCAAGGTCGGCTTTGGGTGTCTCCCTCACGGTTATTGAAAATGCACGAATAGCCACCCCACTAAGTGGGCAAGCATCATCCTTAGCTGTTATTGTAAATGTATGTGGTATATTACTCACATCAGCTTCTGTAGGGGTCCAACAGACACTTCCGGTTGCCAAACGTTTACTACCATTTGTATGTGTAAAAACTGCCCCTCTAATTCCCCTATTCCATGATATTTGGACGGTGTCCTTTTTATTATCATCTTCTGTGGTAATATCAATGCATACCTGTTGCCCTGCACAGGCAACAGCACTCTGCCCTTTTATCCTGGGTATTTTATTATTAGGACAGGAGACGACTATTACTTGCATGTCTCGCCTCGTTCGCCCTATTTCTTTCATCACACCGTTTATACGCCGCCACTCTATTACCTCTATAACTATTACTCCCGTTTCATTTACCTTTATAGGTCTAAAGCTTAAGTCGCCTGTAACAGGGTCTAAATGAAACCCTGCCGGGGAAACCAGCCCTGCATTTGGAAACCCTAAGAATGATAACGGACGGTCTTTTGAAAAACTACCTGAATAATTAACCTTATTTGTTGCACTTTGAAATGCAGGGGCCAATTGATATGAAAGAGAGTCCCCATTATCAACCGTATCAATGGCTCCATTGTTAAAAACAAAGTCTTGCCCTACACATATAATTGCTACAGGGTAGCTGGTATACTCCGGAGAACTGTTACATACACTATCGCATGCATTAATTATGGCTTCGGTATAAAACGCCGCATTTGCTGCACCCGTACTTATAGTTGTTGAACGAACAAAAATGGTAGTTGAAATTTTAAACTTACAGCACCCCTGTGCTATACGTGCTGATAAATCTATGATTCCAGTATATAAATGCTCTTCAATACCATAAGGAAAAGTGCCTCCTGCACAAGCACTTTTAGTAGTACCACAAAGCTGCGTTATATCAGTAATTGATCTTCGGGTTACTGATATATTTCCAAAACTTTGCCCATTACAGCTTCCGTTAGCTCCTGTGAGCGTCAATCTGGGGTGAGGGCACGATGCCCCTGTTCCGCCTCCGCCACCTCCGGCAACATTACAACCGTTACAATCTCTAAAAAACTTAAAAGTAATCTCGTATTTACCGTTTCCCAAACACCTATACACAATATCAGACCCAACAACATGGTCGGCTTTACTAACTCCAAAAAAACCAGAAAATAGTATTAGTAATGTGAGTATTCTTTTCACTATTATCAAAGATAATGTTTTACCCTAAATTGTTGCTTATAAACAAACTAACATGCAAAAGATTCTACCTGCTCAAATAAATCCAAACATTTATATATTTTTTAAATTTGAATGCCCGAATAATATGAAAGCAAAGAAAAGTTGGAGAGAAAAGCTTGAAAAGCCCGCAGAGCCAGAAATTATTGACCAGGTTCCACCCAATAGCCCGAAGGCTTTTGGTACAGGCAGCATGGTGATTGTTACCCCCAAACTGGTTGATGATTTGGTACAACAAATACCAAAAGGCAGCATTACTACTATTACCAAGCTAAGAGAAAAGTTTGCTACCGATTTTGAAACTGATACAACTTGCCCACTTACAACGGGTATTTTTTTGCGAATTAGTGCTGAAACTGCTGAAGAGGATAAGGCTAAAGGAAAAGAAAAAATCACCCCCTACTGGCGTGTAATACGTGATAATGGAACTATGATTGAAAAGTTTCCCGGAGGTATTGAACAACAGGCAGAATATCTGAAAAATGAAGGTTTTGATATTTTAGTTACAGGAAGAAAAGGTAATAAGCTTATTGTAGATGATTTTAAAAGCAAACTATTCTCTTTCTAAACACAAAATCAAAACCCATATACGTTATACTTATATTGGGATAACTTTTGCCAATACTTTATAAAAAAGACTCAACTTTGTAAATAATATGATGTCAATGTCGAGATTTATTTTTCTAACTATTATTTTATTCTTATCGCACTTTTCATTTGGGCAAAAAAATCATATCCCAAAAGTTCAAGTTGGAGTTAGAGCAGGTGCTAATTATGCAAACTTTAGATCACTCAAAAACTCTGATATTCTTAATGAAAAAGAAAACACTTTCATTATGGTTGGAGCCTTTGCCCAAATACGTATACTAAAAAAGTTCGGACTACGTGCAGAAATATTATCAAACCCCAAAGGTGCCCTGATAAACTATTTTGACGGTAATAATGTTAAAGTTGAGGCTATACGTAAACTAAGCTCAACAGATGCCACTTTGTCGTTAATGTATAACTTTAATGTATTGAAGTTTTTTGGGTTTTATGCTTTTGGCGGGTATGCCTATGAAAACCTGAATAAAGTTAGAGACGATATACAACAGCCCTATTCAGGCAATAGGGATATTACACAATCGTATGTTGATGAGGCACATAGTATTATTGGCGGCTTAGGCTTACGTATGCATTTAGGCAATATTAATATTTTACCTGAAATACGCTATCTGCACGGGCTTACAGATGTGGTTAACACCAACGTACAAACAAAAAACCAAGTGATTACTGCATCACTTGGCATTTCTTTTACACTTTAAAAAAAGTTAAGTTTTTATGAAAGTGATGTTATTGTTTTCTCAATAATATCACAAGCATCGTGTAGTTGTTCTTCTGTTATTACTAACGGAGGGGCAAATCGAATAATATCGTTATGCGTTTGTTTTGCCAACAAACCGTTATCTCTAAGTGCCAAACACACATCCCAAGCCGTTTTCCCATCACCGAAAGGCTTAATTATTATGGCATTTAGCAATCCCTTACCTCTAACAACAGTAACCAAGTCCGATTTTATGGCACTCATTCTCTCTCTGAAAATTACACCTAGTTTTTCAGCTCTTTCTGCTAAATTTTCTTCTTTAACCACATCTAAAGCAGCCATAGCTACTTTGCATGCTAAAGGATTACCGCCAAAAGTACTTCCATGCTCACCCGGTTTAATGGTCAGCATAATCTCATGACTACTTAATACAGCTGAAACCGGGAAAACCCCGCCTGAAAGTGCTTTACCTAAAATCAGAATATCAGGTTTTATATTTTCATGGTCGCAAGCCAGTAATTTTCCTGTGCGGGCAATACCGGTTTGCACCTCATCGGCAATCATTAGTACGTTGTTTTTTGTACATATCTCACGCACTTTGGTCAAATACCCCTCATCAGGCACAACAACACCCGCTTCTCCTTGTATAGGCTCAAACATAAAACCTGCTACATTAGGGTCTTGCGTAACCTTTTCTAGTGCCTCAATATCGTTATAAGGTATAATTTCATAACCGGGAACAAAAGGACCGAAACCACCTGTACTGTCAGGGTCTGTTGATGAGGATATAGCTGCAATAGTTCGCCCCCAAAAATTACCTTCAACAAAAATTACTTTGGCTTGGTTTGCAGGTATTCCCTTTACATCATAACCCCAACGGCGGCAAAGTTTCAAAGCTGTCTCACCACCTTCAACACCACTATTCATAGGTAACACCCTATCGTAACCGAAATATTCGGTCATATACTTCTCAAACTCTCCCAACACATTGTTATAAAAAGCCCTTGAAGTAAGCGTAAGTTTTTGTGCCTGCTCAGTTAAGGCATTTACAATTTTGGGGTGGCAATGCCCCTGATTTACTGCACTATATGCTGATAGAAAATCATAGTACTTTTTGCCTTCAACATCCCATACATGCACCCCCTCTCCTTTTTCTAAAACTACGGGTAAAGGATGATAATTATGTGCACCATAATTATTTTCTAAATCTATATAGTACTGTGAGTTTTGTTTGGTTTCTATCATATTTGCAAAGGTATATATAACGGTATATATAGCCAACCCAAAGCTTTTCTAAACTGTATGGTAAAAGACATTTCAAATAGCAAACACTATACTTGGGGCAATACTTGTGATAGCTGGTTACTTTGTGATGAAGAAAGCTTAAATGTAAAGTTTGAAAAAATGCCTCCCGGTACCAAAGAACAATTACATTTTCACCAAAATGCAAAACAGTTCTTTTTTATTCTTAATGGGACGGCAACGTTTTCTATTGCTAATGAAACTTTTGTTGCACAAAAGCAGCAGGGTATTACTATTCAACCCCATGTAAAACATCAAATAGCCAATAATAGTGAGGGAGATTTGGAGTTTTTAGTTATTTCTCAACCTGCAATAAATAATGATAGAGTAAATGTTTAGTATTAAACAAAAATCACTACACTATCGTCAATAATCATAAATTTGCTAGTTATGAAGTTAAAGTTTACTCTTTTCACTATAGTATTATTTTTCTTTGCAAGCTCTTCTATTGGGCAAAATACCGTTAAGCCACATACCGGCAGCGTTAAGCTTTTAGGTGAGTTTTCATTTGAAGAAACAGACAACAGTTTTTCACCCAGTATCTTAACGATAAAACAAGCACCCAAACCGGGTACTGCTTTCGGGCATAGGAAAGCATTTCTTGATGCGAAAAGACAAAACCATATACAAAAACCTTCGAAAACCACCCAAAGAAAAGCAGGTACTGCTGTAGCACCCACTATTGCATTTCAAACTATTGGCAATAACCAAAACGGCACACCTAATGATAATGATTTAGCTGTTTCTAATGACGGCTTTGTGGTAAGTGTGCTAAACTCTAATATGCGGGTGATTGATGAAACAGGTAAAATATTAAAAAACTTTACACTTAAAGGGCTAGGACAAATTGGCGGGTTCCAAAATTCTACTTTCGACCCACGTGTGGTTTACGACCCAATTTCAGACCGTTTTATTATTGTTTTCTTAAACGGTAGAGATGATAATAGCAGCACCTATGTATGTTTCTCAAAAACTAATGACCCTACACAAGAATGGTATGCTTATGCTTTAGAAGGTTCTGATTTGTTTGAACCGAATACTTGGAGTGATTACCCTATTATTAGCATCAGTGAAGAAGACCTATTTATAACACTAAATATGCTTGGAAATAACCAAGGATGGAGAGACGGTTTTAGAGAAAGTATGATATGGCAAATAGGTAAAAAAGAAGGATATAATGGCGATACGGCATTAAAATTCAATCGTTGGAATAACATAAAATTCGGCAACAGAAATGTTTGGAGCATTTGTCCCGTTCAAGGTGGTTCAAAACCTTCTGGGCCTAATACTTATTTTCTGTCAGTTCGTCCTACCGATTTTCAAAACGATAGTATGTTTGTTACTGAAATAACAAACACATTAAGTTCTGGTACGGCAACACTTAGCACACGTTTAATAAAAACCAGTAGGATGTATGGCTTCCCGCCTAATGCTCCTCAGGGCAATGGACAATGGCTCTCAACTAACGACGGTAGAGTACTTACCGCTATGATTGAAAATGATATGATTCAGTTTGCCGGTAACTGTGTTGACACCAATAACTACACGGCAGGTATTTTCCACGGATATTTCAAAACTTCTGATAATAATGCAACGCTTAATATTATTAGCGCCGATACAGTTGATTACGGTTACCCTGATATTGCTTATGCAGGTACGGGTGAGCCTTGGGATAATAGTGCCATGCTAACTGTTTCAAGAGTTAGCCAAAATACGCCCTCGGGCACATCAGTAATTCATATTGGCAGAGATTTAACTTATTCAGACCCTGTACTAGTTCGTTCAGGTACTGCTTTTATTAACCAATTAAGCGATACTTTAGAACGTTGGGGAGACTATGCTGGCATTCAACGAAAGTATAATGAAACCAATAGTTTCTGGCTTAGCGGTAGTTTAGGTTTCGGCTCGGCTCACGGAACTGTAATAGCAAAAATAAGCAATGCAGACCCCGCATTATCTGTAGAAAAAGCTAGAGAAAATAACCTTAAAGCTACCGTTTACCCTAACCCGACTGCACAATGGCTAAATATTGAGTTTGAAGCTCCTAAAAAAGAAGTATTGGCTTTCCGCTTGTTCGATGTGAATGGCAAACTGGTATCTAATTTGTTTAAAGATAAAGTAAAAGCGGGCACCAACCGTTTTACATTTAATACTGCGCCTCTTGTTAGTGGAGTATATTACTTAAGCATCGCATCAGGTGCAACAACGTTGAAGTATGAAAAAATTGTTGTGGGTAACCGTTAGTATTTTACTTACAGTATCAGCTTGTAAAACAAAGAAAACACAAACACCTGAAAAGGATATACAAGCTGATACTGCTAAAATATGGCAAGCCCCAACCCCTGCTTCCGATAATCCTAAAAAATACGACTTATTAAAAAATGAGTTAAACAAACGCCGCCAACAAAAGAAAAAGAAATAGTGCATGCCATAGTTTATAAAATTGCACTTACCCAAATACCTAATATTGGCCCTGTACTGGCTAAAAGCCTTTTAAGCTATTGTGGTAGTGCAGAAGCTGTATTTAATGCAAATGAGCATAAACTGCTAAAAATACCAGGTATTGGAAAAAAGTATGCCCATGCTGTATTAAACTTTAGAGATTTCTCTAAAGCAGAACAAGAAGCTCATTTCATACAAAAAAATAATGTCAAAGTCCTTTTCTTTTCCGATAAGGAATACCCACAGCACCTAAAGCAATTGGTAGATGCACCATTGTTACTGTACACAAAAGGGAATTACAACTTTAACCAAACCAGAATGGTAGGCATTGTAGGCACACGCAATGCTACCCAACAAGGAAAAGACATTTGCGAACAAATTGTTAAAGAGCTACAAGCCTACAATGTTACTATTGTTAGTGGCTTAGCTTATGGTATTGACGCTGCTGCCCACAAAGCTGCTATAAGTAATAATATACCAACGGTTTCAGTACTTGCACATGGTTTAGATACCATATACCCTGCCCAGAATAAAAGTATTGCCAACAACATACTTACCCATGGTGCGTGGGTTACAGAATATCCTTCAAATACGAAACCTGACAGAGAAAACTTCCCTACGCGAAACAGAATTGTTGCTGGAATGTGTGATGCAATTGTAGTTGTTGAAACAGATATAAAAGGTGGTTCAATGATAACTGCCAATATTGCATTTAGTTATAATAGAGATGTTTTTGCCATTCCCAGTCCTCCCAATGCTCCAAAAGCAAAAGGTTGTAATTGGCTTATTAAAAACAATAAAGCTGCCTTAATTGAAGGTGGTGATGACATTGCAGAAATGATGGGTTGGGAAAAGGGTAAAACCATTGTAACTCCTAAAAAAACTGTAATACCTTCTAATCTTTCAGTTGATGAAAAGCTAATTGCCAATACAATTAAAGAAAATCCGATAGGCATTGATGATATAGCTATAGAAACAAAGTTATCAATCAACAAAGTTTCGTTGCTCTTATTAGAATTGGAATTAAAAGGGATTGTTAAAAGCTTACCGGGTAAGATATATAAGCTTACGCTTTAACTATTTAAAAAGTGAAATAGTTATATACTTCAATGAGAGTGTTGCAATATCGCTAACATCTTTTAAACTTATTGAAGGTAAACTGGCTTTAACGCTAGGTAAAAGCTTAGGTGTATTTATTTTCTTGTCTTTGGGTTCCTCAACTTTAGCAGCTACTACTGTTTCTTGTTTTTTAACAACCTTAACCTCTTTTTTTGGAACAGTATTCGTTTGAGCAACATTTTTAGTTTCAGGTTCTTGTTTTGTTTGAATAGATGCCAACATAAGTGCATCAGCCATACCAATTACTTCAATACTAACCTGTGGAGTTATGTCTCCAAAAAGATTAATTTTTCTTGAAGCTGCTTTCGAAATATCTATAACTCTTGAGTTTTTATAATTAAAACGGTCGTTTATCCTTACAGTTATACTCTTATTATTTTTAAGATTGGTAACCTTTACTAACGTATTAAAAGGTAGTGTCGCATGGCGGGCAGTATATTCTTTAGAATTATATATTTCACCGCTTGCTGTTTTTGTTCCTTCGTAGGCTAATGGATAAGTACTGGCAAAACCCTTAGTAACTTGAGCGGATACAGAATTTATACTTGCAATAAATATTAGCGTTAGGCTAATAAGCAATAATTTCATATACAAAAAAACTGTGTGTTTATTTAAAACATTGCAAAATTAATGATTTGTTCACATAATATCAACCATTTACTTTTAAACATGTAGGCAACAACAGGTATTGGGTTATCTTTGGAACAATATTTGAAACATTGTTGCACTTAAAAAATGTTTAAAAACATGCTTTCATCTCAAAACCAATAAGATGTAGTTTTGTTTAGAATGATTAAAAACAAAATATTGCCTGTGATTATATAAATGAATACCAGAATAGTAATAGCTCTTGCGGAACAATTTGCCCAATTTTCAGGCAATCACATAGACCCTTTTATTTTAAAAGAAGAAAAAGGCAGGTATGAAACTTCAGAATATAACGACTTGATTCTCTTTTCAAGAGAACTGGTAGATGTAGGCAGTTATTTAAAGTTAATTTTCTTAACAAATAACAGACTTCAACCTCAAGAATTTAGTCAGGTCTTAGAAAGTTTAAGCTTCCCAATAATTGCATTCAAAAAAGCTGATACTCTTATACCTGTTATAATTAAGCATAAAACAGATAAGCATTTCACTGTTTTAGAGTTTAATAGTGAAATACCTGCAAGTATAGAGTTTCATGAAAAAAATGAGTTGATAAATTACTTAGCTAATTTTACTGACTTAAGTAAAATATCTGATTTACCTGAAGAAATAAATAAATATGAAAACTCAGAAGCCACCCCTGATGATATTTTCTTCATTACAGGGTTTCAGGTAGACTCCTTAACATCTGACCAGGATAACGGTGATAGTCATGCACATCTAACCCCCGCACAGCGGGTTTTCAGACTACTTAGGTCAGAAAGAAAAGAAATAGGCTATCTATATTTTTATGCCATTCTTACTGGTTTAGTAAACCTTGCACTTCCATTAGGGCTACAAGCAATGATAAGCTTAATATCGGGAGGTGTTATACTAAACTCAATGTATATACTAGTCTCATTAATTATTATAGCCACATTTGTAGTGGGTTGGTTACAGGTAATACAGCTGGAAACGGTGGAAGTTTTGCAACAACGCGTATTTACAAAAGCAGCATACGAGTTTAGCTACCGTATACCAAAACTAAAAATAGAATCACTAAATAAGCAATATACTCCTGAGCTAATTAATAGATTTTTTGATATTTTAACCATACAAAAATCATTACCCAAAATATTAATCGACCTCATTAGTGCGGGTTTACAAATTGGATTTGGATTAATACTGCTGGCGTTTTACCACTCGTTTTTTATTTTCTTCGGGTTATTACTAATATCACTGCTATTTTTAGTATTCAGGCTTACCTGGAATCGAGGTTTAAGCACCAGTATTGAAGAATCTAAATATAAATACAAAGTTGTTTATTGGCTTGAAGAGATTGCACGTAATTTAGTTACGTTTAAACTTGCAGGAAATACCAATATTTCTGTTGAACGTATGGATAAATACGTTTATAAATATTTAGGAGCCAGGCAGGCACACTTTAAAATACTTAAAAGGCAGTATGCCGCAATAATTGTTTTTAAAACACTTATCACTGCAGGGCTACTTATTTTAGGGGGATTCTTGGTGGTTGACAGACAAATTAATCTAGGTCAGTTTGTTGCAGCTGAGATTATTATAATATTAGTTATTTCTTCGGTAGAAAAGTTAATATCTACACTGGAAACACTTTACGATTTACTTACCGGAGCTGAAAAAGTAGGCCATGTAACCGATATACCTTTAGAAAACAATCAAGGATTGCAGCTAAATGAAGTAATAAAAGAAAGCGGTATAAAAGAAGGGCTTGAAATAAAAATAAGTAACCTAAACTATCGTTACGATGGGGCAAAATCTCCTACTTTAAAGAATATAAATTTAGAAATTGGAAATAAAGAGCGATTAGGAATTGCAGGGTTTAACGGCTGTGGCAAAACCACTTTACTAAAAATAATAACCGGTTTATTACACCATTACGAAGGTTTAATAACCGTTGATGGTGTTTCACTTAGAGATATTAATATTAGTGATTACAGAGGAGTTATTGGAGAAATATTAAGTGAAAGTTTTGTTTTTGATGGAACAATTGAAGAAAACATTACCGTTGGAAGGTCTGACTTAAAACTGAAAGATGTACTATGGGCTATTGATGAAGTTGGCTTAACAGAGTTTGTAAATAATTTACCTATGGGCTTAAAAACACACTTAAGTGCCAGTAGAGGAGATTTTGCAAAAAGCTTGGAAGAAAGGATTATAATGGCTCGAAGTATTGTTGAACGACCTAGGATACTGGTATTTGATGATGACGGCTCATTTAGAAGTATTGAAAGAAAAGAGAAAAGAGAAATATTGAATTTTGTTGTGGATAGGGAAATGCCATGGACCTTGGTATCGGTTTCAAATGACCCGCAGCTTTTATCGCAGTGTACAAAAGTTGTTTTTATACACAAAGGTGAAGTAAGAGGTACAGGAACTTTTGATGAGTTGATGAAAATGAATGATTTTAGGCTTTTAGTAACTAACTAACACCACATGCTAAACTTGTCTGAAAATAAAGTAGATAAAAACGATTTGGAGAAAAAGCGTCTCTACTCCATAGGGCTTATAAATATGCCGGTAAAAGTGAAAGTTGTTCGCCGCTGGTTAATGGGCATTTTTATATTTTTAGCAATATGTTTGTTCCTTCCTTGGCAACAAAACGTATCTGGGTACGGAAGAACAACAGCCTTAAAGCCTCAGGAACGTCCACAAACACTTCCTTCACTTATACCGGGCAGAATAGCAAAATGGTACGTACAAGAAGGACAATATGTTGAAGAAGGCGATACGATTATTGTAATTACAGAAGTAAAAGAAAAGTTTTTAGATACTAACCTTCTTAATAGAATGGCCTTACAGATAAAGGCAAAAGAAGATAACATTACTGCAAAACAAAATAAAATACTTGCACTTAAAAACCAGATAGAATTTCTTGAAAGGTCGTTGGAATTTAGCTTACAAAAAGCTCGAAACAAATTAATACAAGCAGCATTAAAAGTAAGCTCTGACAGTGCAAAAATGGTAGCTTCAAAAATAGATTCGGCAAATACGTACGACCAATACCGCCGTAATAAACTTTTATACGATTCATCACTTACTACTCAAACAAAACTTCAAGAGCGTCAATCAAAATACCAGATGGCATCAGCCAAATCTGTGGCAGCCCAAGTAGATTACAATAAATCTGTAAATGAGTTAATTAATGCACGTATACAGCTAAATTCTCTTGAAGCTGAATACTTAGAAAAAATCTCAAAAGCAGAATCAACTATTGCTGAAACACAGGCTAATGTTTTTGAATCACAAGAAAAGTTAGCCAAACTAAATATCGAGTATTCAAACCTGTCTATTAGAAATGGTTTTTATACCATACGGGCACCACAAACAGGTTATGTTGTAAAAGCTTTAAAAGCAGGTATAGGCGAAGCAATAAAAGAAGGTGAAAATGTGGTTTCAATAATGCCTAAAGCACCACAACTGGCAGTAGAAATGTATATACGCCCGTTAGACTTACCAATAGTGCATGAAGGCTCTAAAGTACGTGTTCAGTTTGATGGTTGGCCTGCATTGGTTTTTTCAGGTTGGCCCGATGTATCAGTTGGTACTTTTGGTGGCATAGTACAAAACATTGACCGTGTAAGTAGTAGCAATAGTAAATTTAGACTACTAATAGTACCTGACCCCAGCGATGAGCCCTGGCCCCAACAAATACAAATGGGTTCGGGAACATACTGTTGGGCAATGCTAAACAATGTACCTGTATGGTATGAAATTTGGCGACAATTTAACGGTTTCCCTCCTGATTTTCCTGAAGGAGCGAAAACGGAAACAGAAAAAAAAGGACAAAAATATCTAAAGCCAAAAAAAAGTAAATAATCACTTTGAGGGATATAGTAAAATATTTTACAGTAGCAGCTACATGTTTATTACTAATACCCCAAAAGGGTAATGGGAAAACTATGGCTTTTGATGACTCAATAACTCTAAAACAGTTTTACACGCATATTCTCACTTATCATCCTCTGGTAAAACAGGCCAACTTATTGCCTGATGCAGCCAGAAGTGAAATTACCATGGCCAGGGGAATGTTCGACCCAAGTATTTCATTTACATACGAAGAAAAAGAGTTTAAAGACGAAAATTACTTTAGGTACTTCCAACCCTCTATAAAAATACCTACATGGATTGGTGTTGACATTAAAGCAGGTTACGACCGCAATACGGGGCAGTTTGCCGATGGTGATGAGTTTACACCCAATGCTGGGCTTTTATACGCAGGCTTAAGTGTCCCCATACTTGAAGGACTTATTATTGATGAAAGAAGAAATACTTTAAGACAAGCGAAGCTGTTTAGAAATATAGCTGAACAAGAGCAAATAAAAGTACTGAATAAAATACTTCTTCAAGCAGCCAAAGACTTTTGGCAATGGCAGCAATCTTATCAAAAATTAAGGTTTGTAACCGAAGGATTTAATTTAGCTCAACAACGGTTTACGTTTGTGCGTAGCAATGTATTACTAGGCGAAGCCGCAGGAATTGATAGTATAGAAGCAAAAATTGAAGTGCAAAAAAGGCAGGCCATGTTGTTAGAAGCTGAGCTTGAATTTAAAAACAGCGCCATATTAGTATCAAATTATTTGTGGGATGATAAGCAACAGCCGCTTGAGTTGAAGAAAGGGGTTTATCCATCAGAACAGGGTAATGAAATAACAACTATTAGTGCCGAAGAGCTAAAAGTTATGGCAGATAATGCAAACACACTTCACCCTGAAATAAGAAAACAAGAGTTTAAAATACAACAACTAAAAATAGAACGCCTCTATAGAAAACAAGCATTACTACCAACACTAAACTTTGAGTTTACCCCATTACTAAATGCCCCTTTTGATGAAACCGAACTAAACGTTGGTCATTATGAAAATAACTACAAAATGGGCATTAGTTTTTACACACCACTTTTCTTAAGAAAAGAGAGGGGAAAACTCTCGCTTACCAACATAAAACTGAAACAAACCGAGTTTAGCTTACAGCAAAACCGAAGGGATATTGTAAACCAAGTGTACACAAGTTATAACGAAATGACAAACCTGGCACAAATGCTTAATGTGCAACAAGAAATGGTAAAAAACACACGGTTAATGCGAAATGGAGAACAAACAAGGTTTGAAAATGGGGAAAGTTCTTTGTTTTTAATAAACCGTAGAGAACGTTCACTTATTGAAGCCCAGGTGAAATTAGCAGAACTAAAAGGTAAGTATGCCAAAGCAAAAGCCATTCTTGAGTGGAGTACGGGTAAACCCATGTTTTAACATATAACAAATTATTAACATTTAAGGGCTGCTTCTGTGGACATTAAAACAAAAGCACAATAGCCAATGCTGCTATTTTTGCAACAATGGAGATAAGTGTGTTGCAAGGTTTGCAAATTGCATTTGGTTTTTTTGCACTTGTACAAATACTATACTATTTAGGAATATTCAGCCGCTTGGCTTTGTATTCGCCAACCAAAAACACTCAAACTGTTGAGCCTGTTTCGGTAATTATTGTTGCCAAAAACGAAGTAGAAAACCTTACAAAACATCTTCCAAAGTTTTTCAATCAAAATCACCCCACTTATGAAATTGTAGTGGTAAACAACTGCTCATGGGATGCTACAGAAGAACTGTTAAAAGAATTATCGGCACATCATAAAAACCTTAAAGTAGTAACTATTGAAGAGCAGGAGCGTTACCCTAAAGGAAAAAAGTTTGCACTTACACTAGGTATAAAAGCTGCACAATACGAAACATTACTATTAACCGATGCTGATTGTTATCCTGCAAGCGATAGCTGGATAACCGAAATGCAACAAGCATATACACCCAAAACAGAAATAGTGCTTGGGTATGGTGCTTATGAAAAGAAAGGAGGGGTATTAAATTACCTCATTCGCTACGAAACTTTTTATACAGCAATGCAATACCTTTCGTTTGCATTGGCTAAAAGCCCATATATGGGAGTAGGCAGAAATTTAAGCTACCAAAAAAGTACTTTTTTCAGAGTTAAAGGATTTGCGAAACACAACCACATACTCTCCGGCGATGATGATTTATTTGTGAATGAAGTAGCCACAAAAAAAAATACAAATATTAGTATTACTCCTGGAGCCTTTACAGTTTCAATACCTAAGAAAAAATGGGGCGATTGGTTTAAGCAAAAACGCCGCCACCTACACACAGGTAAACATTATAAGTTTAAACACAAATTTTGGTTGAGTTTACTGAATATTACCCATATTTTATTTTATATCTCAGGCATAGTGCTGGCTGCTTTATGGCAGGAACCTGAAGTAACTGGAATAATTTTCGGGAGCCGTTTGCTGGTAATGTTTGTAGTATTTTTTGGAGCAATGCAGAAGCTGAAAGAAAGTAACCTTATTTGGGGTTTGCTTATTTTAGATATTTTCTACTTTATTTATTACCTGTTCACTGGTATAAGAACCTTGTTTAGCCGCCAAAAAAAATGGATGTGGTAAAAAAACCATATTATGCTTGCTGAAATAACCCGATACTTTCCCTCATTATCATCAAAACAACTTCAACAGTTTGAGCAGCTACTCCCGCTTTATAAAGAGTGGAATGAGAAAATTAATGTTATTTCAAGAAAAGATATCGAGCAGCTATACCAACGTCACGTACTCCACTCATTGGGAATAGCAAAGGTTATAAACTTTGCTCCTGATAGTAAACTATTAGATGTAGGCACGGGTGGGGGCTTCCCGGGTATCCCCTTAGCTATATTATTTCCTAAGTGCCATTTTACTTTAGTTGACTCTATTGGCAAAAAAATAAAAGTAGTAAATGAAGTCGCTGGGGCTTTAGGCTTACAAAATGTGAAAGCGTATCATAAACGTGCTGAAACAGTGGACGGTAAATTTGATTTTGTGATTAGCCGTGCTGTAACCCGCCTTACCCCTTTTTATGAGTGGGTGAAAACCAAAATACCGAAAGAAAGTAAAAACGCTTTACCCAACGGAATACTATACCTAAAAGGCGGTAATTTAGATGATGAGCTAAACGAGTTTCTCTCTGCAAACCCTAAGTGCTTTATAAAACAGTATCCCTTATTGCAGTACTTTGAAGAAGATTTTTTTGAAACAAAAGCAGTAATACAGGTTTGGTGTTAAAATAAGTATCAGCTTTAGCTTAATTCTTGCTTTAACAAAGGCAACTCAATATAAAATATAGTCCCTTCGCCCTCTATAGAGTCAAAATAAATTTTTCCATTAAAGCTTTCAATTATTTTCTTAGAAATAGCCAAACCTAAACCCATACCCGATGTTTTTGTGCTAAAGCTGGGTATAAACACTTTATTTCCCTGCTCTTCCGGTATTCCTTTACCATTGTCTTTAATCAATACCTTAGCTTTTTCATCTTCAGTAATAATGTTTATTGCAATTCTACCTTCAACATCCTCAGGTATTGCTTGTATGGCATTGGTAACAATATTTTTAAACACACGGCCCAACTGGTCTTTGTCAGCCGTTACTTTTACTTCACTATCCGTTTTGTAAAAGCGTACCTCTAAGTTTTCAGTATCTTCATAAAGGTATGCAACTGACTGTAATAAATTGTTCAGCTCCAATTCCTCAACAACAGGCTCAGGCATTTTAGCAAATGCCGAAAACTCTGATGCAAGGTTTGAAAGACTGTCTATTTGTTCAATCAAAACATTGGTAACCCGTTTAAATGTTTCGTCAATATTTTCTCCCTTTGTTGCCCATGCCCGCTGTAAATGCTGTATACTTAGCTTCATAGGGGTTAAAGGGTTTTTAATTTCGTGGGCAATTTGCCTTGCCATTTCGCGCCATGCCCCTTCCCTCTCGCTTTCGGCTAATTTATCAGCACTTTCTTCAAGGGCTACAATCATTTCATTATACTGTGCTACCAACTCACCAATCTCATCCTCTTCATTCCATTCTATAATCTCATTTTTAGCGCCTAAACTTGTAGTTGACAGCTTATTCTGTATCAGCGTTAACGGTGCAGTTACCCTTTGAGTAATAAAGTAGGCTATAACAGCAGCTACCAAAAAGAAAAGAATATACAGGTTGACAAAATTTACGAAAAAGGCCGATATCTCTTCGTTTAACTCTGCTTCATTGGTAAAGAAAGGAAGGTTTAAGTATGCTACTGCATTTTGCCTTGAATCTATAATAGGCACGTAAGCAGACACATAGTTTAACGACCCAATTTTCTCATCGTGAATATAAAACGACTGGTTTTCTGTTTTAAGTTTCTGATATGCCAGTGGGTTTATTTGCTGGGCTATTAACCCGCTGGTGAAGATTTTATTTTTTGTTGAGGTTATAAGTGTACCCTCAGGACTATAAAAGTTAATGTCCGTTTCATAAAAATCGCCAATTTGGTTTAAGTAAGCCGTGAGTTCAGTAGGCAACATAAACTGCATTTCAAATTGCGCCTGATTTTCAAAAGCACTTGAAACAGATTCTATTTTCTTCACCATCCTATCTTGCTGGCGTTCCGTATATTTATAATCTATATACCGCAAGAAAATATACCCTGAGAGCAGTAAAATTGCTGATACCAAAGCAAACATGGTAACTTGTATACGGGTACTGAACAGCAGCCCACGCATACCGTTTAGCGGGGTTAATTTGCCTATAAACTTATAAAACTTACTTAGTGGTTTCCACCGCTCCTGGTAGTTTGATACTGTGGAGCGTACCATTAACACAAAACTGTTATACACAAACAACAATGCTATAAATAGCAACAGCATTAAAAACAGAAAGCTAAACACTGCCAGTGGCTGTAATATTCCATTCTCTTTTTTGCTTACTATAATACTTATGTTGTTGGGCTCATGTTTCACAAAATGGCTATATCCATCCTCATTAATAAACTCGTTGTGGCTTGTGGTATCAATATCAAAAGTTAGCGGATAGCTATACTTCCCCCCTTTATTTACAAGACGGTTATTCTGGTACAATGCATAAGAATAACTATAGGGTGGCGAATTATTATCCCCTCCCGATTGTGATAAAAGCTCAGTAAAAAGGCTTTGGTCTTGAATCAGTTTCCGTTTAAGCAGTATGTATATACTACCCATTGTACGCACATCAGAGCAATAGTCGTATTTGGCTATGTATGAGTACTGTACCGAAGGATAAAGTATATAATAAAAATAACTGCTAAGTGTAGCCTGGGAAAAGTTATTGTACAGGTTATTTACAAAGTCGTAGGTATAATAATTACTTTCTCTGTAAAAGTTACCCAAAGTATCGTAATCAAAAATCTCAACATCATACTTACTTAAGTAACCTGAGAAATATAGCTGCTTGATATGTTTTTCTAAGTCTCGTTTAGAAAAAACAGCATTGGTAAAGTATTTGAAAATTCTGGGGTCGTTAGCAATTTCATGCTCAATATCGGTAAAAACACTTTCGGCTTCAATATCCTTAGAGTCGCCCAACTGTATAGCATAATGTTTTCTTTTAGCACGTTCTTTTTCATCATTAAACCTGTAGAAAAGTAAGGCCACAAAAACAGACACTACCAATACAAACGCTAAGGTTTTTTGTGGCGTTTTTAATTCTTTACTCAACTGTAATACCAATAGTAAAGCAAATGCATAGGCAGGTGCTTGTATTAAAAGTGTGGTGCGTATACCCACATCTATATATTGAAACAGAGCATACAGGGCAACACTAATAAGTGCATAAATGAAAAAACGGGTTCCATTTAATTGATAACGCACCATTAGCGAGTACACCAGGTTACTGGCAAAAAAATGAACCGATACCAACAATGCCGTTATAAGTAAGCCAATAATACTAAACCAAGTGAAATGATAGATATTAGATACATCGAAGGGGATGTTAGAGTCTAAAATAATGCTTCGGATAGTTTGGATGATGAAACTGGTAAAGATTATTAGCAGCACAAATGCCAAAACAAATAGTACTGCACTAAACTTTTCAGGTATTGGTTTCTTATTATCTCCTTTGTGGAGGTTTTGCTTGTATAGTGTAAATACAAAAACAAATAGTAGTGAAACACTTACCAGCAAAGAACCCAACGATGAAAAGCCTTTGGATGCAAATACTCCGGGATTAAAAAGCTTAACGGATTGAAGAAAAGAGGGAAACTGTAAATCTACTATAAGCAGTTTTACCCCAAATAGAACCAAAGCAAAAAAAATAGTTCCTACTAAAAATTTGTTATTCTTTATAAACCACTCGTACTGGTTTGACAGGAAAACAAAAAATAACCATAAGCCCAATAAAGCTAAAGCTATAATGACTATGCTAGGCGAATTGGGATTGTATGGGTGCAAAGCCATATAAAAAAGCTTTTTACCATAAATGCTTTTTACAGGAGCAAACCCTTTTGACTGTTCTTTACTTAGCTCTGCTGTATTATCTATACCCACACCCTCAGCAAAACTGCTTCTCAGGTAGCGGTTACTGTATTGGTACCGTTTGTAAAAATTATAAAGGGCAATAAAAGTATAATTCCCTATTCTTTTTTGTTTGTATAGGTACCAGCCATTAGCTGTTTTTACAGCATCAATTTCCCCTCTCTTTTCAGGTTTTACCTTTTCAGGGCTTATGATATTGGATGACCAAAATACTAATGAAGTATCTGCATAGGCAAGCAATATCAAGTCTTTACGCTCTAGCTGTTTATTATCTTCAACATTAAACTCGTTTTGAACAGTACTGATTAGTAAAGTATCGTCAGCCAAAAGCTGTTCAATATCTTTTTCTTTTTTGTTTAAATGATTTTGAAGTTCATTGGTAATACCGGTATAATCACTTTTACTTTCTAAGTGGCTTTTATCTATATAATAACTGATGGATAACAGCAAAACTGCTATACATAGCATTACCCATCGGTTTCTTATTATCGAATTAAATTTCGACATCAATTTTATATTTCTACTTAGTAAAGTTATTATTTCATGCGTACATCCAGTGCATCGCGTAAACCATTCCCCACAAAATTAAATGCCATTACCAAAAGCATTATTGCTACACCGGGGATTATAGCCAAATAAGCCTTATCCAATACTATATAGCCATAGTGTTCTTTTATCATCATGCCCCAACTGGGTATGGGTGGCTGTACACCTATACCTAAAAAGCTAAGCCCTGCCTCTAGTAAAATGGCTGTAGCAAAATTAGCAGCGGCAATAACTATAACAGGAGCTATAATATTGGGCATAATATGCCTGAAAATTATTCTTCCATCCTTATACCCAAGCATTTGGGCAGCTTTTATATAATCTTTCTCACGCAAAGACATTACTTGTCCACGCACAACCCGTGCCACTTCTACCCACATGGTTAGCCCAACAGCAACAAAAATTTGCCAAAACCCTTTCCCCAATGCTACGCTAACAGCAATAACCATTAGCAGCGTGGGTAACGACCATATCACATTTATTAGCCACATTACTACAGCATCAACCTTTCCGCCATAGTAACCGGCTAATCCCCCTAATACAATACCAATTAATAAAGATATTGCTACAGAAATTATACCCACAGCTAAAGATATTCGCGAACCTAATATCATACGGCTCAGCATATCACGCCCAAAACGGTCGGTACCCAGCCAATACTTTTTTTCCGTAATCAATGAGTTTTCTACTTCTTCTTGTGAAGTAATACCCAACTGCTTAAAACTGAATTTACTTACAGGCCCTTCACGCCCTTCAATACCCAAGTATTCGTTTACTATAACTTTATCGCTATTAACTGAATACTTTTCAATAGGGATTAATTTATAGGCTTCTCCTTCACCCGTAAATAGTCTGCTCAAAAAGTTTTTTTGTTCCACTTGCGTGGGAACTTTGATAAACTGCATAGCAAAACCCGGCTTTTTTAGTGCCAATGAAAGTTGCATACCGTTGGCATTTGTACTTTTATCAGGAATGAATCCATAAGCAAAAATGGCTAATATGCATATTAGCCCAATAAAAGCTGCTCCAACCACTGCCAGCTTATTGCGCGCAAACTTTTTTGTAAATGGGCTTTTTTGTTGCACGCTGCAATGTAATAATTTTTAAAAAACTGATGGAATAGGGATAAAGTATCTAAAATTTTTGTCCTAAAAAATTAAGTCCTTTAGCTGTCATTTGGTAATGATATGCCCGCATGTTATCACTGTCATACATATACGTAGACTCATACTCCTGAGTTTCATCGTTCAATACCATAGGACTAACGTACTTGCCCTTTATTAGGTCTTTCAACACATCAGCAACTAAAAACTCGCTTTCTTTAGCCTCTTCTATTATTGTGTCAAAACTCTCTGTGAAAAGTAGTGATGTTAGTATTTTCTTCTCCAGCACGGGAGGCATTGTACTCATTGGGTTCTTCCTTTCCAGTTATAGCTTCCAAAATTACCCAAAACCCCAATTATTAATACATATAGTATATGAAAAGGTTGTGCAGGCACTAACCACTTTAGCAACCGGGTTTTATTAAAAAACTTAAGAATTGCAGCGTAAAACCACCACTCCACAAGTATTTTAGCTACTAGTTGTATTATAGCTGCCCACAAAAAAGCAGTATCCCAAATTGCTAAAATAAAGTTTGCAGCAATACTGAGGTTAAAAAAATAAGCCATTGCCAAAACAACCGTAATTTTTTTATCGCTATAACTTGTACTTTTTGAAACCCAGCGAATTCGCTGAGCCATAAACTCTTTTAAACTGAATGCAGGAGGTGTTTTTGTAATGCTTTCTTGTTGTTTAAGAAAAAATACCTGCTCAGGATAACGCTGATATACTTTATGCATTAAAAACATATCATCGCCGGATACTATATCCTCATTTCCGCTATAACCTCCTACTTCCTCAAAAACTTCTTTTTTATAAGCCAAGTTTGCCCCATTACACATGTTGGGAAAACCTAATTGCAAAGCAGCCCCACCAATACCTACCAAGCCCGCAAACTCAAGCTGCTGAATATGAAGAAAGAAATTGGTAATACTATTCCGTTTGTCATTATCCCAATCAAAAACAACAGCCCCGCTAACCAGCATAGCTTCATTGTGGTTAAAAAAGTTTACAATTTCTACCAGCCATTCTTCTCCTACAATACAGTCGGCATCAGTAGTAACAATTATCTCTCCTTTAGCCAGTTTAATGGCTTCAGTTATAGCCGCCTTTTTATAACGTTTGTTGGGAATGTTTTTAAGCTCTAAAACCTGTAAACCCTCCCATTTATTTTCAGCAGCAAAGCTTTTCACAACGTTTACAGTATTGTCCGTACTGTGGTCATCTACAACAATAACTTCATAGCTTAATTTCAAATAACTTTGGTTGAAGATGGACTGTAAACATCGTATAATATTTTCTTCTTCATTTCTTGCAGGTATAATAATAGTAACAGGCGTTAGAGAAAGGGATTCTTTTGCAAAAACAACAGGTATTTTTTTCCAGCCCTTACGGTAATACCCCATTAAAACCACATAAAATACCATTAGCAGGGTTGATATTATACTAATGAGTATTACCATTACCCTCCTTATATTTAAAAATACTGAATGATACAGCACCCACCATCCCAGGAATAAAAATATTTATAGCCCAAAGCAAATATGCAGCAGATAATATCCCAGCATGGTTATCGCTATAATACCCCAAGAAAGATGTTGATGCTGCCCCGCGAATTACCAAATCACTTAGCATATTGCTAGGCACAACTGTCTGTACTAAAAATATTATGGGTACAGCTATTAGTCCCTGCAATGCTGTAATTTCTACTCCACAAACCCATAGAAGCAATATAAACTGACTGCAAAATACCCCGTAGCGAAGTATTGAAAGCAATAGTACTTTTAATAACCTTGTGGTTTTATAAAAGTAGAAAACCGATGTGATTTTTTTAAACCGTCTTAAAAATTTGGGCTTCCTTAACACCCAGGAAAGTACATTAATATTAAGGTATAACAATACCATTAGCCCCACCAATAGTACCAATGCTGTTATAAGTAAATAACCTTCATATTTTTCTAAAGGTCTCTCTGCAATACCACTAAAACTAAAGACTAAAAATGCCAAAGACCCGAATAACGCCGTTGCAATAAACTGTGCAAAGCTCCCGATAGATGTAATAAGTGCCGCCTTTACTTTATTCAAACGCACATAAAGAATTCGTCCTGCAAACTCTCCCAATCGGTTAGGCACTAAAATATTAATGAATAAACTGATGAAAACACCGGTAACAATACTTTTTAGAGTAGTATAATAGCTTATCCCTTCAAACCTGTTTACCAATATTTTCCACTTCAGGGTCTCAATGCCCCAGTTTACTCCCATTAAAACCAACACAACCCAAAACAGTGGTTTTGCAATTATTTCACTTGGTTTTATGTCCTCAAAACTTTTCCAGCCGTTCTCACCGATTAACTTCGTGTATAAAAACCAAATGCTTATTGCCAAAATCACAAGTTTTAGCACAAGCAGCCAATTGTTTTTACACCAAAGCCAAAGGGTTTTCAATAGGTATATGTTACTTTTGAGGGTATAGTTTAAACTGTGGGAATTACACCAGATAACTTTGATAAAATTATTTTAGGCATAGACCCGGGCACAAATATAATGGGATATGGCTTGATAGGTTGTAACGGAAAGAAATTTACTTTAATTAATGCAGGTGTGGTACAATTGGGCAAACTTGGCGACCATGCTTTGAAGTTGAAAAAAATTTTTGAACGTATTACATATTTAATTGACACCTACCACCCTGATGAACTTTCTATTGAAGCTCCTTTTTATGGGAAAAATGTTCAAAGTATGTTGAAGCTGGGGAGGGCACAGGGTGTAGCTATTGCAGCAGCTTTGCAAAGAGATGTACCTATTTTTGAGTACGCACCCAAGAAAATAAAGCAAAGTATTACGGGCAAGGGTACTGCTACTAAAGAGCAGGTGGCAGCCATGCTACAAACGCTTATGCAATTTGACAAAATGCCTCAGTATTTGGATGCTACCGATGGTTTAGCAGCTGCTGTTTGCCATTTTTTCCAGAATAATGCCCTCAAGGGTGCAGGTGTGAAACACGGTAGTTGGGAAAGTTTTATAAAAAACAATCCCGATAGAATGAAATAGTTTTCGATTTGATGATTAACTGATTTTTAGATTATTTCGATAAATAATGTACACACAAGAGATACGGTTAGCAACTAACTTAGCTAAGGATAAAGAAACACTATATGAGGAGTTTTCTATCTTATTGGTTAATTATTATAAAAACGGACAAGTACAAGACGATACGGATAATTTACATATAGATTTAGATAGTATTAGATGTTTTCCATTAACAATTGCTAAAGATGCTTTGAAAAAAAAACATAATACATCTTTAATTAATGATAGAGTTAAAAAAATTGAAACCCTTTCAAAATCAAAACTGCAATTTAATGTACTAGGAAAGTCTCCTGTTTATGACGCAAAAGAATGTAAGTGTAAAAAAAGTGATTTCTATATTTTATTTACCACTTTTAACCATATTGGTTCACCAATTACTTGTGGTACTTGTAAACTTGATGTTCCCCTATATAAACTTCCCCTTTATGATGACTATGGTTACGGAGATATTTTAAGTTGGCAAAGTAACTATAAAGCTTGTGATACTTTACAGATAGGTTGTGAAGTAGGTGAAATGTGGGCAATGAAGCAAATGTGGCAGCATAATTCTGACTTATCAAAGCAAGGAATAGAAATTTGTGAGAAAATTACTAAGCTAACCAAAATATCTACCTACTATTACCTGTTTAATTATAGACGAATTAGCCATAAAAAGGATATGAATAGAAAATGTCCTTGTTGTGGTGGCGAGTGGATACTAAAAGATGAGCTTCATAGTTTATTTAACTTTAAATGCGATAAGTGCTTGTTAATTTCATCATTATCAAGCAATAGTTATTAAAACTTTTAAATGAGTGTAGAACAATGAATCAAGAACTTTTTAGCTTAGTAGATGACTACATCGACGACCTTGTTGCGCCTGAAGATGAGGCTTTAAAAAGTGTTATCAAGTCTCTAGACAGAGAAGGAATACCACAGCACAGCATATCTGCCAATCAGGGTAAGTTTTTGCAGGTTATGGCAACTGTTTGCAATGCCAAATATATTCTTGAGTTAGGCTCTTTAGGCGGATACAGTACTATTTGGTTGGCAAGAACTTTACCTAATGATGGCAAGTTGATAACTGTTGAAGCTGATGAGAAACATGCTGAGGTAACACAAAAAAATATTGATAATGCAGGACTAAGTCATAAAGTTGAGGTTATTGTAGGCAAGGGTTTAGACATTTTACCCAAACTGATTGAGGATGGAAATTATACTTTTGATTTGGTTTTTATTGATGCCGACAAACCACCTTATACCGAATACTTTGAAATGGCATTACAGCTTTGCCGAAAAGGCAGTTTAATTATTGCCGATAATGTAATACGAGAAGGTAAAGTGCTTGATGGTAATAGCACCGATGAAAAGGTAAAAGGAGTGCAGCAGTTTAACAAAATGCTTTCTCAAAATGAAAAAGTTACTGCTACCATTATGCAAACTATTGGCAGTAAGGAACACGACGGTATTGCATTGGCAGTAGTAAAGTAACCTTTTGAAGAAGTATTTAACCGTTTGATATAGAATGTTTAACATTACTTTTTGATTTTTTATATTTGATTTATGAAATATAGCAACCACGTTATTATTAATAAGCCTTTAGAAAGAACCATTGAGTTGTTTGACAGCATAGAAAACCTATATAAATGGATGCCCGGTTTACAAAGCTATGAGCATGTTAGCGGAGAACCCGGACAACCTGGCGCAGTTGCTAAAATGAAGTTTGTAATGGGCAAACGCGAAATTGAAATGACTGAAACCATAACCGAGCGTAATTTTCCGCATGAGTTTCATGGTATTTATGAAACTAAAGGAGTAAGAAACCCACAGAAGAACTACTTTACTGCTGTTGATGATAATACTACCAAATATGAAAGTGTTAGTGAGTTTGAATTTGACGGTTTCGGCATGAAACTAATGGGTTGGTTGATGCCGGGCGCATTCAAGAAGCAGTCGCAAAAGTATTTGGATGCTTTTAAAGCGTTTGCCGAAAGTCAAGAATAGTATTCTTACTTTTCATATACTTTCAAATTAAATTTATACATATATCTTGTTGGGTGTGTTAGGGTAGTAAAGCCATAGGGTTTATACAAATCATGTGCGTCATGCGTAGCAAGCATTACGTTGCGTAAGCGTTTCACCCAATCCAACTCCATAATAAACTGTAGAATTTCTTTTGCAAGCCCCTTGCCCCTGTATTCTTCAACAACAAAAACATCAGCCAAGTAGGCAAAAGTGGCATAATCGGTTACCAGTCTGGCAAAGCCAATTTGTTCTTCTTCATGGTATAACCCAGTACAATACGAACCTTCTATAGATTTTTCTACAATATGGAAAGGAATGTTTTTAGCCCAATAACTTTGGGTGAGATATTGATGAATAAGCCCAATATCTAAAAGCAATTTATCATCAGAGATAAAATATGACGTAGCTATTTGCTTTTGCATGGTGCAATAATACCATGCTCTTTTTCATTTTTTATTCTAACCCTCTATTCGGACAAGGTATTCCCCACCCCGGTTTTCTGTGAAGGTTCAATTTTTTATTAATGGTGATTAAAAAGAATGCAAAATTATCATTAGAATTTGGGTTACCTCTTGCCTCTCCTGCAGGTCTGTTTTGCCCCTCTGCAAATAAATTTTTATCTGCTAAGTCAGCGGCTAAATCACCTTTGGTTTGTCTTAGAATGTCATTATCATAGTAATTACCGCTAACATCATCAATATAATCGGTAAATGTTTTTCTAAAGGTTACTTCAAGCCCTATCGAAATATTTTTATTCACTAAAAACTTATATCCTGCTCCCATAGGTATTGAAAACGAATACAACTTGTATGGTTTAGCTCCTCCCTCAAGCCCTTGCCCTTCTGTTGATAACGGCTGTAAATCATACCACTCTCCATTTAACTCTCCCTGCGGATTGAACCTAAACATACTTATCCCCGTGAACAAGTATATATTATGTCTTTTATTAAACCTTCTTCTATATAATTTTTTTGATATGCCTCTGATATTGTAGTTAAATAAGGAATACTCTATTTGCAATGAAACATCGGTAATGTTTGAACGGAAATTTAGGTTTCTTCCTTTTCTGAACTGGTTTGAAGACAAAGCATCGTCAGAAGAAAGTCTGCCGAAAAACAAATTGCCGCGTACTGCCCAATGGTTGGTAAAATAATACCTTAAACCTCCTCCAACAGCAAAATTTAAAGACTTAGGGTCGAAGTTTATCAACTCATCCGTACCTCCCAAATCACCTGAAAAATAAGTAATACCAAAACCACTGTAAGCTTCAAAACCATTTATAGGTAAGCGGCTTTGTGCGTTAGCTTCTTTTGAAAAGAATGATAAACAAACCAGAATTACGATTGCAAGTAATGTATTATTCCTCATAGCAACATATACTTAAGTTTAAAAGCCTGTAAAAGACTGCTATATTATTTCAATATGTAAAACTAGTTTCTATTAATTTTCATTAAAACTCATTTTATTTGTACTGCAACATATTTATATGTTTGGCTGTCATTCATATGTAAACAAATAAAGTCTATGAAAACTAAACAAATACTAAAACTATCCCTATTTCTTTTCTGCTTGATGGTAATTAACATTTCATCAGTAAACGCACAAGATACTTTAACCAACCAAGAGTTAAACAGATGGGAAAAATCAGGCAAACAGCCTCCTTTTGACTGGAGTGAACCCCAAGGCTGGACAAGCTCTAATCCATTAACCGAGTTTATCAGTGCCGGTGTTAAAGAGGTACAAATGCAAAGTTCTGGGTCGTCTCAGGCTGAAATAAAAACATTGAATGTTTTTGGACAACCTGTGCCCGGTGTTTTGATTAATGGTGATTTTAACCTGCAAATTTCTGACACCGCTAACTTTCCTTTAGTAGGCGGTGAACCTATGACACAGGTAAAAACCAAACTGTACGGTATGTATAATTTTACTGCTGTTGACACCACTGATTCTGCCACGGTTGTTGCTGCCTTCAAAAAATTTAATAATTCAACTCAACAAACTGAAATTGTTGCCATTGGTACTGCTGTGCTGCCACAAACAAGTCCGGGTTTATACTCTTTCACGGTTAATATCAACTCGGTAACATCTGAAACACCTGATTCTGTAGTTATTACTATGTTATCAAGCAAAAGCACAAATCTTAAACAAGGTGGGGTACTAACTGTAGACCGTGTTTCTTTCACGCCGCTTACAAGCGTTAAAAAACCAAGTAATGAAACGCGTGTTAAAGTGTGGCCTTCACCTGCTTCAAGCCACCTTAACATTTCAACCCAACAAGGTGCTGAATATGCTGTATTAGATATTACAGGTAAAGTTTTACTAAACGGCATTGCTACTAGCGATGTAGTAGCTTTAAATGTAGCCTCATTTAAAAGCGGATGCTACTATGTAAAGATACAATCAAACAGAACGGAAGTAGTACGCTTCTTAAAACAATAAATTCAAATACATAATAATAACGAAAAGAGGCGGTTTGCTTTGCAAACCGCCTCTTTTTATTGGTGAAATTAATATTGTATTACAAATTGTCTTTTATTAACCGGGCAATAGTTTCTAACTCTGAAGTTTCAAACTTCAACTTGGGGTTTGAGAAATTCATATCGCCAACCTCATCCATAGGTACTAAATGAACGTGTACATGGGGCACTTCCAACCCTACAACAGCTACTCCAACTTTTTCGCAAGGTATTGCCTTTTTTAAACCTGTAGCAATTGTTTTAGTAAACTCCATAAGAGAAGTATAAGTATCACCATCAAGGTCAAAAATGTAGTCTACTTCTTTTTTCGGAATTACTAAAGTGTGTCCCTTTTTGATGGGAAAAGCATCTAAAAAAGCTATAAAATCGTCATTTTCGGATACAATATATGCCGGAATTTCCCTATTGATTATTTTAGTGAATATACTTGCCATTAGCGCCCAATTTCTAATACTTCAAGTTCAACAATACCGGCCGGAGCTTGTATCTTAGCAATATCACCTACCTTTTTACCCATCAACCCTTCACCTATGGGCGATTTTACTGAAATACGTCCTTTTTTTAAATCAGCTTCTTTCTGAGTAACCAATGTATAAGTTATAACCGCATCGTTTTTTAAATTCTTAAGCTTTACCTTGCTTAATATCATCACTTTAGAGTTATCTACCAGTTTTTCATCTAATACCCTGGCATTGGCTAAAACAGTCTCCATTTCAGCTATTTTAGCTTCAAGTAACCCTTGAGCTTCTTTTGCAGCATCGTATTCTGCATTCTCTGATAAATCTCCTTTATCTCTAGCTTCTGCTATCTGCGCTGAAATTGACGGGCGTTGTACTGTCTTCATATCGTGTACTTCAGCTTTAAGTTTTTCAAGCCCCTCAGGTGTAAAATAATGTATATCTGCCATAATCTCTTCGGTTAATCTTATCAAAAAGAAAAGTTCTGAAACCGTTGAACGGTTTCAGAACTTTATACAAAAATAACGTATGTTGTTAAATTAAAAAACTATCAGTTTCTCTCTCCTAAACCTAAGCGAATACCAAATGAGTGAACGCCTTGGAATGGATTTGTACTGCGGTAAGAGTAGTCAATACCAATGTTGTTTTTACCAAAAGGTATTTGTACTGTTACTCCACCGCTAAAACCTGTTAGTGCATTGGTGCGGTCTTCTTCACTAAACAAGCCTTCTTCATAATTAAAGCCTGCCCTAGCCATAACAAACTCTTTATAAGCATACTCAAAACCAATACCTAACTGGTTTCTAGAGAATGTGTTTGATGTAAAGTTAATGGCTGAAGTTAGTCTATGGAAATAAGCGTTGCTATCCTTATCTAGTCTAAAATCGTATGCGAAACCAATATTTAATAATGAAGGTAAGTTAAATGAAGCTGCACGGTTCTCTACTGTACTTGAAAATGAAGCATTGCTAAGCGTTGCCGATTGCGAAAGACCATCACCTGTAAACTTCATATCAGGTCCAACATTTCTTAATGCTATTCCAAATCGTAAATCTTCACGAGAACGACCTTTAGAGAATTTTGCTAAACCCTTGGTACGCTTTACTGAAGTAGTTGCATATTGAATACCTGCATCTAAAGCAAACCCTTGAGCTTTTACGTTTACCACTTCTTGAGAAATAGCTCTTAATAAAAGACCTCCTGAAATTGATGATGAGAATTTATGTGCATAAGCGAAACCTAAGTTAATAAACTGAGGCCTAAATGTTCCTAAACCACCCTCAGGTTGTTCTACAGTAGTAATAGGAATATCTCCAAACCCTATAGAGTTTACGGTAAGTCCCATTACACCACTCTCACCTGCACGGATACCAATACCAATATTGTTAATATTGATTCCTGACGGTACCAACCAGTTTGTTCTGGCTAAAGCTATTTCAGTAGAGTTAATCTGAGCTAACCCTGCAATATTCATTACACTTGATTCAATGCCTCTAACTCCGGCTGTGTTCACTCCTCCCCAACCTGTACTTCTTGACCAACCATTTACCAACAATTCTGTTGCGCCTGCTTGTCCTGCACGGTCAGGGTTACCCGCTTGGGCAGTTATGCAGCAGGTAGTTATTCCTGCTGCTAATAATGTATACTTTAAAAGTTTTTTCATGTACTGCTAATTATTAAGTTTAGAAGGTATCCAAATCAATTTGTCTCATTATACCGAACCATTTTAAAATTTTGGTTCCCACACCTTCAGCATCAACGTGTATTATATACATACCTGATGCAATGGGTACGTTTGCTTGGTTTTTCAAATCCCACTCAACAAATGTATCATCACTGTCTTTCTTAATAGTTCTTACTAACGTACCATTAAATGTGAAGATTTTAACAGTTGTTTTGCGAGGTAAATTAATAAACTTAATTCTGTTATCAAGCCTGCTACCTTCGTATTGAGAATATGCATAATAAGGGTTAGGTACAACACCTATTAAATCTAAAGCTGATTTTTTAGCTGTTTGCGAGTTTTCATTCGCAGCTATATCATCAGTATTAAATGTATAAAATGGTAATGTATTATTCTCAGGGGTTGCACTACCTGTAGCATTGTAGTTTTGATAAGGTTTTTTAGCACGGATACGTATTCTTACTTCATAAGGCGGAATACCACTGCTTAAATCAAAACCTGTTTCTGCTAATGCAGGCATTACGTACATAGCTTGAGACATTACTCTACGTCTTTCAAGTACACTGTTTGACCCTAAACGAGGAAGATAATCATTGCCTTCATCATATATAGGACCAACATAGTTTATAGATCTGTAACTACCCATAATGTAGAAATAGTGCTTACCACCAATTACTACACCTTGTGATGAGAATGTATTTTGAGTTGGATTCCAAATCATATCTGTACCATTCTCATTGGGCAAGTTAGAATCTTCACCGAAGATGATATTCAAACGCTCACCAGTTTCAAGATTAATAGCATAACCCGGGAACCAGCTTCTACCTTGCTCACCATTATTTAACGGTTGGAAGTTCTTATCTACAGAAGGACTGCGGCGCAATTGGAATTTCTCAGCATTTCCTATTGAAAGTGCTGCGTCTTCAGACATCTCAACAACCGCACATTTAGTCCATTTAGATTTATCTGGTGTGATAACAATATCAACACTCGCTAATTCTGAAATAGGGTTATCTGTTAATGGTTGCTGTGAGAAAGCAGGGCCATAAGTAGTTCTACCTTGTGCATTTGAAGGTGCTCTTGCTGCCAATACATATGGAGCAATAGTACCGTCTAACATATCTTCCCATCTCTCACGAGGGTCAATTTCATTTCCTCCGATAGCAAAGTCATGTGCATAGTTCTGGTCTCCAAATGATGGCGAACCGTTTCTACCTGCCCTAATCCAGTTAAACCAAGATAATGCAGGACTGGTTGAAAATGCATCATTATCCTCTAAACCTGTTAGCCAAGGCTTCTCATTATTTTCATAAGTCATTGTAGCCTCAAGGAAACCATTACTATTATCTTCAAGGTTACCCGGGTCTCCAGGGCCTACCACTTGATTAATACTTAAAGACAATCCCCACTCAGGAATAACTTGTTCGTTATCTATATTAATTACCGTATCAGAAAATACTGTATCGTTTGTGGTAGTATTTACCAAATACCAGTTTGTACGGTAAGGGTTACTAATTGAATCATCAATTGCTGTTGGTGAAGCTGCTAAAAAGGTTGAGTCAACAAAACGCAATTCGTAATTACCTTTTTGTATTTTAAAAGGGTCGATAACTTTAATATCAATTGGTCCTGCGCCACCTTTATATTTTGCAAGTGCCACCTTGTTATCAGGGCTATTTAAAATTTCATTTTCAGTTTCCTCAGTCAACTCAAGCACTACTCCACCGTTGCCTCTACCCGCTACACGAGTAAGTTGAGGACCATCTCCATAAGTAGCACCTATTTCAGTACCCTGGCCTCTTGGCTCAGATTTGTGAGGAATTACTTTTATAATACCTGATGTACGACGACCGCCTAAGTATTGAAGATCTTCATTGGGGTCGTTGGTAAGGTTAGCGTAAGACACTACTAAATAGTAATAGGTTTTAAAGTTTACCAATCGCTTATCGCTAGAAGCAAATAAATCTTCAGTAAGTGTAAATGAGTGTACAATACCCTCATTTGCACCGTTAACTTTTTCAACAGGTACAGAAACTTGTACTTTATCATCAAATTCCTGATTGATAATTTGAGATACTTGGTCTTTTAAATCGCATTGGAAAACAATACGTGCTCTATCTACATTATCTAAATCACCCTCGGTAACTGTAGCATCAGCAAGTTGATACACAATATACCCTTGGAATCTGTATTCTAATTGTTGTTGGAAACTACCGGTAATAATTTCTCTGTATTTCTCAACCTTAGCTGTATTAGTATTTGTGAAAGTAAAAACTACTTCACGGTTTAGCTCATTAGTTAATACTTCAGGAGCATTAGGACCATCAATAATATCAAAATTGTTATTAAATAGTTTTTGTGCCTTATCACTAGCTAATCTTAATAAGCCAAGTGAACCTGTAGCTCCACCGGTTGTAGCTCTTGCCCATACAACACCCACAGTTACATAGTTAACTGCACCGGGTTCTAAAGTAAACGGACCTGATGATTGAATATAACGACGGTCTCCTGGTGTATTACCTGCTGATTTTTCATGCCAACCTGATGCTTCTGATGGGTCATCAGGGAACATAAAGTCTGTACGCGAACCGGTGTTATAACCATTTCCACCAAATGTTACCGGTGAACCATCTTTCCAGATACCACGTAGATAACCATAATAATGTTCTGCTAATGTAGGGTTACCTATTACAGAAAAGTCATTGTTATAATAAACAAATTTTGCTACACCCAACTCAGTACCATTTTCATCTCTTGGACCTTCAAAAAAGTCAGTACCTACTGATGGAGGGTTTGTACCATATCCTAAAATACCTTCATCATCATCATCACCATTATAGCAAAAACCTAAATCGCGAGATGTATCCACACCAACGTAGTCATCAGAGAAGTTACCTAAATCAGCGTCCACCCATTGCCCGAAATAACACTCTCTAACAGCGTCAGATGAACGGTTAGTAATTTTAGTTTTGTAGAAGGTCATGTTATTTACCTCGTCGTTGGTTTTAAAAGCAAAAGCTGTAGTAACCAACTCAAGACCAATAGGTATACCTGATGTTTCAGAGTGAATATTACCTCTATCGTTATACACAAAAGTCAACATCTGGTCAGGTTGATCTTCAGGTAAGTTTCTATCTGCACGGCGCAATGGATCTAATACAGGGTAATCTCCTGCAAAAACATCGTAGAAACCATCTCCATTAGCATCAAAATAAGGAGCTATGTTGCTTGCTTCTTTAAATGTTCTGTCTCCACTACCCGGATAAGCTGTAATATCCTCTATCGCATCGTTAGGGTCGTTAAATGCTTTAACAATGTCCTCTTGATTAATTTTATAAATTCTATCATAAAATTTACAACGACCTGATTCTGTTGTTGCACTAACACTATCTAAAGGGCCTGGGAAATAATCACTACCACTTTGACGATAAGTCATTGCAGCTACTTTAAGGTTTCCTCCCGGGTCTAAACCGCCAATCCAAATAGCTCCTGCAAAAAGTGAGTTTTTACGGATTGCATTTGACTCAGCATTGGTTTTAGGTATTTCGTAGCGGGCAACACTATTCAAATCCCACCACATATCTCCACCATTCAATATTCTTGCACGAACATTGTTAATGTCCAGGTCTGCCTGAAATGTAGCAGGCTCACACGCAGCAGCTCTACGCTGGGTACGCTTGCCCGATTTAGGTGCATTTGGCAAACCAATTACTTCTTTTGCCATCAAGTCAGCCGAGCCAACCAACAATAGCAGCGTAGTAAGTAATATTGCCGATATATTTTTATTCATCATATCTATTATTTTTCTTTTTACTGGGTAGTTATTAAAAGTCTAATGATATACTTAGTCTAATTCTACGAGGTAAGCCAAAGAAACCAGGATTAGCCAACGCAGTATTATATAAATCTACAAACGACTGTGCGTCAACAGCATTTCTAATTGACTCACGTCCTAAGTTTGATGCCAACCATCCATCATCAGAAGGCGACCCTGTGAATGAGTGTACACTTCTAATATTATCAATGTTAAGGAAGTTTTGTATCCAGAACAAAAATCTAAGTTGACCGTATTTGATATTTCCTGTTTTGTTACGTCCTAATTTAACCTGAACGCCTTTGTAAATGTTTATATCGTTTTGTAGTTGCCATGGAAGACGTGAACCAAACGGTGTACCTCTAATCGGGCTACGAACAACTACCCCTGCCTGTGCATTTGGAGTAGGTAATTGGTTTGCTGTGTAAGGTAAGCCTGAGAATGCGTTGAAGGTTACACCTATACCTGCATTTTCAAACACTTTTCTGTTCTTTTTGCCCCAAACTGGCCCATCGTATTTGTCCCCGCCTTGGAAATCGTAATATATATTCAGCTTAATGTTATGTCTTACATCTACATTAAGTGGGAATAATGTACGCAAGTTTGGCTGACCTACAGATATTAATGCTTGTTGAGATCCAGGACTTGAACCTGTACCGTTTGCAAATAATAATGTATAATTCGCATCCATGTTTAGGTTTCCTAAACCTCTTAGCTCATACTCTAAACGGTAACTTGTAATAGTTGAAAAGTCAATATTACCAAATGAAGTATAATCAATAGGATATGCATAATTGTAGCGGAATAACTGAATTAAGTTACGTTGCTCGCGGTACGACGCAACAATACTTAATGCTGCTTGATATGCTGATGTATTATCCGTTAATCTTTGTTTGAAACCAATCTCATAGTCAGTAGTTAACTGTGGTTTCAAGTTAGGGTTATTTACAATAGTTGTAGGATTAAAACGTAAGTAGAAATAATCATCAACAGTTGTAAATATATTTGAAGGTCTTTGTGCAATTACATCATAGCTGGCAAAGAATCTTGACGCTTGGTTAATAGGAAAATCAAACCAAATACGTGGTAATACATTTATTTGAGGTGTATAATCAACAAATGATGCTGCACTTACTACTTCATTCTCAGAGTCAACCAAATAAGGTTGGATTTGACCGGTACGAGAATTGTTTGCTAGTGGCGAAGGGTCAGCTATTTTGATACCATCACTATTAAACCACTCTAATTCATTTCTATATCCTAAAATTCTATTCGGGTTTGAGATATTGTCTACATAAACCGCATAATCATCACCAATGCTTCCCGGGTGATTAACTGCATTACCGGCAATTTCTTTAACCTCTCCTGCTGTACGGATTGGGTATAAAGAGAATGGGTCTTTAAGTACAGGTAAGTTGTTATCGAAACGCTCTACGCGAACTCCAATACGGAAGATAAGGTCTTTAAAAGCAAATTTATCTTGAATGAACATTGCAGAGTAAATAGGCATATAAGCACCAATTTCTCTCTTGTTCGGATCTAAGAAATCACCTATACCTCTATTACCTCTTATTTTGTTTCCTAAGTAGTCATAACCGAAGTAGTTTACCAAACGGTTACCGTTGTTTAATAACTCATCAGCACTAAAATCACTTAGTTGAAAATCAGTAGGGTCAAAAGAGTTAACATCTACATAAGTAGTTTCAGTTATCGGGTTACCGTAATTATCAGTAACTCCACGTTCCATTAATCTGCGACGGAAATTTTTATCGAAAGTAGATTGTCCATCACCTTGAACTAAATTATAACGAATAGTATCGTTAAAAATACCATTCTCATCCAAAGTAGGTATCGGGTTATCGGTGTCAAGTTCCAAACCGTTGTTCATCAACTGCCACATTAAAGTCCACAAACCGTTTCCGGCTACACTCCACGAACGTGATACACGTTGCTCGTAATAAACCCCGAATTTAAGGTCATGTCCTTTAATACTAACCTCACCCGATGCATTTAAACTATATTGCTCATTTTGGCTTTTTCCGTAACCGGCAGTAAGCGTACCCACGTTATTCCACATTACAGAATAAATAGCAATAGGGTTTTGTCCGTTAACCAATCCTGCATTACTACTACGTACATCAAATATTGAGTTGATAGCATCCTGCCCTAACAAATCATAAAAAGAACTGGTGTAGTTTGCACGAAGCGGGTTACGGGTATTACCTCTATCAAATGTAAATAGTGTATCTATAGGTCTGCTACCTGTTTGACGGCGGTAGTTTTTGATATAATAAGTTTGTCCGTTATAATTAATAGTATCAGGCGACGAGTTTTCATTACCTCCGCCCACAAACTCAAAAGCCGGTTGGCTAAAGGTTCTAAATCTACCTACATATCCGTAATCGAATATATTATCTTGATGAACCGCATCCTGATTAATATTCCAGTTTGATTGGTATTCTAAACGAACTGTATAGTACGCACTTTCAACCAAAGGCTTAACTTTTTTATCTTGAAAATCTTCAGAAGTAATTAACCTTTGTGTGAAACTTACGTAACTTAATAAACTGTGTTGAATGCTTTGTGCATTGTTATTAAAGTTGAATAGGTTATTACGATAGTTATAACCTATATTATTTACATAGTCATACTTAGCACCTAAGATTAACTGTACTTTATCAGTTGGTGCAAAGTTTAAGTTACCAATTGCAGTAACTACATAAGAAGGTACATTTGGATGCGCCTGAACTTTTACTAAATCTCCCTGAGTAACAAACTCTGCTGATGGAACAAAACCTTGCCCTTGTGGAGCAGAACGTATAGGGTTAGCTTCAAGCTCTTTAAGTTTATCTTCTTTAACTCTCCAGATACCTAGAGCTGATGGAGAACGGTCTGCAGAATATCTAAAGTTTCCAGCAAATCGATAGCCTAAGGTTGTTCTTTCTGTTGAACGTCCTTTGTTTTTTATAAGTACAGGTCCTGATAATGATACCTCAAATAAGTTGAAATGGTATTTATCAAATAAGCTTGATGTAATAGCCTCAAAATGTTTGAATGACCTGCTTGTGGGTGCAGGAGTTGTAATACTAATAGCACCACCGGTAAAGTCGCCATATTCTGCTGAAACACCACCGGTAATAACATTGGTTTGTCCGATACCACTTTGGGGTAAGTTAATATTACCAATTACCCTTACACCATCTATATAATAAGCAGTACCCGATGTACGGGCTCCTCTAAAACTTGGAGTACCCCCATCAATAGAAATTGTACCTGCCACAGTGTTGGTTAAACCGTTTACACTACGAGTAGGTATTTTCTTTACATTATCAATGGTTCTACCCAACTCATCACCTTTTACAATAGGTGGGCGGGCTTTTTCTCTTACTACTACCTCATTTGTTACTAAAGCTGTTTCAGTAATCTGAACATCTTGAAAGGTAATAGCATCAGGGGTTATTGTAAGTCCCTCGATTATTTTTGTTTGGTACCCTGAAAACGAAATTTTAATCTCGTATTTACCGGGCTTTAATCCCTTAATACGATATTCGCCATCAAAGTTAGTTGCAGCACCGGTAATCCTCTGACCACCTTGGTATGCTTGCACTGTAGCACCTATAAGGGCTTCTTTTGTATCGCCATCAATCACAGTTCCTCTTATCTCTCCAAATTGTGATTGCGCCATTGCTATTGACGACACCATAATACCTAATAAAAACAGGTAAATTTTTCTTCTCATATCAGCTTGGTTTGGTAATAGTTTCGACTCTTGGGTGTGTCCCTAAAATCAAGGGCACAATTTAAAATTAATTTTACATTTAGCACAATAAATCACTAAACATTTACATTTATCATTATTAATACAATTTTACCAACGGCTAATTAAATCCGACAAAAGGTAAAATTGCTCTCGGCAATAGAAACGACATTTTTAAAGTTGAGGTTGTAACAACAATAAAAAAATTTTGTTTCACTAAATTTCATAATCCAGCCTTTTGGTTTTCTGTATTCACCAACCTATTACTTATCAGCTATTTAAAAGGTTAGTGACACACCTAAGCGCATTCTTCTGGGCATAGTGAAAAAATTCGGGTTGGCTAATGCCGTATTATATAAATCTATAAAGGCTTGCGTGTTTACTGCATCCTCTGCCGCCCTTCTACCCTGTTCAGATTCAAGCCAACCATCTGTTGATGATGAACCTGTATACGGATGTATGGCGCGGGTATTTTTAATATTCAACACATTATTCACTAATAAGCTAAAGCGCAACTGTCCGTATTTTTGTACTCCTTTAGCTCTACCCAGTTTCACTTGTACATCTTTAAATATGCTTAAGTCGCTTTGCACTTGCCAAGGTAATCTTGCTCCAAATGGTGAACCTTTTATCAGGCTGCGGTTTACTACCCCGCTTTGTGCATTGGGTGTCGGTAATTGATTTGGGGTAAATGGTAAGCCTGAAAATGCATTTAAGTTTAAAACTACTCCCATATGCTCAAATACATTTCGGTTGGCTATACGCACTCCCTTATATTCTTTTCCGTTTTTAGAGAAATAGCTAATATTAAGCTTAATATTATTACGTACATCGAAACTCAAGGGGAAAAGTGTTCTTAAGTTAGGTTGTCCTACTGCTACCAATGCTTGCTGAGAGCCTGCCGATGAACCCGTACCGTCTGCAAACTGCAATACATATGATGCATCAAACTCCAAACGCTCATCATGCCTGTATATATACTGTGCTGTAAAACTTTTAATTGTTGCAAAATCTATATTAGCAAATGAAGTATAGCTTACAGGGTAAGCATAGTTATACCTGAACAGTTGTATTAAGTTGCGTTGTTCTTTATAGGTTGCCGTTAAACCAAGCGCAGATTTTTCTGATACCTTTAGTTTAAACCCTAGCTCATAATTAAAAGAGAGTTGAGGCTTCAAGTTTGGGTTGCCTATAATATTGGTAGGGTTAAAAGGTAAATAGTAGTATTGTGATAGTGTGGCAAAGTTATTTGTGGGGCGTTGTGCCAATGCATCATAACTACCGAAAAAGCGTGCGTTTTCGTTTATAGGGAAATCAAAATATAAACGAGGCAATACCAAAACCTGTGGCGTATAGTCAGTAAAGGCTGATTTGCTTACATTGCTTTGGTTAGGGTTTACCAAATAAGGCTGTATGGTACTGCTTTTTGATTTTTCAGCTATTGAAGCTGGGTCGCTTATTTGTAGCCCTTGCCTGTTATACCATGTTGTTCCGTTTCTATAGCCTGTAACATTTGTAGGGTTTTTAGCATCATCAACATAAACCACAAAATTATTACCTATACTTCCGGGGTGGCTAACAGCTTTACCGTTTATTTCTTTTACTTCATTTACAGTTTTAGCATCGTATAGTAAAAAAGGGTCTTTTAATACGGGTGTGTTATTATCAAACCGCTCCAGTCTAAGCCCTGCCCTAAGTGTAAAGTTTTTAAACGTAATTTTATCTTGAATAAATGCTGCTGCATAGGTAGGCATATATGCTCCCAAACTTCTGTTTAACTCATCATCAGTAAAATCGCTAATACTTCTTTTGCCTCGTATTTTATTACCCAAGTAATCATAGCCAAAGTAACTTACGTAGTTGTTTCCGTTATTTAATAACTCATCAGCACTAAACATGGATAAAGAAAATGTATTGGGGTCATAAGAGTGTACATCTAAAAAACTGCTTTTGTTAATAGGCCTTCCGTTATTATCTACAGCGCCATTTGCCATTAGTTTAGCTCTAAGTCTTTTATCAAATGTTGATTGTGAACTTGTTTGCTTAAAATTATAGTTAATGGTATCATTAAAAACTCCGTTCTCATCAGTAACCAATATGGGATTTGATTTATCCAGTTCTAAACCGTTATTAGCAAGTTGCCACATTAAAGTCCATAAACTATTTGCATTTACATTCCAGCCTCTTTGTACCCGTTGCTCAAAATAGACCCCGAAGCGTATAGCATGCTTTTTTGTGTTTACTTGTCCTGTAGCATTAAAACCGTATTGTTCTCTTTGGCTTTTATCATATCCTTGTACACCAAGCCCCACATTATTCCACATGTTAGAGTATACCCCAATAGGGTTTTGTCCATTTACTAAGCCGGCTCCACTACTTCGTATATCTGTTACAGAGTTTATATTACCTTGAGATGAAAGCCTATAAAACAAATCAGTATAATTTGCCCGTAAAGGGTTACTGGTATTAGTCCTGTTAAAAGTTACCAAAGTGTCAATAAGCCTGTTTCCTGTTTGACGGTAATAGTTTTTAAGATAATATGTTTGCCCGTTTACAGTAATACTATCTGCCGAAGTATTTTCATTGCCGGTAACAAATTCATAAGCAGGTGCACTATAGGCTTTAAATTCACCAATATGTCCGTATCTGAAATAGTCCTCTCCGTGACTCGGGTCTTGTGTGTTTACCCATCCTGACTGGTAATCTACCCTAACACTATAATATGCATGTTTTATAATACCGCTATCTTTTACTTTAAAGTTATGCGTTAAGCTTAAATAGCTTAATAAATTATGGGTTATAGTTTGCGAGTTATTGGCAGAGTTAAATAACGCATTACCATAGTTATAGTTAATTCTATTACCATAATCGTACTTAGCTCCCAGAAGAATTTGCACTCTGTCATTAGGTACAAAATTTAGCTCGCCTAAAAATGAGGTATTGATAGCCGGAATATTCTGGTTTGCACTTACCCTTTCTAAATCGTTTTGTGTAATAAACTCTGCCGAAGGCACAAAACCCTGCCCTGCCGGAGATTGACGGATGGGGCTGGTTTCAATTTCTTTTTGTTTATCGGGCTTAAGCCGCCAAACACCAATGGCAGAGGGTAATCTATCGGCTTGGTAATTGAAGTTTGCTGATACTAAGTATCCTAATTTAACTTTTTCTTTATCCCCTCTTCCTTTATTTTTTATCCATAAAGGCCTTAAAAAAAATGCTTCTACATTATTGTTGTGGTATTTATCAAAAAGGCTGGAGCTAAGCACTTCAACTTTATTAATAGCATTTAAACCAGGTCTGGGAGTATTTATAGTTATGGCCCCACCAAGTATGTCCCCATACTCAGCTGAAAAACCACCCAGAATAACTGAGGCATTTTGTACTGCATTTGTTGGGAAGCCTGATATATTGTTATTATTCAACCATACCCCATTCCATAGTACTCTATGATTACCTATTCTGTTCCCTCCCAAAGATAGTCCTCCTCCATCCAGTGATACTACATTGGGTGCTAAATTGGCAAGCCTATTAATGTTGTTTCTAATTCCGCCTTGCGATGGTTTCGGAAGCTCTGCTTCTGTAGTAAACTGTGGAATAAGTGGCTTTTTGTATTTTACAATAACAGGTGGTACGCTAAGGCTGTTATCTACAAGCTCAACAGTAACAAAAGTTGGCGCATCAGCATTTATAGTAATACCTGCCATCTCTCGTGGATGATAACCCACAAAATGAATAAATACCGAGTATTTTTCAGGAGATAATTGCCTGAAAATTACTTTCCCGTTTTCATCGGTAGCTTTTGATGTTATAAAGCCACCTTTAAGTTTTAGGGCTACCTGGGCAAATTCTATAGGTGCTCTGGTAACGCTATCAATAAGTTTTACTTCAAGTTCTCCAAAATTGGTTTGGGCATTCACAACAGTGCATACCTGTAGCAGTAGGCATAAGTATAGTATCCTTTTCATATAAAAGTTTTAAAAAAGTTGAAACGAAATGTTTGTACCCCTTTCAGGGAATTGTTGGTTGGGTGTTGTGAAAAAGACTTTTTACAGTTGTTTTATTTTTTGAAACAAACTGTGCGAAATCTTATAATAGGATTCATGAGTCCAGCCACCTATGTGACTTGTTATTAAAACGTTGTTGTACGACATGAGGTTGGAAAGTTGTTGTCGTTCGTCGAAAGAATATTCTGTTAGTTTTTCGTTTTCTAATACATCTAATGCAACTCCTTTTAGTTTATTAGCTTTTAAGGCTGTTAATATATCTGCCGTTTGCATAATACCCCCTCTTGATAGGTTGAGCAAGTAGATACTTTTTTTAAAGTTTTGCAGGTATTGTGTATTTATTAAGCCTTTAGTTTCTTCAGTAAGCGGCAAGTGATGACTAACTATATCGGCATTGTTATATAGGGCTTCCATACTTGCTTCTTCAACCGCTGAGTTACCGAAACCTCTTTTATATTTATCATAGGCTATGGTGCGGCAACCAAAACCACTTAGCTTTTGGGCAAAAGCACTCCCTGTATTTCCATACCCTACAATACCCACTACAAGTTCTGACAGTTCGTACCCCCTATTCCCTTCCCGCTCCCAAATGCCTTCTTTTATTTCATTATACGATTTATGAATATTCGCTAAAAGCGAAAGTAGCATACCTACAGCTTGTTCCCCCACTGCATCTCTGTTTGCCTCAGGAGTATTAAAGCATACTATTCCTTTTTGTTCGGCATACTCAACATCAATAATTTCTACTCCTGAGCCTGCCCTGCCTATAAACTTAAGTTTTGTAGCAGCACTAATAATATCTTTAGTAATGTTTGTTTTAGAGCGTACTACCAGGCCCGTATAGTTTTTTATAATACCTAATAACTCATTGGCTTTAATTTCAGGGCGATAGTCTACCTCGTATCCTATTGTTGGCAACTGCTCTAACAAATAGGGGTGAACATCATCAATTATTAGTATAATCCCTTTACTAGCCATATTATCGCCACAACGGATATTGTTCAAGCTTCACTTTTTCTCCGAAAAATAATTTTGCTGTTTTCTCAAAAGCCGGCGTATAGTCTGAAACAAAAAACCTGTATTGTCCGTTTCCTTTTTTTGTATTTAAGCCTTTTTCAATCAAAATACTCTGCACTTCTTTAGCTACTATAGTAGCACTATCAATTACCTCTACTTTTTTGTTACTTTCAGCGTAACACTTTTCTATTTCTTGTTGAATTAAAGGATAATGTGTGCAGCCCAATACCAAAGCATTAATTTCTTTAAGCGGGCGTTTACCCAAATAGTTATCAATAATAGTTTGGCTTATTTTATTATTGAAAAAGCCTTCTTCTATCATGGGTGCTAGAAGTGGTGTAGCTAACTCTGTTGTTTGCAAGTTTGGGGCTGCCTTATTTATTTTTTTTGAGTAAGCTCTGGTTTTTACAGTACGTTTGGTGGCTATTATTCCAACATTTCCGCTTTTAATGTTTTGTGTAATGTACTTAGCTACTGGGTCTATAACATTTACAAGAAGTTGCTTATCAGCAAATAAAGGTTTCAAAGCTTTATACCCTACTGCTGATGCTGTGTTACAGGCAATTATTACCATCTTGCAATCCTGAGCCAGCAAAAAGCTTGTAATTTTTTTTGAATAGTGTTGTATAGATTCCGACGACTTTTCGCCATAAGGCAAGTGAGCAGTATCACCAAAATAAACAATATTTTCATGGGGCATCAGTTTGGTAATGGCTTTTGCTACCGTTAAACCGCCAATACCCGAATCAAAAATGCCTATAGGTTGCTTATTGCTTTGCACTTGTACCAAAAGTAACAAAAAAAGTCCCTTTGCAAAGGGACTTCATTTATTCAATTAAAAATTTGTTTACTTATTTAATGCCCAATTTCTTTTTAACATCTTCAATAATGTTATCCTTAGGGCTAGAGTATAGTATAGCTCCTATACTTGCATCAAGCACATAATTATAGCCTTTTTCTTTAGCAACGGCTTCTATTGCATCTTTTGCTTTTTTAATTACAGGCTCATAAGCTTCCTGGCGTTTTTTTGTAACCTCTGTTTGTGCTGTTTGCTGAAGCTTATTTATTTTTTGGGTAAGTTCTTGCAAGTCTGATACCAATAAATCAAAAATAGGGTCACCGGCAGGCTCTCCACCACCATTTTTAGTTATCATATCTTGGTATTGCTTATATTTTTCTTGATACTCGGTATCTTTTTTTGCTAAAGCATCTTCATAAATTTTTGAAAATTTAGCAACGGCTGAGTCTGCTTCTTTAGTTTCGGGCATTAACACAATTAGTGAATCGCTATATATATAGGCTATTTTAAATTGTGCTTGCACTGCTTTTCCGCTTACTAAAAAAAACAATACGAATGCTAAAATTGAAATACTCTTTTTCATTTCTGTAGGTTTTATTCTTCTTTTTTAAATTTCTTCTACTATAATTTGCAGCAAAGAAACTACTTTTTTTAGTTTTCTGTTTCTTCTTCGGGTGTTTGTCCTGCACCTTCGCCTGTGGTTGATACTCCCAACTCTTCTAACACCTCATCACTTCTATCGTATTTGGCATTGGTATACAACATTGTTACTCCCCCCGATTTATCAAAAATAAAATCTAAAGCGTTGTCTTTTGCTACTCGTTGTATAGCTTCAAATACCTTATCTTGTATGGGTTTTACCAGCTCTTGTCTTTTCTTAAACAACTCACCTTCAACACCAAACTTTTCTACCTGAAATGTTCCCAGCTCTTTTTGCTTTTTTGCTATTTCTGCTTCACGCTCTTTAATAACATCTTCGGTTAATAATATACGTTCAGCTGAAAGGTTTTTCTGAAGTTTACTTAACTCCTCTTTTTTCTTCTCAATTTCTTTCTCCCACTGTTGTGAAAGGAAGTTCAACTCTTTTTGTGCCGACTTATATGACGGTAACAGATTAAGTATGTACTCTGAATCTACATATGCAAATCTTTGACCAAAAGCTGATACTGATATGAAAAAAGCTACAATGCAAACTATTTTTTTCATGCTAAATACTCTTTACTTCTAATTTTTTATAACTGTTGACCTATGAAAAAGTGAATTTGTCCTTTGTTTGAACCCGGCGTATATGGGTTTTCGTCGAAACCGTAACCCCAGTCAACACCCAGCAAACCAAACATAGGTAAAAATATACGCACCCCAACACCACCTGAACGTAATAAGTTGTATGGGTTATAATCTTTGAAACGCGACCAACTATTACCTGCTTCTAAGAAACTGTGTACGTATATGGTTGCTTGTGGGTTAGGCGAAATTCTGTAGCGTAACTCCATTGTAAACTTATTATAAATGGTTGCTCCTATAAAGTTACCCAATGTACCATCTTCATTGATTGCTCTTGGAGTTACTGAGTTGTCTCTATACCCACGCATTGAGATTAGCTCTCTACCATCTAAATTAAATCCGATTAAACCCGCACCCCCCATATAAAAACGCTCAAAAGGTGAGTTTCCTATATCGCGATTATAAAAGCCCATAAATCCTGTACGTATCATTGATGCTAAAACTAAATTTTTAGCCAGTTTGGTATAGTGTTTCGCATCAAACTTCCATTTATGGTATTCAATCCACTTAAATTTTTGTTGGGTAGATGCAGTTTTATAGTTAATTCCTGTAAAGGCGGATACAGGCGGAGTTACTTGTGCTGAGAAACTATAGTTTGAACCTGACTGGGGGAATATAATATCATCGGTCGAGTTTCTTGAAAGTAAAAATCTTAAGTTAATATTATTTGACCGCCCGTCTTCAAACTCAAAAATACCTGATACATAATTTTCTAAATTATAATGCTGGTAGTTTAATGAATAGTTGACAGTGAAAAAATCATCGGGCCAGCGTAAACGTTTCCCTAAACCTAAACTAGAACCCGTTATTCTTAACCTTGAACGATTATCACCTGAACCGAACTGTTGTATTGAGTGAAATACGCTAAATGAAAGTGCATTGGGTTTCTTACCTCCAAACCAAGGCTCTGTAAACGAAAAGTTATAGGATTGGAAAAATGTACCGTTTGATTGTGCTCTTATACTTAACCGCTGCCCATCTCCTGCCGGATATGGATCCCAAGCACGCTTTTTAAACATTTTTCGGGTTGAGAAATTAGAAATATTAAGCCCCAGTGTTCCCACTATGAAACCATTACCAAAACCTCCTGAAAGTTCTATTTGGTCGCTTGAGCGTTCCTCAACTTTATATTCAATATCTACTGTTCCCGCTGCGGGGTTAGGCTTAGGCTGTACATCCATTGTTTCAGGATTAAAATACCCTAATGCTACCAATTCTCTAATAGAACGCTGTATATCCGTTCGGCTAAACTTCTGTCCGGGTCTGGTACGTATCTCACGTAAAATAACATGGTCGCTGGTTTTAGTATTACCTGTTACGGTAACCGAACTAATGGTTGCTTGCGGCCCTTCTTGTATACGAATTTCTAAGTCTATTGAATCTCCTTCTACTCTAACTTCTACGGGTACTACTTGAAAAAACAGGTATCCGTCATCCATGTATAAGGCAGAGATATCGTAACCCCTTGGATTCATAAATAACCTGGTCTCAAGTGCATATTGGTCGTATACATCACCTTTTTTAATTCCTAATAGTTTACCCAGTGTGTCGGAGCTAAATTTGGTATTTCCTGTCCAAGTTATATCTCTAAAATAGTACTGTCTACCTTCATTTATGGTAAGTTGTATATTAATGGTTTTATCGTCGTGCAGGTAAAAGGTATCGGCTACCAAAGCTGCATCACGGTAGCCTAATGTATTATAGTAACCTATAATTTGTTCTTTCTCCTCATCATATACTTCTTCAATAAACTTCGAGCGTTTAAATATCCTCCACCAGGCTTTGCGTTTAGTATCTGAAAAAAGTCTTCTAAGCTTTGAAGATTTAACGTTTTGATTTCCAACAAAAACAATATCGTTAATCTTCATGCGCCTCCCTTTATCAACCTTAATAACAAGCTTTACAAAGTTTTTTCTAACAGGGTCAGGCTCTTCCGTTATATCTACCTTTACATTGTAGTAGCCTTTTTCTTTAAAGTACTCTACTACTTCGTTTCTTGTACGTTGTATTACATTTTCAGTAACAATTTGTCCGCTTTGGGCAGTAATAGCATCTTCTCTTAGGTTTTTGGCATGCCGCTTTTTAAGTCCTCTTATTCTTAGTCCCGGCGTTGCTAATCGCGGTCGTTCTTCTAAGTAAAAGTCTATAAAAATTTTACCTTCTTCTATTTTCCGCAAGCGTACTTGTACGTCAACAAAAAACTTTTGTTTCCAAAGGTTATCAATAGCTCTTGTAAGTTCTTCGCCCGGAAGTGTTATTACCTGTCCCTCATATAATCCTGACAGGACTGAAAGTATACGTTGGTCTAAAAACTTTACCCCTTTTATGCCTATACCGCCTATAGTGTATTTTTTGGGGCGTTGATAATTCATTTCAAAGTACTCATCTTTCTCAGTACTATCTACCTGTGCTTGCATTAGCAAGGGAAGAGCTACCAACAATACTATTTTTAAATACTTCATCCTGTTACAATCTGCTCGCTGGTTTTTCCAAACCTTCGCTCACGTTTCTGATAATCAATTAGTGCTTTATACAAATCTTCTTTTCTAAAATCAGGCCACAATACAGGCGTGAAGTATAATTCTGAATATGCAATTTCCCATAACAAGAAATTACTTATACGTTGTTCACCGCTGGTCCGAATTAATAACTCAGGGTGAGGTATTCCTTTGGTTGACAGATAAGAGTCTATCAAATCGTCATTTATTGCTTCTATATCTATTTTACCTTGCTTAATATCTTGGGCAATATTTTTAACACAGTTTGTCAAATCCCACTTGGCACTATAGCTTAATGCTAATACCAACTGCATACGCTCGTTATTTTTAGTTTCTTCAATGGCATGCTGCAATTTGGCTTGGCACCCATTAGGTAACGAATTTATATTGCCAATGGCTGTAAGACGTATACTATTTTTTTGCAAGGTTGGTATTTCTTTCTCAATAGTGTCTACCAATAAGTCCATTAAAGCATCCACTTCCTTTTTAGGTCTGCTCCAGTTTTCAGTAGAAAAAGCATATAATGTAAGGTATTTAATACCAAGCTCTGCACAAGCTTCGGTAGTTTCCCGTACAGATATTACTCCGCTTTTGTGCCCAAAAATTCTAAACTTGCCTTTGCCTTTTGCCCAACGCCCGTTACCGTCCATTATAACAGCAATATGTTTGGGCAAATGTTGAAGGTTTATTTGTTCTTTCAGGCTCATTGTTTTCTACGCACTTTTATAAAAAAGAGTGCAAAGTTAATCAACTAAATTGAATCTCTTTTTCTTAGATGTACCCCAACACCTAATAGTTATGAACCTATATGATAATGTTACCCCCGCAAAGGCATACCAGTCGTTTAAATGGGGGTCGCCACGCATATCGTTTTTGGCACTGCGAGACTGGTCTATAGAAATTCTGCTTGATGGGTCGGAAAGGTTTGCGGCCACTATTCCGTTTTTTTCAATCAATTCTTCCAAATTCGGATAATTACCACTTACATCGTCTAAATAATCGGTATACGTAAATCTGTAACCTATTTCAAAGCCTACTATCCAGTTTCTGTCTATTTTGTGTTTATAGCCTATGCCTAACGGAACTGAAACTGACACTCTTGAGTATTTACCGCTTCCCCCTTCTAAGTTTTGTCCCTCAGTAGCTAATGGCTGCAGATCTACCCACTCTCCGTTGAATTGTGTTTGAGGGTTAAAGTAAAACAGGTTTAGCCCTGTTAGTACATAAAAAGTAGAGCGTTTATTTTTCGGATGAACTAACCCAAAGGGTTTGTAATGAAATTCTATAATATTAGAAAACTCCCAAATTCTTGACCGAAAGCCTAAGCCTCTTTGCCGATTGGAAGGATACAATGAATCGTGTGCATCAATAGTACCGTATCCTAAGCCAAACCTGTATGAAAAATGGCGTGAAATATTGTATCGGCCCCAAATATTCGCCCCCAAATTAGTAGAGGTTATGTTAGGTTCTTTAGCTATATCGCCTAAGTAATTAGTACCCCCCAGTAGCCCACCTATTTCCCAACGTTGTGCTGATGTAGTAATAAACGATACAATGAATATACTTATGAGTAAAAGTTTCTTTTGATTTATCTTATCTAAAACTTGTAACACCTTACTTTATGTAGATTAATAGTATACGATAACGTTACTCCAAACCAGTTATACCAATCTCGAGAATTCTTATCACCTCTTTGATTTCCTTTTTGCGTTATAATATCATACGGTCCTTGGTCTTCACCACTTCTGTTTGATAGTATACCTGCATTTTCTCCATATTGAGCCGTTATAATAGTAGGGTTTACATAGGTTAAACTAACATCATCAATATAGTCTGTAAATGTAAACCTCGGTCCATACTCAAGTCCTATTACTAATCTTGGAGCTAACCTTAATTTTATACCTGCTCCAAATGGTAATGATACTTGGGTTAATGCATACTTCTTTCTTCCTTGCAAAGGTGTGGTACCTTGCCCCTCTGTACCCAATGGTTGTAACTCTATCTCTTCACCATTCAAAGTTGTTTTCGGGTTAAACTTAAAAATACCTACCCCTGCAAATAAATATGGAGAAAAACCTTTTCTGCCGGTACTCCCCATTGCATCAAAACCAAAAATATTCCACTCCAACTGACCTGAAAACTCAATCAATGGTGAGTGAAAGTCTAAATTTCTCTGTTGCAACTCAGGGTCACTTAAATTAGCATCATCACCGTTCAACCTTCCATAAAATACGCTCCCCCGTATAGAGAAGTCGTAATTAGGATTATACCTTAGCATTATCCCCCCCGCAAAATTCACCTCCTGAAAGCGTGAATTTGTCATCTCACCAACATAGTTTGTACCCCCCAGCATTATACCTACTTCAATATTATCTCTGCCCTTTTGAGCAAATATCCCAGTTGAAGCTAAAAGGAGTAAAATAATTCCAAATCGTTTCAAAAACATCTTACTAAAGTATATTAACGTTTCTATAAAGAAAAAATTATGTGTTAGAAAATAAAAAAACGGATCAAGTACAAACTTGACCCGTTTACAAATATCTTTAATTTTTTATTAAAACCTACACGAGAATTGACGTATAGTCTTAGTAATTGTTATACCAAAGAAATAATAAGAATCTTGCGAATCAGGATTTCCTCTTTTCCAAGTGGTATCCCAAAAACCTTCTTCAGTTGGGAAACCTCTGTATGCTAAGTTTCTATCTTCTTGAGGTAAAGTAGTATTATAGTTAGAAGGTAATTCATCACTTACATCATCTAAATAATCAGTGAATGTTTTTCTCCAACCAAATTCAAAGCCTAAGTTCCATAGTTTTTTACGCCCTAAACTATATTTGAAACCAATACCCATAGGGATAGCTATTTGTAGAGGACTATAAACACCATCTTGTTTACTTTCTTCAGTAACAAAATCTCTAAGATTATAATTTGTACCTAAGTAAAAGGTTTGAGGGTTGAAATAAAAACCTGCAACACCACCAAATACATAGGGAGTAAATTTATATTTTCTTGAACCCGCAACGTATTTCATGAAGTTATATTCTCCAACTACTGAAAGTTCTACTAGTGGAGAGTGAAAACTTAAGTTTCTTGACTCGCGCAGTGTACCTTCACCGCTATACCTGTCGTAACTGGCTATGTAACCAATGTTTAAACCTGTTTTGATAGCCCAATGAGTGTTGAAGTTGTAGCGATACAAGCCGCCGATAGCAGGACGAGAACCTCTGATAGGAATCGGTGACTGAGATAAATCTCCGCTATACACGGAAATACCCAGAAATCCACCCCATTCTTTGTCCTGAGCTTTTACCTCTGAGATGCCTAATGCTAATATAGCAAGCAGTAATAAGTTTTTAATCTTCATCATGTTTAAAATACGATTGCCACAAATATATGGCTTGCAATGTAAAAATCTATTAATTTTTGAAAAACTTTAATTTTATTTTAATGTCTCAACTACTTGCTATAGTTCCTTTTATCCAAGCCCCACATTAATTTTCTTCTAAGGGTTGATAGGTAGTTTTGTCCTTTAAGCTGCACCAAATTCAGCTCCAAATCACTTTTTCTTATAGCTAATTGAGATGTATAAGGCACTGATACTGAGCGAGAATCAAGACTTATAAGAAATGAATTACTTCGCCCCTCCACCTCAAATGAAATTATATTTTTATCAGACACTACTATTGGTCTAACGTTTAAGTTATGAGGTGCAATAGGTGTAACTACAAAACTTTCTGAGTGAGGAAATAATATTGGTCCCCCGCAACTAAGTGAATACCCTGTTGAGCCTGTAGGGGTAGAAATTATTAGTCCATCTGCCCAATAAGCATTTAAAAATTCTCCATTTAAAAAGGTATTTACCACAATCATTGATGATGTATCGTTTTTGTGGATAACAAAATCATTTAATGCAAAATGAAACCCATTGAAATAACTTTCAGTTCCTTCTAAATACAGCAATGCCCGTCCATCAATAGTATAGTATCCGTTTATTAGGTCTGATAATGCTTCATGTACCTCAGCTTGTGCAACATTTGCCAAAAAGCCTAGCCTACCGGTATTAATGCCCAAAACAGGCACATTTTTTTGGCGAATAAATTTAACTGTATCCAACAAAGTTCCATCGCCACCCATTGAGATAATAAAATCAGGGTTTATCTCCGCAAAATTATGTTCACTATACTCTTCTACAGCTAGTGAATAATCTTTCGTTTTCTCTAGAAACTCTTCATAAATATATTTATGAACGTACGCAACTATATGATTATCAGAAAAAAAAGAGGCTAAATTGGCAATAAAGTTACTCCCACTGTCGTCTTTAATATTTCTGCCGTATAATGCTATTTTCATTGCGCTTTAAAGTTACCTAAAAGGTGGAGTTAAAATGCAAAAATAAACCTCTTTGTCCTTTATTGTTAAAAGAATATTCAAACATTACTACTCTATCATAATAAGTAACTAAGTCTAAACCTACTCCATACCCGTTTAGATAAGTGTTGGCAAATGTATTGCTGCTTATAGCTACAGGGTTATTTACATACCCTCCGTCATAATATACTTTCAAATAGGCTGCAATAGGAATTGTGCTGAATTTCTTAAATTTATTGGTATTTAGTGAATACTGTTTCTGCTTAATGATATTATACCGATAGTTTACTTTCCCTAAAAATGCATGTTGCCCGTCAATTACATTATACTCAAAACCTCTAACAAAAAAATTGTAGCCAAAGGCTCTATACAAATTATAGGGTTGCTTACTGGTTGATGAATACTTTACCGAGCCTGAAATGTCAAAATAACTTCTTATTGCAAGCTTCTTGTAATACTCACCTAAAACAAGGGCTTGATAAAAATGCCCGTCATAATTTAAAAAAGTAAATCTCCCAATCTCTGCTGAAAACATATAACCGTTTAGCGCGTATTGCCTAAAATCTCTTATATCGTAGGTATAGTTATAGGCAGTATAAATAGTTTGCTGGTTGGTATTGGCATTTCTGAAAAAATTACTGTTCAGGTCTTCACTTACTATAGTATCGGCAATGCTTAAGTTATTATACTCATTAATAAGCCTGTGCGTACTGTAAATCTTTTTTCTGTAATTAAACGTGATACCTGATTTATATCTGCGGAAAAGAACATTGTCAGGGTCTCTAAACTGTTGAAGTTTATTATTCTCAGTCTTGTACCATACTTCTTTATTGTCAGAGTATGTAAAGTTTATATCGGCACCAATAGTGAGTTTCTTATTAATGTATGGAAAACTATAATCCAAAGACGCTTTTCTAGTAAAACCACTTTGTAAATTTATACGCATGGTTTCATTTCTCCCACGCATATTAAACCTTGTAACTCTAACCCCATAATTTAATCTGTCAAGTCGTTTGGTCTCCCACCACTCATTAAAGTTTCTATCTCCAAGCTCAAGTATAGGTATTACAAAAAGATACCAGCGTTCTTTTAAGTAGATGTTGATGCGTGAAATTCCCAATTCGTTTTTGGGCTCAATTTCTATAACAACCGAGGTAAATAGTTTCAGGTTAAAAACCTGCCGCATAGCTTTATCACGCAGTTGCTTTAATTGCTCTTTTGATAAAGTATCTCCTTTTTTAAAAGCAAGTTCACGTAAAATTATGTGAGGCTTTGTTTGTGTATTACCAAAAATATTTATCTCCCCCACTACATAAGTATCATCTGCCGGTTTACTTTGGGCATTTACCTGTCCAATACCTGATAAGGCTTGTATAGTTAGCAAAAAAAATGAGGCAAGAAAATATTTGGGAGTAAACATTAAATATCTAAAAACTTCATTAGCGAATCATAACGGTTTTTTAAATCGTCTGAATCCACATCACGAAGATACGAAGCTAAAATCGGGTATCCATAACGCTCAAAAGTAGCTATAACAGATTGTACATCAGTAGTATTTAGCTTGATGCTTATTTGAAGTTGTGAGGGGGCATCTTTAACTACGCTTACATACAAACTCAGTATTTTAGAGTTATTGTATTCCACAAGCCTTGAAATTTCGCTTAATGAATAGCTTATTGAAGGAACCTCAATTGTAATTATGCTTCCTTGCTGGCTAAATGCATTAAGCTTAGCCATGTTGTTTACCAATTCTTTTGCTGAAATAATACCGATAAACTTATCGTCTTTATCTACTACTGAAATGGTTGATGAATTTATCTCGCTAAAAACGGTAATAATATCAAATAGGTGTTGATACTCATATACTTTTGAAACAACAGCACTATTTGTATAAGCCATTATTGTTTCATTTTCATCGGCATCAATCAAATCAGAAACTCCTACGTAACCTATATGCTTATCATCATCAATTACTGGTAAAAAAGCTACATCAAACTCATTTAATAGGCCTAGTGCCTTTCCGCAATTGTACGATGTTTTTAAGGGAAATAACCTTGTTGATAATAGTTGCTTTGCCAGCATTTTATTGTGCTACGGAGGTTTTGTTATACATTCTGTCTAAGAAATCATCCAAAAGCACATTAAACTCTTTCGGGCGTTCCATCATAGCTGCATGTCCACATTTGTCTAGCCAATGCAATTCGGCCTGAGGCATAACCTCTAAAAACTCTTCAGCAACTTCAGGCGGAGTTATTTTATCGTCTTTACCCCATATTAAGCAAACGGGAACATCAATTTTGCTTATTTCATTCTTCATATTATGACGAATGGCCGATTTAGCCATTGCCAATATCTTCAATATTTTTTTTCTGTCGTTTGTTATCTCAAAAACCTCTTCAACTAACTCGTCAGTAGCTGTTGCAGGGTCATAAAAAGTATATTCTACTTTTTTTCTGATATATTCTCTGTCTCCTCGTTTAGGATACGAACCTCCCATAGCATTCTCATACAAGCCACTACTGCCAGTAAGCACCATACTATGAATTTTGTCTAAGTTTTTAAGACTGTATACCAGAGCCACATGACCACCCAGTGAATTACCCAAAAGAGTAATTTTAGAGTATTCCATCTCAGCCACAAACCCTTCGATAAAATCTGATAAACCTTTAACACTGGTTGAGAGTAAAGGCATATCGTATATAGGCATCATGGGAATTACAACTTTGTAATTGCTTGAAAAGTTTTCAATAACTTCTTTCCAGTTACTTAAAGCACCAAACAAACCATGCAAAAGTAACAACACTTCACCATCGCCTTCTTCAATATATCTATACTTTCCTCGCTCTTTTAAGGTATACTCCATGTATGTTTAATTAACAATTTGCAAATATAGCTATTCGGCTATTCAAATTCCAACGTTTTGGTAGCTACAGTTACAAGCCAATTTCTTAACAACGATATACCGTGTTGGGTTAAAATTGCCTCGGGATGAAACTGCACTCCATAAATCGGTAAAGCATTATGTTTTATTGCCATAATTTCATCTCCATCAGTTGTAGCTATTGTTTTAATAGTACTTTGCTGAGATTGGACCAAAACTAATGAGTGGTATCTGCATACTTCAAATTGCTTGGGAATAGCATTAAAAACTTCATCGCCATTATGTTCAATAACAGATATTTTGCCGTGCATGGGGTATTGAGCTTTAACCAACTGCATCCCAAAAAATTCCCCCAAAGCCTGATGTCCCAAGCAAATGCCTAATATCGGACATTGGGTATAAAAACGTTTAATTATAGCATTTAATATCCCTGCTTTTTCGGGTCTCTCCGGTCCCGGAGAGAGCACAATTTTATCAAATGTTAGCTTTTCTATCTCATCAACAGTTAATTCATCATTTCTAACCACAATGCATTCTTCTCCCAGTTGCTCAAAGTAATCCTTTAGGTTATAGGTAAATGAGTCGTAATTGTCTATTAATAAAAGCATATTCTACAGGCAATAATATTGCCTTTTCAAAGTTTTGTAAAATAAACGTTTAATACTATTATTACCACTTGCAAATTACCTTTGCTTTTGAAATACAAAATACTCACTACCAAAAAATATGTTTAAGGAGTTTTACACAAAAAACAAGCAACACATTATTATAGTTGCCCTATTTATGGCAATATCTCTTGCTTATTGCTATCCTGTGCTAAGCGGTAAACGATTAAATCAAAACGACGATTTATCTGCCAAAGCACTAAACGTTGAGGCTGAAAAATACAGTAAAAAAACAGGTGAATTTGTCGGTTGGACAAATAGTATGTTCTCTGGCATGCCTACTTCAGTAGGTTATAACGGCCCCACAAACTACTCAATATCTGTAATATACATGTTTGCCAATACGTTTAAAGGCTTCTCTTTTGATGTTATTTTTTGGAGTTTGATAGGTATGTATATCCTATTTTGTGCTTTGGGTATAAACCCGTGGCTGGGAGCATTGGGAAGTTTCATTTTTGCCTTCTCTTCTTTTAATATCCTGAGTTTAGAAGCGGGACACGTTCAAAAAATGTTCAACATTAGCTTTATTCCTCTTTTGTTAGGGGGTATATACCTTATTTTTCAGAAAAGATACGTATGGGGTTTTATAGCAGTTGCTTTTGGAGTAAATTATCAAGTAGGACTAGCTCATTACCAAGTAACTTATTATGCAGCAATTGCCGGAGTTATTGTTTGTATTTTTTATGGTGTAAAATGGATAATAGAAAAAGAGTTTAAGGCGTTGGGAATTGCTGTTGGCTTATTGCTACTGGGTGCTGTTTTTGGAAGTTTACCCAATATAACTGTTTTAAATACATACTATGCATCACATGAAACTACGCGTGGAGGTGCATCAGAACTAACTCAAACAGAAAACTCTTCGCCTGATGTAGCTAACAAGGACGGCTTGGATTTTGAATATGCAACATCATGGAGTTATGGTATAGATGAATCTTTTACTTTCTTAGTACCTAACGCTTTAGGAGGTGATGGAAAAAACCTTGCTTACGAGTTTGACAAACGCGGGCAACCCAAACCCAAAAAAGACAGCGAAACTTTAGAGGCATTGCAAAATGCTACCCAGCAGCAACAAATTAGTCAAGAACAGTATGGTCAACTGGCAGGTATTGCAAAAGGGTATTGGGGTGACCAGCCTTTCGTTGGTGGGCCTATATATTTTGGTGCAATTGTTTGCTTTTTGGCAATTTTTGGAATTATTGTTTCAAAGCGAAATGAAAAATGGTGGATACTGGCGGTAACTGTTCTTTTTCTGTTCTTGGCATGGGGAAGACACTCGTTTTTATATCGTATTTTCTTCGATTATCTACCTGTTTTTAACAAGTTCCGTACGCCCTCAATGGCATTGGGAGTAGTACAAGTTGGATTTAGTCTTTTAGCTATTTTAGGAATAGTAGAGGTTTTTAGAGCTTCAAATGAAGATAAGCAAAAACTAACTAAGCCCTTGCTTTATGTAGGTGCAGGGTTTGGTGTTTTATTACTAATTTTTTCAACTTCACCATCTATATTTTTGGATTTTATATCAGACAGAGAATCCCAACTATCTAATGAAGGTTCTTTACCAGACTGGCTTCTTTCAGCAATGGCTGAAGACAGAGCATCTTTAGTTAAGGCAGATGCTATACGCTCATTAATATTTATAGGGCTGGCATTTCTATTGTTATGGCTATACATTAAAGGCAAAATTGAAAAAGTAAATTATGCACTTATAGGTGTAGCTGTTTTAGTAGTTATTGATTTATGGGGTTTTAACTTACGTTACCTAAATAAGGATAAGTTTGTTACTCCAAGACAAATTAAATCATCGGTAGCTCCCTCACAGGCTGATGCTGCAATACTACAAGACCCTGACCCACATTTTAGGGTGCTAAATTTAACTACAAGTACTTTTAATGATTATATAACCAGTTATCACCATCACTCTATTGGTGGTTATCATGGTGCCAAATTACGTAAGTATCAAGAACTAATTGAAAACCAGATAAGCAATATGAACCCATCAGTATTAGCTATGCTTAATACAAAGTATATCATTGTTAATGGTGGGCAACAAGGTCCTGTAGTGCAGCCTCCGATAAAAAACCCAATGGGCAATGCTTGGTTTGTAGAGCAGGTAAAAGTGGTGGATAACGGAGACCAAGAAATGGCAGCGCTTAGTGTAGATAGCACACAAACTTTTGAGCCTGCTAAAGAAGTTATCGTTCAAAAGAAAAACTTACCCGAGAATTTAAAAGGATTTCAACCAAAAAATAGTGCTTCAGCTTCAATATCTTTAGTAGAGTACGCTCCACACAAATTAAAGTATCAATCAAAAACCAGTACTGAACAAATTGCTGTTTTCTCTGAAATATTTTATCAACAACCTGATGATGATGGCTGGAAAGCTTTTATAGACGGTAAACCCGCTGAGCACTTTAGAGCAAATTTTGTTTTGCGCGCTATGAAAGTACCTGCGGGAGAACATATTATAGAGTTTAAATACGATGCTAGTAAATCATTAATGCGTGTTAAGCTTTCATTTGTTTTCTTTTTACTTTTAGTACTTATAAGCATAGGAGCAGTTTACCTTAAGAAAAAGGGAAAACTAAAATGGAAAGGGCAGCAAGAGCTAACTGAATAGAATAGAGTCAATTAAACTAAACTTTTATAGATAGCCTCCATTTTGGGGGCTATTTTTTTATAGTCAAATTGCTTTACTATTTTTTGGCGAGCATTCTTTTGCAAGGTTTCTTCTTTTAAAATACTTTCAATAGTTTCAATGAGACCATTAGCTAAATCATCAACATCTAAGTAGTTAGCTAAATAACCATTGGTTCGGTGTTCTACCATATCAGGTATGCCACTGGTATTAAAGGTAACTGCAGGTACTCCACAACTTAATGCCTCCATAATGGTATAACCTAAACTTTCTTCTAAACTGGGAGACACAAATACATCACAAGCATTATAAAAGTTTACAATCTGTTTTTCATCATTAAGATATCCTGTTAAAACATATTCAAAAGGTACATCCAGTTTCACATCGGTTTTCGCTTCGCCCATCAGCAGCAGCTTAACTCTTTTTTCCCATTCTAAATTCTTCTCACTTAATTTCCAAAGTCCTTTCCGTAAATACTCAAACCCTTTACGTTCATTACCAATATCAGCAGCTACAAAGCCAATACAAATGGTTTCTTCGTCAATATCAAAATTGTTTTTTGCTGTCGGTTTATCAGCAGGCTTATACACCTCTACATCAAGTGGGTTAGCAACCACCTCCACCCTCCTATTGCCCAACAGTGAGCTTTTCTTAGCAATATCATACATCCAAGTACTGGGGACAGTGAATACTACATTTAAACCATCATAAAGCTCTTTCTTTTGTTGATGCACTTTTGCAGAAACATCATTAGGTGAAGGAGACTTTAGGTAAAAACAATTACCACATTTTTGATGAAAGTTGGTACACTCTCTACTATGGTGGCAGCCTCCTGTCATATACCACATGTCGTGCAGAGTAATCACAATTGGCTTGTTTAGATGCTGCAACTCTTTGAGGTTTTTTAGTGATAGAAACCCATTATTTATCCAATGCAGATGAATAATATCTGTAGTGTTTAACTGTTTTATAAAGTTTATGCCCACTCCCTTTGTAGCTATAGAATATCGAAACCTATCTTTTTGGTCTTTTAGCTGATGAGAAAATAGTAGCTTCTCCCAAGCCAGCATAGCTAAAGCATAGTTTTTCTTAAAGAAGTTATTAGCTAAAACGGTGGTGTTTTTAAACCTATTATTTGGCTTACCATGTAAAAACAACAACTCTGATTGTATATTCTCGTAACTGATTAACGCTTCATGAAAGCGATACGCAGCTACCCCTGCCCCACCTTTTGCAAATGTATTTAAGTGTGTTGTTTTCATCAATTAAACAAATGTATAATTATGTAACTATCGCCGCAATTTATAAACCTAAACAACTAATTTGTTTAAAACTATTAGTATGTTTTACTTTTGAGCCGATTTATGGGTATAGCAAGAACCTTATATAGAGCCATCCCTGCTAAAAATGCTATTTTTAGCTTGATGAGAAGTATGACTTCCCCTCCTTATGATGTTTATAAGAATTTACGTTTCAAGGGAATTGTAAGAGTTAAGATAGATGGTAGTAGCTTTAAAATAAATACTGACTACGATAAATACATCGAAACAAAACTATTTTGGAAAGGGATTAATGCTGATTATGAAAGAATGTCTTTTGATTTGTGGATTAGCCTCTCTAAAAAATCAAAAGTTATACTAGATGTTGGAGCCAATACAGGTATCTACTCTTTAATATCTAAAACTGTGAACCCAAATGCTCAGGTCTACGGCTTTGAGCCCATGCCCGATGTTTACCAACAGTTTTTTGCCAATGAAAAGTTGAATAATTTTGGCATACATTGTTTAGATTTAGCAGCATCAAACCAAGACGGAACGGCAGATATTTATACCAACCCTACCGAGCAACTTTATACTTCTACATTAAATAGTGAGAATACGGTAGAAAATTCTATAAAAACGACCATTAAAACCATTACCCTTAAAACTTGGATTGAACAAAACAACATCAAAAACATTGACCTTATGAAGGTAGATGTTGAAAGTTTTGAGCCGCAGGTGATGGAGGGCATGGGAGAGTATTTAAAACTAATGCGCCCTACTATGCTTATGGAAATTTTAAGTAACGAGGTAGGTGAAGCAGTTGAAAAACAGTTGGAAGATTGTGATTATTTATTTTTCAACTTGGATGAGAAAACCAAACCAGTTCAAGTACCGCACTTAAATGCGGAAGGTTATTTGAACCACTTAATTTGTTCTAAAGAAACCGCTCAAGAATTGGGTATTTTGTAAACTATGTTCAACACCCCTATATTACTTTTGGTATTTAACCGACCCGAAGAAACCCAAAGGGTTTTTGAAGAAGTGCGAAAAGTACAACCCAAACAACTTTTTATATCTGCTGATGGAGCAAGAGCAGGGCGTAGTGATGATGTAGAAAACAGCCAGGCAGTTAGAGAAATCTTTAAAAATGTGGATTGGGATTGTGAGGTGAAAACACTGTATAGAGAACAAAACTTAGGCTGCCGAAATGCAGTGAGCGAGGGTATAACCTGGTTTTTTAATAATGTGGAGGAAGGAATAATTTTAGAAGACGATTGTTTGCCACATCCTACTTTTTTTAGCTATTGTGAAACACTTTTAGAGTATTACAGAACTGATGAAAGCATAATGCATATTGGGGCGAATAACTTTCAGGACGGAATCAAGCGAGGTGATGGCAGTTACTATTTTAGCAAAATACCGCACGTATGGGGTTGGGCAAGTTGGCGTAGAGCATGGCAACATTACGATATCAACTTTGCAGGGTTAGGAGAAGTTGCAAAAACACAATTACCCTACAAAAATAGTTTTGAAAGAAGCTTTTGGCTGCAAACTTTTAAACGAGTGCAAAACGGCGAGATTAATACTTGGGATTATCAGTGGAGTTTTGCCCTATTAAAGATTGGCGGCAAGGCTATTATCCCACAAAGTAATTTGGTGACAAATATTGGTTTTGGGGGGGAAGCTACCCATACCAATAAGGCTGATGACAAACTAAATGCAATGAAGGTTGAAGGTGTTGAAAATATCGTTCATCCTCTAAACACTACCATACAGCATGAGGCTGATTATTATTGGTATAAGAAAATAATCCCTTGGCAACTGAAACTGAAAAGCTGGGTGAAGTATTACTTTAGCTAAATATACTTTTCAAAGAAGTTCTCAGCAGCAATAAGTTGCTTTTAAAAATTGATAGTGGCTGTTTCAGCCAAAGCCTAATCCATGTTCTTCCTATGAGTTTTGTGAGGTAGTGAGAATTATAAATACCCTTTAATTGATTGGCTTTGATAATATGGGTAAATATCCTTTTTAGCACCTTAGCATCCACCTTCTCTAATTGATTAGCACTTGCAAAGTGAAGATTATCAGCTTCTTCAGAGCTAAGTATTATTCCTAAATTTTTGAGTTGATTAGCTCTGATAGCATAAATGGTTTCATTAGATTTTTTTAATACTTCGGCACTTTTAGCTCCTATATCAATTCTATAATCCAGCAAAACTTCGGGAATATTGACAAATTTTAGTTTCTGTATGGCTCTCGACCATAAATCATAGTCCTGTATTTTGCGTAACTCTTCGCTATATCTAAATCCATTATCATCAAAATCTTTCTTGCGAATAAATACGGTAGGGTGTGCCATTGCTGAGTTAAATAACAGCTTACATTTAATTTCTTCATGTGTTGCTGGTGTTTTCCAAACCCCAGTCCAGTCGCCTGTTTGGTTTACCCAGCTACCCATTACAGAAATGTCTTTGTTGCTTTCCATAAATGCCAGTTGCTTTTTAAAACGGTCTAATCGGCAAACATCATCGGTATCCACTCTAGCTATATACTCCCCCTTGCATAATTCCCAGCCTTTATTAAGTGAAGCTGCCAGACCAATATTATTCTCATTGTGATAGATTTTTATTCTGGGGTCACTATAGTTCTCTAAAACCTTAATGCTACCATCAGGCGTAGCGTCGTTAATAATTATCCATTCAAAATTGGTGTAGGTTTGGTTCAAAACACTATCGGCAGCAGCTTTTATAAACTCCTCTCCCTTATAAACCGAGGTTAAAACACTTATTTTGGGCTTATCCATGCGTGTAGTTGTGCTTCTCTAACCAAATTGCCAAAGTAAGCAATATCCAAGTATGGTAGTTGTCTTTATTAAAGTATCGCGAGCATGCTTCGTAGTTTAAAACACTGTATAGTTTATTATTCTTATTGAATAAAAACTCTTGCTTCAACTGCTTCATGTTCTCAAACTTAAGCCAATGGTGAACAGGTGCTCCAAAGCCTTGCTTGGTGCGTTTACGAATACTATCTGTCCACAAGCCTTGCATGGCTTCACGCAAAATAATTTTATCGCTCGTGCTACTTACTTTCAAGGTATAAGGTAATGAAATAGCATATTCAGCAAAATCGACATCCAAAAAAGGAGCACGTAGCTCTACACTGCTTGCCATTGAGGCTCTATCGGTCTTCACCAAAATATCACCCACCATATAGTCTTCTATATCAGCTTGCATGCCATCGTTAGGGGTATTATCGGCAGCAAATGAGAAGGCAGGCTTAACAGGCTTTGCGTTTAAGCCTACTTGTTCTATTTCATCATTAGTAAAATATACATTATGCTCGTTATGAGCTTGTAGTAAGTTATTATATAAGCTATTTCTGATACTTGCCTGATGCTTGATGGCATTTAGCCCTAACCCAAATTTTGAAGATATTTTTAATGCTAATTTCAATGCAGGAATAAGCATTTGAGGTGTTTTATTCCCTTTAAGCATCTCTAAAAGGATTTTGTAAGAACCGTAGCCTCCCAATAACTCATCACCTGCATCACCGGTTAAAATAACGGTAAGGTGTTCTTTTGCCAGTTTTGAGATGAGATAGGTGGGTATATTAGATGAGTCTCCGAAAGGTTCGTCATAAATATCCTGCATCTGCAAAAGTAAATCAGCAATATCTGCCTCTTTTTGTCGCAGTTCTATATGCTCTGTATGGTACTTTTTGGCTATTTCACTGGCAAAAGGTAACTCGTTAATGCTATCTCCAAAGCCAAACGACAAGGTTTTTATTTTTTCTTTATGCTTTGAAGCTAAAGCAACTATAGTACTTGAATCGAGCCCTCCACTTAAAAAAGCCCCAACTGGTACATCGGCTACCAACTGCTTTTTTACCGCACTTTCCAAAAGTTCAGTAAACTGATGCACTGCATCATTTAACTTTACACCTTGTTGTATTTGGGGTAGCCCCCAATACCTCTTAACTTTAATTTCTTTGGTTTGATGAGAGTATTCTAAACTATGGGCAGGTGGAAGGGTAAATATGTTTTTATATATCGTTTTTTGTGGATGAACGTATAAATGCTTCAAGTAATGAGCTATGCTCTCATTGTCTAAAACAGGCTCAATAAGCCCCGTACTAAGTATGGCTTTTATTTCTGATGAATATATAAACTCACCATTTTTTCCAATGGCATAGTAGAAGGGCTTTTCACCAAAACGGTCTCTGGCACAAAAAAGGGTTTGGTTAATCTCGTCCCAAATAGAAAAGGCAAACATACCGGGTAGTTTTTGCATCATGTTGTCACCCTGTTGTTCATACAGTGCAATTAGCAGTTCAGTATCACAAACTGATTGAAAGTTATACTGGACATTATCCATTAGTTTTTGATAACCATAAATTTCACCATTGAATACTATACCGATAGATTTATTATGGTTGAACATGGGTTGTGCTCCACCCACTAAGTCTACAATGCTTAATCTACGATGCCCTAAAGCGCAATTACAAAAAAAGTGATGTCCCTCACCATCAGGTCCACGATGCGCAATGGCATCAGTCATTCTTTTAAGGTGTTCAGAATAACGGTTACTATTTTCGGCTACTATTCCTGCTATGCCACACATAGCTATTTTGTTCCGTTAATTACAGGTCCCCACCAATCAGGAACCTCTATTTTACTAAAGTTTTTCTCTTTAAACCAAGTAAATACTTCATGTTGGGTATGCCCCGATTGATAACTTGGGGTAACACTATCGAAAGTATCTAAAATACTCCACCTAAAATCTTTAAGCAGCATAAAGGGGAAGAAACTATTTATCAAGGTTCTCGTCCACCTAAACAGTCCTAAAGGGTAGAACACAATATTGGTGAAATAGGTATAAATCAGTGGCGGATAATGACCAAAAACAGGCCATAAGAATTTAAATATCCTTCTCCAAAACTTTATTGCAGGTAAATCATAATACCCCCCTTGACCGTATAGTGCAGCTGCAACCCAACCTCCTTGTTTAACAGAATCCGCAATTTCTTCAAAACCCTTTTTTGGTCCTGGGGTATGGTGTAAAACACCTATAGAGAATGCTCCATCAAACACTCCTTTTTTAAAGGGAGGATTTAATATATCTCCTTGTACTATCAATACGTTTTCATCTTTGCCAAATATTTCATGCGCGGCTTCTACCGCACTGCTGTAGTCTAAGCCAACTACACGCGCATTTTTCATTCTGGCTACCTCAACAAATCTACCCGGTCCACAACCGTAGTCAGCTATTAATTCACCGCTTAAGTCTTTTTCGGTTTTGCCTGTGATTTTCTCCCACATATTCAGGGTATGCCCCTCATACTTTCTGCCTTTGTTTTCACTTTCAAACTGCACTCTGCTCCATTTATTCCATTGCCACCCAAATGATTTTGCATAGTTTTCATTAATATCAAAACCTGCAAAACGAGGAACTCCACGAACTATAGGATAGGTATTTGAAGGCGAAACCAGTTCACCTTCTAAAACAAAACCATCTTCTTCTTTTTCAACCTTTAACTCAAGAAATTCTTGAGTTTTGGGGTCGCACAAAATATCTAAATACGAACGGTGCATTTACGTTTGACTAAATTTCTAACAAAGATGCAATTATAAGGGTTAAAGTTTTATCCAACCATCAGGAATTATATCAGAGGCATCGTGTTGAGGGTCTGCAAACCATCTTTCAGGTGCAATTACCATTTTATTTGGGTTTTGATTGAGCCATGCTCCCCACCAACTAAAACTACTGTTGGCAATAATATTATTTTGGCAATGGCTCATTAACCGCATATCCTCAAAACTATTATTACCTTTATTCCAATCGATTACTTCATAAGGGAACTCCAACTGTAGATTTTGCTTTACCCACTCAGGCTCATCAGAAAATAAAAAGAAATAAGGCTCTTTCATTTTTTCAGTAAGATAATTTATAGCTCTTTGGTAATAACTTAAATCACATACCCCATGTGTTTTTTTAGTTTCAGGGTTGTTAATATAATCCCCTCGCCTAACGTGAAGCGAAATTGCATTTGCTGAATTAATTTTATCTAAACTTTTTTGATTTTTTGGTGATGGAGGGTTTCTAAACTCAAAACTCCTTCTAATTTCACTCTCATATTCTTTAAAATATTTTTCAGATTGGAACACTCCTTCTATATAGGTATTATCTTTAATCTCAAAAAAATCAGGATGAAGGTGCACATGCTGCTCCTTAAAAGTCTCAAAACCGCTATATACTTTTTTTGTATTGAGGTATTTTTTCGCCCAATGAAACTTAGGCTGCACAAAATCTTCCTTTAAAGCAAAGTGGCTAAGTTCATATTGTCGTAAGTTCTTTTTACCCAATGGTGTAGTAAGAAAATGGGTTTTATCTAACTTTAACTCCACTCCTAAGCGAAGTGCTTGCGCTTTAGCACCAGCATACTGAAACATTTGATTTCCCAATCCTCCTGTGAGTTGTTGAATAAGCATTTCCTTTTATCGAGTTTTAACCTTTTATTATTGAATTTACCTCTGTTATATCTTTATTTGCAGTTATCTGTTTGATTATAGATGAACAAATAAAATAAAAGACTTCATATGAAAAAATTTTTACTTAGCTCATTACTAATATCAATTGTATTGACATCTATTGCTCAACTAAATAATGGTTTGGTTGCTTACTATCCTTTTAGCGGAAATGCTAATGATATGAGTGGCAACAATATAAATTCAATCACAAATAAAGCTATTCCTGCTGCTGATAGATTTGGAAATCCTAATATGGCGTATCAGTTCTCAGGGGATAGTAATACTTATATCGAAATAGCCCATGACTCTAAATTAAACTTAAGCGAGAGTAAAACCATCTCATTCTGGCATAGAGTTGATACTTCACCAACAAGGTCTTTTCCTGGATTAATTTACAAAGAAGGTCCCAAGTTTAGTTTTCCAACTTTTGGACTTCAACTTAACCATGATAACGGCTATGCACCAAAAGACAGGTTTAAAGTTGGTTTTTGGTTTGGAAGTGGAAATACTAATAAATTAATCTCGGTAAAAGAAAGTTATTTAGATACTTCATACCTGGGTAAATGGATGCATATTGTTGCTACTTATTCGTACTCAACCGGAGTACAAAAAATGTATTTTAACGGAGTTTTGAGTGATTCTGTAGTTGCGGGAGCTCTTTCTGCAGATACTTCATCAAAAAATATGCAGATTGGTCGAAGCACTGCACAAAATTTTTCTGCTAATCACTACCGAGGATTTATTGATGATATTAGAATTTATAACAGAGCAATATCTGACACTGAGGTTGATTCAATATACAATCAACCTAACCCTACCCTTAGCATAAAAGACATAAACATTCTTGAAAGCACTAAAGTTTATCCTAACCCTGCGTCTAAAGAAATTACTATAAGTAATATTACTCAAGAAACTACAGTTAGAATCTTCACTATTGATGGGAAATTTTGTCAGTCAATAATTATTGAAGATTTGTACAATACAATAAATATTGATGACTTAAGTAAAGGTATTTACGTAGTTGTGTTACAAGACAAAAACCACTACACCAAAATACACAGACTAATAGTAGAGTAGTAAGGCTTTTATTTTTTAGACCAACCTTCCCAAACAAACTCATAATAGAACTTACTATTATGAGTTTGTTTTAGTTTAGAGCGAATATTATCCATTCTTTGCTTTGCATCTGGGAAAAAATCATGAAACTGAATTAATAAATTCTCAATATTTTCATGTAGACCTTCACTAATTATATCCTCAAGCAAGTCGAATTCAGCACCTTCAATATTAATTTTCATCAGGTCTATTTTCTCAATACCTTCTTTTTTCCAAAAATCAACTAACCTTACCAATTCAATTTCAGTTTTATCACTATTATCTCTCTTATTTAGAATAGACGAACCTTCACCTTGAATAGCAATTTGTTCTTTCTTGTTCTTGCTGTATAAACCAAAAGGATAAACTTTAATTTTTGAATTGTTCTTGAACCTTTCTTCAATCTCATGGGCATAAATTTTAACAGGCTCAAAAACATTAACAATACAATTGAATTTAGCATATATATCGCTTGCCCATTGACCCTCAAACCCTCCTAAATCAAAAACAATTGAATTTTCATTTAAGTTAAAATCAGTTTTGTATAGTTTATTCTTCGGATCATTATACCACTTCTTTACATTTTTACTCAGCTTGTCGGTATATATCACTCTCCCAACCTTGTCAACAACTTTGGCCGTGAACCTCATCAGATTGGCTACATATTTAAAAATGCTCATTCAGATTTTTTCTCATTTTACAAACTTGGCAAAGTTATACATTCGCTCATTATTTTAAGTTTACTTTGTAAAAAATGGGAATTGTAATTCGGCAGAGCATAAAAGGTACAGCAGTGGTGTACTTTGGAGTAATACTAGCTTTTTTCTTAAATCTTTTCATTTTCCCACTCTGCTTTACCCCGAAAGAGGTAGGACTGCTAAGGGTTTTAGCTGAATTAGGAGTTTTAATTTCTGCCTTTACTTCTTTAGGAATTCAATCATCCGTAATTAAGTTCTTCCCCTATTTTCAGGATAAAGAAAAAAAACATAACGGGTTTCTCACACTTATAAGTGTTGTGCCCCTTATTGGTATAACCATATTCACATTATTGTTTTACTTGTTTGAGGATGTATTTATTTCTATCTATCAAGACGACTCTCCCCTATTAGCTAGCTACTCTTATTTGATTGTACCCATTGCTTTCGGGATGATGTTCGTAACCATTTACGAGATTTATTCAGCTGCTAACCTACGAATTGTCGTTCCTAAAATATTTAAGGAGGTTTTTGTTCGTATTGCTATTATAAGTTTTGCCCTTATCTATTTTTATGGTTGGGTTACCTTTAACCTTTTTGCCTGGGTATATGTACTCATCTATATAGTAGTTGCTTTAATGCTTCTTATCTATCTTAAAAGACTAGGACAACTCTACTTCTCTAAAATAAAATTCCCTCAGCCTGCACTACCTAAGGAAATGACTGTTTTTAACGGTTTTCTTTTGCTAGGAGGAATTGGTGGAATGCTGGTATATAATATTGATATTTTTATGATTGGAGCCAGCCCTAATGGTGATGCTAACAACGGTATTTACCTTACTGCTGTGCTCATGGCATCAATGATAGAGTTACCCGGAAGAAACATTAACCTGATTACTTCTCCCATTATTGCAGACCACATGAAAACCAATAAGCTGGGTGAGATACAAAAACTGTATAAAGACTCCTCCATTGCCCAACTTAGTGTGGCTTGTCTATTATTCACGTTGCTTTGGTGCAATATTGATAATATCTATGACATTATGCCCAATGGAGATAAATATAGAGGGGGTAAATATTGCTTATTATTTGTAGGTATTGGACAGCTATTCAATATGGTAACCTCTGTAAACGGTACTATTCTTGGGTTATCCAAGCATTATAAATACGGTTTTTACTTTATGTTGGCTGTTGGTTTAGTTTCTTTGTTAGTTAACTACCTTCTAATCCCTCGTTACGGAATTTATGGGGCTTCTATTGCCCGTGCCTTCAATATTTTATTATACCAAGTAACGGTATCTTACTTCTTGTATGTTAAGCTAAAACTTACCCCATTATCAGATAAGACTTTTTTACCCGTTCTTATCATGGCATTATCGTTGGGAGTATCTTTAGCTATACCACAAGTAATTAATGAATATGTAGATATTGTACTTCGTTCCATAATTATTGTAGTAATTTTTGTTGGATTGAGCTTAAAACTAAACGTATCCCCTTACTTTCAAGAGCTTCTTAATAAAGGATTAGCTTTCTTAAAACTGAAAAAATGAGCAAAGGCAAACTCTACCTAATACCCAACTCATTAGGAGACCCTAAAGTTTCTCCAATACATATTCCTGAAATACAATTAAAGCAGATTAGAGATGTTAAGGAGTTTGTGGTAGAAAATGAAAAAAATGCTCGTGCTTGTTTAAAAGCTTTGCAAATTCATACCCCACAAAATGAGTTAATACTTCATGTATTGGATAAGCACGATAAGCACCAAAACGTTTCTTCATTTCTTAAAACTGCTGAAAGTGGTGGTAAAATGGGTTTACTGTCTGATGCAGGAGTCCCTTGTGTTGCCGACCCGGGAAGTGAAATCGTAAGTTTGGCTCACAAAAAAAATATTGAGGTTATTCCTATTGTTGGAGCTTCCTCAATCCTCTTAGCCCTTATGGCATCTGGATTTAATGGACAAAGCTTTGCATTCCACGGTTACTTACCAATCGACAAAAACGAGCGGAATAAAAAATTAAAACAATTAGAGCGAGAATCAAAAGAACGGAAACAAACGCAATTGTTCATTGAAACCCCTTACCGAAACAATCAGTTATTAGAAGATATTATCAAAACTTGCTCACCTAAAACGAAACTTTGCATTGCATGTAATTTGACTACTGAAAATGAAAAAGTCATTTCCCAACCCTTACACCTTTGGCAAAAGCAAAAGCACGATTTTCATAAAAAACCTGCTGTTTTTGTTTTATATAGTAACTGATTATTAGGTACTTTATAATTCGCTCTTGATTTTTAAAATCCAAAACCCTACCTTTGACTAACAACCGTTAGTATATGCCGACTAAAGCAAGTACATCACGCAAAGAGCAAATAGTAGAAACTGCTGCCACTTTGTTTAGTCAAAATGGCTACATGGCAACTTCTATGCGTGATATTGCCGAAGCAATGAGCATAGAGGCTGCAAGTCTATACAACCATATTTCTGCTAAAGAGGAAATATTGCATGATATATGTTTCAATCACGCCCAGCTTTTTTTGAAAGCTATTGACGAGGTAAACGATATTTACTTCGATGCTGAAAAAAAACTACGTATGGCAATACAAAATCATGTAGAGATTCTTACCTCAAACCTTACACAATCTAAAGTGTTTTTACAAGAATGGAAGTATTTGGGTGAGGCGAACAGATTAGATTTTATAAAGCTTAGAGACCGCTACGAAAAAGAGTTTACGGTAATACTGCAAAACGGTGAAGATGAAAACCTTTTTAAGGGGGTTGATAAAAAATTTGCTGTGCTTAATATTTTATCATCACTAAATTGGATTGTAGAATGGTATAAGCCAGATGGAGAAATGACTCCTAACCAAATAGCAGAAAAGTTGAGTGATTTTGTACTGATGGGACTAAGTAAATCTAAACCCTTTTAAAAATAGTAATTAATCCTAAATAGAAAATATAATACTATGTACGGAAACGCATATATAGACCCAAACGATAAGTTTAATCAAGAAGACAACCCGGAATTATTGGCTGAGTTTGAAGCGCGTATTGACCGTGGCAAAAAAATTGAGCCGAAAGATTGGATGCCTGCCGACTATCGCAAGCAGTTAATTCGCATGATTGAGCAACATGCTCACTCTGAAATTATTGGTGCTTTACCGGAGGGTACTTGGATAACCCGTGCACCGGGTTTTCGCCGTAAGCTTGCTCTAATGGCTAAGGTACAAGACGAAGTTGGGCACGCACAATTATTATATAGTGCTGCTGAAACTTTAGGTAAGCCACGTGAGCAAATGATTAATGATTTAATCAACGGAAAGTCTAAATACTCAAACATATTCAATTACCCAGCTTTAACTTGGGCAGATAGTGCCGTTATAGCATGGTTGGTTGATGCAGGTGCAATTATTAACCAAGTAACTAACGCAAAAGGTTCTTACGGGCCTTATTGCCGTGCCTTGGATAGAATTTGTGCCGAAGAGTCTTTCCACCTAAAATACGGGCATGATAACGTGGTGTACTTGGCTACAGGTACTCCTACACAACGTCAAATGGTGCAAGAGGCATTACATCGTTGGTGGCCACCATTAATGCACTTCTTTGGTCCTTCTGATAAAATATCAGTACACACTGAAAAGTTAATGCGTTGGAAGGTGAAAATGGCTAGTAACGATGATATGCGCCAACAGTTCTTAAACATGTATGTTCCTAAAATTTGGGATTTAGGACTAACACTTCCTGACCCTCTTTTGAAGAAAAATGAAGAAACAGGCAAATGGGACTATACCGAACCTGATTGGGAAGAGTTTAAGCGCGTAATTAATGGAGATGGTCCATGCAACAAGGAGCGTTTGGCTGTTCGTCGTACGGCAGAAGAGCGTGGACGTTGGGTACGTGCTGCACTGGCAAATAAAGATGCTAAATACATAGCTCCTCTTGCCTAATGAAAAAGAAAAAGGTTTGGATATTCATTTTCCTTGCCGTTGTTAATATACTGGTGCTGATTTCTTTATATGTTTTCCTCACCTACTATATTGACGATTTTAGAATATAAATTATTAAAGTCCGCTTGTTAGCGGACTTTTTTATTATACCATTGGCTTATGGTACAAGGTATTTTGCTTACATAATTGTAAATTCGCACAAATTTTTAAAGCATGGCTCTTGAGATAAAAATACCCGCAGTTGGAGAATCGATAACAGAAGTTACTATTGCCTCTTGGTTGAAAGAAGATGGTGATTATGTAGAAATGGATGAAGTGATATGCGAACTGGAAAGTGATAAGGCTACCTTAGAGCTTACCGCAGAAGCTGCCGGTGAATTAAAAATTCTCGCTCAAGAAGGCGATACAGTTGAAATAGGAGCAGTAGTTTGCTCTATTGATACCGATGCTAAAGCTCCTGAAGGAGCAGCTCCAAAGAAGGAAGAGAAAAAAGCAGAAGAACCTAAAAAAGAAGAGAAACCTGCTCCACAAAAAGAAGCAGCCCCCGTTGATGACAAGAAATCTTACGCTATGGGAACTCCCTCGCCTGCTGCACAAAAAATATTAGATGAAAAAGGTATTTCCTCTGCCGATGTAAAAGGTACAGGAAGAGATGGCAGAATAACCAAAGCTGATGCCTTAGCAGCTGAGTTAAGCGTTACCACCAATAAAGAAAAGAGCAGAGAGCAAAGCCGCAAGAAAATGAGTAACCTGCGTAAGGCTGTAGCTCGCCGCTTAGTATCTGTGAAGAATGAAACGGCTATGCTTACCACTTTTAACGAAGTGGATATGAAGCCAATAATGGATATTAGGTCTAAGTATAAAAACCAGTTTAAAGAAACACATGGCGTTGGCTTAGGCTTCATGTCATTCTTTATTAAGGCTGTTAGTAATGCTTTAGCAGAATTCCCTTCTGTGAATGCCATGATAGATGGGGACGAAATAGTATACAATGACTTTAGTGATGTTTCTATTGCTGTATCGGCTCCTAAAGGTCTCGTTGTACCTGTAATTCGCAATGCAGAGTCTTTAAGTTTTGCTGAGGTTGAATCGGAAGTAATTCGTTTAGCTAAAAAAGCCCGCGATAATAAGTTGACTATTGAGGAAATGACTGGAGGTACTTTCACTATTACCAATGGTGGTGTATTTGGTTCATTAATGTCAACGCCTATTATAAACCCACCGCAATCAGCTATTTTAGGTATGCACAATATTGTAGAGCGTCCTGTGGTAATAGACGGTGAAATAGTTGCACGACCAATGATGTACGTAGCGCTGTCTTACGACCATAGAATTATAGACGGTCGCGAGTCGGTAAGTTTCTTAGTAAGGGTAAAACAACAGTTGGAAAACCCAATGCAGTTGCTAACGGGCGGCAAAGAACCAATGGAAATGATGTTAGGCTTGTAATTAAGCAAGCTTAACTTATATCTAAGAAAAGTTTTCAGGTAATAACCGTATCACGTCATCGGCTATGCTTAATGTGTAGCCTGTCATATTATTTTTTACGTACTCAGTAAGTGCTTCAACAGTAGGATAATCGTTTTCCCCCACAAAACAACGCGCATCATCAATTAAAATAATATGGGGTAAGTTCTCTCCGCTTTTAATAGCCCCCAGTTCTTCATACACAGGGCAGTCCTTATCCCCTCTTGCAGTTACCCCGGCTGAATAATGCCCGTCTAACCAAAAAATAGCAGGTTGCTTAAGGTCTTTTACCACATCGTATAAAACTTTGCTGCTATCGCCCTGTAATATGCTTATGTGTGAATGATTTTTAAACCTGTTAACTGCTTTTTTATGGAGTTCTTCACTTAACTCTACTGAATATATTTTACCAAAATTGGTTCGCTGCGCTTCTACCATATCCCCTAAATAGGTACCTGTCTCAACCAAAACACTGTAATTAGACAGGTCTCTAAACTCATTTATAACATTTTGTTTAGCAGCATGTGGCACCGGTATAGGCTTACCAGACTCTACCCAGTTTTTATACTGTTTAGGGGTAAATATATTTTTAACGTAATAGTTCTTTATAGGTGTAGGAGCTATTGCCAAAAGGGCATCCTTTATATTCATAGTGCGAATAAACTTAAAACCTTCTATAAATAAAAAAGGCTTAGAAAATTCTAAGCCTTTATATACTTTGATTTATAATTTAGTTACTTATTACCTGCCGGGTTACCAATACGTGTCATAGCGCAACGGAAACCTAATGTAGCTAAGTTTTGATTCTCATCTAAGAAGCGACGAGTACCCGGTGCCAACCAGTATGCTCTATCGTCCCAAGATGCACCTTTATAAACACGAGCTTTGTTGTTTACCAAACTGGCAACACCATAGTCATATCGTTGGTCACGGTCGGTATATTCTTCCTCATCCAAATAACCGATGTTATCCGATTTTTGATAGTTTAATCTATTAGGGTCTTCATCTACATTTCTGTATTTAATTCTACCTAATGAGTCTTTCTCTTCAACAAACCCGTCAGCATCAACTTGTTTTTCTTTAAATACGTTTCCACGATAAGGGTTAAGGTCTTCAATATCTTCAAATGATAACGGACGGTAAACATCCATCACCCACTCACTCACATTACCTGCCATATTGTATAAGCCCCAATCGTTTTTACCGTAAGATTTCACAGGAGTAGTAACAATACCATTATCATTAAGGTCTCCTGCAATACCGGCCATATCACCTGCATCACGCTTAAAGTTAGCCATTATATCACCTCTGTAACGCTCAGGCGCACCTTTACGTACACTTAACGATGATGAACCATTCCAAGGATAAATACGTTTTGTATTCACATTTTCGTACACCGTGTTACCAATGTTTCCATAAGCTGCATATTCCCATTCAGCTTCGGTAGGCAATCTGTAATCAGGTAAAAATATTCCATCCTCCATACGTACCTTACGTGTAGTACCTTCCGGTGCAATATCTTTCAAATCACGTTTAACCATACCGTCATACTGACCATTTAAATATGCTTCGGTGTTAAAACTTTGGTCGTTGTTTTGTTGAGAAAGGTCTGCTAATTCATGAATACCTTCACGTATCAAAATCATTTCATTAACACGGTCTGTTCTCCATGCAGCATAACCTGTAGCCTGTACCCATGTTACACCAACTACGGGGTAGTCTCTGTAAGCAGGGTGGCGTAAGTAATATCTCACTAAAGGTTCATTATATGCCAATTTCCTGCGCCACGAGTTTGTATCAGGCAATGCTTTTTGGTGTACCTCAGGATAATCTAAATACACACGGCTTAACCAAGCCAAATATTCTAAATAATGAAAATTTGACACTTCGGTTTCATCCATGTAAAAGCTTGAAACAGTAACTCTGCGCTCAACATTATTGTGGTCATACAAAACATCTTGTTCTGTAGCACCCATGGTAAAGTTACCCCCCTCAACTAATACTAGCCCTGGACCGGTTTCTTGACCTTCATATTCTAATTTCTGAACTCCACCCCATTTAGAGTCATTATACTTCCATCCGGTGGTTTCACTTTTAGGTTTTTTGCAAGAAAATAAAACAACAGATAAACCTACTAAGGCTATGACACTGTTGAGTTTATATGATTTTATCATTGTTAATAAGGTGTTCGTATCTAATATTCTAACGTCAGTTAAAACTTAAAATTATACAATTATAGAGTTTTTTTTAAAAATCAGGGCATCTAAGCATCCTAAACGACCTTTTTGTTTTAACGCACCACTCTATTGAAGCCGATATTTCATGCGACCCCGGAGCGGCTGACCGAGCAGATGAGACAGTTATATCATAACTATATCCGAACTTAAATTGTTGGTATCTAAAACCTACCAAAGCTATTAAAGCATCAGAGTTTGGTGCTGTTTGCCTGAACCATAAACCTGCAACAAACGGTCCTTTGTTTAGGTAAAAACCAATATTGGTTTGGAAGAACCTTTGTTGTTGCATAATTAAAATATTAGGAGAAATGGTCATTTCAGGCTCTTGATTCTTTTTAGTTTTCTTTAATGGAATTACTAAACCCGAGTGTAATGTATAGCGGCGGGGTAATGTAGTACCACTATCTGTATTCCTGAAAAACGACTGGTTTGGCTCATTAATATTATGTACGGCTACACCTGCATAAAAATTACCAGAGTATAATAACATACCAGCCGAAAAATTAGGGAAGGTAATAGAGTTATTGGGTAAATTCTCAGAAGTTGGATTTACGAAACCGCGCTTAGGCAAAATTTGGTCGCTGAAACGTAATCGGTTAAAATCTATGGCACGTTGCATTATACCCGCCTGTATCGCCATACGCAAAGCAAAACGTTTACGTTTTCTGCTACCTAAGTTAGCTTGATACGCATATACACCGCTTACAGATGTAGTTGTAAGCAAACCGTCGCCCGCAATATCTCTCATGGCCAATAAACCAATACCACCGTTAATTCCATCCATATGCTGGTCAAACGAAGCAGCAAAAGTTCTGAATGTACCCGGAAGGCTTGGCCATTGGTTCCTGTAGTTTAATACCATACGCCCACCTGCACCTGCTCTCTCGGGGCAACTGGCAGTACCCGCCATAGCCGGGTTGGTATATAAAGGAGCCGCATAAAACTGAGTAAACTCAGGATCTTGCGCCTGCAATTCTCCAACCGATAGCACCAATATGGATATTAATAGTATTTTTTTAACCCCTTTAAACATTTTTCGTAAATCTATAGTCATAAATAATGTGTTTACAAACAAATCAAATTCGATATACTATATCTTTGCAATAATACGTTATTGCAACATCACTTTAAACGCAAATTTCTTAAAAATATTGTTCAACTTGCAACTTAATAATATGAGTTATATCAAATTTAAAGCTTTTATTTTAGTTTTTTGTGCTTTTGTCTTAAAAAGTCAGGCACAACAAAAGACTTCATATATTAATGACTTCATTAATTGGAAAATTGTTGCCGCCAATTCTGAACCCAATTCAAAAAGCTTCTTAACATTTGATAAAGCAACTATGCAAAACGTTGCTTCGGCACTACCGATATATTCGCACGTTATTGAGCACGGTTATGAAGCGGATATAGCTTTGTCATTCAACTCATTGCAATTTACACCGCTTACACAAGAAGAAATTGCACTAATTAAAACGGATAATATTCCTTACGAGGTAGAGCCTAAAATTTCAATTTATACACTAAACAGAAAGCCTGCTGCAAATATTACCTTTCTGCCATTTATAAAAGACCCTGCTGATGGCAGCATAAAAAAAGTTACTTTCTTTAGCCTTAAGGTAGATTTTACACCTTCATTAGTGGCTAAAACTGCTGCAACATATAATTGGGCCGATAATTCTGTTTTGGCAAATGGCGATTGGATTAAACTTCAAATAGGAAGAAACGGAGTATTTAAAGTAGATGTAAACTTTTTGAATCAAGCGGGCTTAAATGCTGATGGCACTGATATATCATCAATAAGAGTTTACGGGCACGGTGCAGGCATGCTGCCACAAGCTAATGCTGAAACTAATGCTGACGATTTAATTGAAAATGCCATTGATGTTAAAGACCTAAACCAAAACGGTAAGTTCGACGGTAATGACTACTTATTATTTTATGCTGAAGGCGTGAACGAATGGGAGTTTGAAGGAGCTAGTTTCACATACAAACATCGCACCCACCGCTATGCAGTAAATAATTTTTATTATATAACTGTTGGTGCTACAGGAGGCAAAAGAATAACTCAACAAGCTTCTGAATCAGGTACACCCAATGCTACGACTTCTGTTTTTGATGAATTATATGTGCATGAAAAAGATGAAATTAATTTCCTTAAATCGGGAAGAGAGTGGTTTGGAGAAGAATTTAACCGAGTATTGTCGTACGATTTCAAAATATCTGTACCTGACCGTGTAGATACTGAACCTGTAAAAATCCGTTCGCAAGCAGTAGCAAGGTCGGGAGAATCATCAAAATTTATTATTACTAATAACGGTACACCTGTTTTAGAGCATCCTATTGACGGTATTTTTTTTAGTTATGAAAGCGATTTTATAGATACGCCAGATACTGCCCAAGGAAGTTTTATTGCAAACGGTAACGATTTAAATATTAGATATACCTTCCAACAACTGGCACCCGGTTATAAAGGTTGGCTTAATTATTTTGAGTTAGTACTACGCCGCCAAATGAAATTTAACGGCGGGCAAGTAATTTTTAGAGACAGTAAAACATTAGGTGGTGGTAACTTAACCCGGTTTAATTTTGATGCAAACGGGCAAAATATCAGCATTTGGGAAGTAACCAATCCGCTGGAAGCTAAGCAACAACAAACTACAGTAAATGGAAATATACACTCGTTTACGCTCAATACCCCATCATTAAGAGAGTTTGTAGCTTTTAGTGATAATACACTACTTGTTCCTGATATTAATCTTACCCAAAAAGTTGAAAACCAAAACTTACATACCACGGGCAATGTGGACATGGTAATAGTTGCACACGACTTATTTGTGAAAGAAGCGGAAAGACTGGCTGAGTTTCATAGTGTAAATGACAACCTAACTGCTGTAGTTGTTACACCTGAGCAAATTTATAACGAGTTTTCATCGGGCAAGCAAGATGTAGCAGCAATAAGAAATTTCTTAAAAATGCTGTATGATGAACCTAACTCTAAACTTAAATATTTATTGATGTTTGGTGATGCATCATACGACTATAAAAACATACTGGATAACAACACTAACTATGTACCTACCTACCAAAGTAGAAACATTTTTAACCCTGTATATTCATATTGCTCTGATGACTTTTATACCCACTTGGATGATGATGAAGGGTTTTGGCACGAAGAATTTAACAAGCACGAAACTATAGATATAGGTGTGGGTCGTATTCCGGTTCAAACCGAAGAACAGGCCCGCCAAATGGTTGATAAAGTTGTTGCATACAGTAAACCTGAAACATTCGGAAGCTGGAGAAATAATGTATGCTTTATTGCCGACGATGAAGACGGAGACCAACATTTTAAAGATGCCCAAGGTTATGCTATAGTTGTAGAGAATAACCACAAAGAGTATAATGTAGACAAAATTTACTTGGATGGGTTTAAACAAATTTCAGTAGGAAGCGGAACAAGATACCCTGAGGTAAACGACCAAATTAACCGCAAACTAGATAGGGGTACACTAATAATTAACTATAGTGGCCATGGTGGTGAAGTAGGTTTAGCTGCAGAGCAAATTTTAGATATACCTATGGTAAATAGTTGGGATAATATTGAAAATATGCCCCTATTTATTACTGCTACTTGCGAATTTAGCCGTTTTGATGACCCGGGAAGAACATCGGCAGGAGAATTAACACTTTTAAACCCTAAAGGTGGAGGTATTGCCCTACTTACTACAGTACGCTTGGTATATGCTTGGCCAAACTTTTTCCTAAACAAAGGGGTTTACTCAAACAATGTTTTTACTCCTTTACCTAATGGAGAAATGCCTCGTTTGGGCGATGTATTCCGTATTACCAAAAACAATTTCCCTGATTTAAACAGCCGTAATTTCACCCTTTTGGGAGACCCTGCAATTCGCTTAGCTTACCCTGAAAATTCAGTAGTTACAACTGAAATAAACGGTAACGATGTATCAGTTAATGCATCATCATTAGACACTATTGGTGCACTATCAAAAGTTACTATAAAAGGATATGTTGCCGATGCAGGTGGCAATAAACTAAGCACATTTAACGGTACTGTATACCCAACAGTGTTTGATAAGCAAGTACAACTTTCAACACTTGCCAATGACCCTACCAGTAGCAAGCGCCCGTACAGCATGTATAAAAACATTATTTATAATGGTAAAGCAAGCGTAAAGGATGGTGAGTTTGAATACAGCTTCGTAGTTCCTCAAGATATATCATATTCATTGGGCAATAGCAAAATAAGTTATTACGCTACCGATGAAAAAACAGATGCTCACGGGTATTACGATAGTATCATTATCTCGGGAACCGATAAAAATGCCCCTACGGATATTACAGGTCCTACGGTTAGGCTATTTATGAATGACACTACCTTCCGCTTTGGGGGAGTAACCAATGAAAACCCTACACTATTAGCTCTTGTATCAGACTTGCATGGAATAAGCACTACAGGCACAGGTATTGGTAGAGACATAACCGCTGTTTTAGACAATAACAGAAAAGAACTTTTTGTACTGAACGATTATTACGAAGCTAAACTAAACAGCTACCAGGAAGGTGAAATTCGTTTCCCGTTGAAAAATTTAAGCGAAGGACACCATAACATAAAAGTTAGGGTTTGGGATGTTTATAATAACCCAGCCGAAGGATATACAGAGTTTTTTGTAGCCAAATCTGACCAATTGGCAATTAAATCTCTGATGAATTACCCAAATCCATTTAAAGACAGAACTAAAATATTTTTCGAACACAACAAACAAGGTGAAGAACTGCAAGTTGATGTAGATATTTACTCAACAGACGGTAAGTTGATAAAATCAATGAGCACCTTTGTACCCAGCGCAGATGCCAATTTTGACGGACTAGAGTGGAATGCAAGTGCAGATTATGGAGATAATCTTGCCCAAGGCATATACTTATTTAGAGTGAAAGTTCGTTCAGGTAACGATACCGTTGAAGAAACAGAGAAAATGGTATTAATTAGATAGAGATTATTAACGAAACAATATATTTGCGCTAATAAACAAACCGGATGATAAAAAGAATAATTGTTACAGGCCTGATGATGTTGATGTTTGCTCCTGTAGTTTTTTCACAGAGCCAATTTGCCAATAGAACTGTAATAACAACCACCGTACCTTTTATACTTATTAGTCCTGACGCTCGTTCGGGTGCTTTAGGAGATGCGGGTGTTGCTTTAACCCCTGATGCGAATAGCTCACACTGGAACCCTGCGAAATTTGCTTTTATTGAAGATGAAGGTGGGGTATCAACCAGTATAACGCCATGGTTACGCCAATTAGTAAACGATGTTAACTTTGCTTACCTGGCAGGATATGGGAGAATAAACAAGCGTAGCACGTTTGCAGCTTCTCTAAAATACTTCTCATTAGGAACAATTAATTTTACCGACATTCAAGGAAACTCATTAGGTTCATTTAACCCGAATGAGTTTTCTGTTGACGGTACATACGCTACACAGCTTTCAAAATATTTTTCACTGGGTGTTTCGTTGCGTTTTATCTATTCAAACCTTACAGGTGGTTTGCAACAAAGCGGTGCAACAGGTAGAGCTGGTATTGCAGGAGCCGGTGATGTTTCAGCATATTACAAAAGAAGCACAAAGCTTGAAGGTAAAAAACTTGACTATGCTTTTGGGGCTAATATTTCTAATATTGGTAATAAAATTACTTATACCACAAGTGCTAACCGTCAGTTTATACCCACCAACCTTAAGATAGGTGGTTATGCAAACTATATAGTTGACGACTATAACGAAGTAGGTTTTTTACTAGACTTTAATAAACTGCTTATACCTAGTAATGCCGTATATGAATTAGACCAGCAAGGAAACGTAGTTTTAGGCCCTGACGGTAGACCTCTTATAGCAGCGGGTAAAGACCCTGATGTTCCTGTAATACAAGGTATGATTCAATCGTTTTCTGATGCACCCGGAGGCTTTTCTGAGGAAATACAAGAAATAAGCATCTCAACAGGAGTTGAATATTGGTACGACAAATTATTTGCCGCCCGTGCTGGTTTTTTTTATGAGCACCCTAATAAAGGGAACCGTAAATACTTAACTTTTGGTGTGGGCTTGCGCTATAAAGTTTTTGGTGTTGATGCAGCTTATTTAGCTCCGTTACAACAACGCCATCCGCTACAAAACACCCTGCGTTTTACACTTCATTTCGATTTAGCTGCATTTAAATCACAGAATAACGAAGAAGTAAAATAAATTTCTTATCCCATTACAAACGGGTTCATTTTCTTTTCATCACCCACGTTAGTACTTTCCATGTGGCCTGCACACAAAATTGTATCGTCGGGAAGTGTATAGATTTTAGTTTTAATGGATTTTTCTAACTCTGTAAAGCTGCCACCGGGTAAATCAGTGCGCCCTATACTTCTATGGAATATTACATCACCTACAATAGCTGTTTTACTTCCTTCATTATAAAAAGTGATACTACCAGTTGAGTGCCCGGGAGTGAACAATACATCCAAGGTGGTCTCTCCAAAGTTTACCTTATCATCTTCATCTAAAAAAAACTTAGGCATGGGCGAAGGCTCAATTTTAATATTATACATGGCTTGTGCATAATGGGGAGCCTGCTTAATCCACGAAAGCTCGTTTTTATGGCAATGCAAGTCCAAATTAAACTCCTCAGCAATAAATTTATTCCCGAAAATATGGTCTAAATGGCAATGCGTATTTAATAGTTTAACAGGATTAAGCTCATTATCCAATATAAAGTCCTTTAAAGCTTTTTTTTCTTCGTTATGATAACATCCAGGGTCTATTATTACACATTCCTTAGTATCATCGTATAACACATAAGTGTTTTCAGCAAAAAAGTTAAAAGTAAACTGTTGTACTTGCATATCTGTTAAATATTGGCATCAAATTTATTACCATTACAACAAAATGTGGTGTTAAACAGTTTAATACTTAAAAATAAGTCTGTAAGTTTGCTATCTACATGGTATTAGCCAAAAAATTTATTCCCCTTATAAGCTTTCTCTTATTAGCTTTTCCATTTACTGGAAATGCACAGGGATTAAATACCACCTTTGGTCAAAACCGACTTCCTTATAAAGATATGGATTGGCAAGTGCTTAGTAGTGAAAGCATTGATGCCTTTTATTATGAGGGGGGCAAAAATCTTGCTGCGTATGCACAACTGGTTGCAGAAGAAAAGGTAACCGAAATTGAGAACCTGTTATCATACAGGGTTGGCGGAAAAATTGAGATTGCCATTTTTAATACTATTGAGGACTTACAACAAAGCAATACAGGATTAAAAGAACAGGTTTTTAATGTGGGCGGATATACGTATGTAGTAGATAATAAGGTTATAGCCTACTACAATGGTACCCATGCCGATTTTGAACGTCAGATAAAAAAAGGTATTGCCGAAATAATTTTAAGCGAGATGATTTACGGCTCATCAATTCAAGAGCGTGTACAATCATCAAGTTTACTCTTTCTGCCCTCATGGTTCTTCAAGGGGCTTACCTCCTACTCTGCTGAAAATTGGAGCACCGAAATAGACAGCCGAGTAAGAGATGGAATTATATCGGGAAAGTTTGAAAAGTTTAACTGGCTTAGTGAGGAAGAATCAATACTTGCAGGGCATAGTATATGGAATTATATAGCCACTAAATACGGTAAAAAACAAATACCTGAAATTTTATTTTTAACCCGCATTAGCAGAGGTTTTGAAGGTGCATTTAGTTATGCGCTGGGTATAAATAGCCGCCAGTTGATAAACGATTGGCTAGAGTTTTATAAAAAGAAGTATGCCGAAACAGAGGCTGATAGAACTGTACCAAGAAAACTACTAAATATACCCGATAATGTTTCAAAATATCCTCATACACAGCTTAAAACACATCCTAACGGTAGAAAAATAGCCTTTGTAATGAACAAAAACGGGTTATGGAAGGTAAAAGTGTATGACAAGCGTGAAAAGAAAGAAAAAACAGTATATACAGGCGGAAAGCATGAAGGGTACCAAATAATAAACTACGACTACCCTGTGCTTGCTTGGGACCCTAAAGGGAGAAATTTGGGGGTAATTTATTTTGAAAAAGGAGAAACCAGGCTTGTTACCATTGATAAAGACGCCAAGGTTACAGGCAAACACACTTTACCTAAAACCATAGACCAAGTATTGAGCTATGATTTTGCTGATAAAAAAACTTTACTATTATCAGCCATAAAAAACGGGCAAACCGATTTGTATTTGTATGATTTGGATACCAAAGAGTTAACCCAGCTAACAAACGATATTTTTGACGATTTATGGCCCAGATTTAATGATGAGCATACACAAATAATATTCAGCTCTAATCGTCCTTACGATTCGCTAAACTTCAAAACCAAATATTTTGAGACACTACGTCCTGAAAATAACTTTGATGTTTTTGTATACAACTACCCGGTTACCAGTAATTTACTAAAACGCATAACAAACACCCCTTATGTAAATGAGGTACAACCTGTTTTTTATTTACCGGGATACTATTCCTTTACATCAGACATTAGCGGTATATATAACGCGTATACTTGTAAAGAAACCAGAGGGTTTCTTTATGCTAAGGCTGTTATAACCAAAACTGATAATACAGTTGATTCTATTTTAAGCACATCTCCCCTACCCGTTGGTGAGCAACTGGAAATTGCCATAAACGGAAAAGTGTATAAAGTTGGAGATTCCATAAAAAGTATAAATGTTAAAAAGTATACTACCACTACCTATAAATACTTCCCGTTAACCAATTATAAGCGTAACATGTTGGGACGCGATATGGCGAGTAGTGATGATGCCGAGTACAATTTGCTGATGTATGAAGGCGAATACCAGATTTTTGAAACCAATGTATCAGACCAAATTGAAGAAGACGCACAATACATAAAAATTGTACCTACTGAATATAGGTTGAGCACCGAAGTTAATTTTTACTATGGAGATGAAGTACCTGAAACGGCATTGATACTTGAAAAGGAAGAAGATGTAGTAACAGAACAAGGAAACTTCACCATTGTGCCCAAAGACTCACTAGAGACAATTGAAGAAGACTCTGGCGCGTTTTTCTTCCAAACTGAGTTCCCTGAAGATTACATACTAAACAGAAGAAAAGATATTGATGATACTGAAGGCAATGCAGCACAAAAAAGCATAGCAAAAAGTTTTTTCACTGCTATGTTCCCCGATTATTATGTATCTCAGCTTGATAATAGTATCATCAACACCTATTATCATTTAAATACCAATGGCAACGGTCCAAGTATATTTGCTAATCAAAATATATTGCTACAGGTAAAAACTACCATGAGTGATTTATTAAATAATCACCGTATTACTGCTGGGGTTCGTATCCCTTTCTCACTAAACGGAAGCGACTATTTTATTGAGTACCAAAACAGGAAGCATAGGATAAACTGGGAAGTAAGTTATTTCCGATTATCACGCCGTAATGATTTTGGAATTGTAAACAGGCAACTTGTTAACCAAGCTTCGGGAGGGATTAAAATACCTTTTAATGAAACTGTAGCCCTAAGAACATACGTTATTGGCAGACAAGACCGTAGTATTATTTTGGGCACCGATAGTGCCAGTTTAGTATTGCCTGATAATAAACTTAGCTGGCTGGGTAACAAGACCGAACTGGTGTATGACAACACTAAAAATATAGATATTAATCTTCCTTATGGTACCCGCTTCAAAATATTCGGAGAGTTTTACCAAAACCTAGAACAAGGAGCCAGACAAGTAATAAATTTAGGTTTCGACTATAGAAAATATACTAAGCTGCACCACAAAATTATATGGGCAAACCGTTTTACTGTAAATGCTTCAGTAGGTGCTGCAAAAGTGCAATATTATATCGGCGGTATTGAAAACTGGGTTGGCCCTTCATATAATGATGATGTATCAAGGGCACAAGGCTCACAATACGTTTTCCAAATGCAAGCTAATAGTTTAAGAGGGTTTATACAAAATATACGTAACGGCAGTAATTATATGTTGCTTAACAGTGAAATAAGAATTCCGTTGGCTGCATATTTAACGCAAAAACCGGTTAGGGCTGATTACCTAAGAAATTTTATGCTTGTACCGTTTATAGACATTGGGACAGCATGGTATAATGCTTCTCCATTTGGAGAGCAACCCTATAATACAAAAGTGGTTCAAGGACCGGGATATGTAGTAACCGTAACAAATTCTGAAAGCCCTTTTGTGGGCAGCACAGGTATAGGCATACGCTCTAGAATATTTGGCTATTATTTGCGTTTAGACTGGGCTTGGGGTATTGTTAACGGACGATTTAACGACCGAATTACCCAATTTGGGTTAGGGTACGACTTTTAAGGCTTACACTTTTCTTGAAAACATATTATGAAGCAATTGGAAGACCATTACCTACTAAGTAATGATGCTTTTGAACAACAATTTAAAGCAGGAACTTTTTTTAAGGCATTTACTCATGAAGCACACCTGAGATTGGCGTGGATACATATAAAAAATATGGTATTGATGCTGCCTGTGAAAACATTTGTGAGCAATTATTTATGTATGCTAAGAGTAAAGGCAAAGAAGAAAGATTTAATAAAACAGTTTCTGTTGCAGCGGTAAAAGCTGTTCACCATTTTACCAAACGCTCAAAATCCGATGATTTTAAAGCATTGATAAAAGAGTTTCCAAGGCTGAAATATGAGTTTAAATCTTTATTGGACAGTCATTACAGTTTTGATATTTATACTGCTGAACTGCCCAAAAAAGAATATTTAGAACCTGATTTACACCCGTTTGATTAATACTAAAATATAAGGTGCTTCACGGTAATATTATTATCCCTCAGTTTACAAAGCGACTCTATACCAATTTGTAAATGCTTTTCTACAAAGCTTTCAGTTACTACTTTATCGCTATCAGATGTTTTCACCCCTTCAGCAATCATAGGCTGGTCGCTAACCAATAGTAATGCCCCACTAGGTATTTCATTGGCAAAACCTACAGTAAAAATAGTAGCTGTTTCCATATCAACAGCCATAGCTCTTAATATACGTAAGTACTTCTTAAATTCTCTATCGTGCTCCCACACTCGTCTATTGGTAGTATACACGGTTCCCGTCCAATAATCGCTTTTAAAGTCTCTTATGGTAGAACTTATGGCTTTTTGCAATGCAAAAGCAGGTAATGCTGGCACTTCAGGGGGCAAATAATCGTTTGATGTTCCCTCACCACGTATGGCAGCAATGGGCAAGATCAAATCACCAATCTTGTTTTTCTTTTTCAGTCCGCCGCATTTACCCAGAAATAAAACAGCTTTAGGATGAATAGCAGTTAGTAAATCCATAATAGTAGCCGCGTTAGGGCTACCCATACCAAAGTTTACTATACTAATATTATTGGCAGTAGCCATTTGCATAGCTTTTCCCTTGCCATATATTTTCACATTAAAATGCTCAGCAAATCGCTTTACATACCCACTAAAATTAGTAAGCAAAACATACTCGCCAAAATTCTCTAAGGGGCTATTGGTATACCGCGTAAGCCAATTCTCTACAATCTCTTTCTTAGTTTCCATGGAAAATTCTCAATCTACATTAATATAACGATGAAAAGCGTCAAAAACAAGGCATAAAAGTATTAACTCAATTCCTAATACTCTAATTATTAATATTCAATTTTAAAACATATTTTTGTTTAATTTTCAAACAAAAATACTATTATGTTCAATGAACAAAATACCTTAGCCCCATTAGCAGAAAGGCTTCGCCCACAAAATTTAGATGAATATACAGGGCAAAAACACTTGGTAGGTGAAAGTGCTGTATTACGTAAAGCAATTGAAAGTGGAACAGTACCCTCACTTATTTTTTGGGGACCTCCCGGAGTAGGAAAAACTACTCTTGCCCAAATGATAGCCCACTACCTTAATCTTCCTTTTTTTGCTTTAAGTGCCATACAAGCAGGGGTAAAAGAAGTGAGGGAAGTATTTAAACGAGCCGATGCTTTGGGTAAGAGCATTTTGTTTATTGATGAGATACACCGTTTTAATAAAGCCCAGCAAGATGCCTTACTTTCTGCAGTTGAACGGGGAAAAATAATTCTTATGGGGGCTACTACCGAAAACCCTTCGTTTGAGGTTATATCTGCCCTTCTCTCTCGTTGCCAGGTATATATACTAAAATCTTTAGAAGATGAAGAGTTAAATGAGATTTTGCAACGTGCTTTAACCCAAGATGAGATACTGAAAAACCTAAGTTTTGAGGTAAAAGAAACTGAGGTATTGTTTCACTTAAGCGGAGGAGACGGGCGAAAGCTGTTAAATCTTTTAGAGCTGACTATTAACCAGCAAACCGATGATAAAAAAATAATTACCAATGATGGGGTAATGAATGCCGCCCAAAATAAAATAGCTATTTACGATAAAAGTGGTGAGCAGCATTACGATATTATTTCGGCATTTATAAAGTCTATGCGGGGTAGCGACCCTAATGCGGCTGTATACTGGCTGGCACGAATGCTAAAGGGAGGTGAAGACCCTAAGTTTATAGCTCGTAGAATGGTTATTTTGGCAAGTGAAGATATTGGTAATGCAAACCCAAATGCTTTGCTATTAGCTACCAATACCTTCCAAGCTATCACACAAATTGGTATGCCTGAGGGGAGAATTATTCTTTCACAAACGGCAGTGTATTTAGCCAGTTCCCCAAAAAGTAATGCTTCGTATTTGGCTATTAAAAATGCAGAAAGTTTAGTTGGTAAAACCGGAGACTTGCCTGTACCGCTACATTTACGCAATGCCGTAACTAAACTAATGAAAAATGAGGGTTACGGTAAAGATTATAAATACGCTCACGACCATGATAATAATTTTATAGAACTGGATTTTTTACCTGAAAAAGTGGACGGAACTACTCTATATGAACCCAGCAATAATGCCCGAGAAAACGAACTAAGACGGTTTTTGAAGGAGCGCTGGAAAGAGAAGTATGGATATTAGGTTAAAAATTTAAAATTAAGAATTGAAAATGTTTTGCGCACAGATACTGAACTAAATATAGTATGACTGCTTATCCACAGCTACTAATTAATAACAAGCCTAAACCCTTTGCGTTGTATATTTTTGATGGTTATTGAGGGGTCTGCCTTAAAATATTTCCGTAGGCGGGCAATGTATACATCCATGCTACGAGCAGTGAAATAACTATCTTCTTCCCAAAGTTGGTTTAGTGCTTTACTACGTTCAAGCACACCATCACCCACATCACACAACATCTTTAGCAATTCAGCCTCACGAGGTGATAGTTGTGTCAGCTCATCCCCTATCTTCAAAACCCGCATTGATGCATCAAATACAAACTTTCCAATTGCAATAGTTTCATCAGCATTCGTTTGCTTATCATTTCCATTACTCCTTCGTAATAAAGCTTTTATTTTATGCACCAGTATTTCACTGTCAAATGGTTTAGTTATATAATCGTCAGCTCCAATTTCAAAGCCCTGCAAAACATCGTGTTTTTGGTTTTTGGCTGTAATAAACACCAGTGGTATCAAGCTATCGTATTTTCTAATTTCATTGACAAGTGTAAACCCGTCTTTGTATGGCATCATCACATCTAGCAAGCATAAATCATACTCTTTAGTTCTAAATGCAGCATACCCCTTATCACCATCATCACATAAGGTTATAGTATACCCTTGCATCTCTAAAAAAGACTTTAGCACGGCACCAAAGTTCTCATCATCTTCTACTAGTAGTATTTCAGGTTTAGTCTTCATTCTCTATTGGTAATGTCAATGATACCGTAGTTCCCACCCCTTTCTCACTCTCAATATGTATTTGCCCATTGTGTAGCTTAATAATTTCAGAAGCATAACTTAACCCTAAACCAAAGCCTTTGGTATTGTGTATGTTCCCACTTTCTGCTCGATAAAACTTATCAAACACTCGTTTCTGCTCATCTTTCGACATTCCGATACCTTTGTCGGCAACATCAATAACTATATTATCTTTTAGCTGTAATACCTTAATATCAACTTGTGGTGTTCCTCTAGCATACTTTATAGCATTATCTATAATATTAGATATTACATTCCCCATGTGGTGTTTATCAACATTAACCACATAGTCAGGTTCAAGAAATCTAGAAGACATTTCCCCGCCTAAATTTTCTAGTTTAAGCTTATGATGTTGGGTAGCGTTTTCTACTAGTAAATTAACTCCTACCCTTTCTTTGTTAAGTTTAATTTCTTGTTGTTCTACCAAAGCCATTTGCAGTATTGTCTCTACCTTTTGGTTCATGCTTTTGCTTTCTTGTTTTATTATATCAGCAAAGTGATTGATTTGTTCTAGCGTAGGTTTTTCGTTTTTTAAAGTATCAGATGCGAGAGATATCGTTGCAATTGGAGTTTTAAACTCATGTGTCATGTTATTAATAAAGTCGTTCTTTATAATATTGAGTTTCTTTTGCTTTAAGATGGTACGAATGGAAATAATGAATGTTGCGCTAATTATAATACTAAATACTAGCATCGCTACCACAAAAGGCAGTAGTAATTTTAACACATGCCCTTCTCTATTTTTTATCTGAACATGTAGCTTTACTCCCCCCACTTCTATAGCGGCAGGATTAAGGCTTACAGCATACTCTCCGGAACTTAAGCTTAATTCATATCCCTCTGTTTTATATGCTGGTTTGTCTCCAAAAGCTTTAACCATAAATTCAAAATCACTTTCTATGCCCTGCTGTAATAACGAAGCCCTTATTAAGCTGTCTAACTCGGTATCCGATGCTGCAATTATCCCATTAATGCTGTCAATATTAATACTGCTAACAATATCAAGCAATATACTATCTACTCTCCCTCTCCTCCATTTAGTTGCCGAAAAACTATCTCCCTCCACTCTCCACTCTCTGGTCTCTGCTTTTAATAAATTTATGGTTACTCTTTTGCCTGAATCTATTCCCACCTGACTGTTTTCTTGTTTTTGCCTAATAGTATTGTTTTCATTGGTGTCAAGAAATACTTCAAGTTGTTGGATAAATGAGTCATTAAACACCCCTCCTTTCATCATTTTAAACACCATATTCTTTTCACGCTTAGCTACAGCGTTATTAAGTGCTTCGTTAACGGCATAGTCAAACATGCTTCTGTTACTTTCTGCAGCTTGTTTTAACCACAAGCCTTGCAGTACTACCACTGCCGCCAGGCATATAAGGCTTAAAACTATTACGGTATTTATTCTAGATGTTTTCACCTATACAAAGGTATGGGCTAAAATATACCTATGACCGACTTTAACATTTCATTAACAGTTTTTAGGTTTTTGTTAACGCTTTTCCATAAGGGCTAGTAGTAGGTTTGCTATATAAAAATCAACTAAAATTTTAATAATATGAAAACTAAAGACATTTTAACTGTATTGTATGCTTTTGCCCTTCTGCATTTAGTACCCTGTATAGCCTTTGCTCAACAAGAAAAGAAAGTTGAAAAAGAGGAATACCGATTAAAGTTGGTGCATAATGATGTGAACGGTGAAAAGCATGTAATTGATACTGCTTTCCATAGCAAAGAAGCGTTAGAAAATTTTCAGAAAGAAACAATGAAAATGGCTATGGGTGATATTGACCAACAACTGAAAAAGCTGTATAGTGATAGTACTTGTAAAGATTTATTAAATAAATTCATTCAGCTTAACTGGAAGAAAGAAGGAAATAATGAAGGCTTTGAGGTAATAATTGATGACTCTGTAATGTTGGGTGAAAATATGATAATGAAACATGTAGAGATTGATGAAGCAACTAAAAAAAGGCTGATGAATGTTGAAAATGGAGAAAAAGCACTACAACTGATAAAGATGTTAGACATAAATGTAGATGCTGACAGCCTTGTTGATGAGCGTGGTTCCAAAAACGTGACGATGATTGCCATTTTTAAAAGTATTGAAGTTAAAGATCCAAATAATGAGGATATTAAAACCAATAAGCATCCACAAATTAAACAAGCCGCAGGTGAGAAAACTTTGGCGTTGAAGAATATAAATGTTTACCCTAACCCAAGTAATGGCAAGGTATTCTTAGACCTTGAAACTGAAGCATCAGGTGAAATAGAACTTTTAGTGACCGATATGCAGGGCAAAGAAATTTTTAAGGATACGTTTTATAGTACTCCTTCAACCAAAATGCAGCGAAACTTAAATATTGATGGCCAGAAAAGTGGTATATACTTACTTAAAATAACCAGTAATGGTAAATCAATTGTTAAGAAACTAATTTTAGAAAATTAGTACTATTATTTTCATCATATCAGTGGAGTGTGAAGCCTGCCGAGAGGTAGGCTTCTTTTTTATAGTTCTTGTGGTTTATATTCTTCTTTAAGCAATTCGTTTATTGTATTATAGCTTACACTAATTTCAATTGCTCCAACAGCATAGGCGGCAACCTCATAAGGGTTGTATAAAAAGTGTATACCCTCATTGTCCCACCAAAAGTTCTCAGTAAGCGTAAACACTTTATTTTTAAACCAAAACCCTTCATCTTCTAAACTGGTATTGGGGCTTATGCTTAATTTCTTTCTAAATGCCTTTTCAGCCAGTGCGGTTAGTTTTGTTTCATAGCCTTTATTAAAAAAGCTTGCAAGTGTAAATTGCTCACCATTTTTAGGGTTAAAATGATAGTAGTTAGTAAAACTATTAGGATGTGCTCCTCCTGCATAGCTGCTTTCAGAGTGTTTTAGCGTAAAAACTTTAAAGGTATTTGTGTGTACAGAAATTCTGCGGTTAAATTTCCATGCTGCTATAGAATCTTCACCCTCATTTTGATTGTTTTGCAATGCTTCTTTGTAAGCTTCAAAATAGGGACGCAACAAGTCGTTTAAGCCATTGGGCTGTTCTTCACCTATTAACGCACTATATAATTTACTTCTTACAAAATTGTTTATTGCATCGGCTGTTTTGTGACCATTAGCTTTAGGGTCTAAAACTGGAAAAGACGCTATAAATGATGCACAATTGGTTTTTTCATTTACACAGCCTTCTATTTGCTTATTAAAGCCCTTAACTTCATAAACAAGCGTATCGCCCACATAAACTTCAGCCGTATCAGCTTCAAGAGTTACAGTATCTTCATTTGCATCATTATTTTTTACTGTTTTATCCTTGCATGAAAACAGTAGTAATACAATAGCACTAATTATTAGAGTATTCTTCATTATTAATAATTTTAATTTTTGCACAACCATTATATTCAATACCACCAAACAGCACTTTAGATGTGAAACGGTGGTATTTCTTCCCTTGTTTACAAGGTTGCTCACTTATAATTACCTGTATGTTCTGAAAATTTTCGTTACCAATATTATAGTAAAAAATCCTGCCTACACCTGCTGAGTCTCTTATCTCGGGTTCTTGCAGTGGAAAGAATACCAATGTATCGTTTGGATAGTTAGAAGTAAATTTTATATCCTTTCCAAAACCGAAAGTCCAGTTAGGTTCAGTACCAAAACAACTAAATACGGGTTTTTCATCTTTGGTATCGCAAGCATTTTCTGGGGCTTTTTCTTTTGCATCCACTACTGTTTTCACTTGTATAATATTGTCAAACCCTGATGATACCCCTATAGTTGAAGGTGGCAATAAATCAGCCTTTAATTCAAAGTAAATTTCTTGGTAGGGTTCTTTTGCCAAATCCTTATACTTACTTTCTATTTCATTGGTTTTATCATCTAACCAATATGTTTTTCTAGTTTCACAACTGGTAAAAGTAGTATAGTCTTTTTCCCAAATTACATACCCTTTAAATACTTTTTCTTTTTGGTTTTGTTCTTTGCAAGAGCCCCATACCAGAGCACACAAAACCACCACAAAAAACTTATATCTCATTTTCTTCAAAAATATAGCACATTGTTTATTTACTGCCCACAAAAAAAGCGGGCAAAATTTTGCCCGCTTCTAAAGTGTATATCGTTATGTACTAAATGCTATTGAATAATAACTCCTGTAGCTTCAAACTCATACTGTTTACCTTCTTCACCTTCTTTGGCTATTAGTTTACCTTCGGCTATAGCTGTTTTGCCGCTGGCATCTTTAGGTAATGAAAAGCTGCTTTCTTTAGTATAAATGTGTACAAACTTATCTTCGCCCAAATCTAAATTAAACCAACATCCTTCGCCCTGGCATACTTGGGTTATTGTACCTGAAACTTTGCCTTCTTTCTCTGCCTCATCGCCTACATTGGCAATAAACTGACCAATGGGCACAGCATTATCCGCCGTCATTTCTTGGTTACCAAAAGTACCTGTGCTAGGTAATTTTTTCTCACATGCTGCAAAAAGTGCTGCGAAAACAAAAAGTATTGCTAATTTTTTCATAATTAATACGCTCTATATCTACTTATACAAAGTTATGGTTTTACCATTCTTTATAAGGTTTAATTCTTTAATAATGTTTTGTGCACCTGCTAATTTATCAATTAAGAATAATACGTAACGCACATCAACATTAATGGTTCTTTTGTAACGGGTATCAAAATAAATATCGCCACTCATTGCTTCCCAGTTTCCGTCAAAAGCCAAACCAATTAGTTGTCCATTTCCATTCATCACAGGGCTACCGCTATTTCCGCCGGTTATATCGTTATTGGTTATGAAACAGGTATGTAGTTCACCTGTTTTTTTATCAGCATACGCCCCAAAATCTTCTTTTTTACTCAGCTTCAACAGCTTATCGGGGGCATCGAACTCATCATCACCATCAACATATTTTTCTTCTACCCCATCAAGTGTAGTATAAAACTTATAGTGTACACCGTCTTTGGGGTCATACGCCTGCACTGAGCCATAAGACATACGGAAAGTACTATTGGCATCAGGATAGTAATTGCCTTTGGGGTTCATTTCCATCATACCTTTTATTAATAATGAACCTACGTCTCCTTTTGTTTTGTTAAATGCTTGTACCCTATCAGCAAATCGTTCTTTATAGTTATCCATAAACGACTTGGTTAATTGGTAAGCAGGGTCTTGATTTAATTTTTCAACGTCAGGATTTTTCAAGAACTCTTCAATTTTTTCAGGAGAGTTCATTATACTGTTTTTCATCACATTCTCAGCGTATTTTTCAAAAGCTTGCCTTGTAACAACACTCATATCACTACTTGCACTTGGGTTTGCTGTTACAATCTCCTCTAAAACAGATGGGTGCTGGTCTTTAGGTATATCGTGATAAAAATAATTTAGCATTGCTGCTATTGTTTTTTCTTCAGTTGTTGGGTGGTAAAAACGAAAGTAATACCCCGCTCTTCTTTTTATACCTGCTATAGCAGCTTCTTTAGCTTTTTCATCTTTAGCCTCTATCGCCTCTTCTAATGCAATAAAGCTATTTGCCATAATAAATGATATAGAACCGAAAAGTCCCTCATTCAAATAAGTACGGTGTGTACTTATTGGTGTGTATTCTTCATAAGCTTTTTCAAGGGTACTGAAAATATTTTCATATTCTTTTTTACCTTTTGCCCAGGCAAGAAACTTTTCTTCTTCTGATTTCTTTTGGTCAATTACTTTCAAACGCTTCAATTGCTCGGTTTGCCCTATGAAGTACTTCCAATAGTTAGCTACTTGAGCATAACGCGATGACATAGCTATACGCACGGCAACATCTTTATCCATTTGCTCTTTCATTAACTCTAAACGCTTTTCGCGTAGCTTAACTATTGATGGGTTTACTTTATCAATAGCTAATTGAATACCCATTGAAGTTTCGTAGCGGTTTGTGCGACCGGGGAAACCCATAATCATAGCAAAATCACCTTCTTTTACTCCATCAAGAGAAACAGGTAGTGAATGCTTAGGCTTGTAAGGTACATTCTCTTTTGAGTATGCAGCAGGTTTATTGTCTTTACCTGCATATATACGGAACATTGAAAAATCGCCCGTATGGCGTGGCCACATCCAGTTATCAGTATCTCCACCAAATTTTCCTACAGATTGTGGGGGTGTACCCACCAAACGAATATCTGTAAACTTCTCATATACAAACATTATGTACTGGTTACCTTTAAAAATAGGTTTTACAGTTGCCTCGTAGTGCGTTCCTTCTGTAGCTTTTGCTTCTAGTGCATCGGCTATTTCTTTAAGCTTAGCTGCCTTTTGCTTATCATCTAACCCCATTAGTGCAGGCATAATTTGTTTGCTCACATCTTCCATACGCACAAGTATTGAGGCAAATAAACCGGGGTTAGCTTTTTCTTGGTCTAAACTCTTAGCCCAAAACCCATTATCTAAAATATTGTCTTCAACAGTACTGTGAGATTGTATTGAACCATAGCCACAGTGGTGGTTAGTAAGAATAAGCCCTGTGTTTGACACAATTTCTCCGGTGCAATACCCACCAAACCATACAATGGCATCTTTAAGGCTTCCTTTGTTTACATTATAAATTTGTTTGGGCTTAAGTTTTAAACCCAGTTTTTTCATTTGCTCGTAGTTATAGTCTTTAAGCAATATAGGCAGCCACATTCCCTCATCAGTAGGTTTGTTAACCGCATTTGCTGCCAATAGGCTAATACTTAGCACTAAGGTTAGTAGTAGTTTTTTCATTGTGATTCGTTTAAAAAATTATTCGTAGCAAAAATACTTTTTAATGGATAGTAAAAAAATGTAATAACGGTTCAGCTTCTATTAACCAATACAATAAACCGACGGGTTAAAAAAATTGCCGAAACTGTTAAACCAATTGTAAGCCCATACCAAATACCTTGCACATCCATATTAAGTGTAAAAGCAAAAAAGTATGCACATGGTAAGCCTACTAACCAGTATGCTACCAAAGTAACCCCCGTTGGGTATTTTACATCTTTTAAACCGCGAAGTATTCCTAAGCCAACAGCTTGTGCCCCATCAGAAAACTGAAACAATGCTGCTATTAAAAGTAATGTTGCAGCATACTTTACCACAGTTTCCTGTGCATTAAACAAGGGTGGCAATATACTGTTACAGGTAAGAAATATTATTGCCGATACTACCATAAAGCCACTAATCATAAATAATGCAGAGTATCCTGCTTTTTTAGCTGCAAGCTTATCATTATCACCATACGCAGCACTAACCCTTATTGACCCTGCAGTTGAAATGCCTAATGACACCATATAAGAAACAGCAGATAAAGTAAGTGCTATTTGATGCGCTGCCGATTGAAATGCACCTAACCAGCCAGCCATAATATTTGCAGCAGTAAATGCCCCTATCTCAAAAAAATACTGCAAGCCCGACGGTAAACCTATTTTGAATATTTCTTTTAAATGAGATGATTTTAAATTCACCCCTTTACTCATCTTTCTATATTCAACAAACAAGGGGGATTTAAACACATAACCCAACAGCGCTATAAAAATGAAGACTCTTGAACTTATTGTAGCTACACCCGCACCATTTAATCCTAAAGCAGGCATACCCCAATTACCAAATATAAATAGCCAGTTTAAAAAAACATTTAGCAACACACCTAAAAGTGTAACTACCATGGCAGGCTTGGTATAGCTTAGCCCATCTGTGAAATTTTTCACCCCAAAACCTGCAAACAATGGAAATGTACTAAAGGATACCAATAAGAAATATTCTTTGGCTAATTCTTCAACAGCTTCAGGTTGCTGAAATACATGAAAGTTATATGCACATACTAATAAAATAATGGTAAGTACAACTGAGGTTATTAAAGATGCTACAATGGAGTATTTTAAATATTCTCCACACGAAGCTGTATCTTTTTTTGCTTTACTAATAGAAACTAGGGTAGAAACAGCCATCATTACCCCTACACCCAATACAGTAACCAAAAAGAAAATAGAATTGCTAACACCTGCTGCTGCCACAGCCACAGCACCATAGGCTGTCGGTTGTAGCGAACCTACCATAGCGTTATCAAAAACCCCCATAAGTATATGCCCTAACTGACCTATAATTATTGGCGTGCTAAGTATTAATGTTTGCCGAAAATCTTTACGATATGTTTGCCAAAAACTAGCCACTATTTTAAAACTGAAGCTGCGAAAATAGACTATTTATAAGGCTTACAGATTTAATAAGTTAAATAAGTTTAAACTTGGATTGAGAATATTTTTTTATATACTTGTGTACGAACTAATCAAAAAAAATCAGATCTATGAAAAAATTCATTAAACCTTTTTTAGCTGTATTTGCAGCTCTTAGCTTAGCTTCTTGCTCATTAACAGTTCCTGTAAATGCTACCAACAATGAAGTAGGCTCTAAAGTAGGTCGTGCTTCAGGCACTTGCTATTTAACAGCTCTTTGCTTCGGTGCTGATGCTAGTATCCAAAGTGCTGCTAAGAATGGAGGAATTTCTAAAATTTCAACTGTTGACTTTAAAACTACTAACATTCTAGGTATAATTGTTACTTATGAGTGTATTGTAACAGGTGAATAATTTTATTTATTAAAACTTTAAAAAAGAGCAGCAAATTTGCTGCTCTTTTTTTGTTTAGCACTTCTTTTTAAAGATTATGCGGAAAATACTAATATTACTTTTTGCTTTAAGCCTTGTGGTTATGGGCTGTAAAACTAAAGCTCCTTTAAAATTCGGGCTGATGGGTTGCTACAAACTAAGTGGTGATGAAGAAGAGACCGTTGTTACAAAAGAATACCTGAAACTGTATGATGATGAGCTTAGGGTAGCCGAAACACAATCTTTTATTAATAAACTAACTAAAAGTGCTACTGATAAAAAGTATTTCGGTTTTGTATTGGCTGATGTAACTGATACAATAATTTCTAAAGTAAAAAGAGATAGTTCAATAACTATTTTAGATAAAAAGAAAGTAGAGGTAAATGAAACTACTTATCATTATTTTAAAGTTGAAAAAAGTAGCGGTTTAAAAATTGTGAAAATTCTGTTTAAACAACCAAAACTATCTAACTCTATTATGGTTGATGCCGTATTTGAAAGTGAAGATGAGTGGGAAAGGTTTTATAATGAGAGTAATACATTTATAAAAAAATTCGACTGTGAAAATGAAAAGAAATAAACTCCATTTACTGCTTGTTGGTTTATTATTTATCTCATTCTCTTGCGGTGTAAGGCCAATAGGTGGTAGTGGTAAGATTAATAAGTATGTAGAGTCTTTTTACAAAAAAGACGGTATGGTATATTTTGTAAAACCTATTGAGTTTTATAATGGTAACGATAAGGTTTTAGCCGATTTTACTTTTAATAAAAACGATTCCATTGCAAAACCTGTAATTACTAACCTAAATATTTACGGCACCCCACCCTTTAAGCAGCCTGATAGTGTAGCATTTTCTTATGCTGATAAAATTGCAACCTCAAAAACCATTAAGCTTTTATACAATAACATTTCAAGCAGAAAAAAATTCAGCCGTATTTCTACCGAGCTTCCTTATAGCTATTTTGAAAATTTTTTATTACATGAAAAAAGCAGCATTACATTGTATTACGGCAGCCAACCAAAACAATATATTGCGGGCAAAACCTGGAGGAAAACACATACTAAAATTCACCAAATAATTTTTTGGTAAACAAAAAAGGGCTAGCAAATTGCCAACCCTTTTTTTAATAGTTCACACTTTTATCTAAGGTCGTAATACCCACTGGTGTGTAGTTCACCATCAATAAAAATATCAATTAAATAAGTCCCTTTCGGAAACTTGTACTTCTCATCAGTAAAGTCGAAACAAAAGTCTTTTTTAGTACCGTCGTAGTTAAAGGTTTCACTACCTGTATAACCCGTTTCTACTCCTCTTCCTTTTACAGGAAACTTACCTTTTTCTCCCAATACAACTCCATCAGGCTGCATAATACGTGCATACACAGTACGCTCACCAGTTTCTGCAACACTGTTATCCATTATACTAAAGCATACTTCCATTTTTTCAGTTCTACGTGCTATACTGGTTTCTTTCTCTTTTCCATTATAGCGTATCTTGGCTGAACGCACCTTAACATACTCCACCTTCAGTGCCCCTGCGCTTTTCAGCTTGCTACTAAGGGAATCATTGGTAATATCTTTTATTACAATTTCACTTTTTAGTTGTTCGTTTTCAGTGGTAAGCTCATCTATTTTATCTAAATATGCTTCTTTCTCCTTTTGAAAATCTGCTAACTCAGCCTTAAGCTCCCCTATTAACTTTTCAGAAGATTTTCTGTTACGAATCATATTCCTAATTCTTCCTTCACGGTCTTTAAGCTTTGCTATTTGTTTGTTTAGCTCTTCATCCAATTCAGCATTTTTTCCTTTGTAGCTTTCAAGTTCAGCTAAAGCTACATTCAACTCTGTTTCTATACTCACCCGTGCCTCTACTAAACTATCTATTACTACACCCTTTTCTTGTATAGTAACCTCACTGGTATCTTTAACCTTATATAAATAGAAATTACCAGCAATAGATGCCAACAGTAGTAATGTTAGTAATATAAGTGTTGCTTTACCTTTTGATGAATTATTTTCTGTCATTGTTTTAAATAAATAATTTACAAAGCTAATAGCTTAGTTTAAAAGTTTTTACTATTAACGTTTACTATTAAGAATAATTATTCTTCTACTCTACCCAAAGCAATAATCCCTTTAAATACTCCCCTTCGGGATGGTATATATTTATAGGATGGTCCGGTGTTTGAGAGAGGTGCTCTAATATACGCACATTACGCTTTGCATCGGCTGCTGCGCCAAAAACAATTTTTTGAAACAGTGTTTTATCAATATTCTGCGAGCAGGAAAACGTAAAAATTAAACCACCCGGTTTAATCTTCTTAATAGCCATAAGATTTAGCTCTTTATACCCCCTAGTTGCATTGGGTACATTTTTGGCACTTTTTGCAAACGCTGGGGGATCTAACACAATTACATCGTATACTTCTTCGGTTTGCTTCAAGTAATCAAAACAGTCCATTGCAAACGATTTGTGGTTATTCTCAAACCCATTAAGTTTTACGTTTTCATCACACTGTGCAATGGCATCTTTTGAGATATCAACCGAATGGACTTCTTTTGCCCCACCTGCCAAAGCATATACACTAAAGCCACCTGAATAACAGAAGGTATTAAGCAGCTTAGTATTTTGTGAGAAGTTTTTAACCCTGCTGCGGTTATTTCTTTGGTCTATAAAAAAGCCTGTTTTTTGCCCTGTTTCAACGTTTACATAATACTTTAGCCCGTTTTCCAGTACCTCAACCGGCATTTTTGCAGGCTCAGTAATCCAGTTTTCTGCCCCAATACCCTCTATTTTTTGTGAACTGCTTTTGGTTTTAAGATATATATGTTTAAACCCTAATCTTGTAAACTCCTCCTTTATAACAGGAAGCAGCCTTTCAGTGCCCTTTATTAAAATTTGTGCTACTACAGTATCATTATATACATCGGCTATAATACCCGGAAAGAAATCTCCTTCGGCATGAAGTAAACGATAGCAATTGGTTTGGCTTAAATCTAAAATAGACTGGCGCATATTATATGCCTTCTCTATTTTAGTCCTCCAATAAGCTTGATTAATCTCTACAGGGGTTTGGCTAAACTCAAATAAGCGACAACATATTTGGCTATTGGGATTATAGAAACCATAGCCAAGCAATCCTTTCTCATTACTAATCACCTCTACAATTTCACCGTTCTCAGCGTCAGGCATTCTTTGCACTGCGCCAGTAAATAACCAGGGATGACGGTTTATAAAAGCACGTTCTTTTTTAGGCTTTATTAATAATGACTCCATGTAAAATTATAGGGCTTTAAGATAAATGCTATTGCCCCAAGTAGCAAATATTAGCTGTTTTTTTGGGCTTGTTGCTCAGGCTTAAACAGTTTTGCATCGGCATAAAAAGTACCAAATGGTACAACAGAGGCTATAAGTGCTATCATAGTTTTTCGCCAATTCCAGCTATACTCAATTCTCACCTGTATTACACCAAAAACATACAGTACAAACAATAATCCGTGTACCATACCCACTATTTTGTTCACTTCGGGCATATCATACATATACTTTAATGGCATAGCAATAAATAACAATACCAAGAAAGATACTCCCTCAAAAAAACCAACTACTCTAAGTCTGCCAATGGCGGTACGCAACAATTCCATTATCGTTTCATTCTGTTAGGGTCAACACCTCTTTTCTTAGCCATTTCTTCCAAACGTTTCTGGAAACCTGATTTCTTAACGGGTTTCTTTTTATTCTCTTGAATTTTACGGTGCAATGCATCGTCATCAACAAAACGGCGAATTAAAAACTGTTGTCCTATTGATATAATATTAGTTAAGAAATAGTAGTAAGTAAGTCCCGCAGCATAGTTGTTAAAAAACCCTAAGAAGAATATAGGCATTATATAACCTATATACTTCATTTGCCCTGTAGCACCTGTTAATTGATTATTTAATAAAGTATATATCAGTGTAGACACTGTCATTAGTAAAGTAAATAAACTAACGTGGTCTCCATAAATAGTATCAATTAGCGGTACATAACCAAAAGTCCATATACTATCATAAGTACTAAGGTCAGTTGCCCACAAAAAACTTTGTTGTCTTAGCTCTATTGCCGACGGGAAAAACTGGAACATGGCAATTAAAAACGGCATTTGAATAAGCAATGGCAAGCACCCTCCCAGCGGTGATACCCCTGCTTTTTTAAATAACGCCATTTGCTCTTGCTGGAACTTTTGCAGGTTTTCTCCATGCTTCTCTTTCAAAGCATCTATTTCAGGTTTCAAAATTCTCATTTTTGCTGATGAGATGTATGATTTATACACCAAACCAAATAGCAGAATTTTAATTATTATGGTCATTATCAAAATGATAATACCATAGTTCCCTGTAAGCTTATTTAAGTATTTAAATAAGGGGGATATCATTCCCTTGTTTATCCATCCGAAGATACCCCAACCCATGTTTACCAACTCATCCATACCTCCGCCTATATCTTTCAATCCTTGGTAATCATTTGGACCAAAATAAAACTTCATGGGTATGCTTTCCTCCGCTAAAAATGAAGTTGATATAATTGAACTTGCCTTAGCGGTTTTAACGTAATTGGGGCTTGCATTTTCTACAGTTGCCAAAGTAGTCCCCGTAAACCCTTCATTAGATAAACAAGTCCACGTAGAATTAAAGAACTTTTGCTTGAATGAAACCCAACGTACACCGCCTGCGGGTTCTGCTTTGTCGTAAGAGTTTGCAGAAATATTATCCACTTCCTCATCTAAACCTGCATAATATACCGATGCATTTTCTTTAGCACTTTTAAGTGATGATTCTTGCAAAGGCATTGTTACTCGCCAATCTACCTGAATAAAACGGTGGTTTGGAGAAAGTACCTTATCCATACCCTTCATATTTAAGGTATAGCCTAGCTCATAGCTATTGGGTTTTAACCAGTACACCTGCTCCAGATAAGTATTTTCATCTATAGCCAGTTTCAACGCTATTTTGCCCGAATCGCTTTTTACTGTTACATTTTTGGTTGATGGGGTAAAATACAACCTCCCTGTAGAGTCGGTAGTACCATCTTTTAATATAAAGCTGATATTAAAGTCGGCTTCTTTCCCTTCAAATAATATTAGCGGTTTCTTCTCAGCTTCCCCTTCCCGTTTCGCACGTTTATAATTTTTCAGCTCAACAGAATGCGGATGCCCACCCAGTGTAGAGAGTTTTACCTTTATTAAATCATTCTCAATTGTTACCAGTTCCTCATTGCCTTCAGCAAACTTTCCTAATAAGCCTGTTGGTTTTTCAACCTCAACACTAATTGTAGTATCTGTTTTTAAAGTATCTAGAGTTCCCGTTGGTACTTCAGCTACTTGTTTAGCTGAATCAACAATTCCCTTCTGCACATTTGCAATAGAATCTTGCTTTCTCTTTTTGGCTTCAATCTCTTCAACATTATCTTGGGTAAGAAAAAAGTACCCAACCATAATAATCATTATTAGTACTAGCCCTATTATCGAATTTCTATCCATCAGTCTTTTTTATCGAGGCGCAAAGGTATTGTTTTTTAAAAAAGTTAGGGCACTATTTACCGTTCAAATATTAGTATGGCTAGACAAAAAATTTTACTGGTTAAAGAAAAACTTAAACTTATAACTTTGCCTTGTGCAGATAAAAGACATTACCAACTACTTAGAAACTATAGCCCCTTTGGCTTTACAAGAAAACTATGATAATAGCGGGCTTACTGTAGGCAATAAAAATACTGAAGTAACCCAAGTACTCATTAGCCTTGATTGTACTGAAGCTATTGTTGAAGAAGCTATTGAACGAGGGTGTAATTTAATAGTATCACACCACCCTATAGTTTTTAGCGGGTTGAAGCGCTTAAACGGTAATAATTATATAGAGCGTACGGTAATTAAAGCCATACAAAACAATATTGCCATTTATGCCATCCACACTAACTTAGATAATGTGCTACACAATGGTGTAAACCAAAAAATAGCTGGGAAGCTTGGACTGGAAAACACCAAAATACTTGCTCCAAAAAGTGATACCCTTTATAAAATTGTTACTTTTTGCCCTGTAAAAGAAGCAGATAATGTGCGCAATGCAATATTTAGCGCCGGAGCAGGGGTTATTGGCAACTACAATGAGTGCAGTTTTAATATTGATGGTGAAGGTACTTTTAAGGCAAATAAAGACGCTATACCCTATGTGGGTGAACATGACAAACGCCACACTGAGAATGAAGTAAGGATTGAAACCATCTTCCCTACTCACTTACAAAATGCTGTTGTAAGTGCTTTATTAAATGCCCACCCCTATGAAGAAGTGGCTTATGATATTTACCCAATTAAAAACCAACACCCTAAAATTGGTGCAGGAATTATTGGGGAACTCTCTTCACCAATGGAAGCTGACATATTTTTATCACACTTGAAAAACAATTTAAAAGCTGAAGGCATACGCTATACCTCATTTAACAAACCAATTAAGAAAGTAGCTGTTTGCGGAGGCTCGGGGAGTTTTTTGCTAAATGGTGCAATACGACAAAATGCTGATGCTTTTGTAACAGGAGATTTTAAGTACCACCAATTTTTTGATGCGGAAAACAGGCTTATGATAGCTGATGTGGGGCACTTTGAAAGCGAGCAATTTACAATAGAATTATTAGGTGAGATTTTGACAAAAAAATTCACTAATTTTGCGGTTCTTTTGACAAAAGTAAATACCAACCCCATAAAGTATTATAAATAATGGAAGTAACCATTGAAGAAAAACTAAGAGCACTTTACGAACTTCAAAAAGTAGATTCTGAAATAGATAAAATTACCGCTATACGTGGTGAATTACCTATGGAAGTTGCTGATTTGGAGGATGATATTGCAGGGCTTGAAACTCGTTTAGAGAAATTTAATAACGAGATTGAGGAGTTTGAAAACAATATTCAGGAGAATAAGGAGAAGATAAAAGACTCACAAGCACTTATTAAAAAGTACGAAGGGCAACTAAACAACGTAAAAAACAACCGTGAGTTTGATGCCTTGAATAAAGAAATTGAGATACAGGGTCTTGAAATACAAGCTGCTGAAAAACGCATTGGCGAGTGGAAAAAATCTATAGAGCTTAAAAAAGAGTTAATTGAGTCTTCAACCACTGAACTTGAAGGCAGAAAAGTAGACTTGGATAATAAAAAGAAAGAGCTTGAAAACATTGTGGGAGAAACTGAAAAAGAAGAAAAATCTCTTTTGAAAACCCGCGAAAAAGCTGAAAAGAAAATTGAAGAGCGTTTAATAGTTGCCTACGATAGAATCCGTAAATCAGTAAAAAACGGTATAGCTGTTGCTACAGTTATCCGTAGTTCATGCTCAGGTTGTTTTGGAAATATTCCGTTGCAAATGCAGTCAGATATTCGCCAAAACAAACGTATTATTATATGCGAGCATTGTGGTCGTATTTTAGTAGACCATAGCTTTGCTGACGAAGCTGTAGCTGCCGAATAATTTAAAGCTTACAACAATTACTTTAGTAAACACATATAAAAAGCCTCTGCAAGTACTTTGCAGAGGCTTTTTTGTTTTTATCATAATAGTTTTAGGTTTAGCTAAACCTGTAGAGGGAAACTTTCACTACTCTGAAAAGTATCAGCAAGCATTAAATGAAATCTTAAGCCTAAGGCTTGAGAACGGAAGGGCTATTATTGAGGAAGCTAAAAAAACAGAGCCCAACAACACACTGCTATACCTTGCCGAAGACTATATTGATTTCTTCACCATTCTTATTAATGAAAATGAAGCTGAGTATGAAAAGCTGGTAAAAAACAAATCAATAAGAATAAATAAAATAGAAAAGGACGACAAAAACTCCCCCTGGTATAACTACTGCAAAGCCGAAATTTATATGCACTGGGCTACCAACCGTATTAGGTTTGGAAACTATTTAAAAGCAGCCTCTGAAATAAAAGAAGCCTACAACCTGCTTGAAGACAACATAAAAAAACACCCTGATTTTTTGCCCAATAATAAAACTATGGGTATGCTTGAAACTTTGGTAGGAACAGTACCCGGCAATTATCAATGGGTGGTAAATATAGTAGGTATGGACGGTGATATTGAACAAGGTATGCAAAAAGTAGAGCAAATAATAAACAGCTCGTCAAAGCTTACCTATATCCCTCAGCTAAAACAAGAAGCCCTATTTATATATGTATATCTACAAATGTTTGTAGTAAAAAAACCGCAAGAAGCTTGGGAACTTGTCCAAAAAAATACTACAGACTATAAAACCAACTTATTAAGCTGTTACCTAAGAGCAAACATTGCCTTGCGCAGCAAAAAAACAAACGAAGCTATTAAGGTATTAATACACCGTCCGCGTGGAAAACAGTATAACAAGTTTTTTTATTTAGATTATTTATTGGGCAAAGCAAAAATGTACCGTGGCGATGCCGATGCCCACAAGTATTTCAAAGTTTATGTATCCTTCCATACAGGCAAAAACTTTATAAAAGGGGCTTATATGCACTTATCGTGGTTTTATTTCCTAGAAGGGAACGATAAGAAATATAAAATATACAAGTCTATGGCAAGTAGTTTTGGGCAAGAGAAAGTGGAAGAAGACAAAAAGGCTATGAAATATGCCAAGCAAACCACTCCTCCTGATAAAACTTTACTAACAACTACTTTAAACTTCGATGGAGGTTATTTAAAAAAGGCATTAGCAACCCTTAGTACTAAAACTATTGAAAGTTATACCGATAAAGAGCATAAACTTGAATATAATTACCGTAAAGCAAGAGTACTACACGAGATGGGCAATACCGATGATGCAGTAGACTTATATAAACAAGTAATGGAAGACGGGAAAAAAAGTACCACGTACTTTGCTGCAAACAGTAGTTTAATGCTAGGTAATATTTATGAAGATATAGGGCTGAAAACCACCGCTTGTAATTATTATACACAAAGCTCAAAATTTCCGAATAAGCAGTACAAAAATAGCATCAGTCAAAAAGCTAAAGCAGGGAAAAAAAGGTTAAAGTGCAATTAGTAACTAGGTTGTAGGTTATTAGTTATTTAGTCTCAAAGGTTAGGGATAATTACTTTCAATTCTTAACTATCAATTCTCAATTTAAAGCTATTCTTTCCATAAAAAACTAAACAGTATATAAGCAAGTGCTGCAATTGCCAAATAAAAAACAAAAAGCACCAAACTGTCTTTTAAAATAATATTAGTGCTTAAACCATCCATAGCAGCCTTTGATGCTTTAATTGTAACCAATAATAAAGGTATAATGGCAGGGATACTCAAAACTGGCATTAATAAATTACTGTTACCTGCTTTTGAAGCAATAGCAGAAGTCATTGATAATACTGCTGAAAAGCCTAAACTGCCCAGCATAGCTACCAAAAGAAACAAAATGGCATCATCAGCCATATTGCCCATTAGTAAAGTATAAAACGCAAAACACAGCAAGCACATTACAATCATCAACATACTATTATATATAGTTTTTGATACTATAATGGCTTGCGGACTTGCCAACTGGTAATAGTATAACCATCGCCCCCTACTCTCTTGAATAAAACTTTTAGCAGTACTACTTACTGAGGTAAATAATATTATTATCCAAAAAACAGCGTTCCACGTAGGCTTATCAGTTAGTTTAACCGATAAATAGGTAACAAATACAGCAGCTATAACATACAGCAATATTCCATTAAGGGCGTATCGTTGTCGCCACTCCTGTCTTATATCCTTAGCTATTAAATGTTTTACCTCGCCTAATAAGCTCATTGGTACAAAAGTAGTGTAAATTATAGCAATGCTTTTTATCGGATAACAGGTTTAGATTGCTGATTTTGTTTAATTTTGACCGCCAATTATAAAATTTATGATTTACGAACTTGAACCTCTAAACAAAGAAGACAAAGAACTAATTATGAAAACCCCTGCTTTTATTGCAGTTTTAATAGCAGGTGCTGATAATGATATTGACCCGCAAGAGGTAAACAGAGCTGTTGAACTGGTAAACGTGAAAACATTTTCAGAAAAGCAAGATTTACAGACATACTACCAAGAGGTTGAAAAAACTATAGAAAGAGACATTAACTCTATTATTGATGCACTACCCAAAACAGCCGAAGAACGTAACCCTATTATAAGCGATGAACTGGCTAAACTAAACCATGCTTTAGGCAAAATAAAAGCCAGTTATGCTCACGATTTATATAAAAGCTGGAAAGGGTATGCAGGCAGTGTAGCACGCTCTTGGGGAGGCATAATGGGTATAAACTCAGTAAGTAACCACGAAGAAAAGTGGGTAAACCTGCCTATGCTTAATGAGCCTGCACAGGCATAATGCTATTTAGTAAAGTCCACAAAGGACTTAACCTTATTAAATTATAATTCAATGAAAAAAATTCTTGTTGCCAACAGAGGAGAAATAGCTATACGTGTGATGAAAAGTGCACATGAAATGGGCATAAAAACAGTGGCTGTTTATAGCGAGGCTGATAGAAACGCTATGCATGTACGCTATGCTGATGAGGCTGTACTTCTAGGTCCGCCACCATCTGCACAATCCTACCTTTTGGGCGACAAGATTATTGAAGAGGCAAAACGTTTAGGCGTAGATGCTATACATCCCGGTTATGGATTCCTTTCAGAAAATGCAGATTTTACCCGTAAAGTAAAAGAAGCAGGCTTAATATTTATTGGGCCTTCCGCCGAATCGATGGAAATAATGGGTAGTAAAATCGGAGCAAAGCAAGCTGTAAAAAAATTCGGTGTACCCATGGTTCCGGGTATTGACTATGCCATTAGCGATGTAAACGAAGCTAAAAAAATAGCCGGAGACATTGGCTATCCTGTTTTAATAAAAGCATCAGCAGGTGGGGGTGGAAAAGGTATGCGTACCGTTGAGAACGAGGGTGAGCTAGAGCAACAAATGAATATGGCTATTAGCGAAGCCCAAGCATCCTTTGGAGACGGCAGTGTATTTATTGAAAAATTTGTAGGCTCGCCCAAACATATAGAAATACAAATATTAGGAGACCAGCACGGCAATACGGTGCACTTGTTTGAACGTGAGTGCAGTATACAACGCCGCCACCAAAAACTAATAGAAGAAGCACCTAGTAGTTGTTTAACACCAGAAGTTCGTGAAGCAATGGGACAGGCGGCTGTAAATGTTGCCAAAGCTTGTAATTATTATAGTGCAGGTACGGTTGAGTTTTTAGTGGATGAAAAACTCAATTTCTACTTTCTTGAGATGAATACCCGCTTGCAGGTAGAACATCCTGTAACCGAATTAATTACAGGTTTAGACCTTGTTAAAGAACAAATAAAAGTAGCTATGGGTGAAAAGCTTAGTTTCACTCAGGATGATTTAAGTATAACAGGGCATGCCATAGAGCTTCGTGTATGTGCAGAAGACCCTGCCAATAACTTTTTGCCTGATATTGGAAAACTAGAGCGTTACCAGTTGCCCGAAGGTGTTGGAGTACGAGTTGACAATAGTTTTGAAGAGGGTATGGAGATACCTATATATTATGACCCCATGATGTCTAAACTGATAACTTATGGCAAAAACCGCAGTGAAGCTATTGTGCGTATGCTTAGAGCTATTGAAGATTATCATATTTCAGGTATAGCAACAACATTACCCTTTGGTGCTTTTGCTTTGCAACACCCTGCCTATGTGGAAGGAGATTTTGACACACACTTTATAAATAAGTACTACACTCCTGATAAGCTTTACCCTAATACCGATGATAATGCTACAGTAGCTGCCATTGCAGCGCATATATACAACAGTGATAAAAAAGGGGCGCAAACTACTGATGCTGATATGCCACAAAAAGGAGTGAGCAGTTGGAAGAAAAACAGACAAGAGTTAAGGTAAGATATTGGTTATTGGTTACTAAGAATTAGGTTAGTTATATAAGTAATAAGATATACTGTATCATCTCTTTTATCATAGCTACATTATTTGATGCTGAAAACCTTGTAGTAGAAGTTTATAATCAACCCAATAACTAATAACTTAATAACCTCATTTCAAGCCTTAAAAAATTATCAAAAACAGGCTTTGCAAATCAAAAACATCTACCTATCTTTGCCGTCCTTTAAAAATAAAGTTATTTAACTGTGAATACGCTAAGTTACAAGACGGTTTCAGCTAATAGTGCTACAGTAAAAAAAGACTGGGTATTAGTTGATGCAGAAGATAAAGTGTTGGGGCGTTTTGCTTCAGAAGTGGCTAAAATCATTCGTGGCAAGCATAAACCTGATTTTACTCCACATGTAGATTGTGGTGATAATGTTATTATTATCAATGCCGATAAAATAAAACTTACCGGTAACAAATGGGAAGATAAAGAATATGTAAGTTACACAGGTTATCCCGGTGGGCAAAGATTTATAAGTGCTAAACACTTAATCGCTAAAAAGCCTACTGCTGTAGTAGAAAAAGCTGTACGCCGTATGTTGCCAAAAAACAGATTGGGTAGAGCTATTAGCGGTAACTTATTTGTATATGCCGGAAGCGAGCACCCACATTCGGCTCAAAAACCAAAAGAAATTAAATTATAATACATGAGTGTTATTAATAAAGTAGGTAGAAGAAAAACAGCTATTGCACGTGTATATTTAGAACCGGGCAAAGGGCAAATTACCATTAACAAAAAAGATATTAAAGATTATTTCTTAGCTTCTACCCTTCACTACCAAGTGAATTTACCGTTCGAGCTTACTGAAACATTAGGACAATTTGATGTGAAAGCTACCGTAAGAGGTGGTGGAAGCAGCGGGCAAGCTGAGGCAGTACGCTTAGGTATTGCGCGTGCCCTTTGCAATATTGATGAAGAGCACAAACCCAAATTGAAAAAAGACGGTTTGCTTACTCGCGATTCACGTATGGTTGAACGTAAAAAACCGGGACAGAAAAAAGCAAGGAAAAAATTCCAATTCAGCAAGCGTTAATATATATACGAAACAATGTCAAATCCCTCTATACAAGAATTATTGGATGCAGGTGTACACTTCGGACACCTTACTAAAAAGTGGAACCCACGTATGGCTCCCTTCATTTTCATGGAGCAAAACGGTATCCACTTAATAGATGTAAACAAAACCAAATCTAAGCTTGACGATGCTGCTGCTGCAATGAAAAACATTGCAAAATCAGGACGTAAGATTTTATTTGTAGCTACTAAAAAGCAAGCAAAAGAAATTATCTCTACCGAGGCTGAAAGAGTAAACATGCCTTATGCTGTTGAACGTTGGTTAGGTGGAATGATGACTAATTTTGCTACTGTACGTAAGTCTATCAAAAAAATGCAAAGTCTTGATAAACTTTCTAAAGATGGTACATATACTACCATTTCTAAGAAAGAGCGTTTGATGATGGACAGAGAGAAAGCAAAGCTTACAAATGTATTAGGCGGAATTGAAGATATGAACCGTTTACCTGCTGCTTTATTTATAGTAGATGTTAAACGTGAGCATATTGCTGTTGCAGAAGCTTTACGCTTAAATATTCCTATTTTCGGTATTGTTGATACAAACTCTGACCCTACTAATATAGACTATCCAATACCTGCTAACGATGATGCAGCAAAATCTATTTCTATAATCACAAAAACTATTACTGATGCAATAGCTGAAGGATTACAAGTTCGCAAACGCGAAAAAGAAGAAACAGAAGCTGCAAAAGCAAAAGAAGAAAAAGCTGCTGAAACAGAAACAGCAAAAACGGAAGAAGTTTCAAAAGAAACAGAAGCTTCTGCTGAATAATATTGTAGTAACATCACAATATTTTCTTTGCACTAATTCTTTAATATTTAATTCATAAAATAAAGTTTATACAAGATGGCAATTACTGCTGCTGAAGTAAATAAACTGCGCCAAATGACCGGTGCAGGAATGATGGACTGTAAAAAAGCATTAACTGAAGCTAATGGAGATTTTGATGCTGCAGTTGATATTTTACGTAAAAAAGGACAAAAAGTATCTGCAAGCCGTGCTGGGCGTGATGCTGCTGAGGGTGCTATTGCTACAGCTTTAACATCTGACAATAAAACAGGTGTTTTAGTAGCATTGAACTGCGAAACTGATTTTGTTGCTAAAAATGATGACTTTGTTGCTACTGCAAACAAATTTGCTGCATTAGCACTTGAAAATTTACCTGAAAACCTTGATGCACTTTTAGAGCTTGACTTAGAAGGTCGTCCGGTAAAAGAGCATATCACTGACATGGTTGGTAAAATTGGTGAGAAAATTGAAATTTCGAACTATGTTAAGTTAACAGGTGATACAGTTGTTAGTTATATACATGCTAATAATAAATTAGGTGTTTTAATAGCATTAAATAAAGAATCAAACGACGCTATAGCAGAAGCAGGTAAAGATGTTACTATGCAAATAGCAGCAATGAACCCGATAGCATTAGACAAAGAAGATGTAGCAGAGGATTTAGTGAAACGTGAAACTGATATCGCTGTTGAGCAAGCCCGTGCAGAAGGTAAACCAGAGGCTATGCTTGAAAAAATTGCTACAGGTAAGGTAAATAAATTCTACAAAGAGTCTACTTTACTTAACCAAGAGTTTGTGAAAGACGGAAGTAAAACTATTCGCCAAATGTTGGATGGAGTTGAACAAGGACTTACAGTAACAGCATTTAAGCGTATTGAAATTGGTAAGTAATATTTTTTAGTATATTTAATCCCGCTTCGGCGGGATTTTTTTTGACCTTTTTTAAACCAACCTATGAGCCAAACTATAAAATACAAAAGAGTACTGTTAAAACTTAGCGGTGAAGCCCTGATGGGAAGCCAGAATTACGGTATAGACCCGAAAATCTTAGAACAGTATGCCCAAGAAATTTTAAAAGTTGTAAACCTTGGTGTTGAGGTAGCCATTGTAATTGGTGGCGGTAATATTTTCAGAGGGGTACAAGGTGTACAGGGTGGTTTGGTAGACCGTGCCCAAGGCGATTATATGGGTATGTTGGCTACTGTAATTAATGCAATGGCATTGCAAGGCGCTATAGAAAGCTTAGGGTTAAAAACCCGCTTGTTAAGTGCCATTAAAATGGAACAGATTTGTGAGCCGTTTATCCGCCGCCGTGCTATGAGGCACTTGGAAAAAGGGAGAGTAGTTATTTTTGGTGCAGGTACCGGTAACCCGTATTTTACTACTGACACAGCTGCTGCTTTACGCTCGGTTGAAATTGAAGCCGATGTAGTACTTAAAGGTACACGTGTTGACGGTATTTATACTGCCGACCCTGAAAAAGATACCACAGCAACAAAATATGATGAAGTAACTTATAATGAGGTATACTCTAAAGGTTTAAATGTAATGGATTTAACAGCTATTACACTTTGCCAAGAAAACAACTTACCCATAATAGTTTTTGATATGAACAAAGAAGGCAACTTTGTAGATTTGGCTAAGGGTGAAACTGTAGGTACTTTGGTAAAAGCTTAATACCATTTAATCGAAATTAGAATTAATCCTGCTTACTTTGTAAGTAGGATTTCTTATTTTAAACGAAAAAACTATGAAATACGAAGTATCATCCATAGATGCCTATATTGATGCTATTCCTGATGAAAGGACTGAAGCTATTGTAACCTTAATCGGGTTAATACACAATACTGCCCCTGAAGTTGAAGAAAGCCTAATGTATAAGATGCCTACCTACACCATGCATGGTGAGCTTCTTTTTGCAGTTGCATCGCAAAAAAACTATATGTCTCTATATGTTATGGACGCCAAACTTATTAATGAATATCTGCCTCAAATTGGTACAGTAAACGTGGGTAAATGTTGTATCCGTTTCAAAAAGCTTGAACATTTAAACCTAGAGGCTGTTGAACAACTTTTGAAAGAGGCTTACTCCAAAAAAATAAAATAAAAAAGGGTGCTTGCGGCACCCTTCTATAAGTTTGTTTGTTTGTTTACTTTTTATTGAACTGTCAATCTTCCTGTAGCTAAAACTTCACCTCCTGCCCTTGCTTTGTATATATATACCCCACTCTTCAAATATTGACGATTAATGGTTGTTTCAGCCTTCATCAAAGCATAACTTACCACTTGCTTGCCTAGCAAGTCATATATCTCAAAGCTAAGCATGCTATGCTTACTATTATCAAAACTAATTGTGGCAGTGTTACTAAATGGGTTAGGATATACATTTAAACCAATTTTATTCTCAAGTTCAGTAACTGATACTTTAATAAAGTTTATTGGTTTCTCAATACTATCAGTTCCACAGAAATTAGTAGCCAGTAGTTTGATATTAAATAAACCGCTTTGAGCAGGAATAAAGTTTAAGTTAGGTATATCAGAAGTTTGACCGTCAGGAAATTTCCAAAGTATAGCATTTGCATCCTGAGAAGTTTCGTTTAACACAATAGTATCACCTTGAATATTAAACGTAAAGTCTGATGTAGGCACATCTAACACAGGAATAGTTTTTATAACAGAGTCAGAAATACCGCAAGAGTTTCCAGCTTTAACCCAAACATCAGCAGAACCAACAGTTGCTGCAAACGATACCATAGCAAATGTATCGGTAGTTTTGTTAACTGTTCCGCCTCCGTTTACACCCCACTCATAAGTAGTAGCATCAGCTACTCCATTAATATCATAACGCTGTGAGCCAACACAACCTGTATCAGGACCCAAAATACTTCCCGGCTTAGCAGGTTTATCTGGCTCAATAGTAATTAAATCTACTTTCGTACTGGTGTCATTACCAATTACACCTCCTACTATTAACCGCACGGTTTTCTTACCTGAAGTACTATAAGTAACATTATGCGGACCCTTACCTGTTGCATTTGAAGGGCTTGCGCCTGCACCAAAATCCCAAGTAAAACTATTTGTACTTCCGCCTGATGTATCAGTAAAAGTTACTTGTTGTGTCGGGCATAAAGTTGTTGCAGAACTGGTAAAACCCGCAACAGGAATTAAAGAACAAAAATTGGGATTTAAAGCTACCATTACGCTTTTAGCGCAAACGCCACCTTGTAAATTCAAGTTCATTACATAGTCTCCTCCGCTTAAATCTCCTTCACTGCTTAATACTCTTTTCTTTTGCCCGTTTGAGATAGAATAGTGCATAATCTCACTACTCTTTATTACGTGCCCGAGTTGGTGCCCATGTCCTAACTCATGCACAGCTACCGATTCAAAATCATATTGGTTATTTGCAGGGTCTCCCGGACCATAGTTCCAGTTTCTACCGTCATCAAAAACAATATCCAACTCAGCCACATACCACAATGTAGTACTCCCAACAAAACAGCCGCTCCACCAACTGCTACATCTCCCCAAAACACCATTGGGTAGCTCATTACCATCGTCAAATCGCACTACATTAGTTCCGTCCCTTGCTATCACATCTACGGTTGTGGTTGAACCTATATCCCAATTAATTAAAGTACCGCAACGCCAGTTTTGAAATGCCCTTAAGAAAGATTGTTTTGCCGGAGCGTTAGCATCAAAATCAGTGAAAAACTGCCAGGTATACCCTGTACCATTATCACCGATATGTTGGGGTTGAAATACGTCTTTATTTTGGTCTACAACATTAAGTTGTGCAAAAGTTATTACAAGATTAGTTGCCGACTGAACTGTTCCCGAACCATTGTCTACGGTAAACTTACCTGTTCCTGCTCTGCGAGTTACTTCAACTTTTATTTCAGTATCCGTCCAAGACACATACTCTACATCTTCAGGGTCAAAAAAACTGCTTCCGCCATTGTTTGCATCTCTAAACCTCACCTTGCTAGAACCTCTGGTAGAACCAAAGTTTGTTCCTGTAATGGTAAGAACCGATTTTGTACCTGCTGAAAGTGAATCAGGACTAAATGACGTTATGGTTGGAGCCATATTGGTAGTGGGTATGTCTCCTTTGTAAGTTCCTAGTACAATCATTTTTTTGCCTGTCATAGCTTCAAGCTTAGTATATAAATCAGGCATTACTGAATAGGTGTCAAAGGCATCGTGTCCAAACTGTTTGTTATCATCAAAATGGATAAAGCCTTGTGGTCCTGAATAGGGCTGAAATTGCAACAACTGATTGTTTGCTTCAATACCATCAAGCTGTATTTGAGACGGTATTCCAAAAAACACTCCGGCCTCACCTACTTTTAGCTGTAGTGTTGAGGAAACCTCTAACATGGTACTACCGATAACACCTCCTAAAGTAACTACATAAAAGTCTTGGGTATAGGGGGCTGTAGCATTCCAATTAAATACTTTAACAGGTCTTACTTTGTTTAAAGTATAAATATTGTTGTGTGCTTTATTCCAGTAGCTTTTTTGGCTTACTACTTCACCTTCAACAATAACAGGTGAGTTTTGTGCTCTTTCTGTTAAAGGAACAGGCACCAGCATACATTGTGAGTACACATTACCAAACAGAAAAACCAGTAAAAATAAGGGTAGAATTCTTTTCATATCATGCTCATTATATTGGCAATTTATAAAAAGACTGATAATTTTTTCAATATACTTATGCTATATAGCAAACAATCCCACTAATAAAGCAATAGCAACCAGTATATAAATTGCTCCGCTAACTCTGTTAATCCAAAGCATAACTTTATCGGTTAACTTATTTTTAATCTTATGGGCACCCAGTGATATTAACACTTCCATAAAAAATATAGCCACCAAAGCCGACGCAAAAAAAATAATATTATCGTTTAAGCTATAGTTTAGTGAGCCTGTGGTAGTAGTACATATTACAGTCCAGGCAAAAAAATTAGCGGGATTAAGACCGTTAAGTAAAAAGCCTTTTCCAAAATACATTAATGCGCTGCCAAAACTTATACTTTGGTTTTGTATAGTCCTGTCAATAGGTTTCTTAGCATGGATAAAATTATATACTCCTAAAAATAGTAGGAAAGAAATGGCTATAACCTGTACCCACTTACTCTGTAAGTCTCCCTCACTAAACAAGCTGGTACCTAATAAAGCAAAGGTTACAAATATTATATCTGACACAATAACACCTGAGGCTATGGCAATACCTGTTTTATAGCCGTTTTTTATACTGTTTTGTATCAAAGCAAAAAAAACAGCCCCTAGCCCCAGACTTAACACTAAACCTGTAGCAAATCCATTCCTTATAATTTCAAAGGTCTCCACTTGCGGCGAAGATAAGAACTGAGTAATAATTTTTACAATTATGAGTTAGGATAAACTAACAACTGTATGTACAAATTTTTATTCTATTGAAATTTAATGGTTTATAACTTAGGCATATTTTATGTGTATGTATTACATAAAAGTAACAGATATTTGTGTGTAGTTTATGAATAGCCGAAGGCAGGAAAAATTTTCGAAATTAGTTCAGCGTGATTTGGGAGATATTTTTCAAAGGAAAACATCAACGCTTTTCAAAGGGAACTTTATTACAATAAGTAACGTCTCAATATCACCCGATTTGGGGTATGCAAAAGTGTATTTAAGTTTTTTTAAGCCTGAAAATAAGGCTGAACTATTTGATTTAGTACAACTTCATAAAAAAGAAATAAGACACGAATTGGCAAAAAAAGTGAAAAACCAAGTACGAAAAGTACCTGAATTAGAGTTTTTTATAGATGACAGCCTTGATTATGTTGACCACATGGAAAACATTTTTAAGAAAATTAAAGACGATGACAATAATGCATCAGATAGTACAATTAGCTAAGTAATATCGTGGACTGCCAGCATATAGATTCAACATTGACTACTGTTTTCGGTAGCACAACCCGCCAAAAAAGGTTCTTTTTTTGGTTGCTTGACTTTTTCATGCTAAAAAGTTGGCACATACATCGCGAAATGCGTATTTGGGCAAATGCAAATAAACATCCATCACATATTTTAGATGCAGGTTCAGGGTACGGACAGTATAGTTATTATATGTCTAAACTAAACCCTAACTATAATGTTACAGCTGTAGATTTACGCCAACAAGCTATTTGCGATTGTAATAACTTTTTTAGAAGAGTTAGCAGACCCAATGTGTTTTGCCGCAGCGGTGATGTACTTGAACTTGAACAACCTGAGTCCTACGACTTGATTTTAGCCATAGATATGATTGAGTACGTTGAAGAGGACGATAAGCTACTAAAAGTTTTTTATGAAGACCTTAAGAACGATGGTAACTTGTTGCTCTTTACTCAATCTTGTAAAAAAGGAGAAAAACCGTTAGAGTGTTTAAGCACTGGTATGCACGGAGAGAAAGTGAGAGTTGGTTACGACATGAAAGACTTGAAGCACCGTTTAAAAAAGCTGGGCTTTAAAAAAGTACGTGGAAGGTATGCATACGGTAAAGCGGGCAAACTATCCTGGACATTATCTATGAAACTCCCCTTCAAGTTACTGCATATTTCTAAGTGGTTTTTACTAATACTTCCGATATACTATTTAATTATGGCACCCATTTGCCTGCTTCTAAACTATTTAGATACACACGTAGGGCACTTATCGGGTACTGGTATGCTGGTAAAAGCTTATAAATAAGCCTAAACACTTTTCTTTAAACAATGGTATAGCTAAAGGCTAAAACCTTATTTTTGCCCCAATAGCAAATAGGTTGAATCTTTCAAACTTCATATCAAGGCGGTATTTGTTTTCAAAAAACAATAAAAACGCCATCAACATTATTTCAGGAATTTCTGTTGCAGGGTTTGCAGTAGGCTCATTTGCATTAGTGGTAGTACTTTCAGTTTTCAATGGTTTTGAGGGGCTTGTGGTTTCACTATATAACTCCTTTGACCCTGATATGAAGATAGTTGCCACAAAAGGCAAAGTGTTTAATCCTGATACTACTAAAATTGCCGAATTAAAAAATATAGATGGCATACTCCATGTTACCGAAGTGTTGGAAGAAAATGCACTTCTAAAATATGGCGATAAGCAAACCTTTGCCACAATAAAAGGCGTTGGAGGTGGTTTTACCAAGTATAGTGGCTTAGACACTATGATGGTAGAGGGAGAACTAACACTAAAAAAAGATAACTACAACTTTGCTGTTTTAGGTTATGGAATAGCTCGCTTTTTATCGGTTAATGTAGACAATTCTTTTGCTCAACTATCCGTATTTATTCCAAAACGGGGTGAAACTACTGATGTATTAAGCCCTGAGAATGCTTTGGTAAAAAAATTTATCACCCCGGCAGGTATTTTTAGTGTTGAAGAAGAGATAAATAAAAAATATGCCATTGTACCGCTTGGTTTTGCAAAAAAAATGCTTGAATATGACAGGGGAATTTCTGCACTTGAAATTATCTTGAAAAGCGGAGTAAACGAAGGCAAAATCCAACAACAGATACAAAAAACGATGGGCACGGGCTTTGAGGTAAAAAACCGTTACCAAATGCAAGAAGTACTGTACCGTGTTTTTAATACAGAACGATGGGCAACATATTTTATCCTCACATTTATATTGTTAGTGGCAGCCTTTAATGTTATCGGTTCTCTAACCATGCTGGTGATAGACAAAAAAGGAGATATTTCTGTACTTAAAAGTATGGGAGCCTCTGACGGACTTATCAGAAAAATATTTTTTAAAGAGGGTTTAATTATAGCACTTATAGGTGCAATCATAGGTATTGCTTTGGGTGTGTTAGTATGTTGGATACAACAAAGTTATGGCATAATTAAACTGGGAGGTGAAGGTACTTTTGTGGTTTCTGATTATCCCGTGCAAATGAAAATTAGTGATATTATACTTATATTCTTTACCACACTAACTTTAGGTGCACTAACATCATTATACCCTTCTTTAAGGTCATCTCAACAAGAAATGTATTTCGGAAAATAAAACATGAAATATCTTATAGCCGGATTAGGAAATATTGGTCCTGAATATGAGTTTATCCGCCACAATATTGGCTTTGAAGTTGTAAATGAAATAGCAAAAAGACTGGATGTAAGTTTTGATTTAAGCCGACACTCTTTCCATGCCGAAGGGAAATACAAAGGCAGAACACTTCACTTAATTAAGCCAACTACTTATATGAATTTAAGCGGAAAAGCAGTTGCCTATTGGATGAATGAGTTGAAGCTAAAAGAAGCTAACATTATGGTTGTTACTGATGATTTATCACTACCTTTCGGTAAACTGCGTATGCGTGGTAAAGGTAGTGACGGCGGGCATAACGGTTTAAAAAATATTAATCAGGTATTGGGCAATAATCAATACCCAAGGCTCCGTTTCGGCATTGGAGATAATTTTGCCAGAGGAAGACAAGTGGATTATGTACTTGAACAATGGAGCACCGAAGAACAAAAAGATATTGAAACCTATATACAAAATGCAGCCAATGCTGTATTGTCTTATACCGCTATAGGTATTGAACGCACTATGAATATTTATAATACCAAATAACGTTTCATCACCTTCATTTTACATTCTATCCACAAAGGCATTCTTTTAAAGCTTTAAACCTTTAATTTGCGGCTGTTTTGCAAACCTTTATTATATCGTATACCCTATTCGTAATTGGTTTTGCTTTTTACTTTTGGCTTCTCTATAGCCGAAAAAAAGTAGAAGCCTATTTGCAAGAAAAAGTAGGCTTTAACAAAGCCAATATTTTTTATGTAGGATTAGAAAAGTTTGCCGGTTTTGTATTAATGCTTTTACTACCCTTAATAGTTTTACAGCTAATGGGGTTGTATGATGCCAAAGCATTGGGTATTAATTTCACTAACCCACAAAAAGTATTCATAGCATGGGGCATTTTTGGAGCTATTGTTCTCACCGTAAATATTATTAGGGCAGGTAAACCAAAAAACTACATGATTTACCCCCATATACGCACCCAAACATGGAGTATAAGCCTTTTGGCATATTATATATTGGGCTGGGCTATATACTTATTGGGGTATGAGTTTTTATTTAGAGGGGTATTATTTTTTGCAGGCGTTGATATTTTACCCCTATGGCTAAACATTACTATAAACTGCATTCTATATGCAGTAGCACATTTACCCAAAGGAAGGCTTGAAATAATTGCATCACTTCCTTTTGGGGTTGTATTATGCTTAGTGAGCTACTATACAGGAAATTTTTGGGCGGCATGGCTTATACATTTAACCTTAGCACTTTCAAACAGTTTAATAGCTATAAATGCCAACCCTTTAATGCAAGTTGACTTTAAGAAGATTTAAGTGATGAAAGTTTTTTTAACGGGAGGGACAGGATATATAGGTAATAGAATAGCAAACTTTCTGGCAGACAAAGGAATAACCGTTCATGCACTTGTCCGTTCAAAACAAAAAAACCATTTGTTACAGCACGATGGTATTGAGCTTTTTTACGGAGACCTAACTAATAACGAGGCAATGATTGAAGCTATGCTCACTTGTGATGTAGTAATTCATTCGGCAGCATTTGCAGCAGTTTATACTAAAACCCCTCAATTATTTACAGATATAAATGTAAAAGGAAGCCAACAAGTATTTTATGCTGCCCAAAAAAGTGGTGTAAAGAAAATGATTTTCATTTCTTCAGCAGGAGTACTTGGACCAAGTAACGGAACACCCGTTACCGAAAAAAGTGAGCGCATTCTCCCCTTTTTTAATGAGTATGAGGAAACCAAAGCAGAAGCTGAACAGTGGCTCCTTGAAAAAAGTTCACCGGCATTAGAAGTTTGTGCATTGAATCTAAGCCGTGTTTTTGGTCCCGGTCAATTAACTGAAGCTAATGCAGGTACACGCCTATTAAAGCAAGTATCAGAAGGGTGGCGAATTATTCCGGGTAATGGAAAAAGCATTGGCAACTATGTTTATATTGATGATGTGTTAGAAGCATGTTACAATGCAATTGATAAAGGCAAAAGTGGTGAGCGCTACATTATTGGTGGCGAAAACTTAGATTTCAATAGATATTTTGATATTGCGAAACAATACACAGGTGCTAAACAAAAAATGATTCATATTCCTGTAGGTGTTATGTTAGTTATTTCAGGAATTATGAAGTTTTTAGCAGTTTTCGGTGTTAAGCCTGCTATAACCCCATCATGGGTAAAAAGGTATATGTATGATTGGATACTGGATAACAGTAAGGCAAAAACCGAGTTGGGTATAGAGCTCACTCCCTTTGAAGAAGGTATTAAGAAAACAGTAAGCTGGTTAAGAAAAGAAGGAAAGATTAAATAAACCATGCAAAATAGAGAGAAATATGTGCTTATAACCGGTGCAGGTGCAGGTTTGGGTAAATGCTTGGCTATTGAGTTTGCACAAAAAGGATATTCCGTTGCATTGGCATCATTACTCCAAAGTGAGTTGGATGAGTTAAAAGGTGAACTTGAACAAAAGTACTCTAATATCTCTGTAAAAGTATTGGCAGTGGATATGCTTCATAATGATGCACATAATACAATTACAGAGTGGATTGATAAGGAAAAAATTCACTTACATGGTTTGGTAAATAATGTGGGCTTTGGTTATGCCAAAGCTTTTGAAGAGCTAACTCCTGATTTTGTAAATAATCTTTTACAAATAAACATTGCTTTTACTACAAAGCTTACCCATATACTATCAGCAAAACTTATTGATAATGCGCCTTCATTTATATTAAATGTAGCTAGTATGGCTGCATATTTTCCTTTACCCTATAAGGCTATTTACTCAGCATCAAAAGGCTTTGTACTAACCTTTTCACAAGCCTTACGCCAAGAGTATAAGGAGAAAAAAGTAAATGTAAGTTGCATTACACCGGGTCCTATGATTACTAATGATGAGGTAAGAGACCGTATTAGGAAAATCGGTTGGCGAAAATATATTACCAGTATTGCAGAGCCTGAAAAAATAGCTGCTATTGCAGTTCAAGGGGTTTTAAATAATAAGGCTGTAATACGCCCTACCTTTAGCGACAAGTTAAATGTTGTACTAAAAGCTATTGTACCTTCTTTTGTATTGCCCAGTATTTTGAGAAGACTTTCTAAAAACTCTTTTTAAATATCCGCCTCAAACATATAGTAGTAGCTGTGTTGCATACCTAAGCTTTTATAGGTTTGTTGTGCTATAGTATTTTCCTCTTCAACATATAATCGAATTACCTTAACCCCTTCAAGCTTTGCCCTGTTTTTTACTTCATTATACATGGCTTTATACAAACCTTTTCTTCTATATTCTTTAATTACATAAACACTTTGTATCCACCAAATATTACTGTTCCTCCAATCACTCCACTCATAAGTCACCATAAGGTTTGCAGCTACTTTACCATTAACCTCAACTACTAAATAAAACCCTTTTGATGGGTCATTGAAAATAGCCTTAACGCCTTGTGTAACTGTTTGCATATCCAGTTCTTTCCCTTCAGTTTCTTGTGCCATTAAATTGTTATTCATGGCTATAGTATCAATATCTTTGGGTTGTGCTAATCGTATTTCCATTTCTCAAACTACTTAAAACAAAAAAAGGGGCTTAAGCCCCCTATACATTAATTGACTTAAATCTTAATTTAGTAAGTAACTGAAGTTGTTCCCCAGTTTTCTTTTTCTTCATCACTCCATAACGAAGAAAAGAATATACGTTGTTGTAATCTTGGGGCTAAATATTTCTGCCAGTTGGTTCCTCCTGTAGCTGCTATTTCACCTTCTGGCTTTGCCAAGTAACGGGCAGCAGAACGCATGTGTATCATAGGCCAGTTTACATTTACATTCAAATCAAAATGGCGCATTTCCTTTTTCAGTTCATCATCCTTGTCAGATAATTGATTGTAACGTTCCAACAAGTTTTTATGGCGGTATTCAACGGCTAAATCCTTAAGTTTCAATGAGTATTTACGCTCAAATTGGGTTAGAGTTAGTGTTTTCTTACCTGTTGCCAATTCAGTTGCCCCTGATTTCCAATAGATATACTCAAACATCACAGCTATGTCTTCATCACCGTTAAAACGTTCACGATGTCTTTTCTCAACCAAATTGTAAAAGTTAGTACTGCATATTTCTATCATGCGGTATTGTGCAGATTGAAAACCACTGGCAGGCAACAAAGACATACGGAATTTTAAGAATTGTTCAGGTTCCATACCGTCTATCATAATTCTAAAAGACTCTGTCAATACATCAAAATAAGCGTTGATTCTTTTCATCCGAACCAAGAAAAATTCTTTAGTTAAGTCTCTCTTCCCGCAAATTTGTTCAATCTCATGAAGTGTAAGCTTAAAATACAACTCCGTTATTTGGTGGTACATAATAAACACCATCTCATCGGGAAAACTGGTTTTCGGGTTCTGTAATGCCAAAAGTGCATCAGTATGTATGTAATCCCAGTAAGTGGTGTAATCAGCATGCAATAGCCCTTCCATATACGATTCCATGTTCTGCCCCATAGCATCGTACTTATGTTCAAGCTTAGTTAAAAGCTCATGTATTCTAGGTGTTATTTCTATAGTTCCCTCTTCTTTCATAGTGCCGCAATATATTGCTTAAAATGGTGATTTAAAATGATTAAAGTTAGGTAATTCCTTATCCTTATCTGATATTATTGGATTTTCTACATTCCAGTCTATTGCAAGGTCGGCGTCGTTCCATAGTATTCCTCCTTCCGAAGGTTTGTTATATACGTTGGTACATTTATAGGCAAATATGGTATTATCCTTTAAAGTTGAAAATCCGTGAGCAAAACCCGGTGGTATCCAAAACATGGTAAAATTATCCTCATTTAGCTCAATACCATAATGTTTCCCATAAGTAGGTGAATTTTTGCGAATATCTACCACCACATCATATACAGCACCTTTTATTACCCTTACCAGTTTTCCTTGCTCAAAGGGCGGTGCTTGGAAATGTAGCCCCCTAACTGCCCCTTTTTGAGATAATGATTGATTGTCTTGCACAAATGTTACATCAATACCTGCTTTTTTATATGCATCGTCATTATAACTTTCATAAAAATACCCTCGTTCATCATAAAAAACTTTAGGCTGTATTACTAATGGCCCCTCAATAAAAATATTCTTTACTTCCAAATCGTTTAACTTTTTAAGGATGGCAAATTTAAATATCTATTTTTGCAGAAAACGAATTAAATCTTAATGGAAAACTCAAAAGGTAGAGCTATTTACATTATCATAATTATTTTATTGCTTATTGGTAATGGAGTTTTTGGTTACTTATACTTTAATAAGGAAAAAGAAGTAGTAACCGTTGAAGAGAAACTTTTAAATACTGACAATGCCAGAAAAGAATTGGAAGATATTCTGAGCCAAACAAAAACGGAATTAGGTAAGTATGTTGGAGAAAATGAAGAGCTTGATTCTATCATTAGTGAAAGAAATGCAGAAATACAGGCTAAGGCAGATGAAATTAAATCGTTGCTTAGAAAAAATCAGATTTCTGCCGCAGAACTTTTACGGGTAAAAGATGAGTTGGATGTATTAAGATATTACAACAGAAAATATACACAACAAGTAGACTCTATAGCCAGAGAGAATGAAATTTTAGTAGAAAACCTTCAGGCAACCAAAAAAACATTAAATAAGGCCAATGCCAAGATTGAAGACCTGACAATGGAAAACATTGAGAAGGATAATAAACTAAATATTGCATCTCGATTAAAGGCTGATAATTTTACGGTAGTTGGTATACAAAATAGAAGCAGCGGCCGATTAAGAGAAACAACACGGGCTAAACGTGTTGACCAAATAAAGGTTGAGTTTGTAATTGAAGATAACCCAACCGCAAAACTGGGAGACAGAAATATTTATATGCGACTGCTAAACCCAGATGGTGCAACTATTTCTACTGAAACATCAGGAGGAGGTAAGTTTGAGTATATGGGCAGCGAAGCTCTTTATACACAACGCCAAAAAATTAAGTTTAAAAACGAACAACCTAAAATAACATTTTTCTATGCAAGAGGTAATACACAATGGGAAAAAGGAGAGTATACCGTATTGCTTTATAGCGATGGTTTTTTGATAGGTTCTAAGAAGTTTACACTTAGATAGTACTATTATAAATTTCATTAAAAAAGCCCGGCACTTTAGTGCCGGGCTTTTTTAATGTTCGCAAGCTTAAACTACATTTTAGCTACTTTTTTAGTAACAATTGTAGTACCTGCTTGTAGTTTTATGATATAAATACCTTTTGCAAAGTTTTGAGTATCAAAACTTACTGAAGTTGAAGTCATCTCTTTTTCAACTACTTTTTTACCATCTAAAGAGTAAATACTAATACTAGCATTTTCAAATGCATTAGTACCTTGCTCTAAAGTAATTGTGTTTGTGAAAGGAGACGGGTAAACTGTAATATCAGCAGCATCAACATTAACAACGTTATTTGTGCTTGCCTCACTAACCTGAAGTGAAGAAGTGTACACATTGTCTCCTGAAGTTGATCCGTTTCCATTAGCAGCCAACATAGCAGTATTAAAAGTTACTGTTCCTGTACCTGCTGTTGGAGCAGTCCACTCAAAAGTCCATGCTCTAGAGTCTGTTCCACTGGTACTTCCTGTTCGGTGGGTAGCATAAGTACCGCCACCTACCAGTTGCACATCGTTATTACCGTTTAAACTACCTGCCGATGATCTTGCTTGGAAACCAAAGCGCATACGTCCCATTTCCGATGCAGTTACCGTAATATTATACGTTTGACCCGGTGTGTAGCCAGCCGTTGGTATATCGGTAGTAATTGCATTAGGGGCATTTGCTGGTGCAGTACCATGGCATCCTGCATCTCCACATGTACCCTCACCCATAGCACCTGTTCTTCCTTGGGGTGCCCCGGTTGAGTTTGAATGTCCTGTTTGAGGATTGATAGAAATAATGACAAAACTTACAATTGCCATTGAAATTAGAGTGTAAATGTATTTCATAAAATGTTTATATGTAATTGGTTTCTAAATTAAACAAAAAAATCCTTGCCACATGAATATGACAAGGATTTGACAAGAAAAGTTTTATTATACTTTCAATTTATTTATGCGAAGACAGATATTTTGCCACACCTTCGGCATCAGCTGTCATACCTTCCTGACCTTTTTCCCAGTTTGCAGGACATACTTCACCTTTTTGTTCAAAAAACTGCAAAGCATCAATCATACGTAAAGTTTCCTCTACATTACGACCCAAAGGCATATCATTTACTACTTGGTGGCGGACAATTCCTTCTTTATCTATTAAGAAAAGACCACGATAAGCAACAGCTTCATCTCCCTTATCACTCACAAAAATCATTTCACCTTCTTCATTATAATCGTAATGACCTGCTAATACACCATAATTCATAGCAATGGTTTTTTCAATATCTGCTACCAATGGGTATTCAACACCCTCAATTCCTCCGTTATCCTGTGATGTATTTAACCATGCAAAGTGAGAAAATTTAGAATCTACAGAGCATCCTACTACAACTGTATCACGGTCTGCAAAGTCTTGCGCACGCTTTTGAAATGCAATAATTTCAGTAGGGCAAACAAAAGTAAAATCCATTGGGTAGAAGTAAAAAACTACATTTTTTTTACCTAAGTATTGATCTAATGAAAATCCTTCAACAAACTCTCCGTTTACTACGGCATCTGCACTAAACACGGGTGCTTTTTTTCCAACTAATACTGACATTTTTTTTGATTTTTAAAGTTTAACAGTTTATACTGAAATTTGGTTTGCAAAAGTATGATTTTTGTACTGAAAAAGAGAGGTTACCTTTCAATTAAACCTGCATGAAAAACATATTACGGTCTAAAATATATTTGTTGCTATTTCTTATAGTATTAACCTTAACAGCAGGTACTGCCGGATATATGTTTTTTGAGGGGTATTCACCTCTTGACGCTCTTTATATGACTGTTATTACCATATCTACTACAGGTTTTAAAGAGGTAGCACCTTTAAGTACTAACGGAAGAATATTTACCATATTTTTAATCATATTTACCCTTAGTGTTTTTGCATACTCACTAGGTTCAATATCGTCATACCTGTTAGACGGTGATTTTCTGGTATTGCTAAGAAGAAGACGGGCTAAAAAAACTGTAAGAAAAATGGAAAACCATGTAATTATTTGTGGCTATGGACGTAATGGACGTAAAGCTGCTGAATTGTTTTTATTACACCAAATACCTTTTGTGGTAATAGAGTTAAAACACGAGTTGTGTATGGAGCTACGCGAAAAAAGCATACCCGTTTTTGAAGATAGTGCACTTAATGATGATGTGCTACTGTCTGCGGGTATAAACCGTGCGAGGGCTTTGATGTGCGCTTTACACGATGATACAGATAATTTATTTTTAGTACTCTCTGCCCGTGAAATGAACAAGGAGTTACATATTATCAGCCGCGCTAGTAAAGATAATGTTGAGAAAAAACTACTGATTGCAGGAGCCAACGATGTAATTAAACCCGACTTTTTAGGAGGGATGCACATGGCTTATTTAATAATAAACCCTGATGTGAAAGAGTTTATTGACTTTGTTACACATGACGCTGAAACCATGTTTCATGAAATTGACCTTGAATTGTATACAAAACTATGGGATAAGAAGTTGATAGAACTACGAAAACATCCTGAGTTAGATATAAGTATAGTGGGTCTTAAAAATAATAAAGGCGAATACACCGTTAACCCACTAGGAGACACCTTACTTAGTCGTGATATACGCCTGATTATTTTAGCCACACACCGCCAGTTAGATAAATTTAAGAAAAACTTTGCCTAATGCTTCACCAACTCAAAGAAAACTTTACAAAATATGGCACTCGTAATGCCTTTTATATAAAAGAAGAGTTTTATACTTACCACCAGTTACAGCAAAAAGCATTGGGTATAGCCACTTGGCTAAATAAAAATAACCCAAGTAAAAAACCCGTTGGCGTAATTGCCGACGATGACTTTAATACCTATGCTGCTAATATTGGTATACTATTTAGCGGTGCTGCGTATGTACCTATCCTTCCCTCCTACCCTAAAGACCGTGGCCAAAGTATTATAGACCAAGCAGGGCTTGAAATTATTTTAAGTCCTCTAAAAAAGGAAGAACTAAAAAATAATCTCAACTCAACAGATAAGGTAACGGAGATAGAAAGCATTTCTCCGTTTGATGGAGATTATACCATTCCAAACATCCAGCTAAGCGACTTTGCCTATATATTATTCACCTCAGGTAGTACCGGTAAGCCCAAAGGTGTACCATTAACCCATGAGAACTTATGGGGCTTTATGGACTCCTTTTTTGCTTTAGGTTATGAGTTAAGTGAAGAAGACCGCTTTTTGCAAATGTTTGATTTGACATTTGATTTATCGGTAATGTCTTACTTAGCTCCATTGCTAGTAGGTGGTTGTGTATACACAGTTGGTAATGAAACTATTAAATACATGAGTATTTATAGCTTGCTAGAGGACCATGAGCTTACATTTACTTTAATGGTACCTTCTATGCTGAGTTACCTGCGCCCTTATTTTGATGAGATGGAGTTTTCTAAACTTCGCTACTCATTATTTTGTGGTGAAGCGTTGTATGCAGAAATTGCAGAAGAGTGGAAACAATGCTTACCAAATGGCAAGGTGGAAAATGTTTATGGTCCAACAGAAGCTACTATATTCTGCCTCACTTACGACTGTACTAATGAGACGAAGCAGTACAATGAAATGGTATGTATTGGCAAACCCATGAAAAACGTTACGGCTATTGCTGTGGATGAAAATAACCAACCTATTAAGCAAGGTGAAAAAGGAGAACTATGTGTTACGGGTGCACAAATAACCCCAGGCTACCTAAATAACCCTGAAAAGAACGCAGCTGCTTTTTTTGATTTAGATGGAGTGCGCTATTATAGAACTGGAGATAATGTTTACCAAGACGAAGATGGTGACTATATGTATTGTGGGCGAACAGACTACCAAGTAAAAGTTAAGGGAGGTTTTAGGGTAGAATTAAATGAGATAGAAGCCCATACCCGCCACCATACCCATTTAAGTAATATTGCAGCAGTAGCTCAAAATAACGATATGGGTATAGCGCAAATATTTTTGTTTGTAGAAAATTATGAAGGTAATACTGATGAATTAAGCAGCTATCTCAAAACTCAAATGCCAGATTATATGCTACCTGAAAGAATAATTAATGTTTCTTCATTCCCATTGAATAACAACGGAAAAGTAGACAGGAAACAATTAGCCGCTACTCTTTCATCTACTCCCAACAACTAATATGAAGTTTGTACAAGCTACCGAAGCTGATTTAGATTTTGTTACTGAGGCTGTTTTTGCAGCGGTAAAAAGTGGTACCAATGTATTGAGCTATGCTACCCTTTTTGAGAAAAGTGAAGAAGAGTTAAAACCACTTTTTAGAGACATGATTGAGGAAGATATTGAAGGGCAAGAGCTTTGGCTTTCTGGCTTTTTGATTGCTAAAACAGATGATGGCATTCCTGCTGCTACCTGTTGTGCTTGGGTAGAGGGTGAAGAAGGAGCATCAAGTATGTTGACAGCACAGGTACTTTCTTTTGGTTTAGGACAAGAGGTTTATCAAAAGGCATTAGAAAAGCATGAAATAATTGAGTCTTTAAGAGTAGATAGAACCGAAGGTACTTTGCAATTTGAGCATGTGTATACAGCACTAGAGTTTAGAGGGAAAGGCTTAGCAAAGCAGGTTATTGAGAAGCAAATAGAGCAGTACAAAGTTCAAAATTCAGAACTTACAAAAGCAGAAATCATACTATTTAAAACTAATGAGAGTGCTTTAAAGGCTTATCAGAAATTAGGCTTTGAAACCACTTTTGAACAGCACAGCCAACACCCAGAAATACTTAACTACTTTCCTGCTGATACAAGAGTTTTGATGAATAAGGATATTTAAATACTTACGGATGAAAGTCACTATCGATACTAATATTTTTGTTCAAGACTTTTTAATGAAGTCACCAACATTCGACTTGTTTTTTGATAAAGTTGATCAAATACCTGCATCTGTTCATATATGTGAGGTTGTAATTGATGAGACTATAAATAAATATAGAGAATCGTTAAAGGAAATGACTTACAAATTTGAAAAGTCAATTTCTCAGCTGAAAAAACGTCATGGAGTTTCATTAAAAACAGAAAAACTTGATTACTTAAAACATGTAGACTTATATAAAAAATTATTGTACAAGTATCTAAAAGAAAAAAAAGTACATTTTCTTGACTATCCAGAAACTAAACATCGAGATATAGTAGAAAGAATTTTTCAAAGAAAACTCCCTTTTAAAAATGGAGAGGATGGATACAGAGACTTTTTAATATGGGAGTCAATAAGAAACCTTGATATAAGTGGACAAGAGCAAATTATTTTTGTCACCAATAATACTTCAGACTTTGGTACTGGTTCCCACATTTCAGATGAGTACAAAGACTTGTTTTCAAATCCTCAGAATTTTAGAATAATAAACTCTCTTTCGAAGTTCAACGAAGAGTTTATAGTACCTCATTTGAAGAAGCTTGAGATTGTAAAGAAAAAGCTAGAAGACAACAAGATTACTGGATTTAATTTCATAGACTGGGTAAATAAAAGTTTAATTAGTTTATTTCAAGATTTAGACTTAGATGAAGTTCTTTTAGGCTTTAAAAATACATATAGCATTATTCGCTTTTCTGAAATCTCTTTAATACATGATTTTGAAATTGAATCAGTCAGGGAAATTAACTCAAGAGAAAAGCTAATTAAGTTTAAAATTAGTTTAAAAGTTGCTTTTTCATTTGATTTGGGATGGGACGAATATATACGTGATAAAGATGTTAGAACCCTTTTAGGGCCTAGCTTTGACTTTAATGCTCATGCAACATGTGATGGTAGTGAAGATATAATTGTCTTTGGTTTCCTAACATTAAATGATAAAAATGAAGTCACAGGAGAGGAAATCATGAAGGTTGATGGTCCATATGATAGTTATGAAATTACTTTCTAGTTAATCTCATTAAACCAACAACAAACTACTATCACCGTAACTTAAGAAACGGTAATCTTTAGTCAAAGCTTCATTATAGATGGTTCTCCAATCACCTTTTACTAAAGCATCTACTAGCAATAATAATGTAGAGGTTGGCTGGTGAAAGTTAGTTACCAACCCTTTGCATATTTTAAATTCATAACCGGGTGCAATTAATAGCTCGGTCTCCCCTATTAGCTGCTCTAGTTTATTGTTTTGCATAAAAGCTAAAACAGCTTCAATACTTTCTTTAGGGTTTATGTTTTCATCCGCAGTATAAGGGTCTAACTTATCTATTAAAAACTCTTTATTATCATTGGTTAGCAATCTCATACCATACCAGTACAAACTTTCTAAGCTGCGCATACTGGTAGTCCCAACAGGTATTATGTTATCTATGTTAGCCAAAATATTCTCTATATTTTCTACGCTATATACTACCTGCTCACGGTGCATGGGGTGAGTACTTAAATCTTTCACTTTCACAGGCTGGAAAGTCCCTGCTCCTACATGAAGTGTTAAAAAGTCTTTCTCAATACCCTTTTGCTCTAAATCATTAAGTACCTTATTTGTAAAATGTAAACCTGCCGTTGGAGCAGCAACAGAACCATCATTTTTAGCATATACCGTTTGGTAAGTCTCTCTATCACTATCGGTACTTTCTCGGTTTAAGTAGGGCGGTATAGGTATTTGCCCTACTTGTTCTAATAATTCAGAAAGTGTCAGTTCACTAGGCTGCCATGTAAAACTAACATGTAATTTCTCTTTATCAGTAAGCTGAGCTGCAATAGTTACTTCCTCATTATTTAGTAGAAGTTTTCTTTCTAAAACCTCATCATTTTTCCATTTTTTAAGGTTTCCTACCAAGCACTCAAAAGTAGCCTTGCCTTTTGCTGCCATGGTAATAGAGGTGATTTTAGAAGGTAATACAGGATGCAATAAAAATATCTCAATCAAAGCCCCTGTAGCTTTCCTAAAGTGCAAACGAGCAGGTATTACTTTGGTATTATTAAAAAACAGAAAACTCTTTTCAGGCAATATGCTTGGTAAATCAGTGAAGGCTTTGTGATGTACCTTACCCTCTTTATACAACAATAACTTAGATTGATCTCTTTGCTCTAAGGGGAATTTTGCTATTCTCTCATCGGGCAAAGAGTAGTTATACTCTTCTAAATCTATTTGTTGTAATTGCTTAAGCCTATCCATTGGTAGCGCAAAAATATCTTGTGCAGGGCACAAAAAAAATAGCAACCAAAATGGTTGCTATTTTTTCGTTCCTGTGAAAATTTATCCCTCAATTATCCTTCATCCTCTGTATCTGCTTGTCTTTTGGTTTTACGTTTTGCTCTACGCTTTCTCATTTTTTTCTTGGCATTTTTCTCCATCTCAGCATATTTAACCTTTTGCTCCTCCGTAAGTACAAGTTTTATTTGGCTACTACGTTCGGTTTCAATAGCTTTAACTTTTTCTTTCATTTCTTTACGCTTTCCTTTGGCTTCTCCTCGTAAAGCATCTTTCTTAGTTGCTGCGTCTAAGTTTATTTGTTTCACTTTGGCTACTTGGTCAGCAGTTAAGTTTAACTTTTTAGTCATTTTTTCGGTAAGCTTTGTTGCTCTTTCTTCCGGAGTCTTCTTTGTTTTCTCTTGTGCAAAAGCGCTCATACTAAATAGAGCTACTAATGCTAATACTGCTAATTTCTTCATGGCATTCATTTTATATATGATTAATAATTTATTTCTGTGTGTGTTTGGTAGTTTGACTACACCAAAACCAAAAGGTTTAAAACTGAAACAAAAAAAATTTAGCATGCCCATTTACTAATCATAAATTTGCCACATGGGAGAGTGGTTTAAAGATTGGTTCAACACCAAATATTATCACATACTATATAAAAACAGAGACTATAATGAGGCTGGTGTTTTTATAGATAGGCTGGTGGATTACCTTGCCCCCGAACCAAATGCTCATTTTTTAGATGTGGCTTGTGGAAAAGGCAGGCACAGCATCTATCTAAACAAAAAAGGATATAACGTTACCGGTATAGATATTAGCCCTAATAGTATTAGCGAAGCAAAAAAGCATGAAACCAATACTTTACACTTTGAGGTGGCAGATATGCGCCAACCCTTTGCTGAGTACAAGTACGATATTGCCTTAAACCTTTTTACAAGCTTTGGCTATTTTGAAAAGGATGAGGATGATTTGGTTGCTTTGCAAAACATTTGCAAGGCTATGAAACCCAACGGTCGTTTTGTACTGGATTTTTTCAACGCCACTAAAGTACTTAAGGAACTGGTCCCAAAAGAAACCAAAACTATTGATGGTATTGATTTCCATATCACCAAAAAGGTAGAAAACAACAGAATTTTAAAAACTATAGAGTTTATTAGCAAAAACACCCACACCCCAAGAAGCTATACAGAGAAAGTAGAAGCCATTACCAAAAAACAATTTGAGCAGATGTTTGCCGATACAGATTTTGAGATTAAAGAAGTTTTTGGGAGCTATGACTTAGATAGCTTTGACGAGAACACTTCAGACCGTATTATATTCGTTGTACAAAAAACCGAAGCCTCTTGCTAGAACAACTATTACAATGGGATACTGATACTTTCCTTCTTATTAATAAAGAATGGGGAAACGCTTTTTTCGACTGGCTAATGCCTATACTTAGAAATAAGTTTACTTGGATACCACTATACCTCCTTATTCTGTTTGGTTTCTATAAAATGTATGGGCTTAAAAATGCGGGGATAATTTTAGTGTTCACTGCCTTGCTTGTAGTAGTGGGTGATTCTTTAATTACGGATACTACTAAACACACCGTAAAACGTTTACGCCCTTGCCAAGAAGAAGCCCTTAAAGATAAAATGGTTGAGCGTGTAGGTTGTGGCGGTATGTATGGGTATTTCTCAGCACATGCTACCAACCATTTTGCTTTAGCATTGCTATTTAGCTTATTGCTAAAAAAACGTTTCCGTTGGGTTACCTTTGCCCTGCTTTTTTGGGCTGCTGCCATAAGCTACGCACAAGTATATGTGGGCAAACACTACCCGTTAGATGTACTTACCGGTGCAATAGTAGGCTGCTTATTAGCATGGCTTACCTACCTGGGCTTACAAAAAAGTACTAAACAACTTAGCGCTTGAGTATTTTTTGGTACATATTATTATTTGCTGCTCCTTTTGTAGGAGGTGTGCTTGGCTTTTTCTTAAACAGAGGGAAAGAATCTTTTACCAAACTACTTTTGGCTTTTAGTGGCTCATTTCTACTGTCGTTATCAATTTTGGTATTAATGCCCCATGTTTTTGGCGGTCATGGACATAGCGATGCAGGTATTTATGTACTTGGCGGTTTCTTATTGCAAATATTCTTAGACTTTTATACCAGAGGTGCAGACCATGGACATTACCATGCTGATGAGAAAAAGCAAGCCTATCGTATACCTATATCTTTAATAGCTGCACTAAGCATACATAGTTTTATTGAAGGAATGCCAATAGGTGCAGGGGCATATCATAGTTCGGGTTTAGGTACTAGTATGATAGTAGGTATTGCCTTGCACGAAGTTCCTGCGGCTTTTGTTTTGGTAAGTGTATTACGTGCCAATAAGCTAAAAAACAAGGTGGTTATACCACTGATGGTATTGTATGCTTCAATGTCTTTATTAGGCGCATTGGTAAGTAATATTATTAACCAGTACAGTACGTTTACAGAAGAGTCACTGCACAATATACTAGCTATTGTTATCGGCTCTTTCTTGCATATCTCTACCACCATATTGTTTGAGAGTAGTGAGAACCACCGATTTAATCGCATGAAATTAACAGCAATAATTATAGGTATTTTTGTAGGTCTATTAAATTTGCTGGTAAACAGCCACTAAAGATTTTTGATTTAAGAATTCAAACGCGACATCAAATATCTGACATCAGACATCTGTAACAAATAACTAACAACAAAAAACCAACAACTACTAACCATCATGAACGAATTTATAATAGTAGAACCCCAGTTTGATAAACACATTGCCTTAATCCGCCTTAATCGCCCTAAAGAGCTAAACGCTCTTAATTTACAATTGATGCTGGAGGTGCGTGATGCGCTGAAAGAACTGGATGAGGATGACAACGTACGTGCTATTATAATTACAGGAAACGAGCGTGCTTTTGCAGCAGGGGCTGATATTAAGCAAATGAGTGGAAAGGGCGCTGTTGATATGCTTAAGATAGACCAGTTTAGTACTTGGGACCAAATTAAGCGTACCAAGAAGCCTATTATAGCAGCGGTTTCCGGCTTTGCATTAGGTGGCGGTTGTGAGTTGGTGATGCATTGTGATATGGTGATTGCATCAGAAACAGCACAATTTGGTCAGCCAGAAATAAAAATAGGTGTAATGCCCGGTGCCGGCGGAACACAGCGTTTGCCCCGTGCAGTAGGTAAAGCTTTAGCCATGGAAATGGTATTAACGGGTAACTTTATTAGTGCAGAGCAAGCTTTACAGGCTGGTTTAATCAATCGCGTAGTTCCTGTTGAGGTTTACTTACAAGAAGCTGTAAAACTAGCTAAAGACATTGCAAGGCAATCGCCCATAGCAGTACAAATGGCAAAAGAAAGTGTTTTAAAGTCTTTCGAAAGTAACCTTACAGAAGGTTTATACTTTGAACGTAAAAACTTCTACATGTTATTTGCTACCGAAGACCAAAAAGAAGGTATGGCTGCCTTTGTAGAAAAACGTAAACCTGATTTTAAAGGCAAGTAGGCTAACCTTAAACCACTATCGAAAATTCATCACCATATAAAGCTAAAGGTGAAGTATATCATGCTAATGATATACAGTTGGTGCATAGTGGTATGGATTATTTCAACCGTTTGGAAGAAATAATAAATGCTGCTGAATATGAAATTCACCTACAAACTTATTCTTTAGAAAACGACGAAACAGGTAGCCGAATAGTTGATGCCTTAATAGCGGCATCAAAAAGAGGCGTTACTGTATATATGGTTTTAGATGCGTACGGCTCCAAAGACCTGGATAAGACTTTCAAAAAAGAAGTTCGCCAAACGGGTATACAACTACGTTTTTTTGGCAGACTAGGCAAGCGGGGAAACTTTGCTTGGGGCAGGAGGTTACACCACAAAATTGTAGTGGTAGATAGGCACATCACTCTTGTTGGAGGTATTAATATATCTAACCGCTATTCAGGCCATGGTTTCGACTGGGCTTGGTTTGATTTTGCCATACTAGTCAAAGGAGATGTGGGGCAGCATGTTGTGAGAGTATGCAGGCAAGTATATGCACAATGGTTCAGAAGGCATAAAAAAAATTATCCTCTTTTTAACGAGTATGATGACGATGACAAACAAATGTCTATACAGCTTCGCCAAAACGATTGGTTAAGGAGTAAAAACCAAATAGCTCAGTCTTATGCAAAAGCGATAAAAGAAGCCAAAGAAGAAATTATAATAGCCAATAGTTACTTTTTGCCCGGCGGCTATTTTAGGAGATTACTTAAAGATGCTTCGCAACGGGGAGTAAAAATAAAAATGTTACTCCCGGGTATATCTGATGTTCCTATGGCAAAAAACGCCATGCACTATCTATACAGGTATTTATTGCGTAATAATATTGAAGTATATGAGTGGAAGCCAAGCATTCTTCATGCTAAAGTGGCTTGCGTAGACGGTAAATGGTGTACAGTAGGTTCTTACAATCTAAACTATTTAAGTGCTTATGCTAGTGTAGAGTTTAATATTAATGTACTTGATGAGGAATTTTCCAAGGAGTTCCGTGAGCACCTGCAAACGCTTATAAACTCAGAAAGTGTACAAAGCCAAGACCCAAACTTAAACCTAAAAGTAAACCCAATAAAATTATTTATTTATTGGGCTTCTTTCCGTTTTTTAAAATTATTGGAGGCTATGCTCATTACCTTTCCGGGGCAAAACTTCTTTAAGAAAAATATCTATTCTTAGTCATCCCGAACTTGTTTCGGAATCTTAGGCATTAATGCAAAATCAAATCCTGGGTAACTAACCGGGAAACTAATCAATTGTAGCAATCACCTTTAACTCAATGGCAATAGGTGTAGGCAGGCAGTTAATCTCTAAAGTAGTACGGCAAGGCAAATTGTCTTTAAAGTACTCTGCATATAATGCATTGTAGGTTTTAAAGTCATCTTTCATATTAGTAAGAAAAACGGTTACATCTACAATTTTATCCCAGCTGCTCCCTGCATCTTCTAATACATAACGTACATTTTGAAACACACTGTGGCATTGCTTAGCAATATCGTAACTGGTTATATTTCCATTATCATCTAACTCTACACCGGGTATTTTCTTAGTCCCACGCTCGCGTGGCCCCACTCCTGAAAGAAATAATAAATTACCCACTCTACGGGCATGGGGATATAAGCCCACAGGTTCAGGGGCTTTGCTAGAGTTTATTTTTTCGTTCGTCATAATCAGTGCGAAAATAAGCTTTGTAAAACATGTTTGCACCCTTAATTGCTCTACCCTACTTTTGAAGCAAAGTTGAGATACCATGAAAAAAGGATTTCTGATTTTATTTTCACTACTAATAGCCTTTGCAGCCTGCAAACCCAAAGACGAAAAAACCAGAGCTATAAAAGCCGAAATTGGTGGTTTTGAAAGAGACTGGGCAGCTACAAATGAGATATTGAACAATTGGGGCTTACAAATGGGACAGCAGCTAACTAATGATAGCCTTTTAAGTGATGACTGTAAACAGTTGAAAGAAACCTATAAAACTGAAATGAATAACTGGAATGTGGCAGGAAAAGCCTTTGAAGACTGGAAAGACAAGTTTGATAATGGAGAAGTGAAAAGTGAAACTGCAACACAAACCTTAAAAGACTTTAAGGCCACTTTAGAAAAGTATAATACTGCTATAAAAGAGTGGACAGCTATTTTGGAGGATTGTACTCAACCTGTTATTGATTCTGACACTACTAAAACAGAAAACATTGACTAAAGCAGTTCTTTTTGGGCCGGGTCCTCAGTTTAAGGGCGGAATAAGTAATTATAATACATCATTAGCCAAGGCCTTAGACAAGCTGGGGGTAGAAGTGCATATTGTATCGTGGACACAGCAATACCCGGCTATTATTCCACGCGATTTTATTGACCGTAGCAGTAAAAGCGACCATTTGGAAGGTACCAATATTAAGGTTACTTATATTACCAATTACAATAATCCATTTAGTTGGGCGGCTACTGTAAAGCTGATAAAAAGTCTTAGCCCCGATATGGTAATTTTTCAGTGGGCTATAGCTTTGCAAGGTTTGCCTATGGGCTGGATGGCTCGTAAACTACTAAAAACTGATATTGAAGTAATTTTCGATTGCCACTTAGTAGTGCAAAAAGAAAGTAGTAGTATAGATAAGTTTTTTAGTCGCTATGGCTTGAAAAAAGCCAATACCTACCTTACCCACGCCTATAAAACCGTTGATGAGCTTAAAACTACTTTACCTGAATTAAAGATTACAGTTAATGAAACGGGTGAACGAGCAAAAGACAACACAAGTACTGTCATAAAGCTATACCACCCTATTTACGACCTCTACCAACCCGACCCAAATTTTGATATTGAAGGTGTTAAGAAAGAACTGGGTTTAAAGAAATATGTGTTTCTTTACTTTGGGTTTATCCGTAAATACAAGGGGTTACATAATGCTATTAAAGCCTTTAAAAAGGTTGCCGATAAGCGCGATGACGTGAGTATGTTGATTGTAGGAGAATCTTTTTGGAATACACTTAATAACAAGAAATTAGGTACTCGTATTAAGCAAGGTCTATTCAAATTTGCAAAATCACTTTTCCTTAAAAACAGCGATAATGAGCAAGAATACCGCCCGATAGACTTGGTAGATGAGTTAAACCTGCAAGATATTACCACAATTGTAAATCGTTTTGTACCTAATGAAGAAGTAAGCAAATACTGGCAGGTGAGTGATGTGGTATTGTTGTATTACCTAACTGCAACCCCATCTGGAGTTGAGAGCTTATCGTATAACTTTAATGTACCTGTATTAGCTACCAAAGTGGGACACTTCCCTGAAACGATAAAAGATGGTTTTAACGGCTACTTAGCTGAAGCAGAAGATATAGAAAGCATGGCAGCACAAATGGAACGCTTTATTGAAAACCCCATCCCAAGAGAAAATATAGCCAAAACAGCAGAAGTATTAAGCTGGGAGAACTACGCCAAAGCTATTTTAAACAGGGATTAATCTTTGTCGGGTGGAGTATCAAAAACACTTCCTTCAAGAGGTTTGATTTTGAGCCCTAAACTTTTATGAAGTTGCTTTAGCTTTTATCTTCCCTCATAAGAAAAACCATACTTTGGAGTCGTTATCATATAATCATCACCAAAGCTTCTATTTGTATGATATCGGGGAGCATGCAATGTTTCACTACTCACTAAATAGTTACACTCAAAACATACATCTATTTTACTTACTACTTTACCTTCATTGTAGAACACAATGCCCATGTGCGGGTCGAAGCAAGCGGCACTAAATCCACCATAAGAAGAAGTATCTACAACCGTAGTTATAAGACTATCTATTTGTGCTTGAGAAAATGTAGTTCCGTTTTTAGCTGTTTTGTCTAACCTTCCTTTCCCGTCAGTAATAGAACCTCCTCCCTCACCCCTAAAATCGTATGCTACAACACTATCATACTCTAAAGTCTTGTAAGGATTATAGTCAAGGTGTTTTCGATATTTATCAAAAAGTGTATATCCCTGCTTTTGCATTTCCACCCCCCAGAACAAGGTATCATCTCCTTCAAAAATTAAATAGTCTTTACTAAGTAGTTCATCATATTCAAAATAACCTTCTTGTACAACTACTGAATCAGTACCGGCAAAACCATACTCCTTTATTTCTTTCTTGTGGTATTCTTCTGAAAGAAAAGTATGCTTCACATAAACCAAAGAGCTATACTTAAAATAATAATAGGTAAGGCTATTGGCATAGGGTAGCAATTGGTCAACTATTATTTTCTTTATCTGATTGTCATGTATCCAAATATCAATTTTAGCAGGACGTTTAAAAGCGGTGTCGTACTCTCTAATAGAATCGCCTATTGCATTATTTATCTCCTCAACATTATCAATAATGTCTTGTATGGCTTTTGGGGGTTGCGCTGTTAGTGTAAGAGAAGCAAAACCAACCAATACTATTATAAGTAGCTTTTTCATATGCTGTTATACTAACGCAATATTCAGTATTCCAAGTACAATAATTAGCTTATAGTAATCATCAATTTGTTTATACCCTCTCTCTGTTCTGGTGAACATAAGGTATAACATGGCTATTACTATCCCTGAAAATGATACGGAAAAATAAATAGCAGAATAGGTCGGAAACAGGTAGTTGAATAGATAGTACCCAATAGGTACACAAGCTAACATTATAGGAGCTAAGAGTATTTTAGTTTTCCTGATGCCAAATGTAACGGGAAAGGTTTTGTAGCCAAACAGCATATCGCCTTTTATAGCCTCCATATCTTTCACTATCTCGCGAGTAAGTGCTATTAAACCAATATAGGTGGCGTATAACACTATGAGCAAATTAATTTGCCAATAAAATATACAAATGGAAAGGAAAGCGCTTACTGCCAAAAATGAAGCGGTGAAATTTCCTAAAAGTGGCAGTTTCTTTAGCTTATGCGAGTAGAACCATAACAGGAAAATCAGTAAGCCATAAAACAAAAACAGTTTAAAGTTTAAAAAAAGTGCTATTAGTAAAGCAAAGGCATTACACACCAAATAGGCATTAATAGCAAAACGTTTACTGATTATTTTGTTGATGATTACCTCCTCGCCATGGTTGGCAAGGTCTTTCTCATAATCGTAAAAGGCATTGATAAGGTAGCCTCCTGCTGTAATAAGTGCTGTGCTAAGTACTATCCAGTGCAGTTGCGGCATAGATAAAACTTGCCATACTGTTAAATCAGCATTTAGAATTTTTATAGCGGTAAGATATTGGGCGGCAGTAATGAGCAACAGGTTATACCAACGCACCAAACTAAAAAACACCAGCGACTTTATTACAAAAACACGTTGGTTGCTATTTAGGTAGGTGGCCATTACCTACAAAAGTACATTAATAAAACTTCTTAAAGCCGATTAGTCTGCGAGCACCTGCAATAGTTTCAGCAGCACTGGCTCTGGCTCTTTCTGTACCCATTTTTAAAGCGTTGCCGATAAAGGCATCGTCATTATCTATCTCGTTTATTTTATCGCGCAATGGTGCTATGTAGGCATCCATATCTTCGGCAATTTGCATTTTGAAATCGCCGTAACGTATGGCACAAGTATTATATAAATTATCGAAGTGTTTATAGGTTTCTTCGCCAGATACCAATGCCATTAAATCGAACAAATTTTGGATAGGTTCAGGTTTGGTTTGGTTTTCTTCTGTTGGGCCACTATCAGTAACCGAGCGTTTCATTTTTTTGATAATCTGCTCACGAGTATCACGCAAGAAAATAGCGGTGTTTTCACCGTTGCTCTTGCTCATTTTTCCTTTACCGTCTAAACCGGGAACTTTTACCAACTTGTTACCGAAATTAAAAGCTTGAGGCTCTGGGAAAAAATCTTCTCCATACAAGTGGTTAAAACGGTTACCAAAAGTACGTGCCATCTCTAAATGCTGCTCTTGGTCTTTCCCTACCGGTACTTTTGAGGCTTTGTGTATCAGTATATCTGCACTCATTAGTACGGGATAGGTAAGCAAACCTGCATTAATATTATCGGGTTGACATTTTGCTTTATCCTTAAACGTAGTAACCCTTTCCAACTCCCCTTTGTACGATACCATGTTGAGGTAGAGGTACAACTCAGCTATTTCGGGAATATCACTTTGTATATATAGTGTAGCTACTTCAGGGTCTAGACCGCAGGCTAAGTACTCTACTACAACGGTATGTACGCTGTTGCGTAAATCTTCGGCTTTGGTATGTGTAGTAAGCGAGTGCCAATCTGCCACAAAAAAGTAGCTGTTATGCTCGTGCTGCATTTTTAAGAAATTGGTGAGTGCCCCAAAGTAATTGCCCAAATGCAAATTACCCGTGCTACGAATACCACTTACTACAGTTTCTCTCATGCGGCGAAGATAGTAAGATTAAGATTTTTAGAAGAAATAAAGAGTTAGAATTTACTCCCCACTCTCCGCCTCTACCACGCCATTAAAAAAATCTTGTATTGCCATTAGTAGGGAGGCTTCGGTTTTTTTGTTGGTAGAAAGAGTTAGTAGTTCGTTAAAACGGCTTTCAAAATTGCTTTGCTTGTTAAAAAATACCATTAGCGGCACATAGATTTCTTGAAGGTCTTCATCGTCTATATTTTTGGCGGTATCTACAATGTCTTTTATTTCACCCTCCACCAATTGTTGGTTTTTTATGATGGGCTCGTAAATAAAATACTCGTCTTGGTAAAGGTCGTCTTCGGTGAGTAAAAACTCTTTTAAAAAATCATCAAGGGTAATTTTTGCTCCGCTTTCTTTAGCCTCGTTTATATAGAGTAGTAGGTTTAGGAACTCCGTTCCCCTATCCAGTACACGGTCTTCAATATCGCTCCACTCTTGTGATTGCAAGTATTCCTCACCCAAATGGATAGAATCGGCGGCAAAGAAATTCACCATCAATAAGTCGAAGCAAAACTCTTGTACAGGTTTAAACGTTTCGTAACGCTCAAACACAATATCCATATCTCGCAGTTTAGCCTCAAAATCATTTATCTGGCTAAATGCGGTAACTATTTCGCTTAAAAAGGGTTGGTGAATGGCTTTGTTTATTAGCTCACCCTCTGTCTTACTGCCTTCTAAAAATCCGTTCACCATTCCCTGCAAAGCATGCCGTACAGGTTCATAAATTTTCGGACTCATGTCTTCACTATTCAAACCGTTCTATTTTGTTATTGTTTATAGTTGCTATCACTTTTCCTGTCAAAGTTTCATCGAAAAGAGGTGAATTCACTGATTTTGAGTAGTTTGTTTGTTTATTAAACTCCCAGGTTTTTTCAGGGTTAAATATGCTAAGGTTGGCAATAATTCCCTCTTCTATACTTGACGCCTCTATACCTAATATCTTGCGAGGTTGGTGAGTAATGGCATTTATTAGCTTATCCCAGCCCAAAGTATTTTTTAATTGTAAAGCCAATGGTAAAAACGTTTGCAAGCCAGTAATTCCACTTTCTGCATACTCAAACTCTACTACCTTGCTTTCTGCTTCTTGCGGATTGTGATCGCTACAAATGGCATCAATAGTACCGTCTTTCAAGCCTTCTATAAGGGCTTGTTGGTCGGTTTTGGTGCGTAGTGGCGGAGTAAGTTTATAATTGGTATCGTATTCTTCTAATGCGGTATCGTCCCACACTAAATGGGCGATAGAAACATCAGCAGTAACTTTTAGTCCGTCTTTTTTAGCTTGGCGAATTAACTCCACAGCCTCAACGGTAGAAACATGCGAAAAATGAATTTTAGCATTGTTATACTTTGCTAGTTCAATATCGCGCTTCACCATTATTTGCTCAGCAAGGTTGGGGATGCCCTTCATACCTAAATGTACTGCCATTTCTCCCTCATTCATTTGCCCGCCTAATGATAGTCCTGCATCTTGAGCATGAACACACAGCAAACCGTTAAATCCCTTAGCATACAACATAGCACGGTGCATTAGTCCACTATCGCTTATCGCTCGATTGCCATCTGTAAAAGCAACTGCGCCTGCTGTATGCATATCATACATTTCGGCAATTTCTTTTCCCTCTCTATTGTGGGTGATGCTTCCTATGGGATATACTGAAGTAAGTTGTCCTTTAGCTTTATTGGCAACATATTCTACCTCTGACTTTGAATGAACAGGAGGATTAGTAGAAGGCAAAACAGCTACACCGGTGAAACCACCTGCAGCAGCAGCTTTGCAACCGCTAAATATATCTTCACGGTGCTCAAAACCCGGGTCGGCAAAATGGGCACGCATATCCATAAACCCAACCGAGGTATAGGTATCGGTAGCGTTTATTACTTCAGCATTATCAGCATTTTGGTTATTTCCAATGGCTTTAATGCTTCCGTTTTCAATTAAAATATCTGTGGTTTGCCCATTATGTGGGCTGTTTGGGTCGGCTATTGTGGTTTTTTTTATGAGCAGGAGCATGAACTGCTATTTTAAAAATCTTAGCAATAATACTTCACATAAAAGGAAAAACAAGCTAAATGCTATACAATATCGCCACAACTGTACTCCTTTATCGGCTTCTATTATAGCTTGCTTCACGCCTTTAGGGCTGTTTTGCAGTACTTTTATATTGGGTAAAGTTATCAACTCGCTCAATTCATCTTCACTGTAAAATGTGTTTTCGCTTTCTTTTCTATTGTAATTAAACGCTATTCTAACGCCTAAATCTTTATCCCCCCCGCTTAAAGCATAGTTACCCGGTTTTTTTAGTTCCGGCCCGGCAGAAAGATTGAGTTTATTCTCTTTAATCACCATTTGAGGGATAAGCTCTGTTTTCTCTAGTTTCAGCTTATATACTTGGTCTTTACCCTGCCCTGCTAAGTTTAGCTTTACCAGTTTACCATCCCCAATGGTGTAGAATAAATCAGGGTTGGTAACACTATTCAAAGCAATGTTTAGCATTACAGGCACAAACAGCGCATGGGCAGAAAAATTATTCCACTCGCTATTTAGAGGTGAGTTGAACACATATATATTCCCATTTTCTTGGGTATAATGGCTTAGAAACACTTGCCCGTTTTGCAACCGCATAATGAGTTCACCATTACCCACAGGGGTATTAAAGTATTTTTGAATGACAGGCTTATCTATATTGTTTTGTAATTTCTCAAAGGTATTTCTAAAAACAGGGTGCTCTACATTAAGGTAATTTACCCTTTGGTTTTGTGAATTGAAGTTTTGCCACTGTCCAGCTCCAATTGCACTTAAAAGCTCATTTATAGAAGCATCGAGTTTTTCTTCAGTCGGTGGAAAGGCAATGAGTGTTCCTCCTGCTGAAACAAATTTATTTAGCTCGGCATTTAGCCCACTGGAAATAGTTTTTACCCCATCCAATACAATTAAACTGTAATTAGGAAATGCTGAATAATCTAACTGTTTATCACTTACTTGGGTGAGTTTATAATATTCATCAATCTTACCGTAGACCGCCCCCAAGGCATTTGATTCTTCTTCGGGGTAAATAGAAAGAATATTTATTTCTTGCTTCACCTCGAAAGAGAAATACAACTTATCATCAAAAGAAATGGGAGCATCCATCACTACCAATATAGCATTTTGCCACCCTTGGGTAGTAGCGGTAAAAGTCATTTCAATAGTTTTTGTCTCATTCTTAGCAATACTAAAGTTAGCCAAGCCTTTTTGCACTTCGTTAATTTTTAAGGTAAGCGGAATATTCTCTTGTTCCTCACCAAAGTTCTTCACTCGCACCATTAGCTGTGCAGGCTGGTTTACCTGAACGTAAGGAGTAATTAACCAAACTGAATCTACACTTAAATTGGCTTTGGGGTTGGCCTGTAGTTTTACTAACTCTGTTAATATGGTGCTGTCCGAGTTAATTGCATCCGCATCTACCATATTTTGTTGATAATCGCTAAGTATATAGGCTATTTTTTTAGAGTAGGGTTCTTTATTCAATGCCTCTTTCTGACGAGCAATAATTTCAGACAAATTACGGGATGCCGGTGATACTTCCACCTCATCTACCATGCGCAAAAAGTCTTCACGGCTTACTAAGCGTTGATGTTTACCCTCAAAGTCTGCAGTGAGTAATTGGAACAAATCGGTAGATGCATAGGCATCGGCAATTTCGCGGGCTTTGTTTTTAGAGGCTTGCAGCAACTCCCCTTCTTTGCCCACACTGCTCATGCTAAAGGTATTATCTATATAAACACTCACCGCTGAAACACCTTGTTGCCCACCCCCTGAAGCAGCAGGAATAAAAGGCTGCACAAAAGCCAATACCAAAAAAACAATGGCAAATATGCGTGCCATAAGTACCAAAATATGCTTTAAGTTACGTTGTGAACGGGTTTCTTGCTGTACTTCTTGCAGCAGTGCAACATTGGTGAAATAAATACGCTTAAACCGCCTGAAATTGAATAAATGAATAATGATAGGGATGGCTATGGATGCCAGTGCAGCAAAGAATAAAGGGTATAACCAACTCATGAACGCCCAAAAATAGTTTTTTTGTTAATACTTAAACGACAGCTAAGGTAAAATGTTGCTGTTTTTAGATGAATACAGCTTTAAAAGATTAAACAAATAATTTGCCATAATTTTGAATTACTAAAAAGGTTATGTCTAAAAAGAAAGAATTTTGGATTGAAGTAGTTTTTTGGATAAGAGCTTTTGTTACTCCTTTCTTATTGTTTGGAGTAGGTGCAGGCGTAGTTTTTCTTTCAGGTGAACGTTTTTTAAGCTCTGCCATTTCATTACTTTTTTTAGGAGCTGTTGCAGGAATTATTTATGCCGAGCATATTCGCCGCAAATATGGGTGTGCTAATTACTTTACTAAGCTGAATAAAAGTCCTGATATAAGAATGAAAAAAGACGACACCGAAAACGAAGACAGGAATAAAGTTGACATTAAATAATCTATGCTTAAAGTTTTTGAGTTTTTTGTTGAAATGTGTTTCTGGCTAATGGCATTTGCTTCACCTATGGTTGTTAGTATCGTCGCATCAGCATTAATTTATAGTAGTAATAAAAGTGTTTCAATTATTATTTTGATTGGTGGTGGAATAACAGGTATTGTATTTGCTGAATGGGTACGGAAAAAACATGGTTGCTCTAACTACTTTGCCAAATTGATTGCAAGCCCCGACATAAAAGAGACAAGAGATAACAAAGAAGAATAAAGTGATGAAAAATGATATTCCTGAGGATATTTACACTGAAATTATGAGACTTTTCCCTGAAAAGAATATTCAGTCCAAAGTAATTGAGCTAATTGAATCTCTCTGGGATACTTTGCTAAATGTATCAGCACATCAACTTGCAAGGAGTGTACTTGTTATTTCAAAAGGAGATTTTTCTACTTTAAAAAACATTTATAATGATAATTTTTTTGGTGACCCAAGAGACATAATTTCAAGAGCCGAAGACATATTAGGTAATCCCAAACACTATCTCACTAAGGCTTTCCCATATGACTAACTAAATTGTAGTAGGTAATATCCAACATCACAACACAAAAAATCCCCTATCTTCGCAGCAATGCGCTATATAGTAGTAGTTTTAGCCATAATAGTTAGTTTGAGTGGGTTTGCACAATCTTCTTTTGTGCGAAGCAATAACAGAGAGTACAATCATTTGGTAGATAGGTATTTAATCCAAAACGGAGACCTCAACCGTAAATACTTCTTATACGGAGGCATCCATTCTATTGCTAAACCTTTGCAGCGCTACGAAATTGGTTCCATGGCAGAAAAGCTATTGAATGACAGTAACAGTCGTTATTCTAAGAGAGATATATTTAACCTGCAATATTTATTAGCAGATAACCCTGATATTCAAGAAAACCCTGAAGTTAGAGGCGATACACTCTTACGTTACTTTTATCGCTATAAGGCAGCCCTATACGCTTACAAATCGTATGAGTTTAGTGTGCAGGTAAACCCTGTATTAAACTTTACTGCTGGTACAGAGCAGGTGGATGGCGAAACCCGAACCATTTGGCAAAATACCCGCGGAGCTGAAATGCGCGGACAAATTGGGCGCAAAGTGGGTTTCTACACCTACCTTACTGAAAACCAAATAAATGCTCCGCTATATCTTGCCAATAGAACCCGAGAAGCCGGAGTTTTCCCCGGTGCGGGACTTACCAAGCCTTTTAAAACCGATACCAATGCATTTGACTTTTTTGAAGCTAGAGGGTATATCACATTTGACGTAGCCAAACTTATTAATTTTCAGTTTGGGCACGATAGAAATTTTATTGGTAATGGCCATCGTTCACTGGTGTTAAGTGATTTTTCAAAAGAAAACCTATTTCTAAAAATTAAAACCAATGTTTGGCGAATCAACTACACCAATTTGTTTATGGAGCTGAATGCGTTTAACCCAGATAGAGCACAAAGGGATAGACGAGGTAAGTACATGGCATTTCATCACCTAAGTGTAAATCTTGGAAAACGTATTAACGTAGGGATTTTTGAAAGCATCATATTTAGCCGTGGCGATAGTGCTACAGGAAATGGAAGGTTTAATTACAGCTATCTTAACCCTATAATTTTTTATAGGGCTATTGAGCAATCCACCGGTGGAGTAAGTAGTGATAATGCTTTATTGGGTTTTGATGTAAAGTATAACCCTGCCAACAGTCTAAGCCTTTACGGGCAAGTAATTTTTGATGAGTTTCATATAGCACAACTAAGAAGCAATTTAGGGTCTTACCTTAACAAATTTGGTTTGCAAGGAGGAATGAAATATATCAATGCATTCACCATCCCTAATTTGGATATTCAGTTAGAGGCAAATAGCGTTCGCCCTTACACTTACCAACACTTTAACCCTGCACAAACCTATACTAACTTAAATACCCCTTTAGCACACCCATTGGGTGCTAATTTTAATGAGCTGATAAGTATTATACGTTACCAACCGTTGAAGCGACTAAATATAATTGCTAAGGCCATTTATGCTAATTATGGTATTGATACAGCAGGACTAAACTATGGCGGAGATATTAGCAAGAATTACTTTACCCGCGTAAGTGAAAACGGAAACAGTATTGGGCAAGGTGCCAATAACACTCTATTATGGGGAGAGTTTACGGCTACCTATATGCCTACACACAACTTATTTTTTGACATCAGATATATTTACCGTACTATCAATAGTGATATAGAAGCCCTAAATACTACCGGCAACATGCTTATGATAGGCATGCGACTAAATATTGGGCTTAGAGGTTTTGAGTTTTAGGTAGCTGAACTTATTACCCTAAATGATGTACAGAATAAAAAACAATGAAAAACATCATTATATCATTACTACTTTTAGTATTTGCTCATTCAGCCTTTTCTCAAACAGATTCATTACTGTATAGCTTTCTTTTAACAAATGAAACCAAAACAATAAAGTTTGACAGCTCTTCTAAATACAAGATTAAAATACAAGACTATTCAGGTACTGAACTTAGTATACACAGTAACAAAGGAAACAATAACACTTTGGTTATTAATATTTTTACTAATACTAAAGCCCAAGAAAAAAGTATTAACTACTTATACATAGATATTACTAATAAAATTAGTAATAAATTAATGAAGCTACTTGTTAAAAATAACTCATTTCATTCTGGTAATAGAGATGAAATTATATTTAGAAATGGTTGTTTTCTTATAATTGATAGAATTTCTCTGAATGACTGGAGTAATATTGATGATAACAAAATTAGTGAGTTTGAGTTAGCAAGTTTTTCTGAATTAAACCCAACATTTAACTACAGTCAAAATGAAAAAAATAAAGTTATATCTAGTAAGAGCATTTACAAGAAAAATGAACTGATTACATTTGAATTTGCAGAAACTAAATCCCGGTTTTATACTAACGGTGATTGCAAACCAATTATAATGTATATTGTTTTGCAAAAAAATAACCTGAAATGGACATTTAACTCTTCATTTTTTGGACCTCAAAAAGCTTGTGGTCCTTCTTATGATTTTTTAATGGGCAAACAAAGTATAAAAATAGCCGGTAGTGGAACTTATAAGATTGCTTGGTTAGATGATAAGAGTAATGTTTGGATGACTAAAAAGATAAAAATAATTGATGATTGACGCAGAAATTAAAAAACAACTACACCAACTATGTTTGAGGTCTTTGGAGAAAAGAATTGAAATAGCCAAAACAGCAATGGACGATGCGCAGCAAAGTGCGAATACTGAAGAGAAAAATACTGCAGGAGATAAATACGAAACAGGTAGAGCAATGAGCCAAAATGCTCGTGAGTTAAGCGCAAAACAGTTAAATGCTGCCTTAAACGAGAAAGATACTCTTGTGAAAATAAACCCTGAAAATGTTACTGAATTTGTTGCTTTGGGTAGCATGGTAAAAACTACTACAGGCAATTTCTTTATTGCAGTGGGTGCAGGAAAATTAAATTTAAATGGTGAGACATGGTATGCACTTTCTCACGATGCTCCTGTAGCACAAGCTATGCTAAATAAGAAGCCTAAAGAAACCTATACCTTTAGAGATAAAACTGAAACCATTTTAGAAGTAGCTTGATGCTTACCCTTAGCTTTTGGCTTTTAGTATTACAGATTGCTTCACTATGTTCGCAATGACGGTAAAGCTCAAAACCAGTAAATCATAAATAAACTACATCCACTCTACCTTGTCTTCAATAGAAGAACGCCGAGTACCTTTTGGTAACGGTTCGCTTGGAACCCCCATATAGAAAAAACCCATTAAAGTTTGAGTTTCCTCATTCAGTTCTAACCAACGGTGCATTTTAGTATTAAAAGTACCTCCCCCTGTACTCCAATACCCACCATAGCCATAAGCTATAGTAGTAAGCCAAAGGTTTTGTACAGCCATTGCCACACTGGCTATTTCTTCCATTTCAGGTATAATGGGGTTGCGTTCCAATATTACGGCTATAATATGACTAGCTTGAGAAGGAACCTCATCAAATACTTTTAGTTTGGTTTCTTTTATCTCTGTAGGCAAAGTAGTATCTACATACAACTGTTTTTGGTAAGCCACCAGTTTTTCTAAACTTTCACCGCTAAACACTTTAAAACGCCAAGGCTCTGTATATTTATGGGTGGGTGCCCAGTTAGCTGCCTCCAGCATTTCTTTCACTACGCTGTCTTCTATTTTCTCACCTGTATATTGGCGAGGGTAAACGCTTCTGCGTTTTTTAATAATTTCTAAAACTTCATCTTTATGCATAAACCTACCTTTATTTTTTGCCTTTCCTAACCTATCCTTTCTCCCTCATTATACTTCCAACATCCTTAGCAAGGATGAGAAATCAATCGAATTATCACTCAATATATTTGCATATTAATAACAAATCAACCTGCTTTTTTGCTTTGGCTATATCCTTTATCCAATAACCATTTTAACACCTTATCCCTATGGTCGCCTTGTATTAATACTTCACCGTCTTTCACACTTCCCCCGCTACCACATAATCCCTTCAGCTTTTTGCCTAAATCACTTAGGTCATCATCATTCCCAACAAAGCCTGTAACCAGTGTAACTGCCTTTCCTCCTCTATTTTTCTTATCCAACATTACCCTCAACCGCTGTTGTTGGGGAGGCAAAGTTTCTTCATCAAATTGCTCCTCGTCCTGATATTCATAGTCGGGGTTTGTACTATATACGATTCCAGACTTCTTTTTGTTTTTGTTACTCATAATTATATAACGTTCACTTCGGGAACTAACTGTATGTCAAAGTTTTCTTTTACTGATTGAATTACATTTTGTGCATGTTGGTATATTTCCCCACCTTTTGCATTTCCATAGTTCACCAATACCAATGCTTGTTTTTTATGGTTACCCGTTTGCCCCACTATTTTTCCTTTCCAACCTAAGTGTTCTATTAGCCAACCTGCGGGTATTTTTGTATGTGTACTATTAACCAAATAACCCGGCATACCTGGGTATTGTTCTTTTAGCTCATTGTATTTTTCAGTCAATACTTCAGGGTTTTTGAAAAAACTACCGGCATTACCCAACTCTTTAGGGTTAGGCAGCTTACTTTCCCGTATTTGGATGACCGCATCACTAATAGCTTTGATGCTCAATTCCTCTATTCTATTCTCTTTAAGGGTTTGCAGTATTGCCCCGTAACTGGTATTAAACTCAGGCTTCTTGCTTAGTTTTAGGGTAATTCCCAAAATAAACACCTTATTTTTCAGTTCCCGTTTAAAAATACTTTCACGATAACCAAACTCACACTGATTATTATTAAAGTTTTTTACGGTATTACTTTCAAAATCAAAAAAGTCAACGGTTTCTAATACATTCTTAATCTCTACCCCGTAGGCACCAATATTTTGCATAGGGGCTGCCCCCACCGTACCGGGGATTAGTGATAAATTTTCAATACCTCCAAATCCTCGCTCTACACAATACATTACCAACTCATGCCAGTTTTCGCCCGATGCTGCCTTAATAAAAACTTCATCATCGTTCTCACTAATTACCTCTATTCCTTTTAGCTCATTTAATAAGGTAACTCCTTCCCAATCTTTAGTAAACAATACATTACTACCTCCACCCAATATTAATCGGGGTAGTTTTGATAGGGTTTCGTGTTGAAGTACTTCTTGTAAGTCGGAAAGTGAACGGATGGATATAAGGTATCGGGTAGTGGCTTCGATACCAAAGGTATTAAAGGGTTGCAGTGTAGCGTTTTCCTGTATTTCCATGTAGCCAATGCGAAGGTAGTACTATTAAGCTATTATCTTCGCCACTTTAATGCACTAAATGGCTGTTACTGTATTCTTTTCTAAACTTTGGAAAATCCTTTACAAAAACCCTCGTAACCGATGGAAGGAAGAACGTTTTTTGAAGCAGCGGTTAGCCTTTGTAGATAGCATAAAACAAACTACTAACAGCTTTGATAAAGAAATTCTTATTATCCGTACGGATGATATTGGCGACTATATTCTTTTTAGAAACATTTTAGAAGCAATTAGAAAAGCTTATCCTGATTATAAAATTACTCTGTTAGGTCATCAACTTTGGAAACCTATTGCAGAAAGTTGGGATAGTGATGTTGTAAATGAATTTATATGGTTAGACAAAGGCAAGTTTTTAAAAGACGATAACTATGCCCATTCTTTTTTAGAACGATTAGTCTACAAAAATCCTGAATTGATTTTAGCCCCCTCCTATTCGCGTAGTACTTTTATTGATGGAGTAATAGCACAACTTATTCCAGCCCAAGAAAAATGGTGTTGGCAAAGGAGTGATAAAGAGACCCGCCAATGGTTGCGTAATTATTGTGATACTCCTTTTACGAATACGTTAACTATTCCCGAAGGTTTGCATGAGTTTGACTTGAATAAGGAATTTGTTGAGGAGCTTACCCAACAAAAAATAGCTCTTGAAAAACCTGAAATACCAAAAGACAAGTTACCCATAATTGAAGGGTTACCACAAAACTTTGTAGTCTTATTCCCTGGCGCAGCTGCCAAACGCAAACGTTGGAGCACCGCATATTTTGCCCAAATAGCAGATTATATTTTTACTATATATAAACTTCCATTAGTTATCTGTGGCTCGAAAGGAGACACAATTTTTGCAAAAGAGTTAATGCAAAAAACCTCTCAGCAAGAAGCGGTTATAGATTTTACAGGTAAAACTAACTTAGTACAACTGGCAACTGTAATCAATCACTGTCAAATGATTGTGAGCAATGATACCAGTGCTGCGCATTACGCAGCCGCATTAGATAAAAAAACCATTGCCTTGCTAAATGGGAATAGTTACGGTAGGTTTTTTCCCTACCCTAATAGTCATATAAATATCATTGCATTATACCCGCTATCAGTTACTAACCCGCCGCACGACTGGGTGGGAAGGGGAAATATTAATACCATTAAGGTAGGTACTGTGATTAAAGAAGTAGATAAGCTGTTTAAGGATTGATGTGCAGAAACCTTAAATTGCACTCCACTAACTATGACACCCGAATTAGCCCAAAAACGTATCGCCCAACTTACCAAAGAACTTAGCGAGCACAACTACAAATACTATGTGCTTTCGCAGCCCTCTATTAGCGATTCTGAATTCGATTTTTTAATAAAGGAACTGGAGCAACTGGAAGCCGATTTCCCTCAGTTTGCAGACCCCAACTCTCCTACCCAAAAAGTAGGGGGAGATATTACCAAAGAGTTTGAAACGGTAAAGCACAAATACCGTATGATGAGCTTAGGCAATACGTATAGTGAGGACGAATTACAAGATTTTGACGGAAGAGTAAGAAAGGCTATTGGAGATAACTTTAAATACGTATGCGAGTTAAAGTTTGACGGATTAGCTATTAGTCTTTTATACAAAAACGGTGAGTTAGTGAGGGCTGTTACCCGTGGCGATGGTGTGCAAGGAGATGATGTTACTACTAACGTTAAAACCATTAAAAGCATTCCCCACAAACTGAAAGCAGGTGATTACCCTGATGAGTTTGAGATACGAGGTGAAATATTTATGCACCGCAAAACCTTTGACAAACTCAACGAAAAACTGGCTGCCGAGCTACGTGAAAAGGGCTTAACGGATGAAGAAATAAAAGAAAAGCAGTATAAAAATCCACGCAACTTTGCATCGGGTACTATAAAAATGCAAGATAGTAGTGAGGTAGCAAAACGCCCCTTAGATGCCTTCTTGTATTCCATCTATACCGATGAACCAATTGCGGATACCCATTTTGAAAGTTTAAAAAAAGCAGAAGAATGGGGCTTTAAAGTCAGCGACCACTACCAACTTTGTAACAACTTAGATGAGGTGTATACTTTTATAAAAAAATACGAGCAAGAACGCCCTAACCTCAGTTATGAGATTGATGGTATAGTCTTAAAAGTAAACGACTTGCTTCAACAGCAAGATTTGGGTTTTACCGCCAAAATACCCCGTTGGGCAATATCCTTCAAGTATAAGGCAGAAGCTGCTGTTACCACTTTAGAAAAAGTTACTTACCAAGTGGGGCGCACGGGTGCAATTACCCCTGTTGCTAACCTCACTCCTGTTCAACTGGCGGGTACAACGGTGAAACGTGCCAGTTTATATAATGCTGATGAAATTGAACGCTTAGACCTCCACCTAAACGATACTGTATTTGTAGAGAAAGGGGGTGAGATTATCCCCAAGGTAACAGGAGTAGCAATTGATAAACGTCTTCCCAATGCTGAAAAAATTGTATATGCTACTCATTGTCCGGTTTGCAATACCGAATTAATTCGTCGCGAGGGAGAAGCAGTACATTATTGCCCCAATGAAAATGGGTGTAAGCCTCAACTAAAAGGAAAAATAGAACATTTTATTAGCCGTAAGGCTATGGATATTGGCAGTATTGGAGCAGAAACTATAAACGGTTTACACGATAAAGGATTAATCAAAACCTATGCTGACTTATACTACCTTACTTATGACCAATTACATGGTTTAGAGTTTGAAGTGGGTGATGAAACCGACGGTGAAAAGAAAAAACGCTCGCTGCAAGAAAAATCGGTACAGAATATTTTAAAAGGCGTTGAAGCCAGCAAAGCCATCCCTTTTGAGCGCGTATTGTTTGGCTTGGGCATTCGCATGGTGGGTGAAACTGTGGCTAAAAAACTTGCAAAGCATTTCGGCTCTATTGATAAGTTAGCTGAAGCAAGCGAAGAAGAAATTTCTAACATTTACGAGATAGGTGGCAAAATTGCCGAACATGTAGTTCGTTTCTTCGAGAATGAAGAAAACCGAGCTACTATACAGAAAATGAAAGAAGCAGGCTTGAATTTTGAGGTAGAAGAGGAAGAAGGAGTTGAAAAGAGTGATAAACTGGAAGGTAAAAGCTTTTTGGTCTCGGGAGTGTTTAGTGTTAGTCGCGACGATTTGAAAAAACTGATAGAAAACAATGGAGGCAGAAACGTTAGCGGTGTTTCTAAAAAGCTAGACTTTCTGGTAGCCGGAGACAAAATGGGACCTGAGAAATTGAAGAAAGCTACTGATTTAGGTATTACTATTATTAGTGAAGCTGATTTTATGAATATGATTGACTAGAGGAGTACTGATTTGGGAATTAAAAAAGAAATACGAAAATATTACTACCAGCAAGAGCTAAAAAAGAAAAGAAAGAACAAAGCATTTATTTCTTTTACGCATGCTAAAACCTTTGGAATATTGTATCATGCCGATAGCAAAAAAATGAAGCAGTTGGCACACAAATTAGTAGAAGTGTTACAAAGCCAACACAAAGATGTGCAAAGCTTCGGCTTTGTAAATGCCAAGAAGTTTCAAGAAAACTTACATATCCGTTATGGGTATGAATATTTCAACCGCAGCCACTTAAACTGGCTGGGAGTGCCTACACATTCTCATATTGATATTTTTACAGAGAAAGAATACGATTACCTGATTAACCTGGATACGGAAACTCTACTAATAAGCCTACTAGCAGCTAAGAGTCAGGCAAGATGTAAAATCACTACATCAAATACTCAGTTTGAAGAAGCTTATGATTTTATGATTACCTCCAACGAGAGCGATTTTATAGAGCAACTATTACACTATTTACAAAAAATAGGCTGAATTTTGTAGCCCGAAAAGATTTGAGTTATGGAAAAATTTAAAGGTACAGGTGTAGCCATTGTTACCCCTTTTAAAACCAATGGTGAAGTAGATGTTGAGGGGTTAGAAAAAGTTACGGAGCATATAATAAGCGGTGGTGTTGAATATATTGTGATGCTAGGCACAACAGGCGAAACTGCTACCCAAAGTAAAGATGAGAAGCAGTTAGTGGTTGATACCATTAAACGTGTAAATAATAATCGTGTGCCTTTGGTAATGGGTATCGGTGGAAATAATACCCAAGAGATTATTGCTACTATACAAGATTTTAATTTTGAAGGTATTGATGCGGTATTGTCGGTATCTCCTTACTATAATAAACCGAACCAGCAAGGCATTATTAACCATTATACTGCTATTGCTAATGCTAGTCCCCGCCCTATTATTTTATATAATGTACCCGGTCGAACAGGTAGTAATATGACAGCTGCTACTACCTTACACTTGGCTAAACACGATAATATTATCGGGATGAAAGAAGCCAGTGGTAATATGGAGCAGTGCATGGAAATTATCAAAAACAAGCCCGAAGGCTTTTTGGTAATTAGTGGTGAAGATGCCCTTACCTACCCTTTTATGAGTTTAGGTATGGATGGGGTAATTTCAGTAGTAGCACATGCTTACCCTAAAGATTTTAGCGATATGGTTTGCCTTTGCCTAAAAGGTGATTTTGTGGCTGCCCGAAAACTTCACTATCGTATTTTAGATATTAGTACTACCATTTTTGCTGATGGCAGTCCGGGGGGTATAAAAGCTATTTTAGAGCACATGAGCATTTGTGGCAGCACTGTACGCATGCCTTTGGCACCTGTAAGTGAAGAGGTGAAAAACAAATTGGTTGAATTGGTGAAGGACTACTAATAACCTGTAGTACTACACTACTTGCCATAGTTAGTCTTATCTACAACTAAAAAGCCATTAACTAAATCTCGCCGATTTAACTAATGGCTCTCTCGTGATTTGATTGTCGTTAAAAAACTTAAGCTATTTTTTGTTTTCTAGAGGCAGCAATATCGAAAAACATTACTACTATTCCTAAGCTAACAATTGAAGCTAAAGCCATATCGGCAATACTTGGAATAATCATAAACAACATACGCAACTATTTTAATTATTTCTGGTTGCAAGGTATATGTCTTATTTTTTTTGCAAGAATTAGGTTGAGCACATTTCCACCCTTAAATCAAAATGCAGTAGTATAAATTATACACTCAATAATTTTAGCTTATAATTCGCTATTAAAATTCCCATTTATTTAAGACTGCAATGGCGTGGTGTGCCGTTAAATCAAACTGTACCGGCACTACCGATACATAGTTATGAGACAAAGCCCATTCATCAGTATCCTCGCCTTTGTCATTCACTAATAATTTTCCTGTGAGCCAATAATATTTCCTCCCACCGGGATCTTGACGTTCATCAAAATTTTCCCTCCACTTAGTATCGCATTGGCGGCATATCTTCACTCCTTTTATATCTTCTTCTTTATTAACCTTGGGGAAGTTTACATTTAGCAGTGTACCGCTTGGCAAACCATTTTGCAATACATTTTTGGCAATAGATTGCACATACTTTTTGGTGGGCTTAAAATTGGCATTATAGCTATAATCGCACAACGAAAACCCTATGGATGGAATACCTTCTATCCCCCCCTCAACCGCAGCTGACATGGTACCTGAATAGATAACATTGATGGATGCATTGGAACCGTGATTTACCCCTGAAACCAATAAGTCGGGCTTACGGTTCAGTATAATATCTACAGCCAACTTCACACAGTCGACAGGTGTGCCTGATGATTGATATGCTCCTTTAATATCAGGATATAAGTCCACAGGGTCTAAACGCAAAGGCTTTGATATGGTAATGGCATGCCCCATACCAGATTGTGGACCTGCAGGAGCTACTACCACCACTTCGCCCAATGGCTTCATGCATTCTATTAAAAAACGGATACCCGGGGCTGATATTCCGTCGTCGTTAGTTATTAGTATTAGAGGCTTCTTCTCTTTACTCACGCTATTTCTATTTATGATTTCAGAGTTCTTGATTTAAGAATTATGCTTGACCAACAGGCCCACTAAAACCCGGTGGAAATGACGGAAAGTTTTCATCCGTGTTTACTTCACCAAAATTATCTTCAAACTTATCTAAGTTGTCTTTTAGTGCCATTAATAAGCGCTTTGCATGCGAGGGAGTTAAAATTACCCTCGATTTTACTTTGGCTTTGGGTATACCCGGCATCATTCGCACAAAATCAAGTATAAATTCTGACTGTGAATGGGTTATAATAGCCAGATTAGAGTAGACCCCATCGGCTACATCTTCATTCAATTCTATATCTATTTGTTGTGTATTATCTTCACTCATAACAGTAATATATTAATCTATACAAATCTAATCAAACGTATGTATAAAGCTTTATAAGGCATCGTTATCTGCCAACAAAAAACCCACAAGGGTTAACTTGTGGGTTTTGTATAGTTTTAAAGCTTTATGCTTTAGTTAATTATTCATCGTCTTTAGTTGCCATCAACATATCGTATTCTTCCTGAGAACCTACAATCAGTTTTTCGTATTCACGTAAACCTGTACCTGCGGGTATCAAGTGTCCTACAATTACATTTTCTTTCAAGCCTGCCAATGTATCTACTTTTCCGCTTATTGAAGCTTCATTCAATACTTTGGTAGTTTCTTGGAAAGAGGCAGCACTCATCCAGCTTTGCGTTCCTAACGATGATTTTGTGATACCCATAACCACAGGACGGGCTGTAGCCGCTACAGCAGGTTTTGCTTCTACGCGAGCTAAGTCTTTACGTTTTAGCATAGAGTTTTCATCTCTAAGCTTACGCATAGTTACAATTTGTCCTACTTTAAGGTTATTAGAATCACCAGCATCAGTAATCACTTGCTTGTCATATATCCAATCGTTTTCTTCTAAGAAGTTCAATCTTGTTACAGCTTCACCTTCTAAGAAACGAGTATCGCCCGGGTCGGTGATTTCAACTTTCTGCATCATTTGACGTACAATTACCTCAATATGCTTATCGTTGATTTTTACCCCTTGCAGGCGGTATACTTCTTGGATACCGTTTACTATATAACGTTGTACAGCACTTGGCCCTTGTATACGTAATATATCTTGCGGGGTAATTGCACCATCACTAAGCGGGCTACCTGCTTTTACAAAGTCATTATCCTGAACTAATATGTGTTTCGATAATGATACCATGTATTTGCGTATTTCACCGTCTTTAGACTCTACCAACACCTCTCGGTTACCACGCTTAATACCTCCGTATGAAACTATACCATCAATCTCAGTAACAACAGCAGGGTTTGATGGGTTACGTGCTTCAAATAACTCCGTTACACGTGGTAAGCCACCCGTAATATCTCGGTTACGTGAAGTTACACGAGGAATTTTCACAAGAATAGTACCTGCAGCAACTTTCTCATTATCATCAATAACAATATGTGCACCCACAGGAATATTGTATTCCTTAATTAACTCACCTTTTTTATCAACTATTTTTATAGATGGTATCTTGGTTTTGTCTTTACTATCTATAGTAACCTTTTCTTTGTGACCTGTTTGCTCATCGCTTTCTTCACGGTAGGTTACATTTTCAATAATATTTTCAAAAACAATTTTACCCGCTTGCTCAGTTAAGATAACAGCATTAAAAGGGTCCCAAGTACAAATAATATTGCCTTTTTCTATTTTCTGTCCGTCTTTAACATTAATAATAGAACCATAAGGTACGTGGTTGGCAATAATTGTATTGCTTCCTTTCTCATCAACTATTTTCACCTCACCAGAACGTCCTACAACCACATCCACTTCTTCACCATCATCTTGGGTACGCTTAACAGTTCTGATATCTTCAAACCTGATAATACCACTAAACTTAGCTACCAATTGTGAATCCGTAGCTACACCTGATGCAGCACCACCCACGTGGAAGGTACGTAGTGTAAGCTGTGTACCCGGCTCACCAATAGACTGTGCTGCAATTACCCCTACAGATTCGCCTTTTTGTACCATTCTACCGGTTGAAAGGTTACGTCCGTAACATTTACTACACACACCGTTTTTAGCTTCACAGGTTAACACTGAACGAATTTCTACAGTTTCAACACCCGCATCTTCAATTTTCTTAGAAAGCACCTCATCTAATTCAGTACCTGCTTCGCAAATCAATTCTTTAGTAGCAGGGTCAACCACATCATACAAACATGTACGACCTAAAATACGCTCGTATAAGCTTTCTACAACATCCTCATTATCTTTTAATGCTGATGTTGGAATACCTCTAAGTGTACCACAATCAACTTCTTTTATAATAACGTCTTGGGCAACATCGTGCAAACGACGAGTTAGGTAACCCGCATCTGCAGTTTTAAGTGCCGTATCCGCCAAACCTTTACGCGCACCGTGAGTAGAAATAAAATACTCTAATACCGAAAGACCTTCTTTAAAGTTTGATATAATAGGGTTTTCGATAATCTCACCGGTTCCACCACCTACGTTTTTCTGTGGCTTCGCCATCAATCCCCTCATACCCCCTAACTGACGAATTTGCTCTTTTGAACCCCTTGCGCCTGAATCAAGCATCATGTATATAGGGTTAAAGCCTTGTTCATCACTAGATAGTTTCTTTAATAAACTATCGGCAATACGAGAGTTGATACGTGTCCATATATCAATAACCTGGTTGTAACGCTCGTTATTGGTAATGAAACCCATATTGTAGTTATTCCATATCTCATCTACTTCTTCTTTAGCAGAATCGATAAGTTTTTGTTTCTCTTCAGGAATGTTTACGTATGCCAGGTTAAATGATAAACCACCTTTAAATGCATAGTGGAAACCAAGGTTTTTAATATCATCTAAGAATTTAGCTGTTTTTTGTACACCAAACTCTCTAATCATATCACCAATAAGGTCTCTTAAAGATTTTTTGGTTAATAATGTATTTACATAACCAAAACCTTCGGGTACAAACTGGTTGAAGATGATACGCCCAACGCTAGTTTCAACTATTTTTTGTTTTAACTCACCATCTTCTTTTACGGTTACTAAACACTTAACAACAGCATGTAAATCTACACGCCCTTCATTATGAGCTATGATAGCTTCTTCAGCACCGTAAAAAGTAATTCCCTCACCTTTTACTTCAAACTCAGGTGTGTTTTTACGAAGTTTAGTTATATAGTAAAGCCCCAATACCATATCCTGAGATGGTACTGCTATAGGAGCACCATTGGCAGGGTTTAAGATATTGTGAGGAGCTAACATTAAAATCTGTGCCTCTAAAATTGCTGCGTTTCCTAATGGAACGTGCACAGCCATTTGGTCACCGTCAAAGTCGGCGTTAAAACCTGTACACACAAGCGGGTGAAGACGAATTGCTTTACCCTCTACCAATTTAGGTTGGAAAGCCTGTATACCTAATCTATGCAGTGTAGGAGCACGGTTTAGCAATATAGGATGTGCTTTTAGTATGTTTTCTAAAATCTCCCATATTACCGCCTCTTTTCTGTCTACAATTTTCTTAGCAGATTTAACGGTTTTAACTATACCTCTTTCTATAAGCTTACGGATAATGAAAGGCTTAAACAGCTCGGCAGCCATACCTTTAGGTATACCGCACTCGTGCATGTTTAATTTAGGTCCTACAACAATTACCGAACGACCTGAATAATCCACACGCTTACCTAAAAGGTTTTGACGGAAACGACCTTGTTTACCTTTAAGCATATCACTTAAAGATTTCAACGGACGGTTACCATCAGATTTTACTGCGTTTGCTCTACGGGTATTATCCAATAGTGAATCCACAGCCTCTTGCAACATACGTTTCTCATTACGTAAGATTACTTCGGGTGCTTTAATCTCTATCAAACGCTTCAAACGGTTGTTACGGATAATTACACGACGATATAAATCATTCAAGTCAGAAGTTGCAAAACGCCCACCTTCCAAAGGTACTAACGGGCGTAATTCCGGTGGAATTACAGGCAAGATTTTCATAATCATCCATTCAGGACGATTTTCAATTGCTTCATTAGCACTACGGAAGCTTTCTATCACTTTCAAACGTTTTAACGCTTCTTGCTTACGTTGTTGCGAAGTTTCGTTCGCAGCCTGGTGACGCAAGTTGTATGAAAGCTCGTCTAAATTTGTGCGAGAAAGTAAATCCCAAAGACCCTCAGCACCCATTTTCGCTATAAACTTATTAGGGTCCGTATCTTCAAGATATTGGTTTTCTTTCGGTAGAGAATCTAAAATGTCTAAGTATTCTTCTTCTGTTAAGAAATCTAAATACTGTACTCCATCTTCTGATTTAATACCGGGTTGTATCACTACATAACGCTCATAATAGATAATCATATCAAGCTTCTTTGTAGGTAAGCCTAATAGATAACCTATTTTATTAGGTAGCGAACGGAAGTACCATATATGAGCTACTGGAACTACCAATTGGATATGCCCCATACGCTCGCGACGTACTTTTTTCTCTGTTACTTCAACACCACAACGGTCGCAAACAATACCCTTATAACGGATACGCTTGTATTTACCACAATGGCATTCAAAATCTTTAACAGGGCCGAAAATTCTTTCACAAAACAGTCCACCCATTTCAGGTTTGTATGAACGGTAGTTAATAGTTTCCGGCTTTGTAACCTCGCCAAACGAACGTTGAAGGATAACCTCAGGAGAAGCTAAACCAATACGTATTTGAGTGAAATTACCTTTTAATTTTATATCTTTTTTTGATGACATGCTGTCAAAATTTTCAAAAGTGAACTACTTAATTAAATAAATTACTCTAAGGTTATTTCTAAACCTAGTCCTCTCAGCTCATGCATTAATACATTGAATGATTCAGGAATACCCGGTTGAGGCAGGTTATCACCTTTAACAATACTTTCGTAGGTTTTAGCTCTACCTAAAATATCGTCAGACTTAACCGTGAGTATCTCTTGCAGGATGTTTGAAGCTCCAAATGCCTCTAACGCCCATACCTCCATCTCACCAAAACGCTGACCACCAAATTGTGCTTTACCACCTAATGGCTGTTGTGTAATTAATGAGTATGGCCCGATAGAACGTGCGTGCATTTTATCATCCACCATATGCCCTAGTTTAAGCATATATATAACCCCTACAGTAGTAGGTTGGTGGAAACGCTCACCTGTTAAACCATCGTATAAGTATGATTGACCGTTTGCAGGAAGCTCAGCTTTTTCTAAATACTGGTCTATTTCAACAGGTGCTGCACCATCAAAAATTGGTGTTGCAAATTTCACCCCTAGTTTCAAACCGGCCCATCCTAAAACAGTTTCGTATATCTGTCCAAGGTTCATACGAGATGGTACACCCAATGGATTCAATACAATGTTTACAGGGGTTCCGTCAGGCAAGAAAGGCATATCTTCTTCACGTACTATACGTGCAACAATACCTTTGTTACCGTGGCGACCTGCCATTTTATCACCCACTTTAAGCTTACGCTTCATAGCAACTGATATTTTTGCAAGCTTAAGAATACCTGTAGGTAACTCATCTCCTACTGTTAATGCAAAATGCTTACGACGGAAATCTGATATTTCTTCGTTTACAGCTATTCTGTAGTTAACCAAGATTTTCTTAATCAACTCGTTCTTAGCTTTATCAGTTGTCCAGTTATCAGCGTCAACTACAGTATAATCTAATTCGTTAAGGTTCTTTTGCGTAAACTTAACGCCTTTAGGAATTAGCTCTTCGTTGTATACGTTTAATACACCTTGCGATGTTTTACCTTGTACAACACTTATAAGCTTTTCAATTAAAGTATTTTTAATTGACGCTACTGTTTTCTCGTGCTCAGCTTCAAGTTTTGCTACTTTGGCTTTTTCATCGCCTTTGGCAGTCTTGTCTTTCTTAACCCTTGAAAACAGTTTTTTATTGATTACTATACCTTTTGTTGATGGAGGTGCTTTAAGCGAAGCATCTTTCACATCACCCGCTTTATCACCAAATATGGCACGAAGTAATTTCTCTTCAGGTGATGGCTCTGTTTCTCCTTTAGGAGTAATTTTACCTATTAGTATATCACCTTCATTTACTTCGGCACCCACACGTATCAACCCATTTTCATCAAGGTTTTTAGTAGCTTCTTCACTTACGTTAGGTATATCATTGGTTAGTTCTTCTTCACCGCGTTTTGTATCACGAACTTCCAGTTCATATTCTGTAACGTGTAGTGAAGTAAACCAATCATCGCGTACCACTTTTTCTGATATTACAATCGCATCCTCAAAGTTATACCCTTGCCATGGCATAAATGCCACTAACAGGTTTCTACCTAAAGCTAACTCACCTTTTTGTGTTGCATAACCTTCACACAAAGGTTGTCCTTTGGTAACCCTTTGCCCTTTTTTAACAATAGGCTTAAGGTTTACACTTGTATTTTGATTGGTACGTAAAAACTTAGTTAATGGGTATGATTTAATATTACCCGAGAAGCTAACCAAGTTTTCATCGTCAGTATAATCGTATTTAACACGTATTTCAAGTGCATCAGCATAGTCAATAACGCCATCACCTTCAGCAACCACTAATGTGCGAGAGTCTACGGCTACCTTACCTTCAAGACCCGTACCTACTATAGGAGATTCAGGACGCAATAAAGGTACTGCCTGACGCTGCATGTTAGACCCCATTAGGGCACGGTTTGCATCATCATGCTCAAGGAAAGGAATTAACGATGCAGCAATAGATACAATCTGGTTTGGAGCAACGTCCATATAGTCAAGCTTTTCAGGGCTTACCATAGGGAAATCACCCTCAAATCTTGCTTTTACCTCATCTGTATTGAAATTACCACTCTCATCAAAAGTTGAGTTGGCTTGTGCTATAATCTTTTTGTCTTCTTCTTCTGCACTTAAGTATTCAACGGGTTTATCTACTTCAATCTTTCCATCTATAACCTTACGGTATGGAGTTTCTATAAAGCCCATGCTGTTAATTTTTGCATGAACACATAGTGAAGAAATCAAACCGATATTAGGCCCCTCAGGAGTTTCAATGGTACATAAACGACCGTAGTGTGTATAATGAACATCACGCACTTCGAAACCTGCACGCTCACGAGACAAACCACCAGGTCCTAATGCAGACATACGACGTTTATGGGTTATCTCTGCCAATGGATTGGTTTGATCCATAAATTGAGATAACTGGTTGGTACCAAAGAATGAGTTGATTACCGATGATAATGTACGTGCATTAATCAAATCAGTTGGTGTAAATACCTCGTTATCGCGAATGTTCATACGTTCACGTATAGTACGTGCCATACGAGCCAAACCAACACCAAACTGAGAGTATAATTGCTCACCCACTGTTCGTACACGACGGTTACTTAAGTGGTCAATATCATCCACATCAGCACGAGAATTACTTAACTCAATCAAATAGCTGATAATGGCAATAATATCTTCTTTAGTAAGAACGCGTACATCCATAGCCGTACCTTTTTCAAGTTTACGGTTGATACGGTAACGCCCAACTTCACCTAAATCATAACGCTTATCTGAGAAGAATAAACGCTCTATAATACCACGTGCTGTTTCTTCATCCGGTGGATCAGTATTTCTCAACTGGCGATAAATATGCTCTACCGCTTCTTTACCATTGTTTGAAGTATCTTTTTGCAGTGTATTGTATATAATAGCAAAATCATTGATGGTAGTATCTTCTTTTGATAAGATAATGGTTTTAACACCTGCATCAATAATTAGCTCTATGTGCTCGTCTTCAAGCACAACATCACGCTCAACAATAACTTCGTTACGCTCTATAGATACCACCTCACCGGTATCCTCATCCACAAAATCCTCAACCCATGTACGAAGCACACGTGCCGCCAGTTTGCGACCTAATACTTTTTTAAGACCTGATTTACTAACTTTTACTTCCTCAGCCAAGTCGAAAATGTTAAGGATATCTTTATCCGTTTCAAACCCGATAGCACGAAGCAATGTAGTTACAGGGAATTTCTTTTTACGGTCGATGTAAGCATACATTACGTTGTTTACATCCGTAGCAAATTCCATCCAAGAACCTTTGAATGGTATTACCCTTGCCGAGTAAAGTTTTGTACCGTTTGTATGGTACGATTGCCCGAAGAATACGCCGGGCGAGCGGTGTAGCTGAGAAACTACTACCCTTTCAGCACCATTGATAATAAATGTACCTTTAGGGGTCATATAAGGTATGTTACCCAAATATACATCTTGTACTATGGTTTGAAAATCTTCGTGCTCTTTATCATTACATGATAAGCGAAGTTTTGCTTTTAAGGGTACACTATAAGTTAAACCTCTTTCAATACACTCAGCAATAGTGTAGCGAGGTGGGTCAACGAAATAGTCTAGAAACTCTAAAACAAATATGTTACGGGTATCAGAAATAGGGAAGTTTTCATAGAAAACTTTAAATAACCCTTCATTTTTTCTACTCTCTGATGAAGTTTCTAATTGAAAAAACTCTCTAAAGGATTGTAGCTGTACATCAAGAAAATCAGGATAATCTATAACCTGAGGTATTGATGCAAAACTTATTCTTTCCTGGATGTTTGTTGTAGTTGCCAAGTGAATATAATTTAAATATAAAAAGGTAGAGAAGTTAAAAGTGTATACAAACGAGAAATAGACCCACGGTAAAACCGGGGTCTATGTAAGAAGGTTATAAAGAAATTATTACTTAATCTCAACTTCGGCTCCGGCTTCTTCCAACTTAGCTTTCAAAGCGTCTGCCTCATCTTTGGCAACTTTTTCTTTGATTGCTTTTGGAGCACCGTCTACCACTTCTTTAGCTTCTTTCAAGCCAAGACCGGTAAGTTCTTTTACTAACTTAACTACGCTAAGTTTAGAACCACCTGCTGATTTTAAGATTACATCAAACTCAGTTTGAGCATCTCCGCCACCATCACCGGCTTCACCGCCACCGGCTGCACCGGGAGCAGCAACAACAGCTGCAGCTGCTGCTGGCTCTATACCGTATTCATCTTTAAGTATTTGAGCTAACTCATTTACTTCTTTTACTGAAAGGTTTACTAATTGTTCAGCGAATTCTTTTAAATCTGCCATTGTATTGATTTGTTAAAATTGTTCTTGTTTAAAAAATTGTGTTATAAATATTTTGGTTATGCTGCGCTTTCACGCTCTTGTAGTGTTTTCACTATACCGGCCAACTTGCTACCGCCTGATTGTAATGCTGAAACAACATTGGATGCAGGAGATTGTAACAACCCGATAACCTCACCGATAAGTTCGTTTTTAGTTTTCAATTTGGTAAGTGTAGTCAACTCACCATCGCCAATAAAGATGTCAGTATCAATGTAAGCTCCTTTTAATACAGGCTTATCACTAACTTTTCTGAATTCTTTAATAGCCACTGCTGGCACTTTAGGATCATCGCTAAACATTAATGATGATGCACCCACTAATACTGAAGGTAAATCGCCATAATCGTTTTCCGACATTTCCATTGCTTTACGAATCATGGTATTTTTCACAACTTGTAGTCGTAAACCATGTTTGTGTAAACTGCGCCTTAGCTTATTGTCATTTTCAGCAGTAAGATTAGCTGTGTCAGTAACATAAACGAATTTATATTGATTGAACTTTTCAGCTAAATCATTAACTATTGCCTCTTTTTCTTGCTTGTTCATCTGTTTCTGTCGATTTTTTAGTTAATACCTAAATACCGGGTACTGATTTAACATCAATATTAATCCCGGGACTCATCGTACTTGATAGGTATATACTTTTGAAGTATGTACCTTTAGCAGACGCCGGCTTTAGTTTTGATAAAGTTTGGATTAGCTCTACTGTATTGTCATACAGATGCTCCGGAGAGAAGGAAGCTTTCCCTACTGAAGCATGGATGATACCTGTTTTATCAACCTTAAAGTCGATTTTACCGGCTTTTACATCCTTAACAGCTTTACCTACTTCTAGTGTAACAGTTCCTGATTTGGGATTGGGCATTAAGTTACGAGGACCTAGTACTCTACCTAAGCGTCCAAGTTTAGCCATAACTGTAGGCATAGTAATGATGATATCTACATCAGTCCATCCGCCTTCAATTTTAGTTATGTATTCATCAAGCCCAACATAGTCGGCACCGGCCTCACGAGCTTCTTCTTCTTTATCAGGTGTGCATAATACTAATACACGTACTGATTTTCCGGTACCATGTGGTAATACAGCTATACCGCGCACCATTTGGTTGGCTTTACGCGGATCTACACCTAAGCGTACATCAACATCAACTGATGCATCAAACTTGGTGAAAGAAAAGTCTTTTATAACTTTTGAAGCTTCTTCCAAAGTATATACTTTCTTCGGGTCGTATGCTTCAAGTTGTTTTTTACGGTTTTTGGTTAATCGTGCCATTTTTTAAAATCTCAACTATTACTGATTAATTTTCCCAAGGAGCTACTCCTTTAATGTTTAACCCCATACTTCTTGCAGTACCTGCTACCATTTTCATAGCCGATTCTACTGTGAAGCAATTAAGGTCTGGCATTTTATCCTCAGCAATTTGTTTTACTTGGTCCCATGATACCGCACCTACTTTTTTACGGTTTGACTCATCAGACCCTTTTTTAATTTTGCTTGCTTCAAGCAATTGAGACGCTACCGGAGGAGTTTTAATAATAAAGTCGAAAGACTTATCACTATACACAGTAATAACAACCGGTAATACTTTACCTGCTTTATCTTGTGTACGAGCATTAAACTGCTTGCAAAACTCCATTATATTTACACCTTTAGCACCTAATGCAGGTCCTATTGGTGGTGCCGGATTAGCTGCTCCACCTCTTACTTGCAGCTTAACAAATCCATGTACTTCTTTAGCCATTGTTTTATTTATTTTACTACTCCTTTATCGGGGGTGGAAGCATATCCCGTTCAAAACTTGTAGTATTTATGTTTGTTATTCTTTTTCTACTTGCGCGTAATTCAGTTCTAATGGTGTTCTACGCCCAAAAATCTTCACCATTACTTTTAGTTTTTTCTTCTCTTCGTAAACTTCTTCTATTGTACCGCTAAACCCGTTAAAAGGTCCATCAATAACTTTAACAGACTCTCCTACCATATAGGGTTCAACAGCAGTTTCACCTCTTTCTGCCTGCTCGTCTACTTTACCTAATATTCTATCTACTTCACTTTGGCGGATAGGAATTGGTTCATCTTTAGAAGCTAAAAAACCAACTACACCGTTAATACCTTTTATCAAAGGTGTAACCTCACCTTTAAGCTCAGCATTTATAAGTATATAGCCCGGAAAAAAGTTACGTTCTTTAACATTCTTTTTTCCATTTTTTATTTGGTAAACCTTCTCCATTGGAATTAGGATTTGAGGAACAAAATCGCTTAAGCCCTCACGCTCTAATTCGGTTTCAATAAAAGTTTTAACCTTTTTTTCCTGGCCACTAATAGCCCTTACTACATACCACTTGTAATCTCGCATTTCTTAATACCCCTCTGCTATTTAAATACTGAGTAAAACAGATTCAATATTTTCTGCAATCCAAAATCAGTAAGTGCAACAGCCGCCGAGAAAAGTATTGAAGACACTAATACTAACATTGTGCTCTCTTGTAACTCTTCCCAAGTAGGCCAGCTTACTTTATGCATCAACTCATCATACGATGCCAATATGTAATTTTTTACCTTATTCATATTATAAAGGGTTCTTGCAGGGGTACCAGGACTCGAACCCAGATCAACGGTTTTGGAGACCGCTATTCTACCATTGAACTATACCCCTTTTTTGTTCAAGTTTTTATAGATACAAAAATCAACCCCGAAAAAATTCGGGATTGATTCTTATATCGTTTTGGTATTTCTACCTACTTATTATTCTATAATTTCAGTAACCTGTCCAGCACCTACAGTACGCCCACCCTCACGGATAGCGAAACGCAGACCTTTTTCCATTGCAATAGGAGCTATAAGGTTTACAGTAATAGTAACGTTATCACCAGGCATAACCATTTCAGTTCCTTCCGGTAAGTTAACATCACCTGTTACGTCAGTTGTACGGAAGTAGAACTGAGGTTTGTAGTTGTTAAAGAATGGAGTATGACGTCCACCTTCTTCTTTAGTTAAGATATACACCTCACCTTTAAATTTAGTGTGTGGTGTTACAGAACCGGGCTTACAAATAACCATACCACGACGGATATCAGTTTTATCGATACCACGTAAAAGGATACCTGCATTATCACCTGCTTCACCTCTATCTAATATTTTACGGAACATCTCGATACCTGTAACTGTTGAAGTTAACTTCTCAGCACCCATACCGATAATATCTACAGCTTCGCCTGAAGTGATAACTCCTCTTTCGATTCTACCTGTAGCAACTGTTCCACGACCTGTGATTGAGAATACATCCTCAATAGGCATTAGGAAAGGTTGGTCAGTCAAACGTGGAGGAACGGGAATCCAATCATCAACAGCTTGCATTAAATCTAAAACTGTTTGTACCCATTTGCCATCACCGTTCAAAGCACCTAGTGCTGAACCTTGAATAACAGGGATATTATCACCATCAAATTCATAAAAACTCAATAGCTCACGAATCTCCATCTCAACCAACTCTAATAATTCCGCATCATCTACCATATCCACTTTATTCATAAACACAACCAATTGAGGCACACCAACCTGACGTGCTAAAAGGATATGCTCACGAGTTTGAGGCATAGGTCCGTCTGTAGAAGCAACAACCAAAATAGCACCGTCCATTTGAGCAGCACCAGTTACCATGTTCTTCACATAATCCGCGTGACCAGGACAGTCAACGTGTGCATAGTGACGATTTTGTGTTTGGTACTCAACGTGAGCGGTATTGATGGTGATACCTCTTTCTTTTTCTTCAGGAGCAGCATCAATTGATTCAAATGAACGAGCTTCTGAATGACCAGCATCAGACAATACTTTCGTAATTGCAGCGGTAAGTGTAGTTTTACCGTGGTCAACGTGACCAATTGTACCTATGTTTAGGTGGGGTTTCGAGCGGTCAAAATTCTCTTTAGCCATTTTATTGTAAGTTTAAGTATTCGTTTATTTTAAAATTTATGTTCTTTCTATTTTTCTCTGCCTTTGCTACTTCCTTGTTCTTCTTCTCTTTGAGCCGTTGATGAGAATTGAACTCACGACCTCTTCCTTACCAAGGAAGTGCTCTACCCCTGAGCTACAACGGCAGTTAACTCATTTTGAGCGGGAGACGAGGTTCGAACCCGCGACCTACAGCTTGGAAGGCTGTCGCTCTACCAACTGAGCTACTCCCGCATTTGTTCCAAACAGGTTAAGGTTACCTAACCCCAAGAACTTTGGTGGGGAGAGAAGGATTCGAACCTTCGTAGGTTTCCCAACGGATTTACAGTCCGTCCCATTTGGCCACTCTGGTATCTCCCCATTTTGAGCCACTTACCGGAATCGAACCAGTGACCTACTGATTACAAATCAGTTGCTCTACCAGCTGAGCTAAAGTGGCTTGTAACAAAGAACAGTCCCCTAAAAATGAGCTTCTGCTCTTTTTCAAAGGACTGCAAAAGTAGGTTAAAATATTATTTGTGCAAAAAGATTTTTCTAAAAATTTACAGCGCGTAATTTCCCCTTATATTTTTTAAGTTGGGTTTTAAGTGATTCTACGGCTAAATCAATAGCACACTCAAAGGACTGGCAGCGTTCTTCGCAAAAAAGTGTTTGGTTTTGAACATTTAATTTTACCTCTAAAGTTTTGTTTTTTTCATTGGTTACATTTTCAACTTTTAGGTACACATTGGCATCGATAATATCATCGTAGAAGGTTAGAAGCTTGTCAAGTTTTTTGTTAATGTAACTGATTAGTTTTCTGTCGGCGGTGAAGTGAATGGATTGAATTAGAATTTGCATAGCTCTTATGGGTTTAGAGTTGAACAATTATGATTTAGGGTGCGATTTCTTATGTACGTCTTTAAGCCGTTCTATAGTATTGTGAGTATATACTTGCGTAGCAGCAAGGTTTGCATGTCCTAACAGTTCTTTTATGGCATTTAAATCGGCGCCGTTTTCAAGAAGATGGGTAGCGAATGAATGACGCAAAACATGTGGACTCCTTTTTTTAAGTGTTGTAACTAGGGTAAGGTTACTATTCACAATATTATACACCAGCTTAGGGTACATTTTTTTGCCCCTGTTGCTTAACAAATATACATTTTTATCTGAATTTTCCAACTTCTTTTGCATGTAATTATCAATGAGTTGCAGCAACTGAGGGGTTATGGGTATTATACGTTCTTTATTCCTCTTTCCAAGTACTTTTACAGTACCATTATGGTGGTCTATATCGTCTTCTTTTAGGTTTATCAGCTCGCTTAACCGCATTCCCGTACCATAAAGCAATTCAATTACTAATCGGTTGCGTAAAGCAATAATATCACCTCCATCTTCGGGCAATACTTTACCGGTTAGTGCATCTAGTTTTGCCTTTTCAACAAAAACGGGTAATTGCTTTGGTTTCTTTGGTGCCTGAACTTTTATCATTGGGTTTTTTTGCACCTTTCCCACACGCTGTAAATGTTTAAAAAAGCTTTTTAGCGATGATATTTTTCTATTTACTGATGTTGCTTTAACATCATCAGCCAATAATTGCGCTAACCAACTACGGATTTGGCTGTGCGATATTGACGATACCGAAACATCGCCATAATTTTCTGAAATGTATTGTTGAAACTGTTGAAGGTCTTTTTGGTATGCAATGATGGTATGTGTAGAATACTTTTTTTCTACCGTTAGATACTCTATAAAAAGCAAAATTTCTGCATCCATAAGCCTGTGCTTAAAGATACAGAAATTTCATATAAAAACCTATAAGCAGGTATACTGCTTAGTCGTTTAAACTTTGTTGTTGTTGCTTGTAAGCTGCCTTAATAATTTGATGGCGACGAGTAACCGAAGGTTTCTCAAATGCTTGACGACGACGCAACTCTTTCAAAACACCTGTTTTTTCAAATTTCTTTTTAAATTTTCTAAGTGCTTTTTCTAAACTTTCGTTCTCTTTTACGTTTACTACTATCATGCTATAATTTCAAAAGGATTGCAAAGGTAAAACATCTTTTATCTTAATGCAATACGAAATTTATTTTAATACTTCTCTTGATATTACCAGTTTCTGAATTTCTGATGTACCCTCACCAATAGTACACAATTTACTGTCTCTGTAGAATTTCTCAACGGGATAATCCTTGGTGTACCCATAACCCCCAAAAATTTGCACAGCATCAGTAGATACCTTTACAGCCACTTCTGAGGCATAATACTTAGCTATTGCCGATAGTTTGTTAAGCCCTTCCCCAGCTTTATTTTTCACATCAGCAGCTTGCATAGTAAGTAATTCCGCAGCTTCTATTTGCATAGCCATATCTGCCAATTTAAAACCAATAGCCTGAAAATCAGCTATTGGTTGCCCAAACTGCTGGCGTTCCTTAGCATATTTTAGCGATGCTTCGTATGCTCCTTTTGCTATACCTAATGAAAGTGATGCTATAGAAATACGACCACCTTCAAGCACTTTCATAGCTTGCTTAAAGCCCTGCCCTTCTTCTCCCAATATTTGGCTTTTGTGTACGCGGCAATTTTCAAATATCAATTCGGTAGTTTCACTGGCACGCATTCCTAATTTATTCTCTTTACGACCTGCACTAAAACCCGGTGTTCCTTTTTCTATTACAAATGCTGTTATACCGTTACTGTCAAGTAAATCTCCTGTTCTAACCATCACCACAGCTACATCACCGCTTTTACCGTGTGTAATCCAGCTTTTTGCTCCGTTAATAACCCAGTAATCCCCATCTTTCTGCCCCACTGTCATCATTCTAAATGCATCCGAACCGGTATTCGGCTCAGTTAAACCCCAAGCACCAATCCATTCGGCTGTGGCTAACTTAGGTAAATATTTTTGTTTTTGCTCCTCGTCTCCAAAATACAATATATGCCCTGTACATAATGAGTTATGTGCTGCTACTGATAGCCCGATTGAACCACATACTTTTGCTATCTCACTAACTACGGTAACATATTCAAAATACCCAAAGCCCGACCCATTGTATTTTTCAGGCACTAGTACACCCATCAAACCAAGTTCTCCCAACTTTTTAAATACTTCAACAGGAAACTCTTGACTTTCGTCCCACTCCATCATTTTGGGGCGAATATGTCTCTCACAGAAATCACGAACCATGTCTCTAATCATCTTCATGTTTTCTGTTTCTTCAAAACCTGTTAAACTATCTGTTTGTGTATCTAATGAACTCATTTTATCTTGATGTGTAAAATCTGAATTTTGCAAAAATATATCTTTTCAACCAACTTTTTCCATTATTGTTTTAGCCCTTTTTGCAACTAGCTTTATATTACCCATATAACGGGTAAATATATTGACTGGCTTTGTATAAAATAAGTTGAAATGAACTTTGTTTTGGTTTATTTAAAGATGAGGTAATAAACCAGTAGCTTTTTCTCTTCCACAGTAAAAATGTTCTTATTAATCAAAACATCCCAACCTTTAATTCTGCTTTTTTTGCGAAGTGTTAATATTCTTTTCGATTGGCGGTATGAAATATAAGGATGGTGTGATAACTGCTTTTGTGTTGCTGTATTTATATTGAAAGGCTTAATCTTTTTTGGATTTACCCAAACTTGCTTTTTGATTGCCAGCATACGGCTTTGCTGCTCTTCAAGTGTATTTGCCCTAATATAAAAGGCTTCACCCAATTGGTTAATGGTAAAAAAACCGCCCGACTCTCTACGATACTTTAATATTTTATGAGCATAAAAAGAACCTATACCTTTTACCGTAAGTAATTGCAAACTATCAGCTGTATTTAGCTCAATACGAATTGGTTTGGGTTTAGGCAGAGTCTCAGGGAGTAACAAAAAAGGTTTATATACTTTGTAACTACTGTCAGTTAAATAATATAGTTTGGCAAAGTCTTTTTTAATTTTGAAATGCCCACCCGCATTTCTATAATTTACAATTTGTTGTGCTAATTTTTTGGAAACACCTGCTTGTATCAAACTATCTATTGGAGCTGTATTGGGATTAAAGGGTTTTAAAGTATAATTAGATTCTTGCTTATCGCTCTCTCTACTTTTAGAAATAGTATCATCAAAAGACTTGGCAGAGCTTACCATTGCAGATGCCTCTTCTTTCTTTGTTTTTAACAGTGAAGGAAAAGCATACCGAAGCAGTATAACCCCTATTAAAACAAAAAGCAGAAGAAAGACTCCATTGCGCTCTCTTCTGCTAAATTGAAAGTATTTTTTTGTTTCAGGTTTCAAAACATGCTAATAAACTGCTACCAGTTCTTCCACATCATATACACCTTTATCTAACTTCTCTTTTATTTCTGTAAAAGCATTTAGTGTTTCTTCTACATCTTCAAGTGTATGTACTGCAGTAGGTATAAGGCGTAGTAATATTACCCCTTTAGGTACTACAGGGTATACTACTATTGAGCAGAATATATCGTAGTTCTCACGCAAATCGTGAGTTAAAGCTGTAGCCTCAGGTATTGTGCCGTTTAAGAAAACAGGTGTAACAGGAGAATTAGTAATGCCAATTTCAAAACCACGCTCTTTTAAGCCATTTTGTAGTGCATTTACTACTTTCCAAAGCTGTTCTTTCAACTCGGGGCTGTTGCGCAAAAGTTCTAAACGCTTCAAAGCTCCCTTAACCATTGGCATAGGTAAACTTTTAGCAAATATTTGTGAGCGCATATTGTAGCGCAAATGCTTCACAATAGTATTGGTACTCCCTATAAAAGCACCTATACCTGCCATGCTTTTGGCAAACGTACCAAAATATACGTCTATCGCATCTGTTACTCCTTGTGCCTCACCTACTCCTGCTCCTGTTTCCCCTATTGTTCCAAAACCGTGTGCATCATCAACAAACAGACGGAAACTATATTTTTCTTTCAGTTTTGCAATAGCTTTTATATCTCCCTGAGCTCCACTCATTCCAAACACTCCCTCAGTAATTACTAAAATGCCTCCGCCATTTTCTTCGGCGATTTTAGTAGCTCTTTTCAATTGTGTTTCTAAGCTTTCTATATCATTATGCTTGTAAACAAAGCGTTTCCCCATGTGTAGACGTACACCATCAACAATACAAGCATGGCTTTCAGCATCATAAACTATCACATCATGACGGTCTACTAAGGCTTCAATGGCACTTACCATACCTTGGTAACCATAGTTTAAAAGTATAGCATCTTCATAGCCTACAAAATCGGCTAATTCTCTTTCAAGCTGTTGGTGGTAATCACTATTCCCACTCATCATACGCGCACCCATGGGGTAAGCCATACCAAATTCGGCAGCGGCTTCTGCGTCGGCTTTTCTAACTTCAGGGTGATTTGCTAAGCCTAAATAGTTATTTAAACTCCACACCAACTTAGTTTTTCCTCTAAATACCATTCGAGGGGCTATTTCTCCTTCAAGTTTTGGAAACATGTAGTATCCTTCTGCACCATCAGACCATTTTCCTAACGGACCAGGCTTGGTTTCTAACTTCTCAAATAAATCCATAAAATAATAAGGATGGCTTAAAATATTCTGCGAAAATAAAGAAATATGCTTGCCTACTAAATATTTTTACCCTGAAACTGTGGATATGTGGGATACCAAGGGTTTATCTAATGAGTGTAATATTACCTTTATATCTTTTTATTCTATTGCAACGCAACAAGTTAAGCATGTATAGATATGCTCCTTCAGGGGCCTCTTTCCCTTTAAAGGTTCCATCCCAACTTTGTAAATAATCATCACTCTTAAATATTTCTTCGCCCCAGCGACTATAGATATACAATTGATACTTCTTAGGAGCAAAACCATCACTAAATACCACAAAGGTGTCATTTACCATATCTCTGTTGGGTGTAAATGCATTGGGAATATAAACCCCTGTATCTTGAGGAGGGTATATTGTTATTGAATCAACAACCGTTTTTTTGCATCGTGTAGCAGCTACTTTGTACACACCTGGTTTGGTTGCAACAAAAGTTTGTTTATTGTAACTAGGTATATCTTGCCAAATATATTCTGCATCAATAATTCCTGCATCAATCACTATATCAGTATCGCAAATCTCTTTATCGCCTCCTAAATCTACAGTGGTTGGTTCATAGGTTTCAATAAATGCAGAATCATACTTTGTTACACATTGATTTTTGGTTACAGCCCATACCCATTGCCCTTTAGGAATATTTGCAACAGTAGCTTTGCCTATAGTTGTATTAAACCAGTTTACAGCACTGTCTGAATTTGATGTTGCACTTAAACCAAAATCCACATCAGGGCAAACAGCACTATCTGCATTTATTTTAAATTGAAGTTTTGGGTAAACAGCTACATCCACAGAGTCGTAAGACGTGCCGCAAATATTACTGCTTTGCACCCAAAGTATTGATGTATCTGCTATACTAAAAGTGCGATTAATTATACTTTTCCCATCATGCCAGTTTATTACTTTATGGTCTGATGTTACCGATGCACTAAATGGTCTATTAGGACAAACTACACTTTCGGTTTGTATAGATATTTTTGGCAAGGCTTTATAAGAAACTTTTATAGTGTCCTTATCAACTCCACAACTGTTTGTATTTGTAGCTATAAATATACCTGCCGTATCTACTGATAAGGTTGGGAAGGTGTCTTTTGCTGCTGTGTTCCAGTTTATTTTGCCATGATACTTAAGTGGTACTATAGTAATACTTTGCTTCTCACAAACAAATGTATCTTTGGGTAAAATTATTTCTGCTTTATCAATTGCTGATATGGATAGTTTTACTTCACACTTTTCATTCCCAACTGTAGCCAGTAGTTTAGGGTAATAAGTACCCCCTTGTTTGTATAGATAGTATACAGTATCTCCCGATGCAGTATCGTTTTGAGAAGAATTATCACCAAAGTCCCATAAAAAATTCTCTACTCCGTAATTAGTGGTTACAAAAAACTTGAAAGAGTCTTTCACACAAAGCCCTTGGTAAGAAAAAGAACATTTAAGGGTATCCTTTCTAAAGTAAGATTGTATAAAAGTGGGTAGCCCGATTTTTGAAGTTCTACCCTTTAAACCAATCTGGTTTCTCTTATAGTCGCATGCTATTCCCTTGGCATTGGGATTATTTATCACATCTATACTTCCCTAGTTTCGTCTGGCAACATATAGTTTACCGTCAGGCCCTGCTTGAATTGCCCCAAACCTTACCGATGTATTTCCGGTAGTTAATACTACTCTGCTGGTAAATATGTTTGGTGCCTGCATATCGTACTGATATACTGAACCATTAGGATAATAGGAACTTAAATACAACTTGCTTCCATCGGGAGAGAACTCTACACCATATGCTCCCGGTATGGAAACAGGTGATTTTTGAGCATTTGAAAGTTTACCTGTTTTATTATCAAAATCAAATAGTTCAAATAGCTCACTTTTAATGATTGCTAAGGCTATTTTTCTACTTTGGGAGAAGCTTTTAAGTATCCTTGTGAATTTCCTTTTCCATTTGTAACTGGATTATTAGTTGACCCACCGGCATGAGGAGTGCCTACTTTTGAGATTATAGGAGTTAAATCTAAACCCGCTTTTGTTAGTTTGTAAGCCACAAACTCATCATTACCAAACCTGTGGCTTATTATCCAAAAATCAATACCGTTTCCGTGTTTTATGGCCGTAACTTTTTCTGCTGATGGTGTATACAATAAAACATTTTTTGTAGTTACTGCCCCATTACTGCCATCCAACCGCATATCAACTACACTATACCTAAGCCCGTTTGTTAGATTGTTTTGTAAAGCATCTATGGTAAAAATATAGAATATTGAAGTATCACCAGGATGTGGCGCAACAACTGCAGATTGTGTTGCAGAGCTATTCCCCATAAGACCACTCCCGTTTTTCATTACAGTATGATTTTTTGTATATACTGTAATTCCATCGGTATAAAACTTTAATACTCCATCGCTATTGCTAATTGTAGCACACCCCTCACTGGTTGTTAATTGTCCGTTTGTTATTGCAACGGGCGCACCACTTGAAAAATCTAACCCTGCCTTAGTCCCAAAATACCATGTATTAGATTCTTTTTGTGCAAAACAGCTAACTGATAGGCTAACTAACCATGCAATTGCTATTATATTTCTCAAGTTAAAACTCAAAATAAACTTGACATAAGTTACAATATTTAAACGAGTTTTTTTAGTTTAAAGTTGCCTTATACCTAAATTTACTTTGGAGCCCTTATATATAAGTATATACCCAGCAATAAGAAAACGGTATTGGGTATCCATGCAGCAATAAGCGGGTCTAAACCACCTGATGTGGCAAAAGTGTTTCCAAAGTGACTAAATAGCATAAAGGCTCCACCTACCAATACTCCTAATCCTAAATGTATACCTATACCTCCTCGTACTTTCCGTGAGGCTATTACAAATGCTATAAGCGTGAGTATAATGCCTGCAAATGGAAACGCTACCCTGCGGTATTTTTCAATTAAATAGTAATCAATATTAGTTGCCCCCCGTTCTTTTTCATCCACAATAACTTCATTCAATTCTTTTTGGTTAAGTACTCCAACTTCATCGTTTCGCCTAAATATATGCTGCGGGTTAAAGTTGATGGTAATATCCATTTGCTCACCTTTTTTTATGCCCTCCTCACCATCTCCCAAAAACTCACGTATAAAATAGTTTTGCAGTGCCCATGACTCGGTTTCCTCATTCCAATAAATTTTCTCGGCATATAGCTTAGATTTCATTTCCAAATCGTCGTACCGCTCAAGCGTCATGTGATAACCGAAACTGTCTTTATTGTTAAAGGTTTGTATATATAGTATCTGGTCTTTTTGTATTTGCCTGTGTATATTCTGCTTCCAGTTATTATCGCTTTTGCGTCCTTTCAAAACTCTATTCTGAAACTCAACCCTGCGCTTATCCGTTTCGGGTATCAACCATGAATTAAGTAACCAAGTAATAACTCCTAAAATTACAGCACCAATTAGAAACGGGCGCAACAAACGCTGGTAGCTTACCCCACTTGCCAATATTGAAATAATTTCAGAATCCGTTGCCAGTTTTGATGTTATGAGCAGCACTGCCAAAAAGGTAAATAACGGGCTAAACAGATTATACAAATACGGTATGAAGTACACATAATAATCTGTAATAATATTTCCAAAGCTTACTTTACTGCTGATGAAATCATCCATCTTTTCAGATGTATCTACCACTATAGACACCAATATTGCCATCCCCAATGAGAAAAAGAAGGTGGTGAAATATTTTTTTAATATGTACCTGTCTATTATGGTTAGCATTCGCTGCTTAATTTATTTCCTACTTAATTATTGTCTCAAAATATTATAGTCTTCTTTGCAATTTAGGTACCATTTGCTGTTTCCATTCAAAAAAAGTACCCTCACTTATTTTTTGCCTTGCCTGCTCCATTAGCCATAAATAGAAGCTTAAATTGTGCAAACTGGCTATAATAGAGCCCAACATTTCTGCTGAACGTATTAAATGGCGCAAATAGGCTTTAGAATAATCGGGAGTTAGTTCATCATCAATAGCACTAAAGTCGTTCTCCCATTTTTGGTTTTTAATGTTTATGGTTCCCTCTGCAGTAAACAACATACCGTTCCGTGCATTGCGGGTAGGCATCACACAGTCAAACATATCTATACCTAAAGCAATACACTCCAATAAGTTTGCAGGTGTACCTACTCCCATAAGGTAACGGGGTTTATCTTCAGGTAAAATACCACAAACCAACTCGGTCATTTCATACATCATTTCTGCCGGCTCACCAACAGATAAACCACCGATAGCATTACCATCGCTACCCATTGATGCTATATATTCAGCAGATTGTTTTCGTAAACCCTTATATACACTTCCCTGCACAATAGGGAAAAGGGTTTGCTCATAACCATAAACAGGTTCTGTGGTTTTAAAATAATCTACACAGCGTTTCAACCACCTATGGGTTAAGTGCATAGAATTTTCAGCATAGTCGTACTCACAAGGGTAAGGTGTACACTCATCAAATGCCATTATAATATCAGCACCTATAAGGCGTTGTATATCCATTACCTTTTCAGGACTAAATAAATGCTTGCTACCGTCTATGTGCGATTTAAACCATGCACCTTCCTCAGTTAGTTTTCTTTTTTCTGATAATGAAAACACTTGAAAGCCTCCGCTATCGGTAAGCATAGGCCTATCCCAATTAATAAACTTGTGCAACCCTCCTGCTTGTTTCAATATATCTGTACCGGGGCGCAAGTATAAGTGGTAGGTATTTCCTAAAATTATTTGTGCTTTTATTCGCTCTTTTAGTTCTTCTTGTTTTATGGCTTTTACAGAACCAACTGTACCCACCGGCATAAAAATGGGAGTTTGTATATTGCCGTGAGCCGTTTCAATCTCACCCAGCCGTGCACTGCTATTCTTGTCTTTAGCCTTAAGAGTAAACTTCATTAACGAGGCAAAGGTATTTTTTTATTCGAAGTGAAAAGAGAAGTTAACTATACGGCTCCAAAAACCATCAAATGCTTCTGTATATACAAAGCCGTCTTTAACCAATACATTGTGTAAACCATTGGTTATTTTAACCTCGGGAGATAACTTAAAGTAGGGGAAATAAATATCGAAACCAAAACCCAGCTCGTAGCTAAATGAGTGGGGCACTACAGCCACTACAGGGTCGGCTAAACTTCTGTTTGCGTCAATATTTGAGCCTAAATCATAACTGTACTTCCCGCCTGCTACTACATAAAAACCATAGTTCCCAAAACGACGGGTACGGTATTTTAAATGGATAGGCAATTCTAAGTATACAGACTCTATTTTTACTTCGCGGTTAAACTTGTTATTGGTAAAAGTATAAACAATATTTCTTTGCCCCAGTGCAAGTGATGGCAATGCTCTAAGGTTAAAATGTTTGTTAATTTTATAATCTACAATACCACCTAATACAAACCCGGGAAATCTTTTAACAGCAATGGTTTGTAGGGTATCTATGTTTAGGAACTCATTGGCCATACGTACCTTAAAGTCGTTTGAGTTTAAGCCCAAGGTAAAGCCAAAACGCACTTTACGCTTATTCCAGTAATTGGGCATATTTAGCTGTTGGGCAGATAAGGTATTGCCCAATAATGCCAATATTACTATAGCTGAAAACTTTATCGTATGCCTGAATATATTGTACAAATTCCGAAGGTTAATGGTTTCTGTTCTACTACACTAAAGCCCTGTTTTTGCATTATACCGCAAAACGCATTTCCCTCAGGAAATGCCTTTACCGATTCGGGTAAATAAGTATACGCGCTTTGGTCTTTAGAAATTAGCTTACCCCACAAGGGCAAAATGTTATTAAAGTAGAAATTATACAGATTTTTAACTGGGAATTTTTTGGGTTTAGAAAACTCAAGAACAACTAGTTTGCCATTTGGCTTCAGTACGCGGTGTATTTCAGCTAATCCTTTCTCAAGGTTTTCAAAGTTTCTTACACCAAAAGAAACGATTACTCCTTCAAAACTATTGTCTGCAAACTCTAAATTTTCGCTGTCTCCCTTAACAAAGCTTATCGTATTTTCTAAACCACGCTTCTTTGCTTTTTCACGCGCAAACTTCAGCATCCCTTCCGATAAATCGAGCCCAACCAGAGTTTCAGGTTTAATATTTTTATTTATGGCAAAAGCCACATCGCCCGTACCGGTAGCAATATCAAGTACACTTTTGGGTTGTATGGTATTTAAATTCTTAATGGCTTTTTTTCGCCATACATTGTCAATACCCAACGATAAAAAATGGTTCAAAAAATCGTAGCGGTGAGCAATATTGTCAAACATGCGCTCTACCTGCTGCTTCTTGCCCATCTCCGATTGTTTGTATGGAGTAACTGTATCCAAATTCTCTTTCAAAATATCCTATTTACCTGCTCTATTAAATTCTTTTAAAATTATAATAACGCAGCATTTTATTTTAGGTTTGCAAAGGTAGCAAAATAGCTGCCATTTTCAGCATGGATATTAAAAGCGCAAAGTTTATCAGTAGTTATACTTCATTAGAGAAGTTGCCGCAAAAAGGTTTGCCCGAGTTGGCTTTTATAGGAAGGTCTAACGTGGGTAAATCATCTTTGATAAATATGTTATGCAATCAGCAAAAATTAGCTAAAACATCATCAACTCCCGGAAAAACTCAAACTATTAACCATTTTTTAATTGATGAATCGTGGTACTTGGTAGATTTACCAGGTTACGGATATGCCAAAGTATCTAAAAAAATGCGTGATAAGTGGGATGATATGATTCGCCTTTATTTAAAAAAACGTGAAACTTTATATTGTGTTTTTGTGCTGATTGATAGTAGAATACCTCCTCAGAAAATTGATGTAGAATTTATTAACTGGCTGGGAGAAAATGGTATTCCGTTAAGTATAGTATTTACTAAGGCTGATAAGCCTAAAGCCAATGAGCTGGAAAAAAATGTTGAGGCTTTTAAGGAAGAATTATTGAAATACTGGGAAGATTTACCTGTTTATTTTGTCTCATCTGCTGAAAAGAAAATAGGCAAAGATGAACTGCTTTCCTACTTCAACGAGATTGTACAGATAGTATAAACTCTTAATTATTGCTTTAGTATAAAATTCTTAAATTGCTTGTTTAAATACTTACAGGCATGAGACTTTTTCTACCTAAACAATATATAATTATACTGCTGCTTTTTTGCTTTTCATCCATATCACTTTCAGCACAGTTTAATCGTAACAGAACGGTAAGACTTTCAGCAACACTTAATGAGAGTACACCCTCTATTACCCTAAACTTTCAAAAGTTTAACGATGCTACTACACTAAGGGTTTTTAGAAAGAAAAAAGAGGAAAAAAGCTGGGGAACTGTATATGCCAATCTTTCTGTAACAGATAGTTTTTATACGGATACTGATGTTAAAGTGGGAGAAGCTTATGAATATGTAGTGGTAAAAGAAGGAGGAACTGCTGCTTTAGGCTATATATTCTCAGGCATTAATTATATGCCAGATGATTTACACGGTGCCATTGCTTTAGTAATTGATAAAACCTATGAAACAAGCTTAGCTATTGAGCTGAAACAATTGGAATACGACTTAATTGGTGAAGGCTGGCAAGCTGTGCGCATTGTGGTTGATAGAGCCGAAGGCGTGGTAGATGTGAAAAATAAAATAAAGGCTGTACCGAATGTAAAAGCAGTGTTTTTATTTGGGCATGTGCCTGTACCCTACTCGGGTAATATTGTACCTGACGGACATACGAATAACCACTTCGGGGCATGGCCTTGCGACGGGTATTACGGTGATACTGATGGTGAGTGGTTTGATATATCGACCAGTAGCACCGCTACAAACAGAGATGCCAACAAAAATGTACCCGGAGACGGTAAGTTTGATGCCAATAGATTTAATAGTGATGTTGACTTGCAAGTGGGCAGGGTAGATTTACTGAACCTTGCCGCTTTTAGTGATAATGATACGGAACTATTGCGTTATTATCTTCAAAAAAACCATGCCTATCGTTTTGGGATGCTTATTGCCCCCAGAACTTCAATAATTGATGACAATTTTCAGAATTTTACCATTGCCTCATCAAACTGGAGAAACTTTTGCCCCCAGATAGGTGAAGAAAATATTGTATACAATACAGGTGGGGGTTTTGACTACCGTACCGAACTAAGAAAAGATTTTAAGCTTTGGAGCGGAGGTGCAGGGGCAGGAAGCTATAGTTCTTGTGCAAATGTTATCCGTACCACTCAATTTGCCAGTGATAGTATTAAAACTATTTTCACTTCACTGGCAGGCAGTTATTTTGGCGACTGGGATAGTCCCAATAACTTACTAAGGGCTGCATTAGCCTCAAAACCTAGTATTTTGTGCAGTTTTTGGGGTGGTATACCCAATTGGGTATTGCACCACATGGCTTTGGGCGAAAACATAGGCTACGGTACTAAATTAACACAAAACGAAAACGGAACACTATACGAAGGGAACTTTAACGGTTCGCAACGCAGCATACATATTGCGCTTATGGGAGACCCCACCCTGCGTATGCACACAGCCTTGCCTGTGAGTAATGTTAGTGCTACAGAACAGTCTACCAAAAGAATTGAAGTGCAATGGACAGCATCAACTGATAATGACATTGTAGGCTACCATATTTACAGAGCCAAAAACATGCACGGCTTTTGGGGCAGGGTAACTACCGATATAGTTACCGGAACAAGCTTTGTTGATGCTGACCCTTTTCAGGGTAATAATGTATACATGGTTAGAGCCGTTAAAAAAGAAACTTCACCATCAGGCACTTATTATAATTTTAGCCAAGGTGTTTTTGACAGTTTATCGGTTACATTCCCCGCAAGTATAAACTTAGCCGAAAAACCTTTAACTGTGAAAGCATACCCAAACCCTGCTATTTCAACACTAAATATAGAATTAGGAGCCTTTGCCACTGATAAACTCCAAGGTGAAATAAGTAATGTACTAGGACAAAACATTGAGACTTTTGATATTACACAACAAAAAAGTACTATAAATGTGAGCCAACTACCTACAGGCATCTACCTCATCAAAATAAAAGGAGACGGGTATAAAGGCACCACCAAGTTTGTGAAAGAGTGAAAAGAGTTTTAAAAGTCTTTAGCTTCTTATTTTTATTGTTCTTTTTCAGTTGTGAAACTAAGTCAGCTAAAGAAGACCCTTTGGGAACTTGTGGTACATCATCAACTAAAGACTATTGGTTAAAAGAGAGTATGCCAGTAGAAGTAACGGAAAATTGTATTTCTTGTCATGATTTGAAAAATAAGCTTGTTGGACCCTCGTTTGCAGAGATAGGCAAGAAAATGTATAGGAAAGAAAAAATAATTTCTATGCTTAAAAACCCTTCAAAATTTAACGATACAAATAAGAGTAAAATTCCGCATCCAAAATTTGATTATATAAGCGATAGCTCTTTAGCTGAAATTACTAAATGGATAGATTCTGTTTGGTATTACAGTATTTATCTCGACTAAATACTATTTTAAATATTAAACTGCTTTTTATCATTTTTTTGAGGGTAATTAGGTTATACCTTCGTAGCAAATTTAGTTGCTATGAAAAATTTACTTTTTGCACTTACCCTAATTGCATTTTTTTTGGTTTCGTGCGGTGATGAAAAGAAAACTACCGCCACTACAACCCAACAGATAGAAACTCCCAAACCTGAACCAAAAAAAGAAATACCTGCCGATATACAAGTGTTGCTTGAAAAGCATACGTGTCTAACCTGCCATAAGGTAGATGAAAAACTTATTGGCCCTGCTTACGAAGATGTGGCTATGCGCAACTATGCCGATGAAGCCATTGTGAACCTGATATATAATCCCAAACCCGAAAATTGGCCTGACTACCCACCAATGTTAGCATTAAAAGATGTTCCACAAGAAGATGCTTTAAAAATTGCCAAATGGATTAATAGTTTGAACGATTAGAGTAATAAAATAAGATTGCTCGCAAGCTCATAATGGCGGAATGGCTAGTTTTGTAATTCTAGCATTTCATACAATGCACCTTCTTTCAAGGCAAAGGTAGAGCAGTACATTTGCTCTATATTATAGGCTTTCAGCACATATTGTATCAAACAACTGGATACCACCATCATCTCTACCCTGTATTTGGCCAAGGCATCCATATTTAACCTGTCAATATAGGTAGATAGCAAAAGTATATTGTGTATCACCGTATACCTTTGCATAGGAATTTCGCACCAAGTTTCGCCGTTTAATAGCAGTTTGGTATTAAACTTATCATTAATCAACTCGCAAACGCTTTCAAAAGAGCCTGCTGAGCCTATTAATTTACTCACCGGGTATTGCTGTAAAGCTTCTTTTAGCTCCACCAAACGCTCATCTAAAAATGTATTTAAAGCAGCTACTTCATCATTGGCAATTGGGTCGCTTTTATGAAACATATCTACCAAACGTGCAGCTCCTATATCAAAGCTTCCTTCCCAAAGTATTTCTTCTTTGTTCCCAATTATAAACTCCACACTTCCACCGCCTATATCCATTGTTAATACATTCTCGTGGCTCAGAGGAAATGCTTGTTGTACTCCTTTAAAAATTAATTCGGCTTCTCGGTCGCCATCAATAACGGTAAGTTTTATTCCTGTTTCATTATACACTTTGTTTTCAAACTCTGCTCCATTATTGGCAGAGCGTGTGGCAGAGGTGGCAAAAGCCTGCAAATAGTTTACATTTAGCTCTTTTACCTTATCAGCAAAAAATTTCAATGCATCTAAACCTCTTTTAAAAGCATCAGGGTGTATAAACTCTTTGTTTATTCCTCCCTGACCCAATTTCACAGGGAACTGCTTCTTGTAAAGTATGTTGTAGCTAGTTTCGCTAATTTCAGCTACTAAAAGATGAAACGTATTTGTGCCACAATCTATAACTGCCAGTTTTTGCATTATTAATTGCGGCTTTATTTAGCCAACCAAAGTTGAGGGTTTAAATTGTTACTGTTTTTCCATACTTCAAAGTGCAGTATGGTTTTTCCTTCGTTATCATCGGTATGTATAACGCCTAAATCATCCAATGCTTTCACTTTATCTCCCCTGTTCACCAATATCTGGTCAAGATGTGCATACACAGTGAAATAATTACCGTGTTTCACCATTACAGCTTTTTGCATACCCGGTATTGAAAATACCGAACGTACTTCACCTGCCATAACACATCTGGCTATGGAACTTCGCACTGTGGCTATGTCGACACCGTTATTCACGATAGTTATTCCTTTTAATTCAGGGTGAGCGTAAGTTCCGAATTTACGCATAATAATACCTCTTTCAACAGGCCAGGGTAATTTACCTTTATTTCTTCCGAATTCTTTAGCAAGGGCTGCGGCTTCAGGAGTTAGTTTCATTTCACCCTTTTTGCCTGATTTTCCTTTTCGCTTTTTAGCCCGCTCTATTTCCGCACGAATTAGTTTGCGAATTCTTCTATCAAGGTTTTTAGCCGATTGTTTCTGATATTTTAAATCGTTTTTAAGGGTAGTTTCTTTCTTTTTAAGATTTTTAACTAAACGTTGATTTTCTTTTTTATCACCACTAAGTTCTTTATGCTCGTTTTCTTTTTGTGACAAAAGCTCACTTTTCTGATTCTTGATTCTTTTAAGCTGAGTAAGCTGTTCTGTAATACTGTCTCTAACTTTACCTATAAGTTCTACCTGCCGTTCTCTATCCTCACCAATCTGCTGCATATACTTTATTCGTTTTACAGCTTGGTTAAAATTGTCTGATGCTAAGACATAGGTAGATAAATCTCCGCTTTCCCGCATTTTGTATGAGCGATAAATCATATCGGCATACTCATCCTTAAGCCGCTTAAGTTCACCGCCAAGGTTCTCCACATTGGCATTCTCACTTTCAATTTGCTTATCTATTACACTAATTTCATCAGCCATGGTGCTGATAAGCTCTTCGCGCATTTTTATTTGGCGGTCTAAAAGGTTTAGCTGGCTTAGTGTTTTCTTTTTTCTGGAGCGGGTTTGGGCAAGTATTTTTTTTGTAAGGCGTATTTCTTTTTCTTTTTGTTTTCTTCTGCGCTCAAGTTGCTTGCGTGTTTGCCCCTCAGACAATAGAGGAAACACCAAAAATATAGCTAGCAGAAATATGAAAACTTTATTTACGCGCATACTTAGCCGGAATTTTAAACGGCCAATTTTTTACTTCTTCAGTGCTAATATCGGAATATTTAAGAGTTGCTGTAATGGTATTGTTGTTAGTAACTGCTACAACCTTAGCAAATTGGGGTATAAGCCTGTTATTTACTTGTGTAAATTCTTTGTATTCAAGGTCTATTTTATTTACCGAACCTCTTTCATCCCCTTTAACAAAGGTGGGGCGAAAATGCTCGTAATGAAAAATCTCATTAAATAAGTACTGTTTTATTCTGGTTGTAACCGTGGGGCGTTCATCAGACAATACATAAGAGGAAGTGTTTACATCATGCTCTAAAATAGAATTACCTACCAATACATCTTGTATTTGCCCTAAGGTGAGCTTGGTGCCCAAGTACTGGTGCATGAGACTTATGCTTCTGCTGGTTACGCTTTTCTCGTAATAGTTAATTATATGCACTGAGTCTTTGGTAATTAATACTCGTGCTACTTCGAAAAACAGTGCTGATGCAGACATCCATATTTTTTTATCTCTTTTCATGCGAATATTGAGGTTGAAACTGTACTTATTCTTTTTATCTCTGAAAGTACACGATGATTTTGCTGAAAAGTATTCAAAATTGAACCTATTGGTTTTTATGGCTTTAAAAACCTGCTTTTTATCGTCTTTATTTACATTTGAGTTATCTATAGCTGCCACAGCTTTTTTCTTACTTCTGCATGAAGTGGTTACCAATACAGGTAGCACAAATAATAGCAGTAAGGGTAGTTTAAACAGGTGTTTCTTAATCAAAAAGTTTACCTTCATTTATTTTCTTTTGTAGTTGAGCAGAGTCGTTACCGTTTTCTCTGGCTTTCTTCCAGTATTCTATAGCTGCTTCCTTATTCCCCAGTTGGTATTCCACATCGCCCATGTGTTCTAACAACTCCATATCCTTTGGCGATGCATCTAAAGCTTTTTTAATGTATTCCTTAGCATCGGTATATCTTCCGCTTTTATATAAAATCCATCCATAAGTATCCAAATAGGCAGGGCTATTGGGCTGTTGTGCTAAAGCTTTTTTACTCATAGCCAAAGCTTTTTCTAAGCGCTCGCCTTGTTCTGATAAGTAATAGGCATAATTATTTAGCACATAAGCATTTTGCGGGTCTATGGCTAAAGCACCATCAAAAGCTATATAACATTCTTCGTACTCCCTAAGCCGGTAATAAGCATCTCCTGCCGTGCTGTATAACCCCACATTTATAAAGTCTTCACCAATGCCCAAATCAATTCCTGCCTGTGCCATTGATGCAGCCTTTCTGTAGTTTTTAAGCCTGTAAGCCGCAACTGCATTGTAGTAATAAAAAATAACCCTATTGGGAAATAACTCTAAAGCTTCGTCGCTTTTTTGCTCCAGCTTTTCATTATTGTTGGTTTGTTCATAGGCATTTAGCAATTGTTGCCAAACCCTAAACTTATTTTTATCGAAACTTAAAGTTGCCTCATACTGCTCAATAGCTTTTTCAAATTGCTTATCGCCAAATAACAAATCGGCATACACGGCATGTGCTTGTGGTTCATTCGGGTGTACACGTACTAATATCTCGGCAAGTTCAAAAACCTGCTTCCTATAAGTTGGGTTTCTATCGCCTAATGGAGCTAATGAGAGAATGACATTTATTTTCTCTTTCAATTCTACGTTAGCATCTTCAAAGCCCAACTTCAGTTCTTTTATGGTATTTGTACTATCTCCTTTTTGCCTGTATAGTGCTGATAACCCAAAATGGGCTTTGCCGTTTTTAGGTTCAATTTTTAAGATTTTATTGAATAGCTCAATAGCCTTATCAGTTTTTCCTGAAAGGGAGTATAATTCTGCCAATAGCCCCATGTAGGTAACATTATTGGGAGATATTATAAGTAGTTTGTTAACTTCTTCAATGGCTTTATCGGGTTTCCCCATATAAAGGTATAAATCTTCTTTTTTGCGGATAATATCTTCGGCTATACCAAACTTAGCCTCCATTTCATCCAACAAGTTTATAGCTTCTTGGGCTTTTTTAGCGAGTACCAGTTGGTCTACAGCATTTTCATAGTATTCTACTTTTTCAGGATTAAGCTTTACCAATTGTTGATATAAACCGGCAGCTTCAACATAGCGTCTGTTGCGTTTAAGTAAATCTGCCTTCTCTTCTAAATACCATGTGTTTTTGGGGGCAAGTTCAATGCTCTTATCAAGCATGGCAACGGCTTTCTGTTTACCTAAATTACCGTAGCATATATATAGCTGGTAATAAACATCGGCTACATTTTTATTTATTTTAAGGCATTTATTAAACTTATCAATTGCCTCGTCATATCTACCTAGTAATTTAGCCTTAGTAGCATCAAAAAATAAGTTATCGAAAAATATTTTATCGGCTTCATTTTTAAAACTGGTATTGCCGCCATCAATAGTCTTATTATTTCTACCCGCCGATTTATTAAATAAACCACAGCCTGAAAATACTGTTGCCGAAAACAGAAAAAGAAAAAGTATGTATAATGAGGTTGAACGCAAAGCGCAGATGTTTTAATAAAAACGTAAAATTAATACAAATCTTACGTAAAAAAGTAAACAGCTAAAACTATTCCATTGTTGAATAGTCGCTGATACTTACATCATCTTGGCTACCTGTAAATAAAGCATGGTTTCCTATCATGCTATCTTTCAGGTTTGCGTTTTTAAGTGTTGAATTTGTTTGTACAATAGTATTTGAAACCAAGCTGTTTTCTACCACACACCCTTCGCCCAAAGACACATGAGGCCCAACAACAGCATTTTTAATAGTTACATTCTCACCTATAAAACAAGGTGGAATTATTTGTGCATTTTCAATAGTAGCACTTGCCGGTACAGCGGCATATTTATCTTTCTCTATCTCTAAAACACGTTGGTTGGTGTATACGGTAGCTCTCTTGTTACCACAGTCTAGCCATTCATTTACCTCACCGGGATGAAACTTCAACCCTTTGTTTTTCATGTTTTCAAGGGCATTGGTCAGCTGGAACTCACCTTTGTCTTTTATATTGTTATCTAAAAGATATTTTATTTCTGCCGACAGGTTATCACCATCTTTAAAATAGTATACGCCTATTATAGCCAAGTCTGATACAAACTCTTGTGGTTTTTCTACAAACTCATTTATATGTCCCTCGGGAGCAATATTTACTACTCCAAACTGTTTAGGATTATCTACTTTGTTTACCCAGATAACACCGTCTTTCCCTGCATCCACTTTAAAATCAGCACGAAAAATAGTATCGGCAAAAGCCACTATTACGTTCCCTCTAAGACATTCTTCGGCACAATACACAGCATGTGCTGTACCCAGTGCTTCATCCTGATAGAATATTTTTCCTGTAGCACCAATGTTTTTAGCTATCTGTAGCAATTTTTCTTCGGTAGCTTTACCAAAATTTCTCCCGATAACAAAAGCTACTTCATCGATTGCCTCATCACACATTCCTGCCAAATCGTGCACTAAATGTTCAACAATAGGTTTTCCTGCTACAGGTATTAAAGGTTTAGGAATTGTAAGTGTATGGGGTCTCATACGTTTTCCCATTCCTGCCATCGGTACTATAATATTCATGCTTTCTCGCTTTCTGTTTCTATAATAATTAGTTAACTCCTGTACTGCCAAAACCTTCGGCAGCTCTTTCTGTTTCTTCAAGGGTTTCTACCTGCTGCCAAGCCACAGTTTCATGTTTTGCAATCACCAATTGGGCAACACGCTCTCCATCATTTATAATAAATGTTTCATTAGACAAATTTACCAGCAAAACTTTTATCTCACCCCTGTAATCAGCATCTATAGTACCCGGACTATTAAGCACAGTAATACCATGTTTATATGCCAAACCGCTTCTGGGACGCACCTGTGCCTCGAAACCCTGTGGCAAGGCTATATGTAATCCCGTGCCAATTAATTTTCGCTCTAACGGTGCCAGTTTTTCTTCACTATCAAGGTTTGCCCTTAAATCCAATCCTGCTGAGTTTTCAGTTTGGTATTGTGGAAGCGGATGCTTAGAGTTATTTATAATTTTAACTTCCGTTAGAGTCATAGGTAGATTTTGCGCCTGCGAATTTAGCATTTTGATTGAAAAATACCCTATTGCTTTATGTGTTTCGCGAAGTGAAGTTATTTAACAGTTTACCTGTTTCAATAGCATAAACAATTGCTGCATAAGCTGCTATAAATACTACACTTAGTATAATATTGGTGGTTATGTCTTCAACGCCCAATATTTGATGTATAAGGTAAAACACAGCCATTAGTACTATATAAACATATATTTTGTTTAGCTGATAAGGGATAGGAAAATGTTTCTTACCTGTTATATAACAAGCTATTACCATAAAAAAGTAGGCTGCCAAAGTTGTCCATGCCGAACCTTCATAACTAATCAGTGGAATAGTTATAAAATTTAACAAAAGGGTAATACCTGCTGCTGAAATTGAGATGTATGAACCTATATAAGTTTTATCAGCCAGTTTATACCAAATAGAAAGGTTATAATAAATGCCTAAAAACATATTGGCAAGTAAAAGTATAGGAACTATATGCAACCCTGCATGGAATGACTTATCTCGCAGAAATAAATCGGCAAAAACTTGTAGGTTAATGGTGACCAACAAAAATATCATGCCTGATACTGCCACAAAATAGTTCATTAGCTTGGCGTAATCTTTTTCAGCCCCCTCACTTCGCGAACGGGTAAACAAAAAAGGCTCTGCCGCCATGCGGTATGCCTGAATAAACAAAGTCATCAATATGCTTAGTTTATAGGCAGCATTATATATCCCAATTTCACTATTTGCAATTTCTTTAGGTAGCAACTTACCCAACAAAATACGGTCTATAGTTTCATTCACCATACCCGCCATTCCTACAAAAAGTAATGGAAATGAATATACTATCATCCGCTTCCACAACCTAAAATCAAATCCGAAACTGAATTGCAAGTTTTCAGGATATACCAGTGGCCAAGTGAGCACACTGGCTACCAAATTTGAAATGAATATATACCCGATACCAAAAGATTCTGAATAAAAATTATTTACCCAAGTATATCCTTCCCCTAACAAATAGGGACATAACACTAAGAAAAATAGGTTTAAACCAATATTTACCGCAATATTGAAACTACGCACAAAAGCATAGCGTTTGGCTTTGCCTAACAAGCGCAGCTTTACGAAAGGTATAGCTGTTAATGCATCAAAAACGGCTATAACAGCAAACCACAAAAAATATTGAGGGGTTTCACCTACCTCCATAAAGTTGGCAATAGGCTGTTTGAAAATAATGGCTATGAAAAGGAAAAATAAACTGGTTATTATTACTGAATTGTATGCTGTTGAGTAAACCTTATCATTTTCAGGGTCTTGCGACGCGAACCTGAAAAATGTGGTTTCCATACCATAGGTTAGCAATACGTTAAAAAAACTGGCATACGCATACATGCCCCCCACTATTCCATATTCGGCAGTAGAAAACATGCTGGTATAAAGCGGTACCAAGAAAAAATTAACTAAACGCCCTACAATAGTAGGTAACCCATATATGGCTGTTTCTCCGGCTAATTTTCTAAATATACTCAATGGGCACGGTTTTGGCGGTCAAAAATAATGATATTATACGGTTTGAAGTGAACCACATGACAATCACTTATAAATAATAAGTGCAAATTGGTCTAACTTCATGCAGTTTTAAAATATCTTAAGTTTACTTTGCGTTTATAATTTGTATTGAGTTATACATGGCAGGATTAAAAAAAACACTTTCAGTATTTATTTTTTTAGTAATAGCTGCAAATACCTTTGCCCAAAAAAACACTAACGAAGAGTTAGCCGCTCAGTACTTTGCCAACAAAGAGTTTGATAAAGCTTCTGTTTTGTACGAGGCTTTATTAACAACCATTCCCACCTCTCCATACTATTACGAAAATTTACTAACCTGCTATTTTAAACTTGAAAATTATAAAAAGGCAGAGAAAATGGTGAAACGCCAGAAGAAGCGTTTTAAAAGGAATTTCTACTATAAAGTAGATTTAGGGTATGTATACGAAAAAGATGGAGACGAAAAAGCAGCTAAAAAAGAATATGAAAAAGCGTTGAAAGAACTGAAAAAGCAGCGCAGCCAAGTAACTACTCTTAGCAACGCCTTTATTAAAAGAGACTTATACGATTGGGCTATTGAAACCGTACAGGAAGGAAGAAAATTGTACGGCGACGAGTATGTAATGACGCTTGAACTTGCATCACTCTACCACAAAACCGGAGAAAGTGAAAAAATGATTAGTGAGTACATTAATCACTTAAGTGTATTCCCTAATGACTTAGAGCAAGTTCAAAATAACCTTCTTGAACATATTACTGAAAAACAAGATTGGAAACTGCTAAAGAAGGAATTACTAAAGAAAATACAAAGCTCTGTTGGTACCAATACTTATACTGAAATGCTGTTATGGCTTTTGGTACAACAAAAAGATTTTTATGGTGCCTTTATACAATTTAGAGCTATTGATAAGCGCAAAAACGAAGAAGGTGAGCGTTTATTGGAATTGGCAAACCTAGCTATTAGCAATGAAGCCCTTGATGTAGCTGTTGATTGTTATAAATACATTATTGACTTAGGTGAAGACAAATTGTTTTATAATGATGCCCGCTCAGGTTTATTAGCTGTGAGCTATAAAAAAATTACCGAGTATGGCGAGTATGATGATGCTTTTTTAGCTGAAACGGAAAAAAACTACCTGAGTTTTATAAATGAGGTAGGTAAAAATTATGTTTCTGCTAATGCTATGCGCCAACTGGCTAAGCTATACAACTATTATAGCAACCAGCCACAAAAAGCTATAGACTTGTTGCAAACCCTTATTACCATACCCAGGGTTACAAAGTCTTTCAACGCTGAAGTAAAGCTTGAGTTAGGCGATGCATACCTGATTGGTGGAGATATTTGGGAGGCCCAGCTACTATACGGACAAGTAGATAAAGATTTTAAGGATGAACCTTTGGGGCAAGAAGCTAAGTTTAGGAATGCGCGACTATCTTTTTATAAAGGTGAGTTTGATTGGGCACAAGCACAATTAGACGTGCTAAAGTCTGCTACCAGCCACCTCATTTCAAACAATGCCATAGAGTTAGGCATGCTTATACAAGATAATTACGGTTTTGAAGATGGAGATGATACTGCACTAATGCTATATGCTGATGCTGACTTGTTGCTTCTTCGTAATGCACCCGATGCTGCCCTACAAAAACTGGATACTATTAACCTAAAATTTCCTAACCACTCGCTTAATGATGAGATGTTTATAAGCAAGGCACGCATCTTTAAAAAGAAAAAAGAATACCAAAAAGCCGTTGATTATTACCACAAAGTATATACAAATTACCGATACGATATTCTGGCTGATAATGCCATTTTTGAACTGGCAGAACTTTATGAACGCAAGTTGGATAACAAGGAAAAGGCAAAAGAGCTTTATGAGAAAATTATTTTAGAGTATCCGGGCAGCTTGTTCACTGCCGAAGCTAGAAAACGCTACCGTAGATTGCGTGGTGACGGGGTATAAATTATTTTGTTGCTTCAAGCCGTACTTTCCTATTTAAAAACAACCGGTTAATATAAATCACTATACACTTCGCAGCTTAACCACATTGTGCCATGTCTATATTTCTAAAATCACAGAAATATGAGACCTATATACTTTAAGAGAAACCTGAATTTATTTTTTTCACTATTATTTATTTTCTCAGTAACACAATCTTTTTCCCAAACATTTACTTCTAAAAGCTTAGGTAAAAACATTAAAACCCAAGGTATAGTATTTTATACTGCCGATGAAGGATATATGTGTGGCGACCAAGGTTCAATTTTTAAAATAAATGCTGACGGAAGCACAACAGAAATTATAACTACAACAACCGAAGACCTTTGGAGAATTTCGGTAATACCCAACACCAACGGGCAAGGGTTTATAGCTGTAGGAGATAATAATACTGTACTTAAAAGTACAGATGGCGGGCAATCTATAACACCGCTTACCATACCTCAGGCTACAGGAAGTTTTGTTTTTGGCGTTCAATGTATGGATGCAGATACCTATTTTGTTGCAGGGGGAGACTTTGGTGAGGGAAAAGGAACCGTATTAAAAACTACTGACGGAGGCAATAATTGGGTAAAATCAACATTTGACGGTTCACTGTTTATTGATAATGTATTTTTTGTGGATGCAAACACAGGTTATGCAGTGGGTGGTGGACCTATGAGTGGTGAAATTTTAAAAACCACTGACGGCGGAACAATTTGGAACTCAGTATTAAATACGTCTTCGTTAATGGTAAATGTGTATTGCCATGATGCAGATAATGTAGTTGCTGTTGGCTTAAGCGGGCAGATATACAAAACCGACAATGGTGGGCAAAGCTGGTTTGACAAAACACAAGGAAATATAGATTATTATGGAGTAGAGTTTGTAAACTCAAGCATTGGTTATATAAGTGGGGGTACTTCCAGTTCTGTGCTATTAAAAACAACCGATGGGGGTGAGAATTGGCAAGCTACAACAGCACCAAATATTGGTGTTCTATGGAATATGGCTGCCAGTATTGATAAACTTGCTGTAGTGGGTAACGATGGAGAGTGGGCAATAGCAAACTCACCTACACTTAATAATAAAATAGTTGAAACCTCTGGTACAAATATTTACCCAAACCCAAGTAACGGCTATATAACAGTATCCACTGATATTGTTGATGAAATAGAAGTAACAATACAAACCATAGAAGGAAAACTATTATATCAAAATAAGTCAGTAAGTAACAACTTGACACTTGATGTATCCATACTTAACTCAGGGGTATATATTATGAGATTAAGTACAAACAACAACATTTTCAAAACTCAAAAATTAATTATCAAATAAAATTGAGATTTATTACTTAATTATTACAATCTATAGTTGACAGCACGGTCAATATTATAGAAATTTGAATAAGTAACTCTAAAATTTAAAAAAACTGTCAAAAAAAATCAATGTAAAAGGGTTTATTATTTCTAGCCCTTTACCAACCTTTTAGTAGTATGCAACGTTTATAACAATATAAGTGTCTTACAAGTAAGATATTTCTATTAGAAATTTCATTGGCAAAACAATAGTGGAATAGGGTAGTTTAAATTTCCACACGAAGTCTGTTAGCAGGGATGCTGACGGACTTTTTTTATTTTATTCCTTTTTGTAATTAATACAAATACAGTTTTTGCTATTTTTTATGCACACCGCTTCATATTCCAAATAATTACTAAATTGTATTTTCTAAACTAAACTATCATGGCAAACTTTACTCCTTATTTTGAAATGGTTCTGAAATGGGAAGGTGGATGGGCTGATGACCCTGACGACAGAGGTGGGAAAACCAACATGGGTGTTACCCTTAATACATGGAAAGCAATGGGATGGGACAATAATAACGATGGTGTTATTGATGCAGAAGACCTGCGCCTAGCTACTAAAGACCAAGTAAAAGCTATTTGCAAGAAAAACTACTGGGACTTTGTAAAAGGCGATTTTATTAACGACCAAAGGATAGCACAGCACATTGCTGATTTTGGTTGGGGAAGCGGACCCGTTACTGCGGTAAGAAGAATACAAAAAGTTTTGGGTGTGGGAGCCGATGGAATTTTAGGAAAAGGTACATTAGGCACAATAAACAATTATCCCAATCAAAACCATTTATTAGATTTATTGGTACAAGACCGCATAGCCTTTTTAGATGCTATTATAGCTAGAGACCCTAGCCAAAAGAAGTTTGAACGGGGTTGGAAAAACCGCGTTTATGATGTTGTAAAAGCCGATTAAACTTTTATTGATTTATATATCAGTTGGGCAGTATTTGCTGATGCGCCTTCATTGCCCAACTTATTTTTTAGCTCCTTATATCCTTGTAAAATAGTGTGCCGCTTTTCTCCCCCTTCTACAATTGCTGCCAACTCTTTTTTAATATTTTTCACCGTCATATCCCCTTGTATCAACTCTCTCACCAATTCTTTGTCCATAACCAAATTTACAAGTGAGATATACTTAATATTTTTCACCAGTTGTTTAGCTATAAGATAAGATACGCTACTACCCTTGTAGCAAACTACTTCGGGGACTTCAAATAAAGCAGTTTCCAAAGTAGCTGTGCCTGATGTTACTAAAGCAGCCTCAGCAATACTTAGTATATCATACGTTTTATTGCTAATAATCTTTACTGCATTTTTAGCCTCACTAGGAATAAGACTATTATAAAATTCAACACTTTGCGAGGGTGCCCCTGCAATAACAAACTGATGATTGGGAAAGTCTTTTATCACCTGTAGCATTACCCACAGCATTTTAGTTATTTCCTGTTTCCTACTCCCGGGTAGCAAAGCAACTACAGGTCTTTCATCCAGTCTGTTATTTACTTTAAACTCCTCTTCGGTTTCAAAGTCTTTTAGAGCATCTAATAGTGGGTGCCCCACAAAATGTACATCATACTGCCAACGGGTTTTATAAAAGTCTTTCTCAAATGGTAAAATCACATACATCTCATTAACAAAGCGTTTAAACTTCTTCACTCTGTTTTCTTTCCAAGCCCAAACTTGCGGAGAGATATAATAGTGTACAGGTATTCCCTTTTCGTGTGCAAACTCGGCAATACGCAGGTTAAAGCCCGGGTAGTCAATCAATATCACCACATCCGGCTGCCAAGCCTCTATATCAGCTTTGCACTGAGCCATAAAACCCAGTATGGTTCTTAAATGAAGTATCACCTCTAAAAAACCCATGTAAGCACGCTCTTTGTAGTGGCTCACCAGTTCACCGCCTTGTTGTTGCATCAAATCTCCACCCCAGTAGCGAAACTGTGCATCAGCATCTAAACGCTTCAACTCCTTCATTAAATTGCTTCCATGCAAATCTCCTGATGCTTCGCCGGCTACTAAATAATACTTCATTCCACACAAAAGTAAGCTATATCACTTTTTTAAGTAGTAAAGTGTATAAAAACTACACATCAAAAAAATCACAATTTATTACCTTTGAGCCTTATGCTATCGCAGCTAACAGTCCAAAATTTTGCCTTAATCAAAAACCTCGACATTAGTTTTCACTCGCAAATGAATATTATCACGGGTGAGACAGGTGCAGGTAAATCAATTTTACTTGGTGCACTAGGCTTAATACTCGGTGAGCGTGCCGATGTGAAATCGCTGGGCAACCTTGATGAAAAATGTGTAATAGAAGGAACTTTTGATATTAAAGGTTATGGACTGGAAGAGTTTTTTAGCGCTCAAGAGCTTGATTACGACGATACTTCTTTGGTACGGCGTGAGATTACACCTTCAGGAAAGTCGAGGGCTTTTATAAATGATACTCCCGTACAGCTTAGTGTTTTAAAAGAGTTGGGCAGCCAATTGGTTTCACTACATAGCCAGCATGAAACTTTGGGACTAAATGACAAGAATTTTCAGTTATCGGTAGTTGATTCTTTCGCAGGGCATTTTCAACTTTTAAAAGAGTATAAAGGCTTATATCGTCTGTATAAACAAAGTGAAAGCAAACTAAAAAGTTTGTTGGTTCAGGAAACAGAAGCCAAGAAAGATATAGACTATACTACCTTTTTGTATAATGAATTGGAGGAAGCTCAACTACAGGAGAATGAGCTGGAACAGCTTGAAAAAGAACAGGAAACACTAAGCCATGCCGAAGAAATACAGCAAAGTGCCGCAAATGCCTATGCTATATTAAATGAGAGTGAGCTACCTGCTACTGATTTATTGAACCAAGCCAAGGTACTTTTGCAATCGGCGGGCAAAAATGATGAACGCCTTTTAGAGTTGGCAAAGCGAATTGATAGCGCATTGATTGACTTGAAAGATGTTTCGGTAGAATTAAATGCAATAAGTGATACCGTTCAGGCTGATGAAGAGCGTTTATATGCCATAGACCAACGCTTGCAGCTTATTTATAACTTGCTGAAAAAACATAGTGCACAAACCACCGAGGATTTATTAAACATTCAGCATGAACTTGCCGCTAAACTTGACAATACCGCAGGGCTGAGTGAAGAAACCGAGTTGATACAGCATCAGTGTGAACAAATGCACCAGCAACTTAATGAAATTGCCAAAACACTAAGCAATAACAGGCATCAACAAAAAACAGCTATTGAGAGTAACATCTCTCAACTATTAGCTCAAGTAGGTATGCCCAATGCCAAAATTGAGGTAAGCATCACAAATTTTTCAGATGGTGAGCTAAATGAAAACGGGAATAATGAAATACACTTTTTGTTTAGCAGTAACCCGGGTAGTGCATTACAACCATTAAACAAAGTAGCCTCAGGCGGTGAGTTATCACGTTTAATGTTGACAATAAAATCATTAGTGGCTAATAATGTGAAACTCCCCACTTTAATTTTTGATGAGATTGATACAGGTATTTCAGGGGAAGTAGCTGCCAAAACAGGACGCTTGATGAAACAACTGGCAAGCAATCATCAGGTAATAAGTGTTACTCATTTGCCGCAAATTGCCAGTGCTGGACATAAACACTTTTTTGTATACAAAGAGGTTAAGAACAATACAACCGAAACCCAACTGAAACCATTAAGTGAAATGGAGCGTGTTGAGGAAATAGCTAAAATGCTTAGTGGTGATAGCCCAACAGAGTCGGCTTTGGCTAATGCCAGAGAACTGCTAACAGTTTAAAGAAATAAAGGAATTGAAAAAGAAGTTTGATAATATATTATGGGGAACAATTTTTGGTCTTGTTGCCCCTTTTCTATTTAGTATAGGTTTCTACTTGTATAACTACTCATATACCACTTACGGTATTATGGTGCAACACTATTATGAAGTGGGTGAAATAGCTACACTAATTAGCTTGTGCTTGCTAACCAACTTACTGTTGTTTTTTACCTTGTATTGGACAAAATTTGAAATGGCTCCCCGAGGAGTAATTTTAGCCACTTTTGTTTGGGGTATTGCTATAGTTTACTTTAAACTATAAAGTTACTTGCAGGTTCTAATCTCGTCGTATTTGGTACCGTTGGCGGGGTCTGCCTCCTTTAAAATGGCAATAACCTTATTTTTATCGGCAGTAAGTGCTTTGCAATAAATATTCACTATCTCATTTACCTTAGCATTAAACCATACCTTTAAAAGCATAGAGTTAGGCATAACCTTCCACACTTTTTGAAACAATTGTAACGAGCTTGTAATTTTTAAACGGGCTTCCTCAATATCTTTATACATCACATCCATACCTTTTATATGGTATAAGTAATATGCTTCGCGTACGGGCTTAAACCTGTCATTCAATATGTTTTCAATCAACCAATAGCGGTTTTTGTTTCCTCCTCCATCAGTTACCTGCCAGCCGGGTTGCCCACGCTGTTGTGCTGCAAGCATTATATTATAAGCCCTGTTAAAATATGCAGTTCCGCCTTCTTTACTAAAGGAATCTCCATCAAAACCTAAAACAACAAATATGTAATACGCTACTAATGAAGTGAGGTTATCTGTAAACGTTCCCTCAATAAAATTCATCGGCTGGAAATCTATATACTCAAATTGCCATTGGTCGTCTTTCTGATTTAACAAAACCGAGTTATAGCCTGTGTTAAATACTGGTCTGCTAGACTGTATTTGAGCAGTAGCTCTAAAACTACTTGAAGCATTATCAAACTCAGTAACATTAATAATTAAACTCCACTCAATACGCTCATTGGGTTGTATTTTATCATTACTCCATTTACGGTTATTGATAAACTCGCGAATAGAGTTTTCAAGATTTTTAAACCGTTGGGTATTGGCTACTTGTATCTGAGGGTATATAACCTGCACACGGCAATTAAAATCTTGCGCAATAGCCATTACAGGCATCATCAATAACACAAACCACAATACTTTTCTCATTACAATAGCGAAGTTATTTTATTTACAATATCAACAGCAACCTCTTGTTTTGTTTTTAACGGTAGCTGTTCTGTTTGTCCCTTATTATCCAGCAAAATTACTTTATTCGTATCAACACCAAAACCTGCCCCTTTATCATTCATCGAGTTAAGAACGATAAAATCTAAATTCTTATTTTCCAGTTTTTGTTTTGCATGTTGCAATTCATCATTTGTTTCAAGCGCAAAACCCACCAAAATTTGCCCAGCTTTTTTTTGTTTGCCCAACTCTTTCAAAATATCGGTGGTTTTTGTCAGCTCAATCGCCATCTCCCCTTCCGCTTTCTTTATTTTCTTTTCTGCTACTTCCGTTGGAGTATAATCAGCCACAGCAGCAGCCATTATAATAATATCTGCATCACTAGCATTTGATGTACAAGCCTCAAACATTTGCTTGGCTGAAACTACGTCAATACTCTTTATTTTGCTATTTTTTGCTTCAAGCTGTGTTGGTCCTGCTACCAATGTTACTTCTGCACCTTGCTTAGCCAACTGCTCGGCAAGTGCAAAACCCATTTTCCCGCTGGAGTGGTTGCCAATAAATCTAACAGGGTCTATGTTTTCATAAGTAGGCCCTGCACTAACCAATGCTTTTTTCCCTTTTAGTGGTAAATCATCTGAAAAAAAAGCATTTAGAGTTTCTAGTATTTCCTCAGGTTCTGCCATTCTTCCTACCCCGCTAAGCCCGCTGGCTAGTTCTCCATCATTAGGCTCAATTAAGTGGTTACCAAAGCCCTTAATCTTATCAATATTTTGTTGAGTAGATGGATGCTTGAACATATCCAAGTCCATTGCAGGTGCAAAAAACACAGGGCATCGGGCTGAAAGATAAGCAGCCAACAATAAGTTGTCGCATACGCCTGTTGCCATTTTTGCAAGGGTATTGGCTGATGTAGGTGCAATAACCATAGCATCTGCCCATAAGCCTAGTTCTACGTGGTTATTCCACTCACCCGTTTCACCTGTTGTAAACTCACTTAAAACAGGATTTTTTGATAGTGTTGAGAGTGTTAATGGGGTAATAAATTCTTTAGCAGCCTCCGTGCAAATTACTTTTACTTCAGCATCGCTTTTAACAAGCAAACGGGCTAATACAGCTGATTTATATGCAGCTATACTACCCGTTATGCCTAAAATAATTTTCTTACCCGATACCATTATTGCTCATCTGTAGGATTTCTGTGGTACACTTTACCATCAAGAAATTCTTCAATAGCTATAATAGTTGGTTTTGGCAATTTCTCGTAATGTGTAGATATTTCTATCTGCTCACGATTTTCAAAAATTTCTTCTAAAGTGTCGTTATCAGTAGCAAACTCTGAAAGTTTTGTATGCAATTCTTCTTTTAACTGACCAGCTATTTGGTTAGCTCTTTTTGAAACTATAACCAAACTCTCATACAAGTTACCAGTAGCATCCTCTAAACTACGCAAGTCGCGTGGTATAGTTGAATCAGGAATGTTTTGTTTTACTATCATTTTTATTTGTTCTTATTTGCAGTATTTGCTTGTTTTTTAAATTTTTCAGCACCTTCTTCGGCTTTCTCTTTCACCTTAAGTGCAGCCTCTAAATATTTACCTTGCGGATAGTCCTCAACATAATTTACGTATGCTTTTACAGCTTCAAGGTACCGCTCTGTTTTTTTAGCATCTATACTTTGCTCAGCATATTTATATGCTGATTTAACTATCAAAAACTCTGATTCTTCTTTGCGTTCTTCATCCAAATCAGGATAATCGTTTATCAGGTTTTTGAAAGACACATAAGCAGCTTTAAAATCTTCAATTTTATAATACAGCTTCGCACTTTCGTATGCTTTCTTTTGCAAACGGGCGCGGCACTCGTCAATTAACTCATTACACCTTTTCACGTATTTACTCTGCGGGTAAACATTTACAAACAACTGAAAAATATCTATTGCCTTATGCGTATAGGTAGGGTCTAAGTTATATGGATATGCCTCAATATAGTTGCTGTAGGCATACATAAAAAAACATTCCTCAGCATATTTACTATTGGGATATGTTTCGTAAAAATTCTTAAAGTGGAATGCTGCCGTAGGTATCTCGTATTGGTAGTATTTACAGTACGTGTAATAGTAATATATCTCCTCAGCTTTTTGTGTACCACGGTATAAAATCAGCAAATCGTCAAACAATTGCCCGGCTCGGTAATAGTCTTTCTTCTCATAATACTTCATCGCAGCCTCGTACTTTTTCTCGGGGTCTGTTGACTTCATTACTTTATTAAACTTGCTACATGAAGCCACAAAAAGCCCCAAAAGCACTATTACCAATGGTTTAGATATATTTTTGCTAATTAGCATCGACCTGCAAAGGTACTGTTTTGTATTGTGAATTACCAACGTGATTTATTGAGGATTTAGTATATAAAATGCCTTTGCAATTTCCCAACTGCAAAGGCCACCAAAGAGCTATATTTGTTACTACTAATATGGGTACTTCAACACGAACAAATAACCGCAAACACTATAAACTAAGTGTTAAGCCAGTGTTATAACACCTATTAGTTTTTTAAAACCTAAAAAAACATTTTTTGGGTTTGCAACGGCTAAAACTTTTATATTCGCAAACCTTTGGGGGATTAGCTCAGTTGGCTAGAGCGCTTGCATGGCATGCAAGAGGTCATCGGTTCGAATCCGATATTCTCCACCAAACAATCATCCCACTTCGGTGGGATTTTTTATGGAAAGCCTTTTAGGTAACATATTAACGCTAACTCATTTGAATTCTGAGTTAAAGGATAGTCTAAAGTCTAGGTTTGAAAAAATCCATACCAAAAAAGGAGAAAGGATTTTATCTGCAAACTATAGAGCTAACTACTTATTTTTTGTTGAAAAAGGTATTTTACACAGTTATTACTATCATGATGGTCGCCAAATAACTTCTTGGTTTTATTCTGAAAGCCATTTTGTTACAGCTTGGCACAGCTTCTACACCCAAAAACAAAGCTTTGAGAATATTGAATGTTTAGAAAACTGCATTCTATATAGAATTAGTTATGCAAACTATCAGGAACTTATTACCCAATTTCCATCATTTGGAAATTTTGCCAGAATACTTGCTGAAGAAATGTTAACCTTCATAGATGAGTTTTCTGAGGGATGGTCATTTCTTACTGCTAAAGGAAAGTATGAATTATTGCAAAAATACTTTCCTGAAATTGAACTTAGAGTAAAATTAGGCTTGATTGCTTCTTTCCTTGGAATTTCCCAAGAAACATTAAGCCGCCTTAGAGCTGAAAAGTGATTTTTTGATATAGGTCAAAAAATATGCTTTCCACCCGATGTAGTTTTGCGTTACAATCAAATTAATTTTTGATTGTAACAATTGAAACTATGAACATTAAAGAGGTTTTTAAAAAGAATAAGCTCAGACTTTTATTCACTCTGCTACTATTATTAATTGAGTCATTTGTGGCTATTTTATTTCCCCTTTTCATTGGTAATGCTGTAGACGGTGCTATTAAAAACAGTTATTTGTCAATATATCAACTAGGTGGGTTAATTGGCTTATTAATAATTATTGGTGGATTTAGAAGGTTGTATGACTCTCGCTTTTATGGAAAACTTTTCATTCAACTTGGCTCCCAACTAAAAACAAATGAGGACAAAAATGAGATATCGACAAAAAATGCCCGACTAAATATGTTAACTGAAATTACAGAATTTATGGAAAACCAAATTCCCGAGTTAATTCAACATACTTTTGGTCTTGTTGGTGTAGCCATCATTATACTTTCACTAAATGTAACTTTATTTCTTTATTCCTTAGCTGCCGGTGTTGGAGTATTACTCATCTATTGGTTTAGCTCAAGAAAAACAACTCATTTCAATCAACAACTAAACAATGAGATGGAGGCGCAGGTTGATATTGTTTCAAAATCTAATCAAGATGGCTTAAAGCAACATATTTCAAGGCTAACAAGAATAAACATCAAGCTTTCTGATTTAGAAACAGTAAACTTCTCTTTGAGCTGGTTAATAATGAGTGTATTTCTGTTATTATCTATAGTTGTGGCTGTTTCAGGTGGTGTAACGGAATACGGAGCATTGTTTGCTTTAATTATGTATGTATACCAATACATTGAAAATGTTGTAAGCCTACCCATATTCTACCAACAGTGGTTACGCTTAAAAGAAATTTATTATCGTTTAACAGGAGTTTAAAAATACATACACAATGAGCAATTGGTATTTAAAATGGCTTTCACTACTTTTAACTACAGTATTTAGGAACACTATGAGATTTTTAATATTTACTGTAATGATTTTGTTTTGTTTTAACCTTTGTGCTCAAGAAATCAAAGACAATTTATTTACAGTGGCATACTTTGCTCCCTACAGCACCCAATATGGGGGTAAGTTAGGGTACTCTTATACTCTTGAAAAGTGGGAAAAGGTAGAGAGTAGTAAAATCAAAAGTTTCTACATCCATCCCCAAATAGGAGTATTTGCAAGACGTAGTAACCACACTTCTATTATTTTTAATACTGATTTTGGCTACAAAAGCAGAAAAGTAGAAAGAAAATTTTATTTAGCTACTTCAATTAGCTTAGGATACTTAGCACAATCGCAAATAACTAGCTCATCAGTAAACTTAGGTACCGGTGAAATACAAAATAGACAAAGACAATGGCGAGGTTATTTCTTACCCACAATAAATTATGAGTTTGGCAAAGAAGTAAAACGACACTTGGGTTGGTATTTTAAATTTTCTTTGGGAAGGAAAATTTCTTCAAAACTTGAAAATTCAGCTTTTTTTGGGGCAGAATTGGGTTTAAAAATAAGTTTAATCAATAAGGAGTCGGAATGAAGAGAGCAGAATTTATAAAGGATTTACTTGCCTTGGGAGTAGGCTTACCATTTATATCAGTTTTATTACAAGCTTGTAATGAAGAAGAAATTACAGCTCCAAACTTTGAAGTAAATTTTAAAGGTAAAGTATTAATTATTGGCGCAGGTTCTGCAAGTATCACAGCGGGTTATCTTTTAAAGAGACATAATATTGATTTTGAAATAATTGAAGCTAATGCAGATTTTGGAGGCAGGGTAAAAAGAGCACCCAACTTTGCTGATTTCCCCATAGATTTAGGTGCAGAATGGATACATGATGAGCCCTCAATTTTGGCAAAGTTACTTACCGACCCTACTATAAAAGATAATGTAGACCTGATAACTTATAGCCCTGAAAGTATTTATAACTGGAAAAATGGAAAACTAAAAAAGCAAAACTGGGCAAGCAATTTTTATAGTGAGTATAAGTTTAAGAAAACCACGTGGTATGGCTTTTTTGAAAAGTACATGATACCCAGCATTAATAGCAATATTTCTTATAATAGCCCAGTAACAGAAATAGATTACTCAACAAATGGAGTTGTTGTAAAAACTCAGAGCAAAACGTTTACAGGAGATAGGGTTTTAGTTACCGTTCCTACTAAGATTTTGCAGCAAAATAGCATTTCGTTTATTCCTTCTCTGCCTCAACAAAAGATTGATGCAATAAATAGCATTGAGATGCCTGATGGTATAAAAGTTTTCATAGAGTTTTCAGAAAAATTCTATCCGGATGCTTTAATGTTCGGCAACTTACTTACTGCTTTCCTTTCAGCATCAAAAACTTTTTATGATGCTGCTTTTAGAAAAAATACCAGTATGAATATAATGGGAGTTTTTGCTGTTAGTGATGGTGCAAAACCATACACTTCTCTAAACTCTGACCAAGAAATAATTGATAAAATTTTGGATGAAATTGATGAGATGTTTGATGGAAAAGGGCGAAAATTTTATAAAAAGCATGTTATTCAAAACTGGTCGAAAGAGCCATATATAGGAGGCTCATACAGCTATAACTTCAAAAATGACCAAAACTCAACAGTAAATACCATACTTACCCCTGTAGAAAATAAAATCTACTTCTCTGGTGAGGCTCTCTCAATTGATAATCAAGCAACTGTGCATGGAGCTGCTTTATCTTCCTATTCTGTAATTGAGAACTTATTAAAAACTCCTTAAATCAACAGTTCAATTATACCAAAAGCAACTATTCTTAAATTAAATCCGTATTTTAGTGTATTAAGTTCGGGTAGGTTTGCACATTTTTTACAGATTAAAAGGAATTTGCTTGTTGTTGGGCTTTGTGGCTACTGCTACAGGAGTAAGTGCACAATGTACAGCCGATTTTGATTTACCTGCCGATACCATTTGCAGCCAAACCTCGGTTTCTTTTACTGATAAATCTACCGGAACAGGCACCATAACCCATTTGTGGGACTTTGGCGATGCTTCCAGTCCAAGCAATTTTAGCAATGCGCAAAACCCTTCACATATTTTTATTGATACAGGTTTACTTTCTGTAAAACTCACTATTACTGATGCAAATAGCTGCACCAGAAACATCACAAAAAATGTTTATGTACTTCGCTCACCTATTGCAGCATTTACCCGTTATAACAATTGTGTAGGGAATAATTTAGTTTTAGGTAATACCACTTCGTTTATTGCAAAAGACACTATAAGCGAATGGAAGTGGTATTTTGGCACAAGTGATTCTTCTTCTCAAAAAACACCTACCCACAGTTTCGGCAGCACAGGGACATATCAGGCACAGTTAATTGCCATCTCTGGAAAAGGCTGTAGAGATACTTCAACACAAAATGTTAAAATATATTCTCAACCAACAATAAGTGTAAGCGATACCGAGTTTTGTGCCCAAACAGCAGTTGATTTTGATGTACAAATTACTGAAACCAGTGATGTTACCTATAGTTGGAGATTAGGCGACGGAAACTCATCAATTAATAAATCTTTAGTTCATATATACAATGCCGGGGGTGTATACAAACCCCGTATTAAAATAATTCACAGTTTAACTGACTCTTGTTTCAGTACTTTTGATAGTATTACCGTTTTTAGTCTCCCAAAGGTAAACTTTAGCATTAATAACGATTCTCAGTGTTTCGCAGGCAATGATGTTTGTATAACGGATTTAACCAGTATTGATGCTAATGGAGGGGCTATTACCAAAAGAACTTTGGTTTTTGGCGACGGTTTTATTGATAATACCACCCCACCTTCAACCAAAGTAATTTGCCACAAATATGCCGACCCAAACGGTGGTAGTTATCCCCTAACACTTGAAGCAACTGACGCCAACGGTTGCTTTGCCAGCTTGCAAGTGCCTGATGCGATAACCATTTACCCTGATTTTACACCCTCATTCACTTTTTCTCAAGCTAAGGATTGTTTTAAAACTGTTGTTACCCTTACCAATACCTCGAGCTTTGATTCTACTAAACTGGATAGTTTTGAATGGGATTTTGGTAACGGAGTTACGCGAAAAACAGGTTTTGCAAGTACTGTTGAAGAGTATACCACATCAGGCAATTACTTTATTAAGCTTACTGTTACTGATACTTCAGGTTGTACTAAATCTGTAACATCAGCCGAAGATGTTGAGAGTGTAGTGGTAAACTTCAACCCCACTATTGATAAAGATACTTCGTGTTTTTACAGTAATATTTTTAACCTTTCAAACCCTGTAAACCTTAATGCTACAGGAACATGGATTTTTGGAGATGGAAATCAAGACACAGGCTGGACACGAAGTTATGGATATAATAATCCTGGACGTTTTGTGGTTCAATTAAGAATCACTGCTGACAATTGCGATACAACCCAAGTTGTGGATACGGTTACAGTTTTAGGTCCTAGAGCGAATATTGGAGAACCATTGAACCGTTACCAGTGTGAAATTCACGATACGGTATATTTCACAAATACTACCACACTTCCCTATCTATCAGACCATGGACCAGCACCCGGAAATGTGAAGCGAATTTGGAATTTTGCAGACCTCTCTGCCCCACAGTGTACTACCGATACAAAAAACGGTATTAATGTAGGGCTTAATTGTAATTTCAGTAAAGACAGTTTGGTTGTGAAACATTGGTACACACCAGGTGATGAAGGTTGTTACCGAGTGCAATTGTTGCTTGAAGATACTGTTTGGGGCTGTTTAGATACTAACTCTGTATCTTTGGCTTTAAGAGAGCCTGTGGCAAGTCCTGATTTATTAGCCACTCCGCCCGTAAGCGGCTTGTCATTTCCTAAGCCTGATTGTTTGGGTCCAGAAGGCACAAAAAGTAAATCGGTTTTACTTATGCAACATACCCAGCCCAGTTGTGATAGGGAAACTTACTGGCTTATGTGGGACTCTTTATATTGGGCACAAAGGGGCACACTAGATTCGGGCTGGGAGTTTCAAAGTGCCAACAAAAACTATTCTTATGATAGTTTACCTGGGGATACAGGGGGTAAAGTAACTATAGGTATAATTATTGGCAACGGAAGAGATGCTTCAAATAACCAATGTTTTGACACGGCTTGGTACCACCATATTTTTGACTTTGACGATTTATTTCCTTTTATAACCAGCGATTACGACCCTAGTGTAAGCAGATGCCCGGGGACTACAGTAAACTTTAGAGTTACCGATACTTTACAAAATGGCATAACAAATTACAATTGGAATTTTGGTGATGGAAGTACTGACATAAGTGGCGTAAACGCCTACAAAACCCAGCATACTTTTGATAGTATGGGCAGCTTTGTGGTTACCCTCACCATGCAAAACAGTGCAGGGTGTAGCGGTTCAGCTACAGATACTATATATATAGGTTTTGAAAGCGAGATAAATGTTTCTGCTTCTCAAATATGTGCCGGTGATACGATTTTCTTTACATCAGAAGTTAGCAACTTTGGCATAGGTGCACCTTGGACAAATAGTGGAAGTGAAACTATTGACTGGGATTTTGGAGACGGAAACGGTTTTGCCACTAGCGGTGTTAACCCTGCTAAACCATTTACCAAAGTGGGTGATTATTCATTGCGCATAGCTCTTGAAGATAGTTTTGGTTGTATTGATACTGTTACGGTTGACAGTGCTTTTAAAGTTTTTGGAATGTATGCCCGACTACTGCATGATGATACATTGGTATGTCCACAGGTATTTCAATTAGTAGACTCTTCAAGGTTATTCAACCCAGCCAATTTTTTAAACATTCCTGCCGGAGATAGCATCAGCAGTTGGGAGTGGGATGTTAACCCCGGTAACTTGAAAAGCTTTTTAGAAGCCCCGTATTTCAATTTTCCTGCCGGTGGTAATTATACTTTTAAACTAAAAGTGCAAAACTCCATTGGTTGTATTGATAGTGCTACCGAAGATTTTTTTGTTAAGGGACCTATACCCAGTTTTATTATTGTGTCCGATACTACGGGATGTAGCCCGCTAGTAGTTGAATTTGATAACCAGAGTATCAATGCAACAAGTTATACCTGGAATTTTAGAGATGCTGAAAACAATACCATAACTACTTTTAGTGATACTAATGTAACTAATACATATATCGGAGGTGGTTTATATAAACCTTTTTTAACGGCTGAAAGCAGTGAGTTTGATAGCAAGCAAGGGCGTTTGGTTACTTGTAGAGCGAATTATCCCGATACTTCTAACCAGCAACTTCGCTTAGTTGCTGTAAATGCAACCCCTACACCTAATTTTAGTGCAGTAAATTCGTGTTCAAATTTTTCGGTAGACTTTACGGATTCTTCTGAAATAGACTCTGGCTCTATCACTAAGTATTTATGGAAATTTGGAGATGGCGATACCTCATCGCAACAAAACCCCAGTCATACCTATGCTGATACAGGTACCTATACAGTAACCTTTTTGGTATATGGCTCTGCAGGTTGTGTAGACTCGACACAAGAAAATGTTTCCATAGCCCCTACACCAAAGGCAAACTTTACTGTTGCTGAAACTTGTTTAAGTGATACCGCCCAGTTTACAGATTCATCCACCACGGCAAATGCCTTTATTGTAAGGTGGGAGTGGGATTTTGGAGATTTAAGTACATCGGTATTTCAAAACCCAAAAAAGAAATTCAGTTCGGTAGGCACTTATCCTGTAGAGTTGAAAATTCTTACCAATAACGGATGTGAGGATTCTATCACAAAAAATATTGATATTAACCCCGAGCCAGTTGCCAGCTTCACGAATAGCGACGTATGCCAAAATGCTGTGCTTCCGCTTTCTAATACCTCTACCATAAGCAGTGGTAGTATGACATATTTATGGGAGTTTGGAGACGGTTCTACGTCTACCGATGTAAACCCTGTAAAAACTTTTCCATCAACAGGAGATTATCTCATCAGGTTAAATGCTACCAGTGATAAGGGATGCAAGCACTCATCGCAAACGTTTTTTGATGTACACCCTACCCCACAAGCCAATTTTTTAGTAAACAATAATAGTCAGTGCTTAAACCAAAACTTTTTTGCTAATACAAACCTCAGCACCATTGCATCGGGTACATTTACTTCAAGTTGGAATTATGGGGACGGTAGCCCTTCTACTACTGATACTTTTCATGTGTATACAGATTCGGGTACCTATACCATCCGTTTAGTGGAGCAATCTAATCTGGGTTGTTTAGATACTTCAACATATGTTATTAAGGTTTACCCTGTACCCGCTGCTAATTTTAGTATTAACGACACTGCCCAGTGTTTAAACACCAATAATTTTGTATTTACCAATACCAGCATTGATACCGGAAGCTTAACCTATTTATGGGATATGGGCGACGGTAGTACCCAAACTACTGAAAATCCCACAAAAACCTACTTAAGTGATATTTCATATACCGTACGGCTAATTGTTATAAATATTACCAACTGCAGGGATACTATAGAAAAAAATGTAAATGTTTTACCCCTGCCCCAACCCTCCTTCACTATTGATGATACCGGGCAATGCGTAAACAATAACTTGTTTGGTTTTACAAACAATACAACTATTAAATACGGCTCATTTACCTCACAATGGTTGTTTGGAGACGGAAATAGCTCAAGCGCAAATGCGCCGTCGCACACCTATGCTGCCGACAGTAATTATACAGTTAGTTTAATAGGTACTTCAAACCGAGGGTGCAGAGATACTGCCACAAATACGTTAACTGTTTTCCCCAAGCCTGTTCCTGCTTTTAGTATTAATGATACCAACCAATGCGTTAATACCAATAACTATATTTTTACCAACCTAAGTACTATTAAATACGGTACAAATACCTACACTTGGTATTTTACTACTACTGATAGTGCTACTACTACCCATGCAAATTTTGTTTACCCCGCCGCAGATGTACGTTTGGTAACTTTAAAAGCCGTTTCAGACCAAGGTTGTATAGATAGTATAAGAACGCAAGTAACCATATATCCTAAACCGCAAAGCAGCTTTGTAATTAACGATACTAACCAGTGTCTAAATACCAACAGTTTCAGCTTTTCAGGGCAAAGTACTATTAGCAACGGAAGCTTGATATATAATTGGGATTTTGGCAACGGTGTTATTTCTACACAAAAAGATACGACTATTGTTTATGCAAATGATGGAGCATTTAATGTAACACTAATTAACCGCTCTAATTTTGATTGTTATGACACGGTTTCAACCCTGATAAATGTTTACCCTACACCTGAACCTAAATTCAGTATAAATGATTCTGACCAGTGCCAACAAGAAAACCTATTTACTTTTACCAATAACAGCACTATAAATAGCGGTACAATGAGTTATGAATGGAGGTTTGGTAACGAAGGAACCACAACTTCAGTTTCACCTGATTTTAGCTTTACCAACGATATCACCCACATTGTTAAGCTTATTGCCGAGTCTAATTTCGGTTGTATAGACTCAACGGATAAAGAAGTCATTGTATTCCCAAGCCCTCAAATGGCTTTCACTATAAACGACACAGGACAATGTCTTAGAGGCAATCAGTTTGACTATACAAACCAAAGTACCATTAATACAGGAACACAAACCTACACTTGGGACTTAGGAGACGGTTTTACTTCAACTGCAACTGACACTACTGTAGAGTATACTAATTATGGTATTTATACGGTAAGGTTAATAGCCACATCTGACAAGAATTGTCCGGATACACTTGAAAAAGAAATACAGGTATTTGCTATGCCTATTGCCCAATTTAGCATTAACGATACCGACCAGTGCCTTAAAGCAAATTCATTTGTAATAAATAACCAAAGCTCTATTCCACAAGGTACGCAAGTATACCATTGGCAATGGGGCAATGGGGATACGGCCAATACCGAAAGCCCTACTTACAGCTATTCACAAGACTCAACGCTTTATACTATAAAGTTAATTACCTCTTCAAACTTCGATTGTAAAGATTCAATAGAAAAACAGGTAATTGTTCACCCTCAGGCCAATGTAGATTTCAGTATAAATGATAGTACACAATGTGTAAACGGTAATTCTTTTGTTTACTCCAACAACTCTATAGTGAAAAGCGGTTCGCTCACCTATGCTTGGGATTTAGGAGACGGTTTTACCTCAACTACAACAGACACAACCATAGTGTATAACAATTTTGGTGTTTATGCGCCTACATTAATTACAACAACCAATTTTGGGTGCAAGGATACTCTAGAAAAATATAGCCGAGTATATGCTAAACCTACACCCCTATTTGCGGTAAATGATAGCGACCAATGCCTTGAAGGCAACTTATACGATATAAATAACCTAAGTACTATTGCCGAAGGTACTAATACCTATATATGGTATTGGGGCAATGGAGATACTGCAAGTGCAGAGCAGCCTGATTACAGCTACCCTGCTGATACTATTTATACTATTAAACTGCTGGTAACCTCAAATTTTGATTGTAAAGATTCTATTGAAAAACAAATTGTAGTATATCCTCAACCCGTTGTTGCTTTTACTATTAACGACAGTGGGCAATGTGTAAACAATAACCTGTTTGATTTTACCAACGCATCAACTATTACTTATGGTTCACTTACCTACTTTTGGGATTTTGATGATGGCAGAACTTCAACACAAAAAGATACGGCAATAACTTATAGTAACGATATAACTTACAGACCTGTATTAAGAGCTACCACTAACTTTGGTTGTACCGATACATTTGGCAAATATGTAGTGGTACATAGCAAACCCAACCCTAATTTTACGGTTAACGATACCGACCAATGTGTAAACGATAACCTGTATACATTTACCAATACATCAACCATTAATAAAGGTACGCTTACTTATAACTGGGATTTTGGAAATGACAGTACTAATACCACTACAAACCCGATATTAACTTATAATAAAGACACTACTTACCCCGTACGTTTATTAGCAACTTCAGATTTTAACTGTGTCGATTCTATAACCAAGTTCATGCTGGTATTCCCTAAACCACAGGCAAGTTTTGGTGTAAACGACACCGACCAATGCATTAATACAAACAGTTTCGACTTTACCAACAATACCACTATAAAATATGGTACACTGACCTATAACTGGGATTTTGGAGACGGGGCTTTATCTACCGACGAAAACCCTAATTATGTTTATCCTGTACAAGGCACATATCCAGTAACATTAATTGCAAAAAGCAATAACGATTGTTTTGATACCACAATGGGTATATCTATACTATACCCCAAACCTAATCCTGATTTTGCTATCAACGATACTGACCAGTGTTTAAAAACACAGAACTTTATATTTACCAATAACTCAACTATAGATAGTGGCACATATACTAACCGTTGGCAGTTTAGTGATGGTGTGGTTTATATAGATTCAGTTAATGTTACCCGAACATTTAATGCACCCATAAGCCATACAGTAAGCCTTGTACTAACCAGCAATCAAAATTGTAAAGACTCTTTAAGCAAGGGGATTATTGTTTACCCACATCCCAATCCTGATTTTACAGGTTTAAAACTGGTATATTGTTCTGACGACCCTTTACTACCACTTACTCCTATAGTGCCGGGCGGAACTTTTGAAGGAAAGAATATGCAAAACGACACATTTGTGCCTCTTATTTCAGGTGATGATACTGTGAAGTACACTGTACAAGTGAACGGTTGTTTTAGCGATACCAGCAAATTTACCCGAGTATTCGGTTTACCTAATTTGGGTATAGGCCCTGATACTACACTATGCCGACAAGAGTTCCTTAAGTTTGATATTAGTTTTCCTAACTCAACCTATTTATGGTCTACAGGTTCTACCTCACCGTTTATACGTATTACAGAACCCGGTACATATACAGCAAATCTGTTTAATATCTGTGATACCCTCACAAGTACTGTAGTAGTCTCTTATAGAGATTATGATTGTAATTTCTTTTTTCCTAATGCATTTACTCCAAACGGAGACGGACTAAACGACATTTTCCTACCCTTTTTTGAAGACGATGTAATAGGTATGGAACTGAATATTTTTAACCGTTGGGGAGAAATTATTTTCACCAGTAACGATTTAACCAAAGGCTGGGATGGAACATATAAAGGCGAAGCCGTACAGGATGGTGTATACATGTGGACAGCAAACTTAGTAATTAACGAAAGCGGAGATAATTTATACCGCCATTCAGCTGGAGGGCAAGTCCACCTAATCCGATAAAAAGTGAGTAAACACTTACTTTTTACTAAATTCAAAAAAATAAGTAAAATCCAAGCATGGCATATGTGAGTACTCACTCACAAAACAGATAACAGATTACAGATAACTAAAAACTAATAATCAGGTCTTTTAAGAATTTCAGTAAAAATAACCGCTTTTCTGGGGTCAAAATTAGAATAGTCGAAACGCTCATCAATAATCTCCATTACAGATTTATTTTCTTCGTCATCATCATCCATCACCGTATGTAGCTCAATACCTTTAGCCAAACTCTCTACAGAACGAGATTCAAGATTAGTTACTTTAGGTTCATATTTTTGGTTTCTGATGCGTTCATTGTATTCACGCAAGCTTTCTACGTCACTAACACTATAGTCTTTAACCGGTTCAGTAGGTATGCGCTCAATGGGTTCAACATCACGGTCGTAATTGGTTTTTCTATCGTAGGTTTTGTATGGAGAAGTGTACTCTTTCTTTTTTTCTTCGGCTCTATATTCGGGTTCAGGTTGTTTCTCTTGAGTTTTCTTACCAATCATACGCTCGGCCATACGGCGTATTTCATCTTCAAGCGAGGTATCAGGTTCTTCATACTCTTCCTCAGGCTGATTGCGCTTCTTTTTATTGGCCTTGTTTCCTGAGAAAATGGAAAAAAGAATGAATATTGCGATGTATACAATGGTTTCTATATCCATATCCTTCAAAATTACAGCTTATTTAATTGAAAGAAGAAAAAAAATACACCTTACTGTTAGGCAGCAACTTAGGTAATAGAGAACAATACTTAGCAGATGCTTTAGCCTTACTGAAAGAAAAAGTGGGTACAATAACCAAACAAACTGCTATCCATACCACTCCTGCCTGGGGCATTACTAACCAACCTGATTTTCTAAACCTCGCCTTAGAAATTACCTCAAAGCTTAAACCCAATGAAGCTTTACGGGTAATACAAGAAATAGAATTACAATTAGGACGGCAACGAAAAGAGAAATGGGGTGCGCGCACTTTGGATATTGATATTTTATACTGCGAGAATTTAGTAATGAATACAGAGCAATTGATTATACCCCATCCCTATATACACCAACGTAAGTTTACTTTAGACTTACTATTAGAGCTTAATGCAGACTTTACACACCCTGTTCTTAAGCGAAGTAACAAGCAATTATCAGAACAATTAAATGAAGATTAAAACACTTCTACTTTTAGTATTTGTAGCTCAAACTTGCTATGGGCAATTAGGTTCTATAACTAAACAAAAAGTAGACGCTGTTATTGCTAAACATTCACCCCAAAAGAACTTTAGTGGAATTATTGGTTTTTGGCAAAAAGACAAAGGAGTACAGCTTTTTAATTATGGCTTTAAAAACTTTGAAACTAAAGAACCCATAGCAAATGATGATAGGTTTTATTTGGCTTCTATAGCTAAATCATTCACCAGCTTTGCTGTTTTACAGTTGATAAAAGAAGGTAAGCTTTCACCACATGATACCATTGGTAAGTGGTTTCCAGAGTTTTCACCTGTACTACGAAAAGTTACTATCGAGCAGCTTGCTAATCATACAGCAGCCATACACGACTATTTAGCCCTTACAAGCAAAAGAGAAAACCTTACTAATAAAGAGGTGATTGAAATTATAAAGCCTATTGATAGTACTGTGTATCCATCAGGTGCTAAATGGGGGTATAGCAACTCACATTATGTTTTATTAGCAGAGATTGTTAAAAAAGTTAGTGGTGAAGATTTTATTTCTTATTCTAAAGAAAACATTTTCAAGCCCATGAAAATGAACGATGCCATATTCTTTGTAGAAGGTAAAACCTCTATACAAGGCTATGATGTAGACTCTACTCCACTTTATAAAAAGACTAAAACCCTTGGAGATGGTGGCTTGCTAGGCAGTGCAAATGATATGGTTGCCTTTTTGAAGGCGATAACCAATGACCCAAAATGGAAAGAACTATTATTGCTCGGTCTTGAAAACGGATACATTTGGGATAGAGATACTACTTGGACTTTTAGTATGGGAACTTTTTTCACAGAAGATAATTTTGGAAAGTTCACAGCTAACTCTGGCAGGGGCTCCGGCTTTTTAAACTACTATCGCTGTTATTATGAGAAAGATGCTGCTTTTTTTATCCTTTCTAATAAGTGGGATGCCTATACTCAACGAATGCGTGGTGACTTAGCAAATTTGCTAAAAGAGTAAACTTCAAAGGCACTATTATTGTTAAACTCTGTAAAAAGAAACAACAATGAGTAAAGTTTGGATAATAACAGGATGTTCTACAGGTTTTGGTCGCGAATTGGCGAAACAAACCTTGGCAAAAGGGTATAAAGTGGCAGTTACAGCCCGCAACCCTAACGACATACAAGATATAGTAGTAGACTATCCCGATACTTCTTTGGCACTAAAACTAGATGTAACTAAACCACAAGAAATTAAAGCTGCCATAGTGCAGGTAAACCAAAAATTTGGACAAATAGATGTACTGGTAAACAATGCTGGTATAGGATATTTCGGTGCTGTTGAAGAAAGCGAAGACAAAGAGGTGCGCCGTATGTTCGAGATTAATTACTTCGGTTTAATAGATATGACTAATGAAGTGCTACCTACTATGCGCAAGCAACATAGCGGGCATATTATTAATATTGCTTCTATCGCAGGTTTAGTAGGCTTCCCCGCTGTTGGGCATTATAATGCTACTAAGTTTGCAGTTGATGGAGTATCAGAATCGTTATCTAAAGAGTTAGCACCAATAGGAATAAAAGTAACCATTATTTCTCCCAGCGGTTTCCGTACCGATTGGGCAGGCCGTTCTGCCAATGAAGCTGCCGAAACTATTGACGACTACAAACAAACAGCCGAGGCTAACAAAAACAATATTCGCAATGCTAGTGGAAACCAAGCAGGAGACCCTGTACGAGGTGCTGAAGCCATTATAAAAGTAACGGAAGTTGAAAACCCTCCATTACGATTATTGTTAGGTAAAGCAGCATTAACTAATGCCCGCCAAAAATTGGATTTATTAAAACAAGACTTCGACGCCTGGGAAGAAACTACTGTTTGGGCAGATAATCCTAAACAACAAGAATCACCAAACAACTAAGAATAAATAAAAAAAAAGTCCCGATGGAATTAATTCCATCGGGACTTTTACTTTCTACTAGTAAAATTTATACTAGTTTAAACACTCGCGTACTCTATTAGTATAATCTCTTAGGGCTACTTTTAGCTCTTTGCCATTTTGTTCCATATCCTGCTTTATTGTCATAGCAGCATAGGCATGTGTCAGTTGTTCGCCTTCATCTTCACCTTGTATTTCAATAGCAGGTGTTTTTCCATCTGCAATAGCCTCCTCGGCAGCTTCCAACTCTGCTAAAGTATAATTCTCAACTAATTTCTTAATAATGGGTAGTTTCATTTATCAGTTAACATTTAGCATTATACAATTACCAATAACTATTATTAATTCTCTCATTAGCACATCGGCACACTTGCATATTAGTACATTAATCAAGCTATACCTTGTATCATCTTATCTACCACATCTTCTTTAGAGGTAAAGTCTGATGTTACTAATTTACCATTTTTAAACACTGCAAACGTAGGAAGGTTTTCTACTCCCACCAGTTTACGTGCTTCAGGGTTAGTTTCAGCATTCACATCTAAAAACTTAATTCCACTATATTCATCTCTCTCACTCATACGCTTGAATTTCGGAGAAAATAAACGGCAGTTTCCGCACCAATCTGCATAAAACTTCACCGCTACTTTATCATTACCTTTCAATTCATCAAAAAACTCAGCGTCAGTTACTTTAGTTACCATTCTATCTTAAAATTTATTTCAATATTACATAAACCAATTTTATGCCATTATTGTTTAAACAATAATTAACTGCCAAACACTAAAAGCAGCACTATTTTTGGTAGAACTAGTTAGTAGTTATTGAGTATATTGGGTTATTAGTTTGTTCTGCATTCTTAATAACCTAATAACTAATAACCGATAACCAACAACTAAATGCTCGGATACAGATTTTCAGATTATAGACCTGCCCAAAACCAAAGCCCCTTTGATAGATTGTTTAACATCTTTAAAGAGTTGTTGGTATATACCAGTGGAGATGTTGGTGAAGCTCTCGACTGGATGAACCAGTTAGATAGAGAGTACCAGCTCACTAACGATGAGTATGGAATGGGAGATTTTATTGAAGACCTTAAGCGTAAAGGTTATATACAAGATGATGATAACCCTGAAGGTGGTTTTGCTATCACTTCTAAAACAGAACAAACTATACGTAAGGACTCTCTAGACCAAATTTTTGGGAAACTAAAAAAGAGCCAAAAGGGGAACCATAAAACCAACTTTACAGGTAAAGGAGACGAACCCAGTACGGATACTCGTGAGTTTAGATTTGGAGACAGTTTAGACCAAATCTCTATGACACAATCGCTAAAGAATGCCCATATAAATCATGGCATTGATGATTTTATGCTCACAGAAGGTGATTTAGAAGTAGTAGAGCAAGAGTTTAAAACGCAAACCAGCACGGTACTAATGATAGACATTAGCCACAGTATGATTTTGTATGGTGAAGACCGTATTACGCCTGCTAAAAAAGTAGCAATGGCATTGTCTGAGCTTATTACTACTCGCTATCCAAAAGACACCTTAGATATTATTGTTTTTGGTAATGATGCCTGGAAAATAGAGATTAAAGACCTCCCCTACTTACAAGTTGGTCCCTACCATACCAATACTGTTGCGGGCTTAGAGCTAGCGATGGATATTTTACGCAGACGTAAAAACCAGAACAAACAAATATTTATGATTACTGATGGTAAGCCCACCTGTCTAAAAGAACCGAGTGGCTACTACCAAAACAGTTTTGGACTGGATAGAAAAATCATAAACAAAACGCTTAATATGTCAGCACAATGCCGCAGGCTTAAGATACCCATTACCACATTTATGATTGCCAAAGATCCTTACCTACAACAATTTGTAGAAGAGTTTACGAAAGTGAATAATGGTCGCGCCTTTTATACTAGTTTGAAAGGCTTAGGCAATTACATATTTGAAGATTTTGAAAGAAACAGAAGAAGAACAGTTAGATAAACAATGAAAAATATTACCACTCTTGGAGAATTAAAGAAGCAGGGCTATGCTTATAAGTCAATTAAAGATGAATTAAGAGCTAATCTTATTAATAAAATCAAAGCAAAGGAAAATGTATTTGAAGGTATTATAGGTTATGAAGATACGGTAATCCCTGAAATAGAAAGAGCAATGCTTTCAAAACATAACATTAATTTATTGGGGCTTCGTGGGCAGGCGAAAACACGTATTGCTCGCCAAATGATTGGCTTGTTGGATGAGTATATCCCTTATGTAGCAGGTAGTGAAATTAATGATGACCCTTTCCAACCTATTTCTCGATTTGCACAAGATTTAATAGCAGAAAAAGGAGATGACACTCCAATTGAGTGGCTACACAGAGACGACCGATACAGCGAGAAATTAGCTACTCCTGATGTTAGCGTCGCCGACCTTATTGGTGATGTTGACCCCATAAAAGCAGCAACCTTAAAACTTAGTTATAGCGATGAGAGAGTAATACACTTTGGTATTATCCCTCGCAGCCATAGAGGTATTTTTGTAATTAATGAGTTGCCTGATTTACAACCGAGAATACAAGTATCATTATTTAATATCCTTCAAGAAGGTGATATACAAATACGTGGTTTTAAACTACGAATGCCTTTAGATATTCAGTTTGTATTTACTGCCAACCCAGAGGATTATACTAATCGTGGTAGCATAGTAACTCCATTAAAAGACCGTATTGGCAGCCAAATTATTACCCACTACCCTAATGATGTGCAAACAGCCATTACCATTACACAACAAGAGGCTAAAGTGAACAAGGGACAAGAAAACATTAAAGTTCCTCATCTGGCTCAAGAGCTGTTAGAACAAATAGGGTTTGAAGCGAGAAACAGTGAGTACATCGACCCAAAAAGTGGGGTATCAGCGCGTTTAAGTATCAGTGCTTTTGAAAACCTTTTAAGTGCTGCTGAAAGACGAATTTTACTTACTGGTGAAAAAGGGACAACCATCCGCATTACGGATTTTGCGGGGGTAATACCTGCTATTACAGGTAAGGTTGAGTTAGTTTATGAAGGTGAACAAGAGGGTGCACATATTGTAGCCAAAAACCTTATTGGTAGGGCTATCCGTACCTTATTTGCAGAATACTTTACCAACCCTGAAAAACTGAAAAAGAAAGGTGAAAAAGCCCAAGCAGACCCCTACTATGAGATAGCCGCATGGTTTGCTGACGAGAACGTATTAGATATAATGAATACGGCTACAGCAAAAGAATACAAAGACAGCTTAAATGCGGTTGGCGGTTTAAAAGAATTGGTAACTAAAAACTACCCCAAATTAAATGCAGAAGAAAAGCTATTGTATATGGAGTTTGTCTTACATGGCTTGGCAGAATATAGCCGACTAAGCAAGAACGAGTTGGTACAAGGTAACCGCTTTAAAGATTTGTTTAGCAGTTTTATAGACCCCACCCGCTTTAGCGATGAAGATGAGGGCATGGAAGGAGCTATTTAATTGCTTTTTAATAGGTTAGTTTATAACTTCACATAAAAAACTAACCGATTATGAATGCAAAAACTACTACTATTTTAGGCTATGTATTAGCGGCTGTTATGGTATTGATGGGTGTACCAAAAATTATGGGGGCTGAAAGTGCCGTAGAAAGTTTCAAAAATTGGGGTTTAGAAGACCCAATGCGTTTGGTTGTGGGAATTTCGGAAGTGCTTTTAGGGGTATTAATGTTTGTAAAATCTACACGATACTACGCTGCTTTTGGAATTTTCTGTATGATGCCTGCAGGTGCTATAATTCATATAGCTGTAGGCGAATATCCTATGTTGGCAATGCCAGTTGTTATTGGTTTGTTATTTCTTTTATACTTAACCAGTTCTGGGGTAATCAATTTCAAAGGAAAATCTTAGCTCAAGATTAAAGGTTTACCCATTGAGCAGGCTTTAGCGTAGCATCAAAAAACTTGCTTTCACCTAATTTTTGGGCTAGTTCTATTGCAATAGATTTGGCTTGCTCTTGTGATTTTGCCTCATATATAAGTGTTACGTCGTCACCTTTTACACCATTAATTTGGTGCTCGTAGGTATACATGACTCTTACCCCTGCCCTACTAAAAAAGGTTGAACGTATTTTTTTACTAAAAACTGAGATATATTCATAATCGGGAATGTGACGCCAGACACCTGTTACCTTAAGCCCTAAGATTTTTTTATTCAACCTAAAGAATTTTCGTTCAGTATCCACCTCTACCCTTTCCATTATTCAGTTCTATTTTTCATCTAACCACTCAAAAGGTTTTTTGGTGGCATTTAAAATTCTTAAGTCCCCCAATTTGCTTGCAAAGTATTTAGCTGCTAATAAAGCCGTTTCCTTATCAGGCATAGTACATGCTGTGAGTCTTTGATTTGAGTTGTACACCAAGTTTATTTGTAGTTCTTTAGTTACAATAGTTGACTGGCTACCCCGACTTGCATACGTATTATTTATTTGAGCAGTAAAAACCGATACATATTCAAAATCAGGTAAGTCTACCCAACTACCATATACATGTATTCCAAAAAGGGTTCTTGCTTCCCTTGTTTTTTTGTTTATAAAATCTATTTCCAGTTTGCTTCTGGTAAAAAGTACTAAAACACCTGCAACCATAATAACAATATCATAAACGCCAACATCCATATACCCCACAATACGCAATAATGAACCTGTCATTAAAACCCCCATAATTACCCTGTATTGGATGGAGAAATTCCAGCCTAACGGGTTTTCAAATTTGTCATCTCCTAGTTTTGCACTCATAATTTCACTACCATTTGAAGTACTTTTTCCGTTTTCTGTTCTAGCAACAGTTTCTTTTCTCCTATGGCTTTTTGCATTGCCTCTGGGTTATGGTTGCGAACTGTTATCAACTCAGCACCTTGTGTTATTTTTATTTTATACTGATTTTCCAATGCAGCTTCCAACTCAGAAAGTTTCTCAGCATCATCATTAACACAAAGTGAAAAACTAATGGCACTGTTCTGCATCAGGTTCACAGCAATTCGTTTTTCAGACAATAACGAAAATATATTTTTCAGGTTGTCTTCTACAATAAATGAAAAATCTTTCGTCGAAATTTTCACCAATGCCTGATTTTGCTTGAAGATAAAGAAAGGTAGTTCCATTTCATCGTGTGCAGCATTACTTACCAGAGTTCCTTCGGCATCAGGGTCTACAAAAGACTTCACATACAAAGGGATATTCTTGCTTTTAAGCGGCTGTATAGTTTTTGGGTGGATTACCGTTGCACCATAATATGCCAACTCAATAGCTACATTGTAACTAAGCTCATCAATTTTAATAGCATCAGGCATTCGCTTAGGATCAGCATTCATTACCCCTTTTACATCTTTCCAAATGGTTACACCATCCGCATCCAAACAATAGGCTAAAATAGCCGCAGTGTAATCGCTCCCTTCTCGTCCAAGTGTAGCAGCAAAAGCATTAGGAGCTTTGCCTATAAAACCTTGGGTCATTACTATTTGCTTCTCAACAATAGGCTTTAAACGTTTTTTAATTATCTCTTCAGTCTCATCCCACAACACATTGGCTGCACGGTGTGGACCACTGGTAAAAATAAAATTACGGGCATCTATCCATCGGTTACTAAAACCGTTTTCTTTTAGGTAGCTACTAACTATACGGGTACTTATAATTTCTCCAAAGCATACAATTTGGTCATAGGTATAATCAAAAGAACCTTCAGGCTTCTGTTCTAAAAGACTTTCCAACTCTACAAACTGGTTATCTATCTCATCATAAATATTATACTTCTTATCTTCCAATAAATCAGAGATAATGGCATCATGAAAGTCTTTTACTTCCTTGTACTGCTTCCATACTTGTTCTGTATCTTGTTTATAGTAGGCTGCTGCCAATTGCTCTAAAGCATTAGTGGTTTTGCCCATTGCAGATACTATAATCAATAATTTCTCATCACGGAAACGCTCTAAAATATTAGCTACATTTCTTACTGCTACAGCATCTTTTACAGATGCTCCTCCAAATTTAAAAACACGCATGGTTGCTTTTTATCTTACTTATAAACCTGCAAAAATCGCTGCATTAAATGTATTTTCAAACTTTAGCTTTGTATCTGCTATTTATTAATGATTTTAAAACCCTTACTTTTGCCCCGATTTTAACAAAAATACCTCTAAATATGTCTTCAATAGGTTCAGTTACCACGCTAGGTCAGTTTATTATTAACCGCCAAAAAGATTTCCCTTTTGCTAAGGGTGAGTTTACCCGTTTAATGGCTGATATTGGCATAGCTGCCAAAACCATTAGCCGCGAAGTAAGAAAAGCAGGAATTGCAGGAATTATTGGTGTAGCAGGAAACGAGAATATACAAGGCGAGCAACAACAGAAGCTAGATGTATTGGCAAATAACCTTTTTATGGATTGCATGAAAAAAGGGGGTGAAGTTTGTATGGTTGCCAGTGAAGAAGATGATGATGTGGTATACCTGCATGCTGATAACAACCACCAAGGAAAATATGTGGTAACTATGGACCCTCTTGACGGCTCTTCAAATATTGATGTAAATGTTTCTATAGGTACTATATTTTCTGTATATAAACGTGTTTCTCCTGATGGTGAATGTAGTGTGAAAGATGCTTTGCAGCCCGGTAACCAACAGGTAGCAGCAGGTTATGTGTTGTATGGTAGTAGTACTATGTTGGTTTTTACTACAGGCAAAGGGGTAAACGGTTTCACGCTTGACCCTTCTATCGGTGAGTTTTGTTTATCGCATCCTGATATACAAATACCTAAAGATGGTAAAACCTACTCTTTAAACGAGGGGAACTACTCTAAATTCCCACAAGGAGTTAAAGATTATATAGATTACTGCAAGGCAGAAGATAAAGAGACTAAACGCCCTTATGGAGCGCGTTATATTGGTAGTATGGTAGCAGATTTTCATCGCAATATGCTTAAGGGTGGTGTTTTTATTTATCCTGCTACGGGTAGTGCCCCTAACGGTAAACTAAGATTGTTGTATGAGTGCAACCCGATGTCATTTATAGCCGAGCAAGCAGGCGGACGTGCAACTACAGGCTCACAACGAATTTTAGATTTACAACCTACAGAACTACACCAACGCGTACCTATTTTTGTGGGTAGTGAAAACATGGTGAAAAAAGCCGAAGAGTTTATGGCGAAATACGCTAACGAAACCAGTGCTTAATTAGCATATACACATAGCATATAATATAAAAAGCCCGATAGCTTGCTATCGGGCTTTTAGTTATTAGTAAGGTGTTTTATTGGTTATCACGCCACTCGTATACCCATTGGCTTTGAATCATTTCAAGGTAGCCTTCGTTGCATTCTTCGCGTTTGCCTTTAAAGTTAGGTATTTCCAATACCCATTCAATCAAATCGGTAAAGCGAATGCGGTATATTTTTCCCTCGTCAAAGTCATCGCCAAAACGCTCGTATAAAGCCATGGCTATATCTTCAAAATCAGTCCACTCAATAGGTAGTTCAAAATTATTAGTCATTGTGTTCTCTTTTAATCAGTAAATCAACAAGTCAAAAAATCATAAATAACTAGTGTCCCATAAACTGGCTTTGGTCGGGCACTAAAATTTCTATTTCTCCGTCTTCTTCCAACTCACATTGGCAAGATAAACGCGAGTTTAGTTGCGGACTAACCGCCCTATCAATAAAGTCTTCTTCTTTATCCGTAATCTCACGTAAGTTGTCCATGCCTTTCTCTACATATATGTGGCAGGTACTGCAAGCACATACTCCTCCGCAGTTATGCTGTAACTCTACGTCATTATCCAAAGCTACCTCTAATATAGTTTCACCTTCTTCCATCTCAAAGGTTTGTGGCTCATGCCCTTTCTCCTCAAATTTGAATGTAATTTTCCCCATTTCTTGTTTAAATTCAATCTAAACAACAAAGATACTATGCCAAAAGTTTATCACAACCATCTGTTTAAGCTGTTTTGCCGATATATCAAATATTTTTAGCGATGAGTTTACAGGGTATACTGTATAAATACATACTTTCGTAAAAATTTGTATGTTAATGAAAAAACTCGCTGTTGCTAAAATTCTTTTCTTCTTTGTTTCACTTGCCATTGTTTTTAATGCTTGTAAATCCGAAGAAGCTTTAACCCTAAAGTTCTCACCAGAGGTATCTAAAAAATATGAAGTATCCATGAATTACGAGCAGGATATGAGTATGGGTGCAATGGGAGATATGCAAAATACTGTTGTTATGAATTATGATTTGCTTATAAAGGAAAAAGATAGCGATGGTAATTTTATAATTTTAACCACCTTTAAAAAAATGGGCTTTGATACTAAAAGCCCTCAAGGAAATATAAGTTACAGTTCTGACTCTAAAACTGAATCAAACGACATGGCTAGTGCTATGATAGGGAAAATTTTCGGGGGTATGATTGGTCAAAGTTTCTCTATGACTGTTAACAAAAACGGTGAGGTTACTGAGCTAAAAGGTATGGAAGCCATATTTAACAATATGATTAAAAATATGGGCTTGGATACAGTACCCGGCGGTATGCAAGCTGTAGCAGGTTTCAGGAACCAGTTTTCTGATGAACAGTTTAAAAAGAATTTTGGAGAATCTTTTAATATTTTACCTAGTAAGGAAGTAAAAGTAGGTGACACATGGGCTATTGACAATAACAACAATATGATGGGATTTGAGATGAAAACCAAAAACACTTACACTTTGAAAGAAATTAAGGGCGATTTAGCCATTGTTGACCTTGTTTCAGATTTTAACTTAGGAAATGAAAATGACGAAAATGATGTTAAAATGAAAATGGACGGTTCGCAAAACGGAAGCCTTAAAATAGATATTAATACAGGTATGACTATAGAGAGCAACATTAAACAAAACATAAGTGCTACACAAAAAATGATGGGGCAAGAAATACCTATGAAAATTGAAGGTAACGTTAAAATGACTTCAAAAGAAATTAACTAATTATATAATACTTATCATTATGAAAAAATATATATCAACACTATTTATAAGCCTATTCCTACTAAACTTCATAGGGATAAATGCACAGGAAAAGATTTCGCTAAAGTTTACCCCACCTGAAAAAAGTTCGTATACGATAACCAGCGAAATTTTACAGGATATTAATATGCCAGAAATTGGTGAAATGGGCAAGGCTAAAAATATTATTGGCTTTACTTACACTTTTGAGGTGAGTGAGAAAGATGCCAACAACAACATAGGTATGGCCATTACTTATGACAAGGTAAAGTTTATAACCAAAAGTGCCATGGCAGATATTGGCTATGATTCTGAAAAGGAAGTTGACAGTAGCAATATAGCTTCTCTAATGTTTGCCAAAATGTTTAGTGAGTTAATTGGCAAAAAAATCTACGTAAAGTTTAATGAGCAAGGTGGTGTAACTGCTGTTGAAGGGATGGATGAAATTTTACAAGGTATTGTAAAAAATTCAGGTATTGCAGATATGCCCGGTGGTGATGCCGCTATTGCAGGTTTGAAGCAACAGTTTACCAATGAACAAGTGAAAAAATCTTTTGATGAGTCTTTTAATGTTTTACCAAAAGAAAAAGTAGCTATTGGTTCATCTTGGAAAAGAAGTACTGACAAAAGCGTTATGAACTTTAATTTGCATATAGATAACAACTATACGCTTAAAGAAGTTAAAGGGGAAACAGCCAAAGTAGATATAGCCTCTGAAATAAAAATGGACAAATCACAACAAGGGCTTTCTATGAGTGGGTCACAAAGTGGCTCAATGGAAATTGATACCAATACCGGTTTAGCCACAAAATCTACTTTAAACCAAAAACTAAAAGGTAATATGAAAGTTGGAGATAAAACTACTCCTCTAGAAATTTCTTCGGTTATTACCACCAAATCTGTAAAGAAATAAATTTAACTATAATCAATATAAATAAAGCCCCGCAAATAAATTTGCGGGGCTTTATTTATTCCAGAGCTTTCTTTAATCGTTCCAAATATTCTTTTTGAGGTATTTCTATGGCCCCAAACTGCCGTAAATGGTCTGTTATAAACTGGGTATCCAACAACTCTAACCCATTATCTTTCATCCAACTTACTAAATATACCAGTGCCACTTTTGATGCATCGGTTACAGCATGAAACATACTCTCCCCGAAAAAAGCCCGCCCCATAGATATACCATATAAACCGCCTACCAGTTCTCCATCCAGTCGGGTTTCAAAACTATAGCCCCAACCTGCTTCATGCAGCTTTGTATAAACATAAATTATCTCTTCAGATATCCATGTATCTTCTCTGGCCGCACAAGCTTGCATTACCTTTTCAAAATCCTGATTAACAGTAATCTCAAACTTTTGTTGCTTAATTAACCTTCGCAAGTTTTTTGATATTTTAAAGGTCTCCAGCGGAATTATTCCCCGTTGTTTAGGTTCATACCAATGCACCATATTATCCTCATCAGGGTCTGCCATTGGAAAAATTCCCATGCTGTAGCCGTGTAGTACTTGGTTAGGGGTTAACATTTTTAAAAAATACCTAAAAATTTCTCTCTAGGTTTCTTTATAAGTTTATCCAACACAAAATGTTTGTTATACCTGTAAACTGAGGGCCACTTAGAACTAACCCTGGGAGATTTCATTTCCGTTTCTCCTATAAAGTCTCCTTGCTCATCATATCTTATTATTCTTCCTGTTCGCTTATCAATCAATATAGTACCGTTTATCGCAGCAACTCCTTTGTGGTAGGTTTCAATACCCAAAGCTTTCATCACACTATTTGTAGCAAAATATTCAACACTTTGCGATTTAAATGTAAGCTCCATACAGCGCATTTCAAGTGTATCCTTTTCAAGCTTTATATTCCATTGTAAGGGGTAACTAAATATCAGTTTAAATCCTGATGTAAGTATAGTATCTGTTCTAACGGTTTGCCATTGCTGTTTTCCGTGTGAAGAATCGCTAATATTAAATACTAACTGTTTAGTTGTGGTATAAAAATACTTGTAGTCTCGGGTTTGCAATTTGGGGCCTTTCTTTTGCAATGCTGCCCCAAGATATTGCCCTTTATCCGTGAAAAATAAAATATTTTTTACTCGGGGTATCTGCCCTTCATTACTAGCAGTATCAATAGTATTGTCAATTACCAAACTGTCAATTCGGGTATAATTTTGTATTAGATAGTCTACTTTAAATTGATGCTTCTTTTTGCTAAGTACTTCTTGATTTAAGTCGAAATTAATGTGGCTTATCGCCTGCTCCTTATGCGCCGTACCGCCTTCACTTTTATCAATGGTATAATCTTCATTAATTGTACATACATATACAGCCTTGTAGCGTTTGCTCAACTTTAACTTCTTCAAGTATTTTCCGCCCCAAGCACTTAAAGAAAGTGCTAATGCAATAATACCCAACCATACAATACTCTTTTTCATCTATAGCAAAACCTCTCCTCTCAATTTCTTAACGTAAGATAAAACTTATTATTCCAACTCAAAAGAATCTCCTTTCATAGGCGTAGTCACCTGTTGTATACCCTCTGCATTTAGGTTAGCTTGCAAAGTTAGCATGCTTTTTTCTTCGCCATGCACTAAAAAAACTTTTTTAAGCTTCGGATTATTTGATGTGGTTATGTAACGCATCAACCCATCATTATCAGGGTGAGCACTAAAGGCATCGGTTTTATATATTGAAGCATGTACTGGTAAATCTTTACCCTTTATAGCTATGGTTGGCTGCCCCTGCAATAACCTATACCCCAAAGTACCTTCAGCACAAAAGCCTGCAATTAATATGCTTGCTGTATCCCTACCAATATTATTACGAATATGTTGTTGTATTCTTCCCCCCTCTACCATACCGGCTGCCGAAATTATCACGCAAGGGTCATTCTCATATTTCAGCCAATCACTGTTCTTAGCATCTTCTACAAACTCAAGCTGTTCAAACTCAAACAAATCTCCTTCCCTTTTGTATAGTCTTTTCGCTTCTTCGTTTAGGGTATGTATATACTTATGGTGGTAACGTGCTGTTTTAATAGCTAAAGGGCTGTCAGCAAAAATCTTAATTCCTTCAGGCAATCTGCCCTCACTATATAACTGGTGAAAAGTGTAAGCAATAGCATGGGTACGCCCCACACTAAAAGCAGGTATAATAAGCCTGCCTTTTTGTTGTACACAAGCCAAGTTTAAATAATGAAGCAACTCATCAGCAGGACTGTGTTGTGCTATATGGGTTCTCCCCCCATAAGTGCTCTCCGATACTAAATACTCTAAGTCTTGCATAGGTGTAGGGTCTACAACAAGCTGGCTGTTATAATTACCCAAATCACCTGTAAACCCTATACGCCTCTCCTTTTCACTATCATTAATTTTAAACAAAACACTTGCTGCACCCAAAATATGCCCGGCCTTATAAAACTCAATATCAATCTCATCAGAAAGCCTAAACGGCTTATTATACTCCCAGGCTATCATCCTATCCACAGTTTCACGGAGATGTTTATACCCGAAAGGCATTTTTTTGGCACCTTTCTTACTTCCCTTACCACCCCCTTGGTTTCGCTCCATTTCCATAATATTCAGGCTATCAAGCAATAACAAACCTGTAATATCAGCAGTTGCCCCCGTACATATAATTTTACCTGAAAAACCTTGCTTCACCAACGATGGTAAATTACCGCTATGGTCTATATGTGCATGCGTAAGTATTACCGCATCAATTTGCGAAGGGTGAAATGGGAACTCAACATCACCTAAACTCCCAAACCGTTTTTGTTGTTCATAATCCAACCCACAGTCTACCAATACTGTATATCCACTGGGCAACTGTAGCATGTGCATACTACCCGTTACTTGTCTTGCCGCTCCCCAGATCGTCAATTTCATACGGGCAAAGGTAATCCGTTTTAACTAGCAGTATCTGTAAATCAACACATAGCTATTCACATTATTGTGAAAAACATAATTATATAGTAACACAATAATATATACTCACTTGATATTGGCTTTATTAAATGTAAAGAACTATTTTTGCAGCCATTTTTTTGAGACTTACAACCATTAATAAAAATATATAACGTGGACGTACAATTTGCCCCATCAACCGATAACAAACTAAGTGCTACAATTACCGTTACACTTACCCCTGAAGATTATAAACCCGCTGTTGAATCAGAACTAAAAAAAGTACAACGCCAAGTTTCTGTTCCGGGTTTCCGCCCCGGTAAAGCTCCTATGGGTTTAGTGAAGAAAAATCATGGGCGTAGTGTGTATGTTGATGAAGTAAACCGTTTAGCTTCAGACAAGCTTTTTGGTTACCTGCGCGATGAAAAGATTGATTTCCTGGGTCAGCCTTTAATGAGCAAAGAGACCGAAAGCAAAATAAACTTTGATGCTGAAGAAGATTTTGTTTTTGCTTTTGATTTAGGTTTAGCTCCTGATTTTAAAGTAAACCTTAGCAATGAGGATGTAGTAACCAAATATAAAGTTACTGTTACCGATGAAATGCTTGAAGAAGAAGTGAAAAACGTGCAAAAACGTTTTGCCGAAGTAACTGATGTAGATAAAGCAGGTGAAAAGGATGTGATTTATGGTGAAGTTACTGAACTTGATGAAAAAGGTGAAGCTTTTGAAGGAGGGGTTCAAAATCAGGCAGTGTCATTAACGGCAGACTTGATTAAAAATGAAGAGCTTCAAAAACAATTAATAGGTATTGAAAAAGGCGCAGAAATAACTGTAGATATTTTTGCATTGTTCAATGACAATGAAACGGTTATAAGCAACACTTTAAATATTCCCAAAGAAGGTGTTAACGACTTAAACAAAGATTTTAAGTTAAAAGTAACTGAAATAAAGCACTATGTTGATGCTGAAATAAACCAGGATTTATTTGATAAAATTTTTGGCAAGGATGCAGTGAAGACTGAAGAAGAATTTCGCAAAAAACTAAGAGAAAGCATAGAAAGTTATTACGATAATGAAAGTAACAACCATGTTGAGCATGAAATAAGCCACCTTATTAGCGACAAACATACTTTTGAGTTACCTGATGAGTTTTTGAAACGTTTGCTGGTAGATACCCAACCTGATACTTACAAAGCTGATACTATTGATGAAAAGTATGAGCAAGAAAAAGCGGGTATTCGCTATTCATTAGTTCGCGAACGTTTACAAAACGAACACAAACTAGAAGTAAAACCCGAAGACATTGAAAGTGCTTCACTGGGTTATACCTATAATTTATTTGCCCAATACGGAATGAGCAACCCTGACCAAGCTACCGTACAAGCATTTAGTCAAGAGCAATTGAATAAAGAAGATTATCGCAATAAAATGGCTGATATTGCCATGAACCGTGTAATTATTCAGTTAGTGAAAAACGAGATTGTGACTATTGAAGAAAAAGAGGTTTCAGTTGATGAGTTTTATGATATTATAAAAGCGCACAACCAAGAACACCACGCACACGAGCATAGCCACGAAGGACACAACCACGACTAATTTATTGTTAAATTAAGTATATCGTTAATATAAACCGCTTCTATTATGGGGCGGTTTTTTTATACCTGCAAATTTAAAAGCTGTAACTTTGATAGAAAATGCGCTTTGCTGCCTATATATTATGTATTGCCTTGTTTGCATTTACAAACAATACGGTTAAGGCTACATCACCTCCTCCCTCACAAACCAAGGACAGTGTTGTTATCACTAAACACGATAATGGTAAAATAAAAGAAAAAGGGAGCTACAGAAACGGCAAAAAACACGGCAAATGGAAAACCTATGATGAAAATGGTGTACTGCTAAAAGTAGTTAAATACAAAAAAGGGGAGTTTTGGTGGGAGCGTTTATACAAAAAAGGAAAGTTGAGCCAAATAACAGATAGAAAAGGCAGGATTACTAAAATGAAGGATTGTGGTTGCTAAAGCATCTAGTTTATCCTAAAAGGAGATATTAGTCTAAATTCAGGTATATCAACCTCAAAAAGTTTACCGTCGGCTAGTCTCACAAATTCATAATTACCAAACATTTTTCCCATATCGGTAACCAAATTGCAAGCCGAAGAATACTCGTGTTGTTCACCGGGCTCTAGTACAGGTTGTTCACCCACAACACCCTCTCCTTGCACTTCCCTGTATTCGCCGTTACTGTCAATAATATGCCAATGCCTTCTCAGCAACTGTACCGCATAATCACCGTGGTTTTCAATCTTAATATGGTAGGCAAACATAAATAAGCCTCCTTTCGGATCAGAAAACTCCGGCTGGTAATCAGTTTCTACAGAAACTTTTATTTCATGCTTAACTGCTGAGTTCATTCTTTAATTATGGGAAGCAATTTATGCGTTTGTTTTAAAAAACCTAAGAAGTTTTTATAAACGGTGGCATATTTATATATACAAACGAAAAAACCATACGTTTGGTTTTGTTGTTTATTTCAACAGCACTTTTTTATAGCCACAAAAGCACGAACTTTGCTTCAATGCTACTGCACCGCCTACAGCTAATTAATTTTAAAAACCACGAAGAACTTACTTGGGAGTTTAACCGTATTAATTGTATTACAGGTAATAACGGTGTAGGTAAAACAAATGTGCTTGATGCCATACATTACCTTTCGCTTTGTAAAAGTTTTTTAGTGAGTAGCGACCAACAAAATATTAAACATGGCGAAAACTTTTTTTTGTGTGCAGGCAATTATCAAGAAGAAGAAGATAAGTTTTCAGTTCAACTGGGGCTTAAACGCAATACACGCAAAAGTTTAAAGAAAAACGGTGTTGAATACGATAAACTGGCGCACCATATAGGTTTGATACCTTTGGTAATTATTTCTCCTTTTGATATACAACTGGTATATGAAAACGGTGAAGAACGCCGCAGGTTTATGGATACTTTGCTTTCTCAAACCGATAGTGAGTACCTTGAAAACCTACAAAAATATAACCGCTTACTAGACCAAAGAAACAAGCAACTAAAACAATTTGCCGAGCGCAATTTTTTTGACCAGCAATTGTTTGATACGCATAATGAACAAATAGCACCCCTTGCCCAAACGGTTTATGCAAAACGGAAACAATTTTTTGAAGACTTTTTGCCCATTTTTAAAGATAAATACCAGCTTATTAGTAACGATGCTGAAAATGCAGGTATAAACTATGAAAGCCATTTACATGAAGCTGATTTTCTAAATCTTTTAAAAGAAAATCAGCAAAAAGACAGAATTATGGAGCGCACCACAAAGGGTATACACAGAGACGATTGGAAATTTACCATTGATGGTTTTGCGGTGAAAAAATATGCCTCACAAGGGCAAACCAAGTCCTTTGTTATAGCTTTAAAGCTTGCCCAATACGATTACTTGAAAAGTGCAACCCAAAAAAAACCTATTTTACTGCTTGATGATATTTTTGAAAAACTGGATGAAGACAGAGCCAAACAGTTAATGGAACTGGTTGCTACAGAGAATTTTGGGCAAATTTTTATAACCGATACCCACATTGAAAGAGTAAAAAATGTTTTTGAGCCTATTGGTATTACACCCAATTATTTTTCATTAACTAACTTGCAAGTAACTTCAACACCATGAACAATAATAACGAGAAGCCTTTAAAACAAGTTATAGACAGTATGCTTGATGCCTACAAACTGAAAAGTGGTGTAAACGAGGTTAGGATTATTAATGAATGGGAAAATGCAGTTGGTAAACTCATTTCACAAAAAACAGAAAAAATATTTGTGAAGCGCAGAAAACTATATGTTTATCTTAGCTCATCAGTAATAAAAAACGAATTGGTTTATGCCCGAGAGGAGATTATTGACCGGCTAAACACTGCTATTGGCGAAACTGTAATTGATGAGTTAATTGTGCGGTAAATATCCTTAATAAAGTGTTAATAGTTTAATTGCTTTTTGGCTGTAAATTCGTGCCGATTTAATGCAAACCAACCTTAAAAAACTAACTGTAACCATCCTACTGCTGTTTCCCTTATTGGCTCTAGCACAAAAAGGCTCAATTACAGGTAAAATTTCAGACAGGCTTACCAAAGAAGACCTTGTTGGGGTAACCGTTTTAATTAAAGGTTCATCATTGGGTGCCGCAACAGATTATAACGGTATTTATACCATTAAAAATGTAACCCCCGGCACATATATTTTAGAGATTCGTTTTGTGGGGTACCAAACCCAATTAATTACAGGTGTTAAAGTTGAAAAAGGGGCTACAGTAACAAAAAACGCCTCACTTAAAGAAGCATCGGTAGAGCAAACAGAAGTTGAAGTAATAGGCAAAAAACCGTTGGTTGATGTTGAAACGCCTCGCTCTAAAAACACTATAGGCTCAAACCAAATTAGCGAAGCTCCTATTCGCCAAATACAAGGCATTATTAATACCCAACCCGGGGTGGTAAATACACCTTCGGGAGTATTTATAAGGGGTGGAAGAACCTATGAAACAGGTTTTTTAATTGACGGAGTATCTGCAAAAGACCCGCTGGCAGGTACAGGTTTCGGTATAGATATAGGCTCAAATGCAATTAGTGAAGTTGATGTGAATACAGGTGGTGCAACAGCCGATGTTGGTGATGCCACATCTGGAGTTATAAACGCTAAAACACGTTCAGGCGGAGACAGCCTACAAGTTTCAGTATTCCATAAAAGAGATAACTTAGGTTTTAACGGCAATTGGCGTTCAACATGGAATGCACAGGTAAGTGAGTTAACTATAGGTGGTCCTGCAAAGTTACTTTTTCCAAAAAACCCAACACGTTTACGCTATTTTGTAGCCTTACGAAGTTTCTTCTCAGATAATTATACGTTAAACCCACCCAATCAAGTAGTTTCGTCATTATATCCCAATACCAACTTTACCCCCTATTTAGATAACCGTTGGAGTGCTTTACTTAAGCTTAATTTCCAAATAGATAGCACTAAAAATTTAAGCCTCACCTATAATAAAACACTTACCGTAAATCAAGACATTAACATGTTGCGTATTACGGGTAACGACTTACCGTTTACTCCCGGTTACCAATTTGCTTTCCAAGAGCAAATGGATAATGCCAATACATTTACGCACGATGCAAACCTTATGATTTTAAACTTTAAGCATTTATTGCGCAAGAAGTTTAATTACCAAATAACCGCATCACGTTTTTTTGCCCGACTTAGAACAGATGCCAACGGAAGAGACTGGAGACCCGAACAGGTAAATAGTGAGTTCGACCCGCGTTCAATAGTTTCTTTCCCCGCCAGCATTTTTAATCCCGGCGATAGTATAGCATTTGTAAACCCCGCCCCCGGGTTGTTTAACAATGGAGGTATTGCTACCCTATGGCACGACCATTTTATTGAGGAATATACCCTGAAAGCAGTGGGTAATATACTTTCGGTAAATCCAAAAGATAACTCACTAAATAAGTTGTCGTTTGGAGCTGAGGTTAAACTACAAGATTTACAATGGATTGACATAGGACGACCTTGGATTGGTGCTCCCATACAACTGGCAAACGGTACCAGCACACAATCATTCAGACTGGGAGATTATAGTGAAGCATGGCGTGTAAACCCCTCAAGGGGTGGTTTATTTGTTACCGACCGTGTACGCTATAAAGGTTTGATTGCCGAAATTGGAGCCCGCTTTGAATATTGGATGCCCGGTAAATATGTTGATGATGCTGTTGCAGACCCTCGTGCCCAGATTCGTGATGAAATACGCGAAGAATATCTCAATAGTTCAACCCCTATTTTCGGTAGAAGGTTTAAATTCCGCTTCCTACCAAAAATTTCAGCCTCTTTCCCAATCAACAGAAAACAAATGTTGTTTTTCAACTATGGGCACAGTACTATTTTACCCCACCCGTCATTTGTATATACCGGTTTAGACCCTTTCTATAGCGACCGCTCAACCGTAGCACGTTTAGGAAATCCCAACCTTAATCCTGAGGTTACCATTGCCTACGAATTAGGACTAAAATCAGCCATTACGGATAATGATATACTTACCTTTTCAGCCTATTGGAGAGATAATTACGACTTTATAATCACTACCAGTTTACTGGTAAAAGATGTTACAGGAAGAGAAGTAGCTCGGTCGGTACGTATTAACAGCGATTATGCACGTATACGTGGTGTTGAAGTAGGTTATTTGAAGCGTATTGGCAAATGGTATCAGGGGCAGTTTTCAATGGCATATATGGTAGCTACAGGTCAAAGTGCATCAGCATCAGAAAGTTTAAAAGAAATTTTAGGCGAAGGAAACCGCCAAGATACCAGAGAATTCTTTTTACCATGGGGCAGCCCTTGGGACATAAAAATGAACCATGTGTTTATTTTAAACAATAAAGAAGGGTATTGGGGGCAAAAATGGCTCAATAGAATGTCGTTTTATATAGAAGGTGTTTTCCGCACAGGCATCCGCTATACCCCTTATATATTAGAAGGTACTGAACCCGCTACCGGTAGACCGATATACAACCAAGTTCAAAACCCGGGCTCTCGCTTTTCAGAGTTAGGAAGGTCTGTATGGTGGATGGACTTTAACTTTAAAAAGTGGTGGACTGTGAAAAAAATCCAAATAGCTTGGACTATTGAGGTTACCAATATATTTGACACACGTAATACAGCCCGTGTAAACCCTGTTACGGGTAGAGCCTGGCAACAGGGTGACCCTGTTCCCAGCCAATGGAGAGACCCCAATTTTCCCGACCCTCGCGACCCTCGTTCAAACGGCATACCACCCAACGACCCTTCACGTTTCATGGAACAACGTCATATTATGACGGGTATCAGCATCAAGTTTTAAAAACTTAAAGCTTTTATCTAATATTTTTATTTCGCTGCGTACGGTCTAATTATATATTTTTGGTATTCCGTTGATAAACATATAAATGGCAATACGCAATTACATTTCCAATCTTTTCAGTTTAGAAAACTACAAATCATCAGAACATGAAGTAATTGAAGCCATTACAAAAAGTGTTGAGTTTAAAGGGGTAAATGTTTGGGTGCTAATATTTGCCATTTTCATAGCCTCAATCGGCTTAAATATGAACTCAACGGCAGTTATCATAGGAGCTATGTTAATCTCTCCCCTTATGGGGCCTATTATAGGTGTTGGACTGGGGGTGGGTATTTATGATTTTGATTTAATAAAAAAGGCCCTGATTAACCTTTTGGTAATGATGGTAATAAGTATAGGCTCATCTACTATATACTTTTTGCTTAGCCCATTGCAAGAAGCAACTCCTGAGCTAATCTCTAGAACAATGCCCAGTATTTGGGATGTTTTAATTGCCACTTTTGGCGGGTTTGCAGGAATTACTGCAACAGCTACCAAAGAAAAAGGAAATGTGATACCGGGTGTGGCTATTGCCACTGCCCTTATGCCCCCTTTATGTACAGTAGGTTTTGGACTAGCCACTCGCAACTGGTATTTTGTAGGAGGGGCATTATACTTATTCTTTATAAATGCAGTATTTGTCAGTATAGCTACCCTTTTAATTGTTCGTTTTCTCCGCTTCCATAAAAAGGAGTTTGTTGATACTGCAAGAGAAAAAAGGGTAAAAAGGTACATAGCGCTAATTGTATTAATAACAGGATTACCCAGTATTTACATAGCATATAATATTGTGCGTGATACCGTTTATACCAGAAATATTGAACTATTTGTAGAGAAAGAGTTTGATTTCCCAAATACGCAAGTCATCAACACTAAAGTTACTACAGATACAGCAGGTAGTAAAGTATTAGAGGTTTTTCTTATTGGAGACCGCATTCAACAACAAACCATTGATAATATTAATAATCAGCGTGATGATTATGGTATAAGCGACGTTAAATTACTAGTAAAACAAGGCATTAAAGAAACTGAAAACATTGATGTTGGGGAGCTTAGAACAGGTATTTTAGAAGAGTTGTACGAAAAAAATTCTGATGCTTTAAAATCTAAAGAAGAGAAAATAGAATTTTTAGAGCACGAACTTTTGAAGTATACAAGCAACCAATTACCGGTAAATGAAATATCAAAAGAGTTCTGTACACTCAATAAAAATGTTGAGTATTTTACAGTTCAACCCTCGTTATTATACAACAATACTACCCAACAGTTAGACACCTTGATTATATCCTATGTAAGATATAAAAAAGTACCCAGCAAAACTGAAACACAACAACTCTACAACTGGCTTAAGGTACGTACTAACGCAGATAGCTTATTGGTAATTACCAAATAATAACCCCATAGCTAAAACTCACATACTTGTTTAGTCTATAGCTAAACAAATACTTATTTTTGCAGAAACTTAAAAAATACCAAACCACACACTATGGAATATAGGATTGAACGCGATAGTATAGGTGAAATTGAAGTACCTGTAAATGCTTATTGGGCAGCTCAAACACAACGCTCATTACAAAATTTTAAAATAGGTGGCGTTGCTGACAAAATGCCGGTTGAAATAATACGTGCTTTTGCAACTCTTAAAAAAGCAGCAGCACAAACCAATGCAGATTTAGGCGTGCTATCACAAGAAAAAGCAGACTTAATAAGTAAAGTATGTGATGAAATTCAGGCAGGTGAATTAGACGACCAGTTTCCATTGGTTATTTGGCAAACCGGTAGTGGTACGCAAAGTAATATGAATGTGAATGAGGTGGTTGCCAATAGAGGTCATGTTATTAATGGTGGAAGTCTTACCGACGATAAGAAAATATTACACCCCAATGATGATGTAAACAAATCGCAATCAAGTAACGATACCTACCCTACTGCAATGCATATTGCCGCTTATAAACAAGTGGTAGAAATTACAATACCGGGTTTGGAGTTGCTTCGCGATACTTTAGCTAAAAAAGTTGAAGAGTTTAATAGCATTGTAAAAATAGGCCGCACTCACTTTATGGATGCCACTCCACTTACTTTAGGGCAGGAGTTCAGCGGATATGTTCAACAAATAACCAACAGTATAAAAGCCATAAAAAATGCGTTAGAAGCTGTTAAGGAATTGGCATTGGGAGGTACAGCAGTAGGTACAGGTTTAAACACTCCTAAAGGATATGATGTGAAAGTTGCTGCAAAAATTGCAGAGCTAAGTGGTTACCCCTTTGTTACAGCACCAAATAAATTTGAAAGTCTTGCCGCACACGACGGCATGGTTGAGCTAAGTGGCGCACTGAAACGTGCGGCTGTAGCCTTAATGAAAATAGGAAACGATGTGCGGATACTTGCAAGTGGTCCCCGTTGTGGTATTGGTGAAATTATAATCCCCAGCAACGAACCGGGGTCTAGCATTATGCCCGGTAAAGTAAACCCTACCCAACCCGAAGCACTAACCATGGTTTGTGCCCAAGTTATAGGAAATGATGTAGCTGTGAGTGTGGGCGGAAGCACAGGACATTTTGAACTTAACGTATTTAAACCGCTTATTGCTGCAAATGTATTGCATAGTGCACGCCTAATTGGTGATGCTTGTGTATCATTTAACAATAATTGTGCAGTAGGTATTGAGCCTAATAATGCTGTCATTAAAGAAAATTTAGATAACTCTTTAATGTTAGTAACAGCGCTAAATACACATATAGGCTATGATAATGCTGCTAAAATTGCAAAAAAAGCGCATAAAGAAGGTACTACCCTAAAACAAGCTGCAATTGCTTTAGAATTGCTAACTGCTGAAGAGTTTGACCAATGGGTACGACCTGAAGATATGGTAGGCAATCTTAAGTAGAAAACATAAAATACAACTAACTGCAACACCTTTTACTTTAAAGTAAAAGGTGTTTTTTTATTCTCAATCACCAAACTTCACCCCTGTTTGCATCATTACCAACGATGCCGAAATTGAACGAATAGTTTCTTCTTGCTTTTCTATAATATTTTGTTGGTTCACAATTATTTCATGGTACAATTTCCTTTCTGAAAGTTTTAAGGTTTCCCCTGTCTCACTATCTACCACTTCCTCATCAAGCCCCAATAGTTGAGGTAAGGGCACACCCAAAATTTCACAAATCTGCTGCAAGCGACTGATAGACGCTTCAGATATTTGATTTTCGATTTTAGAATACGCCTGTTGCGTTATTCCCAGCTTCTCAGCCATGTAGTCCTGACTAAAAGATTTAGCCATTCTTAACCGCCTGATTTCATCCGCTATAAGCATTACCATAGTTTACAACCCTAAATAGTTGCTTACAAATATAAGTTGTGGTAATTAAAAAAGGATAGTTATTACTTGCAATTGAAACATAAGTACTATCAAAACCATTTGCAAAAGCTTGAGAAAAGCTTTGATGGTTAAGACATGTGCGCCCTACAATTGCATAGCTTAGGCTAAAAACTACCAAAATGAAGGCTGCTTATAATTTATTATAAACAGCCTTCTTAATTTTTTCTACTCAAAAACTTTATTCAACACACGGTGGTTTGCTAAATCTTTAAACCAAGTGGTTTGCTTGGTGCCCCCACTAATAGCCCACTCATTAAAATACCTGTAGGTTATATTAATAGGAGCTTTTTCCTCAGGGTAATCAAACGTTTCTTCTATTAAAATAGCCCAAGGTAAATTATTAGCTGTTTTATAATATTTACCCGCTTGAGGGCTTGAAGCATCTTGTCCTGTACCAAACAGGGTTTGGTCTGCCAATGAAGTTGGTGCAAAATCACTTAAGTGAACTTCATAGCCTCTTCTCTGGTTTGTAAAAATAAACGGATTAAGCTTACTGGCTGCTAAATTAGCTTCATCTTGAGGAGTTGCAAATTTAACAGTTATAGTAAGTGTATCTGATGTTCCTTTAGGATTAGTTTTTATAGTATTGAAGAAAGAACCCGTAGCTCTGTTTAGTGTAGGTTCAGGCGAATCAAAACAAATAATTACTGCTTTGTCTTGTGCTGCTTCAGTTTTATTGGCATTAAGTGTTATTATATTCTTAGATAACTCATACCCCGTAACTGATGAAACTGCTGACGATGCTATTTCATCAAGTCTAATTCCGAAACCATTATCAAATGACCCTCCTACTGAACGTACATTTACTTTAAATATAGCTTCAACTACTTTTTCATCAGCATTCAATACTTTTTGCAAATTATATGCAATCACCATATCATTAAAGTCAAAATCACCCTTATTAGGCCATAAATCTTCAAACCCGATGTTAGCATACGAACTTCCTGATGGGTAATAACTGTCAAATGCTTTATCTGCATCATTAGGATAAGCATCTTGCTCATTAGCAATTCCGTCATTATCATCGTCTTGTACCACAACATTATTAAACCCGTTTGGTCTGCAAGTTGTTGAAGGTAAAGTTGTAGCACATGAAAGTTTAGCAGGAGAGCTAATCTTACCATTGTTGGTCTCTACGCCATCATTATCACATAAGTCCAATTTACCTTTAATCTCACCATTACTATTAATTACGGTTCTATCATTAACCTTTATTACGCTGGTTTTACTAGACTTACCTTCAATATCATCATTTAAAGTAAGGTTTTCACAAACCATTAAACCACCATCATAAAAGTCTATATCTCCATTACTATTTACAGTTAAGTTACCCCCTACGCTTATAATTCCGTCAAAATCAATATCGTCATTCACAGTTAGGTTTCCTGTGATGTCTATATTACAATAAGAATCTACATAAGCATTAGAGTTAACAGTAAAGTTGCCTCCTACATCCATAAAATGGTAGTTGAATAAATCATTACTGGTTGTAAAGTTTCCACCTATATCTAAAAACCCGTAATTATAAAATTTAGCGTCAGAGTTAAGTGATAAGTTATTAGTAACATACAACTTACCATAATTTCTGAATTTACCTGTTTGAGACATTGAACCTGTTAGCACAACGCTATCACTCCAGCTTCTTACCTCAGCTGATTTATTGTTGGTGGCTAAATTTGTAATTTTCAATTCAGCCCCTTCTAGTATGTACACCCTACTCTTTTTATTGTTAAGCGTTAGGTTGGTTATACTACCACTGGCACATATTTTTACATCAATATCATTATTAATAGTGATACTTCCATTAAAAGTACCTGTAATACAATATGTACCTTTATTGTTTAAGTTTAAGTTTCCTATATAGTTGTTATAGGTATTATCGCACTTAGAACTACAGTCCATACCTGAACTGGTTTTTTGAAAAGTAAATACATGCTCAGGTTTACTATCAAAAACACTTGTTGCAAATGTGCTTGCAGGGACTTCTTGAAACTCACTGGTTCCGTCAGGACCAATTTTTTCTATCCAAATAAAATCCTGTCCGGCTGGAAGCCTTAAGCTAGTAGCATATTCAAAATCAGAGGTATTAGTTAATCCTGTTTTAACTAACTCACCTGTACCCGGTACATTTGAGTATATTTTTATTAAATACCTGGTACTTGGCGATGCCGGGTCAGCTACTTTAACCCTTACATACAAATCCTTATTTGTTTCAAAATTAAATCCTTCAGGAGCCTTAAGCTCATCAATCGGGATGGTTAAAACATCTGTAGGTTCAGTATTATTTTCAATAGATTTTCGTTTACAAGATTGTGCTACAAAAAGAAGTGCAGCCAAAAACATAAGAAAGAAAGAAACTTTTTTCATTTTACTGTTCAATATAGTTAGTATCACATTCGTTAACACAGACTAAGCGCCACAGCAAAATTCCTTAAATAGCTAATTATTTCGCAAAATAAATAATTAATTCGCTGAAAATCAAGAAAAATGGTTATTAATGGATATTTTAAGGACTATTTTGCAGGTCGCTCCCACAACTTTGTTTGAGTGTTGTATTGCTTCAATACCCTTGCCGGATTGCCTCCCACCACACTGTAAGGCGGTACATCTTTCACCACTACACTTCCACCGGCAATTACACTATGTTTCCCCACCGTTATACCCGCCGTTAAAACTGCATTGGCACCTATCCAAACTTCATCTTCAACAGTAATTTGTGCTGTGGTTACTTTTTGTAGTCGTATTGGTGTATCAATATCTTCATATCCGTGGTTTAAGCCTGAAAGAACAACATTTTGGGCAAAAATAACCTGATTGCCCACTTTCACAGGCCCTATTAATACATTTCCTAAACCTATCCGCGTATTACTTCCCACACTAACAGGTCCTACCCCGTTATTTACAACACTAAAGTCCTCAATAGTACTGTTTTCGCCTAACTCAAAATGATTAAACGGTAAAACATCCATTCTTACCCTTCTGCAAACTTTAGAACCTTTCCCTTTCTTATGATAAAAAGGATTAACAAACCATTGCACCCACAACCTGGGCCTTGCTTGGTTTTTAGGTATTAGCATCCAATGCACCAGTTTTTTTAAACCGGTATTGCCTTTTATTTTTTCTTTCAATCCCACAGGGCTAAAATAGTAAATTTGCAGCGCAATGGGCAAAAGAAAACTACAACAATGGGCTGAATTACTCACATTTCCACATGTATTTCAATATCCTGAAAATATGCAAGGCACATGGAATAAAAATGTTTTTAAAAACAATAATCCTATTGTGCTTGAGTTAGCTTGTGGAAAGGGAGAGTACACCGTGAATTTGGCAAAATCATATCCGCAAAAAAACTTCATCGGAATAGATATTAAAGGACATAGAATATGGACAGGGGCCAAACAAGTATTAGAAAGTGATTTGAAAAATGCCGCCTTTCTGCGTACTGAAATTGAAAAAATTGACCAATATTTTGATACTGATGAAATTGATGAAATTTGGATAACTTTTCCTGACCCTCAAGTTAGGGATGGGAAAGCCAAAAAAAGACTCACCCACCCCAGGTTTTTAAATCTCTACAAAAATATCCTTAAAAAAGGAGGTACTATACATTTAAAAACTGACAATACTTTACTTTACGAGTTCACAAAAGAAGTTATAGAAGAACTTTGCTTACCGGTTATAAGGCAAAGTGCTAATTTGTATACCGCCCCTTTTTTAGATGAGTACTTGTCTATAAAAACTACTTATGAAAAAATTTTTACTGAAAAAGGCGAAAAAATAAAATATATACAGTTTGTATTACACTAATTACCAAATACTTATATAATAAAAGTTTTTTTATAAAAACAAAACATAACATTCGCCTGTAAACTAAAAAGTAAACAGTAAATTTGTGCAATTTTTTTAAAACTAACAAGTATTAGTATGTCACTTCCCGTTCACCACTACGACCAGTTTCAGAATCGCCACAACGGTTCTAATGATAATGATTTGGTAGAAATGCTAAACACTGTTGGAGTAGAAAGCATGGAACAACTAATCGAACAGACTGTTCCCGCAGCAATACGCTCTAAAGAGCCGCTTAATTTGCGTCCGGCAATGAGTGAGCATAGTTTTTTAAATGCTCTACGTAGAATTGGTAATCAAAACCAAGTATTTGATACATATATAGGTATGGGGTATTATAATACACATACCCCTAATGTTATCTTACGTAATATTACAGAAAACCCGGGTTGGTATACTGCTTATACACCGTATCAGGCTGAAATTGCCCAGGGCAGGCTTGAAGCTTTAATAAATTTCCAAACCATGATTATGGATTTAACAGGGATGGAAATTGCCAATGCCTCATTACTTGACGAAGCTACTGCTGCGGCAGAAGCTATGCACATGTGCATAGATTTAAAACCTAAAAGCCAGGGCAATAAATTATTTGTTGATGAAGAAATCTTCCCTCAAACCATAGCGTTATTGCAAACACGCTCAGTACCCTTAGGGGTTGAGTTGGTAATTGGAGATTATGATACTTTTGAACCTACAGAGCAATATATAGGTGTTGTAGTACAATACCCCAACAATAGCGGAGCAATAAATAATTATAAAGCAATTGCTGATAAAGCACATGCTGTAAATGCCAAAGTTGTAGCAGTTGCTGATTTGTTGGCACTAACTCTAATAACCTCTCCCGGTGAGTGGGGTGCTGATATTGTTGTAGGTACTTCACAGCGTTTCGGGGTACCTTTAGGATATGGTGGACCGCATGCAGGATACATCGGTACCAAAGAATCATACAAACGTAGTATGCCGGGACGTATTATCGGTGTTTCAGTTGATGCCGAAGGCAATACCGCGTACCGCATGGCTTTGCAAACACGTGAACAACATATAAAACGTGAAAAAGCCACCAGTAATATATGTACAGCACAGGTATTACTTTCTATAATGGCAGGCATGTATGCTGTATATCACGGACCAGAAGGTTTGAAAAAAATTGCACAAAAAACACATGCACAAACCAAAGCTTTAGCTGCTGCACTTGAGACCTTTGAAGTAAAAAACATTAACAAAAACTACTTTGATACACTTAGGCTTGAAGGTTTTGATGTAGCTAAAGTAAAGGCTATGGCAGAGGTAGACGAAATAAACCTTCGCTATTTTGAAGACGAAACCGTAGGTATTTCTTTAGATGAGACTACAACTTTAGATGATGTACAATTATTGGTAGACTTATTTGCTAAAGCTACAGCCAGCAAAACTGTAGACATAAATGATTTTACCAAAAACATAAAAGTTACTTGGGATAAGCCCCTTATACGTACAAGTGAATATTTAACACATCCTGTGTTTAACAGTTTCCATACGGAGCATGAAATGGTGCGTTATATTAAGCGCCTTGAGAACAAAGACCTTTCATTAGTACATAGTATGATTTCATTGGGTTCTTGTACCATGAAGCTAAATGCTACTACTGAAATGATACCTATTACCTGGCCTGAGTTTAACCAACTGCACCCGTTTGTTCCTGTATCACAAGCCAGAGGTTATACCCAAATATTTACAGAGCTTGAAAGTTATTTGGCAGAACTAACAGGTTTTGCAGCAACATCACTACAACCCAATGCAGGTGCTCAAGGTGAGTATGCGGGTTTAATGGTAATTAGTGAATATTTAAAATCTATAGGAGAAGGGCATAGAAACATTGCGCTAATTCCTGCTTCAGCACACGGTACCAACCCTGCAAGTGCTGTTATGGCAGGTATGAAAGTAGTTGTTGTAAAGACTGACGAAAACGGCAATATAGACCTTGAAGATCTTAAAGTAAAAGCAGAAAGATATAAAGACTCACTTGCCAGCCTAATGGTTACCTACCCAAGTACGCACGGTGTATTTGAAGAATCTATAAAAGAAATAACCGCCTTAATACATAAATACGGAGGCCAAGTGTATATGGATGGTGCCAACATGAATGCACAAGTTGGTATTACCAGCCCCGGTTTAATTGGTGCTGATGTTTGCCATTTGAACCTGCACAAAACCTTCTGTATCCCCCACGGTGGAGGTGGACCAGGTATGGGACCAATATGCGTTGCTGAACATTTAAAACCATTTCTACCCGGTCATAGTGTAATAGAAACCGGCGGAGACCAAGCAATTTCAGCTATTTCCGCAGCTCCTTGGGGTAGTGCCAGTATACTACTTATTTCTTATGCATATATCCGTTTAATGGGAGGTGATGGATTAACCAACGCTACTAAATGGGCAATACTTAACGCCAACTATATTGCTAAAAAATTAGAAGGACATTATGACGTACTGTACAAAGGCAAGAACGGGCGTTGTGCACACGAAATGATTTTAGACACTCGTCCTTTCAAAAAATCTGCAAGTATTGATGCACCCGACATTGCAAAGAGACTAATGGATTACGGCTACCATGCTCCCACTATGTCGTTTCCTGTAGTAGGTACTATAATGGTTGAACCTACAGAAAGTGAAACCAAAGCTGAATTGGATAGATTTATTGATGCTATGATTCACATTCGCCACGAAATTGCTGAGGTTGAGGAAGGAAATGCTGATAAAGACAGTAATGTGTTGAAACATGCCCCACATACTGCGGATGTTGCCTTGACTGAAAAATGGAACAGACCCTACAGCCGAGAAAGAGGAGTATACCCTACAGAATGGGTACGCCACAACAAGTTTTGGCCTGCTGTAAGCAGAATAGATAATACCTACGGAGACCGTAACTTGGTTTGTGCCTGCCCTCCAATGGAAAATTATTTGGAAGAAGAAATAGAACCTGAGGCTGTTTCAGCTAATTAAAATTGAATAAATACATTTTTAAAGCCCCTTTTGAGTGTTCAAAAGGGGCTTTTTTTATGTCATGTAAAGTCAGAATATACCAAACAGGTAATTACAGCTACTAAACAGGTATATTCTGATACTTTTATACGCAACCTATTTTGTTGCATACCAGTTTATTAGGGAAACAATTTACAACTATGAAAAAAACACTTTACTTAGTATTTACACTTTTAATTATTCAACTTACTGCCAATGCCCAGTGGAACTCCATTGCTGATTTTGGTGGAGATGCCCGCGATGGTGCCGCCAGTTTTGTTATTAATGATGTTGCTTATGTTGGAGCAGGTATTTTTAGCAAAGACTTCTTTAGGTATAACAGCAATACCAACCAATGGACAAAGCTAAACGACGTTGCCGATGGAGCTTCAAGAAGTTTTTCCGCTTCGTTTGCAATTAATGGAAAAGGCTATCTGGTTTGTGGAGATGCCGCTTTTGGCCAGGCGCATGACGAGGTTTGGGAATATGACCCAACAAACGATAGTTGGGCACAAAAAAACAAATTCCCGGGTGGCAACCGTGTAGGAATGGTTACTATTCTTTTTAACAACCGTGTATTTGTAGGCGGAGGTACCGACAAAATAAGCAATACAGGATACGGCACTATTTATAATGATTTTTATGAATATTTACCTGCTACCGATACATGGGTAGCAAAAGCTAACTTACCCGAGATGACTGCCTTTGCCTCAGGGTTTGTAGTAGATGATAAAGGATACATGTGTTTTGGCAATAGCAGCGACGCTCAGTTTAGCAATAAGCTATATATGTATGACCCGGCTAATGACACTTGGACTAACAAAGCCGACTTTCCGGGTGCAGCCCGTAATGCAGGTATAGCTTTTGGCTTAAATGGTAAAGGGTATGCAGGATTGGGTCAAAGTGCCTTCACTGCAACTTATAGTGACTTTTATTCTTATGACCCTTCAAGTGATGTATGGAGCAGGTTAACCGATTACCCAACTGACAGAACAGGTTGGTCAACTGCATTTACCATTCAAAGTACAGGCTATGGCTATGTAGGTACAGGTGCTACTATTGCTTTAGACTTTTCTAAATCATTTTATTACTTCGACCCGATATTGTCAAGTATTAAAACTACAAAAAAAGAAAAACTAAAAGTATATCCCAACCCGTTTTCAAATACACTGAATATTGAAAACCTTGTTGAAGGTGAAACAATACTACTAACTGATATTACAGGTAAAACAATTCAAACTGTTAATACTTCAACTACACAAACAATTAATACCACAAACTTGGCTAAAGGTATTTACTTTTTACACAGCCAAAATGGAGTAGCAAAGCTGTTGAAACAATAACCCTATCTACCTATATAAGTAAAAAGCCCTCAACAATTTTGTGAGGGCTTTTATTATTTATAATGAGAACTAACTACAGTTAGTTACTTAATTAAAAAAGAATCGACCGGGGTTTATACCTGCTTTAAAAGTACTCTCGGTACCGTCTTTCTTTATTATGGTAATGGTACCGTCTTGGTTAAAGTCTAAAGCATCGCCTAAGTAAATGGCACCGTTATCAGGGTTTATACCAATGCTATAAAAGTTACCTGCTTTTTTCACCGCTGTTGGAGCAGTAGTTGCAGTAATATCCATTTCGTATAAACCATCTGCTTTGGTGTAGTATAACTTATCTCCTGAGCCGTTAATGGTTAAGTCAGAGCTATACCCTATATCACCCACATCAACAGAAGCTTCAATAGTATTGGTAGTGGTATTAACTCTTGCCAGTTTACCCTTTTGTCCTCCTGTAGTATCTAACAACAACCATATTTTGTTGTTTTTATCTTTAACTATTCCATTAGGTGTAGCAGTTAGCACAATACTATCTTTAATAGCATCAGTAGAAGGGTCTAAAACAAAAACTTTTTTGTTACCGCTGTTATTTACATAAACGTTATTGTTAGCTTCTACCATCTCTTCACTCCAACCGCTAAGGGTTATAGATTTAGTTTTGGTATTACCTTTAAGGTCTAGCACATGTATTACACCACCAAATAAATCGGTAACGTAAGCTTTTGCTCCATTAGAGCTAGAAGGCGATAATAAAAAACGAGGCGAGCCTAAATTACTAATTGTAGCTATAGACTTAAAATCAGTAGCACTTACTACTTCCACTTTTGATGAGTTATTTACTACCAAGTAAAAGTTATCTCCAATTTTAGTCATAGACTGTAAAATATCTCCTAAAGGGCGGTTATTTACACTATTAAACAAGCCTTTACTGGTTTTTCCATCAGTAGGGTTATAAAAATCTACAGAAGCATTTCCTTTATTAAATCCACCTTCATTAATAATAAATACCCCGTCATAAGCAGCAGGAGTTGATGGTGCCGGGTTATCATCATTATCTGGCTCTTTACAAGAGTTTAGAAATAAGACTGAGAAAGCAAAAAGTACCAATACTTTAAAGCTTAGAAGTTTGTTTAGGTTTTTCATGTTTGTATTAAAAATTAAATTGTATGGTTAGTAAATAGTTACGTAGTGGCATGGGTGCCCACTCCACTATTTGGTATTTTTCATTTAGAAGGTTTTGTGCTTGCAGGTTAATATTAAAGTTCAGTTCTTTCACTCTAACTATCCTACCAATAAATATATTCACGGTATTGAACGAGGGTAGAAAACGCTTGTTATCAGAAGTTACAAATTGTGCACCCGTGTATTGCCCGTTTAGGCGCACGTAATAATTTTTATGAGTTACCCCTATGTTCCCTGCCAGCGTATTATACGGTACATATATCAGTTGCTTTTTAAAGCTTTCATCGCCCACACTTTTTTCTTTCTCGTTAGTGCTAATGGTATATGCATACCGTATATCAGCCTTTAAAGTAGTTTTACCCAGCGAATAACTTACCTCGGCATTTACTTCAATACCTCTGGCAATAACCCGCTGTATGTTTTGTGGAGACCAAATACCGTTGGCACCTTGCTGCCAAAGAATCCAGTTATTTATATCATTATAATACCCTCCGAAAGAAGTATTAATATTAAATCTTCTTTTATTTCTCTTGTAAGCTACATGTCCTTCTATACTATAACCATCCTCAGGTTCCAGGTTAGGGTTACCACCGGGGTTCCAATACAAATCGTTAAAACTGGGGTAGCGGTAAACTCTTGATACTTTCCCATTGAGCCAAAAGCTCTTATAAATATTATAATTAGCTCCAAAAGTGGGTACTACAGGTAATAACCTAAACTCCCCCGGGAGTTCAGAAGGTACTAAAGGCAAGCTTTCTACATTACGTAGAGTTACCCCCTCTTGTCTTACAGTAAAAGAAGTAAACAGTTTATTATTTATACTATGATATCTGTGCGAAAAGAAGGCTGCCGGGCGATACTGAACGGGTGGTGGTGTGCCATAATCTCCCGCTGTTGATCTGAAATAAGAACTATTTACCCCAAAACCCAAATCATGGTGCGGACTTAACTGATACCGCGTCTCGCCTTCAACTACTAAACTATAGGCCCTATTATCACTATTAATGGGTACAAGAGTATTAGAATCGTTATAACGAATACGCTCATCAGAGTATTGAACACGCACAATGCCTTCAATACGTTTGCCTACAACCTTAACATCTCCCATCACACGCCAAAAATCATCTTTCTGAAAAGCAATACTCTTTTCTTGGAACATAAGTGGTGCCACTCCCCTATTTGCTTGCATACGCCATCCATGTAGCGATGCTTTTACCCTTTTGTTGATAGTAAAATAATTTTCTATCATTTGCCCGTTTCTAAATAGATAGGCATTATCTAGTGTTTCTTTTGGTGTACCTAGTTTGGCTGTATTGGTATAGGTATAGTTGTTTTGTGCTATATGATTAAAATAGCGAACCTTACCTGTATAGTTTTTAGTTGAATATGATAGCTTAACTCCTTGTTGAAATGATTCAAAACTTCCAACTCCTCCTAAAACTGAACCATGAAAACCTTTCTCTGTATTATTTTGTTGGCTAATGCCTATAGTTCCTCCAATAGCGCCACTACCATATAAAGCACTTTGACTACCATGGGCAACAGAAACATCATCAATAAAAAAAGCCGGGATAAGGTTTAAATCTATTACCTGATTCATGGGGCTTTGTAAACTAAAGCCATTCCACACCACATTGGTATGTACCCCATAAGAGCCTCGCATAATAGATGTTGCTAATGTACCCGGTGTAAATGAGCGTACAAACATGCCCGATTGCTGCCCTAATAAATCTCCTAATGTATTAGACTGGTATTGAGCCAGTAGGGTACTGTCTGCCTTCCAAGTATAAGTTCCGGCATTAAAAACCTCTTCGCGTGGGGCAACCACATTAGTTTCGCTAACTATATATATGCTATCGCCTTGTGCCAACATTAGTTGACTCAAAAGCACAAATGCACATACTATTAACGTTTTAAAGCTCAATGTTTTATCACATTTCACCTTCAGTATATACAAAGCAGAATACAGCTTGCGCTATTGTGGCAGCGTTCTTTAATAAAACAAGTACCATGAATTACACTTACTGAACCCCAACCTCAACTCCCGAAGGTATGAATCCTAAGCATTGCGGGCAGGTCTTCTGACTTGTTTCGCTTTTTGATGCCTTCCCGTTTCCTAAAAACAGTGGCGAAAGAGTACAAAAAGTTGGCAGTAAATGCCTAATGAAACTCACAGCAGCGGGTACTGTTCACGATTCTCACGTGATTCCCTTTTCATCTTGATGTAAATAAAACATCTACTCAAGAACCTGAAATGCAGGACAAATATAGATATTTTTTCAATCGGGCAAACCTCTTATCAAATTCATAACTTGCACCCCAATAGTAAGCCAAATGCAAAAAGGAGATATAACCAATCGCAGAAACTCATTTAGAAATACAAACGACAAAGGAATTTATTGGGTTAGCAAACGCTTGGGTCTTATACGTACCCTAATTGTTTTAGGTGGTTTTATTGCCTTTGGTATTTATATATGGTTTTGGTATGGCAACTATGGCGATAAATTAAAAAACCCTTGCCAAATAGCCTTTGAGCAGCAGTTTGCGGGTGAAATTGATAATGTATTCCTAGAAAAAAACAGTAAAGGTGTAGTTACTGTGCAGCTGATACAAAATACCGATACCATAGAGTATTATACCGGCTGGGGCGGACACAAAAAAACAGGAGAAATAATTCGCAAAGGTTATTACATAAAAAAACAAGCCAACAGCTTTGATTTACATATAGTAAAAGAAAAAAATGCCAAAGAGGCTACACTCTTAAAAGCTGTCCAAAAAGTTTGCAAATAAAAAAATCCCGCCATTGGCAGGACTTTTAAAGTCATTCTGAACTTGTTTCAGAATCTATATTTTAGATGCTGAACTAAATTCAGCATGACGAGATTTCAATTACGCTGTAGTGGGTTGAGCTTTAACCATCTCAACATTTAGTGATAGTTTCACTTCATCACTTACTACTACCCCCCCTGCTTCTGTCACTTGGCTCCATTTTAAACCAAAGTCTTTACGGTTTATTTTACCACTAATTTCAAAACCTGCACGGGTCATTCCCCAAGGGTCTTTAGTAGTTCCACCAAAGTCTACATCCAATTCTACCGTATTAGTAATATCTCTAATGGTTAAATCGCCACGTAGTATCAATTCACTATCACTTTTCTTTACTAATTCTTTACTCTCAAACTTTATTACAGGAAAAGCCTCAGCATTAAAAAAATCATCACTGCGTAGGTGTGCATCACGGTCTGTAACACCTGTATCAATTGAAGCCGTTTTAGCCTCAAAGTTAATTTTAGCCTTAGTAAAATCATCTCCTTCAGTTTCTGCCGAAGCTGTAAACTCATTAAATTTTCCGGTTACGGTAGAAATTACCATGTGTTTTACTTTAAAGTGAATTTCGCTATGCGAAGCATCAATGTTCCAATTATTTGTTGCCATATTTTTAATTTGTGAATTTTAATTTATTTGTAGTCAGTTGTCCGTAGTCAATAGTCAGTGGTAACATTTCTACTGACTATTGACCACCGACACTATTATACGGTCATAGGTACTTCCATCAACAATAGTTCTGCATTACTATCAGCAGTTATATCAATACTATCGGTGTCCCATACACCAAAGCCATCACGCTTGCTTAGTTTTTGTCCGCTAATGGTTACATCCCCATCAATAACAAAAGCATAAATACCGTTTCCTTTCATGTTAAGCTTGTGGTTAGTGCTAAAACCTTTCTCTAAAGAACCTAGGTGAAAGGTTGCATCTTGGTTTATCCAAACACCGTCAGCATTTTTATCATGCGTTACAATTTGCTGTAACTTCCCTTTTCTATCCTCAGCTTTAAGTGTAATCTGGTCATAGCGAGGTGCTATATCCTTTTGTTTCGGGAAAACCCATATCTGCAAAAAGTTTACCTGCTTATCGTGGTTCTTGTTAAACTCACTGTGGTAAATTCCTGTACCCGCACTCATAACTTGTATATCATCTTGCTTTATTACAGCAACATTATTCATACTGTCTTTATGCTCTAAGTCTCCACTAAGTGGTATAGAAATTATCTCCATATTGGCATGCGGGTGCGTTCCGAAACCTCGCCCTCCCTCTACAATATCATCGTTCAATACTCGCAAAGCACCAAAGTGCATGCGGTCGGGGTTCATGTAATTAGCAAAACTAAAAGTGTGGTGGCTGTCTAACCATCCGTGGTTAGCATGTCCACGTGTGTTGGCTTTGTGCAATATTGTGTTCATGGTTTTTATCTCCTTATTGGGTAAATGATTAAATCCTACATTTTCATTGTCAGTAACCTTATTATCCTTTCCTACCAGCCGTGTTGCCCAACCTCCCAATCCGGCTATTCCGGCTGTAAGCAGGCTTCCTTTTATAAAGTTTTTTCTGTTCATAGTCAGTACATTTAGATTAAACTTCAATACAAATGTAAAACATTATTTGTATATACAAATGTTGTATCAAACAAATAATATTAAAAAAACTAATTTCTTAATAAAAGTGTTACTTTTGTAGAACCATTCTAAATAAGAAAAGTTTATGTCAACTAAAGAACTAGTAAATATATATACAGAGGCTACCCCCAACCCTGAAACCATGAAGTTTGTAGCCAACCGAATGATATTGCCTGACGATAGTGCAGATTTTCAAACCCGTGAAGCAGCATTAAAATCTCCAATGGCTACTAAATTATTTGAGTTTCCTTTTGTAAATGCAGTGTTTATAATGAACAACTTTGTTACCATAACAAAGCTTAGCACTTACGAGTGGTTTGATATTAGCCCCAAACTGAAAGAATTTGTAAAAGAATATTTGGAAAGCGGTGCTGAAATTTTACACCCCGTTGAGGAAAAAGAAAACAATAGCGAGGATAGTGATACGGTTGTGAAAATTAAAGAAATGCTAGATACTTATGTGAAACCTGCTGTAGAGATGGATGGTGGAGCTATCACCTTTCAATCCTTTGATGAGGGTGTAGTAAAAGTGGAACTAAGAGGTTCATGCAGCGGTTGCCCTTCTTCTACAATTACACTAAAATCGGGAATAGAAAATATGTTGAAACGTATGGTGCCTGAAGTAGAGGCGGTAGAAGCCGTAGCAATGTAAATTTATAATAACACACATAAAGCCGTAATGCAAGATGCATTACGGCTTTTTTATGTCAATTAGCAGGTAATAAGCCTGTTTTACAACTTTATTACCTTATAGTTAAAAACTTAAACTCCTATAAACCATATTTTTGTGCAAACCACATCAATAGAAGAGTTTAGCTACCCATGAAAGTGCTTTTTGTATGTTTAGGTAATATTTGCCGTTCGCCCATGGCAGAAGGTATATTTAAGCATCTCGTAGAAGAAGAAGGCTTATCAAGCAAAATTTTTGCAGACTCGGCAGGAACATCACGCGCTCATGTAGGCAGCTTTCCCGATGAAAGAATGCAAGAGGTAGCCAATCAGAATAGTATAGAATTAAATCACACTGCAAGGCAACTTAGCTTCGGTGATTTTTATGATTTTCACTATATAATTGCTATGGATAGTGCTAATTATGAAAACATAATGGCTGAACGCCCTATACATGATGACCACCGAGCACAAATAATAATGATGCGTGAGTTTGATATGGAACGGAACGAAGATGAAATTGATGTACCCGACCCATATTATGGAGGGCAAAAAGGTTTTGAAAATGTGTACAATATGCTTCACCGCAGTTGCCACATGCTGCTTAACCATGTGAAACTTAAAATTGCTGAAAGAGAAGAGCTTTAATTACTCCCTTCTTAATTTTTTAAATACACCTGCTTTGTTATTTATCGATTAGATTTTGATGAATAATGATAGTTTAGCCTAATTGATTATTTTGCGGTTTCTACAAAACCACGTGGCATTATTCATCAAATCACCATGAAAAAATACTTCCTGTTATTCCTAACTGTTTTCACACTCACATCCTCAATATCTGCTCAAAAAAAATATCAAAGTTTACTTTGGGAAATATCGGGAAACGGTTTAGATAAACCTTCTTACTTATATGGAACCATGCATGTTAGCAGTAAGCTAGCGTTTCATTTAGGTGATTCGTTTTTTATGGCATTGAAAAATGTTGACATGGTAGCGTTGGAAATTCACCCTGAAACTTGGGTAGATGATATGCTAGCTTATGACCCCTATGCCTTTTGGCAAGGAGGTGGGTACTATGGTCGCAGACGCAATAAAGGTAAAGAAGAAAAACGAAAAGACGCGGTTAAAGAAGCATTGAGAAAAGACCCTAGCCTTATAAACTATTACCTGTTCCGTAGCCAAGGATACTCTGGAAATTTTGAAGAAGATACTTACTTAGACCTTTATATTTTTCAAACCGGCAAAAAACTGAAAAAGAAAACTGCTGGTTTAGAGCTAATGAGTGAATTAATGCTAAACCTTGACGAAGCTGAACGAGCCAGAGAAGAAGAGTATAAATATAAAAAGAAACGCAGGAACTATTATGATGATGGAATGAACTTTGGTGATGCGTTGGAAGATGCCTACCGAAGAGCCGACTTAGATGCTATAGACTCCCTTAACCTTGTTGACGGGACCCCCGGTTACCTTGAATATATGTTATACCGCAGAAATCAGGTAATGGCAGACCGTATGGACAGCATAATGAAAACCGCTAACCTAAGATTGTTTGCAGGTATGGGTGCATCTCACCTACCCGGTGAGAAAGGTGTAATAGAAATGTTGAGAGAAAAGGGCTATACACTTAGAGCGATGCAACAAGGCGAACGAGCCACCAAACAAAAAAGAAAAATTGATGAAATTGTAATACAAAAAGATTTTGCTACTGAAAAACCGTTTGACAACTACTTTGAAGTAAACCTACCCGGAAAAATGTATGAACTTCCCGGGGTAGGGTCAACGCGAAGTTATTTCCACCCTGATATGGCAAACGGAGCCTACTACACAGTTACCCGTATAAAAACCTTTGCCAGAGAGCTAGAACACTCAACAGAATATGTACTAAAAAGTGTAGATAGTTTACTGTATGAGAACATACCCGGAAAAATCCAAAAACAGGAAAAAATTAAACGCCAAGGGTTTGATGGTTATAGCATTGTTACCCTAACCCGTAGAGGCGACATACAACGTTATGAAATACTTATAACGCCCGAAGAAATTTTTGTATTCAAACTTGGCGGAACAGGAGAGTTTGCAAATAGTAAAGAAGCCAACAAGTTTTTTAAATCAATTGAGCTAAAAACACCTAAAGCTACCAATTGGCAAACATTCACATCGCCTGATGGTACATTTTCAGCTCTAATGCCTCACCCACCATTGTTTTATGGAGATACATCAATACTCATGTATTTCAACCCCGAACCGTTTACTGCTATAGACTTTAATAATAACAACACATACAGCATTACCAAATCTAATCTTTACCTGTCAGAAAATACAACAACGCCAGACTCTTTGCTACTTGAGCAAGTAATGTTTGACTTTAGTGAAAGCAAGTATTATGAAGAACTGGAAAGAAAATTTACAAAAGAAGGTGATAAGCAAATTATGGATGCCCGCTACAGTATTGATGAAGACTATAACATGCAAGTGAGGTATTTAATGCACAAAGGTTATGTATACATACTATCGGCAAAGTATAAAACCGATAGTAGCGATGCCGATAAGTTTATACAATCACTAACATTTGCAAAACCCCCAACGGTTACCTATGAACAGTATGACGATACTTTGATGCACTTTACCGTTACCACAACACCACAAAAAAATGCTTTAGAACAACTCATCAGAAAATTTAGCCGCTACAAAGCCAAAGACAAACCTTACAAAACTTTAAACGAGACTAAAGTTTTCATAAAAAACAAAAAATCATACCCCACGGTAACAGTCTCATATAAACGATATGGAAAATACCTGAGATTTAAAGACAGTACAAGTTATTGGGAAGATTACTTTAAGAGCATAAACCGTGATAGCACACTTGTAATTCAAGATAAAAAAATATACAAAAAAGACGGTTTCACAGTTGCTGATATAGAGTATACAGATACCGGTTGCTCATTTGTTGTTAAACAGCGCAAAATGCTTCGCAATGCAGTAGCCTACGAATTATTTACCACCTACGAAAAAGAGAAAGGTAAAGAAGAGTTTGTAACCAAGTTTTTTGAAACCTTCACGCCAAAAGACACCCTAATTGGTGAAAGTATGTTTAGCAGTAATGTTGAACTGATTGTAAACGACCTTGTAAACGGAGATAGTGCCACCCATGCCGAAGCATATAAATCCATGAACAGTGTTTGGCTGAAAGAAAAAGATTTTAAGCTTTGGACAACAGTTATTGATACCCTCCAGCCTGAAAATGACGACTATTTTGATTACAAAACTGATATGATTGAAGAGATGTGGAACATAAACACACCTGAAAATATAAAATATCTTAGTGAACTTTATTACAAAGCAGGAGACACCAGTACCTTTCAACTATCCGTTTTAAAAACATTATTAAACCTTGAAACGCAAGAATCTTACAATACCTTTAAAGAATTATTAATTGATGAAACACCACTAGGGAAAAAATACCAAATAAACTCATTATTTTGGAGCATGGACGATAGCTTAGAACTAGCTGCCACCCTTTACCCTGACTTATTCGGGTTATTTTTACTAGAAGAGTATCGTGAGAAAATGGTAGGTGTTTTAGCTACATTGGTAGATAGTAATGCAATAGACATAAATACTTACAAAAGCTTTTTATCAACCCTGAAAATTGAAGCCAAAAACGAACTAAAACGTAAAAAAGCAAATAAGGTTGAGGACGATGAAGACTATAGCAGTTATAACTCGTATAGCAGATATCGTAGCAGATATAACTCAAACCGCAGGTATAGAAATAATTATAGCAGCTATTTAGGAACCCTTGCCACAGTTCTTATTCCTTTTTATAATGATAAAAGTGTAAATACCTTTTTCAAAAAGCTTTTAAAATACAGAGATGACAAACTGCGAGTATCCATTGCATTAAAACTAATGAAGGCAAATCATCAGGTACCTGATACATTATGGCAAGAAGTTTCAAAACACCTTAATTGGCGTGCTCCTTTATATGAAGCTCTTGAAGATGCCGGAAAATTGAACCTGTACCCTGAAAAATATAAAAACCAGGATTCTATGACCAAAGCAATGGTTGAAAGTAGTATAGGCAGCAGATATAGTAAACTTGATACCATTACACTGGCAAGTAAAAAACTAATAGAATTTGATGGAGAAAAAGGATATGTATACTTATATAAATACAAAATGGAAGGCAGTAAAATATGGAGGCTGGCAATGATAGGGCTACAACCTAAAAACAAGAAAGAAGTAAATACATCAACCAAAATTTTCTCAACCGGAGAAGCTGAAAAAGTAAACGATTCGATAACACTTGAAAAACAACTTGATGTAATGCTTAAAGAAGCATTACTGGAACAAACATTTAAAAAGTATAAAAGCTATAGGTATAATTATGATAACGACTATGAGTATGATGATTATGACTATGCCGAAGACGCTTACTAATAGGTATAAATAAAAAAGCCCTCATTGTGAGGGCTTTTTTTATAAGTGAATGAAGTATAAAACTAGTTTACATTTATAGATATCTGCCCACGTACTTTGAATAGCCTTAAAATAGAATCAACAGGTATTTCAACATCATCAAACGAAGGGTTTTCACTACATAGCAATACCTTATCTTTTTCACTAAGATGCTTACGGACGTATTTTACAGTTCTGTAGTCTTCAGTAATTATTAAATATATCTCTCCGTAAAGAATTACCGACTTATTTTTTACTTCTTTAACAGCCACAATATGCCCGTTTTTAATTTTCGGGTACATGCTATCACCATATATAGGTACTGCGAAATCACAATCTTTAAATGCAGGTATTGATATAAAATATTCAGGTTCTTCTCTTTCATCAGCAAATACAGGAAAAGCCGATGCAGTAACATCTATATTATAATAAGGTATTTGCGGCTCACTAACCATACCTACCGGTGCATCTTTAATTTGATAAGGGTTTGGTTTTTTTTCTGTTTCGTAGCGTTTTGATAGTACATTTAGTAATGTTTCAATGGGTTCATCAATTGCATCGGCAAGTTTATTTAGTTGTGAATACTTAATATCGTTTGCGGTAAGTAAACGATTAAGATTTTGATAGCTCATTTTAAGCTTATTGCTCACTTCTTGCAGGGTTAAGCCTTTCCTGTGTGCAATTTCTTTGTATACCCTGTTTAATTCTTCCATTAGTTTTGCATTATTTCCTCCACAAATCTAACAGAAACATTTATATTTATTTCAAATTAATAAATATTTTTATTTACATAGATAAATAAATTAGTTTACTAAAGATATAGCAACTATATCATTCTTCTAAAATAAGTTTACGAACCATATCCAAAGCCATTATTGCACTACGCTCTATAATGGCTTGCCGTGTACCATGAAACTTATATTTTTTCGATTCCACTTTACCTTCTTTAGCAACTGAAATCCATACTGTACCCACAGGCTTTTCTTCTGAGCCTCCTCCCGGACCTGCTATGCCACTTGTTGCTACAGCATAGTCTGTTTTAAGTTTTCTCTTAACTCCAACAGCCATTTGCTCAACAGTTTCCTGGCTAACTGCCCCAACAGTATCCAGTATATTCTGCTCCACCCCTAATTGTTCAACTTTTACATTATTATCATAAGAAACAACAGAACCTTTATAATAAGCAGAGCTACCTGCAATACTAGTGAGTAGATGTGCTATAAAACCACCCGTGCAACTTTCTGCAGTAGCTATAGTTTTGTTAGTTTTTTTAAGAAGCCTTCCAACAACTTCTTGCATGGGAGTATCCTCATCAATAGCTATATATTCACCTACTTTACCATATATTTCCTTAGTAAACGTATCTATCTCTTGCTGTAGCTTAGCTTTATCAGCCCCTTTAGCCGTAAGGCGCATCCTCACTATATTATAATTGGGTAAATAGGCCAGCTTTACATGTGGGGGTAAGCTGTTTTCTATAGCTTCGATTTTCTTACTTAAAAAAGATTCTCCAATGCCTACAGAAACCAAAGTTTTATGAATAATATGCTGATGTTCGCCTAATTTTTTTATACGGGGCAAAACAAAGTTCTGCATCATTGCCTTCATTTCATAAGGTACACCTGGCATTGATACATAAATACGTCCTTCAACTTCAAACCACATTCCAGGCGCAGTACCCAACTCATTAAAAATTGTCTCACAAATTTCAGGCACATCTGCCTGTTGAAGATTAATATCAAGAATAGGCCTGTTAAACCTCTTAAATATATCAACCACATGTTGCTTTACCTTTTCGTCAGTTCTAAAACCACAGTTGAAATATTGTGCTAATGTATATTTTGTTAGGTCGTCTTTGGTCGGGCCTAGCCCTCCGGTCATCAAAATAATTTTGGCTCGGGTTTTAGCACTGTCTAGTGCTGCAATAATATGTTCCCGACTATCACTTATGGCAGTTTTTTGGACAATCTCTAACCCTATTTTATTAAGTTCCTGCCCTATCCAAGCTGAGTTAGTATCTATCACCTGCCCTATTAGCAGCTCATCGCCAATAGTTATTACTTCACAATTATTTTGCACTTGCAAAAGGTATTATTTTTTAGTTTTTAAAACCACTTCATATTTAAGAAGTTTTAAAAAGAATAAAAAAAGCCCTGTATTTAAATACAAGGCTTTTTTTAAACATTCTTTAAGTTTTATTCTCCGCTTTCTTCCCCTTCCTCAACTTCTTCTTGTTCTTCAAGTTTTTCCAAACCACCGGTTTTAGATAATATTTTATTTAGTATTACCATTTTTTCCTCATCATCAGCAGTAAGCACACCTGTATTTTGTTTCTTTAAAAGCTCCTCATAAACTGGGATGTATTTTTTGTTCACATCTTTTTTAATACCAAACATTATAAACATCATAAACCAGTTTTGCTTCCCTCCATCATTCATACTTTCAAGTAAGTTAAGTCCTTTTAACACTCTTTCCTCATTACCATTAAGCATGTGGCTTCCTATTCCGCTGGCAAGTAAAAAGTCCATCTCTCCGCCTTTTCTTTCTTCAACTGCTTTTTCAAACCAAGGCATATAGTTTTGAGCACCATATTTACCTAGCACATATAAATACACGGGACCCATTTGGGTTTCTTTTTCTTTTGGGTAGGTTTTTTCAGCAAAGTTTACAGCAGCCACACTATCAAGTTGTGCTAAACCTGTAATTGCTTCCCCTGCAACAAAATACGAAGAATCACTTAGTAGCTTAGTGTATAAAGGTATGTCTTCTTTATCTTTTACTTTTGTTATTAATGCTAAAGAACTACGACGAACTGTAGACTTTTTATCATTTTCAGCTATGTAGGCAATACGCTTCTTGTAAGTTTCAGTCAAGTCAAGTTCTTTAATAAGACCTAATCCTTTATCCCTTACCGCCCAAAACTTATCGCTGATACCTGCACGTATTAATGCGTTGGCAAACTCATCCTCTTTATTAGTCTCAACTTGTTGCAAAGCTTCAATTCTATCCATTAATAACGGCCCTTTTGATACCTGTTCAAGCCACTGTTCATTATCTTTTACTACAGTTTTTTCACATAATAGCATCTTCTCGGCATCAAAGTTTACCCAAGCAGGTTTGGCATCTACAAAAAACTCAAGCTTTTCATAACCCTCATCTATAACAACATCTTCAGTTGTTTTTGTACCATCAGCATTATAAATATCAACTTTCACAGGTAAACGGTACACTTTGGGTACACCATCACCATCTTGTATTTGTGTAACTTTAATAGTGTATAAACCTGCTTCAGCATCATAATCATGAATAACGCTTATTACGGGATGCCCGGGCTTATAGAACCATTGGTTAAAAAACCAGTTTAAATCTTCTCCGGTTACTTCTTCAAAAGCCAAACGCAACTGGTGCATTTCTACGGATTTGAATTTATTCTTGGTTAAATAAACATTCAATGCTTTAAAAAAGGCATCATCACCTACATATTTACGAAGCATGTGCAATACCCTACCCCCTTTTTGGTAGCTATGTGCATCAAACATATCTAAGGGTTTTGAATAATTGAAACGCACTAACGGTACTTTCTTATCCTCAGCTTCTGTTAAATAACGTTTTAAATCTGAGTTGATATGATTGTCTGCCTCTTCTCTGCCGTAAGCATGCTCAAACCATAAATATTCGCCATAAGTAGCAAAACTTTCATTAAGGGGAAGGTTCGCCCAGCTCTCAGTTGTAACCAAATCTCCAAACCAATGGTGAAAAAGCTCATGTGCTACTACTTCTTCTAAAGGTTGGTCTAAGTGCATGCGGTCATCGTGTTGCAATAAATCAAAATGTATTACAGCACCTGTGTTTTCCATTGCTCCCGAAACAAAATCACGTACAACTATTTGATGGTATTTATCCCAAGGATAATTAACACCTAATTTTTTTGAATAGAATTCAATCATCTTGGGTGTATTCCCAAATATTAGTTTCGCATACTTTGCATATTCTTTTTCTACATAATAGTACACGGGGATGTTGCGCCATTTATCTTTAACAATAGCAAAATCTCCTATCGCCATCATAGCTAAATATGGTGCATGAGGTAGCTTTTGTTTCCAGTGGTCGGTATGAGTACCATCACGGTTCATTTTTGATGATATTAATTTACCGTTAGATAATGTTACATAAGGCGTATCAACTGTCATAAAAATTTCCTGTGTCATACGTTCGTTAGGAGAGTCAAACGTAGGAAACCAACATGAAGAACTTTGTGTTTCACCTTGTGTCCATATTTGGCGGGGTTTGTTTTTTTCTTTCAGTTCAGGGTTAATAAAGTACAAACCTTTATCCTCAGTAATAGCAGGCTGCGTAGGGTCGAAACCATCACCTTCGCCATTGGGTAACTCATTGGGCTTAGCTACATAGTTTATAAAAATGGTAATTTCTTCATTAGCCTTATAAGTACGCCCTAAATTAATTTCAAGTTTGGCTAAGTCTTTATACTCGTACTTTAATGGTGTAGTATTTTTTTTCTTATCTATCTCAAAAACACCCAAAATATCAAAACCTTTGGCATCTAACACAGCAACATCAGTGGGGTAGAAATATGGTTTAAGTGTTATGTATGCCTTGCCATACAAATACTGTTTTTCATAATCAAACTTCACATTAAGCTTTGTATGAATAATATCTATGGTGCGCGTTCTACTTGCTTGGTAAGGTTCAAGTTTATTATCAGCAGGTGCTGTTACCTCCCAACCTTCATCTAGCTCCAAAACATCATCAGCATCCGGTAGTTCTTCTTCGTCTGCCGCCGCTTCTTCTGCTTCTTCATATTGCTCAAACATTTCTGCTGCTGCAATTGAATCTTTATACGCCTGACTATTAACATCTGCTCTATCACTAGCAGATTTTTTTGAGGTTTTACAAGCGGCTATAGTTAGTATTCCAATAACCAGAGTAATAAGTAATTTGCGCATCGGTTTTTTTATCTTTTGAGTTTTGTTGATTTTTGAAAAAAATATATCCTGATGATAAAGGCAAAAGTAAACGATAAACACGATTATACAATCATTGAAAATGATGAACAAATTGAAATAAACGGTGAAGCTGTAACTCCTGATGTTTATAAGATTGATGAAAGAAGGATGCACCTTTTGCTTAACAATAAATCATACAATATTGAAATAACGGGGTATAACGAAGAAGAAAAGACCTACAACATAGTGGTAAATGGCGAACGAAATACAGTTGCCGTTAAAGACCGATTTGATATACTTTTAGAAAAAATGGGTATGGCAGACCTTGCAGGCAGTAAGGTAAACGATATTAAAGCACCTATGCCCGGTTTAGTATTGAAAATTTTAGTAGAAGTAGGTTCAGAATTTAAAAAAGGCGACCCTATTTTAATTCTTGAAGCCATGAAAATGGAAAATGTACTTAAAGCTCCTGCTGATGGTAAAGTACACTCTATAGAAGTTGCAGCCGGTGATAAGGTAGAGAAAAACCAAGTAATGGTAGTGTTAGAGAAGTAGTTATTTGTTATTGAGTTATTAGTATATTAAATATACTCACTTTATTAATAATCTTTAAAAAAGAAATTATGCTGAAAAACTTTATGGTATTTATCGTTATCCCTATTATTTCAGCATTAATTATTAGTTGTAATACGAAGAAAAAAGAAAAAACAGATGAAGAAGTTTTTAAAGAAATACTAAACGACCCAAGAATTAATTCAAGAGAGGTTGGTGAACGTGAAGGTATTAAATACTTTCAAGTAATGGAGAATGGGAAAACTGGCTTTAGTGACTTAGATGGTAATATCGTAATCGAACTAAAATTTGATAATGCAGAGCTGTTTTCAGAAGGTTATTCAAACGTTGCGATTGATGAAAAATGGGGCTTAATCGATGAAGAAGGGAAATTTATCATTGATTTAAAATATGATTACCTAGGTGGTGTAAACAATGGATTGATGAGTTTTAGACTTGGTGATGAATACGGTTTTATGGATATATATGAAAATGTAAAAGTAAAACCGCGATATGAATGGGTAGATGAATTTTCAGAAGGACTTTGTGTTGTGAGAAATAGTGAGGGTAAACATGGCTTTATTGATACAACAGGTAAAGTTGTTATTGATTTTAAGTTTGATTATGCTTCTAAATTTGAAAATGGTATTGCTAAAATAGAGCTTAACAAACTTTGGGGGAAAATTGATACTTCAGGAAAAATAATAGAAACACCCTCTAAGCCTTATGCCACAGACTAAAAAGCATTTTCTAGAGTCAACCTCAACTTACAAAACATTAAGCACTTGCTCCTTCACCTTCTCAAGGTAATCTTTCATACCAACAACAATTTGCTGTATAGCTACATGAGAAGCTTTTGAACCCAGAGTATTCACCTCACGCCCAATTTCCTGTGCTATAAAACCCAATTTTTTGCCACTTGGCTCTTTATCAATGGTTTCTATAAAATATTTGCAGTGCTGTGCTAAGCGAGATTTTTCTTCACTTATATCAATCTTCTCTATGTAATAAATCATTTCTTGTTCAAAACGGTCTTTATCTACTTTCTCTTCTTCAAGCACTGTATGTATTTGGCTACTGATTCGCTCACGTACTTGTGCTATTCGTTCACCTTCATATTTTTCAACCTCAGGCAAACTGTCATTTATGTTATTAATAAATTTTACTAAATCTTGTTGTATTGCATTTCCTTCATGTTCTCTAAACTTCTCAAATGCTAAAAAAGCATTATTAACCGTATCGGTAATTAACTTCCAATCTTCCTCATTAATTTCATCAACACTTTCAGTGTTTATCACTCCGGGGAAAGCCAAAACACTATTAACAATATTATCTGCCTTGGCTCCCAGCTCATTTTGTAATTGTTCTACTTCTTTATAAAGTTTTTGTGCAACCTCTGTATCAATCAAAGCCGCATCATCACCTTGTAAATTACGCTCAATGGTTAAGTATAAAGTAGCCGACCCTCTCTCTATCTTTTTGGTTAAATCTTTTCGCAACGCTATCTCCTTGCTTTGCAAACTCCTAGGCATTCGTAGATTAAGCTCTAAAAACTTCCCGTTTAAAGATTTTATTTCTGCTTTTACTGATATACGGTCGTTAGCGGCTTCAGCCCCTCCAAACCCGGTCATTGAACGTAGTTTCATGCGGTTTTTTCGTTTTTCTTTTTGGTTATAGCTACCAAATACACCCCTGCAAATATTAGCAGGATAAATATAACTTTCTCTATGGTAAGCGTATCTTTTTGAGTTGTAAGTGCTAATACCGTTGCTATTACAGGCTGCAAGTATATATAAGAACCTACCAAAGTAGGTGTAGCCCTTTGCAGGGCCCAAGCATTTAGCAGATAAGTAATAAAGGTTGTACCTACCAACACAAATACAAAAATTGCCCAGATAGATACAGGAAATAATGCCCAGTTAATTTCTTCTAACCCTCCTACTCCAAAAGGCAATACCATCATAAACCCGAAAATAAAATTCCATTTACTAACGGTTATAGGGTTATACTTTACTAAAAAACGCTTCACATATACCAAATAAATGGCATAGCTAAGTGCATTTAGCATTATCAGTATATCACCATATAAAGTTACCTTGCTAAAACTAAGTTTTGCCCCGCCCATAAGCATCATTGCCCCAATGGCAGCCAGTGCGATACCCAAAGCTTTTATCCAATGTATCCCTCTTTTGTCAACTATAGTATAAATAACAAATACAAAAACCGGGGTTACCATCATTAGTACTGACGCATTTATGGGCGATGTATTTGCCAGCCCTTCAAAAAACATCAGCATATTGGCAGCCACCCCAAAAAGTGAACTTAGTGCCAACCCTGCCAAATCTTTACGGTCAACTTTTTCTTTTATAAATAGAGAGTGAAAAATGAGAAACAACACTAAGGCTGCCCCTACTCTTAACAAAATAAAAGTTAGCGGATTTATATATTCAGGCATTACCTCTTTTGCCAAAGAGAATGTTGCCCCATATATTAATGCTACTGCTAAAAGCGATAAATGTACTTTTATCCTCGTACTCAAAACGGGGGCGAAGATAGTTTTTAAAGAATATAAATAAGGGGGTTAATTTCCCATCCAGTTTTTAAATTCTGATGCCCGTTCGCGGCTAACAAAAATGTCTTCCCCTTTTTTCAAATCCGGTTTCAGATAGATTTTTAATTTACCATTAAAAGATAGGTGTATATCTTTTACAGCAGTCATAGAAGTAATTATTTTTCTGTTTGCTCTGAAAAAGTGCTGCGGGTCTAGTTCTCCCTCCAATTGCTCTAAAGTATAATCTACTATATATTTATGATTGTCTTCAGTTACCATAAACACCAGCTTGTCTTCTGCAAAAAAATATGCTATCCGTTCGGCATCAATAGGTATTAGCCTCTGCCCTTGCTTTACTAAAAAGCGTGTTTTAAAATTTTGCTGTTTATTAAATGTCTTAACAATTTCGGTAATATCAATTGCAGGTGAATTATTAGCCTTTAACTCGTCATACTTTTTAAAAGCATTTAGCAGTTCATTTTTGTCAATGGGTTTCAACAAATAATCAATACTATTCACCTTAAAAGCTTTGATAGCATATTCATCATAAGCAGTAGTAAATATTACAGGGCATTTTACCTCTATTGATTCAAAAATTTCAAAGCTTAAACCATCAGCTAGTTGTATATCCATAAAAGCCAAATCAGGCAAGGGGTTATTCCCACACCATTCTATAGCCCCTTCAACACTATCAATTTGCTCTACTATTTCAGCATCGGGTTTACATTCTTTTATAAGTTGTGTTAACCTGCGTGCTGCGGGAGCTTCATCTTCTATTATCAGTATCTTCACTTGGTTTTAACTTATCCTAAAGGTACTTTCACTAAAAAGTCCTTTTCTGTTTCAAAAATATCAATGGTTTTATTGTATATGTACCCGAAACGGTTAACAAGGTTTTGTAGCCCTATTTTAGTACTACTTTCAACCGACTTCTTCTTCTGAAGATTGTTTCGGGTAACCAGCATCCCCACATCGTCCACATAAATATCAACTTCCAAGGGCTTTTGCTTTGAAATGATGTTGTGCTTAATGGCATTCTCTACTAAAATCTGGAGTGTCAAAGGGGGTACCAGTTTTGAATGATGCTCTTGAGGCACATTGATTTTAACTTGTAAGTTATCGCCAAAACGAATTTTTTGAAGGAAGAAATAAGCCTCAATACAGTCTAATTCAGTTTTAAGCTCTACCGTTTCATCATCTTTATACTGCAACAAATAGCGGTATACACTGCTAAGTTTTTGCACAAACTCTACAGCCTGGTTAGGGTCTTCAGGTATAATGGTAGCCAGTGTATTAAGACTATTAAACAAAAAGTGCGGGTTCACTTGGTTTTTTAGTGCCGCAAATTGCGATTGCAAATTTTCTTGCTTTAATCTTTCCGCATCAAAAAGAGCTTTTTGCCACTGGTTTAGTAAGAATGCTGCCTCGCCAATAGAAGTTGCTATTATAGACACTATAACTGAAATAATTAAAACATCAAAAAGGGTTGAGAGTATTTGCTCAAAAGTGCACGATTTAAGTACATAACTATACAGGTATGTAAAAGCAGTTGCTAATACTATAACGGCTAAAACAGTAACTACAAACTGAATAATAAAACGTTTTTTTGCATTTACCCGCCAAGGGAACCGTTTCTCACATTCACGTGAGATATATGAGCAAGCACTATACAGTATTATTGAGATTGATATAGTGAAAATGAAGTTGTCAAGTAATCCATATTCAATCTCACCATTATCATTAGGTAATTCTCCGTTAAAAAAAGCTTTGGTTAAAAAGTATAGGGGCACAAGTATACCTATACCTAGTACTTTGCTTATAAAGCCTTTTCGCTTTGCTATTTTCTTTAATAAACTCAACTATTAAAATTGTATTCTGTAAAAAGGTATAGGAAAAATACCAATTTGATTTAATGTTTCTATTTCACCTGTTCTAGGGTTAAACTGACGTGTTAATACATTTTGAATGTTAAATATGTTTTGAATATCTATTGCCCACTCTTGCGTTACACGTTTACCATTTTTCTTAAAACCTATTCTAAAATCGGTTCTAAAAAAGTCTTTTATCCTGTCTGTATAAATCTCATCTTTATCAAAAATCTCTCTGCCTTGTAAACGACTTTCTTCCTCATGTAAACCAATAAACCTTCTGCCACCTGCGTAGGTTACTCTTAAGTTTATGCTTAGTAACCCGTTGTTTTTAGTTTTATACTCTTTTCCAAACAACGCGTTTACTACATAGTTTCCATTAAAGGCTGTATTTCTCCAAACTTGGTCACTTGCCAAATATTCACTTTGGTATAATGATACTGTACCTAAATAATAAAAGCCTTTGCTAAAGAAACGTTCAAGGGTAAACTCAATACCATAGTTGCGCCCTAAACCATCATTCACCAGGCTGTCTATATTAGGAAAGCCAAAATCAGCTCCAAAATTTATAGTACTCACATGACTAGGGTTTTGCTCTACAGCTACACCTGTTAAATATTGGTAGTATGCCTCCATTTTAAATCTTACGTTTGAATTAATAAAAAGGTCGTACCCTGCTATAAAGTGATGGCTACGTGTAAAACCTAAATTTCTGTTGGTCTCAATACTTTGCGTGCGAGCATCATCAATAAAAGCCTTTTCAAAATAGACAGGCAAAGGTTGTGTTTGACTATGCAAACCATAACCAAAACTTACCGACTGGCGAGGCGATAACTTATATTTGAAAGATGCACGAGGCTCCAAAGAAATACTATTATTAAAAAACAGTTGGTTGTAGTGTAAACCGGTATTTAAAGTAGCTTTTTTATTTATTTTCCAATTCCAGTTGGCATAGGCTTGCCCTAAAAACAACTCTTCGTTATCAAACTTGTATAAAGTAAGCCATGAATCATAACGTGTTCCACCAACTATACTATCAATTACTAAAACTCTTTCGTCAGACCCTGCTGTGAAGCGTGTTCCTATAACACCAAACTTTAAGCTGTTTTTAGCATTTATTTTTTTGTTGATGAAAGAGTGGATAGTATTGCGTACCGAATAACTTTCTCTTTCAAACTCTCTTATAGGTTGTATATCATCACCCAAAGAGTCTACAATAGTTCTGTTACGTTCTCCCGAAGTACTCACCACGGTTTTCATATAACTGTTTTTACCCAAAGAAATAGTATGCACTAAACCCGTAGCAAACATTCCACTACTAAAGTCAATATCCTGAGGGTTTGCTACTTTTGCAAAATCTTCCTGTTCTTTATTACTATCCTGAATTTTTGTACCGCTTAAACCTCCTATTCCAAACAGGCTAAAGTTCCCCAACTTGGTTTTGCCAAAATCTATTTTCATAGTTAAATCTTGCCAACGCGGAGCACCCGAACCACCAAAATCAAACCCTAAATTGCTCAAAAAATCAAGTGTACTATATCTGTAATTTACTAAAAATGATGATTTAGATTTTTGAATAGGTCCTTCTGCCATTAGTTCCACCCCACTAAAACCAATTTGCCCCGTATACTCAAACTTTTCATTATTTCCTTTCCGCATTTTTAAATCAAATACTCCTGAAAGCGCATTACCATACTCTGTTGGAAATGCCCCGGTAATAAAGTCAGAATTTGATAAAGTATTGTTATTCAAAATACTTACAGGCCCACCATTTGCCCCTTGATTACCAAAATGATTAGGGTTAGGAATATCTACCCCTTCTAAACGCCACAATAGCCCTAATGGCGAATTACCACGAATAACAATATCGTTACGTTGGTCATTACCCCCTCCGGCAACACCTGCAAAGTTTACCGCCATACGGCTTGGGTCTCCTAAACCACCTGCATAGCGTTGTGTTTGGTCTATTGTAAACGACCTTCCGCTAACCGCAACTAACTCATTATTGGTAGCACCGGGGTCGCTTTTAGCTTTTACCACAACTTCCGAAGCTTCAATAATTTCTTCTTCCATGGTTATGGTAAGTACTACTTCTTTAGCAGAGTTTACAATAACATCGGGCAATACTACAGGTTTGTATCCTGCATAGGTAATACGTATAGTATGCCGCCCTAAAGGAACACCGGTAATACGAAAACGACCGTTAATATCAGAACTGGCACCTTTTAAAGGGTCTGAGTTAAGTACCACTATGGTTGCCCCAATAAGCTCGCCTGTGGTTTCTTTATCGCTTACTGTACCCCGAATGGTTTGTGTAAGCTGAGCCGATGCAGAAAAAGTAAGGCAGATAATTAATACAACTAATATTATTAGTTTTTTCATGGTTTGTTTCTAAAATTTCTGATACAAAGGTGTAATGGCTATTAAAAATAAGAAATAAGCCTGCGATGAACTGTTGTTTTTTTTGAGTGAACCGTAATTTTCTTTTTTACTACTGACATAGGGTTGTCAGCACAGCAAAGTTAATTTGTAATTGATGCAAAAATTAGATTTAACTAAACTCTATAAAAACTATTATACAGCTAAACCCAAGCCTGAACTGGTGAGTATTGAAGCTGCTCAATTTTTAACCATTACAGGTAAAGGAGACCCCTCATCGGAAGATTTTTCAAATCATATTCAAGCACTTTACCCTGTAGCTTATGCTATAAAGTTTAAATACAAAGAACAGGATAAAGATTTTGTTGTAGCCAAACTTGAAGGGTTGTGGTGGTTTGATGAAGAAAAGTACAACATTAAAAATATTGATGAAGCCCCGAAACAAATACCCCGAAGTGAATGGGAGTACAGATTGTTAATACGCTTACCTGATTTTGTCACCAAAGAAGATGTTGAAAGTGCAAAAGAGAAAGCCTTTACCAAAAAAGAAAATACTTTGATAAATGAGGTTGAGTTTTTTGAAATGGAAGAAGGTAAATGTGTGCAGATGTTGCATGTAGGGTCTTTTGACAGTGAACCTATTTCGCTAAAGCAGATTGAAGTTTTTATGAAAGAAAACGGATTGGAAAGAAACGAAAAGCACCATGAAATTTATCTATCAGACTTTAGAAAAGTAGCCTCAGAAAAATTGAGAACCATTTTGCGCGAACCTGTGAAATAATGTTCTGCTCTATTTATATAAAAACCGAGTAATATAAAATTACACACTATATTGCCTTCTTTACTTATTAATTAGTATTTTGTATTGGTAAGATCTAAACTATGAAATACTACCTTATACTATTGTCTGTTTTTTTATCTCTTAACACAATTGCACAAAATAAAACAGGTAGAAAACCTAAGAAAAATAATATTAAAATATCGCTTCTAGAGTACAGAAATAACTCATTTTATAGCCCATTTAAAATTTATTCATCCCAAACTTTTACTTCTCTACAAAATTTTGGTGTACAATATGAACGTGTAATTAGTAGTAGGCATAAGTTTATAGCAACTCCAAGATTTACTCAGGAAAAATATATTTATAGGGGAACTGTTTTTTCCATTAGAGATAGTTATGAGTTAGGTTTAGGCTACCGTTATTATTTTTTGAAGTTTAAAAAGAACAATTTTTTTAACGGAGCATACGCAGGTGTTAGTTTTTTTGCTAATGCCACCCATACTACAGATAGAAGAAATGATGAGCTATCAGCGTATCATTATGCTCTTGTACGTGGGAGTGATTTTGAATTGGGAACGCAAACAAAAATTTTTAAAAGATTCTCTTTACAATTAAGCGGCTCCTATAGAGTTTCAGAACTGATTCTTCCGAATTTACCATTTCAACCCAGACCTATATTTCTCACTTCTATTAGCATTGGCTATTCCTTTTAAAAAAATGCCATAGAAATACACCTATTGAAAGTATAATATGGAAAAGATTAATAAATATTAAGTAAACCATCCACACCAAAGTTACTCCGCCTCGGGTTTCGGTATAATAGCCATAATATGCATAAGCATTATAAGCTATTAAAATAACAAGAGAATATATGAAGTACTTTCTGTTGACCTTAAGTGTTATAAACAAAAGAATAAAATTCAGTACTGAACTAATAATCATTAACTGCGTATCAGTACTCATAGGCGTATCATCTTTTATATGTTAAAACGAGGTAAGCTATAAAAATATTACCTACACACTATAAGCCAATACAGGCGATAACCATTTTTCAGCTTCTTCTATGGTCATACCTTTACGGCGAGCGTAGTCTTCTACTTGGTCTTTTTGAATTTTACCCAAACCAAAGTATTTACTATTTGGGTGTGAGAAGTACAAACCCGATACTGCTGCTGCTGGATACATAGCATAGCTTTCTGTTAATTTAATGCCTGTTTCTTGCTCCACATTCATCAGCTCCCAAATAGTACCTTTCTCAGTATGTTCAGGACAAGCGGGGTAACCAGGGGCAGGACGAATACCTTGGTATTTCTCACGAATTAGCGCTTCGTTATCGAAATTCTCGTCTTTGGCATAACCCCATAACTCTTTACGCACATATTCGTGCATATATTCTGCAAAGGCTTCTGCAAAACGGTCGGCTACAGCTTTTATTAAAATACTGTTATAGTCGTCGTGGTCTTTTTCGTATTGTCCTACAATTGCCTCTATTCCCTTTCCTGCTGTTACTGCAAATGAACCGATATAGTCTTCAATACCTGTTTCCTTGGGTGCAATATAATCAGCCAAACTGTGGTTAGGAATATTTGCTCCCTTTTTGTTTTGCTGGCGAAGCTGTCGATAAGTAGTTAATACCTCTTTTCTGCTCTCGTCGGTATACAGCTCTATATCATCACTATTTACTGTATTGGCAGGATAAAACCCAACAATAGCTGATGCTTGTAATGATTTTTCGGCTATTACCTTATCAATCATCGCTAAAGCATCTTTGTGTAGCTTTTTAGCCTCTTCACCTACATATTCATCCTCAAAAATTGCAGGGTATTTCCCTCTTAATTCCCATGTTTGGAAAAAGGGTGTCCAGTCAATATAATCCACCAATCTCACAAGTGGAAAATCACTAAAAGTCTTAGTCCCTAAAAATGATGGCCTGGTTATTTTGGTTTCCAGCCAATTTATTTTCTGCTTGTTTTTACGGGCATCTTCTAGACTTATATACTGCTTAGTCTCTTTACGATTGGCGTGTGCCTCTCGCATTTGTTCGTATTCATTTTTTACATCGCTATGAAAAGCTTCTTTTTGCCCTTCACTTAATAATGACGATGCCACAGGTACAGATTTTGAAGCATCTAACACATGAACCACTGAGCCACTATACGTGGGGTCTATTTTCACTGCAGTATGAATTTTTGATGTTGTTGCACCACCAATGAGTAATGGAATTTTAAACTCTTGGCGTTCCATTTCCTTAGCCACAGTTACCATCTCATCTAACGATGGTGTGATAAGTCCACTTAAGCCGATAATATCTGCACTATGCTTTTTGGCTTCCTCAAGAATTTTTTCGGCGGGTACCATTACTCCCAAATCAATAATCTCGAAGTTATTGCAAGACATTACTACCCCTACAATGTTCTTCCCAATATCATGCACATCTCCCTTTACGGTTGCCATTAGTATTTTACCTGCATTCTCACTTTGGTCACCGCTTTGGCGTTTCTCCTCTTCCATAAACGGTGTAAGATATGCCACTGCCTTTTTCATTACACGGGCACTCTTTACTACCTGTGGCAAAAACATTTTACCACTACCAAAAAGGTCTCCCACAATGCTCATCCCTGCCATTAGCGGACCTTCTATCACGTGTAACGGACGAGGATATTTTTGGCGGGCTTCTTCTGTATCGTCTTCAATAAACTCAGTTATACCTTTTACTAAAGCATGGCTTAAACGATCTTCTACTGTACCTTCACGCCACTCTAGGTTTTCTTTTGCTGCTTCTTTTCCTTTGCCCTTAACTGTATCTGCAAAGGCTAAAAGTTTTTCGGTAGCATCATCCTTTCTGTCAAGTAATACATCTTCTACCAGTTCTAACAGGTCTTTAGGTATCTCATCATATATCTCTAGCTGGGCAGGGTTTACAATACCCATATCCATACCGTTGTTGATACCATGATACAAGAAGGCACTGTGCATAGCTTCACGCACCACATCGTTTCCTCTAAATGAAAAAGACACATTACTTACCCCTCCACTTACCTTTGCTCCCGGTAAGTTTTCTTTAATCCACTTAGTAGCCCTGAAGAAATCCATAGCATTTTGGCGATGCTCTTCCATACCGGTAGCTACTGGAAATATATTAGGGTCGAAAATGATATCTTGAGCTGGGAACTTTACTTTATCTACCAATATTCTATAACTACGTTCACAAATCTCTATACGGCGCTCGTAATTATCTGCTTGTCCGTCTTCATCAAATGCCATTACAATCATAGCAGCACCATAACGTTTAACCGTTTTTGCCTGACGAATAAACTCCTCTTCTCCCCCTTTTAAACTGATGGAGTTTACTACACATTTCCCCTGCACACATTTTAACCCAGCCTCAATAATCTCCCACTTAGAAGAATCTATCATTACCGGGACACGAGCAATATCAGGTTCAGCAGCTATAAGATTTAAGAAAGTTGTCATGGCTTCAACACCATCCAACATTCCTTCATCCATATTTATATCAATGATTTGAGCACCACCCTCAACCTGATTGCGAGCTACGTCAACAGCTTCTTCGTAATTACCTTCTTTAATCAGACGTAAAAACTTACGTGAACCTGTGACATTGGTTCGTTCTCCTACGTTTACAAAATTGGTTTCGGGAGTAATAACTAAAGGTTCTAAACCTGATAGTTTCAGTGGGGGAAGTAGTTCGCTCATTCTATACTATTCGGAAGAAAAGTAATATTACTATTTTATAAATTAAATTATACCGTTACTGAAGTATTCTTATTCACTTCTCGGGGTTGATATTTGGCCGCAGTAGTGGCAATGGCTTTAATATGATCTGGAGTTGTACCACAGCATCCGCCAACAATATTTACTAAGCCATCTTTTAGAAAAACTTCTATTTGGGCGGCCATCTCCTCAGGCGTTTCATCGTACTCACCAAATTCGTTAGGTAAACCTGCATTTGGATGAGTACTTACATGATACTCTGATTTCTTATCCATCACTTGTAGGTAAGGACGTAAAGCAGATGCTCCCAAAGCACAGTTTAACCCCACACTTAACAATGGAATATGTGAAACCGATATTAAGAATGCCTCAGTAGTTTGTCCGCTGAGTGTACGTCCACTGGCATCAGTAATAGTTCCTGACATCATGATAGGCAGTTCTACTCCTTTTTCTTCAAAGGCTTCTTCAATAGCAAAGAGTGCAGCTTTTGCATTCAAAGTATCAATTACCGTTTCTACCAAAAGTAAGTCCACTCCACCATCAATTAGTGCTAACGCTTGCTGTTTAAAGGCTGCTTTAAGTTCATCAAAGGTTATGGCACGGAAGCCCGGGTCATTCACATCAGGAGAAATGGATGCTGTTCTGTTAGTCGGTCCCATTGAACCGGCTACAAAACGGGGTTTATCAGGATTTTGAGCGGTAACTTCATCAGCTGCTTTACGAGCTATTTTAGCTGATTCGTAATTAATTTCCGTTACATAATCTTCTAAATGGTAATCTGCCTGGGCAATAGTAGTTCCACTAAAGGTATTGGTTTCTAAAATATCAGCTCCTGCCTCTAAATACTGGCGATGAATTTCTTCCAAAACGTCAGGACGGGTTAATGCTAATAAATCATTGTTCCCTTTTAATGGATGTGGGTGGTCTTTTAGCTTTTCATTTCTAAAATCTTGTTCCTCCAACTTGTAGCGTTGTATCATAGTACCCATGGCACCGTCTAACACTAAAATTCTCTGTTGAAGCAAATCCTTAATTTGTTCAGTTTTACTCATTTTGCATAAAACATTTGGGCATACCTGTTTAAGATATGCAGGTTCAACAATAAAAAAGCTAGGATTCGTAGTCGTTTACAGCTCATCTTCACCCTTAACAACAGGAGTTGTTTTGGATAGGAATTGGCACCCGTCGGGACGGGTTGCCAAGACTTCACAGGGCCTAGTCCCTCCGTCTTTCTTAATAAGCAGTGCAAAGGTAGTTCAATTTTATCAATGTGCCAACACGCCTTAATCAACTCATCAGCATTTTATTCAATTGTTAATTTAAAAAAAGCTCTCACAAGCTTTACTACTTCATCAGGTTTCTCAGCATGTACCCAATGTCCTGCGCCTTCAATTGTTTCAAGCCTGGCATTAGTAAAAAGCTGTTGAATATCTTGCCAATCTTCATCTTTTACATACCTAGATTTACCACCCCGCATAAAAAGGGTTTCTCCATCAAAACTTCTCCCGTTTTCAATACCAGCTATTATATTTTCATAATTCTTATATATAGCTTCTAAATTCATTTTCCATGTGTACCCTTCATTGTTTTGTCGGTTAAGGTTTTTTAAAATAAACTGGCGAACTCCAAAATCTGGTAAATCGACTTTTAAATATTCATCTATTTCACCCCTTGTTTTAAATTCATCCAATTTTAAAGGTATAATAGCATCAAAAATATCGTCATGTCCTCTCCTATACCCTTGTATACCAATATCAGCTACAATGAGCTTATCAACCATTGCAGGATATTTTAAGGCAAATTCCATTACTGCTTTACCGCCCATTGAGTGCCCTAGTATATAAGCTTTTTCAAGTTTTAGTTTAACAATCAGTTCTGCAATATCATCAGCCATTAGTTCATAGCTCATTTCATGGCTATGAGGTGACTGCCCATGGTTGCGTAAGTCAGTCGAATAAACAGTATAATTTTCAGACAATTTTTGGGCTACGTTATGCCAGTTATCAAGCATACCAAAAAGCCCGTGAAATATGAATAATGGTTTCCCTGTGCCTTCATATTTTTTATAAAATAAATCCATCCCTAATTTTCTATGATATTTTTGTGCGAAAATAGCGGTTGTTATTAAAACCGTAATAGTACAGAAACGGATAGTACTTGTGTTTGGTTCATTAAAAAATAAAAAGACACGAAACAGGATATTTAATGGGGCTTTTGCTGTTTTAGCAATTGTATCGTTATACTTTGCTTTTGTCGATACTAATTTTAAGTTATTGGCTAATCAACTAAAAACTGCCAATTATTTATGGACTGTTCCTGTTTTGTTTTCCAGCTTGTTCGGCAGTATTGCCCGCGCAGCCCGTTGGCGATTATTACTTGAGGCCAGTGGATATAAAACAAAGCTTCCATATACTTTCTTTCCCTTAATGTATGGTTACTTTGTGAATATAGGTACACCACGATTGGGAGAGTTTGCCCGATGTGCCACTTTACAGGAAAGAGCAAAAGTGCCTTTTGCAAAAAGCTTTGGAACTGTTTTTATTGAGCGTTGTGTCGATTTGGTTTGCTTGCTTTTGGCTGTATTTTTATCCTTTATACTTCAAGCTGAGTTCTTGGGAGATTTTTTCACTGCCAATATCTATAATCCTATTGACAAGAAAACGGGAGGATATGCTTTTACCATTTTTATTGGGTTGATTACACTAGCCATTATAGGGTTTATAGTTTTGATTATCGTTTTAAAATGGCTAAACAAAAAACAACCAACCAATAGCATACTGCTTTTTACCAAAGATATTATTGAGGGTGTTATAAGTATTTTTAAACTGAAAAAAAGAGTCCTATTTATTTTCTATACACTGCTTATTTGGCTTAGTTACTTCCTAACCAGCTACTTATGGTTTTTTGCTTTTGAAGCCACAGAAAACCTAACTATTGCGGCAGCGTTTACAGTTATGTCAGTTGGGGCTATAGCAAAATCGTTACCTATACAAGGCGGTGGTATGGGAGCCTATCATTTTTTGGTGGGTGAATTATTAATTTTATATCAGTTGACAGGTGTAAATGCACTTGCCTATGCTACACTTAACCACGGTATGCAATTGCTATACAGTGTTATACTGGGTGTAATTGCCGTTGTTTGGTTATTTATCAGAAAAAAGAATACCCCTAAAACTCAATAGATTTTATAAACTGATTACTGGCACCGAAACACCCCAAACCTCCTATGATGTTTGAATAAACTAGCGTAGGCTCTGAAAACGGGTCTTCACCATTATTATTTTCAGCAGTTTTATGATATTTATAATAATGTTCGCCACAATTCACAATATATATTTCGATGCCTTTGGGCTTAAATGAAAAACGCCCTACACTACCACCAATTTGTTCTGTTACAATTCGCTCTAAACTATTTCTTTCCAACTCGCCTCCATCTTTTCCTTCATCAGTTTGTAAATCAGAAAATGAGTTGTTTGACATGCGTTCTCTAAATATATCATTAGGCCTGTCCTCAGCATATACCAATACATTGGCTCCTGCTCTAAAAAAATTACGAGCCGGGTCTGTATCTCTCCACTTCATGTTTAGCCTAACTGTTCTTTCAATTGCTCCTATATTTTGGTTAGTTCTCACTACAGTATCCCAATTAAAAGTTAGCGATGAACCATCAATAGGAAGAGGTACTGTACATTTTGCATTTACTGTTTTACCATCGGGTGTACTTACAAAAAGTGTATATGTTTTTCCAGCTACTATTTTAAACTCACTGCTATCTAGCTGATATTTTGGTGTCCTGCCGCTATTGTCTAAGATTAACTTTTTAAGCGTTGTTCCGTCTGTAATTTCAACAGTCGCATTAGTAATCCAATCTTCTCTTCTGGCATTACCAAATATAGGGCTGCTAAAACTCACGAATGCTTCAACCTTTGGGTTTTGTGGAGCTATAAAGCATTGTACAACCAGTTTTGATTCTATATTGGGTATATCTACATTTTTAGCATCACGTTCGCAAGAGCTAAATAGCGCCACTAAAGAAAGTGATATTATATATATTTTGATTCTTAAGGCTTTCATTATATTAAAATTTATAGCTCACTGAAATTGAAGGTATAATTGGGAATAAAGTTATCTGCTTCAATTTTGTTACCCCGCTAGACTCTGTTGAAGCATAATAGAAAAAGGGGTTTTTACGGTTATATACGTTGTAAAAACTTAGCTCTATTGTGCGAGAATATTTAGGTTTAACCTTTGTCATACGCAACCCTATATCCATGCGGTGATAAGGAGCCATACGGAAATTATTTTTCTTTCCATAATCTGTTAACTGGGTTTGCATATTGGTATTACCATTTACATTACCGGGTATATCAAATACACCTGTATAGTTTGCCAACGGAAGGGTTATAGCTTGCCCTGTACCGTAAACCCATGTGCTTGAAATAGAAAACTTATCGTTTATTTTATAAATACCCACAACCGATACATCATGTCTTCTATCGTACCTTGCCCAAAACTTCTCACCAAAATTCAACTCATCAAATTGCAGTTGTGTCCAGCTAAGGGTATAGCCAATCCAGCCGCTAAACCTTCCTTTTTTCTTTTGCAGTAAAAACTCAGCACCGTAGCTCCACCCCTTTCCACTGGTAACATTATCTTCCCAAGCGTAATCATCTACGTTGGTAGGGTCATCAAAAACTAAAAAAGTTGCTCCCTCTTTATACCCTAAAATATTATACATTTCCTTGTAGTAACCTTCTACAGTTACTGCAAAATCTTTATTAACAAAGTCTTTTACTACACCCGCTGCAATTTGCATACTGCGTTGTGGTGGAACGTTTGAGGTAGCAGGCACCCATAAATCAGTAGGTAAGCCAATACCTGTATTGCTTACCAAGTGCATATACTGATTCATTATAGCAAATGATGATTTTACTGCTGTGTTGTTACCCAACTGGTAGGCTGCTGAAATTCTAGGTTCAGGAAAAATGTAGTGCTTATCACGATTATTAAAGTGGCTTAAACGCATACCCGCATTAACTTTAAACTTCTCTCCCAAACGCATATCATCTTCAATATAAATTCCTGTTTCTACTCCGTTAATTTTACGTTTATTGTCTAAGTTATCCCCTCCGAAACTGTTTTTAAAAACTAATGCACTTGGGGTGAACTGGTGAGAAATTATAGCAGCACCCATTTTTATGTGATGCCCATTAATAGGGTAATAACCCAAATCGTATTTTACTGAGTAATCTCGAATTTGAGAATAGAAACGCAGACTAAAAAAATCTCCGCTTACTTTGTCTTTCTCATCAGCACCAACCAAAAACCTGTAGTTACTAAATATAATTGAGGTATTGGCAAATAGCTTACTATTAAACTGGTGGTTCCACCTTGCTGTGGCTGTAGCATTTCCCCACTCAAACTTATAATCGTCCTCTCTGTCGCCATAATCCGCTTTTGCATAAAATTTATCTTTTCCGAAATAACCGCTTAGGTATATCTTATCTTTTTTTCCTAAATCATAATTTACTTTAGCATTCAGGTCATAAAAATAATATCCTCCACGCTCATCTCTTGGCATAAAAGGTTGTATCAGCGCATCTATATAGGTACGCCTGCCTGATATTATAAATGAGGATTTATTTTTTTTTAAAGGCCCCTCAACGGTAAACCTAGAGGATATAAGCCCTATTCCTACCTCACCTTGATATTTTTCTTTATGCCCGTCTTTCATGTGCAAATCAAGTACTGACGACAAACGACCTCCGTAACGGGCAGGAAACCCTCCTTTAATAAGCTCTACACTTTTAAGTGCATCGCCATTAAACAAAGAAAAAAAACCGAATAAGTGGAATGCATTATAAACAGGTGCACCATCAAGTATTATAAGATTTTGGTCGGGCCCTCCTCCACGTACATAAAACCCGCTTTGTCCTTCGTTTCCTGTTTGCACCCCAGGCATTAGCTGTACTACTTTCAACACATCTTTCTCACCTAAAAGTGCAGGTATTTCTTTTATTTGTTCAACAGGTATTTCTATTACACTCATTTGTGAGCGGTTACTCTCTAAGGGTTTCACTTTTGCTGAAACTTCTACCTCTTTTACCTCTAAGGCCCCATTAAGGTCAGCATTAAGTTCTAAGTCTTTATCAAGTACAATTTTTTTTACCTGCGTTTTATACCCGATATATGAAATTGTTACTTCATAAAACCCACCCGGTATAGTTAAGGAATAAAACCCATAGGCATTTGTGCTTGCACCGTATGTTGTTCCTTGTACGTAAATATTTACCCCCAGTAAATGCTCTCCGCTACCTGCTTCTTTCACATACCCGCTAATAGTATGTACTTTTTTTGATGATGGCTTACGTCTTTTTACCAATACCACCTGCCCACTTAGTTCTTTAAACTTTATTGATGGAGGCAAAAGATTTTCAAGCACATCAGCCAGTTTTGCTTTGGTTGCAGATATACTTACCTGTTTGTTTGCCGGAATAATACTTTCGCTATACGAAAAGGGAATATCAAATTGTTCACTTATCTCTGTAAGTGCTTGTTTTAATGTTATTTTATTGGCTGTATAAGTTATTTTTTTGTCTAATAAGTTTTGCGCCATGCTTATGCTTGAAGCACAAAACACCAATACAAAAACTATTAGCAGCCTATATATTTTGTTTGTTTTCACGATATTTTTTTAAAGGCAGTTATCTCCTTTTATATGATAAACACCATCAATTTCTTCATTTTCTAATGATAGTATTGATGTTATTATTTCAACTACATCTTCAACTTTTGGGTTATTGAAGCTTGCTGTTATTAAACAACCTTCCAGTTTTTTATTATCTACCACTACTTTCTTATCAAACCAACGCTCAATTGTTTTCACAGCCTCAGCAAGTGTAACATTATCAAACTCTAATACATTGTTTCGCCACTGGTTGTGTTTGTTTACTATGTCTGTAGACTTAAACTTGTGCGTTTGTTTGCTAAAACTTACTTGCTTACCAGGACTAAGGGTTATTTTCTCCCCTTCATAATTTAAGGCTACTTTACCTTCATCCAAAGCTACAATTATGTTTTGCTGGTCGTTATATGCCTGTACATTAAACTCTGTACCTAAAACCTTTGTTATTAACTCATCGGTATGTACCTTAAAAGGTTTTGAAGGGTTACTTTCTACATCAAAATATGCTTCTCCTTCTAAATACACATCGCGGGTTTCACCTGTAAAGTTCTCTTGGTATTTAATACTGCTTTCTGCATTTAGCCATACTTTAGAACCATCGGCAAGTGTTAATTGTCTTTTCTCACCTTTCTGGGTACTTATTTCAACCATTTTCACGGCAACGGTTTCTTTATTTTTTTGAGTTAGATAAAATATTATCATGCTGGTAAATATTAAAACAGCCGCTGCTGCTCGTGGTAAAATAAATGACAATGACCTGCGTTTTGATGTTGCTTTTGGAGTAGTTTTTATACGTGCACTAAGCTTCTCCCACGATGCATTGGTTTCCTGTACTTCACTAATCGGGCGCACCTTACCTGTCTCTTCCCAAATGGTTTTTAGTTTGGCAAAAGTTTTTTCGTTATCAGTGTGTTTGTTTCTCCACTCATCAACGGCTTTAATTTCATCAGGTGTACAAGTACCTTCAAAATATTTTGCTATTAGTACAGGTGTAATCATAGTTCGGTGGTTAAAAAATAAAATTGAGATGGGCTAAAAACCCATCTCAATAAGTTATTTAGCTACAAATGTAGTTTTTAGGGTTTTATCAGTTCCATCATCATTAAAAGTAATTGATACTAGTAACGAATCAGGCTTAAGTAAATCTATATTCAATGTGTCTTCATTGTCTACAAGCAACTTTGTTTCGTTCTCGATAAATTCCCACACTCCTTTTCGTGTTTGTTTATCCTTAGAATCGCATTTCAAACTTCCTTCATCATCAACATAAATACCGGTAGCTTTAAACTGCATAATGTTGTCTTTTTCACAGTCTTCCATGTGCTGCATGTAGTCTACTCCATCAACTACCATTGCTTTCATTACCCAATCACTTCCTGCTAATATATCAGTTTTTGTAGGTTGGGTTGTTGGCTTGGGTGTGTTGTCTTCGTCTTTTTTGCAGGCACTAAATGCCAATGCAAAAATTGCTACTATACTAATTTGCTTCAACAATTTAAATTGCTTTTTCATCTCTACTCTTTTCAAAAAATTTATCGTTTTAGTTTTCTGTTGGTTCTTCAAAATCACAAGGTTCAAGAGTATCACACTCTTCAGTAGGATGAATTTCATCTTCACAGTCAAGCTCACTACAAGAGCTGAAAAGGGTTAAGGTAAAGGTTGCCAAAAGGGCAAGCAGAATAATTTTTGTTTTCATAATTTGTTGTATCATTTTCATAGTTTCTACACCATATACACAACACAACAGTCCATACCCCTAAAGCTAAGCTGATTTTTTTTGAAAAATTTTCTAACTAATTGATTTTTAAAAGAATAAAAATTAAAAAGGCAGGTAAAAAGTCTTTTAAGTCGGTTTTTAAAAACTTTAATGCCCTCCCAATTTGATTTTCAACGGTTTTGGGAGCAATGTTTAAAGCTTCTGCAATTTCTTTATAGCTCATCCCCTCGTATCGGCTCAGTTGGAATATGAGCCTGCATTGTTCAGGTAGTTTGTCAATGGCTGCATCAATAGCCTTTTGCACATCTCTTACTTGTGCTTTGGTATCAGTATACGTATCAGCAACTAACTCTTCAACCCAACTTTCATCATTATCAATTGATTGTGTTTGTTTTTTTGCTTTGAGATGATTGAAGCACCTGTTTCTTACGGCAGTAATTAAATAATTTTTAAATGAAGCTTCAGGGTTAATGTTTTGCCGTTTTTGCCAAATATTTATAAATACATCGTGCACTATTTCTTCACACTGCTCCGCATCTTGAGTAATAAAGTGAGCTACCTTTTTAAGCATTTGATAGTACACTTTGAAAAGAGATTCAAAAGCCTTTTCATCACCATCAATAAAGTTTTTAACTAAAAACTTCTCGTTTACTTGGCTGTTTAAATTTGGTGATGCGGCTTTCTGCATAAATTGCAAATATCATTAGTTTGTGGGATTAGACCCAAAAAAATGATTAACGCTGCAATTGCTAAATTATTTTTTGCTGTTTTTTACTTTGGCTTTACCTTCTTTACTCATCGCAAAGCTTCTGGTCATGGTTTTTATATGTTTAGCTTTTCTAAACCTCAGAGCAGACCAATCTTCATCAACAGCAACCATACGTACCCCTTCAAAACCCATTTCCCCCAACACATTCCAGCCATTATCTCTGTTGAAATCGCATTTATAGCGTTTTGATGTTCCTTTGGGATAAGCAAACCATAAGGCTCCATCCTCAATCAACTTTGGAGTTATTTGTTGCGCATAGGCATCTACCTCTGCTTTTTTAGTACAAAATATAAGCACAAATTCAATTTCATTTGCCTGTTCAGCATCAAGAATTACTTTAGCGTTTTCGCCAAAGTCTTGTATAAGGTACTCTTGTTCTTTGGGAAGGTTTAAAAGAACAACTTGTTGTTGGTTTTTGTAGTTAAGTTTCTTTAATAGTGGAGACATTGATGCAATTTAATACATCATATAATATATTGAAAATAATAAAAATATATTAATTATTGTTACCCCTACAAACCCCAACTGGTTATGTTTTAGTTTGTAAAATGTTGCAATGGTAAAAGGGATTAAGGTTAGCATAAATAATACCGAAACAATCTCATATATAGTTCTGATTGCAGGGTCGTATATACCTCTTACGTTCCCATAATATGTATCTCTTTCATTAACGTAATACACCAGCAAGAACAATAGTGCAACACAAAAAATTACATTAATAAATTTTAACAAAGCATGAATTTCTTTTGCCATTTGTAATACTCCTTTTATAGCTTGTTAAGTTTTTTAGCGGGTATGTTAGCCGCTAAAAACTTATAATTTACTAGCCCTTTTTGTAAAGGCTTTAATTAATCTTCACAACAAAAGTATAGCTCTAAATCATGCTATTAAAGCATATTTACATAAGCTGGGGTAATAAATATTTCAGCAGTTTTTAGGCATAAAAAAAGCCCGCCTACTTATTTGTAAGGGGCTTTTTTTTATGTGAGTAAACATTTATAATGCTACATCACCGTTTAAATAAGATTTACGCTAGTACATCATCAACATTATGGAATGGAAGGTCAAAAGCTTCTGAAACGGCTTTATATACCACCTTACCATCTACAATATTCAAACCCAGTTTAAGCTCTTCATTTTCTTTACAAGCTTTTTCCCAACCTTTGTTTGCCAACTGCAACCCGTATTGAAGAGTAGCATTGGTTAATGCGATTGTTGACGTGTAAGGCACAGCACCGGGCATATTGGCTACACAATAATGTATTACACCATCAATTTCATACGTTGGGTCTTGGTGTGTGGTTGGCTTGCAAGTTTCTATACATCCTCCTTGGTCTACAGCCACATCTACCAATACGGTTCCGGGTTTCATATACTTAAGCATATCTCTGGTAATTAAATGTGGAGCTTTTGCACCGGGTATTAAAACAGCACCAATAATCAAATCAGCTTTTTGTATAGCATCCATTATATTATAATGGTTAGACATTACCGTATCTACATTTTCAGGCATTATATCATCCAGCTGGCGTAAACGAGGCAGTGAAATATCCATAATAGTAACATGTGCTCCCATTCCTGCAGCCATTTTAGTGGCTTGGGTACCAACAATACCTCCCCCTAAAACTAATACTTCAGCGGGCTTTACTCCGGGTACACCACCTAGCAATATACCACGTCCCCCCATTGGTTTTTCCAAGTACTTCGCTCCCTCTTGAGTTGCCATTCTTCCCGCTACCTCACTCATAGGTACTAATAGCGGCAAGCTTCTATCTTTCTTTTCTACCGTTTCATAAGCTACACACACAGCACCACTGTCAATCATAGCATGTGTTAGTGGCTCGTATGATGCAAAGTGAAAATATGTAAATAATAACTGGTTTTTCTTAATAAGTTTATATTCAGGTTCAATAGGCTCTTTTACCTTTATTATCATTTCAGCAATAGCATACACTTCCTCAATAGTGGGAAGAATTTTTGCGCCTGCATCAACATACATTTCATCTAAAAAACCACTTCCAAAACCGGCTGTAGCTTGTACATATACAGTGTGGCCTGCATTTACATATTCTGATACACCCGCAGGGGTAACCGCAACACGATTCTCGTTATTTTTAATTTCTTTAGGGATTCCAATAATCATGACATACTATTTTTGGGTGTGCAAAAATAGTTTTTTATTTCACTTGCAAACGGGCTTTTGCAAAAAGAATAAAGATGTATTGGTGATTGAGGTATTATTTGATAGCCAGCTTATCTATACCAATAGTAAAAATACTTTGAAGCACCTCACTATCAGTCATATAGTTTTTTCTTGCATTTCTTCTGTAGGCTCTTGATGTACCCAAAGATTTATCCTTTAAAATTCTTTTCTTCGATTCATATAAAGCAAAACCTAAACCCCTGCGTATAGTTTCTAAATCCGTTTCCCTCTCGGTATACCGCTTGTATTTTTTTGAGAAAACATATTTAAGTCCCATTCCCAATAACTGAAAACTGTTTTTGTGTTGATAGCTGAGTAAATGTGCCAACTCATGCCCGAAAAAACCTACCCGGCTGTTAAAGTTTAGTTTAGCCAGGTTTACCCCTTTAGTTTTTCCTCTCCTGTTATTTATATAAACCTTATACGTTCGTTTATTGGCATTTTTAAATACACTGGTGTTTGAAGGTCTTGCCTCCATAGTTGTAAATAATATGCGGCTCTCAATTTTTATTTTAGAGTCATACAATTCAGGATAATAGGACAACGCCAGATAAAAGGGTAACTTTAAACTATCGGGAACAAATTTATTTTCCCCAAACCTTTCCTCGTATACTTTAAGGCTGTCTTTGTAATCCTCTTCTTTAAAAAAATATTTAGTATTGGTATCATTCTCTACAAGGCTATCAACATTAGTCAAAGTAAACCTATTAGTATCTTGAACCAACAAATTATCGTGTTGATGATTGTGCTGAGCTGAAATATGCGCTGATACTATAAGAAAAAATAGAATGAATATACCTTTAACCTGCATTACCTATAATATATAATTTATGACGCTAAAGTGCAAGCGATTGTAAGTGTTTGCCGTCATTTTCTTTTTCAATAAAAAACCTATTGTTTTCATATTGTATAAGATATAGCCCCAAATTGCGGTGCCCGTACCTATCCATTTGGCTAAGCGGTGTTTCCATCATCAAACATAAAAAACTTCGTAAAGCCCTGCCGTGCATACAAATAAGGATTTGCTGTTCTTGCTGTTGTGCCAGAATATGTTGTAAAACGGGCTTTTGGCGCTCTTGCAGTTCAATGGGGTTTTCGCCACCCGGTATGCTATGTTTTAAATCTCCGTTTTGCCATTTTCTTACCATTGCTAAGTACACCGCTTTTTGTTCAGGAGTACTGGGTTTCCCCTCATATACTCCCCATTTAATCTCGTCTAACCCGGCAAACGCAGTATGGGGATGTTGCTTGTCCTCAATAAACCGTTGCACACTTTGGTATGTCCGTTGCAAAGTTGATGTATATACCCTGTCAAAATGCAAATTGCCATAATGCTCAAAAAATAATTCAGCCTGTTGTCTTCCTTTGTCATTTAATGCACTATCCACACCACTGCCCTGCACAATACCCAATCTATTAAACTCTGTTTCACCATGACGGGTAAGGTAAATTGTTTTTTTATCGCTCATTGTTGACTTTTGTTGCTGAATTATAAAGGCGTGAAAATAACATCTTGTTTGTTTCACCCTTGAAAAAGTTATGAATACATCTTTCACATTAGATACATCCCACTCGCTAGACCAGTTAAATGCCATAAACAAAGGCACTATGGGTGAACATTTAGATATAGAGTTTATAGAGTTAACTAAAGATTATTTAAAAGCCCGTATGCCTGTAGACCACCGTACTTGCCAACCCTTAAAAATGCTAAATGGTGGTGCATCACTGGCTTTAGCTGAAACAGTAGGGAGTATGGCTGCCAATTTGGTAATTGATAGAGATGAATATGTAGCACTTGGTCTTGATATTAATGCAAACCACTTAAAGGCAGCTATGACAGGTTATGTTTATGGAACTGCACGCCCATACCACGTTGGGAAAAGTACGCAAGTATGGGAAATACGTATAGAGGATGAAGAAGGAAACTTAGTAAACATTAGCCGTTTAACTATGTCTAATGTAAAAGTAAACGGTGAAGCCAAATATGCCCGAAAGGTTACTATTTAATCCAAAACAACTCAAGCAAAACAATGAAAGTTTTGCACTATGGCGTTTGCCGCATACTAAGGAGGTATGTGCGGTTGTTAGCGATGAAGTAGAGCCGTTTACTCCTGATATTCTTGAAACCGAAAAACAAGGATTTGCCTTTATACCTTTTGATATTAATAGTGAAACACCTTCACTTTTTTTAAGCGGTGAAAAACTAACCGATATTGATACTACACTAAAAAGTACTCTTAATGATTATCACTTATCGGATGAACCTATACTGCTTGATACTCCTGATAACTATATTACCAATGTAGGTTTAGCTGTAAAAAGCATTCAACAAGGGTTACTTAAAAAAGTAGTTATTGCCAGAAATACACTGTGGGATGCCCCAAGCGGTTTTTGCCCGCTTACTTTCTTTAATTCGCTCTGCAAAGTCTATCCTGAAGCCATGGTTTCCTTAGTTAGCATTAAAAATATAGGTACTTGGATTGGTGCTACCCCTGAATTATTGCTTGAGGTAAACAGTGATAGTCTATCAACTGTTGCACTGGCAGGTACGCAATTAAAAGACCAAGCACAATGGACAAATAAAGAAAGTGAAGAACAGCTTTGGGTAGTTCGGTATATTGAAAATATTTTAACTGAATTTGAAGTAAACAATATTGATATTTCTGCCAGAAAAAAGATTACCAACGGCAATTTAGAGCACCTTTATACCCAAATAGTTTTTAATAAAAAAGGAACTACAAATAGCAGCCTTGCCAGCCAAATTCTACCTCAATTACACCCTACCCCTGCTGTTGGAGGAATAGATAAGAAAAATGCAATAGCATTTATTAAAACACATGAGAGGTTTAACCGAAGCTACTACAGCGGTTTTTTGGGAGAGATAAATAAAAATGCTACCAGCCTGTTTGTTAACCTGCGTTGCATGCAACTAACAAATAATGGTTTAATTGCTTACGCTGGAGCGGGAATAACTAAAGACTCAAATCCTGAAAAGGAATTACAAGAAACTGATAATAAACTAAACAACTTAAAATCGCTTTTAAAATAGATACAGCATGATACTATATAACGTAACAATAAACTTAGATGATAGCCTTGAGCGTGAATGGGTGCAATGGATGAAGAACGAGCATATACCAGAAGTAATGCAAACAGGTAAGTTTATGAAGTATAAGATGTTTAAGGTAATTACCCGCCAGCCTGATGAAACAGGAGTTACCTATAGCATACAGTACTTTGCAAAAACTATAGCTGATTATGAAAGTTATAACAAGGACTTTGGTCCTGCATTGAAGATGAAAACCATGCAGAAATATGGTGAAAGATTAGCTGCTTTTAGAACTTTATTAGAAACAGTATAAAACAACACTTCCCTTGAAATAATATTTCAAGGGAAGTGTGTGAATTTTAAAAGTAAAGTTGCCCTTATTATTTAGATGTGTATGGGCTTATAAGTTCTAAAAACTCGCTTTGTAGCCCTTGTGTATGGTTTTTTATGTACCATACCTGTATATCTTTTTTATAGTCTACGTCGGCGGGAGAACCGGCGGCGCGGTAATCTATCAAAATTTGTTGTGCTTCTTTAGGTCTGGGACCCCAGGTAAATAACTCCTCATGTGTTTCAGCATCCAAAGCAATTAATTTAGGGATAGATTTTCCTCCGTTAGTTAAATAAGCATCCATAATCTCAGGATTCCCGTCCCTCAAAAGCAAGGATAGTTGAATTTTGTTTTTGCCGGCACTAGCCATTTTTGCTAAAACAGGAACATTTTGGGCAGCATCACCACACCAAAGCTCTGTTAATACTACCCAAATCATTGGACGTTGTATATTTTGCAGTGCTTGTACAAGCTCATCATTTATGGTTACGGTTTTGTCTAACCTATCCATGCGTTTATCATTCAAATTGCTATAGTACAAATAAGATTCACTTTGATTATTACCTGTAGTTTTATTTTGAGCTAATAAATCTTTGCCCATCTGACGAAATTCATCGTAAGCAAATCCGTTTTTTATATGCTCTTTAGTTATCGGTGTCATTATATCGGTTTCCATGGTTTAACAATTTATTTTGTAATTCTGTTTACATAAACACAAAACAAAAGCCAAAGCTTGCCAAATATGCTTTTGTACAATACAAGTCAACATTTGTAATCCAATATTAGTTACCCAAACATAAAAAGCCGCTTTTGCTAATGCAAAAGCGGCTTTAATATTAAACGGTTTCCTTTTTTAGTTTGATGAAGCAACTTGCCCTGAAAAGCTTTGCAAAGTTGCTTTAAAACCAATAGGTCCTTCACCATCATAAGTCATAGTTCCCGTGAGGTTTTGCCCATTGTCTGATGATGCAATATCTATTGCCACAACATTTTGGTTTTTTCTGCACCCCAATAACCACGTACCTGCTGCATGCCACGGTGCACTACTTCCTCCCCACTGATTTTCAACCCTGTAGCAATTAGGGGTAACCAATGTTGCCTTAAAACCTATTGGGCCTTCGCCCTCATAAGTCATAGTCCCGTTAAGTGTTTGCCCGCCATCGGATGAACTTACATTTAAGGCAATTACATGTTGGTTGTTTCTTGCACCAATTACCCATGTACCACCATCGTGCCATGGTGCACTTGTACCTCCCCATTGGTTTTGTACAGCGTAATTGTTGTGAACCAACCCATACAATACTTGTTGTTGGCTCTGCTCAAACTGAAAGTTTTGAGAATTTAAACGCCAATTGATAAATGAATCAAACTGATTATTATTCTTGTTTAAATCGTATCCTGTTAGCGCTGTTTGATAACCCATATGCCAAGGGTCGCTGGTTTGACCCACAGCCTCAAATTTCACTCCATATCCAAATAAGTCATGATTTACATTCGGAAATTGAGAAGGTAAACCTGTACTATAGTACATCTGCAGGTTTACAAAATCAATATAGTTGTTTATAGTATCTGTATCCGTGTGATTATTTGTAGCGGGTGATATTGATAAATAATATTTATCACTTTGTTGTTGAAACAACTCCCCAATGGCTGAAAACAGGTATTTAAAATTATCTGTAGTAGTATCTGTACTCAACGGCCACTCCCAATCAGCATCAAAACCATTTAAGCCATAATGCTGCATATACTGTAATAGGTTGTTGGCAAAGTTGGCTGCATTTTCTTCGGGAGTATTACTTGAGTTTGAAAATATCTGATTGATTAAATTTCCATCTCCATACTCAAGAGTAACCCCAAATTTTATATTAGAGTTATTTTTGGGAGCATCACGCAAAATATTCTCCATATACGTTTGGTTGTGGGGTTGGTTACCCATTTGTATGGTGTATGATGAACCGTCTCCCGATGGAATGGTGTTACTACTGGTAGGTACAATGGTAACAAAGCACATGTACAAAATGTCCATAGCTTGGTAAACATTGTTATTAATAAGTGTTTGGTAACAGCTGTTTGGGCTGTTGTAAGTGGTTCCGCTTGGCTCATCCTCATTTAGAAAAATCCAAGCATTTACAAGGTTTTTTGAGTTTCCCATTTTTTTGATAGTTAAAATTTGATAGTATTTACATTTGCTTTTTAGGCAAGCAGAAATTAGCCTCCGAATTGTTTATAGTGTAAACGGTAGCACTGCTATTGAAAGTTTAATCTAACTCAAAAGTAAGAAATAATGATATACAGTTAGCTATAAACTGATAAAAACTACTGAATAATAGCTACTTAACTTTCGAGGCATGAAGATTTCATGCCTCGAAAGATTGTAAAAAATTTATAATCCAAACTAAGGAAATTTGGGAAATTTGCTAAAATCAGGCTTACGTTTTTCAACAAAAGCATTTTTACCCTCTTTTCCTTCATCGCTTAAATAATACAATAAGGTAGAGTTACCGGCCAGTTCTTGTATACCGGCTTGTCCGTCCAACTCGGCATTAAAAGCACTCTTAAGCATACGTAGAGCTATTGGCGATTTGGCTAACATTTTATCACACCATTCTACCACAGTTTGCTCAAGCATCTCTAAAGGCACAACCTTATTTACCAAGCCCATATCCAATGCCTCATCAGCATTGTATTGGTCGCACAAGAACCATATTTCTCTGGCTTTCTTTTGCCCAACTATGCGTGCCAAGTACGAAGCACCAAAACCACCATCAAAACTTCCCACTTTAGGACCTGTTTGTCCAAATCGTGCATTTTCAGCAGCAATAGTCAAATCACATATCACATGCAAAACATGCCCGCCACCAATTGCCCATCCTGCTACAGCTGCCACAACAGGTTTAGGGATACGGCGAATTTGCATTTGCAAATCCAACACATTTAAACGAGGCACTCCATCATCTCCTACATATCCACCTTCCCCACGTACGGTTTGGTCTCCCCCACTACAAAATGCCTTTCCACCCTCTCCGGTAAATACAATCACCCCAATATCTTCTCTATCACGACAAATATTCATCGCATCAATCATTTCTTTCACAGTTAAGGGGGTAAAAGCATTATGTACTCTAGGGCGGTTAATGCTTATGCGTGCTATTCCATTGTAAAAATGAAACAGTATCTCTTCATACTCTTTTATGGTTTCCCATTTATATTTATTCCAATCCATATATCTGTTGTTTAAAAGTATTAAAAACTTGTGTGTTAATTTCTGCCTTAGTAAAAACCTCTAAAACCTTCGGTTTGTTTGAGGGGTCATAAAAACTTTCTAACTCTTTGGCTAATTCAGCATAGTTGCTTACTGCGGCATACTCTGCTCCCATATCTTTTACTAAAAGCTCGGCTTCTCGTTGGTGTTTTGTTTCCAAAAACTCACCCAATTCAGGCATCTGTTGTGGTCCATCAATCAGCCTGAAAATCCCTCCACCTCCATTATTTAAAATCACTATTCTCAAATTAGCGGGCGCAAATTTATTCCAAAGGGCATTACTATCATAAAAAAAAGCAACATCGCCTGTAATTAAAGTTACTGTTTCTTTTACTTCAAATGCCGCCCCTACTGCTGTTGATGTACAGCCATCAATACCTGAAACACCTCTGTTGCTGTGTATGCTGCTTAAATGTTTTGGTGCACCCAACAGGTTTGCCCAGCGCACAGCCATACTGTTAGAGAGTTGAAGAACAGATTGTTTTGGTAAAGCGTTTAAGATTTGGTTAACAGAGGAAAACTCACTAAAATCAGTATCCTTGAAAAAAGATGATGTAAGACTATCAATTTTGTTGTCCCATTGTTTCCAAGTTTTCAAGTACTCATCATTTTTATTTTCCCAATTTAATTTTGAGAGAACAAGGTGTATCTTTCCTTTAACAAGGTAAGGAGCAGTTTGAAAGGGGTCTGCAATATCTCCTGTGGGCGATATATGGAAATGATATTTAGGTTTATACTTTCTAAAAAACAGTTTCAGGTTTTTTGAAACAGTACTGGTACCTGTAGTAATTAAAATATCGGGAACCAAACCTTCTAAAAGCTCTTTTTTCGAAAGTAAAAAATCCCAATATTTAACATTGCCTACAGCATGCATATTGCTAACAGCATCACTTAAAACCACTGCTTTATTGTTAAAAGCTAATAGTGCTTTAACATTAGTATCAGAAATAAAACCTGCCCCGTTAAATATCAGCACTTTTTGTGTTTGAGTAAACACCTCTTCAAGTGCCAAAGTATTTACTGTCTGCGAATATTGATTATTGCTTTTGAATTCAATTTCAGGGTAAGAAAATTTCTCACCTTTAGCTTCATATAACGGTTCACGCAAGGGTACATTTATATGCACAGGTCCTTTAATCCCTTGCATACTATCCTTATATGCCTGCAATGTGGTTTGGCTAAAAATTTCGGGCAAACTATAATCATCAGGCATGGTATAGCTTGCTTTTACATGTTTACCAAAAATATTATCCTGATGGAGGTTTTGTCCATCCCATTGGTCAATCAATTCAGGAGGGCGGTCTGCCGTAATTATTAGCAAGGGAATTCTTTGGTAAAAAGCTTCAACAACAGCAGGGTAAAAATTAACTACTGCACTGCCTGAAGTACAAATAAGTACTACCAGACTATGACTTTGCTGAGCCATACCTAGAGCTATAAAACCTGCACTTCGCTCATCAACAACACTATGGCATTCTATTTCAGTATGCCTTGCAAAAGCCATAGTTATTGGTGCATTACGGCTACCCGGGCATATTATAGCGTTCCTTATATCTGCTGCAGCACAGGCAGCAGCAATATGGTTTATGGCAATTTGCATTTACTAATAAACCTGTCAAACCTATACTTGTTTCTTATTTTTTCAAAAAAAACTTTAAAAACTTAAGAGTTAAAGGGGAATAGTTTTTGTGGATAAATTAGGCGAAACAAAACACTACTATCATGAAAATAAAATTCTACTTAGCAATAATTCTTTTAAGCTGTATAACTATTAGCTTGCAAGCTCAATCTTCAATGGGTATCTCTTTCATAGGAGCCACTCCTACAGGAGATATACATCACAAATACGGGTATGGTTTAGGTATGGGATTCGATTATGAAAGCTCGCCTGAATTTAGAATCAGTAAAAGTTTACCCGTAAGCATAATTTCTTCAATTGATTTTTTTGAAGTAGGTATGTTTGACGAGTTAGAAAACGCAGCATTACCATCTGATTTGTCAAGAAGAAGTACTGTAACCACATCAAATATGAGTTTTGGCTTCAATTTAGGAACACGCTTAAGTATGACTGCTATTAAGAAGGTTACCCTATATGCAGATGTTTTTGGAAGTTTAAGGTATTTTAATTCAAGAGCCTATTATGTCCCACATGGAGATGATGAAGATTGTCCGAAGGATGCTTTTAATCAAGTCTTTTCTAGGAAATTAGTTCCCCAAGTAGGGCTTGCCAGCGGAATGATGTATAATTTTAATGAAGAGTTTTCTCTTAATTTTCGTGTAACGTATTCAACAGGAGGTTCAATAAAACTGGCAAATCCTAACCAAGTATCAAGAGAAGAAAATGATGTTATCGCTTATGACTTAGATGAACCATCAAGAAGCAACTTTATAACTTTTCAGCTTGGAATAGTAGGGAGAATATCAAATTAAATGGTATAATTTAAATTTAGCTTTGGGGGTAAAGGCAAAAAAACTTGTACCTTAGTATAGACAAACATACATAGCTATGAAAACTAAAAATTACTTTATCGCAATTCTTTTTGTTTTAGCCGCATTTGGTTTACAAGCTCAGTCTTTTGGCTTTGGCTTAATGGCTACTACTCCTCAGGGAGAATTAAAACAAAGCGGCTATGGAACCGGTGGCGGTTTAGCTCTTGAAGTAGGAACCCCTATAATACCCCGATTTTCAACAGGCATTATTGAAACACGTTTAATGGGTGCTTTAGACCTCCAGTGTTTGGGCTATAGCAAAAAAATAGAAAATGTTGAAATGCCAACAGGCAGTAATGATATGGGTGTTGTGCAATTTGAAAATACAGCTTTCGGTCTTTCAATAGGTCCACGCTTTTCGTTCAATACAGGTACGCGTCTTACTCCTTACACTGGTGTTTTTGGTAGTTACAGGCTATTTAGTTCTTTCCGTCATAACACACTTTATGAAGACGACAAAGCCCTTGAAGATAAACATATCTACACTACAGGAAGATTACAAGTAGGTGTATCAGGTGGGTTTTTATTCAGGATAGGTAAAAACACATATTTTGATTTCAGAATGAGTTTTACCCAAGGTGGTGGTATACAGTATGTAAATTTGTATGATGCATGGAAAGATGAAGATAACTCTATTCGCTACCGCTTAGATAGAAGCAGAACTACCAGTTTGCTTACCACCCAATTGGGTTTACAATTCGGTATTTAAAAAACTCGCAAAATTGATGTGTTGGCATTATGTTTGAAAAAGTAATGCCAATACAGTTTTGCGTATGAAGAAGTTTTTTACCCTATTTTTCATTAGTTCTTTATTGCTTTCAATTGGCAGTGTTAAGGCACAACCTTACTTAAACTTTTATGTAAACGGTTCTTGCCCTATGGATGGGCTAAAAGATTCTAACTACCGCGAAGGTATTGGCTTTTCCATTGAGTTTTTAAGCGGCTCAGTATATAAAACAAGAAACAACTTATTTGAAATTCGACTGGGTTTAGGTTTTGAGTTTTTGCACTACGGCAGTAGCGATAAAATAAATGATTTGGTTTTTGATACTCCCAACAATGATTTGGGAAGTGTAAAAATCAGAAATAGGATGACCGCCTTTTACTTTGCACCCAAATTTATTTTTAACACCGGAAGAGTAAGCCCATACTTTGATGTTTTCGGGGCTTCCCGTTCATTTTATACCAATCAAATTAACAGATTTAATGAAAACGTAGAAGGTTTTGAGCGTCAATCTACCTCACTACTTTTAAGAAATAGCAGAGCACATTATGGTGGCTCACTTGGGGTAATATATAATTTAGGCAGGTCTGTAGTATTTGATGCAAGAGTAAGCTACTCAACAGGTGCAGGCATAAAGTTTATTGCCGAAAACTCTTTAGAAAGAGACCCGAACTTTGATAGTAACATAAGATACCGTGTTGTAAATGCTCCCGTATCTAATATTTTAGTATTCAGGCTGGGGGTAATGTTACAAATTAAAAAATGTAAAGATTGTCCAAGACGTTCCCGCACCAGGCGAAGTAGAAGTATAAGAAACACACCTTCACGCCCCAAGAAGAAACCGGCTAAGGTAAAACCCGTACCTAAACCGTCAGAGCCTGAAAAGCCTATTAATTACTAGGTATTTTACCCTATTTTTTTAGCAAAGGCAACTACGTGTCCGTCAGGGTCTGCACAATACCCAACCTCATCTCCCCAATCGCGCCTTTGGTTAGGACTAATTAATACTGCGCCTGCATCAAAAGCACGTTGTAAATAATCTTCAGGATTATCAACATACAAATACAACTCACACCTTGGTATACCATTAGCTTGGGCAGGGTGTGGCATAATAGGCTGTAATATTTTAGAAATATTAGCTTCAGGCATTAAACCTAATACACAGTTTGTACCCAGCTCAAACTCTGTAATACCTGCATCAACATTAAACGGCTTTTTTTGAAACACAGCCTCATAAAAACTACTAGCCACTTTAGTATTGTGGACATAGAGGATAAACTCAACCTTTTCCATGAAATAACTACCTAATTTTAAGGCAGTAAAATACAAAAAACTATGTAACTACAAGAAATTTTTTTCCTTTCCCGCTAAAAAAAATTACTAAAAAATACATATTTCAATGGGCTTTAATATGGTACTACAATACTATTGCTGCTATATTTGCCCAACACCCACTTGTTATATCCTATGAAAGTTTTAGCCGTTATTCCATCTCGATATGCCTCATCAAGATTTCCGGGGAAACCCCTTGAAAAAATCGGTGGCAAAAGTATGGTACAAAGGGTGTATGAGCAGGTTACTAAAGCTACCCGAATTGACAGAGTTATTGTTGCTACTGATGACAAACGTATTCTTGAACATATTGAAGGTTTTGGCGGAGAAGTACTTATGACTGCTGAGCATCATCAAAACGGTACCGAACGTTGTGCTGAAGTTATTGAAACTTTATACGATGATTTTGATATTGTATTAAATATTCAAGGAGATGAGCCTTTTATACTTCCCGAACAAATAGACCAATTAGCAAGTTGCTTTGACGATGAAACTACTGATATTGCTACATTAATGAAGCAAACCGATAGTATGGAGCAATTGTTTAGCCCCAATACTGCCAAAGTAGTATTTAATGAAGATTTTGTAGCTCAGTATTTTAGCCGCCAACCTATACCCCATCTCAGAGGGGTACCTAATGAAGAATGGGTTGAAAGAAAAGTACATTACCTGCACGTGGGTATATACGGTTACAGAAAAGAAGTATTGCTTGATGTGGTTAAGCTCCCTGTATCCAATTTAGAACGCTTAGAGGTGCTTGAACAACTTAGATGGCTTGAAAACGGTTATACCATATCTGTAAAACAAACCGATTACCAAAGTATATCTGTTGATACACCTGAGGATTTAGTTGAAGCTGAAAAATTTTTACAACACTTTCCACAGTTTAGTTAACCTTAAGCTAAAAATTAATAGCTTTGCATCCCGTCCGATAAGATGTTTTAAATAGGTTTTAAAACATCATTTTATCAGCACCACAAATTTTGTCATGAAAAGAGTTAAACACGTTTTTGTAACGGGCGGGGTTACGTCGTCATTAGGTAAGGGTATTGTTTCAGCTTCATTAGCTAAGTTGCTCCAGGCTAGAGGATATTCCGTAACAATCCAAAAATTTGATCCGTATATTAATGTTGACCCCGGTACTATGAACCCATACGAACATGGTGAATGTTATGTAACAGAAGACGGTGCGGAAACAGACTTAGACTTAGGACACTACGAGCGTTTTTTAAATATTCCTACATCACAAGCCAATAATGTTACCACAGGTAAAATATACCAAACAGTAATTCAAAAAGAACGTAACGGGGATTATTTGGGGAAAACCGTACAGGTTATCCCACATATTACTGATGAAATAAAACGCCGTTTCCAACTGTTGGGAGAAGATGGCAAATACGATATTATAATTTCAGAAATTGGTGGTACAGTAGGTGATATTGAATCACTACCCTACATAGAAGCAGTTAGACAATTAAACTGGGAACTGCCTGCCGAAGATGTTATTGTAATTCACCTTACACTAGTGCCATACCTTGCAGCCTCAAAAGAACTTAAAACAAAACCTACACAGCACAGTGTAAAAATGCTTTTAGAGTATGGTATACAGCCTGATATATTGGTATGCCGTACAGAACACCATTTAACGGCTGATATACGTAAAAAACTAGCCTTGTTTTGTAACGTAAAAGCAAATGCAGTTATAGAATCTATTGATGTAGAAACTATTTACGATGTTCCTTTGGTAATGCAAAAAGAAAAGCTTGATAAGGTTACGCTTAGCAAGCTTAAGCTACCCGGAAGAACTGAACCCACACTGGAAATGTGGAGAGCATTTTTGTTGAAACACAAACACCCTAAAACTGAGGTAAAAATTGGGTTAGTAGGGAAATATATAGAATTGCCTGATGCATATAAATCTATAACAGAAGCATTTATACATGCCGGAGCTGAAAAAGAGTGTAAAGTAAACCTAGAGTTTATACATTCAGAAGCTTTACATACAGATAATGTACAACAAAAACTGGGGCATTTAGACGGAGTTTTAGTAGCACCCGGTTTTGGCGAACGCGGTATTGCAGGAAAAATTGAAGCAATAAAATATGTTCGTGAGAATAAAATACCATTCTTTGGTATTTGCTTAGGAATGCAGTGTGCTGCCATTGAGTTTGCAAGAAATGTAGTAGGTCTTAAAGGTGCTGATTCTACGGAAATGAGCCCGAAAACAAAAAACCCTATCATCAGCTTAATGGATGAGCAGAAAAAAGTAACCCAAAAAGGGGGTACCATGCGTTTAGGGGCTTACCCTTGCGAAGTTAAAAAAGGCTCTATTGCTTCAACTGCCTATGGCAAAGTGAAAGTAAGTGAACGCCACCGCCACCGCTATGAGTTTAACAATAAATACCTTGACCAATTTGCTGAAAAAGGTATGATGGCAACAGGTATAAACCCTAATGGAGAATTAGTAGAAATAATTGAACTGAAAGACCATCCTCATTTTATGGGTGTTCAGTTTCACCCTGAACTAAAGAGTACTGTAGCCAACCCACACCCTTTATTTATTCGCTTTGTAAAAGCCGCAAAAGATTACAATCAAAATCGCTACATGTATTAAGCGAATGTTAACTTACTTTTATCATATTTGGTGGAATTCTGTTCCTTTTTCATGATATTGTAACCTAGAAAAAATTACTTTCACAAAAACCATATCTTATTATGAAGAAAAATTTACTATTAACACTAGGCTTAACGCTTTGTTTTCTTAGTTTTATTCCTGCAAAATCTCAACGGTTTTTAACAGAGGTTTATGCAAGTGCAACAGTAGCTGAAAATGTTGTTTACGACTCTAATATGTCTTGGCCTGCACTACCTGCAATTCCTCCACCATTGGTTAAAACCGGTTTAATGTGTGATATTTATGAACCCACAGGTGATACGGCTTCAGCACGCCCATTAGTAATATTATTGCATACAGGAAGTTTTTTACCTCCGTTGGTTAATGGGCAAACTACAGGTTCTAGAAAAGATAGTGCTATGGCAGAAATGTGCCGACGCTTTGCCCGAAAAGGATATGTAGCAGTTGCTATGAGCTATCGTTTAGGCTGGAACCCTTTAACTACTAACTCTGATACAGCTACTTCGCTGTTACTACAGGCTACATACAGGGCTATACAAGATACTCGTAATTGTGTTCGCTTTTTCCGCTCAAACGCATCTACTTATAAAGTTGATGTAAACAAAATAGCTATAGGCGGGCAAGGAACAGGAGGGTATGTAGCACTAGCTTATTCTTCTCTTAACAAACAATCAGAAGTTGAATTAGAGAAATTTAGCTGGCCAAACACAATGCCAATGGTTAATACTCAAGCATTTGGAGACTGGTTAGGCTTAGGAGGTGTTCCACAATTAAACATAGCCGGAGATGCAAATGTATCTACTGACGTAAACTTTGTATTTAACTATGGCGGTGCTACAGGAGATTCTTCTTGGATTGAAGCAGGTGAAACACCAATAGTATCTATTCATTGTGTAAACGACCCGTTAGCTCCTTATGGTTTTAGTAATGTTATTGTACCAACTACCCAAACAACAGTAATTAATAATGCATGTGGTAGTAGAGAGACTATTCGTATATCTCAACGTTTAGGTAATAACGATGATATTAATGATAGAGACTACACCGACCCTTACTCAGTACAAGCTAAAACTATAAATGAGGGTTTTCAGGCTTTATACCCTTTATACATACCCAAAGTAGCTTCACAGTTTGCTAATCAAGGTTCGCCATGGGAGTGGTGGGATAGTGTATCTATTAAAGCTGCAGGACAAATTGGTGTTACAGCTCATGCACAATCTATGTTCTCTAATCCTGATATGAGCAAAACCAAAGCAATGGCTTATATAGATACTATACAAGGTTTCTTAACTCCACGTATGGTTTGTGCTCTAGGACTACCCGGCTGCCCATCTAAACTTAACAGCATAAAAGATTTAGACCTAAGCGCTAAAGTTAAAGTATATCCTAACCCTGCTTCAACTAACTTTAGTGTTTCTTTTGAGCAAGGAACTATAAATACTATAGAGGTATATACCGTTGCAGGTAAACTGGTTGCTTCTCAGGAAAATGTAAACCAGAATGTAGCAATTATCAATAGAGATGACCTCCCAGCAGGAGTTTATTTGGTACGTGCTGTACTTGATAAGGGTATTGCTCATAGCAAAATTCTTTTTGAATAAGATACTGTAAACTAACCTATAAACTATGTTTAAAGCTCCTTCAAATAGAAGGAGCTTTTCTTTTTCTATGAAATTTGAATTATCTTAAGGGATAAATGCTAAGCAGAATAGTTTTATGGGTTGTGCTTTGTAGCAGCTTTTTAGTTTCAAATGCTCAAAGTGCTTATACTTCAGTGGGTGTTGAAGGAAATTATTTTCTTCCCACTACAAGTAAACCTGCCCATTATAGAAATAATAAAGCTAAATCATTCGGTATTTTCTTCGAGCGCTATTTTAAGTCAAATTTTAAGCTTAAATAACTTTACTTCAACTTACAAAGCATGGTATTTTAATACTTCCACATCAAAACGTTATGAGTTTGATGCTGAAGCAAGCTTTGTTTCAATACCACTAACACTTTCATATAACTTCAATGCTGTAGATAATGGGTGGGAGTTTTTTGTTGATGCAGGCTATAACCTGCTTATTGAGCAAAATACTGTAATTAAAAGTTTCTCAAAAGATACCGTATTATTTCCCTACGACAGGGTTAATACCTCTAAGTTTTACAATTACTTTACGGTAGGTTTTAGCGGAAGGTATAAGCTTTATAATTCCTTATCCATTAGTTTGGGTACAAGAAGCTATCACTATTTACCTTTGAATAATAATTTTGGGAATGGTTTTCCAACTCTGTCAGCTTATAGTGGTTTAGCTTATATTTTTTAGTTTACCAGTTCAACATTATTCTATCTTTACCTGTAAACTTAGGTGCTTGTATTGAGATTACCTTTAATGGCTTTTTAGAGGTTGTAATTACCCTATGCGGGACACCCTTAGGTATAAAAATCACCTCCCCCTTTTTAATAGTAAACTCTTTAGTGCCCAAAGTCATTTTTGCTTCTCCCTCTAAAACTATCACATGCTCGCTGTGTAAGACATGCTTGTGGTTTTTTACTTCCTTTTTCACAAAAATCACAAAACTGCTGCTCAAGCTATCGCTGTACAGTGGACGAACATAAATATTCTCCACATCATCAGGGCAAGAAACCGTATCAGCATTTTGCCATGTTTGAGCTTGTGTTGATGATATACAGATTACAAAAATTAATAGGGTAAAAAAGGTTTTCATATACAGCAATATACATTAAAACATTTAGCAATGGGCTTCAAACTAAGTTAAGCCAATCTATGGTTCAGCAACTCTTCAACCCTGCCATAAAACTGGTGCGGAGAAAGTTTTCGCCAAGCCAAATCATCCAATTCGCCACCAAAGTTTATATAAAAATCAATATTGTTAGCTTTAAACTCATCAAGCACATGCTCTCTAAAGTTTATAAAAGCAATCCAACCATCATCCATATCACCAAACCATTCTTCATAATATGAATCGTCGCTTGCATGGAAATTCAACACATTTTCGCCTACCATTATGTATTTATCTATCCCCATATCAATCAAAGGTTCAATTACCTCCCGCTTCAAAAACATTATATCGTTATCAATGGCATCATTCCACTCCCCAATCATTTCAATAACGGCGAACCCGTCTACATAGTCGGCAAAAATTATTTTCACATATAAGGTTGACGAACCAAAATCATCCCATTGTGGATGAATAAAGTGGTCGTATATTTTATTAGAATACTGAAATTCACTATACTCACGCTCATAAAAAGGTGAACGCTGGTCATCCTCAGCGCGATATAATTCTCTCCACAAGTAAAATGGCTCTAATGCGTGCATTTCTCTAATTCTCTACTGCAAATTTAGAACGCTTAGTTTTAACAAAAAACTTTCATCATAGCTTAAAATAGCATTAGGTTTGCAGCTTTATGCTACAAATAGATTTAAGAAATAAGCGCGCCGTTGTATGCGGCAGTACACAAGGTATAGGTTTAGCCACAGCCAAACTGATGGCTGAAGCAGGTGCAACAGTAATACTTATTGCCAGAAACCCTGAAAAACTAGCCAAAGCTAAAGAGCAGTTACCTACACCGTATAATCAAAACCATGAGACAATAACTGCTGATTTTAGCACGCCACATATATTAAAAGTGAAGCTGGAAAATTACCTGCTTAAAACCCAACCGGTACATATACTGGTAAATAATACAGGGGGACCTCCGGCAGGGAAAGCAATTGACTCCAGTACCGAACAATTTTTAGCCGCCTTTCAGGCTCATTTGGTGTGTAACCAAATATTGGTGCAAACTGTGGTTGAGGGAATGAAAAAAGAAGGCTACGGCCGTATTATTAATATCATATCTACCTCAGTAAAACAACCTATACCGGGTTTGGGAGTTTCTAATACTATACGAGGTGCTGTTGGAAACTGGGCTAAAACCTTAGCAGGCGAGTTGGCTCCATTTGGTATTACTGTAAATAATGTATTACCCGGAGCCACCGAAACAGAGCGTTTAAGTGCCATTATTGATAATAAAAGTACCAAAGCAAATAAAGAACGTGAAGCAGTAGAAAAAGATATGTTGGCAGAAATACCTGCTGCACGCTTTGCTGCCCCTGAAGAAATTGGTAACGCAGCTACTTTTTTGGCTTCGCCCCTTGCGGGTTATATTAACGGTACCAATGTGGTTGTTGATGGTGGACGAACAGCTTGTTTATAAACACCATTTACACTTTTACTAATAAAGGTATTAATAGCCATGAAAAAGCTATTAATCTTAGCAGTATTAACCTTTTGTACCCTCTCTGCATTTGCACAGAAAAAAAAGAGATTGTACGACTTTTATCCTGAAAAGGAAGATTCTGCAATTATAAAAATGGGGTACATACCTGTACAACATTTAAGCTTGCTAATCTTTAAGCAATTGGGGTATTTTAAAACTCCCGCCATTATTGATAACGATAGTCTGCTTACAGCTTACGACAGTTTAACGAAAAAGAATTTAAGTAGTTTTAATATTGACAGCTTTGTAATACTACAGAGCTATTTTGGGGGAGATTGCCATGCCCGTTTTGAGCATTTTATGTATTTAGACACTACACAAAAGAAACTGGTGTGGAAAGTATATAACATTTGGGGTGGTTGCAGAGCAGGCGGTGGACGCTATTTTGCATTTAAAGTTTGCAAACCACCCAAGGGTTATACTTATGAGATTGATGAAGTTTTAGTAGAAAGGGTTTTTTATGACGGTAAATTATGGAACAGGTACGATGACTATTAGTAGTTTTTTTAGCACATATGTTTCATAATAAAATCTAAAAAACTTACCTTTGCAATCCTTTAAAAGTTAGCGTTATGGCAGTAACAAGATTAAAACGTAAATCGAGAAGAAATAAAACCACTGCGGAATTGAAAAAACAATACCGCAAGTTACTTGTAAAAGTTCCTAATGTTGAGTCGCCCTACAAAGGTAAATCTGGGGTGATTATTGAAGACGAGAAATAGGCTACTATTAATTTTGTGTCATTTTCTTAATTAAATAAGGGTTTGGCGCAAAAGTTGAAATTTAGATTAATAGAGCAACTTTTTTCGTTTTAAACATATAGATTTAAAATGATTGACCGTAGAGTGTAATACATTCTACGGTTTTTTATTTTCTAAAAGCCTCTACCAAATCTTCAAGTACCAAAAAAGGATATTCTTTTTGAAGCTGAATAACTTTTTGGTGGTGTGTTGCCAAAAACTTTTTATGGGCCTCAGTACCCGTATGCAATATCCGATGTTTTGAAGCAGCTACAAGTGGTTTAACTTTACTGTAAACTACTTTTGTTTCATCACTAAACAAGGTATCAACAAACTTTTCCCACACATAGTGTATGGCTTGCGAGTTAGGATGTACAAGGTCTTGAGCAAAAAAACGATAATCGCGCAAATCATCCAGCACAAGTTCGTATGCAGGAAAGTAGTTTATAGCATCAAGCTTGCAAAGCTCATGCACTGCTTGCAACAAGATGGCTTTACTAAGATTATTATTTACTAATCCATCTCTAACATAACGTACCGGGCTTACTGTGAGTATAACCTTAAGTTTAGGGTTTTGCTGCTTGATTTGAGAAATAAGGTTTTGCCAAGTACTTACTATCTCATCAGCAGTAAGCAATTCTTTAGTAAACTCAGTATTTGGGTATTTGTGACAATTTGCTACAATTTCATTGCTTGTTTTTAGCCTGTATACATAAGCTGAACCAAATGTAATTATCAGCCAATCGCCTTCATTTATATAGCTCTCTACTTTATTAAAATCTTTATTAATACGGGCTAAGGTTTTGCCCCTATCGGTATTTGAGTATTCCCCGTGATGTTGCCAACTTCCCCATAGCTCATTATAATTGAAGAGTTCATCTTCTTTATACTCATTGCCTTTAAATACTCTTTGTAAATGGTTTGCAATGCTTATAGGGTTATATACTATACCATTAGGGTTAACGAAACAATTAAGTTTTGCATCGTTCATTAACTCACCTATATTCTCGGCAAAACAAGAACCTGCTAAAAGTATTTTATTACGATAAGAAATTTTATCCTCAAATAAAGGAATAGGAAACGTTAGTCTAAACTCCACATAGCAAAAATAGAGAATTAATACACGGGTACACCCAAATCTAACAAATCTGTATTTCCTGATAATGAAGCACTTCCTAAACTAACTTTTCCTTCAGTGGTATATCTGCCAACATCAGTTTTTAAAGGGGTAGTTGGGCTGGAAAAAGACATTTGTGGTGCATTAAGTGTTTCTTCAGTTACCACTTTGTTTTTTTCTTTGGGTTCAACAACAACAATTTCATTTAAGCTTCTGGCAGGTATTTTTTCTGTCTCAGGAGCCACATCACTTTCCATATCTTCATCAACAGTATATTTCTCTAGAACATCATCTTCAACAGATTCTATTTCTAAAGGCTGCGGAGGAGTTGGTAAAGGCTTTTTTGCCTCCTCATTGGCGTCCTCAGTATCAATCGTTTTATCGCTATCTTTAGTTTCATTTTCCCAAACATGAGTTTTCGGGTTAGCTTTATCTTCTTCTTTCTCAATAGGTGTTTTTACAGCTACCTCAGTAGGTTTTTGTTGCTGCTTAAACAATGACCCAACATAAAATAATAATGCCAGTGATGCTGCTATGCTAATTGTGGCAACTAATTGCCATCGTAGCGTTAATACTCTTTTTGCTTTATGTTTCTTTGCAAAAGCTTGTTCTAAGTTGTTTTTTATATGCTCGGGAACTTCTTCCTCGTCTTGCTGGCTAACAGCTCCTTCAATACCCAATAAAAGTTCGCGTATTTTAGTATACTCTTCTTCATTAGCTACCCACTCATTTACTTGCTGCTTTTCAGCATCTGATAAGGCACTGTATTCCTTTTCAAGCAATAATTCTTCTATAAAATCAGGGTATTTCATTTTTGTAGTAGTGCTTTATAGGGTTTCAACTTATCTGCCAATGCTCTAAGTGCATAGTATAACCTTGATTTGACTGTCCCTTCTGAGCATTCCATTACTTCAGCTATTTCTTTCAGGCTCAAGTGCTCAAAATAACGTAGTTTAAATGTATCTCTATGCTTATCACTCAATACCTCCAGTTCTGCTTCAAGGTCTTTTAAAAAACTACTGTTATCAACCTTCCGTTCTTGGCTGGGAGGCAAAGCCTCTTCCCCAATTACGGGCTGCTGGGTAGTATTTATATTAGGATGTGTTTCCATTCTTCTGTATTCATTCTTGCATATATTGTGTGCTGCGCTGTATATCCATGTTTTAAAATTTCTGCTTGTATCAAATAACTCGGGCTTCTCTATTACTTTCAAAAAAAGCTTGTGCAGGCAATCTTCTGCCAATTCATTATTCCGCCACAACATGCGCTTAAAGTATCCTAAAAGCTTGGCTGAGTATCGCTTATATATTTCTGAAAAAGCTTTATCATCACCCTTTTCAGCTTTAGCCATCAGCTCCTCATCACTATATTTTGTATAATTATTTTTGAAAAACTGCATGGACTATTTAAAGTATCGCTCGTATTTAGTACTCCAAAAACCTGCTTTTTGGGCAAAACCTTTTGCTTTGTAGTACACCTTTTTAGCCTCCTCCTCATCTTTTGTTTTATAGTGTCTGTACAGCAAAACATAAGCAGGCATTATGTTCTTTAGTAACTCATTTTGCTGCGTGCCCAACAAGTTGCTTTCTTGTATCTTCATCAGGTTTTCATACAAAGCAGATATGTTGTATACTTTATTTTTTGAGTATTGGTATGCAAACCCTGTATGATAAATATTTGTTGCTAAAGGTTTTAGTATCGTTTTACTAACTGTTGCTGCTATATAAATACTTTGCTTTTCGTTAATACTTAATATATTTTTAATGTATTCGGTTAGCTTTCCTTTGCTATACCAACCGCTTTTTAAGTTATACCTTCTAAGTATTGAGGCTCTGTAAAAATCATTTTTAAGAAGTGATATACTTACTACTGTTACACTTTTTTTAAGAGCTTTTGCGGCTCTATACATGGCATAGGTATCGTATTCACCATTGGTAAAAACTATACTGTTGTTAGGGATGGTTTTTAATAGTGCTATGCTAAACTTATATAGTGTAGTGCTATTACCAATATTATCTATTTTATTTAAAACTGAATTTCTTTGGGTTAGCTGTCCTTCAATTTCATAGTGCAGTACCATCTCAGGGTAAAGCAATATGTTTTTAGGGTTAAGTTGGTATGCGGCTAACAAGTATTGGCGTGCTTGTTTATAGTTGTTTTCTTTTGTCTCATAATAGCGTACCAACTGTTTCTCAAAGCTTTTTTCTAAAGCAACAGTGAGTTGCTTATCCATTTTTTCAGCTATTTGCCTCAAGCTTTCTTTTGATATATTACTTAGCCTATTTTTATCTTTTTGCTGAAAGTAAAGCCTTGAATTTACATAGTAATTTAGCCAATAGTTGGCATTTTGGGGATGTGAAACTATTAGCTTTTCCCAAGCCTTATACTGAACACCCAACCGGCTTTGTAAAGAACTTGAATAATATACCCCAACATGACGTTGTGTTTTTTGAGCTAACTCTTCTGCTTGAATCCGTCGCTCAGTCTCTGCTCCTGTTGTTTGTGATTTACTATAAAAAGACCAACCCAACAATACTATTACTACTATTATCTTCATACTACTATGGTGTACACTAAAAGGTAAGTTAAGTTCATTCTATATCAATTTATGAAAATATTTTACCCAAAATGCAAAATACCCCACTGACATAATATTAATACCACTTATATAAAACCCATTCTTTTGCCAAAAATGTTGCCATACTTTTGAGCTTAGAATTAAAAGATAAAATGGTGAACATTAAAAAATTACCTCTCTTTTAAAACGCTATTTAGAAATTTATTGAGGAAGATATGAACACATTAACATTTATAGCAGTATGCGCCGTTGTATTAACTATTATCCATAGCATACCTCAAGTTGTAAAAGTATATTTATCAAGTTTACCAAAAGCAATTTCGGGTTTTTCGGTAGTATTTATGTTGTTTGGTAGCCTTTCATGGGCTTTATACGGTTACAATACAGGAATTAATGCAGTAACTATAGCTTACTCATTTCTTTTTGTTTTTAACGTACTTATTTTAGTTTTTATGCTAAAAAAATCCGGTGTAAACAAAAAACGTATAGCATTAGTAAGTGTGTTACTTACCGGAATATTGGCAACGATAATTGCTTATTTGCCAACTGAAGCATTGGGTTATTTTGGAGGTGTAGTTACAGCATTAATGGCCATACCCCAAGGTTTTAAGCTTATTCGTCAGCGTGAAGCTGCAGGAGTATCGGGCTTAACATATTTATTTTTAGCTGCATCAAGTATTTGCTGGGTAATTTACGGACACCTTACTGAAAATTTATTATTGGTGTTGCCTAACCTTTTAATTTTCCCTACCGCAGCGTTGGTATACTTCCATGTGATAAAGTACCGTTCAGCAAACTTTTGGTACTACAAAAATTTGTCATCGCCTACACCGCACGCTATTAAATAGCCTGATGGTTGAAAGGCTGTATTACCATCTCCGATACTACGCCAGATGCAGGTTGCTGGCACAAAAACCATATTGCTTTTGCAGCCTCACTTGCTATAATAAATTTATCTTTTTGAACGCGTAAATCAATAGTATCCCAAAATGGAGTATCAACCCCGCCTAAGAAAATATTTGTTATTCGTATTTCAGTACGCTTCACTTCTTCCCGAACACTTTTCATCATACCGTTTAAACCGTACTTACTTGCGGTATAAGCAGCAGCTCCAGCCATTGGTGTTTTGCCTAATACACCGGGAATATTGATTATCAACCCCTTCTTGGCTTCTTTCATAGCAGGCAAAAAAGATTTTAATAATAGAAAAGATCCGTATAGATTGTAGTTGAGGCTTTGCAGGAAATCTTCTTCACTAAGTTGCTCTACAGGTTTTATTATACCTACCCCGGCGGCATTTACTAAAACATCTATTGTATTAACCGCATTAAAATACTGTTGTGCGATTTTTTGCACGTCTTCAGGTATACTTATATCTCCTGTAAGTATATTTTCTGTAGGGATATCATTGTAAGTAGCTATGGTATTTAGCTTTGCCTCATCTCTACCCGAAATGAAAACATTTGCTCCGCTTTGCTTAAGTAGTTTTACCGTCTCACCTCCAATACCTCCAGTTGCTCCAATAACTAATACGTTTTTTCCGCTTATTTTTTCCATTAAACTAACACTTGTTTGTTTAGTATAACTAATTAGAAAAGAAATGGTTTTAATAAAAAAACCCGCCGAAGCGGGTATTGTGATATACTTTTACTAAACATGAAATGAAATTGCTATCTATTCGCCTTTATCATTTTACCTGTGTACTGCCCACCTTCGGTTTTAACTACATACATATACATGCCCGCAGGCTGGCTATCAATATTAAGAGTAACTTTATTTTCCCCAAAACCATACTGGGTTGAAGGAATGTTTTGAACTACCTGCCCTAACATATTATATACTTCTATAGTTGCTTTTGTTTCTCGCGATAGGTTGAAAACCAAAGAGGTTGAACCATTAAATGGATTAGGCACTACTTTTATTTCTTGTAGCGGATTTTCCAGCCCACTCCCTATACTTACCCCTATGGGTTTTGTTGGGCAACTGGGAAAGTTTTGATTTGTGTACCAACCTTGTACTGCTTTAACATCTCTTAAATTTTTGGCCCAACTCGTATTTAGACCATTGGGAGAGTTTGGCTCGTGAGAGTATACAATGGCATATTCTAATTTTTTTTCTTCATTAGGCTCAAAAGTATAAGGTCCTACGGATTGCAAAAATCTTCTATCACCTTTTGTGTTACCAGCATTTACTTCATTCCAAGTACCGGTAGTATAAGGTGTGCCCGAGAATGCAAAATTAGTAGGAGTTCCGGTTTGGTAACCGTTCCCACCCTCTGTTAAAGGTGAGCCATCTCTCCAAACTGAACGCAAATAATCGTAATAGTGTCTTGCCAAAATTGGATTACCCAAAATTGAAAAATCATTCCGATAACTTATGAAGTTACTCATCTTATCTGAAAGCATTACTACACTTAGCATTGGTGGATTTTCTCCATATCCTAAAATCCCTTCATCATCATTATCACCATTATATACAAAGGCAAAACTGTTTTGAGGGTCGCACCCAACATAATCATCAGTATAGTTGCCCAAATCAACATCAGTCCAAACTCCAAAGTAGGTACTATCATATTTGTTGGAGCTTCTGTTTATTATTTCATACTCATAAAAAGTAGTATAATTTAAGGCTTCATTTGGGCTTCCCTTTTTTATAGAATCGCAGTTATACGAGTATGCCATAGCTCGTACTTCCACTCCTAAAGGCAAACCTTGTGTTTCACTATGTATATTACTGGCATCATTAAATATCCAAAATAGAGCCTGGTCTCCTTTTATTTTTGGGTAATCCCCTTTTTGGGGTTCATACCTCCCATCATTATCAACATCAATAAAAGGAGCAAGATTATAGGTATAGCTACCTTGTCCGTGAGCAGGCCAAGTAAGTACATCATCAGGAATTTTATAGGTGCCGTTTTGTAGTATGCCATTATTATATGCCTTTTTCAACTCCTCAATATCCCAACGGTTAATTTTCCATGTCTTCAAAAAGCTACTATCTCCCCAATTTATGGGTGTATTCCCTGTAGTATCAATAGGCCCGGGGAAAAAGTCAAAGCCCGATTGTCGGTAGGTCATTGCAGCGGTATGAAGTTTTTTGCCTTGGTCAATTCCTCCCATCCAAATTGCAGCTGAGAAGATTGGAGATTTACAAGAGTTTTTGGGCACTTCGTATCTACTACTGGTATGCAAATCCCAAAACATATCTCCATGGTTAAGAACAAGAGCACTTACATTATTAATGTCTAAAGACTTTGTGTCTGTACCCACAAATTCTTTTATCTGATTATCATCATTAGTTACTTTAGATACATCATCAATAATGAACATCTTACTATTGTTTAAGCCCGCCCACAACTGATTTTTATAAGGCATATTTTTAACTAAAAGCCTCTCGGCTCCTGAACCAAAGCGATCCCTATCAACAAAATGCTTTACCATTTTATTTCCCGTTCCAAGGCGCATAAAAGAAATATTATAACGAGAAGGTCTTGCACCATATTCATCCATACAGATGATAATATCACCATAATTTTTCTCTTCCTCCAAGTGAAAGACCCTTGCTGTTGCATTGCTTAAACTACTGTTAACACAGTCATCCAGTTCATTAGCGGGTGTAATAACATTATTTTCAAGTACCGATAAGCCAAAATATGCTTTACCATTTTTATGGGCCGAATCTGTACCAAGCCAGAGTTTTTTTGTGCTTTTTTTCCAAAGCAAGGCATATACATTATTATTTACCAAGCCAGAGTTTTGCCTTGTATAAGTAGTAAAAGTGTTGCTTGTACTCATCTTCACAACTCCTCCATCAGTACCAAACCATACGTCTCCATTATCTCCTTTGGTTAATGAATATACTTTTGCATTTGGGTCACCCCATAATGTTCCGTTGTAATAGGTAAAATCATTGTTATTCATATTTAGCTTACCTACCCCATTGTCAGAGCAAAGCCATAGATAATTTCCGTCTCTTACCAATTTATTTATTTTTTTTTCCAAGCCTTTTTGGGTAAGTGATGGATGATAGTTTGAAGCATTATTGAAGCTTGATTTTGAAACACGCTGAAGTCCTTCATCAGTTCCTAACCAAACATAAAGTTCAGTTACCAAAATTGAATTAATACTATTTGTTGTTAAAACACTGCTCATCATTTGATAGCTGGTAGCTTTTATACCGTCCCACTTAACAATACCGTAGTATTTGAAGCACATCCAAACATCCTCATTAGTATCAAAATCAACATCAGTAATAGGTGGAGAAAATGTGGTATTAGGAAAAATATCAACTTCGGTATACCCCTTCTGAGCTTTTGTAAAACCCAGTATTAAGAAAGAAAAGAAAATAGTAATTATAGTTTTTTTCATGCCAAATAGTTTAAAGTGAAACAACTGATTGCTTACCTTAACAACGGCATTAAATATTCTTGGGTTGGAAAATTGCTAGTCAGTTTTCTTCCCATCACTATCCAAGGCTACCTTATAAACTTCAAGGCATCGTTCTCTGGCTTCTTTATGGTCAACTATTGGCTTAGGGTAGTCTTTTGTATCATATTCTTTAACCCATTGGCGAACATATTTCAATTCAGGGTCAAACTTTTTCAATTGTAGTTCAGGGTTAAATACTCTGAAATAGGGAGCCGCATCTACCCCACTACCTGCCGCCCATTGCCAACCTCCGTTATTACTAGCCAACTCAAAATCGAGCAGTTTTTTGGCAAAGTAGGCTTCTCCCCATCGCCAATCTATAAGTAAATGCTTGGTTAAGAAACTTGCTACTACCATACGGGTGCGGTTATGCATATAACCCGTTTCATTCAATTCGCGCATACCTGCATCGACCATAGGATAGCCTGTTTTTCCTTCACACCATTTAGCAAAATGTTCCTCACTATTTACCCATTCAATTTCATCATAAACAGGGCGGAAAGCATTCTCTACCACATGAGGAAAATGCCACAGAATACTCATGTAGAACTCACGCCAAATTAACTCGTTAAAGTATTTTTCACTTAAACCTTTAGCACGAGCAGCTTTTTCTCTGATACTGATGGTACCGAAACGAAAATGTACACTTAGTTTTGATGTTCCTTCCTTTGCAGGGAAATCTCTTGTTTTTGCATAGTCTTTTATAATTCCCTGTGCTACTGATGGCGATGGAAAATCAGCTTCAACAACTTCAAATCCCATTTCTTCAAGAGAAATTTTCTTAAAGGGGTCTGTTTTCAAAAAGTTTTTAAAGTATTTTTCTGTAGGGTATGGCTTCAAGTAAAAATCTGTAAGGTTAGACTTCCATACCTTACTGTAGGGTGTATATACAGTATAGGGTGTTCCGTCTGCTTTTAACACCTCATCTTTCTCAAAAATTACTTGGTCTTTATAGGTATTAAACTCAATTCCTTTTTCCTGTAAAAGTTCACTTACTTTTTTATCGCGCTCTTTGGCATAAGGCTCATAATCATGGTTGGTAAACCCTTTTTTTACTGTATAGCTTTCGGTTATTTCTTTCCACACTTCAATAGGCTCCCCGTAATACACTTTTAGGCTACTGCCTAACTCTTGCAGTTCCTGCTCAATGTTTGCCAACGCTTCATAAATAAATATAAGCCGCTTGTCTTTTTTATCCTCCAGCTTATCCAGTATTTCAGTATCAAAAATAAATATAGGTAGTACAGGCAAACCACTTTTAAGAGCATGGTATAAGCCTGCATTATCATTCAATCGTAAATCCCTACGGAACCAAAAAACACTAATTTCTTCGCTCATATCTTACTTTAACACACTTGTTAAAGCATTGTTCAACTCGTCATATTTAAACTCAAAACCCGTTTTCTTAAGTTTTTCTGCTGATATGTTATGTTTTACTAAAAGCTCATAACTAAACTCCCCAAATAATATTTTTAAAGCAAATGCAGGTACATTGGGCAGCCATAACGGTTTTTTTAAAATACTTGCTATTTCTTTGGTTATTGCTGCATTACTTGCCGGAGTGGATGATACACCATTATATATACCTATAAAGCTTTCTTCCTCAAGTGCCTTTAAAAATATAGCTGCTAAATCATCAATATGTATCCAGCTAATAAGTTGTTTGCCGTTACCTAAAGGTGTACCGAAACCCAGCTTTATAGGCTTTGCCATTTCATCGGCAAAACCACCTTTTGGGGATAATACTATGCCTATACGAACTATTGTGACAGGTATATTTAAACTTTCAAACTGATGGGCTTTTTCTTCCCAGTTTTCACACACATCAGCCAAAAAACCTTTACCGGCAGGCATATCTTCTGTCATCAATTCATTACTATCCGGATAGAAACCCACTGCTGATGCCGAAATGATTTTTTTGATTGGGATATTATTATCTCTTATAATCTCAAAAAGTAGCTGTGTGCTTAATACCCTGCTATCGTAAATTTCTTTTTTTCGTGATGCTGTCCATCTGCCGTCTCCAACATTTGCACCTGCTAGGTTTATTATATAATCAACCTCCTCAAAAGCCTTTTTATCAATATAGTTTTCTTTATAATCCCATTTGTATGTAATAACGTTTCCCTTTTTTTTAGGTGTTCTTCCCAAGTGAGATACCTCATACCCTTGCTCAAGCAAAACCTCTGTTAACCTGCTGCCTACTAGTCCTGACCCACCTGTTATTAAAACTTTTTTCATATCTGTTTTGTATTACCTAAATATGCACTATCAACAAATATTAAAAAATTGTTAATAGATGCTGTACAAATACTAAACAATGTGCCTGTTTAAGTGTTTTAGTATTTAAGGAGTAATTATAACCTATAAATGTCAACATTTTCAATAAAAGACATAGAAACCATAACCGGTATTAAAGCCCACACACTGCGTGTTTGGGAACAACGCTATAATTTAATTACTCCAAAACGTACCGATACTAATATTCGCTATTACGACGATGAAGACTTACGTTTTATTTTAAACGTATCCATATTGAATAATTACGGGATGAAAATTTCTGAGATTTCTAAAATGACTCATGAAAAAATTCGTGAGATGGTTTTAGTAGTTTCTGAAAAAGATTCTCCACACTCTGCCCAAATAAAAGCACTTATTTCAGCTATGTTTAGTTTAGATGAGGTTGCTTTTAACTCAATTCTTTCAAGTAATATTTTGAAGATGGGCTTGGAAGATACCGTAGTACAAATAGTTTTCCCCTTCCTTCATCAAATAGGCATATTGTGGATGACCGATGCAATACACCCAGCACACGAGCACTTTATTACCAATTTAATACGCCAAAAGCTTCATGTAGCTATTGATGCCCAAACTTCAAAGCCTAAAACCAGTGGAAAGAAGTTTTTATTGTTTTTGCCAGAGGGTGAATCGCATGAAATAGGATTATTGTTTGCTAATTATGTGCTTAGAAATAAAGGACATGAGGTGGTTTACTTAGGACAAAACTTACCGCATGAAGATTTAGCAAAGGTTTTTGATTTCTACAATCCCGATTATGTTTTTTCTTCGGTAACTTCTGCAATGGATGGGCAAGAGGTGCAAATTTTTGTTAATAAACTTTCGACAAGTTGGCCTAATACTACCATAATACTTACCGGGTATTTAATACTATCAAACACAGCCCTAGAATTACCCAATAATGTTAAAGTAATTAAAGAAACTACTGAGTTAATAGATATAGCAGTTGAAGCTGCTAAAGTTTAATATCTCCCCTATTTATTAGTAAGTTTGTTTGCAAGCTATGCTGCAAATAAAAAACCTGAACCTTTCTTTCAAAACCGATAGCGGTATATTTAATGCGCTTAAAGATGTTTCGCTATCCGTTCAGCAGCAACAGTGTACTGCTATTGTTGGGGAAAGTGGTAGTGGGAAAACCCTAACCTCTATGGCTATAATGGGCTTATTACCCAAAAAAGCCATTCATTCTATAAGCGGTGAAATTTTTTTTAATTCTCCAACCAAAGGCACTATTGATATTCTAAAACTCAGCCCGAAAGAGTTACAAGAAATTAGAGGTAAAGAAATAGCTATGATTTTTCAAGAGCCAATGATAGCATTGAACCCTGTATATACTTGTGGTAAGCAACTGTTCGAGAATATTGGCTTAAATGAAAAACTTAGCAAAAAGGCAATTAAAGAAAAAGCCCTTGCTTTACTTGAAGAGGTAAAGCTTCGTGATGTAGAAAGGATTTTAAATTCTTACCCGCATGAATTAAGTGGCGGGCAACGCCAACGTGTTATGATAGCTATGGCATTGGCACAAAACCCTAGTTTACTTATAGCCGATGAACCTACCACTGCCCTTGATGTTACTGTACAGGCAGCCATTATTGATTTACTGAAAGAACTTCAAGTAACCCGAAACTTGGGAATAATTTTCATATCGCATGATTTGGGATTGGTGCAAAGCATTGCCCAAAATGTAACGGTAATGTATAAGGGAAAGGTAATGGAAAGTGCCAATAATGAGTTTATTTTTTCATCGCCTCAAAACATATATACAAAAGCATTATTGCAATGTAGCCCTGCATCTCATCCAAATGCACAAAAACTGCCTACCTTAAAAGATTTTTTTGATGAAACAGAAGAAGGTTTAGTAGAAAAGAAGTATACACCGTATGCAGAAAATACTCTTAAGAAAGAACAACCTTCAAAAGCGGTTATAAGTATTACCGATTTATGTGTTGAATATAGTAGCGATAGTGGTTTCAATATATTCAAAAAGAAAGCAGGTAAAAAGGTATTAAACAATGTATCACTAGATATTTACAAAGGTGAAACCCTAGCAGTTGTAGGAGAAAGTGGAAGCGGAAAAACTACTTTAGGCATGAGTATTTTGCAAACTACAACAATTACAAAAGGTAGTATTAGCTATGCTGGCAAAACCTTTGATTTAAAGAAACATAACGGGCGCAAAAAATTCAGAAAATACTTTCAACTGGTATTTCAAGACCCTTATTCATCATTAAATCCAAGAATAACTATTGGCAGCCAAATAGAAGAAGCGTTTAAAAACTTTGATACAACAATTAATGCCAAAGAAAGAACAAATGAACTACTTGAAATGGTAGGCTTAGAAAAAGAGGTATACAACAAGTACCCTCATGAGTTTTCAGGCGGACAACGTCAACGTATTTGCATTGCAAGGGCTTTGGCTCCTAACCCTGAGTTTTTAGTGTTGGATGAAGCAGTTTCTGCATTAGATGTTTCGGTGCAATCCCAAGTACTTAATTTGCTAAAAAAGCTTCAAGAAGATTTAGATTTAACTTACTTTTTTATCACGCACGACCTAAATGTAGCCCGCTTTATTGCCAACAGAGTATTAGTAATACAAAACGGGCAAGTTGTTGAGCTGCAAGAAACCGAAGAGTTGTTTAACAAACCTCAGTCGGCATATACACAGCAACTTCTGGCAGCCTCTCATTAGTCTGCCTTCTTAATAAATTTATGCGTGCTAAAAATATCTTTTAACCTAAGATTAAGGTAATACGTACCGCTACTTAAACCGGAAATATCAATATTGTTTTCACCAGTATTAATAGTAGTAACTGTGCTTGAAATAATTTTTCCTTCGGTATTAAAAATCCTTAGTTCTGCTTCTCCTGACAGACTGCTTTTATTAGTCAGGTATAATACATTTCCTTTAGTCGGAACAGGATAAACTGATATGTTTTTATTCACCTGATTAAGTGAGTTTATAATAGTCCAAACCTGAAAGTAAGCTGTATCGCTTTTGCAGCCGTTAGTATCACGTTCTACCAATTTAATAGTAGCGGTAAGTAAGCCATTATCCCAACGTAAATCCAATTGACTGCCATTGGCTTGAAAAAAATCAGAGGTTTCACTTACACTCCAAGTATAAGTATGGTTGGTTTGTGCAGTAGCAGTATAAGTGTAAGGCACTCTATGTTTTACAATTGATGAACCTGCAATTATTGGCGTTGCAGGCTTAGGATTAATTGTAATAGGCATTGTGGTACTTTTATTACTGCACCCTGTAACAGAGTCTTCTATAAATAATTGTACTGTATAATTACCTTCACTGGCAAATACTTTCGTTGAGAGCTGGTCTCTCAACGTATCACCGTTTGATATTGCCCAACGATATTTATAATCAGTACCTACACTTGGTGTATTAAAATATACTTTGTTACTATCAACACATAAGCCGTCGTTGGCAATATTTATATCTGCATTTGGAATTTCATCAACCGTTATTTTTTGTGTAGTACTATCATAGCACCCTTGCTGGGAGGTAACTGCCAAAGACACAGTATAACTACCACTCGCAACAGGTGTATAAACTAAAGAGTCATTAAATGTAGTGCTTGTACCATCTATTCTCCAGCTTTCTGTATAGGGTGTATTAGAAACCGTAGCATTTTTTATTATAAAAGCCTCCCCTTCACATTTCGAAGTGTCATCTACCCATATAGATGGCTTTAGTGCGGGATAATAACTGATACTATCTGTTACTCCCAGTGCCATATTATAGTATGTTCCCGAAGGCGTTTTTTGTAAACGCTCTGCCCGTACCATATAATAGTGCAGTCCTGCTTTCACAGATTTATCTTCGAAACTATCAGTAGCTACTGTTGCTACCCATTTATACTCACCATCCACATTATCTGCTCTGAAAATCCTGTACCCGCTAATAGCTGTATCACTGCTTTTTGTCCACTTCAATGTGATTTTATTACAGTCTTTCTTAAGGCTTAGGTTTGTAATCGGGGTAATAGGATGCAAGCGCAAACTTGGGTCGCCCATTAATGCCATGTGTACACTATTACTTGCAAAAACAGAATGGTATAAGTTTCTGGGCGAGTTTGCCGATGCCAGTGCAGAATAACCTATGGTTTGGCCGAGTGCCATTTGATGGAAATAATAAACAGGTCTGCCGCTCCAAGTAGCAGTTAACAATAATGATTTTGATGCTAAACCTGCTCTTAAAAAATTGTCGTTATTATCCCAATCGCCAAAATAGCTTCCAAAATGTGATGTAAACGGGCAAGTAACTGAATCCTTAGTAAAGTCTGTAACGTTTGCTATTCCCGAACTTGCTGTATAACTGCCAAAACCGCTGGAAACATTAAACATATACGAACGGGCTTTCATATCAGGTAAAAACTTACCTTCTATAATAGAGTCGCCAAACATGCCTGAAAAACTTCCCCAACCTCCTCGAACAAAAGCTTCTCCACCAAAACCACCAATTTGGTCGTCAATTAAACCTCTTAATACAACAGGGTATTTATTAACCTTGAAATTATGGGCTTTGCTAAGATATTGTCTGGTAAGGTCTGTATCATTCATACCGCTTATCGCAAATGAGGGCATATCAAACATATCTACCCTGCCCACTTGTAGCTTGGCACTTCCTGGTACTATGTAGTCCACATCAAACTTCCCGTCATTAGGTACATTATGGTTTTTTGCCCTTGCAGCAGAAGTAGTGCTTAAAACATAGTCTGTCCAAGTACTATTATCTACAACAGAATAATATAAATCAGCCGGCCAGGCACCAAAGTGGTCATTATGACCGTCAGGCCCTATATATCCTGAATACGGCACAGGTATATGCCCCAATAGATATACCGATTTAAAATTTATAGAATCTTGTTTCCATAAATTGGTTATATGTTGTTTCACCGTAGGTGGTGTGGCCGTACGAGAAATATATCGGGTAGTAATTTGCCAACCATCACCCCGTAAATCATGCTGTAACTGACTAATTTCAGCAGCTAAAGGAAGTTTATAATTACTGTCAATAAGCAACAGTAATTTTCCTTTGTAGTTGTATTCATCCAAGTTATTAGCCACATAAATATATCCATAGCCGTTATAGCTTGGCGTAATGCTCACTACTTGGTATTCTATACCTTCCCCGCTCTTTACTGTAGTATCCGTATATGAAGTGTCGTTAGCAGTTAAAGTTGCCAATGGTGCCCAGCTTAATGCACCGGGAGATTTTGAAAACACTTTATATTGGGTTGCATTATTCGCTTTATCCCAACTTAAATGAAACCGCAAAGGACTTTGCTGAACTGATAATTTTATTTGAACTGTATAGTCTTTAGAAGGTTGGGCAAATGCTGCCAAACCTATGAAATACAGTACGGTAAGGGTTATTATTTTTCTCACTAACCATCAAAAATACAAATAAGTTGACTGTTTCTTAAAGTTTTTTAAGCATTCGCTTAATTAACAATCTTATTAGCACAATAAGAACTGGCAAAGGCGTTGGGTTTGGCTTTGAATATAAAGCCCATACTTATAATATAGCCCATAGCTTCACTAAGAGCTGAATTAGATTTGAATTGAGGATTGGTATTAATATCGGCATGGACTTCTAAATCTATATCATACTTGTCCAGCATTTCACAAAGTTGGTAGGCGATGTCTATAGATTTTGCCACCTCATTCAGCATACGTTCTTTAATACCAATACCTGCTTTTTGTTTATCTGTTTTAATAAACATAAAACCTCCGTGTTTTTCTCGAACAAACACAATAACAGTGGCATATTCTATCACCTCACCATACACTTGCGAATCTGTACCAATGCAAACTTTCAGTCGATTTCCTTTTTCACGTTCACGCAAAATAGTATTCTCAACTTCTTTAAGAATATCGTCGCTAAGCTTAGTACCGTCAAGTTTGCGCCACATGTCCATCAAAGATAGAAAAATCAATGACTTTAGCTGCATCAAATTATTGTAAATAAAATCAGGCTGTGGATAACCCTGTGAATAGCTTCACAGAGTTTCCTGTTTAAAGTTTTCAGTTTCAAGTTGTATTTAAGTGAATAACTGTAAACAGAAGACTTAAAACTTGAAACTAAACCGAGAGTTTTTTATACTTCACCCTGGTCGGCTGTGCATCACCCAAGCGTTTTTTGCGGTTCTCTTCATAGTCACTAAAATTGCCTTCAAACCAGTATACTGATGAATTCCCTTCAAAAGCCAAAATATGTGTTGCTACGCGGTCTAAAAACCAACGGTCGTGGCTAATGATAACTGCACAACCGGCAAAGTTTTCTAAGGCTTCTTCTAAAGCACGTAAGGTGTTTACGTCGATATCGTTGGTAGGCTCATCCAGTAATAGCACATTACCACCGTCTTTCAGTGTTAAAGCCAAATGTACACGGTTACGCTCCCCGCCAGATAGTACGCTTACTTTTTTACTTTGGTCGTTTCCGCTAAAATTAAACTTTGAGATATAGGCTCGCGAGTTTATTTGCTTATCACCCAGCATCATCGTGTCTGTTCCTCCGGCAATAACATCAAATACTGTTTTATCAGGTTCTAATCCGTCGTGGCTTTGGTCTACATACGCTGTTTTAACCGTTTCACCTACTTTAAAACTTCCTTTATCGGGTTGTTCTAAGCCCAATATCATTTTAAAAAGAGTAGTTTTTCCTGCACCGTTAGGACCGATTACCCCTACTATACCCGCTTTGGGAAGGTTAAAGTTCAAGTCTTCAAAAAGTAATTTATCACCAAAAGCTTTGCTCACCCCTTGTGCTTCAATCACCACATCGCCCAAACGCGGCCCCGGCGGGATAAACAGTTCCAGTTTTGATTCTTTTTCTTTAGTCTCTTGGCTCAATAACTGGTCATACGCTGCTAAACGAGCCTTCCCTTTAGATTGGCGAGCTTTTGGAGCCATACGCACCCATTCTAATTCCCGCTCCAATGTTTTTTGACGTTTACTTTCGGTTTTCTCTTCCTCTGCCAAGCGTTTTGCTTTTTGCTCCAACCAACTGCTATAATTGCCTTTCCACGGGATACCTTCTCCCCTATCCAGCTCCAATATCCAACCTGCTACATTATCTAAGAAATAACGGTCGTGCGTTACGGCTATAACTGTTCCTTTATAGTTTTGTAAAAAATGTTCAAGCCACAATACACTCTCGGCATCCAAGTGGTTAGTAGGCTCATCCAACAATAAAATATCAGGTTCACTAAGCAGCAAACGACACAATGCTACACGCCTACGTTCACCACCTGATAAGGGTTTCACAGGTGTATCACCCTCAGGGCAGCGCAGGGCATCCATAGCTACTTCCAACCAATTATCCAATTCCCAAGCATTGTAGTGGTCTATTTTTTCCATCAACTCTCCCTGCTTTTCAATCAGCTTCATCATTTCATCTTCTTCAATAGGTTCGCTTAGCTTTTGGTTTACCGCTTCGTATTCATTCAGTACGTCAACAATATGTTGCACGCCTTCCTGCACCACTTCTTTTACTGTTTTGTTATCATCAAGCTGAGGTTCTTGCTCTAAATAACCAATTTTATAGTCTGAGTTAAAAACTACCTCACCATTGAAGTCTTTGTCTTTCCCTGCAATAATTTTCAGTAAGCTCGATTTTCCTGCACCATTCAGTCCCAGCACACCAATTTTAGCACCGTAGAAAAACGATAAGTATATATTTTTTAAAACTGTTTTTTGGGGAGGATAAGTTTTGCTTACCCCTGCCATTGAGAATATTATTTGTTCTGACATAGTGTTTCGGGTAGAATAGTTTTTAGCATTGCAAAGTAAGAATGTTTTTTGATTGTTGGGCTATATCTCCATTGGCCAAAAGGCATCTTCTATATGGTGCACCTCTTGTTTGTTTTCGTTAAGTACAATAGCTACAATATCAAAACGTATCTCACCTTGTACTTCAAACTCTTCAATATAAGCATCGGCAGCTTTTTGCAATTGTTTTTGTTTGGCTTTACTCACTGCTTCTTCGGGGTAGCCAAAGTAATCGGTTTCGCGGGTTTTCACCTCTACAAAAGCCCAATCGTTACCAATACGGGCTATAATATCTACTTCACTTCTGCCGTTTCGCCAGTTTCTATGCAATATTTCATAGCCTTTTTGGCGTAAATACTCGGTGGCAAGGTTTTCGCCCTGTTTTCCCAATGCAATATGTGGTGCATCGCTCATCACAACGAAAATAGCTAATTTTGCAGCAATGGTTACAGTAGAGAAAATTGATTTAGGTACTATAGATTACAAAGAAGCATGGGACTACCAAGAAAAACTATTTGCCCGAAACGTCAACTTAAAGTTTCAGTATAGACAACAGCAAATTGAAAATTCGAAATTCGAAATTCGAAATTCGAAATTAAATACCAAGAATTACCTTTTACTTTGTGAACACCCCCATGTATATACATTAGGCAAAAGCGGTAAACCCGAAAATTTGCTCGTAGATGAACAAGGCTTACAAGATATTGATGCTACCTACTATAAAATTAACCGAGGAGGAGATATTACCTACCACGGTTATGGGCAAATGGTAGTATACCCTATATGGGATTTGGAAACCTATTTCTATACTGATATCCATCGTTTTCTTCGCGAACTGGAAGAAACCGTAATACTAACCATGGCAGATTTTGGTATAGAAGCAGGACGGGTTGAAGGATTAACGGGAGTTTGGATTGATGGAGATAACCCTGATAAAGCCCGAAAAATTTGTGCCATGGGCATACGTTGCAGTCGATGGATAACCATGCATGGCATTGCATTGAATGTAAATACGGATTTAAACTACTTTAACCATATAGTACCTTGCGGTATTGACGATAAGGCAGTAACCAGTATGGAAGCGGAACTAAACCAACAGCTTGACCTAAAAAAAGTGAAGAAAAAATTCGCTCATCGGTTATCACAGCAGTTTGGTATAGAGTTTTTGGGGCAAGCCCCGCAATAGTCTTATATTAGCATGCATTAAAATTTAAACTACCAGAAATAATATTATGAAACGTTCAACAGTAATTATAATTATCATTATTGCCATTATTGGTATCCTTTTCTTTTGGGTAAAGGGAACTTACAATGGCTTTGTAACCAAAGATGAAGTAGCAAAAAAAGCTTGGGCTGATGTGCAAAGCAGCTATCAACGTAGAGCCGACCTTATACCCAACTTGCAAGCAATTGTTGAAGGTGCAGCAGATTTTGAAAAAGGAACCCTAACAGATGTAATTGAGGCTAGAGCAAAGGCAACACAAACTACTATTAGTGCCGATGCTTTAACACCTGAGAATATTCAGAAATTTCAAGCTGCTCAAAGTCAGTTAAGTGGGGCTTTAAGCAGGTTATTAGTTACTGTTGAACGCTATCCGCAACTAACAGCAACGCAAGGATTTAGAGATTTTCAAGTACAGCTTGAAGGTACAGAAAACCGTATCAATAGAGCTAGAGATGTATTTAATGAAAAAGTTCAAAACTATAATATAGCTATACGTAAGTTCCCAGGTAATATTTTCGCTAGCATGTTCGGTTTCTTCCCAAAAGGAAGTTTTGAAGCTGATGCCGGTGCACAAAATGCTCCTAAAATTGATTTTAAAAAAGATAAGGAGTAACTATGTTTTTTGATGGGAAACCTATACTTACCAAAGAGCAACAAAGCTTAATTATAACTTCTATTGAAGAGGCTGAGCTACAAACCAGTGGCGAAGTAAAAGTACATATAGAACCGTATTGCAAAACCGAGCCTATGCAACGTGCTTTGCAGGTTTTTGATAAATTAGAGTTATACCACACAAAACAACGCAATGGTGTGCTTTTTTATATGGCATTTGAAGACCACAAGTTTGCTATATTGGGTGATAAAGGTATCCACGAAAAAGTAGGGCAAGACTTTTGGGATAGTACTAAAGAATTAATGGCTCAATATTTTAAAAGAGGGGAAATTGCCAAAGGACTTAGTGAAGGTATTAAAATGGCGGGAGAGCAGCTAAAAACTCACTTCCCTTACCAAAGTGATGATACAAATGAACTAGATAATGATATTTCGTTTGGAGGTGATGATGCGTAAGTTACTTCTCATTGCTTTATCACTAGTATTCCTTGCACCATTATCAGGCAAAGAAATACCTAAAAAATCAGATAAACTTGTTAATGATTATGCTAATATTTTAAGTGATTCTGAAAGAAGAACGCTTGAGGGGATGCTGGTAGCTTATGATGATAGCACCAGCAACCAAATAGCTATTGTTATTGAAAAAGATTTAGACGGTGATGATGTATTTAACCGTAGTGTAAATATTGCTGAAACCTGGGGAATAGGTGATGCTGAAAACGATAATGGTATACTTATTTATGTAGCCATTAACGATAGAAAACTGTTTATACAAGTAGGTAGAGGGCTTGAAGGTGCTATACCTGATGCTTTAGCAGGCAGGATTATTGACTATGAGATAAAACCTAACTTTAAACAAGGTAATTACTATCAAGGTTTATATGCAGGAGCCGTTTCAATAGCAAAAGCTGCTGCCGGAGAATATAAAGCCTCAAAAAAGAAAGGAAAAAAAGGAAAAGGTTTCCCTAAGTGGCTTATAGTACTATTCATTATTATAATAGTGATTTTTACAGGAGGCAGAAGAGGTGGAGGCTTTGGAACTTATGGAAGACGCAGTTACGGAGGTGGATTTATTGGTGGCGGAGGTTTTAGTGGAGGTGGAAGCTTTGGCGGCGGAGGCGGTGGCGGTTTTGGTGGATTTGGGGGCGGAAGCTTTGGCGGTGGTGGTGCAGGTGGTAGTTGGTAAGGCTCACTCATTTCAATAGAAATAAAACTTATACCTTAGCCGTTCTTCGTTAAGAACTACTTAAAGCTATGTTACCTTTAGTTCTGTTTATAAGTACTGCTATACTTTATGTATTTTCAATTTTAAACTCACTATGGTTTAAAATTAAACTCCCTGCATGGTTTTTAAAACCACTAAAAACTGTTCATATAATTCTTATTCCTGTATTTACGCTTCCCTTAGTTTCCTTCTTGCTAAACAACACACTGTACTACAAAGGGCATTATACCAACACTATTGTTTTTTGGAGTTTTCTAATATCCGGTTTCTTACTAGCAGGTTTTGGTATACCGTTTATTAAAAATAAACTACTCAAAACATATTTATACATATTGCAGTATATATGGTTCTTGCTCATTGCTATAACTCTAATTATGCCTATGGTAGGCTTACTGATGAGCTTCCCTGTTTTACACTTTGCTCTTCCTCCCAGTAATGTAGTTTTCTCCAACGAAAAGTTTAGAATAGAAAAGCAGAATGAAAACTTAAACCTTATACGCAGAAGATACATGAAACGGTACTACTTAGTACCCACAAAAGGGTTATTAAACCGTAAGTTAAGTTTCAGTTTGTATGTCAAAACCGATAGTGTCCCAAATTATAGTTCTATTGAAGTAGAATCATCAAATGATTCATCAGTTTACGTAACTTTCAGATGTGATGAAGATATTATTTTTGATGAAAATGATAGCTTGCAAAATTCTATTACCAAAAAAATTATACTTCAATAATGCTTGACAGGGTTGATTACGAAAAAATACTAGTACTTGATATTGAGACTGTACCACAGCGGCCCGATTTTCATGATTTAGATGAAAAAATAAAAGAACTATGGGTAAGGAAAGCCGAAACCTTTATTAAAAACAACGAAAATCCAACCCCTGCCGATGCTTATGGGCGTGCAGGTATTTATGCTGAGTTTGGCAAAATAGTTTGTATTTCTTTCGGGATTTTTGTTGCAGATAGCAATGCAGCATGTGGATATACATTTCGCATAAAATCAGTAATCAATCATAGCGAAAAAGAGTTACTACAGGAGTTTGCCGACTTATTAAGTACCAAGTTTAACAGAGGAGACAACCTTTTATGCGGACATAATGCCCGTGAGTTCGATTTTCCCTATATGTGCCGCCGCATGCTGGTAAACGGTATCAAAATTCCCTTTATACTTAATAATCAGGGCAAAAAACCATGGGAAGTGCAACATTTAGACACTATGGAACTGTGGAAATTTGGCGATTACAAAAACTACACTTCATTAGAACTTTTAGCCACCATTTTTGATATACCTACTCCAAAAGATGATATTGACGGCAGCTTGGTAGGTGATATTTATTGGAAACTGAACGATTTAGAACGCATAAAAGAATACTGCCAAAAAGATGTAATAACTGTGGCCCAGCTAATGCTCAGGTATAGAGGCTTACCCCTGCTTAGTGATGAAAACATTACTTTTGCCTGAAATTTCGTAACCGACCTTGAAACTCATTACCCCACAAAACTGGCAGCAATACGAACTTATTGACTGTGGTAACTTTGAAAAACTGGAACGTTTTGGCGATTATATTTTAGCACGCCCTGAGCCACAAGCCATTTGGGACAGGCAGTTGTCAAAAGCTGAATGGGATAATATGCTTCATGCACGCTTTGCACAAACTAGCAGCCATAAAGGCGATTGGAAAAAAGCACGGAAAATAAACGATAACTGGCAACTGGTATACGAATACAAAAAACACAAATTACGTTTCAAACTGGCCTTAACAGCCTTTAAACATGTGGGCATATTCCCTGAACAGGCTGAAAACTGGGATTTTATTATTGATAGTATCTCTTCTTTTAGAACCAAGCAACCCAAAGTACTCAACCTTTTTGCTTACACCGGCGGAGCTTCATTGGCTGCAAAAGCTGCAGGTGCTGATGTAGTGCATGTAGATAGTGTGAAGCAAGTGGTGGGCTGGGCAAGAGAAAATATGGAGCTTAGCCGTTTAAATAACATTCGCTGGACGGTTGAAGATGCCGCTAAGTTTGTGAAACGGGAAGTGAAACGAGGTAGAAAATATAACGGTATTATTTTAGACCCTCCTGCTTACGGTATTGGTGCTAGTGGTGAACGTTGGAAGCTTGAAGATAGTATTAACGATTTATTACGAGATGTTTCTCAGCTACTGGACACCAAAGAGAATTTTTTAGTACTTAACACCTATTCGCTAGGATTTTCGGCTCTTATAATTGAAAACTTAATCAACAGCCATTTTTCTAGCTTTAAAAACCATGAGGTTGGAGAGTTATATCTCAATGCAAAATCAGGAGTAAAGCTTCCCTTAGGGGTATTTGCCAGACTACACAGCTAAGCTATAACTCCAAAAAACTGCTAAACCTTTTCACTTTAACTATATAAGGGTTTACGCTGGAATATTGTATTTCTACCTCAAAATCAGAATTGGTAGAGATATATAAAGGGCTACTTCCCAAATCTTTAATTATTTCTTTTTCATCTACTTCGTAAGACAGAAAAAAAGAACCTGTTTGCACATTATAATAAATACTTCCTGATGTTGTTTTGCCAAAGGCATTTAGCTGAAACTGCTTGTAGTACCTAGGCACGTTGAAAGAAAAAGTAAACATCAAAAAAATATATATTAAAAAAAAGGTGGCAATACGGTGACGAACATCAAAACCGAAAGGCTTTTTAATAGCTCTGGCATTCCATTTCTTAAACAAAGAGTTAAGAAAAAAAACAGCTGTAAACAAACTTAAACCATAGGCTCCAAACATTTTAAAAAAAGATGTCTCCCGTTCGCCTATAGCATCAAACAAAAACCAATTGTTTAAAATAATTAGCAAACAAAGTATTGTAGTTACCACTACAATAGTATAACGCCATGTATAAGGTATTTTTCGTTGTGCATCCTCATATACTTGCTGTATTTCCCGTTCCTCCTCCTCCTTCATACGTTTCCGCATGCGTTTCACTTGCTCACGTCGTTTAGCTTTTTTCTGTTCTTCGGTTTCTACTTTATGGTAGGTATAAAAGCCTGATAATCTTAAATCGTAGTTCCGTTTTCCCTCTTCATCGCTAAGCACATTATAGGCAGCCACCATTTTCTTAAATAGTTCTTCAACCTCTTTATTTCCAGGGTTTTTGTCAGGGTGATACTTCACAGCCAATTGCCTAAACTTGGTTTTCACCTCATCAATAGACGCATAGCGTTTCAATCCTAATATGTCATATAAATTTCCCGATTGGGACATGCCCTACAATAAGATTAGTGGTATTTTTGTTTTCAAAGTTATTGTTACCGCATGAGTATTAAAATACAACGAACAATATTTGTATACATTACATTTCTATCCCTACTAACTATAATTTCCTGCAAAATGTTTAAAGTAAAAAAAGATAAAAACCCTAAAGGCACATATACCAGAGAAATACTAAACGATACTGCTATTTGCCCGTGGTATGCAGGTGGGTATAGCGAGTATACACCCAATACCGAAAAGCTGGCTTTGTTAGAAAAAAGTTTCACAAGCGAACACGAACTATTAGTATTTGGAGGAACTTGGTGCGGTGATACAAAAAACTTGTTACCCAAATTCTATAAAACCATAGATGCCTTACCCAACCCACCCAAAATAAAAATAGTATTGGTAGATATGAAAAAAGAAAGCGGAGAAGGCATAGAAAAAGAGTATAAAATTGAGTACGTACCCACATTTATAGTACTTAAAAACAACAAAGAAATAGGACGTGTGGTTGAAACTGTAAACGAAAGTATTGAAGCTGATTTAGCCGCTATTTTAGCTAGATAGTATCTCCCTCATCGTTCTTGCGGAAGTAGTACCTGTAAATTTTAATAGGTTTGCGAGGAGCTTGCTCAACAGTATCCCCATCTTTATCAACCAACCAGTAAGGGTCGCTGTCATCCGGTTCTTCCAAAACAATTTCTTTAGATTTCACAGAAGCTCCATGTTGACGATAAAACCATGCTGTAACTGTGCCTGCAATTGCACCAGCCAGGTGCCCTTCCCAAGAAATATGTTCTTCAATAGGAAAAATACCCCAAATTAAACTTCCATATAAAAACACTACCAATAGTGATATAGTGAGCAAGCTGGCATTGCGGCGAATTAGCCCGCTAAAAAATAAAAAGGCTGCTAAACCATATACAAAGCTACTGGCACCAATATGGTATGAAGGTCTGCCGATAATCCACAACCATAATCCTGAAGCCAACCATATAATAGTAGAAACCTCCCAGCTTATTTTCCTGTAAAAATAAAATAGCAGCGTTCCCAGTACTAATAGCGGTATAGAGTTATTGAACAGGTGAGTTGCATCTCCATGTATAAAAGGCGATAGAAAAATGCCCTTCATGCCCGATAATGTTCTGGGGTATACTCCATAAACACCAAAATCAAGGTTAAACAGGTTTTCAAAACTTAGTATAGCCACCATTACAGCAACAAATAAGAACGAGATGAAAAAACTGTCTTTTATTTTATTGAATTCTTCTTTCACAATACTTTCATACAATTTACTAAAACCATGCTAAAGTGCCGCTAAGGTGTAAATTTGCAATAAAACTCACGATTATGTTTGGAAAACTGGCAGAAGCAAAACAAAAAGCTGAAGAAATAAAACAACGTTTAGAAACCGTTACCGTAATGGGCGAAGCTGAGAACAGCGCAGTAAAAGTAATAGCTAACGGTAACCGAAGAGTACAAGATATTATTATTGATGATGCTTTACTTACCGATAAAGAACAACTACAAGACATATTGGCTGTAGCTATAAACCGAGCTATGGAAAATGCCGACAAAGTGTCGGAAGCAGAAATGCAGGCATTAAGTAGCCAACTATTACCGGGCTTAGGTAATCTATTTGGTAAGTAGTTATTCGTTATTGAGTTATTGGGTTTAAACTATATTAAACATAACGAAGAATACAAAACTACCTTTGTCTTGAACTTATTGAAGGACAAACTGAAAACTTGAAACTGTAAACGAACATACATGGAACACAACTTAGGCATTGGCTCACGAATAAAACACCTGCAATATGGCGACGGAGTGGTGATTAATTTTACCTCATCAACTTTAAATGTTACTTTTATTAGTAGCGGTTTAAAAGAAATACCCAATACCGATGAATTTGAGGTAGTAGATGAAATGGTGCCCGATACCGACTTGGTAAGTGCTTATGATTTGGAACGCTCACTAACCAAAATTTTGAAAAAGTGGGGCGATTTTACAGAAACTGTACCCTTAGGCGATAAGTGGACAGGCGGCACTATGATTTTACAACCCGGACGCAAAGACTTGGCAGTGAAGGAAATACCCATTGAGCAATTTTTTCATAAAATAGTAATGCTGCGCGACCGCCTGCGTACCTTAGAGCAAAAAGTAAACAGCAGCAAAGGACTGGACGACGAAACCAAAGTAGATATACAGCAATACATAACCCGATGCTATGGCAGCCTAACCACCTTTAATGTATTTTTTAAATACCCCCACGATAATTTTGTTGGGGAGAAGAGTAAGTAAATAACCATATGGAGAGATGGCAAAACGGTATTATGCAGTAATTATATAATAACATTATATAATTACCGAGGGTAAACCTCAGGGGTTCAACTCCCTAACTCTCCACTATCAATATAAACAGTCTTTATTATTACACTTTAACATGTATCTTTCAAGTTAAGGTTGTATGATTTATTTCATACCTATCAATTATCTTAGAATTTTGAAATGAACTTTTTTGTTCATGCACTCAATTAGATACTATACTCAATTTTATATAAAGATTTTTAGGATTAAGTAAGTCTGAAATGAAATCATTAAGAATAAATATATCTCAAAGGCTTAATGCAATATCCTTCTTCTTAGCCATAATCAACTTGTACATTCTTGTATCTTCATATTTTAATGACAGGTTGATACATGGAATTGGATATGTTTTGTTCTTTTATGTCTCTATATTTATTCTTGAACTACTAACCCAAGAAAAAAATTTAGATGAGCCAAAAAAACCTCGCACTGAGTTAATTATTGCCATAGTATTTTCGCTTTTAGGAATCACAGCTATTTCATTAAACTTTTATCTAAAATCAAACTTCGACCAAATGGGGTTCTTAATTAAACTGCCATTATTAATTATAATGCTGCTTTTTACAACACCTTTAGGAGTAGCTTTATATTATTTAAAAAATAAGAATCGTTTGGTTACTCTTGGATTCAGACTTAAACCATTTAAAATACTTCTTGTTGGGATACTAATTTGGCTTATCACTGGCTTATTTGCTGTAATTTTCAACTATGAAGGGATACTTTGGACTAAAGCATTTGAAGAATTTGGTGGTATTCTGGGGCTAATTGTTCAAGGAGTTATTGGGGCAGCATTAATAGAAGAACTTTGGAGGTATATTTTTATTACCAGAATAGGGTGGTTAACTAAGAACATTCCGCTTGCAATTTTATGTGCTTCAATAATATGGTCAATAATGCATATTCCGGTTACTATTTACAAGGGCGGCACATTTATTTCTACATTTGATTATTGTTTACGCATAATTACTCTTGGATATATTTGGGGTTTGTTGTCATACAAAACAAAGTCTATTTTTCCTTCTGTATTAGCTCACGGATTTAACCTTTGGGGTTTTCAAAATATGTAAAGCTTAAATTTCTCTAATCACTTATTGCTCAATCGTTAAACAAAACTTATTTTTATTAAATGAAACAAACCTTAGCCGACTGCATACGCCAATATATAGCTGTTGATAATGAACAGTTAAAGGATATGCTGGCACAATACCATAGTTTGCCCTTAGCTAAGGGAGAATATTGGGTAAAGGCTGGACAAATATGCACACAAATGTGTTTTGTAAATGATGGGTTATTGCGAACATGGTATGAAGTAGATGGCCAAGACATAACCCACTGGATAAGCGATGAAGGTTATTTTGATACCTCACTAAAGAGTTTTATATACGATGCTCCTAGCCGTTGGAACTTACAAGCCCTTACCGATTGTGAATTATTGGTAATTGATAAAACCCGCCACGAGTACTTGATGAAAACCTACCCCCAATGGGTAGTATTTGAAAATCATGCGCTAATACAAGCTTATTTGGGTATTGAAGACCGTATGTTTGCCCACCTATACATGACGGCAGAAGAACGCTACGAAAAGCTGTTGGCTGAACGCCCTACCCTGCTGCAACGTACACCCCAGCAATATATTGCTAGTTTTTTGGGTATTAAACCCGAAACACTTAGCCGCTTACGAAAAAAACAAGCCACAGGCATTTCTTGACATTTGTCAAGACAACCCCACTGCCCTCACCCCTAGTTTTGTATCGTAAATAATCACAACGGTATGGAACAAAAACTTCGCACCATTTTATACGGAAACAGCAGCTTCTCACTTATTAGCTCACTATTATGTATCACACTGTCAAAGTCCATAGCAAAAACAATGGGGCTTGATATTGAGGCATCACTAGAAGTACTTTCTATAGGTATAGGGGTTTTATTATTTGCAGGCTATGTATTGTTTATAGCCAAGCAAAACCCACTTAAAAAAGGATTAGTAAAATCTGTTATAACTATGGATTTCTCTTGGGTGGTTGGCAGTTTAGTTGTTATTGTTTTTAATCCCTTTAGTTTAAATACAATGGGCTTATTATTGGTTGCAGTAGTCAGTGCTTTTGTACTGCTATTCGGCATACTTCAAACCCTTACTCTAAGAAAATTATAATCATGAAAATCACACTTAAATTAGAAGAAATAGCACAATTTACCTTAGGTATTTTAGTATTTAGCCAACTTAACTACGCATGGTGGGTATTCCCCGCGCTTATATTAGTTCCTGATATTGGTATGTTAGGATATGTTATTAACAGTAAAGCGGGTGCAGCACTATACAATATATTTCACCACAAGGGCTTAGCTATTGTTGTAGCAGTATTGGGCTTTTATATTCATAACGAAGCAATATTACTTGCGGGCACAATATTATTTAGCCATTCTGCTATGGATAGAATAATGGGCTATGGTTTAAAGTACAAAACAGGCTTCCGTTTTACCCACCTGGGTAATTTGCCTGAACCTAAACACAAAACTGTTAAAGTTTAATATTTACTCGTAAAACACAGCAACCTTATCCAAAGGTTTACGGTGTATATGTGGTACCCAAATTTCATTAGCGGGGTATCCTACAGGCACAAGTAAAAACGGGCGTTCATTATCGGGTCGCTTTAGTAAGTCCTTCAAAAAATTCATTGGGCTTGGGGTATGCGTTAAACTCATTAAACCTGCATTTTGTATGGCGTGCAATAAAAAACCGCAAGCCAACCCTACTGATTCTGAAACATAGTAGTTGTTATTTTTCTCACCATCCTCGCCAAATTCATAAATGCGTTTAAACACAATAATTAAATACGGTGCTATTTCTAAAAAGGGTTTGTGCCAGTCTGTGCCCAAAGGCTCCAAGTCTTTCAACCATGTATCACTCATCCTGCCGTTGTAGCTGTCATACTCTTCCTTTTCGGCGGCAATTCGTATTTCTTTTTTCAACTCGGGGTTTGATACCACACAAAAAGTCCACGGTTGCTTGTGCGCTCCTGAAGGTGCGGTTGAAGCTGCTTTTATTATGTTTTCTATAACCTCTTTTGCTACAGGTTTATCAGAAAACTCACGCACAGTGCGGCGTTGCTCCATAAAACTGTATAAGTCTTTTGCATTCTTCAGCATTTCATCAGCACTCAGTTCTTGAGGAGAATACCGTATAAATTCTTGCCCGTTAATGGGTTTTACTTCACCATACAAATCCATAATACAAGGTTAAATAAAGTTGAGCAAAATAATTTCTAATTTCGCGCAATCATTTTTTAGAACATACTTATGAGTTACGAAAACATAATTACCCGAAAAGAGAATAACGTTTTAACCATCACTATAAACCGTGAAAGCAAGCTAAATGCGCTTAACATTAAAACCCTTCAAGAAATTAAAGAAGCTGTTACCGGTATTCAAGACGATAAAGAGGTGTGCGGTGTTATTTTAACGGGTGCAGGGCCAAAGGCTTTTGCAGCAGGTGCAGACATTGCAGAATTTGCCAACTTTAGTGTTGCAGAAGGTAATAAAATGAGTGCTGATGGACATGGAGTAATGAATGCTATTGAAAACTCTAAAAAACCGGTTATTGCTGCTGTAAATGGATTTGCATTGGGTGGCGGTTGCGAATTGGCAATGGCTTGCCACTTACGCATTGCATCTGAAAATGCTCGTTTTGGGCAACCTGAAGTAAACTTGGGTTTAATCCCCGGCTATGCAGGTACGCAAAGGTTGGTGCAGCTTGTTGGTAAAGGCAAAGCCCTTGAATTATTAATGACGGGTGATGCTATAAAAGCTGATGAAGCAAAAAGCTTAGGTTTGGTGAACCATGTAGTACCTCAGGAAGAGTTAATGAATAAATGCATAGAGGTTTTAAATAAAGTAAATACCAAAGCTCCACTGACAATAGAAAATGTTATTCGCTTGGTAAATACCTATTACGATAAGAAAAATGACGGTTTTGAAGCTGAAATAACTGATTTTGGAAATGCTTTTGGTACAAAAGATTTTAAAGAAGGTACTGATGCTTTCTTAAACAAACGCAAGGCATCTTTCAAAGGAGAATAAAGTTTTTAATTTATCAGTGTGCTAATATGTTAATTAAAAAACATTAGCAAATTAGCACATTATGTAATTAAGAATACTTGTCTCCCAGCTTAAGTTTAATATTCGTTACTATCTGCTTCACTTCTTGCTCGCGGTTTTTATCACATATCAACAGTACTTTATCAGTATCTACTACAATTTTATCTTCCAAACCGTTTATCACTACTAGTTTCCCTTTAGCTATATCAATCATACAGTTTTTTGTGTCGTATAATTCACTTACGTCTGCATTTATAGCGTTGTCGTTTTCATCTTTCTCATGCACCTCGTATAAAGATGACCATGTTCCTAAATCACTCCAACCAAAATCACAGGGCAATACATATACATTCTTGGCTTTTTCTAAAATACCATAGTCTATAGAAATACTGTTACATAAAGGGTATACACGCTCAATGGCTTCTGTTTCAGTTGCTGTATTAAAGTCATCAGCTATTCCTTCAAATGTAGTGTTCAAATCGGGCAAATAATTCTCAAAAGACTCTACAATAGCTTTTACAGACCAAATAAAAATACCTGCATTCCATAAAAACTCACCGCTTTCTAAAAATTTCTTAGCCAATTCAAGATCGGGCTTTTCAGTAAAGGTCTTCACTTTATTTATACCTTTTTCAACCTCACCTTCTAAAAATTGTATGTATCCATAGCCCGTATCAGGTCTGGTAGGTTTAATACCTAATGCCACCAAAGCAGGGTTTTTTGAAGCAAACTGTAAAGCATTTTCAATATCGGTTAAAAACTGTTGCTCGTTTAATATTAAATGGTCGCTGGGAGCTATTACACAACTTGCATTAGGGTTTAGCTGCTTTATTTTGTAAGTGGCATAAGCAACACAAGGTGCAGTATTTTTTGCTGCAGGTTCACCTAAAATATTATCTTCAGGAATATTTGGCAAATGTTCTTTAACCAAGTTTGAATACCGTTTATTAGTTACCACAAAAATCCTCTCGGCAGGCACTAACTTATTAAAGCGTTCAAAAGTTTGAGTAATTAACGATTTTCCTGTGCCCAATATATCTAAAAACTGTTTAGGGTGTGAGGTTTTGCTTAAAGGCCAAAACCTACTACCTATCCCCCCTGCCATTATAACAACATAATAATCGTTAGCCATCTCTATTTATTTTTTTCTTAACTTTGCGTTAACTTATTTTTTTACTTAAATATTTACCCTATTCGAAGATAATTCTACCTAATTAATTATTGATTTTTATTGTACCTTACAGCTTGAAATCAGGACTGCAAAGAAATTAAAATCCTGCGTGAAAGTAAAGCATTGTATGTAAAATTAAGTTACACCTACTAAGATAGACGTGATGGTAGAAAGTTCTGTTAGCCTAAAAGATTATCTGAAAGATTTTTTTGGTTTTGACTCATTTAAAGGAAACCAAGAGCCTGTTATAGAGTCTGTTATAAACGGCAAAGATGTTTTTGTAATAATGCCTACAGGGGCAGGTAAATCATTGTGTTACCAACTTCCTGCTTTAATTAAAGACGGGACAGCTATTGTTATATCTCCCCTTATTGCATTAATGAAAAACCAGGTTGACGCAATCAGAGGTTTCGGCAAAACTGATGCAGTTGCTCACTTTCTTAATTCCTCACTTTCTAAAAGTGATATACAAAGGGTAAAAGAAGATATACGTGCAGGAAACACCAAGTTGCTATATATAGCTCCAGAAACACTTAAGAAAGAAGAAACACTAGACTTTTTAAAAAGTATTAATATATCATTTGTAGCTGTTGATGAAGCCCACTGTATATCAGAATGGGGACATGATTTCCGTCCTGAATACCGCCGTATCAAAACTATGGTAAAAGAATTGGGAGATATACCCATGATGGCTTTAACGGCAACAGCAACACCCAAAGTACAGGCTGATATTCAGAAAAACCTGAATATGAATGATGCTATAGTTTTTAAATCATCATTCAACAGAACTAATCTGTATTATGAGGTAAGACCTAAGGAGAAAAAAGACAAGGTATATAAAGAAATTGTAGCCTATATAAGCAAACGCCAAGGTAAAAGTGGAATTATTTATTGCCTAAGTCGCAAGAAGGTTGAAGAAATTGCCCAAATGCTCAAGGTAAATGGAATAAAGGCACTTCCATACCACGCAGGTTTAGACGCAAAAACCCGTGCTGCCCACCAAGATGCTTTTTTGATGGAAGAAGCCGATGTAATAGTTGCAACTATTGCCTTTGGTATGGGTATTGATAAGCCTGACGTTCGCTTTGTAATCCATTATGATGTACCTAAAAGTTTAGAAGGTTATTACCAAGAAACAGGGCGTGCAGGGCGAGATGGCCTTGAAGGTGATTGCATATTATTCTACAACCCCAGCGATATAGAAAAGCTGGAGAAGTTTATGAAAGACAAACCCGTTGCTGAGCGTGAAATTGGCTCGCAACTGTTGTTTGAAACTTCATCGTATGCAGAATCTTCACAGTGCAGGCGTAAAATGCTGCTACATTATTTTGGTGAGCACTTTGATGCAGACAATTGCAACAAAATGTGTGACAATTGCCGTCATCCGAAAGAGAAAACCGAAGTAAGTGCTGAAATGGTTAAAGCACTTAAAACCATTAACGGTTTAGGCAATAAGTTTAACCTTAAACATACTGTAAAAGTACTTACGGGGAGCAAAATACAAGAGGTTACTGACCACGAGCATCACAAAACAGAATACTTTGGTATTGGTAAAGACAAAGACGATAAGTTTTGGAAAGCTATTATACGCTTGGGATTACTGAATGGACTTATTGATAAAGACATAGAGAACTACGGCTTATTGAAAACCAATAGTGCAGGGTTGGCATATATAGAGAACCCTACTTCTATTGAAATGCCTTTAGACAATACCTTTGAGAAGATAAACGATGAAGATTTTGATGTAGTTGCCGTTGAGAACATTTTCGATAAAACTTTATTTGCAATTCTTAAAGACCTTACCAAAAAAATAGGTAAGCAAAAAGGATTACCTCCTTATGTTATTTTCCAAGAACCTTCGCTAGAAGATATGGCAGGAAAATACCCCATTACCATGGAAGAAATGGAAAAAATAATAGGGGTAGGAAAAAACAAGGCATTTAAGTTTGGTAAACCTTTTATAGAACAAATTGCTAAATATGTTGAGGAGAACGACATAGAAAGACCTCAAGATATTGTAATCCGTACTATGCCTAACAAATCAGGCAAAAAAGTACAGTTAATACAAAATATTGATAAAAAAGTTGATTTGGAAGACTTAAGCCGCTCAAACGGTTTAAGTATGCCTGAACTAATAAAAGAACTGGAAAATATTGTTTACTCAGGAACCAAGCTCAACATCAAATACTATATAAACGATATTTTGGATGAGGAACGCCAGGAAGAAATTTTTGACTATTTCAAATCTACAGAGGAAGATTCTATAGAAGATGCCCTTGAAGAGTTTGAGGGAGAATACTCGTTAGAAGAATTGCAATTGATGCGTATTCAGTTCATTTCTGATATGGCTAATTAGTATTTTTCTAGTTAACTACAGTTATTTATTCTCTTACCCACTTTTCGCCGTTATTATAAGTATACCCTAATAAACCTGCTGAAGTATTATAAAATATTTCAGAAATATTTAGTTGTTGCTTAGGAGTTATTCTGTACACACTGTCATACTCAACATTATTTAAAGTCAGTTTAGGATAAAATGTTGTGAGACTATCTTTTACTTGATTAAAGTATAAAGGGAATACTGAATTGTCTACACCTATACTGATAACATCTTTAGCAATCTTAATATCATTGCTAGTATATACTTGCCCATTTTTTTGGATAGCTTTACCTCTATAAAAGTTTACTACAAATACTTCTTGCTTTGCATTATATACAATATTCTCTTCCTCATTAATGCTTTGTTCATAAAAATAGTAATACTCACAATCATTTTTATCCTCAGATATGTAATTCAAGTTCTCCACACTAAACCTTTTCACATAAGTAATACTATCTAATTCAATAGTTTTCGCACCATTCGAAAATCTTATACTTTTACCTAAATTTCTGGGTAAGTAATACTCCTTTCCAACCTCAAGAAAAGAGGAGTCTAAAATTTTATTATCCTTTGCTACTCCAAAACGCTGGCATTTATCCCTAGAGCAAGATGATAAACATAAACTACCAATTGTATATATAATTGCAATTAGTGAAAGTTGTTTCATATACACAACATTTATATAAATACTATTGCCAAAGATAAAAGGTAATATTCAAAAAAACATTTGCTATCTAAAGTCTGTTTGTTATTTTTGCAGCCCCATTGTCCGATGGTGTAACTGGCAACACGTCTGATTTTGGTTCAGAAGAGTCCAGGTTCGAGCCCTGGTCGGACAACATAAAAGCACCTAATAAAGGTGCTTTTTTTATTTTATATCAATTTGCTACGGCTTTTTTGTTCATCTTTAATTTTTAGTTTTGTTACTTAGCTAAAAAAGCCTCTCAATACTTATGATTATTACCAAAAACATAAACATTAAAAGTGTAATAAAGTGGTCTGGGCATCACGTACTATGGCTATTAAGTTTATCAGGGCTTTTAAGTGCACTGTACCATTTTGAATATATTAAGTTTAGTATTCCCTGGCTTCCGGTATCAATTATAGGTACAGCAGTTGCTTTTTATGTAGGTTTTAAAAACAACAGTGCTTATGACAGGATGTGGGAGGCAAGAAAAATTTGGGGTGCCATTGTTAACAGTAGCAGAGCATGGGGAATGCAAGTTGATGGTTTTATCACAAACCAATTCACCACTAAAAAACTTGACAATTATGAACTGCAAAAAATAAAGCAGAAGTTAATATACAGGCATATAGCATGGTTATACGCACTAAGAAGCCAATTGTTAGTGGCAACCCCTTGGGAACACATTAGTCAAGGTGGGCATATGACGAGATATGCAAAAATGAATCAAGATAGATTCGGAATTGGTTTGGTAGATGACGAAGTTACTAAAATAGAACTCTCTCAATACTTACCTGCTGATGAATATGAAAGCTTAATTAATAAAGCCAATACAGCAACCCAAATTATCAATCAGCAATCAAGACATCTGACATCTCTAAGAGAACAAAGCTTATTAGATGACTTTCGCCACATGGAAATGGAGAAAGTATTGAAGGACTTTTATATACACCAAGGAAAATGTGAGCGCATTAAAAAATTCCCACTACCCAGGCAATATGCAAACATGAGCAGAATTTTCGTTGGAATATTTATAGCCCTGCTTCCATTTAGTATGATTCCTGAATTGATGAAACTGGGAGACTGGGGAATATGGCTTTCTATACCTATTACAGCTTTAATAGGCTGGGTATATGTGATGATGGAAATTATAGGAGATTATACAGAAAATCCGTTTCAGGGAATGGCAAACGATATTCCTATGCTATCACTTTGTAGAACTATAGAAATTGATTTAAGAGAAATGCTGGGAGAAACTGATTTACCTAAACCCATTGCTGCAAAGGCTGGTGTTTTAATGTAAAGTAAACCTTTATTGCACATATACAGTCTTAAAGTTTGAACATTAATTATCACAGTAGTTTATTACCATGCTACACCTAAATTTAAAGTCTACACTATTATTTTCATTAGTAGTACTATCCCATACTTTTTTATTTGCTCAAGCTGAGCAGTATATAGTAACTGACAACGATACCATACATTTAAAAACCTTTGGCAACGGTAACCCGCTACTAATTATTAATGGAGGGCCGGGGTTAAACAGTAAAGGGTTTGAACCTTTAGCCAAAATATTAGGTGAAACACAAAAAGCTATAGTTTACGACCAAAGAGGTACCGGAAAATCTAATATCTCAAAAGTAGATTCAAGTACAATAACTATGGATATTATGCTTGAAGATATAGAGAAAATCCGCAAGCATTTAGATATTGAAAAATGGGTAGTATTAGGGCATTCATTTGGAGGCATGTTAGCTTCTTACTATGCATCAAAATTTCCTCAGCAAATAAAAGGTTTAATTCTATCCTCATCAGGAGGAATAGACATGGAACTATTCTCGGTTATAGATATACTTTCTAAATTATCCGAAGCTGATAAGGACTCTTTAAAATACTGGACGGCTAAAGTAGCAAAAGGCGATACCAGTTACTATGCACGATATCAAAAAGGTAAATTTTTAGCTCCCGCCTACTTATATAACAAAACCAATGTACCCAAGGTAGCCCACAGGCTAACACAAGCAAACTTTGTGGTGAACAGGTTAGTTTTCAAGAATATGAGTGCAATTAAATTTGATTGCGCTGAGGGGCTAAAAAAACTTGATGTGCCCGTTTTAATTATCCAAGGTAAAGAAGATATTGTTGATATTAGTATTTCCCAAAAAGCCCATAAAGTTTTCAAAAAATCTAACTTAGTAATTTTAGACAAGTGCGGACATTATGGTTGGTTAGACCAACCTGCGGATTATTTCAATGCTATAAGTAAATACTTAGCAAGTTTAGACTCTTAAACTATACTAAAAAACTAAGTATCAGCTCAAAAGTATAGCTATATCTGAAGTACCTCAAAAGTGAATTACTTTTTAATATTTTATTAACACACAACAAATAGCAAACTGTGTTTACTTACTTTTGTAGACCATGAGTTCCGCATCAAACAACCGCAACCCTGTTAAGCTTTTTTCAGGTACTGCATCGTACTATTTTGCACAGAAAATTTCAGACCATTTAGAACAACCTTTAGGTGATATTACCATACAGCGTTTTAGTGATGGTGAAATGCAACCTAATTTTAATGAGTCGGTTAGAGGGTGTGATGTTTTTTTAATACAATCTACATTTGCCCCTAGCGAAAACTTAATGGAATTGTTGCTTATGATTGATGCTGCAAAAAGAGCATCAGCACACTACATTATAGCTGTTATTCCATATTTTGGGTTAGCACGCCAAGATAGAAAAGATAAGCCCCGAGTAGCCATTGGCTCTAAAATGGTTGCAGATATACTTGAAGCTGTGGGCGTAAGCCGTGTAATGACAATGGATTTACATGCACCACAAATTCAGGGTTTTTTCAATATTCCTGTAGACCACTTAGATGCCTCAGTAATATTTATACCTTTTATTCATAGCCTAAAACTACCAAAACTTACCATTGCAGCTCCCGATATGGGTGGAACAGCAAGGGCCCGTTATTTTGCAAAAATATTAGGCTGTGATTTGGTTGTTGCCGATAAAGAAAGAAAGCGTGCCAATGAAGTTGCCAGTATGACTGTAATTGGCGATGTTGAAGGTGCAGATGTGGTTATTGTTGATGATTTGGTAGATACAGGAAATACCCTGTGCAAAGCTGCTAAAATGATGAAAGATAAAGGTGCCAGCTCAGTACGTGCATTTTGCACCCACCCTGTTCTTTCAGGCAGTGCATACGATAACATTAACAATTCTGTATTAGACGAACTTATCGTTTGTGATACCATTCCTCTGAAATACGAAAGTCCTAAAATAAGAGTTCTTTCAGCTGCTCCTTTGTTTGCAGAGGCAATACGTAATATTAATGAGCACGGTTCAATAAGTTCATTATTTAAGTTTAGTAATTCTATTCAGTCTTCACTACATTTGCAGGCTTAAAAATTTAAACGCCTGTTGATTAATATGATAGAAAAACACTGTGCTTAAGGCGTTGCACGGTTTTTTCGACAGTAATTAATTATAAAAAATGAAAACCATTAGACTAATTGGTGAACCTAGAACGGATTTAGGAACATCAGCAAGCCGCCAACTTAGACAAGAAGGTAAAGTACCTTGTGTTTTGTATGGTGGCAAAGAGCATGTGAACTTTAGTGTTTACCGTGATGACTTTAAAAATCTGGTATACACTCCAAATACATATTTGGTTCAGGTTGAAGTAGGTGATAAAAAGTACAAATCGATATTAAAAGATATCCAGTTTCACCCTGTAAGTGACTTAATTAATCACGTAGATTTTCTAGAAGTTTTTGATGACAAACCGGTATCTATAGCTATACCTGTTAGAATCACAGGTAACTCTCCTGGGGTTCGTGCGGGTGGTAAGCTAATGGTAAAAATCAAAAAACTAAGAGTAAAAGGACTTATTGCTGATATGCCTGATGATATTGAGGTGAATGTAGACCATGTAGAAATGGGTAAATCAGTAAAAGTAGGTGAAATTAACGTTGAAAACCTTGAGCTTCTTGATGCTGCTGCAAACGCTATAGTTAGTGTTGTAACTACTAGAGCAAGCAGGTCTGCTGCTAGTGGAGCTGAGGATGAGGCTGATACAGAAGAAAGTAAAGGCGAGAATGAAGAAGCAGCTGCAACAGAATAAGTTACAGCTAGCTTTTTAAAAGTTCAACCATTTTAGAAAACTTATCAGAAAGCTCCTTGAATATTTCGGGGAGCTTTTCTGTTTCTTCACCGCTTTTAGAAATGGTTTCTATTTCATAACATAAATCTCTTGCCCACTCTGCCCCCATTAACATATATGAAGATTTCATTTTATGCGATGATGCTCTAGATTTCTCCATATCTTTACTTTCGATAGCATCATCAAGCTTTTTCATATCAACAGGAACTGTTTCTAAAAAAATCTCTATAAACCGTTGCAAAGAACTTTCATTCTCCCCAACTTGCTCATAAAGCAAATTCAAATCATAATACTCTGTTATAAATTGTAACTTAGACATTAATGCAACTTAAAAACATGTAATTCCGAAGTAAAAGCTTGCTTCACCAAACTCATATATCGACTAACGGGTTTATTTATTTTGTGTTTTAAAAACGATTATACGTATACTATCTGATTCAATTATTTCTTTACTTAAAGTTTCACCTGAAATTACAGGTGCTTCAATACCATCTTCCCAATAAATAGGTGATTGTATTACCCTTGCCTCATCCCACAATCCTTCATTAATAAAGCTTTGTAATACTTTGGTACCCCCCTCAACAATCACCGATTGTATCTTATGCTCAAACATCACTGCTAAAATAGCTTTTACTGTCTTATCTTCAACCTCAGCATAAATAATATTTCTTTTTTCTTCATTTTGCCTAGCGTTGATAACGATGGTTTTGGCTTCATTATTATAAATATTATGTGTTTCAGGCACCTTCAACTCATAATCTATAAGTACCCTGATTGGGTTTTTTCCTTGCCAATTACGGCTGGTTAGCAGTGGGTTATCTTGTAAAGCTGTATTGGTTCCAACTAAAATTGCATCTTCCTCAGTACGCCATTGGTGTACTTTTATATCCGTATAGCTATTACTTATGCGTTTACTCTTGTGAACATTATTACTACTTCTCCCTATAAACCCATCAGCTGTTTGTGCCCATTTCAAAACTATATAAGGTCTTTTTTGCTCATTGTAACAAAAAAACCTTCTGTTAATATGCCTGCATTCCTCCTCCAATATTCCTGTAAGTACATCAATATTGGCACGTTTAAGCTTTTCTACACCTTTTCCTGCTACCTCACTAAAAGTGTCAATGGTACCAATAACCACACGCTTCAACCGGTGTTTAACAATTAAATCTGCACAGGGTGGGGTTTTTCCATAATGCGCACAAGGCTCAAGATTTACATACAAAGTACATTCAGGCAATATACTTTTATCTTCAATACTGTTAATTGCATTAACCTCTGCATGTGCACCGCCAAACTGTTTGTGGTATCCCTCTCCCACAATCATACCTTTATGCACTATTACACACCCTACCAAAGGATTTGTACTTACCTCACCCATTCCAAAACCGGCTAGTTGTATACACCTTTGCATATACAGTTCATCACTGTTTTTTGCTGTTATATTCATTAATAGCTCGTTGCCGCTTTTAAAAAAGTATGAATTTATTACCTTTGGCTCAATTGCCTGCAAAATATGGAAATATTTAGCACCTGTAACTATTAAATCTAAATATCATTCTCAGTCTGCCCACAAACATGACTCTTTTCCAGAAAAAAACACAGTTTTCACTGTTATTGCAAAATATATATCCAAAAAATGAAGCCGAAAGCATTACAAGCATAGTATTTCAAGAGTTGTTAAAACTTTCAAACACTGAAATCATAACAAAAAAAGACCTTGTTTTAGATGATGAACTTAATGCCCAATTGGATAGCATTCTATCTAGACTATATAAAAAAGAACCTATACAATACATATTAGGTATTACTTATTTTTTTAACTTAAAGTTTGCCGTAAATCAAGGCGTTCTTATTCCTAGAAGAGAAACAGAAGAACTTGTAGACCTTATTATTAAGCAGAATAACAAAAAGCAACCTAAAATTTTAGATATCGGTACAGGAAGCGGGTGTATTGCTGTAACCTTAAAAAAAAATATTCCTGAGGCAAGTGTATTTGCCATTGATAAATCAGAAAATGCAGTAAATACAGCCAAGCAAAATGCTTTATCAAATTTAAAAATTGATAAGAAAGATAAATTTTTAGTAAGAGATATTTTTGATGAAAGCTGGTGGGATACTTTTACACAGCTTGACATTATCGTATCAAACCCGCCATATGTTACTGAAAATGAAAAAAGCTTAATGCATGCTAATGTTTTAGATTATGAACCTATTGAAGCTTTATTTGTAAGTAATGACAATCCCTTAACCTACTATAAAACCATTGCTGATTTTTCCCTTAAACGTCTCAACAATGGAGGCTTACTTTATTTTGAAATAAATGAAGCTTTTGGGAATGAAGTGAAAAATTTGCTTACTGATAAAGGCTATAATAACGCTACTATTTATAAAGATATGCAAGGCAAAGACCGCATAGTTAGCGCAATAAAAGCATAATTTCATTTCTACCCTATTTCACAGTAATATTGCAGCAAATGGATTTGCAAAACAAAATAGCAATAGTTACAGGTGTGAGTAAGGGCATTGGCAAAGCACTTGTGCTACAGCTTCTTGAAAAAGGGTGTAAAGTTGCCGGATTAGGACAAACTAAACCTGATTACACCCACGATAACTTTATTTTTATTAAAACTGATGTTCGCAACTTTGATGTTTTTGAAACATCAGTAAAAAAAGTGCAGGAACATTTTGGTACTGAAATACATATACTGGTAAACAATGCCGGCTTAGGTTACTTTGCTTATCTTGAAGATACAACTCTTGAACAGTGGCATGAAATGTATGATACCAATGTAAACGGTACTTTTTACGGATGTAAGTTGGTATTGCCACAAATGAAAAGGCAAGAGTATGGGCATATTATAAATATTGCTTCAACTGCAGGACTGGAAGGTTATCCGCAAGTAGGTGCCTATTGCGGGACAAAATTTGCTGTGCGGGGAATGACAGAAAGTCTATATAAAGAAGTTAGAGATTTCAGGGTAAAAGTTACCTGTGTATATCCGGGTTCGGTAAAAACAGATTTTTTTAGAAATGCAGAAAACATTAATCCGCATGATTATATGCTAATGCCTGAAGATGTGGCTACAGCTATGGTACAAATACTTGAATCACCTGATAACTATCATACCGTAAACTATGAAGTACGTCCACTACAACCTAAAGGACCTAGGAAGTAATTATGAAATCTCGAACCCTAAATTCTAAATTAGAAAGATGGCAATAAGAATATTTGTTACCGGAGGAACTTTTGATAAAGAGTATAACGAGCTTACCGGTCAGCTACACTTTAAGGATAGCAAGATTGGTGAACTGTTAAAAATGGGACGAAGCAGATTGGATATAAGTGTTCGCACTTTAATGATGGTAGATAGTTTGGAAATGACTGAAGGTGATAGAAAAATAATACTGGAAAGTTGCCAACGCTGCGAAGAAGACCAGATAGTTATAAACCACGGAACTGATACCATGGTAGAAACAGCAGCTTTATTAGCCCAACATATAAAAGATAAAACCATTGTACTTACAGGAGCTATGATACCTATTGTTTTTGGTAGTAGCGATGGTTTATTTAATTTGGGAAGTGCACTTGCATACGCCCAGTCTCTACCACATGGAGTGTATGTAGCCATGAACGGAAAATATTTTAACTGGGATAATGTTAGAAAAAACAGAAAAACAGGTTACTTTGAAGAACTAAAATAATATCGTTTTGAGTAAGAGAACAATACGATTATTGCTTAGGTTGCTTTTGTTGCTGGTTATTCTTGTAAATGCAGTAACAGCTTTCCATGCTTGGAAGTTAACTCACTTTTACGGTGAAGGAGAACGCACAAAAGGTCCTGAAGAATTATCAACAAGTCAAAAAGCTTCGGCACTATTATTTGGTGTAAAAGTGCCGAAATCTAAAACAGTTGACAGCTTAGGTATTGAGCATGAAACCGTTTATTTGTATACCAAAAAAGAGGCTATTACCATTGAGGCATGGTATGCTAAACACCCCAAAGAGAAAGGGAGCGTTGCCTTATTTCATGGTCATGTTACATCAAAATCAGCTATTATTCCCGAAGCTAAAGCATTTTACAACATGGGGTACTCTGTACTAATGGTTGATTTTAGAGGTCACGGCAATAGCGATGCTAACTATACAACCATTGGCTACAAAGAAAGTGAAGAGGTAAAACTTGCTTATGAGTTTTTAACTCAAAAAACCGATAAAAAAATAATTTTATGGGGCACTTCTATGGGTGCCGCTGCAATTACCAGTGCTTTTGATAAAGGATACGTGAAACCTGATGGTGTAATACTAGAGCAGCCCTTCGGTAGTTTGCTTGAAGCTGTTGAAGGACGCGTGAAAATGATGGGACTACCTACCCAACCCTTAAGTACTATGCTCACTTTTTGGGGAGGAGTTGAAACTGGCATTTATGCTTTTGATTTAAAGCCAAAAGAATATGCTAAAGAAATAAACTGCCCTGTGCTTTTGCAAGCAGGAAAGCTTGATAAAAGAGTTTCATTAGAAGAAATTGATGCCATTTTTGAGAATATCCCTACTCAAAAGCAAAAAGTTGTTTATGAAACTGCACGCCATCAGTCTTTACTAAAAAAAGAACCTGAAAAGTGGTTTGCCAGCATCAAAAGTTTTGAAAATTTGTTACAGAATTAGTGTAAATCAACCACATTATCTACTCGTTTAACATCAAAGCCCAACCTTCCCAATTCAAAACCTTGTCCGGTAGGCTCCGCAGTTAAATACTTTTCCCCGCCATAAGTAAAACTAAAGTTTGCACTGTTTTGTGGTAGTTTCAATGCAATAGCCACATGCTCATCTTTTTCATAAACCAAAGCTACACATTCAACACTTAAAAGTTCCTTTAATAAAGTAGCATATAAAATTACCTTGTCTTCACAATCTGCATAATCATTAAATAATGTTTCCTCACCAAAAGAATAACGCTCATACCCCCATTGCTCATCATCAGTTTTATAGGGTATACTTTGAACAAACTTTAGAAGAAAAGCCATTGCATCACGCTTTTCCATACTTTTTATAGTATTTCCCAAGCCATTGATAAGTGACTCTTTTAAACTTTTTGAAAACCCAATACTTACATAACTGTTCCCCAGTTCAATCACGGGTAAATCCCTCAAGTATTGTATCAACGACTGATTTATAGTTGCGTTGTAGTGGTATTGTTTCTCATTATAAATAAATGAAAAAACCTTCCTTTTCTTAATTGCATCAATCTTTGGGTAAGTTTTGGTATTAAGCTGGATTAATCGCTTAGGTTGGCTATTATAATTTTTAGGTCTGTATTCAGTAACCCTACCCTTTTGAGGTTTTTGTGTAGAAAAGCTCAAATCTGTATAAATTTTTCCCCTTTTGTTTATATAGCCTATGCCATAAGGAGTAATATTCAGCCTTCCGTATAAAGAAAATTTTCGTTTGGTATAGCACAGCATTACATCCATGCTGTCTCGGTACAGAATGTACCATGCAATAAGGGTTTTGAAATTTTGGGGGCGGTGGGCAAATGCTTTTTTGGTAAAAGCATTTACAAGTAAAATCTTGCCCACATCATCCAATCCAAAATTTTGCGATGCTTGATGAAACTGGTTAACTAAAGATACATAGTCCGAGCCAGTGCTCTTTTCATCAAAGCTTTTAATAAATTGTTCAACAGCACTTTCATATCGTATATTATTTAATTTGTTATCGTAATCTATCTTAACCGTGTGCCCGTAGAAATTTACTTCTACTCTTTTGGTATTTATACCTTTAACACTTGTTTGGTAAATGAAAACCAAAAGCAATGCCAAACTTCCCCTCTTTATATTATTAAACGCCATAACTTTTAAAAAAGTTGCCTGTAGCACACTTAAATCGCTAAAACTTTTTCTTTATAATTATAACTGAATGCCTGAGATAATTATTGTTCTAGGGGTTTCATTTGATAAATGATTTTATCAACATATTACTTTATTTGAAAATATTAGGGCTAAAAAATAAAAACAGCATTTTCTGCTGACATAGGGTTGACACGCAAGCCCATCACTTTTGTGTAAAATATAACCTTATGAAAAAAGAATATAAATATTGCCAAAGCTGTAGTATGCCCATGAAACAAAGCCCTAATGGCGGCGGTACTGAGACTGATGGAAGCATTAGCACTATGTATTGTGCATATTGTTACGAAGACGGGGCATTTAAACAACCTGATTGGGATGTGAACCAAATGCGAAACTTTGTAAAAAACTATCTGAAAACTGAGAAAAAATTCCCCGGTTTTTTAGCTTCACTATTCACAATGGGTATTCCTAAGCTCGAGCGTTGGAAGCAAAACCCTTAAAAACAAGGTTTTATAAGTTTTATTTTTAGCCTGCTTTTATACGCTATAAAAGTGGGCTATTTATTTTATTTTTGCGCTTTCGACAAAGAATTTAATAATGAGAGAAATTCAATTTCGTGAGGCACTGCGTGAAGCCATGAATGAAGAAATGCGTCGTGATAAAGACGTTTTTTTAATGGGTGAAGAGGTTGCCGAATATAACGGGGCTTATAAAGTGAGTCAAGGCATGTTGGACGAGTTTGGTGCAAAAAGGGTTATTGATACACCCATTTCTGAGCTTGGCTTTGCAGGTATTGGTGTAGGTGCAGCCATGAATGGCATACGCCCCATTATTGAGTTTATGACTTTCAATTTCTCGCTAGTGGCTATTGACCAAGTGATAAACAGTGCTGCAAAAATGTTGAATATGAGTGGCGGGCAATTTGGAATACCTATGGTGTTTAGAGGACCAACTGGTAATGCAGGGCAATTAGCGGCACAACACTCTCAAAATTTTGAAAACTGGTATGCCAACTGCCCGGGCTTAAAAGTAATTGTACCCAGTAACCCATATGAAGCCAAAGGTTTATTAAAAACATCAATCCGTGATAACGACCCTGTTATTTTTATGGAAAGCGAATTGATGTATGGTGATAAAGGTGAAGTACCTGAAGAAGAATATTTATTGCCTATTGGCAAAGCCCATATAGCTAAAGAAGGTAGTGACGTTACATTGGTATCATTTGGTAAGATGATGAAAGTAGCACATGAAACTGCCAATGAGCTTGCTAAGGATGATATTAATGCTGAAGTAATTGATTTGCGCTCTGTGCGCCCTATTGATTACGATACTTTAATAGAATCAGTAAAGAAAACTAACCGCATGGTGGTTATAGAAGAAGCGTGGCCTTTAGCTTCTATTTCATCTGAGTTAGCTTATACCGTTCAGCGCAGGGCTTTCGATTATATGGATGCTCCGGTAATACGCATCACTAATAGAGATGTGCCTATGAGTTATGCAGGTACTTTAGTAAATGCCACTGTCCCTACGGTTGCAAGAAGCTTAGAAGCTGTAAAATCAGTTTTATATATATAACAAACTTTATTTTTATATTATTATGAGCCTCATTTTATGAGGCTTTTTTATTTAAAATCTTTCTAGGCTTGCAATTCCATTTGTATCAATTGATGATAATCTTCAAATACGCCAACAAATGTGTCTGCCTCTTTTTCATTAAATAATTGAATTCCACAAAAAGCCAAATCAAACTCAAGATTTAAAAACTTAACAATATCTACAGCAAAAAGATAATCGTCAATAGCATTATTTCTCCTGTAATGCAGCTCACCCTTTTTTTCTTGACTTTTTGTCTTCCAAAAAAGTGTGAAATTTTCTCTATTACTAAAAAAATGATTCGCCTCTATTTTTAAACTCGGTCTATTGTTTTGAGTATCAGTTACAATTAATAAATTAAGTATTGGCTTAAAATCTTCTTTTACACTCTCAGTATGCCAGTAATGTGTTTCCGTATTGGTAATAATTCTTTCATAGTTGTTTAGTATAGTCATAAATATCTTCTTATAGCTTTAATATTTGCTATTACTCTATACATACGAAGTAATTGAGTTTTTAGTTTCTAATATTTAAAATTTTTTACCATTATTTTAAAATCTACTGAGTATCAGATAAATAAAAAAGCTCTGCCAATGGCAGAGCTTTTAGTTCAAGAACTAAACTATAAAAAAACAATCTACTATTGTTTAATAAACTTAGAAACACTTACGCCATTAAGAGTTTCAATATTAATTATATATACACCTTGCTCTAATCCCGAAACAGGTAAAGAAATTTCATTAGTATTGGATAATTCAGTGGTTTGCGATAAAACCGTTTTACCCTGAATGTCTACTATATTAATTTTTGCAATACCATTTTCTGCTTCACTAAACTGAAAATTAACAGTATTTATAGCCGGATTAGGGTATGCTGAAATTGTTTTAGTAGCTGATGGAGTAAATATGCTTGTAGTGTTAGGTACCGTAAACCCTTCACCAGTAATTTGTCCGCGTATCTCTCCATTTGCATTTGCGGCGGTGTGTATATTCACATATATTTCACCGTCTCTAAATTGTTTGGCGTTAGCAGCAGTAAAACCGGTCGTCCAATAATTAAATGCCGCATCACTGGTACCATTTTGCGAAAACGATGAGGTTACATTGTGTACAACCCCACCATTTGCTCCCACTGCCGCATTATGAAAATGTGCTCCGGTAATATTCCCACTTAAACCGTTTACTACAAACATATAATGTGCGTTGGTTTCCATAGCATCAACAGATACAATTCCACTACCCATTGCAGTTGTAACCACTACTGGCACCTCTTGAAGTCCGTTTATTAAAGCAGTATATCCAGTCCTTGCAAGCGGCATTAACTGACCGCGAACCTCTCCACTGGCATTGGCAGCTGTATGAACGTTTATATAAACATTACTTTTCATTATTTTGGAAAGGTTTGCCTTAGTTAAACCTGTAGCAACGCCTGTAATTAAGTTACCGTTAATGCCGGATGATAAGTTTACTAGTACACCACCATTTGAGCCTTTTGCGCCTTCGTGCAAGTGTGCAGCGGTAATTGCCCCTGTGGTTGAATCTACTATCACATTATACCATAAAGAATCCATAGCAGCATTAACCCAGAAAAGAGCTACACCTTTACCCGTAACAGAAACAGGGGGTACCTCTTGTGCACCATCCAACCACGATACATAGTTTAAATTATTACTCATCATTAACTGTGCACGTAGTTCGCCACCCGGATTAGCCGCTGTATGGACATTTAAATAAATATTTCCTGCAATTAAATCATCGGCAAATGTTGTGGCGGGAATAGTAGCTACTATTGTGTTCCCTGAAATATGAGAAGATAGGTCTGCAACTACTCCACCATTCATACCTACAGCAGCTTTATGGAAATGAGCAGCACTTGCATTTCCTGATAATCCTCTAAACACCGCCCAAACATGTACCATTTCTTTATTTTTACTTAAACTGGTTACTATCCAACCTTGAGCATTTGTGTTTACAGGTGGTACTTCTTGTGCACCTTCAAGCATCCCGAAAAATCCCCAGTCAGTCTCCAGTTCTAATTGTCCTCGAATTTCACCACTCGCATTTGCAGCCGTGTGAACATTCAGATAATATTTGCCTGTAAGCAAACCACCTATCATTTCACTTGTTAAATCTGTTCCTGTAATTACCGTTGAAATTAAGTTACCGTTTACAGCAGTTGTAAGGTTGGTTTTAACCCCTCCATTAACTCCTTTTCCTCCTTCATGAATATGAATACCGGTAATAGGGCCTGATAATTTTGCAACTGTAATGTTTATAAACAGGCTATCTCTGTTCTCATTTAGCATTAAGCCTGCCACACCGGTTGCATCAGTAGTAACAGCGGGTACTTCCTGGTCTCCTGAAAGTTTTGCTGTTATTAATAGTTTTCCGTTGGTTTGTGCTGTTGCAAATGTTGTAATAAGCAATAGCAATGTTGTTAAAGTAATTAGTTTTTTCATGTCTTTGATGTTTATCATATATCCATACCTACGACATGAAAACTATCTTGGATTTATTTTTTAAAAAATTTCTTAATAAAAAAAGCCCCACCTTAAAAGATGGGGCTTTAAAGCAATATTCCTATTGAAATTACTTATACCGTTCCTATAACAACCATTTGGTCTAACGTAGGGCTTTCAGCACCACCACGCTTCTCAATAGTTATAGCAAACGCTTGTGCATCATCAATACTTTTAAGTTGCTGTAAATTTTCACTACCTAGCTCCATTACACCTGCATCAACAGGTGTTCCATCTGCCAAAGCCCAAAGTTGGTATTGTTTATCGCTAGGTAATTCCGGTAAGTTATTTACGTTTACAAAAACTACGTTTTCATCAGTATCCCAATATACTGTTACCTTTTCTTCACCTTTAACATTAACGCTATTTAACGATACTACTTTAAGTCCGGGGCGTTTTAAAATGCTTAAGTCTTTTGCTTGACTTTCTAAAGTAGCTTTTTGTAAATCGGCTTCTGCTAAAATATTATGCCTCTCACTTTCTAACTGGGCAACTTGACTTTCACTGGTTTGCCATTTGTTATAGAAAAACATATTAAGTACTACGCTTCCAACAAGCAATGCCACTGAGGCAACCATGGCATACATTACTACAGTAGTTTTTAATTTACTTCTATGTGGTATATTTTCTTTATTAATACCCAATTCAGCTAAAATTTTGTCTTTTAATTCGGCAGGTGGCGTTTTATCAAACTGTTTCACATAAGCTGCAACAGTTTTTTCAATACTGGCTATCTCACTATCAATTTGTGGATATTGTAACCTCCATGCTTCAACCTGTTTAACTTCATCAGCAGTGGCAAGGTCTAGAACATAAAGTTCTAATAATCCGCTTTCTAATATTTCGTTAATATCCACAATAATATAAACTTTAAAATTTTCTTTAAATCAACCATAGCCTTCCGAACTCTGGTTTTAACCGTACCTAATGGTATATCTAATTCTTTGGAAACTTCTTCTTGAGTATATCCCTCGAAATAGAGCTTTTCTATAAGTACACTGTATTTATCATCAAGACTTAAGGCTTTATCTTTTATACCAATTAAATTTTCTTTTGGTGTAATTGATGCTTGACTTTCAATACTATTTACGGAATCATCTATATTTTGGTTTTCCTTACTAACTCTATAACTTTTAGAGCGTATGAAATCTATAGCTGTATTTCTAGTAATATTAAGCATCCACGTAAAGAGGGTAGATTTCCTTACATCATATTTTGTAATATTTTTCCAGATTTTCACAAAACTATCTTGCATAACATCCGGAGCAAAATCTTCATTACGCACTACTTTACATACCACACCATATAATGTATCAGCGTACTGTTCATATAACTGCGAGTATGCATCTTGCTTCCCCAGTTTCATGGCAGCTACTAATAAGTCTTCTGTTGGGTAAGTAGGGTTGTTATTAGACATTAATACAATGTTAGCTAAATTATTATCATTAATTTTTTCCAAACAAAAAAAATAGGATGATTGTTATTTATGTATGTTAAACACAATAATTTCACTCGTAATTCTTTTAAGCATGGGCACACCTGAAAAAAAAGGAACTCTTGTAGTTGAAATTACAGGTTTAAAAAATGCCAAAGGCACTATACAATTAGGTATTTATAATAAAGCCAATGGCTTTGCTTCAGAAAGAAATGTATATTTAGGAAAGGTTGTAGATGTTAACAGCAAAACAGTTATTATTAAATTACCCAACTTACCTTATGGAGACTATGCCATTGCTGCTTACCATGACGAGAATGGAAACGGTAAGTTAGACAAGAATTTTTTTGGTGTACCTACTGAATTGTATGGGTTCTCTAATAACGCCAGGGGGCTAACCAGTGCACCTGATTTTAAAGATGCTAAATTTGTTGTAAACTCCAATACTAATAAAGTTAGCTTCACACTTAAATAATTATTTGCTACAAAGCTTAGTATTAAAGCCATTTTAATCACTTCACCATAGTTACCGAGCTATTGTTGAAAATTGCCTTTTTTCGCTAGCCTGTTTTGAAGTCATCAAAGATTTTTAACTTTGATAATTATGGCTAAAAAAGAAAGAAGCAATTATCCACCAGAGACTTTAGCATTGTATGATGCCTTAATAGCAAGCATTCCCAATTTTAAACGTAAAGGAGCAGCCAACCCTTATACTTCTGTTAATGGGCACATGACTTCTGCGATATATAAAGATGGTAAATTAGGGATACGACTTTCTAAAACGGACCTCGCTGAGTTTTTAGAGAAATATAATACTGAAAACCCTGTTTCTTATGGTGCTGTAATGAAAGAGTATGGGCTTGTACCTATGGTTTTACTGGAAAACACCGAAGAACTTTTACCTTGGTTTAAGAAAAGTTATGACTATGTAAGTAGCTTGAAACCAAAGCCTACTAAAGGTAAAAAATAAGTATATTCGTCAAACAGTAAACTAATCAAATGCACAAATACTATATCATAATTCTCTTCATAATTTATTTACCACTTACTCTTTTTTCTCAAAAAAAATCTTGGATTGAAGAGTGGCAAAAGTCAACAATCTCTATTGGAATTGTTGATACAATCAAAAAACAGCCTATTTATCTGAATATAGGAACAGGAGTAATTTTTGGTATCAATTATAATGATAGCTTTATTATTCCTTGTATTATAACAGCTAAACATGTGTTTGAAGATAGTTCGCAAAAATGGACCCCAAATCGTATTAGAATTAAATTTTCATGGGCTAATGAGCGACGAATTGATGAGTATTTTGGTATTGAAATTAAATTATCAGACTCAAATGAAACATACTGGTATAAGCATCCTAACAGTGACATAGACTTAGCTTGTCTACCAATAACCCATTTCTCAGTTTTGAATATTTCTGATTTTGAGAACCATAAATCTATGCCTATTCTCCCTAATAGTATGTTTTCCTCATCAAATGAAATCTTTGAAGGTGCTCCAATATTAGTATTTGGTTACCCAGGAGCAGTAGGCTTAGAGTTCAGTAATAAAGCACTAACTCGCTCTGGAATAATTGCCTGGCTTTCTCCACATTCCCCTTTAAAATCAAAAATTTTAATTGATTGTAACATTTTCCCAGGTAATAGTGGAGGACCAGTATTTAGAACTATAGGCTTAATGGATAAATATGGAAATAAGACTTTAGGTGGAAATAGTATATCATTTTTGGGTATTGTCAGTCAAAGAAGATTCAGTGATGTTACCCCATATTGGAGTTTAAGTAAACGTCCAGTAATTTCTACTAAGGGAGAAAAACTATTATCTTATGAATCAATCGGTATTGGAGTAGTAGAGCCTGTTTCGAGAGTTAAAGAACTATTAGATTTTGTTCAAAAAGAAATACTAAAAAACTAATCCGAATTTACATTTCTACAAAATGGGGTTCTTTATTATTTATTTCCCTTAGCTCCCATTCTTCGACTCCGCTCAGAATGACAACCCGCTATATTTTCGCATATTTGCACATTTACAAATTTTCTTAGGCTTCTTCTTCTACAGCTACTTCATTTCTAAATACAAACTGATTATCAAACATATCTAATACTATATGACTATCGTTGGCAATTTTGCCTGCCAGTATTTGTTTAGATAACTCATTGAGTACTTTTTTCTGCATCACTCTTTTTAACGGACGAGCCCCAAATTGTGGGTCGTAACCCAATTGTGCCAACCAATCTAATGCTTCATCTGTAGCAGTAATGTATATGTTTTGTTCACCTAACATTTCTTGTAGATTCGCAAACTGTAAATCTACAATCCCTCTAATATTCTCACGGGTAAGAGGAGTAAACATTATAGTTTCATCTATCCTATTCAAAAACTCAGGACGGATAGATTTTTTCAGCACCTCAAACACTTGGTTTTTAGTTTTTGCTTCTATTGCCTCGCTATCTTCATCCGTCATGTTTTCAAAATTCTCTTGTATAATGTGCGAACCGATATTACTAGTCATTATTACAATAGTATTTTTAAAGTTGGCAGTACGCCCTTTGTTGTCGGTTAATCGTCCATCATCTAATACTTGGAGTAAAATATTAAATACATCAGGGTGAGCTTTCTCAATCTCATCTAATAATATAACACTATAGGGACGACGACGTACAGCTTCAGTTAACTGTCCACCTTCATCATAGCCCACATATCCCGGAGGCGCTCCAACCAATCTTGAAACTGTATGTTTCTCTTGGTACTCGCTCATATCTATACGCACCATAGCATTCTCTTGGTCGAAAAGATATTCTGCTAAGGCTCTTGCTAACTCGGTTTTACCTACCCCTGTGGTTCCTAAAAATATAAACGAACCGATGGGTCGTTTAGGGTCTTGCAAGCCCGCGCGGCTTCGGCGTACTGCATCAGAAATAGCCCCAATGGCTTCCTCCTGCCCTACAACACGTTTGTGTAGCTCATCTTCTAAATTCAGTAGTTTTTCACGCTCACTTTGTAACATACGGGTTACGGGTACTCCCGTCCAACGGCTAACAATGGCAGCTATATCTTCTGCATCAACCTCCTCTTTCACCATACGGCTACCTTCTTGGGTTTCGTGCAGTTGGGTATTTAGTTCTGTAAGTTTTTGCTCGGCTTCTTTTACTTTACCGTAGCGTATTTCTGCTACTTTCCCATAGTCTCCCGCACGTTCAGCTTGCTCTGCCTCCTGCTTTAGGTTTTCTATCTCTTCTTTCTTTTGCTGTATGCCTTCAACTACTTCTTTTTCTGCTTGCCAGCGTGCACGCAACTCACTACGTTTATCGCTAAGGTTGGCAATCTCTTCATTTAGTGTCGCTAAACGGCTATTATCTTTTTCACGTTTTAGGGCTTCACGTTCAATTTCTAAGCCCATTATATCACGCTCTATAATGTCTAACTCTTCGGGTACACTATCAATCTCCATACGCAAACGAGCCGCCGACTCATCAACTAAGTCAATAGCTTTATCAGGCAAGAACCTATCAGCAATATAGCGCTGAGACATCTCAACAGCAGCAATAATTGCCTCATCTTTTATGCGTACTTTATGGTGAACTTCGTAACGTTCTTTCAATCCACGAAGTATAGAAATGGCATCTTGGGTATCAGGCTCATCTACCACCACTTTTTGGAAACGACGCTCTAAAGCTTTGTCTTTCTCTACATATTTTTGATACTCATCTAAGGTAGTTGCTCCAATTGCCCTAAGTTCTCCTCTTGCTAAAGCGGGTTTTAGAATATTAGCTGCATCCATAGCACCTTCCCCACCTCCGCCTGCTCCAACCAGAGTATGTATCTCATCTATAAACAGTACTATATGTCCATCGCTATTTATTACCTCTTTTACTACAGCTTTTAGGCGTTCTTCGAATTCTCCTTTGTACTTCGCTCCCGCTATTAAGGCTCCCATATCTAAAGAAAATATCTTTTTGCTCTTTAAATTTTCAGGAACATCACCATTAATTACACGATGGGCTAACCCCTCAGCAATAGCAGTTTTACCTACACCAGGCTCACCAATTAAAACTGGGTTATTTTTGGTTCTACGTGATAGTATTTGTAATACTCGGCGTATTTCCTCATCACGACCGATTACAGGGTCGAGTTTTCCTTTTTGGGCTAACTCATTAAGGTTTTTAGCGTACTTATTTAAAGCATTATATTGCTCTTCTGCACTTTGACTGGTTACCTTTTGCCCTCCACGAAGCTCTGCTATGGCTTTCTCCAGTTCTTTTTTCTGTACGCCTGCATCTTTAAGCATTTGGGCAGTTTTGTCTTTACCAGCCAATAAGCCTTGCAACACATGCTCTACAGAAACAAACTCATCACCACTATCACGGGCAATACTTTGCGCCTTTACTATAGCTGTATTAGCATCACCTGTTAAAAACTGATTGCCGGAACCACTTACTTTTGGCAAACTGTTTAATGTAGCGTCTACCACATCAGCAATTCTATCTTTATTTACGTGTAGTTTCTTAAAAAGAAAGTCGAACACACTCTCATCAGTTTGCAATAAACCTTTAAGAATATGAGAAGTATCTATACCTTGATGTTGATTTTCAACAGCAAGTTGTTGCGCCATCTGTATGGCCTCTTGCGATTTTATTGTAAAATTATTTAAGTTCATAAGCACTTTCTATTTATCAAAAGGTTTACCATCTTAAAAAACTGCCGTTTTGGCTTTATTATACTGATTACCAATATATTAAAAAGACAATATGGCTTAAAAACTAAAAAAGTGTTTCTAAAAAGTCGTTAAAATATGCCTTTCTGTCTTTCAACTCTATAAGTCTTTATCATTTTTAACTGTATTCTCTCGTAATTGTTTAGAGAATATGTAAGGTGTTTGCCCCGTATTCTTTTTAAAGAAACGAATAAAATAAGCAGGGTCGTTAAAGCCTAAATCTTCTGCTATTTGTTTAATAGGATTATCAGAATAAGCTAATATACGCTTTGCCTCTAATGTTATTCTTTCTGCTATTAACTGATTGGTAGTTTTGTTAGCCAGTGTATTGCAAATTCTATTAAGGTGTTTCACACTGGTATTCATTAAAGCAGCATATTCTTTAGGGTAGTGTAGTTCTCTATAATTAGTTGCTATTAATTTAGTTAGCGTTCTAATTTTTGTTTGATATAACCTTGAGCCTTCGTTAGAGTTATTTGTTTCTTTACCATACTCCCTTTCAATATCAAGGTAAAGCAAGTTGCACAATGTGCTTATTGTCTCGTACTTATTTTGGCTATCAGTAGTATTATAATGAGATTCTATTCTCTGAAAAATTTTAACTGCTTCGTTATAAATATTACCTCTTAATTGTATAAAAGGCGTTACCCCTCCATAAGAAAAAAATTCAAAATCTGTAATGCGTTTATCTAGGTAAGTAATATCATAAAACTCACGGGTATGAAAGAATATAAAACCATCAGTATCTTCAGTCAATGTCCATCGGTGTACCTGTTGAGGTTTAAGGAAAAACAAAGCACCACTTTCAACAGGATAGGTTACAAAGTCAATCTCATGTACCCCGCTACCTTGGGTAAATAATACTGTCAGATAAAAATTATGTTTATGGGGATGATGAATAAAGCCGTGTTTCTTAATATGAGTCTTTAAATCGCTACTGTAAAAGGATTTATTATAAAACTCAAAGTTTTCAATTTTGTATATAGGCAGCTTCTTATCTTCCATACCAAAACAAAAATATGTCTTTTTAGTACTATTTTATGAGAATATAAGCTAGTGATAAAACTTTAGCAGCAAAGTACCTTTGTGCTTAGTAATTAACGAGTATAATTATGAATACTATTAAAGGTATATTCACCAATAAATGTCCATCATGTGGCAAAGGAGATATTTTTATAAAATCAGGTTTTTTCAATTTAAGATTACCCAAAATGCACAGCCATTGTAGTAATTGTAACCTTAAGTATGAAAAAGAAGTCGGCTTTTTTTGGGGAGCAATGTTTGTTAGTTATGCTCTTTTAGTAGCTGAGATTATAGCTTTTATAGTTGCCTCTAAAGTGCTTTTTAATACCACGCTTGATAATACTATGATTGGACTTATTGTGCTAGGCATTATACTAACCAGTAAGTTTAACTTTAAGCTATCGCGAATAATATGGATATATTTATTCCCTGCGAAAAGGGAGTAGCTATTACTATATTTGTGTAATGGTTAAGCACCTGTTTTTCTATATCTTACTTTTATGTACCACACTATGCTTTAGCCAGCAAAGAACTATTAAGGTTTCTGAAAAACTATCTCTTACTCAACTAAATACCAATACATATATCCATACTGCTGATTATAGCAACGGGGTAATATATGTAGTTAATAAAGAAGCTGTAATCATCTCTACCCCATCTACTGATGATGCTACAAAAGAACTTCTTGATTGGATTACTAATAGTTTAAAAGCTGAAGTTAAAGCCTGCATAGTAGACCACTGGCATACCGATGCCATGGAAGGTATTGATATACTACATGAAAAGAGTATCCCTACATACGCTTACACACTTACTAAAAAAATAGCTAAAGAGAAAGGTTTAGATGTTCCGAAAAATACCTTCTCTGATTCACTGGTCTTTCCATTGGGTGATAGGAAAATTATTGCCAGATATTTTGGTCCAAGTCACTCAGCAGATGATATTGTAGTATGGCTTCCTGATGAAAAAATACTTTTTGGTAGCTGCGGAGTGAAAGGTAAAGGGGGTTGGGTAGGCAATATTGCTGATGCGCATTTAGGGGAATGGAGTACTACCATTGAGAAAGTAAAAGTAGCGTATCCTAATGCAAAAACGGTAGTTCCCGGGCATGGAAAACATGGAGATACTTCTTTATTGGGTTATACTATTGAAATGTTTAAACCACTTATTACTAAAAAGCCGGTATTAAGCATTCACCCACCTGCATACCAAAAAGTTGATACTATTGGCAATTACCGGTCTTATATATTCACTTCGTTAGATAGTAGAAAAGATACTATTTGGCATCAAACGATATTAATAAATAAAGATTCCATAATTATTGTAATTCATGCTTTAGACTCAAACACTCAGCTATCAAAAAACTCTTTTAAAGTTAAAGAAGGTAGTTTTACTTTATTAAATAACGAAAGAACTGAAACTATAAATGGATTTGTTTTCAAAAACCTAACTGCAAGTTTTAGAGATGATGAACTGGGTATGAGCATAGTAATAGAAGAGTTCTTTATTCATGAATAGAAGAAAAAATCTTATCTAATAAAAATCCTACTCAAACCTCCTAAAGCTCTTAAATTCTATATATTCGCACTTTAGTATAGCCAATGGAAATACAAATAGCCAATAGGGTAAACTCATTTGCAGAATCTCAAACATTGGGTATGGCAAAATTGGGTCGCGAAATTGCTGCTCAAGGGCATAAGGTTATTAGCCTTAGTTTGGGCGAACCTGATTTTGATACACCAACACATATAAAAGAAGCAGCCAAGCAGGCTATAGACGATAATTATACGCACTACACCCCTGTTACAGGTTTTTTAGACCTTCGCCAGGCGGTGTGTTCCAAACTCAGCCGAGATAATAATTTAAGTTATACACCGGAACAGATTGTAGTTTCTACCGGCGCTAAGCAATCACTAATGAATGTGGTGCTTTCTACCATTAACCCCGGTGATGAGGTTATAATACCTGCTCCGTTTTGGGTAAGTTATTCATCAATGGTAGAGTTTGCAGGTGGTAAACCGATATTAATTCATACAGGAATTGAACAAGAATTTAAAGTTACTCCTGAACAAGTAGAAGAACATATCACTAGCAAAACAAGACTGATGATATTTTCATCGCCCTGTAACCCTAGTGGTAGTGTTTATAGTAAAAATGAATTGGAGGCTATTGCAAAAGTAATTGCCAAACACAAACAAATAATAGTGGTTAGTGATGAGATTTACGAGCATATAAATTACGTTGCTAAGCATGAAACCATAGCACAATTTGATTTTTTGAAAGATAGAGTTGTAGTAGTTAACGGTGTATCTAAAGGTTTTGCTATGACTGGTTGGAGACTAGGCTATATAGCCGCACCGTTACCCATAGCAAAAGCTTGTGAAAAATTACAAGGGCAGTTTACTTCAGGTACAAGTTCTATTTCTCAACGTGCGGCAATTGCTGCTTTAACTGAGTCTCTTGAACCGACAAAGAAAATGTGTGAGACATTTTTAGAGCGTCGCGATTTGGTGTTAGAGTTGGCAAAAGAAATTGATGGGTTTGAGTTTAATGTACCACAGGGAGCATTTTATTTATTTCCTGATGTGAGTAGTTATTTTGGTAAATCTGATGGTACTACCACCATTAATAATGCTGAGGATTTAACTATGTATATTTTAGAGAATGCCCATGTAACTACCGTAACAGGTGCAGCTTTCGGCAGCCCAAATTATATACGTATTTCGTATGCGGCAAGCACAGAAGATTTGAAGGAAGCATTTGTCCGCATGAAAAAAACTTTGGCTCAACTAAAATGAGTGTAGATTTTAATCAACTGTTTGAAGACTTTAATCGCCTAAAAGTTCTTATTGTAGGCGATGTAATGATAGATGCCTATATAGTAGGTAAGGTTGACCGGATATCTCCTGAGGCTCCTGTACCTGTAGTTTCTGTTGGTGAGAAAGAGAACCGCTTAGGTGGCGCCGCAAATGTCGCTTTAAACGTAAAATCACTTGGAGCACAACCTTATATCTGCTCTGTTATAGGCAATGACAAAGGAGGAAAAGAGATTACCCAACTTTTTGAGGAAGCAGGTGTAAACTGTGAAGGAATTGTTACATCAAGCGATAGAATAACTACCGTTAAAACCCGTGTAATGGGTAATAATGTGCAAATGCTACGTGTTGATGAGGAGATTACCCGTCCTATTAATAAAACAGAAAGTGCTAATCTGGTTTCTTCAATAGAAAAGCTATTACCCGAAATTGATGTAGTAATTTTTGAGGATTACGATAAAGGTGTGCTAACTGCTGAAAATATAGAAGCAATTATCTCACTAGCTAATCAACATAATATCCCAACTATAGTTGACCCTAAAAAACTCAACTTTACCCACTATAAAAAGGCTACACTGTTTAAACCTAATCTTAAAGAAATTAAAGAAGGACTTAAGACAGATGAGAACCTTAAAGATTTTGATAACCTTAAAAAAGCTATTAGGGAGCTAAAAGAACTTTTAAACAACCCAATGGTAATGGTTACCCTTAGCGAATTAGGTGTAATGATTACAGACCACACTACCTACCACCACCAACCCGCACATATACGCAATATTGCCGATGTTAGTGGAGCGGGTGATACTGTAGTGAGTGTAGCAGCTTTATGCTTGGCGTTGAAAAGTGATATGCAATTAATCGCATTTTTATCGAATATTGCAGGTGGGTTGGTTTGTGAGAAGGTGGGTGTTGTACCCATTGTGAAGCAGAATTTGCTAAGAGAAGCCCAAAGGCTATACAACTAATTTTACCTTATGGTAAAAGAACGCTTTAATAGTTTTATAATAGAAAGTAGAGTACCTGTACAAAAAGTACTAAAGGTGCTACTTTTTCTGGTATCTCTTTTAGCCATTGGCACTACAGTATACTACCATGGTTTCCCTCATGACCAAGACACTCTAGACTTTCTTCTTTCAGTAAACAAGGTTTTTTTCGGGGTATTTATAGTTAACTATATAGCCAAGCTTATTTATGAGCCGGATAGAAAGGCTTTTTTAAGGCAAACTTGGTTTGAAGCGGCACTACTGCTATTAATCCTCTATGATGTAATTAGCTTGTATATCTTCAAGTTTCCCATAATTGGTGAGTTATTTTCTTATTTAGAAATTGACCCGCTAAGCACGCGTTATGCTTTCTTTATCCAGTTTTTTCTGATACTGCTGGTAGCCATTGAAACAATAAAATCAGCAAGAAACCTGGGTAAGCTTCCCATAAAACCGGGAGGGCTTTTTGTTCTGTCATTTCTATTATTAATAGCTATTGGCACAGGTTTATTTAGTTTACCAGCCATAACTACTGAAGGTGAAAGTATGCGCTTTATTGATGCTTTGTTTACTTCGGCAAGTGCATCATGTGTTACGGGTTTAATTGTTGTTGATACTGCTACCTTTTTCAACTTCAAAGGGCATGTACTTATTCTCTTCCTCATACAAATTGGTGGCTTAGGTATTATATCATTTGCTACTTTCTTCGCTACTTTTTATAAAAAAGGTGTAGGGGTAAAACATCAATTTGCAATACAACAAATTTTCGATAGTGATTCGCTATCAGGTTCTTACGGTTTGTTGCGTAAGGTTTTTGTATATACCATAAGTATTGAAGCTGCATCAGCATTCGTAATTTATATGCTTTGGGGTGATTATGAGTTTGCAGATGGGGGCAAAGTTTTCTTCTCTATTTTTCATGCTATTTCAGCATTTTGTAATGCCGGTTTTTCTTTGTTTACCAATGGCCTTATGGAAGAAGGTATTGGCAATAAGTATATTCTGCACTTTGCATTTGCACTTATTATATTTTTCGGGTCGTTGGGTTTTCCTGCCATGCGAGATATGTTTGAGTTTAAACACCTTAAAGACCGATTAAGAAAACCTTGGAAGAAATGGAAACTTAGTACCCAAATAGCATTTTACAGCAGCATCGTATTAATCATATTTGGTGGGGTAGTATTTTATGCGTTGGAAAAGAATGGCGTACTTAAAGGTATTGACACTTTCCCGGCTGCTGTAACAGCTGTTTTTCAATCGGTAGTAACACGTACTGCAGGTTTTAATACCGTTGATATTGGTTCGTTGGGTATACCTGCATTAATAATATTTATCTTTTTAATGTTTATAGGTGCTTCATCAGGTTCTACAGGCGGGGGGATTAAAACCAGCACTTTTGTTGTAATTTTTGCTGCTATGTGGGGAATTATAAGGGGCAGAAAACTTATCTCTTTTGGTAGAAGAACCATCTCACACGATTTGATATATAAAGCATTTGCAATATTTGTCTTCTCAGCTACTTTTGTTTTTATATGCACTTTTATTTTAAGCTTGATTGAACCGCATATACCTATAATGAATATTTTATTTGAGGAAGTGTCAGCTTTTGCAACTGTAGGATTAAGTACAGGTATTACGGCTCAACTCTCTGATGCAAGCAAAGTAATATTGATAATAAGCATGTTTGTGGGTAGAGTTGGTATTTTAACACTTGCCTTTGCATTAAGTAGCGAAGTAGGCACCAATGCTTATAAGTATCCTAATTCACATATCATGATTGGGTAATTTGTTAGTCTTCTGTTTTCAGTTTAAAGTCTTAAGTTGCTTTAAGACTAATTTCTTAAAAAAATAACTGTAAACCATAAACTAAAAACTAAACTTTTGTTCGTATAGCTTCTACAGGGTCTAGACGTGCCGCTTGCAAAGCAGGTACAAAGCCTGATATAATTCCGATAACTACAGACATACCGGTACCAAACAGAAAGTTTGTAAAAGAGAGGTATAATTTAAAATCGACAAATTGGCTTGCCAGTGAGGTTAACCCCAACACTATTAATACTCCAATAAGTCCGCCTATAAGGCAAAGTACTATCGCCTCTGTTAAAAACTGTATTAAAATAAAACTATTGTGTGCTCCTAAAGATTTTTGGATACCTATTTGATTGGTACGCTCTTTTACACTAACAAACATAATATTGGCTATTCCAAAGCCACCTACCAAAACCGAGAATATACCAATTATAAAACCACCAATATTTACTGCACCAAACACCTGGTCTACTTCTTTTGAAACCATAGTAATACGGTTTAGTGCAAAATTATCATCCTCACTAGGACGTAAATGCCTTACAGAACGCATTTTTCCTTTCAGCTCATTCTCCAGTTCATCAATTGACGCATTCTCACTTGCCCTAACCATTATCATCTTATCTCCCCTATTGGTATGGATAGACATTACTTTTTGCAGCCAGTTTATAGGAACAACCACTTTATCATCCATCCCAATATTTATAATACTCTCCCCTTGCTTGGCAAATACACCTACTATTCTCACCTTGCGCCCCATTAACTGAACTACCCTACCCACAGGGTCTTCATTCTCATTAAAAAGTCCCTCAAAAATATTATGCCCAATAACCACTGTAGCAACACCACTTTTCGATTCAAAATCAGAAAAGTAACGCCCGTAAGCTAAGTCTAAATTGTTAATCTTATAGTAATCATGCGAGACTCCAAATACAGCCACATTAGAAACATTATTATCATAATATTTCATGGTTTTACCCCCTGTGGTGTACATATAAGCCATACCTTTAATAGTATTTGTGCCTTCAAACACTTTCTGCAAGCCTTTTAGTTCTTTTACCTGTGGTACAGGGCGGTTCATGTATTTCCACCATTTATACTCTCCTTTATCATCAGCACCCCAAGGCCATTTTTGTATGTAAATAACATCGGTTCCCAATGAGTTAAGGCTGTCTTTTATATTCTTTTCCAGAGAGTTGGTAATAGAAAGCACCATGATAATGGCAAAAATGCCTATGGTAATACCCAGGATAGAAAGAAAAGACCTAAGTTTATTTAGCATAAGAGCCTGCACGGCAAAAACTGCGCTTTCTACAAACAACCTTAAATACAGACCTATACTTTTCATGTAAAGCAAAGGAAAATAAAATACTGCTAATACCTTATAATAGTATCGATGAAGACCCTCTAATTGTCGAGCGATAAAAAGAAAACCAATTAGCCAAATTTCGAATTGCTATTGCTAATTCAAAAAACTATATTTGCGGGCTTTAATTTTGGGTGTGTTACACCCTTTTTAAAGACAATAAAACTCACAAAAAATACAAAGAGTAGATGAAGTTATCGCAATTTAAGTACAACCTACCCGAAGCCTCTATTGCACAAAATCCAACCTATAACAGAGACGACTCTCGCTTAATGGTTTTAAACAGAAAAGACCAAACTATTGAGCACAAACAGTTTAAAGATATACTTGATATTTTTGATGAAGACGATGTTTTTGTATTAAACAACACAAAGGTTTTCCCTGCACGTTTATATGGAAACAAAGAGAAAACAGGTGCAAAAATTGAAGTATTTATGCTTCGCGAATTAAACAATGAATTGCGCTTATGGGATGTTTTAGTAGACCCTGCCCGGAAAATACGTGTAGGTAATAAATTATATTTTGGAAACGACGATTTAGTGGCTGAAGTAGTTGACAATACTACATCGCGTGGACGTACAATCCGTTTTCTTTTTGACGGATCTAATGAAGAATTCCGTAGTTTGATTGAAAAATTGGGTGAAACTCCAATTCCTAAATATATCAACCGTGAAGCTACCGAAGAAGATAAAGAACGCTACCAAACCATTTTTGCTACTAAAGAAGGTGCGGTTGCCCCTCCAACTGCGGGTTTACACTTCTCGCGCGAATTAATGATGCGTATGGAGATTAAAGGCATCAAGTTTACTGATATAACTCTGCATATCGGGCTTGGAACTTTTAGAGATGTTGAGGTAGAAGACCTTACCAAGCACAAAATGGATAGCGAAAACTATGCAATTCCTGAAAGAACTGCCGATATTGTAAATAACGCTATTGACGAGAAAAAACGTATTGTAGCTGTTGGTTCATCAGTTATGCGTGCACTGCAATCATCAGTATCATCAATGGATAGATTAAATGCATCTGAGGGTTGGACGGATAAGTTTATTTTTCCTCCTTATGATTTTAAAATCACAAATGCATTTATTACCAACTTGCACCCTGCCCAATCTACTTTAATGATGCAAGCAGCTGCTTTTGCTGATTATGATTTTTTGCAAGAGGCTTACCAAGAAGCTATTAAAGAAAAGTATCGCTTTTTATGCTATGGCGATGCAATGCTAATACTATAATTTATTGTTGATTATATAATGAAATGCCTCGATACTGTCGGGGCATTTTTGTTTAGAAACGAAGCTGAAAATGTTGTTTAGTTTGGTCTTTTTTAAAGTAAACTAACCCTATAAAAAACAAATCAATAGTAACGGTTACCTGCGGGTGGGTTTTTATTTCTTCCCATGCTTTCTCCATCTCTTTACTCCAACGGATGTCGTCAAAAATAAATAAAGAACCTTCGTGTGCTAAGGGTAAACATTTGTTAAAGTAGTTAATAGTTGGTTGGTACCTGTGGTTTCCATCAAAAAAAACATAATCCAACTGTTTAAATTTTGATAAGTATTTTTCTAAAGTCTCATCAAAATTTCCTACTCCTATTAGTATACTTTCTTCAATACCCAGTGTTTCAAAATTCTTTTGGGCTTGTTTAGCAACCTGCTCACTTCCTTCAAGTGTAAGAAACTCTATATTATTTTCTCTATTAGCCCCTATTGCCTGATAAGCTGTGCTTATACCTAACGATGTACCTAACTCCAGCATGTATTGGGGTTTGTGGTATTGGCACAAACGATACAACAGTTGTGCATACTTAGCAGGCTTAGCTGATGTTTTTGCAATTTTAGCAATGCTTCGTTTATATTCAGCATTATGCTCACCACCTGCGCCAAAATCTTGAAGAGTTAATTGCTGTTGATTGTTCAACAACTCCCTTCTAAGTTGCTCAACTTTTTTGTAAATAGGATATTTAGTTTTATCGTTTATTACTTGGGTTAATAAGTGATAAACAAAAGGCGAGTGAACCCCATGAGGACCAACCGATGAAAATAGATATTGTAAGTATTTAAAAATTATGCGGACCACAACTACTAATTAGCTGTTTGGGCATAAGTACGAATCACTTTTAGCTCGCGCTCAAGTCGTTCAAGTTGTCCGTTAGCTTTTTTAATTTTTTCTTCAACTTGTTTTGCAAAAGGATTATTGCCTTTGGAGTTTCCTTGTTTAAAAAAGCCCATATTATTCTCTAGGGTTTCAACATCATTACGCAAAAACCTAATCTTATCACGAACCTTGCGCTCCTCATCTTTTAGTTTACCCTTAAAGTTAGGCAGTTTTGAAATTTCTTCGTAGTGGTCTTTAAGCCTAGCCTCACTCATTTCCTCAGGGTTACGCTTCAGCTTTTTGTAAAGCTTATCCATAGCATCGCTAAACTTTGCCTGGATTTCCTTTTTATTTGAAAAAGGTACAAAACCTATCTTGCTCCACTCTTGCTGCAACTGCTTCACTTCGCTAAACACTGCTTCTGTTTCACCTTCACTATTTAGTAAAGCTTCTAATTTAGCAATAAGCTCTTTTTTCTTTTCTAAGTTCTGTAACTGCTCTTCTTTCTGGCTTTTAAACTGCTCTTCTTTTTTGTTAAAAAAGGTATCGCAAGCGGCTCTAAAGCGTTTCCAAATAGCATCGGATACTTTTTCAGGTACAGGTCCAATTTTCTTCCATTCTGCTTGCATGGCTTTTAGCTGGTTGGCAGTTTTTTGCCAGTCTTCACTATCTTGCAAAGCCTCGGCACGCTCGCATATTTCTGTTTTCTTTTTCAGGCTTTCTGCCTTCTCAGCATTTAACACCTTAAAAAAAGCATTCTTTTCATTAAAGAAACTAGTTCTTAACTCTCTAAACCTTCCCCAAATGCTATCGTTATGTTCACGGGGTACTTTACCAACCTTACGCCACTCTTCAAACAAGTCATTAACCTGTTTGGTCATATTAATCCACTCTTTGGGCTTGTTTGGCTTAGTACTGGTTAGTACTTCCATTCGCTCACAAATAGCTTTTTTCAGCTCATAATTTTGCTTGCGAATTTCTTGTAGTTTCTCAATTTCTTGTTTCTTTTGCTCGTATATCTGGTCTGAAGCATCTTTAAAACGCTTCCATATCTCCTCGTTAAACTCTTTGGGTACGGGTCCTGTATTTTTCCACTCTTCGTGGTATTTATTCAGTAATATCAGAGCCTTCTTTATTGATTTCTCTTCTTCAAGTTCACTTACTTTTTTGCAAAGCTCTATTTTGTTTTCAAGGTTCTTTTTGCGGTCAAGGTCTTTTAGTTCGTAGTTTATAGATACATTATCATAAAACTTATCCAAATAAAACCTGTAGCTGTCCCAAAGTTCTTGCACAAACTCTTGAGGAACCACCCGAATCTTTTTCCACTCACGTTGTAGTTCTTTTACTTCCTCAAGGCTATTCTCCGTCTCATCACTTTCAGTTAACACCTTAAGTTTTTCTAAGATTTCCCGCTTGGCAATAAGGTTTTTTTGCTTTTCATTCTCAGCACGTTGTCTATATTCAGCACGTTTTGCCTGAATTGTTTTATGAGCATCATAAAACTTTTGCTTAAGCTCGTTTTCTTTATACTCAAAATCATCTTTCTCATTCCCCTCCTCAATAAATGCTTCAAGTGCAGCATTATATTCATCGGTAAAAATAGAATCTATTATCGGGCGAATAGCTTTTATTATTTCCGATGCTTCTTTTATATCCTCAAGTTGTGCTGCCTTTTCGGCACTTTCTACCAACTCTTCTTTACTCATACCCGAGTAGTCAACACTATCATCCTCATCAGTATTCCCCAAATCATAGGTTAGCGTTTCTTGGTCAGTATCAACATCGTCATCCTCATCAGCCACATTGGCCAATTGCTCGTTGTTTTTTTCTAATTCTTCTTGCGAATTCAGGTTCTCCATGCTTTTGATTTAACTCTTATTTCTTATTTAAAAAGAGCCAATTTTTTAAAGGATAACAAAGTTACTAAAAAACAAGTGGTTGCCACAAGCTTTTAAGATATAGCGGGGGATTATAGCCGAATATGAGGTATGTTTTTTGCTATATTGACTTTTTGGTGTAGGTTTGGCACTGAAGTAAACTTATTGTAAACTTTTTATACTACTGTGAAGATAATAGAATGCCCAAGGGATGCTATGCAGGGCTATAGCCATTTTATAGATACTGAAACTAAAATAAGTTATATAAACAGCCTGTTAAAAGTTGGGTTTGATACTATTGATGTGGGAAGCTTTGTTTCGCCCAAGGTTATCCCACAAATGAGAGATACTGAAACTGTTTTAAAAAATATTGATTTAACCGGTAGTAGGAGCAAGCTACTTACCATTATAGCAAATACCAAAGGTGCAGAAATGGCAGTAGCCCATGAAAGTGTTACATATTTGGGCTTCCCTTTTTCTATTTCAGAAACTTTTCAAATAAGAAATACAAATAGCACTATTGCCCAATCTTTTGAGAATGTAAAATACATTAATTCTTTGTGTAGAGATACAGGAAAAGAGTTAGTTATATATATAAGTATGGGCTTTGGAAACCCGTATGGTGATAAGTGGAATACTGATGTGGTTGATGAGTGGACAGATAAAATGGCAGATTTAGGTATAAAAATTATATCCCTGTCTGACACTGTAGGGGTTGCGACCCCTGATAGTATTGCTTATTTATTTAGCCATTTAATAAATAAATACCCTGAGATTGAGTTTGGTGCCCACTTGCATACCCGCAAAGATAATTGGCGCGAAAAAGTACAAACAGCATGGGACAACGGATGCAAACGTTTTGATGGGGCCATAAACGGTTTTGGCGGATGCCCTATGGCTGATGATGAGTTGGTTGGTAATATGCCAACCGAGTTTTTACTGCAATTTGCAAAAGAAAACAATATTACTACTAACCTTAATATTGAAGCTTTTGAAAAAGCTATGCTTGAGGCTTCAAAAGTATTTTAAACTTCTTTGAGGTAAATAGTCTTACATAAGCAATTCATTAACTACGTATAGCTCAATCATACTTTACTATTTATTAAAACTACCTTGGTATAAGAACCGCTAAAACCTTTGTGGTTAGGGCAACTTAATGCCTGTCTCGCATAATCTCACTAACATACACTAATAAATAGTTATGATTATTATGAGACATTTTACAAAAAAAATGGGAGTAGTTTTACTCTCACTATTTACAAGTGCAGCCTTTGCACAAGTTAAACCTGCTGTAAGCGTTGAGGTTACCCCAACCTTTGACCTAAAAGACAGTAATTATTATTTTTACAATGCACAAGATGTATTAACAGAAAAACGTACTTCCAAACTCATTAATGGAACATGGCGCAACTACTGGAAAGAAAATTATACTGTTAATGCTCAAGGTAAAGTAGAAAGCTCAATGTCTTATACATGGGTAAACAATATGTGGTCAGAAGACATAAGAGTGAAAAATACTTATGACAATGGTAAACTCACCGTATCGTTGCAAGAGACTAAGCTTAGCGGTACTACATGGGCAAAATCTAAGCAACAAGAATATATTTATGACGGTTCCGGAAACATTGATTCGGTATATATATACACTTTTGATGGAAATGGTAACAAAGAGAGAAGTGAGCGTGTAAAATATGAATATATCGGTAGCGGCGATTTAGCCCAAAGAGGTTTTGAAAGATGGGACAACACGAATTCTACTTGGAATGCAAGCAAAAAATGGGTTTACATTTACAATTTTGATAACACGCTTGCGTTTTTAGAAGAAGACAATTATATATCAGGTCAGTGGATACATATTCATAAATTCAAATACAATTACGATAACAACAGTGATGTACGTTCAATAGAGCATGAGAACTCTGCTACAGGACAAACTATTGATTGGGAGTTTTTTAAATATGAAGGGGAAGCCAACTTTTTAACCGTTGATGAAGCTAATAAAACTACCAACATAGTTAAAGTTTACCCCAACCCGATTAGAGATAAAGCAACATTAAGCTGGAGTGCCGAGGGAACTTACAACATTACTATTACAGATATAAGTGGCAAGACCACTAAAAGCTTCAACAATATAACAGAGAATACTATTAGTATAAATGGAAGCTCTTTAAAACAAGGTTTCTATTTTTACACACTAACAAATACTAACAGCGGAAAACACACAACCGGCAAGTTTATAATTACAAGATAATTTTAAACAACAAACCTTATGCTTAAAGACCGTTTCTAAACGGTCTTTTTTGTTTTGTATCAGCTAATTGGTATTTGATATGTAATATGCCAATTTTCGTATACTAAAAGCCACTAACTCCAACTGCGTAATTGTTTGCTGCGTTTAAAAAAACAAATTCTAATTCGCATGAAAACAATTATTACCACATTAATTATCTTTTTTTCAATTACTGCTTTTTCTCAGAAGAAACTTATAGCTACTTACTCAGAACAGCTTAGTAATAGCAATTTTGCTCCTTATGACTCTGTATTATTAGAGTATGATGCAAACAACAAGCAAATAGCATGGCAAAGCCGTTACTATGATAATACCAATTCTGTTTGGAAGAACTTATTACGTTATGAGTACAGTTATAACACTAACGGAGATATTTCTTCAATCTTAGTAAAAATATGGTCTGATACTGCCTGGAATGTAAACAGCTTAAATACTTACATATACGACAATGGCTTATTGAAGTCAATAAATATTACCCGTTGGTATAATGATAAATGGAACAATAGCTCGAAAACAGAGTATTTTTATAGCACAGGCACTGAACCAGACTCAACAATTTATTACAACTTCTCAAACAATGCCTTCCAAAAAAGCGCAAAAAACATTTATACCTATAATACTGATGGTAACCTTACAGAAGACATGGATTATTTCTGGGACAACACCGCTAAAGGATGGTTCATAGCAATAAGAAAAAGCTATACTTATAACAGTAAGAAGTTAAATACACGCATAGTATATTCTGAGAAGGCACAAGTAGGCTGGAAAACAATTACAACTGAAGAAATGACTTATGACTCTGACAATGACTTAAGACAAATTGATACTAAAGATGCTAACGGACAAATAACAAGAAAAAGGGTATATATCTATAACTCGCCTGCCACAGGCATTGGTAATATCCATTTACCCAAAGTAAATATGTATCCAAACCCCGCTAGTGAAGTTATAACGTTTGAGTTTAGTGAAGCCGACAATTATACCATAGACTTAATGAGCCTTGAAGGAAAAAGGATTTCTTATGCTACACCTTTCAGCAGTAACTTATACAGGATAAATATTAACTCGCTAGATAGAGGTATCTACTTCTACTCAATAAAAAATAATAAAGAAAAGATTGTAAAAAGCGGAAGGGTTGTACTGTTTTAATTTACAGTACAATTTCTTCACCTACTGCATTTAGAAAATGATATTCGCCAAAATGGAATGTAGGGTCTTCAGTAACTTTTACCCAGCGCTTATACTGGAAAAACCATTTGGTTCTTATGGATGGGAAACCTCGTAATACATAAGCTGCTATATAAGGATGAGCAACCAGTGTTATATTTTTAAGATTAACGTTTTTAACCAAGTAGGCTAGCTTTTGCTCTATTTCATCAGAAATTACAATGCTAGGTCCTGCCTCTCCCGTTCCTTTACACATAGGGCATTGCTCTTGTGTTTCAACATTCAACTCGGGTCGTACACGCTGGCGGGTTATTTGTATTAACCCAAATTTGCTCATTGGCAAAATATTATGGCGTGCACGGTCACTTTTCATTTCCTCTTTCAGTCTTTCATAAACCGTTCGTTTATTAGCGGCTGATTTCTGGTCTATAAAATCAACCACAATTATCCCGCCCATATCACGCAAACGCAATTGCCGTGCAATCTCAGCAGCAGCCTCAAGATTAGTTTTTAAGGCATTTTCTTCTTGGTTAGATTCATTATCAGTTTTCCCTCCGCTATTTACATCAATAACATGCAGTGCTTCGGTATGCTCTATAATAAGGTATGAACCTCCCTGAAATGATACAGTTTTACCAAACGATAATTTTATTTGCTTATCTACCCCATAGTGCTCAAAAATGGGCACCTTAATGCTATGTAGCTTCACTATTTTCTCCATATCAGGAGAAATTTGTCCTACATAGCTTTTCACCTCTTCGTAAATAGAAGGGCTGTTTACTATAATACTGGTAAAACTCTCATTAAGTAAATCACGTAATAGTGAAGATGTTTTATTCATCTCACCCAAAATACGTATCGGGGGTGTGGCTTTATTTAAGTTTTTGGTTATCTCATCCCACCGGCTAGTCAGCTCAAGCAAGTCTTTATGTAACTCTGCCGCCGAAGCACCCTCTGCCACAGTACGGATAATAACACCAAAACCTGATGGCTTAATACTTCCTGCAAGATTTTTTAATCGAGACCGCTCCTCAAATGATTTTATCTTTTTCGATACCGAAATTTGATTGCTAAACGGTACTAAAACCATATAGCGACCTGCCAATGAAATTTCTGAACTAATACGGGGACCTTTAGTAGATATGGGCTCCTTTACTACTTGTACCAGAGCATTTTGCCCACGCTGAAACACTTGGGTAATTTTGCCTGTTTTAACAATGTCTTTTTCAGGCTTAAAGTTCTTTAAGTCGCCTTTTTTTATACTTCCTTGTTGTGCAAAACGTACAAACTTTATCAGCGAACGAACTTGAGGCCCTAAATCCAGGTAATGTAAAAACGCATCTTTCTCATACCCAACATTTACAAATGTGGCGTTAAGCCCGGGCATTATCTTGCGTATTTGCCCCAAGTAAATATCACCTACTGAAAATTGGTCGCTGCCTTTTTCCTGATGAAGTTCTACTAATTTTTTATCTCGGAGCAGAGCAATATATAAGCCCTTAGCTGTAGCATTTACGACAAGTTCATTTGCCAATTTTACTGAAGTTTAATGGAATAAAAAGCTTCGCAGCTACCTAAAGGAGAATAGTTGTAGAGAAATAAGACTATTTTTTCTTATGTCTGTTTTTTCTTAGTCTTTTTTTACGCTTGTGCGTTGCTATCTTATGTCTTTTTCTTTTTTTACCGCTTGGCATAATAATAAAATCTTTTAAGGTTAAAACTTATTTAATTCCTTTTAATATATCGTCAATAGCTTGCTTAGTCTCCTGATTGGGAGCAAGCATTTTTGCTTTTTCGTAATTTAAAATGGCTTGCGTAGTATTTCCCATTCTTTGCTGAATATCAGCTAGATAGTAATAAAACTCACCATTAAAGGGCTGCAAAGATACTAACTTTTCAAAACTTTTCAACGCTTTTCCCAACTGTCCTGATTCTATTTGAAGTGAGCCTAAGCTATACCAAGCTTGTATGCTAGTACTATCCTCAGCAATAACTTCTTTTAGAAGTGGCACTCCCAACATTACTTGGCTTCTATCTTCAACAATACACAAGGCTTTCCCTACTTTAGCATCTAAGTTTTTTGGATTTGCTGCCAAAACCTCATCAAAACCTTGTTTTGCTTCTTTAAGGTAAAATTGTTTTGCACTACTATCAGCCACAAATCTGGCTTGTTCAAAAAAACGCTGCGAAGCATTCATTAAATCAAACTCGCTACCTGTTTTATTATAAAGTGTTTTATAATAAAAGCCTGAGATGTCATACCGTTGAAGAGAATCCCAAAAATGTATTAAAATATGGGTTGCAGGAAATGCAATAGATGTATCTTTATCAGCAGCAAATTGGTCTTGCTCTGAGGTATAAGCTTGCTCAAAGTCTGACAAGTTTTCTTTTGCCTTGCTAATTATTGAAACAAAATCATCAGTAAATTTTGCTGTGGTCTCCTTTTCAGTAAGAGCTTTGGTTGCAGTATTAAAGCCTTGGCTTGCAAGCAGTACCACCAAAGCTGCACAAGACACAAGTAATAAACCTGCAACTATATATTTTTCTTTCAATCTAATTCTGTTTAAAAAAGATTACAAAGAAACAACAGTTGCAGGTTTAGACAAAACTATAACTGTGATTTACTTTCCGTCGGGAAGTAAAGATTTTACCGCATCACTTTTCTTTACTTTATCAACAAAAGTTTTAGCGGGTTTAAACTTTGGCACATAGTGCTCATCAATTACTATAGCGGTGTTTTTTGAAATATTACGTGCTACTTTTTTTGCTCGTTTTTTCAATATAAAACTACCAAAGCCTCTAAAATAAACATTCTTTCCCTCTACCATAGAGTTCTTCATCACCTTAAAAAAGGTCTCAATAGTTTGCTGAACTTCAGCCTTACCTATTCCTGTTTTGTTTACAATCTCGTTAATTACTTCTGCTTTTGTCATTGACAATGGTTTTTTATGTTCTTTATTTGTATTCATGCACCTTAATTATAAAAAAGAGTGCAAAGGTAATATTATTTGATAAATACCTGATTACCACAGGCATCAATTAAATTGAAAAACGTTTGTAGTTAAATATTGTTTTTAACACAAATAAAAAAATGAATTTTAGTAAAGAAATAATAGGCTGGTATAGCCAAAATAAACGCAATTTACCCTGGAGAAACACTATCGATGCATATAAAGTTTGGCTCTCAGAAATTATTCTTCAACAAACCAGAGTAGCTCAAGGGATGCCATACTATAATAAATTTATAGAGCATTACCCTACAGTGGATAACTTGGCTAAAGCCCCCCAAGATGAAATTTTAAAACTTTGGCAAGGTTTGGGCTATTATAGCCGAGCCAGAAATATGCATACTGCTGCACAAACTATTGTGAGCGATTACAACGGTCAATTCCCAAATTCGTATTCAGAAATACTAAAACTGAAAGGTGTAGGTAAATACACAGCAGCAGCAATAGCATCAATCGCTTTTAATGAAGCAGTGGCTGTGGTAGACGGTAATGTGTATAGGGTATTAGCACGTTATTTTGGTATTGAGGAACCTATTGACACAGGTAAAGGACAAAAATTGTTTTTTGACCTAGCAAATGAGTTAATTCCATCAAAACAGCCAGCTACATTTAACCAAGCTATGATGGAGTTTGGGGCATTGTATTGTACACCCAAAAATCCTGATTGTACTAACTGCATTTTTGCTAACAGTTGCAAGGCTTATGCAAACAACACAGTACAACAACTACCCGTAAAGGCAAACAAGACAAAAGTAAAGAAGCGATACTTCAACTATTTGTTTTTTGATAAATTAGGCTCAACTTTTCTTCAACAACGCACCAAAGGTGATATTTGGGAAGGATTATACGAGTTCCCGCTTATAGAAATTAATGAAGAAATAAGCCTGAAAACAACTTTAGCCAACTTGGATAGTTTTGAGATAATAACACAAAAGCAAGACATTAAATTTATACGCAAAGCCTTTAAAGTAACACATAAACTTTCGCACAGAGATATACTAACAACCTTTTGGCACATAGGAGTTACTGACAATTTTTTGATAAATAATTCGCGTATATTTGAGATAAAAGTTGATACTTTGCATCAATATGGGGTATCACGATTAACCGAAAGGTTTATTCTTGAATATCTCGAGAAATTGGAAAACTAGTAATACATAACAATGTCAGTAAATAAAGTAATCTTAGTAGGAAACGTAGGTAGAGACCCTGAAGTAAAATATTTAGATAATAATAAAGTAGTTGCAAAACTGGCTATTGCCACAAATGAATCATACAGAGATAGAAACGGTAACGTGGTAGACCAAACTGAATGGCACAATATAGAAATGTGGGACGACTTGGCTAAACTGGCAGAAAAGTATGTGAAGAAAGGTAAATTACTATATATAGAAGGTAAAATCCGCACTAATAAATGGACTGACCGTGAAACAAACCAGGAACGCCAAAGCAAATTTGTTAGAGCAACTGCAATGAACTTTTTGGGAAGCAGTAGCGGAGGAGATAATAACGATGGCGGCAGTTCGTATAGCAGAAATAACGATAATGCAGGCAACAGCGGCAGTACCAATAACTCAAATGCCAATAACAATGCCCCTGCAAATGAGCCAACACCGGCCCCTGAACCACTGCCTGATGACGACCTTCCGTTTTAATTAAATCCAGACTAACGTGGACATACCGGAACGAACGCAGATACTATCACACATATTATTACAAATAATTAAGCCTAATCTTGATTTTGGTGATTGGTTGAGTATTGCCGTTGCAATATTGTCCATACTCATTCTTATAGTATGTTCTGCGTTATTTTCAGGTTCTGAAAATGCTTTTTTCTCTCTTTCACAAAAAACTTTAGAAGAATTGGAAGAGAATAAAGACAAAGCTTCTGAAACAATCTTATACTTCATAGCTCACCACAAGAAACTATTGGCAACTATACTTATTGCCAACAATTTTGTGAACGTAGCTATTGTATTAATATCATCCATAATATTTAGCCTTTTGTTTGATTTTTCTGAATATCAAATACTGGGATTCACTATTCAGGTTGTTTTAGTAACTTTTCTTCTACTGGTTTTTGGTGAGATAATGCCTAAAGTATATGCCATAGCCAATAATTTACGCATAGCACGCATAATGGCACAACCGTTATACTTCCTAAGCCATAGTTTTCCGTTAAAGTACCTGGTTAAATGGCTGGAACAATCTACAACCATAATTGATAAGCGTATTACTAAAAAAGGGCATATTCTTTCGGTAGAAGAATTAAACCAGGCAATTGACTTAACTACTAACGAGAAAAGCAGTGATGAGGAAAAAGATATACTACGTGGGATAGTAAACTTTGGAAACATCTCAGTAAAACAAATAATGAAACCCCGTTTAGATGTGGTTGCATTTGACCAAACTACAAGCTTTACCGAGTTAATGAAAAAGGTAAATGAGTTCGGCTACTCACGCATCCCCATATATGAAGATAACTTTGATAAGGTAGTAGGTATATTAAGCATTAAAGACCTTTTACCACATCTAAACCAAGATGATAACTTTAGCTGGCAGCAACTTTTAAGAGACCCGTTTTTTGTACCTGAAACCAAAAAAATTGACGACCTGCTAAAAGATTTTAAAGAAAAACGCATGCACATGGCCATTGTGGTTGACGAATATGGGGGTACATCAGGCATAGTAACTATGGAAGATGTGATGGAAGAGATTTTTGGTGAAATAAACGATGAATTTGATGTAGATGAAACTAACTACAGCAAACTTGACGATACCACCTATGTGTTTGAAGGCAAAGTATTAATAAATGATATGTGCCGCCTAATGGATTTAGATACTTCTACTTTTGATGAAATTAGGGGTGATTCAGACTCACTTTCAGGCTTGTTGCTTGAAATTGCAGGAAAAATACCCAATATAGGTGCCCGATTATCATATAAAGACTTTGATTTCTTAATAGAGTCTGCAGATAAAAGGAGAATTAAAAGAGTTAAGGTTTCTTTTACACCACTTACTGAAAGTGACGAAGAATAAACTGCAATCATATTTCATGTATAATTTTTAGCGTTATCATTGTAGTTATGCGTATCGTTTTAATTAGTTTTTCCGTTTTATTACTGCTTCTAGGGGCTTGTAAAGAAGAATATACACCCAAACGAAAAGGCTATCACCGTATAGATTTTCCTAAAAAAGAATATGTAAAATACGATACAAACTGTCCCTTTACATTTGATTATCCTGTATATGCAGGGGTATTCTCTGATTCTAGCAGAAATACAGAACCTTGTTGGTTAAATATCCGCTACCTGCCTTTTAAAGCTACTTTTCATCTTACATACAAAAACTTTAGTGGTGATGAGGCTAAGCTAACGGAACTGGAAGAACAAAGCCGTAAATATGCTTATGAGCATACTATAAAGGCACAAGATATTACTCCGCTATTTATGGATGATACTGCTAATAATATGTATATAACCACATATAGTTTAGAGGGTGAAACAGCAACATCATTTCGCTTTTATGCTACTGATAAAAAGCAACATTTTATAGACGGTGGTTTCTATTTTAATCATAGAACCAATATAGATTCTATTGCTCCTGTTAAAGCATTTTTATTAAAAGATATTGATAGAATGCTACAAACACTAAACTGGAAATAAAAAAAGCCCCGCAAAAGCAGGGCTTATATCATAGGCTCAATTTCTTTTGGCAGTTTAATACCACAAAGTATTTTCACTTACCTTAGAATTTCCGCTTAAATCAAAGGTAATAGATACAGGCTTTTTATACCCACCTTTTTTACTTTCATCATAAATAAAAAGTTGAAATATTCCTGTCTCTCCTGTTAAGCGAAGAGCAGCACCCAAATCACTTAGTTTTTTAACTCTGTACGTAGCAGTATAGTTTTTTAACTTTATACCCGCACTTACAATTCTGTAGTTAGTATTGTCCTTTAAATCTTTAATCTGCTTTACCTTTTTATTGCTTTTTGAGCTTTCACTTTTCTGACTACTTAGCGAGTTATTTTTACTTGAAGTTACCTTACGAATAGATACCGAACCATTATCGTTCCTAATTAATTTGTATCGTTTACTACCTTCAAGCACAGTAGTAGCAACCATTTCTAAACTTCTGGGAGAAATTTGCTGTGTTTTAATTTCAACATTCTCTTTTCCTTTTTTGGTAACAATAGTCATTTTAATAGTAGTACCGGGGCGTATATTCTCAAGCTCCCCCAATACTTCGCTATTGTTTCTAACCTTTACCCCGTTTATAGAATATATATGTGCTCCAATTTTATTAGCTAGTACAGATGCCGCAGGTGAACCCGGAATTACTTTTTTAATTACAGGTAAAGTATCACGTTTCACCCAAGGACTACCGCCAAACCAACTCATCCACTCCTCATAGTCATAGGCTTGGGTTACTTGCAAACCTACATAAGCACGGCGTATCAATCCATCATTAGTTAATACATCATTAAAAAGACGTTCGCATATTCCATTTTCTAAAGCAAAATTTATTTGTGGTTGCCATATTTGGCTTTTTCCTCGGCTTGCAAATGCAATTTGAGAATTCATACCCACTACTTCCCCGCCTTGGTTCACTAGTGGTCCCCCACTATTACCCCAAATTACTGTAGCTGTAGTTTGTAAAAAACCAAACTTGCCGGTAATTCCGTTACGTACGCGGTTTTTTGCACTTATTATACCGTCGGTAACGGTGTAGGGATACTCACCTAAAGGGTTTCCAATGGCATATACCTTCTCACCTAAACGAGGTTCTTTTTTGGCAAATTTAATTGCCTCAATCTCTTTACCGGGAGGGGTTATAAACTCAAGCACGGCAAAGTCAAAATAAGTATCTCCTCCAACAACCTTCACTTCATACTTTGTGCGGTCTATGCTGAAAACATATAGAGACTTTGCTTTGTCTGACGCATTTTCAATTACATGGGCATTGGTTACAACATATTTTTTTCCGTTTTTCTCTACTACAAAACCCGAACCTGAGCTTCTTCTGCTTCCTAAGTCTAATATTTGTTCATAGGCCATATCAGAATTATCTTGTTCACCTCTAAAGCCAAGAGCCTTGTTATCTTTTTCAGTTTTATAAACGGCAACCGTTACTACAGCACCAATAGCATTTTCAAGCATATCAGCATCATTTTGTGCCTTTATGCCTGTTAGTGTAAAAGTAAAAGCCACAAGCAGAGCCATTAGCCTAATACTCAAAGTGTTTTTTGTTTGTTTAATGGTTATCATAGGTTTGTTTGTTAGTGTGTTTACTATTGAGTTCATGGTCAAAATAATTAGTGGTTAAAATTTTTCTTACACCAGTATATCCACACCTATAAGAAAAAGTAAATGCCAGTCGTTGTATAAATCGCTACAAGCGTTATTTAATACCACTTAACATCCTAAAAGCACTAATCATCAGCCAAAATAATAATTTTTATACAGCAAGCCTTACCTTTGTGTAATTTATTAATAACCCGTCAAACTATTTGATTACAAAAGGGTTATTAATTTTTGAAAAACATTTTATTTGGAACAAGAATTAACATCGGCTAGAAAAAAAGCGCATATAGATTTAGCGTTTCAATCTCAAGTAGCCCAAATACAAACAGACAATCGTTTTCATTACGAACCTGTATTAGCAGGCCACCCTAGTGAAATAAGTTTCCCTACTGTATTTTTAGGCAAGCAACTTAATGTGCCTGTATGGGTAAGCAGTATGACCGGAGGTACTGAGCTGGCAGGAACTATCAATAGAAATCTTGCAAAAGCCTGCAAGCAATTTGGCATGGGTATGGGCTTAGGAAGTTGCCGAATTATATTAGACAGTGATGAGTACCTTGACGATTTTGCACTAAGAAGTATTATAAGTGATGATTTACCCTTTTATGCTAACCTTGGTATTGCACAAGTTGAGGAGTTGGTAACAGAAAACAAAACAAATAAAATAACAGAACTAATAAACAAGCTTGACGCAGACGGTTTAATTATACATATAAACCCAATGCAAGAATGGCTACAACCCGAAGGGGATAAAATACAACACCCGCCTATAGATACTATAAAAAGACTACTTGATAAGCTTGATATAAAACTTATTGTGAAAGAGGTGGGGCAAGGTATGGGGCCAAAAAGTTTAGAAACTCTATTTTCATTACCTATTGAGGCTGTGGAGTTTGCAGCTTTAGGCGGCACTAATTTTGCGAAGCTTGAACTTATTAGAGGTAGTGAAAACAACAGCAGTTTATATAATGAGCTTGCCTATATAGGACACAGTGCCGAAGAAATGGTAGACTTTGCAAATGATGTATTCACAAGCTTAGGTGATAAAGCTAAGTGCAAGCAAGTAATAGTTTCAGGCGGGGTAAAAGGGTTCTTAGACGGTTATTACCATTTAGAAAAAATAAACTGCAATGCAGTATACGGTCAAGCCTCAGCTTTTTTGAAGCATGCTACCGATACATACGAAGAGTTAGAATATTTTATTAAAAAACAATTAGAAGGTTTTGCCCTTGCAAAGGCATTTTTAAAAGTTAAATAATAACATTAACAGATTTATTGATTTTTAAATCAGTAAATCGAAAATTTACAAAGAATGGAAGCAATAAGCGGATTTTCAAAATTATCTAAAGAAGCAAAATTGGAGTGGTTATGTAGCCACACCGATAACCCTGAAAAGGCATACGAACTGCTAACCAGTTATTGGCATCCCGATACAAAAAAACAAAAACTGCACGATGAATTTGCCGAAAATACATTAAGTAATTTTTACTTGCCGTTTAGTATTGCGCCAAATTTTCTTATAAATAACAAAATGTATGCAGTACCTATGGCTATTGAAGAAAGTAGCGTAGTGGCTGCTGCCGCAAAGGCTGCTAGTTTTTGGCTGAAACGCGGTGGTTTTAAAACTACTATAATAAGTACAACCAAAGTAGGGCATGTACATTTTGCGTATTATGGAGACTGGGAAAAGCTTCTTGGTTACTTTAATGAAATTAAACAACGCTTTTTTGATGATACTGCTGATATAACAGCAAATATGCGTAAGCGAGGTGGTGGAATATTAGACATTCAGTTAGTTAATAAAACACTTGAAGAACCCAATTACTATCAGCTTCACGCTACATTTGAAACTTGTGATAGTATGGGTGCAAACTTCATTAACTCATGCTTAGAACAATTTTCAAAAACGCTTCAAAACGGAGTTGAAAGTGATGACAGGTTTACCGAAGAAGAAAAGAACTTAACCATTATCATGTGTATCCTTTCAAACTACACTCCCGAGTGTGTAGTCCGTTCTGAGGTAAGTTGCCCTGTTGAAGATTTAGAGGACGAGAAGAAAGATTATACATGGCAAGAGTTTGTGAAAAAGTTTGAAATGGCGGTACACATTGCCCGCATAGAGCCATACCGAGCAACAACACACAACAAAGGATTTTTTAATGGTGTTGATGCCGTGGTTTTAGCAACCGGAAACGATTGGCGCGCCATTGAAGCATGCGGTCACACCTATGCTGCAAGAAGCGGGCAATATAAAAGCTTAACCGATGTTGAAGTTAAAGACGATATCTTCCGTTTTTGGGTAGATTTACCACTGTCACTAGGTGTTGTGGGTGGGCTAACTACACTGCACCCTATGGTTAAGTTTTCTTTAGAGCTACTAAACCAACCCGGTGCACAAGAATTAATGGGTATAACAGCCACAGTAGGTTTAGCACAAAACTTCTCGGCAATACGTTCATTGGTTACTACAGGCATACAAAAAGGGCACATGAAAATGCACCTGCTTAATATCTTAAACCAATTGGAAGCTACTGACGAGGAAAAGAAAACCATTGTAAAGCATTTTGAAAAAGACACTGTTTCGCATCAAGCGGTGGTGAAAAAGTTTTGTGAACTTCGTGGTGTAACCACTCTTGCCGATATTAAAAAATAGCTATGCAACACTACCACAGCAATGGAAAACTATTGCTTTTTGGTGAATACTTTGTTTTAAATGGAGCTAAAGCTTTAGCCATTCCCACACAACTGGGGCAAAACCTCACAGTTACTCCACAAACTTTTTTAATAAAGGGGCTAAACTGGAAAAGTTTTGACAACGAAAACAAACTTTGGTTTGAGGCTTATTTTGATGAGCATTTAGACATAAAACATACCAGTGATAATAATACTGCACGTACACTGCAAACCATATTATTTGTTGCCAAACAACTTAACCCTAGCCTGCTAAGTGGTGATTTTTATTTTGATGTAGAAACTCATTTACAGTTTCCACGTCTGTGGGGTTTGGGAAGTAGCAGTACACTAATAGCCAATATAGCCCAATGGGCACAAGTTGATGCTTTTAAGCTATTTTTCAACTCATTTAAAGGAAGCGGTTATGATATTGCTTGTGCATTAAGCAATTCACCCATAACCTACCAAGTACAAAACGAGAAACCTGTTTGGCAAGAAGTAAACTTTAGCACCCCTTTTGCTGAGCAAGTGGCTTTTGTGTATTTGGATAAAAAACAAAACAGTAGAGAGGGAATACAGCATTTTGAACAGAAAAAGAGTCTTTTTAATAAAGAGATTGAGCAAATAAATGCTATTGTTGATAAGGCACTTCACTGTGCTTCAATACAAGAGTTTATGGCTTTAATTGATGAGCATGAAGCGATTGTGGCACAAGCTTTGGAATTTAAAACTGTGAAAGAAGAGCTATTTAGTGATTTTGATGGCTCAGTAAAATCATTAGGGGCTTGGGGTGGAGATTTTGTAATGGCTGCTTCAAATTTACCTTTTGATGATGTGAAGAATTACTTTAACCAAAAAGGGTTTACTACTATTGTACCCTATTTAGAAATGATAAAGCAGTAAACATGCAACAACCACAAGAAACAAGCACAAAAAACACGATAGAAAAGGGAACTTTTACTTGGAGAAGCCCATCGAATATTGCTTTGGTAAAATATTGGGGTAAGCATGGTTTACAATTACCATCAAATCCATCAATAAGTTTCACTTTAAATGAAAGTTATACCCAAACCTCATTAGAATACAGCAAGAAAGATAATGATGGTAATTTTGATGTAACTGTACTTTTAGATGGAGATAGAAATGAAAAGTTTGAGCAAAAAATCTTAGTATTTTTTGACAAGATAAAAGCTGAACTACCACTTGTTTCTGAGTATGCATTTACACTAAAAACGCATAACTCATTCCCACATTCAAGTGGTATTGCCTCATCAGCATCAGGTATGAGTGCTTTGTCGTTATGCCTTTTATCACTTCAAGGCTTACTAAGTTCTATTGATGACAAAGAAGAGTTTTTGCAAAAAGCTTCTTATTTTTCCCGTATAGGTTCAGGCAGTGCAAGCCGTTCTGTATATGGGGGTCTAGTAGTATGGGGCAGACATGCCGAAATTATTAATAGTAGCGATGAGTATGCAACTCCCTATCCTTTTGAAGTAGACCCAGTTTTTGAAACATTTAATGATACCATTCTGCTTATACATGAAGGTGAAAAAAATATTTCAAGTACTGTAGGGCACTCGTTAATGAATACCCACCCTTTTGCCCGCCAGCGTTTTGAAGAAGCCAGGGTAAATCTTTCAAGACTGGTATCTGTATTCCGTTCAGGCGATTTAGAGGAGTTTGGGCAAATAGTAGAGCAAGAAGCTATGATGCTACACGCTTTGATGATGTGTTCTACCCCACCATACATTCTAATGAAACCTAATACCTTGGCTGTAATTGAAAAAATATGGGATTTTCGCAAACAAAATAGCGTTCCATTGTTTTTTACTTTAGATGCAGGTGCAAATGTGCATGTTCTTTACCCTGGAGATGATAAAACTTTAGTGAACAGTTTTATAGAAAATGAGCTTGCAGGGTATTGTGAAAATAAGAAGTATATTTGCGACTGCGTTGGGAATGGTCCTGAACTGATTACCAAATGATTAAAGAATCACTGTTTTATGCCAAAATACTTTTATTTGGCGAGTACGGCATCATTGAAGACTCAATGGGCTTGTCTATACCCTATAATTCATATAGAGGGCAAATGACTTTTGAGCCTACTGCCAACAGTGAGGCAGATAAGAAGTCTAACGAAGACCTTTTAAAATTTCACAACTACTTATTGGGCTTACAAGCTAAAGATGAATTACTAGCCGACTTAGATTTAAAAACATTAAAAGTAGATATTGATAAAGGTATACATTTTAATAGCAGTATACCCCAAGGGTATGGTATAGGAAGTTCGGGAGCTGTTGTAGCTGCAGTATATGAGCGTTATGCAACAACAAAGCTAATTGCAAAAGATAATAGCGACCGTAAAGACCTGTTGGAGCTAAAAAGTATTTTTAGCCAAATGGAATCTTATTTCCATGGCAAAAGCAGTGGTTTAGACCCATTAATTTGCTATTTGAATATTCCTATCCTTATTAAATCGAAAACCGATTTAGATACAGTAGGTCTTCCTAATATGGCTTCACAAGGTGAGGGGGCAATATTCTTATTGGATACGGGAGATACGGGTGAAACTCAACCATTGGTAAGCTGGTTTTTAGAGCAATGTAAAGAAGAAGGTTTCCGTAATATGCTTCGTAAGAAGTTCAAGAAGTATAATGATGAATGTATCAAATCATTCATTAATGGAGACTATAAACCATTATTTGGCAGTTTAAAGCACCTGTCATCTCTTTTACTTTCACATTTTAAACCTATGATACCTCCTCTATTCCATAAACTTTGGAAAGAAGGTATAGAAAGCAATAGTTACTATTTGAAACTATGCGGCAGTGGTGGCGGTGGTTTTATTTTGGGCTTTACCCAAAACTTTGATGAAGCTAAAGAAAAGCTAAAAGACTATAACCTTGAGGTTATACATCGTTTCTAATACTCTTTCTACACTTATAGCTTAAGCTATTCAAAACCAATTTTACTACTTTTTTATTAGTATAAGTCTGTTGCCATAAGTAAAACAGATACTTATTAATGCAAAAAAGACCTATCTCCCGACAGGTCTTTTTTAAGAAATAATTGCTTATGTTGCTTATGAGATTCTTAAATATCTTGTTATCAAATTATTGGTTGGTATCTAAAAATACCGGTGCTGATGTAATACCATTCTCGTTAAGTACCTTAACAGTATAATACCCTGCACTTAAACCTGCACCGTTAATTACGTACTGGTTAGTTTCAACATCAACAGTATGTGCTTTCATTACTTTACGCCCAAGCATATCATACACATTTATCTTAGCCCCTTTTTGTGCTGTGGGGAAACGTACAAATATGTCTTTAGTATCCGTAGTTATTTTTATAGGATTGTTTTGGCTTAAATATTCATCCAAATCAGTAGAGCTAGACCTCTTTCTGAAGTGCAGCACAAACCTGTTTTCCATATAAGTTCCTGCCGTATCGTTATTAAACTCGTATGCTCCATCTCTTAAAACATCGTGCTTAGTTCCTGATTTTCTATCTTCTAAAGTAATTTCAGTTACTTGTACAGAATTTTCAAAGTCTAAGTCCATTTTAAATTTACCTGGCAACTTACTTTCAAAAGGCATCTCTACTGAATAAAAGTCTTTATCAGCAGGAATTTCTTTTAATACATTAAAGGCTACCTTTTTACCATCATCTGTTACAGTATAAATATTAGGTGCAAATGGGTCATTAAATTTCTTGTAGGTATCAAGCGGGTCAAAATCATTCTTAGCCCTAAACTGGTCAAACCACAAGTATAATTCGTCACTCACATCCTCAGGACTTGTTACTTTCACATGAAGCTTATCAAAAATATCATTGTTTTTACGACCTATGAAGTTGTACATAGAGTCTGTAGTTCTCCAGTCGTTACCCAGTGGCAAAGCCACACCGTTTGAAGCGGCTCTTACATAAAATACATGGAATGGGGGTAATACACTACGACCACCGTTTGATACTAAACCGTTATCAGCACGGTAAATTGAATATACACCACGTTTTTTACATCCGCCACAGCCCGTACTATCATCCCAAATACCGGTTATATCCCACACGTAATAAGAGCTACCTCCCTCAAGATTCGGATTATAAGGGAAACTAATATTACTAGGGTATGGGTTAGGAATCATGTGCCAGCCAACAGTATCGTCCTCAGCTTGCCCTGTATATCCGTTAGGGTTAGTACGTGCAAGTGAGCGGTTAAAATCTCCTGTACCGGGGTAAGTTCCATTAATATCTACTATAAAGTTTGATGAAGTAGGGTTAAAACCCCAAGCCAATGGCCATAAATAAATTGCATAATGGTTATTGTGCATTTCTTCATCGGCTTGTACAGGCCTCCAAGAGTTCACTAATCGGGTTTGGTCAAAAGTCCAAACATTAGCTTGGTTTATTGGGGTATACACCAAAGATATATCGTCATTCAACTCATCAGTAAGTGTTGCATCTTTCAAAGGAGAAGTAAAGTGTCTCCATTGTTCTAACGGAGAACCAACTCCATCACCTACATTCATTTCCATACACATAGTACCTGTAATGGTACCCGTGCCTCCTCCTGCAACCTGTCCGTATGACGAAGGGCTTAAGGCTTTAAGTTTTAAATGACTATTGTTTGCATTTATTGTACCCGCAGCGTGAATAACAACACGAGTAACCTGAATAGTGTCTCCACAAACAATTGTTGAACCGTTTCTATTAACTCTCAGTCTTCTAATTCTATTTGTAACATTTGGTATTGACTGGTCCATGAAAATAGTATCATCGCCACCAGAACCATTAAATACTAAAACAGAATTTCCATTTCCTCTATATCTACCAGTCCCTCCTTGTCCTTCTACTTTACCTCTTTGTCTTAATCTAAAGTTTCCTAAACGAAGATTACCCAATAGAAACGTTGTTCTATTAGCTATTTCCATACTATCAAGCATTGTAACATCATTACTGTTATTTAATGTAATACCTGATAGGGATTTATCCTTCATATTAATATTTTGAGCAGCTCCTCTGTTAAAGATTACGGGAGCAGTACCTTGAACATCTGAAGCTGAAACCCAATTTGCCCCTCTAAAAGCAACAGTTGTATTTCCTTTAAGAAATACTGTTGTTGAGGCTTTGATTTCTACATCGGATTGTGCTTGTACAGCACCTGATACTAGCAGAGCTAATGCTGCTAATAAAAGTTTTGATGAGCCTGTTAATATTTTAAATATTTTCATTTTATTCTCCAGTATTCTTGATACAAATATTACTCTGTATCGATTTGGTGAAAAGGGTTTTTACTTGTGTGGCAGACATTTTTATTTGGGTTGCACTACTCTTATTTGAACCTTTTTTACCTAAATATTCCTAAATAGCATATTAATAAAGTCAAGAGGAGTTTCCCGCTCAACTTTATCAAATTTTTATTAGTTGTTGGTATAGAATAATTCTATCCAATCAGTACCATTCCAAATCAGAGCTATAACATCGTTTGTATATAAATCTCTGGTTCCGTTTGAATTAATATTGTGTGTACCCGCATTATCAACTATACGAATACCGTTAATACCACCCGGTGTAACACTTTCTATAACTATAATCTGACCTGTTTGTAAACCATCACTCAATACTATTGAACGGCTCGCAGGCGAACCATCAGAAGTTATTTGTAAGTAAGCGCGGTTTTCTACTGTATATGGAAAGTTGTTTGATGTAACTGTTGTAGTTGTTCCTTGGGTTAATGTAACACGAGGGCGTAATGAAAAACCACCATGAACATCAAGTGTAGTTTGAGGGTTACTATTTGCCAAACCCACATTACCACCCCAAGTTGCAGTAATAACATTTGAGCGGGCACAAAACTTATGTGCGTTACCCACAACAAATATGTGGTTGCTACTATCCACCCAAGTACGGTTGCCTGTTACAGTATCATTATAAGAACCTACTGCAAACATATTATATGAGTTTACAAGTAAGTGTTCTCCATGTGCACTGGCATGTACACCCTCATTCACGTTTAACTCACCTGAAGTAACACTGTAACTTGCAGTGCTTTTTACTGTGTTTTGCCCACCAAATACAGCACTGTAGTTTGCATTGGTTTCAAAATCGTTATCGCTACCAAAAGCAGCACTATAACTGGCACCAACAGTATCATCTTGACTAAATACAAAAGTATTAGTACCGGTAACCACTGAACCGTCGCCACCTTGAAAACTACGAGTTGTAGTTTTGAAACGACCTACTTCTTGGTTATTAACACGGAAAGTTAAATCAATATTATCTGAAGTTCCTAAATAATTAGTACTGGCATCAGTACCTGAATTACCCGTAGTTTTCCAATCACCACTATTTATTGAAGAAACTGCACGTTTGTAAACCACCCCTGATGGATTGATAACTAAAACAGTATCAACAGCAGCATCATGGGTAGTACCTAATAAACGTAAGGGCAAAGAACCTGAAACAGTTAAAGCATTTGAAGGTGAGGCAACGCCTATACCTAAGTTACCAGAACTGTTTAGCACCATACGCTGTACGTTATTAGTACGGAAATTTAAATCAGTAGCATCAGTAGAACCTATAAAGTGTGACCCCGTTAATGATGAATTACCGGTTGTTCCCCAGTAATTGGCAGCATTTGAGCACGAACTTTGCCATACAGAACCGTCAAAAAAGTAAATACAAGACTCTGTAGTATTATAGACTACTAAGCCTGTAGCCGGGCTACTAATATCATTCATTTGAGTTGTAGTAACACGCGGAATTAATAAACCGCCTGTAGTTGATGATAACTCTAGTATTGATGATGCATGCGGATCTGTAGTACCAATACCTACTTGGGCATTGGCATTAAAGCCTATAAATAGTGCAGCAACAATTAGCAGTGATGATTTTAAAACTTTCATTTTATTCCTAAATTTAAAAAACTGTGTGTTTTACGAATACAAATATTAAAAGTAACAAGTACTTACCCTACAACATTTATATGAGTTGCGGATATAATATTTGAATAGCGGGTTTTTAAACAATGTTAAAACTTATTACTTATTTGTATAAACAAGTAACAGTGCAACCCACGCTAGTATTGGAAAGTTAATGGATTGTGCAGAGAAATAAAATTGATAAGGAAAATTTTAAAACAATTTGAAATTAGCTACAAACCCCTTCTTTTTATTACTTTCTTTCTCTTTAAATTTGATACCGAACTGCTCAAGTTCATTTAAAACAGGTTTATAAATTTCTTCGGAAACGGGAATACGAACACCAACTTGGGTAATTTTTTTCTGCAAAATTAATTTTGTTGCTATTGCTAACGGTAAACCAACTGTTTTAGCCATTGCCGTATAGGTTTGGTTTTCCCCTTTAACTTCCAGGCTAGATTGTAATACAGTCTCTTTTTTGCCTTTACTCCAGTGGATTTCATGATACATTACTATCATGTCTTTATCTTTAGACTTTAGTTTCCACTTTTTCTCAATCAGTTTTTGTAGTATTTGTGCCGGAGTAACATATTGCATACCAATTTTTTCATTACTCATCAGCCCTAACCAGTCTAAGGCTTTATATTCTTTACTACCTTTTTCTATTTCAAAATTTCGCCATAAAAAAGTATCTAAATCCATTTTAGCGGGCAAAAATGCTTCGGCAAACTGTTTATAGGTTAGGTTAGTGGCATCTTCAATAATAAAACTATCATCAGTGAGTCCTAAATTCACCACACAGTTCCATTTCTTGCAAAAACCTTTGTTTCTTAGTGTACCCCTTATTACGGTATGCGCTTTTTCAATACCATAAGGCACCCTGTACTTTAATGAGTCTCTATTAATATAGGCATCATAAACGCCCTCGTTATGTAGTTTTATTCTCTCTATTTGTCCAAATACCCTGTGTGCCGGTATATAACGTTCAACACCTTCATTTTTATAGTGTGCAGTACCTTGTCCAGCCAATACAATTTTGCGGGGATTCCAAGTAATTTTATAGTTCCAGGGGTTGTCATCACTTTCAGGTGCTATTAGCCCCCCGGTATATGATTTAACAACATCAATTTTTCCTCCATCACCAGTAATCTTATTTATAAGAGCCATAACAGACATGTGGTCAATGCCAGGGTCAACACCCATTTCGCTTAAAAATAAAATACCGGCTTCTTTGGCAGCATCATGGAGCCCTTTTATCTCAGGCGAAACATAAGAAGCATTTAAAAGGTGTTTTTTAAACTTAATACAGTCTTGTGCAACAACTATATGTAATGATGAAGGTAGCGATGAAATAACAATATCGGCTTTTTTAATATATGGCTCCCTGTCATTTTCATCAATAACGTTTAAGCTTACTGCTACACAATTTGGTAATTTACCAACAATAGCTTCTGCTTGTTTCATGTTTGCATCAGCTACAGTAACTTCCCAATCTTCGGTTTTCGAATGGTCGGAAAGATATTTAACTAAATAGGGGGTAGTTTTTCCTGCACCTATTAGTAAAATGTTTCGCATTGGGCAAAACTAAAACATCGAGATGAATTTCAATGTTAAATTTTACATTCGCTTAACTGTTTATTAAAAAATCGCTAACGTAATGAGAGAGCTAAAATTTGAGAGCAAGTTGTATGAGTTTGAAAATGAGGAATCACTAGCTGGTGAACAAAAAAAACTCTTGCAAATTGCCAAACAAAATTTGCAAAACTCATATTCTCCTTACTCTAATTTTAAGGTATCGTGTGCTGTTTTATTAGACAATGGTGAAATAGTTACAGGAACCAACCAAGAAAATATTGCATACCCTTCAGGACTATGTGCAGAAAGGGTTGCCCTTTTTGCAGCAGGTGCAAAGTATCCTAATAACAAGCCTATACTGTTGGCAATAGCAGCAAAAAGCGGAAAAGGAATTGTAAATCACCCTCCCACCTCTTGCGGGGCTTGCCTACAAGTAATGGCTGAAACTGAAATGCGCTTTAAACACCCAATTACCATAGTACTTTCCGGCGAAACAGGTGTTATATATGTTGCCGGTGGTGTAAAAACTTTTATGCCATGGCAGTTTACTTCTGAACTGGTATAACTATTTAGAAAGATATCCTCCGTCAATAGGGTAATAGCTACCAGTAACAAATGATGATTTATTTGAACTTAGCCATAAAACTAACTCAGCTACTTCTTCTGGTTTGCCCATTCTTCCTATTGGGTGTTGCTGAATTAAGAATGTTTTTGTTTGTCCATCTATCTCACTTAGCAAAGGAGTTTCAATAAAAGCAGGTCCAATTGCATTTGTACGTATGCCTTGTGCTGAATATTCAAGGGCAGCATTTTTAGTAAGCCCAAGTAAACCATGTTTAGCTGCTACGTATCCAGCTGCTGAAGGGAAACCGACATTACCTAAAATAGAAGCCATATTTACCATAGTTCCTCCACCACTTTTCAGCATTTCTAATATTTCATACTTCATGCAATAGAAAACACTATTAAGGTTTATATCTATCACATTATCCCAACCCTCTATGCTCATATCAGCAATGGCGTTTTGCTCTCCTCCCACTCCGGCATTGTTGCACGCTACGTCTAATTTCCCATAATGCTCTACTGTTTTTTCAACCAATTGTTGGCACTGTTTTGCATCAGAAACATTGGTTTTAATAAATATGGCTTCATCGCCGTCATTCTTAATTTTAGCCGCTATATTTACGCCTGCCTCATTTACATCAGCAACAACAACCTTTGCTCCATGTTGGGCAAACAATAGAGTGGTAGCTTCACCTATTCCTGATGCTCCACCCGTAACAATAGCAACTTTTCCTTTTAATAATTGTTCCATTTTTTTTCTTATTAAGCTATGTGTTCAAATATCTCCCTCATCATTAAAATTTAAAATGATGTAAGTCATAATCATACCTCAAATCGAAAGTAATTTGTATGCAAAGGATTAAATTGCAGCCCAAATGGGATTAAAATCATTTTTAGCCAAACCATTTGCTGCTTTTGTATCAAAGCAAGTAAAAAAATGGGCAAGCCAACCAATTGAAGCTCAAAACAAAGTGTTTAAAAACCACATGGCGGTTTTGGCTACTACACAGTTTGGTAAAGACCATAACATACGACCCAATACTACCTATGACGAGTTTAAAACACAAGTACCTGTAAGGGATTATGAAGCTCTACGCCCATATATTGATAGAATTGTAGCAGGAGAAAGCGATATTACATGGAAAGGTAAACCTTTATACCTTTCTAAAACCTCCGGCACTACATCAGGAGCTAAATATATACCCATAAGCAAAGAATCTATGCCCAACCATATAAATTGTGCAAGAAATGCTTTGTTGCTGTATATACATGAAACAGGAAACGCCTCATTTGTAGACGGGAGTCTCATTTTTCTATCGGGTAGCCCTACACTTGAAAAGAAAAACAATATTCTCACAGGCAGGTTATCAGGCATTGTAAATCATCATGTACCGCAATATTTAAGGCGCAACCAACTCCCCTCCTATGAAACCAATTGTATTGAGGACTGGGAAAAAAAAGTTGAAGCTATTGTTGATGAGACTATTGATAAAAATATGACGCTTATTAGCGGTATCCCGCCTTGGGTACAAATGTATTTTGACAAACTTGTTGAACGTTCAGGTAAAAAAATAAAAGACATCTTCCCAAACTTTAATTTGTTTGTATATGGTGGAGTAAATTTTGAACCCTACCGCAAAAAACTAATTGAAAGTATTGGTAAAGAGCTAGATACCATAGAAACCTACCCTGCATCAGAAGGGTTTATTGCTTACCAAGACACCCAAACAGAAGAGGGACTATTATTAGTATTGAACGAAGGTATTTTTTATGAATTTATACCTACTGATGAATATTTTAACGAGAACTCTACCCGAATAAGCCTGAAAGATGTGCAGGTTGGAGTAAACTATGCTATTATATTAAATACCAACGCGGGCTTATGGGGCTACAGCATTGGCGATACGGTAAAGTTTGTAAGCACCTCACCTTATCGTTTAATTGTTACGGGGCGCATAAAGCACTTTATATCCGCTTTTGGAGAACATGTTATAGGTGAAGAGGTTGAACACGCACTTATGGGCGTTGCAAATGAAGAAGGGGTTGATGTTGTGGAGTTTACAGTTGCTCCGTTTGTATCTCAAACAAAGGGGCAAAGTTACCACGAGTGGTTTGTAGAGTTTGGTAATGAGCCAAAGGACTTAGCTGCTTTTGCTAAAAAAGTAGATGAAGCCTTACAAAAAAAGAACACCTATTACTTTGATTTGGTAAGAGGTAATATTTTGCAACCATTGAAACTAAACAGCGTACCCAAAAATACTTTTATAAACTATATGAAGGCTGAGGGTAAACTAGGAGGGCAAAACAAAGTACCCCGACTAAGTAATGATAGAAAGATTGCTGATAAATTACCACAATGAAATACATATTATGTATAGCTCTTTTGTTAATATCTATAAGTGCAGAAGCACAAAATTTAGATTGTGAAAAATTTAAAGAAGGGCGCTTTTTAACACTTGATGGTAACAAAAACGATGTGCGAATAACTATAGTTAGAAGTGCAGATAAACAGATGGAATACCATGAAACAACAGGTATTAAAGTAGAGTTGAAAATAATTTGGACTAGTACATGTTCGTACTATTTAAAATACGTTTCCAGTACGGATGATGTATCTAATCATTTTCCTGATAGAAAATTGTTTATTGATATAATTGAAGTCCAAGGTAACTTATACAAATACAAGGCTCACCTAGAAGACTTAGAAGGTGTACCCCCTGTTATTGGATGGATAAAAAAGATAAAAGGTTAAATAAAATTAAAAGCATTTAGCAGAATTGTTTTTTGTATAAAGATTGCTACCTTTGCCGTCCTTTAAAATCGAAAGAAAAGAAGATGAAACCAGATATACATCCAAGCAATTACCGTTTAGTAGTATTTAAAGATATGTCTTGCGACTATTCTTTCCTTACTCGCTCAACAGTTGAAACCAAAGACACTATTACTTGGGAAGACGGAAACGAGTATCCGTTATACAAATTAGAGATTTCTCATAAATCTCACCCATTCTTCACAGGTAAATCAAATCTTATTGATACTGCCGGAAGAATCGACAAATTCCGCAAGCGTTACGCTAAAAAATAAGTATTCTACTTATTCATTTAATACTTATTTCATATTATTGAAGCCCCATGCTTATAAGCATGGGGCTTTTTACTTATTTGGCACGCATGAATATTATACTTTTCGACGATACGGACAGAGATAACCTTTTACCGCTTACATTTACCCGCCCCTGTGCTGATTTAAGAGTAGGAATTTTTACTGCTGCTGAAAGGTGGCAAACAATTGCTGATAAGCTTGGTATTGAAGTTACTATCAGCCACAAAACACAAGACTATTTATCAAAAGTATTTCCAACTAAATATGCTGAAGACAACTTACTGATAAATGGAAGTATAATAGTTGATGAAGCTTTAGCAACAAAAATATTTGAAACAGCGATAAATAATGCTTTTACTATAAACGGTGTTGGCATTGCCGCAAGATTAAATGAGCAAGAAGCCAAAAACTTTGACCCATCAAGCCACTTTAGTAATGCTAATGAAGTTGATGGTATAGATATTCAAAAAATATCGGCACCACATGATGTTTTTATGCTTAATGATAAGGCTTTGAGAAATGATTTTGAACTTATAACTCAAAACAGAAAAAGCCAATCGATAAGCAAAACCAATCAGGTACTTGGAGAAGAAAACATTTTTATTGAAGAAGGTGCAAGTGTAGAATGTGCCATACTTAATGGTAATACAGGTCCAATATATATAGGTAAAAATGCTACAGTAATGGAAGGTAGTGTTATTCGTGGCCCGTTTGCATTGTGCGAGAGTGCACAAACCAAATTAAGCGCAAAAATTTACGGACCAACAACCATAGGTCCTCATAGTAAAGTAGGTGGAGAAGTTACCCGCAGTGTTATTATGGGTTATAGTAACAAAGGGCATGATGGTTTTGTAGGGGACAGTGTAATTGGCTATTGGTGTAATTTAGGAGCTGATACCAATACCAGTAACCTAAAAAACAACTATGCTGAAGTAAAACAATGGAACTACCCCAGCCAACGCTTCAAAAAAACAGGACTGCAGTTTTGCGGCTTGATAATAGGAGACCACAGCAAGTGCGGTATAAATACAATGTTTAATACCGGCACTGTAGTAGGTGTTTGTGCCAATATATTCGGGGCAGGGTTTCCTAGAGTTTTTATACCTGATTTTGCTTGGGGCGGTGCACACGGTTTTGAAACCTATCGTCCTGAAAAGGTTTTTGAAACAGCAGAACTTGTTTATCAGCGTAGAGGCAAAACATTGAGTGATGATGAAAAAAATGTATTGCTTGAAGTATTTAAGCAAACAGCAGAATTACGCTTTTGGGAAAAGAAAAAACAAACACTAAACGCATAAAGAAAAATAGATAAATAAATATTGAATGAGAAGAAAAATTATTGCAGGAAACTGGAAAATGAATAAAACGGCTGATGAGGCTTTAGCCCTTACATCAGAAATTGCAAACATTTACAAAGCCGAGGTAAATACTGATACAGGTGTGGTTATTATACCTCCTTTTGTTCATTTAAGTGGAGTAAATAGCCTGATAAAAGATTCTAAAGTTGCCTTAGGTGCACAAGATTGCAGTGCAAATGAAAGCGGAGCTTACACGGGCGAAGTTTCAGCGGCAATGATAAAATCATACCATGCTGAATATGTAATAATAGGGCATAGCGAACGACGCCAATACCACAACGAAACCAATGATTTACTAGCTAAAAAAGTAGATATAGCACTAAAAAACGGGCTTACACCTATTTATTGCTGTGGTGAAACTTTAAACCAACGTGAAGCAGGAGAGCATTTTGCAGTAAATGCCTCACAAATAAGTGAGGGTCTTTTCCATTTAAGTACTGATGATTTTAGTAAAGTGGTTATAGCGTATGAACCTGTTTGGGCAATTGGTACGGGTGTTACAGCAAGTAGCCAACAAGCCCAAGAAGTACATGCACATATTCGCAGTACCATAGCAAATAAATATGACGAGGAAATTGCTCAAAATACTACTATACAGTATGGAGGTAGCGTTAAGCCCAATAATGCTACTGAACTTTTTGCCCAACCTGATATTGATGGCGGATTAATTGGGGGCGCTGCAATGGTAGCACGTGATTTTATTGATATTATAAAAGCTATGAATTAATGCAGTATCTCGAGTTTGTAATTCCTTGTAATACTGAAATCGGTGAAATACTTATTGCTGAGCTAACCCAGATTAATTTCGACAGCTTTTTGCAAGAGGATGAGCTAATTAAAGCTTATATTGATGATAAAGTATACAACCATGAAGAATTTGCCGGTATACTGAGCTATTATAATATTGATGTACGAAAAGTTGTTAAAAGTGAGCTAGAGAACAAAAACTGGAATGAAACATGGGAAAGTAATTATCAACCTATTGTTGTAGGCGATAAATGCTATATACGAGCTAGTTTCCATAACCCTAAGCCCCAATATCCTTATGAGATTGTAATTCAACCCAAAATGTCATTCGGCACAGGGCACCACGCAACAACATCACAAATGATAGAGTTGATGTTACTAAGTGATTTTAGAGACAAAGAGGTGTTAGATATGGGCTGCGGCACAGGCCTACTAACCATTTTAGCCCATAAAATGGGAGCCAAAAAAGTAGCAGCAGTTGATAATGATGAATGGGCGTACAAAAACACCTTAGAAAACTTGCACAATAACAAAGTGCAAAAGGGCGAAATTATATTTGGTGAGATTGATGATGTGAAAGATGAAAACTATGATATGATACTATCAAACATTACAAAAAATATAAATCTTGCATATATAAAGCACTACGCCAAAATGCTCAACCCAAATGGCAAACTAATTGTTTCAGGTTTTTATGATACCGATTTGGAAGATATTAAAAACGAAGCAATAAAATACGGTTTCACACTGTTAAGCAATAGAAGCAATAGCAATTGGTGTGCAGCAATATTTACATACAATAATGGCAAATAAAAATTTATATACGTTTATAATCAGTTTAATTCTAATTAGTTGTTCGTCACAATTATTTAGTCAGAAAAGCTTCGGCAGAGAGCCTGAAGTTTTTTTAAAAGAATTAAAGGCTTTTATGACTGACAAAAAAAACGAAAGTGGTGAAAAGGTTTTTTTAGCTTTCAAAGCCAAATGGGATGCCAAAGCTATACCTGAAACTCAACTGCAACGTATTATAATTACCTGCAATGAAATGCTTCGCAAAAGAATGCGGGCTACACCAGACTTTGAAAACTTTTTAAATACAGCGATAGCATTTACAGACCGAGGAAAAATGGAGAGCCATTACCTCCAGTGGGACCAATTGCTTAAAACGTATTATAAAGGGCGTAGCAGAAAAATGGGTAAGTTTATAAAAGCTTCATTGGCTTTTATGCAACACAAAGCCATTAACGGTTCCAGAGCCAGAACCTGGTACGCATTATCAGAAGATTTTAAATTCATTCAAACAAAAGGACTACCATCAGTAGTATTTGATAAAACAGATATTAAAGGGGTTTCTGCTCAAGACTCCAACACTATTTATGAAACCAGCGGTGTTTTCTATCTGGATAATTATAAATGGGAAGGTAAAGGAGGCAAAATAACGTGGGAAAGAGCTGGTGTTTCTTCCGCTACTTGTTTTGCCAAATTTGGTAAATACGACATCAACCTTGATAGAGGACAATTTACTGCCGATTCAGTTGAATTTTATAATAGTGAGTACTTAACCAGCAAAGTATACGGACAACTAAAAGAAAAAATTTCTGATGTTGTTATCAATGAAGAAAATGCCTCCTATCCCCGCTTCATTTCCTACCGAAAAGACTTAATTATAACCAAATTTGTAAATGAAGTTCGCTACGTAGGTGGGTACGCACAACACGGTAATAAAATACTTGCCAGTGGAACCCCAGATAAGCCTGCCACTTTCAGATACTATTACAAAAACAGATTAGTGTTGCAGGTTGAGGGTGAAGAGTTATTTGTATTTAAAAACGAAAAAGTAGTAACCAATAAAGCAGGTATTACCATTTTTCTGGATTCAGGTACTACAATCCATCACCCACAAGTAAATTTTAACTATATAGTTTCTGATAAAAGAGTAACTATTACCAGAGGTGATGAGGGTATTTACCGTGCTCCGTTTATTGACGATTTCCACAATGTAGAAATCAATGCTGATATTATTACATGGAAAGTTGATGAACCAAAAATTGATATTAAAATGATTTTGAAGGGTGAAGCAGCTACCTTTTCGTCATACAACTTTTTTAAAGAATACAGGTACGAGCGTTTGCAGGGCATACTAAATTACAACCCGTTACAAAAAATAAAACAGTACTGCGATAAAAACAGGCTTAAAGAATTTAACTTAAACGATTATGCAAAGTTTGCAGGAAGCAGGCCTGAAAACCTGGTTCCACAATTTATCATTTTGCACGACGGAGGGTATTTAAAATTCAACCCAAAAACCCGCGATGTTAAAATTTATGAGAAAACATTTAACTACGTAAACTCTCACTACAAACGGACTGATTATGATGTAATCAGTTTTCAATCAATAATTGCAGGCTTACCCAATGCCAGTATCGACCTTGAAAGCTTTGCAATGAAAGTTGAAGGGGTACCACAAATTAAATTTTCTGATTCACAAACAGTATATGTAGTACCAACAGAGCAACGCTTTAAACTAAAACGGAATCGTGAAATGGAGCTTGCCGGAAAAGTACGGGCAGGACGTTTTGAGTTTTTCGGAAAAGGTTTCAATTTTAACTATCGCAAGTTTACAATTGATATGGACAATGTAGACTCTATGCGTTTTTTCTTCCCTGATGAGGACAACAGGTTAGTAAAAGTTAACTCGGTACTTCAAGATATAAGCGGAACTTTGTTTATAGACCAGCAGTTTAATAAGTCAGGTCTCAAAGAATATTCTGAATACCCCATATTTAAAAGTAATAAAGGCTCCAAAGTATATTACGACCACCCTACAACATTTGGCGGGGTATATAATAGAGACCAGTTTTATTTTAGCGTAGACCCTTTTACTATTGACAGCTTAGATAATTTCACTCGCTCCGGAATCAGGTTTCCGGGAACATTCAGGTCGGCAGCCATATTCCCTGATATGGAAGAAACCTTAATACTTATGGACGACTATTCTTTGGGTTTCATAAAAACCTTCACATCTCCCATGTATAAGGGTACTGCCACTAGCGATATGACCATTAACCTTAGTAACCAGGGTTTACTGGGCAAAGGCACAATAGATTTTGCAGGGTCAGTTAGTAAATCTGATAAATTTATGATGTTCCCAGACTCTACAAACGGATTCACAGAGTCTTTTGAGCTTAAAGCAAGTTCACTCAACCCAGGAGCTAAAGGGAAAAACTTATATATGCACTGGGAACCTTATAGCGACCGTATGAGCCAATTTACAATAGACGACCCTATTGAGCTATACAGCGATGCCCGCTTTTATGGTGAATATATTTTAGGCAAAAAAGGCTCAAGAGCAAATGGAGATATTCATTTTAACGATGCAATACTAGGTTCGCGAGATATGAGTTTGGGGCAAAAGAAATTTACTGCTGATACATCAACCCTTGTTATCAAATCAATTGATACAGGCAAATATGCATTTAGAGCTGTAAATGTTAATGCTGATGTAAATATGGAAAAACGCATAGGTGATTTTAAAGCTCTTGGTGAAGGAGCTAACTCAGAGTTTCCATACAACAGCTACAAAGGCTCGCTTAATGAGTTTAAATGGGATATTAAAAAGAAAACACTTCAGTTTATTGCACCTCCGGGTACACCTGATGAAAAGCAATACTTTGTTTCAACCAACCTGTCTCAAGACTCACTGAAATTCATATCCAAAGACGCTTTATACGATTTAAATACTTATGTATTGTATGCCAACAAAGTGCCATATATAAATATAGCTGATGCAAGAGCTATACCCGATAGCGGTAAAGTTGTAATACGCCAATACGGTGCTATGGATACCCTACATAGGTCTAAACTTATAGTAGATACATCAAACAAGTATCATACGTTGTATGATTGTAACTTATTTGTTGTAGGTAAATACGAGTATTATGGTAATGGGTATTATGACTATATAGACCGCTCTGATAAGAAAAATAAAATACTGTTTAATGACGTACGTTCTGAAAAGTTAACGAAACGTACTCGAGGGCAAGGCTATATAAATGTCCCGCATAATTTTACATTATCGCCTCACATAAAATATAAGGGAGATGTATTTATTTCAGGTGCAAACAAAGGGCTTGAGTTTGACGGTTTCTTTTTGGCAGATACGAAGCTGAAAGAGCCTCTAACATGGTGGACAAGACATACACAAATAATTGCCCCTGACTCTGTGAACCTTTGGATAAACCAACCTATTAATGAGGATAAGAAAGATTTGTTTACAGGCTTTTGTATAGCAAACGATACTTCTTTAATGTATCCTATGTTGTTTAGCCGTAAACGTAACTACTCTGATGGTGAAATACTAAATGTAAATAAAGGAGTATTCTATTTTGATGATGCTTCCGGCGAGTATGTCTTTGGAGATTCGGCAAAAATTTATGCCAAAAGCCCTAAAGGAAACTACTTTAGTTATAATGTTGATGTTGAGGAAATGTATGGCGAAGGGAAGCTTAACTTTGATATAGAAACCCAAAAACTTACCCTTGATGCTGCGGGAAATATTAAACATTACATGAAAGACAGTTCTTTTGAATTGAAAACTGTTTTATTAATTGATTTTCCTCTGCCTAAACCTGTTAAAACCTATATAGAAGAGCATTTTGTGGCAAATAGTGCCAGTGCTCCTTCAAACGTAGAAAACTTGCCATACATTACAAAAGCACTGGCAGAAATATTAAATGAAAAAGATTATAAAAAAGTAGTTGAAGGCATCAACAAAACAAACTACATAGATGTAACTAAAAGTTTAGCCAAATCTATGTTGATTACTGATGCTACTTTTGAATGGAATGCGGGTGCAAAATCATTTCTATGTGAAGGCCCGTTAGGAATTTCAAACCTAGGCAAAGAAAAAATAGGCAAGAAAATTGAGGGTAAAATACAGATTAGACGCAAAAGGAGCGGTGATGAACTATATATATATTTAGTTTCAGGAAGTGGAGATTGGTTCTTCTTTAATTACGTCCGTAAAAAAATGTATATACTATCAAGCGATAATGAGTTTATGCGCTTGTATAAAGAGAATATAGGAGAAATAAAAGAGAAGAACTACAGACTGGGTATTGCCACCGAACAGGGCAAAAGAAGATTTTTGCGTAATTTTGGAGAATAATATGAGTGAAGTAGTCTTAATTATAATATTAAGTGTTGTAGCATATTTTTTAGGTTCTATACCAAGTGCTGTTTGGATTGGCAAGGCTTTGCACGGTATTGATGTAAGAGAATTCGGAAGTGGAAATGCCGGGGCTACAAACACATTTAGAGTACTGGGTAAAAAGGCCGGAAGTATCGTATTGATAATGGATATGCTGAAAGGGTTTTTAGCTGCCTATATGGTAAATTTCACAGCCATTAATGCAACTACCAGTCCTTACCAATACGTTAATATTCAGTTATTATTTGGGTTACTAGCCGTTGTAGGACATTTATTTCCAATATTTGCTCAGTTTAAAGGCGGAAAAGGGATAGCTACACTGTTTGGCATGATAGTATGCATTGATTATAAGCCCGCGTTGTTATGCATGGGTATATTTCTTTTCATACTGTTAGTAACACGTTACGTGTCTCTGGGTTCAATACTAGCGGCTGTTTCGTTCCCTTTTTTAATGGTATATGTGTTTAAAGAAGATGTACCGCTATTTATAGCTTTTGGTATAACTGCCGCACTAATGGTAGTTCTTACACACCAAAAAAATATTCGTAAATTGGTAAACGGTACAGAAAATAAAGCAAAAATATTCCCTAAGCACAGGCAATAAAATTTGAAGTATTAATTATGAGTGGTACATCAATAGAAATAGAAGAAGAAGTTGACATTTCAGAATTACTGGCTGATACCAAAAAGCTGGTAATATATAATGATGATGTGAATACTTTTGACTTTGTAATTGACTGCTTAATTGAAATTTGCAAGCATGATTCACTACAGGCTGAGCAACTAACACTTTTTATACATTATAAAGGTAAAGCTATTGTGAAAGAGGGCGATTTTGACAAATTGAAACCTATGTGTACAGCCCTTGCAGACAGAGGTCTTTCAGCAGTTATAGAATAATTTTTTACTTTGAATTAGCTTTCAGTTGCTGGTCTAACACTTCAAGTCCTTCTTCAAAAGTTTTCGGTTCGTATCCCAAAGTATCTATAGACTTTGATAAGTCAAACCCTGTAGCCAAAGGTCGTTGTGCGGGTTGCGTAAAACTTGAGCTATCGGCACGCTTAATTAAGCTTTTATCTAAATTCCAAAAATCAGCAGCACGTTGTGCAATCTCATACACACTCATATAATCTTTGCCACTAATGTTATATATCCCTTGTGCTTGTTGTTTTTCAATTAGGTAACATCCTTTTGCCAAATCTTCTGCCAGTGTAGGCATTCTAAACTGGTCGTCAACAACATTAATTTCTTTACCTTGCTCTAAACTGTTTTTCACCCATAAAGCAATATTGCTGCGGCTCATATCATTCACAATGCCATAAACCAAAATAGTACGTACAATTGCCCAGTTGTTACAATTTGCTTTTATATACTCCTCAGCTTTTAGCTTACTTTCACCATAATGGCTTAAAGGGTTGGGAGTGGCTTCCTCCGTATAGGGTCCGTCTTTACCGTCAAAAATAAAATCTGTACTCAGGTGAATTAAGTGAACATCAAACTGATTGCAAGCTTCTACCAAATATTTAACAGCTTCAATATTTAACTGGTTACATCCTTCTTTATCCTCTTCGCATGCATCAACATTAGTCATTGCTGCGGTATGGATAACAGCAGTAGGACAATAGCGTATAATATTAAGCATTACCTCATTTTGTTTGGTAACATCCATTTGCTGATAGGTATATCCATAACCCTCCTCTTCAGTATAGCGATTATTGCCCCTAGCGGTAGCTACTAACTGAGCGTCTTTGGTAGTTAAATATAAATCAAGCAACTTTTGCCCCAACAAGCCATTACTGCCCGTAACTAAAACTCTACGCATATAAACAAATGAACCGTTTTATCCTGAAACGCTTCCCCCAATAGTCGTTTACTACAAGTATAGCTTTTATTTAGTGTATACCACTCAATTTTTGTTGAATAAAAAATAGTGTTGCACCAGTAACTTTCATATACAGGTACAAAGTTTTAACATTATCAAAACTTTGTACATAATTATACTCCCACTCAAATAATAATACCGCCCTTTACATAAAAGCCTCTGCATATAAAATAAGTGTGCAATACTTTTGTTATGGTAATTATCTATAAATTATGAAAAACATAATTGGCTTTATAGCTATAGTATTATTAATAGTAGGTATAAGTAGTTGCAAAAAAAGAGATAATATAACTCAACCCATTCAAAAAGCAACTAATATTGGCGAGCTTAACCCAGCTCCTACATTTAACTGGCAAACTCATAAAGACGTTACATTTAATGTAACCGGTTTACCTATTAATATTGATGTTAAGCGTAAGCTTATAGTAAAAGATGATAAAGGCACACTTTATTATAATGTATTCCACAACATGAAAGATAATCTTTCAACTACTATCACATTACCTATACATATTGAAAGTGTAATTGTAGAATATGGAACTATAAGCAAGATAGTAGAGGTTGCAGGCAATACCATCAAGTTTGATTTTACCCAAGATATCCCTAACGATTTAGATTAATCATACTAGAAAACACAACTAAAATGAAAAAGATATTTTTAGCAAGTTTAGCTTTATGTTTGGTCTTTACCAGCCAAGCACAAACCGTAACTCAAAATATGGAGAGTGGAAACAGAGGTTTGGAGGGAGGATTATGCTGGGTTTTTCCGGGTACATCGTTTAAAAAAGGAAATAATGCCATTAGTGGTACATGGGGCGGGCGTACAGGTCAGCTTTCATCTCTTACAAATAAAATGGGGGTTTGGTCTCCATGGATTGATATGGCATCGGGCAATATCACTTTTAAACATAGACTTAACAATAATTTCAACGGGGCATCAAAAAAAGTTGAAGTGATTCTTCAAAAATATGACGACAGTTCAGAGACTACTATATATACCTTTAATTATAATACCAGCAATGCCAAAACTGTACAAAATGCTTCTATTGCTGTGAGTGTAACGGGTGTATACAGGGTGAAGTTTTTATTCTCAGGTTCAGGAGGGAGCAGAAGAGGCTTAATTGACGATATAAGCATACCGGGTACAAAAGTTGGCGACCCAAGTAATAGTTGCAAGCCACAAGTTACCCTTGCCGATGCTGATAATGATGGTGTAGCTGATGAAGATGATGATTACCCTAATGATGAGTACAAGGCTGCAAATAATTACTTAACATCATCAAGTTACGGAACTTTAATGTTTGAAGACCTTTGGCCATCACGCGGAGATTATGATTTTAACGACTTGGTTGTAGACTATAGAATAAATACCATTACTGATGCTGACAATGAAGTAGTAGAAATGGAAATTAAAGTAGTTGCACGAGCAGTTGGAGCCAGTTTTAAAAATGCTTTTGCCGTAGAGTTGATAGACATTGCACCTGATAAAATATTAAGTGTAACAGGTAACAATATTCCGGGCTCATTATTTACAACATCATCAAACGGTACTGAAAGCGGACAAGAACACGCCAATATTCCTATTTTCGATGATATATTTAATGTATTGCAGTATCCGGGTAGTGGAAGTGGAATCAATACTGACCCAAATGCACCGAAAGCAGCTTATGACACACTTACTATTGTAGTAAAGTTTAAAGATGGAGCAAATGTAGCTTCGGGTGGAACCACTAATATTAGTGCAATATCATTTGCCAAGTTTAACCCGTACCTTATTGTTAATCAGCAACGTGGCAGAGAAGTACACCTAATAAACAAACCGCCTACAGACAAAGCTGACATGAATTTGTTTGGAACAGAAGATGATAACTCAAACGTAAATAGCGGTAGCTATTATAAAACAGCAAACAACCTTCCTTGGGCTTTGGCTATATCTCAAAGCATTCCTTATACCAATGAGAAAGACGATTTTTCATCGGCTTACAGTAAATTCATCAACTGGGCAGGAAGTAACGGCTCAACATTTACTGACTGGTATTTAGACAAAGCAGGGTATAGAAACCTATTAAAAATTTATAATAAATAAGAAACACCGGATACCAACGTATATTCAAGAAAGGGCAACTGAAAAGTTTGCCCTTTTTTGTTTGCAAAAATCACCCTTAAAAATGGGTGATTTAACTGTTTATTTTTGAAAATGAATAAGTTAGGTTTGAACCGTAATTTTTTCAGAGCATTTACTTTTTTGGAAAACAAAACAAGGGCAGGAGTAAATACAAAGCACCCTAATAGTAAGCATCCCCTATCAATTGCGTTTTCACTACTGCCCTTTACTTTATTGCCTATTTATGGGATTCCCTTTCTATAGTTCAGGTAATTTATTGTTCTATACCTATCTTCGCAAGTTGTAATGGCTACACTTACCCAAGAGCTTGTATCAAGTACTATTGTACCTGAAAAAACGGCTACAAAAAATTTATATATCGAAAGCTACGGTTGTGCAATGAACTTTAGCGACAGTGAGATTATTGCATCTATTTTAGCAAAAGAAGGTTATAAAAACACTACAACTGAAAAAAGTGCCGATGTAATCTTTCTCAACACATGTGCTATTCGCGATAATGCTGAGAATAGAATCAGAACCCGACTGAAAGACCTTAAATACCTTAAAAAAGAAAAGCCCAACTTAGTGGTAGGGGTTTTGGGCTGTATGGCTGAAAGACTGAAAGCTAAGTTACTTGACCAAGAAAAACTGGTTGATATTGTTGTAGGTCCTGATGCATATAGGGATTTACCTACACTACTTGAGAAGGTAGATGAAGGACAAAAAGCTGTAAATGTACTTTTATCGCGTGAAGAAACTTATGCGGAGATTGCTCCTGTAAGACTTAATACCAACGGCATAAATGCATTTATTTCTATTATGCGCGGGTGTGATAATATGTGTAGTTTCTGTGTGGTGCCTTTTACAAGAGGTAGAGAGCGTAGCAGAGATGCACACTCAATAGTAGCCGAAGCAGTAGACTTAGTAAATAAAGGGTATAAAGAAGTTACCCTTTTAGGTCAAAATGTAGACTCATACAAATGGGTAAACCCTGAGAATGAAAACGAAACGGTAAACTTTGCCCAACTGCTTGAAATGGTAGCAAAAGTTAACCCAAATTTAAGAGTACGTTTCTCAACCTCCCACCCTAAAGACATTACCGATGAGGTGATATATACCATTGCCAAATACGAAAACATTTGCAACTACATACACCTACCCGTACAAAGTGGAAGCAGCAGGGTATTAAAACTTATGAACCGTACGTATGACCGCGAATGGTTTATAGAGCGTACCAATAAAATACGAGAGATAATCCCTGATTGTGGTATAAGCACCGATGTTATTGCTGGTTTTTGTACTGAAACGGAGGATGACCATTTAGAAACATTGAGTATAATAGACTGGGCACAGTTCGATTTCTCATACATGTATTATTATAGCGAACGCCCGGGTACACTGGCAGCAAGAAAGTATGAGGACGATGTGCCTTTAGATATTAAAAAGCGTCGTTTGCAAGAAATTATTGACCTGCAAAATGCTATTTCTAAAAAGAAAAATGCTACTTACGTGGGTAAAATTTGCAAAGTATTGGTTGAAGGAACATCAAAAAAATCTGACGAAGACTATAAAGGTCGTAACGACCAAAATGTAACGGTAATTTTTCCAAAAGGTACTGCCAAACCTGGTGATTATGTAAATGTTTTGATTGAGCGAACCACCACTACAAGCCTAATAGGCTCAATAGTGGACTAAACTATGAAAGTACATGCCAAACAGGTAATTGACGGGCTGCTAGGCAGTTTATTAGTCTTTTTCAACCTTCTTCTTGCACGTCCTTTAGGGTTATTGCTTCGCAGAGACCACACACTGCGCCAAGAGCCTGGCACTATTATAGTAATAAAAATGTTGGGACTGGGTAGCTTGTTATTGGCAAGTGATGCTTTAGTTTCTTTAAAAAAACGTTACCCAAATACAAAGCTTATTCTTATATGTGGAAAAGGAGTTGCCCCGGGCATTAAGCCCATACACTTGTTTGATGAAATTTGGTCTACAGATGATAAAAGCTTCTTCATTTTAGCAAAAACCTCCCTACAAATTCTTGCCAAAACATGGAAGCTAAAAAATAAATGGGTAGTAGATTTTGAAGTTTATTCTAAACTAACAACCATATACTCACTGTGGACTTTTGCGCTAAACCGTTTTGGTTTCCAACTACAAAAAGTACATTTTCGTAATTTTTTAAATACGCATAATAGTTATTTCAACCAGTTTAATCTGGTACAAGAAAATTATAACAATCTGATAAAATTAATGGATGTTGAAAAAATAGAGCGTTTTACCATCCCAATACCCAACGGAAAAGGCAGAAAATTTGAAGCTGATAATAAATATATAGCTATTAATAATACTTGTAGCGATTTAAGCTATATGCGCAAAATACCTTTAGATATTTTGCAAGCGGTTTGCCAACTGATTATTGAAAAAACACCATACCATATAGCTTTTACAGGTGCACCCTCTGACCAAAAAGAAAATGAAGACTTTTTAAACAATTATTTGGCAGAGCATAAAGACCGAGTGAGGAATATAGCCGGAGAATTTTCTATAGCAGAATACTATGCTTTTTTACATAATGAAGCAGTAATGATGCTAACGGTAGACTCAGCCCCATTATATATAGCATTAAAAACAGGTTTGCCCACAGTATCAGTTTGGGGACCTACTGACCCTGCACATAGGTTTACTCCCGATACATGGGATAGCCCCCGCCAAAAAGTACATTATCTTGCTGTTCATTGCTCACCTTGTTTACACCATACCAAGGTGTTGCCTTGTGGTGGTGATAATTTTTGCATGAAAAACATGCAGGCTAGCAATATTTTTACAAAAATTGAAAATGTAATTAGCCATTTAGAGCATGAAAGAGCAACAGCTTAAAAAAATTCGTTGGGGTATTTTTATATTCTGTTTCACGTTAATGGCTTGGCGTGCTTTTACCATTAGTATTGATAGCGGCGGTAGAGATAATGTATATGGCGACTCTTATAGCGATTTCAATACACACTCAGCAGTTCGGTATTTTTACGACTCAGGGTTTTGCAATACCTACCTGCTCCCTATGCACCAATACGATTATAGTGGCGATACTACTATAGGAGCCTATACCCACTACCCTGCCCTGCCAGATATATTTGCAGGTACGTATGCATATATGTTAAATACAACCAAAGAATCTTGGTTGCGGGTATTCCCTATACTTCTATCAATGCTTTGGTTTTTTCTTATTTATAGAGTACTGGAAACTTTACTAAAAGATAAACAACAAGCATTTATAGGCGGTAGCATAATAGTACTTTCAAACTACTTTATTGCTTGGGGAGATAATTTGCACAAGCATGCCCTTGAAGAGTTTTTTAAATGGCTGTATGTATACTGCATTTATAAGTACTTTACAGTAGATGAAAAAAGAAAAATGTGGCTGGCAGCCATGTGTATATTATTTATTTTAGCCGTTAACTCATCATTTGAGCCTGCAACATACTTAGCAGTAATAAGCATTGGGTTTAGCTTACTATATACACGAAAAATATTTACTCCTGCCACTATATTTCCGGGCATTGCAGCCATAGTAGGTTTTATGTTACACATGTGGCAAAATGCTGCTTATTTAGGAGGCTGGGAGCTTGCATTTGAAGATATGGAAGCTGCCTTTAAATTACGCACAGCAGGTGAAGCCACAGAAGGCTTTACTGTAAATGAAATAGGTGATAAGGACTTTACCATTCTTGATTTACTTTTTGAATGGTTTAATAGAATTGAACGGTTTTTTCTTATACCTGGCTGGGCGTTTATTTTGTTTTTAGTGGGTGGTATGCGCCACATGTTCAGTAATAATAAAAAACTGTTTTATATAACGCTTACTATACTTATAGCAACCCTATCATGGAGTTTTGCAATGATGCACCATGCTTATGTGCACTTATTCACCAGCCGCCAGTGGGGTATACTTATAGGAGTTATAATGGCGTATACGGTTCCTTTATACTATAATACTGTGCAAAGTGCATTTGCAGAGAAAAAGTACCCTGCAATTATCTTCCACTCCTTATTTATTTTATATATAGCAGCCATGGCTGTAAGCCAACAATTGTATGGGCTGTACTTAAAACACGGTTTTTTGTACAATTATATTTAGTTTATAGTAAACCACTTAGAGATTTTTTTAAATTGCTTACAACCCTTAATCATTTTATTTCGTTTACACTTAGCAAAAGGCATATAATGTCTTTAGTTAACTTTTTAGTGATATAGTTTTTTTCAAAACGCAAAAACTTCTATTATTGAAGATTGTATTACTAAATACTACAAAAACACGATTAACAGCTGATATATGAAAAAAATTTTATTTTCTATTTTTTTGGGAGCTTTTGCTATTACTGCTTTTGCTCAAACACCTAAACAGTGTGCTACTGACGAAGTGTACCAAGAATTATTGAAGCAAGACCCTACACTTATTGAAAGACAAAATCAGTTTGATGTAGATGCTGCTAAAATGGTAGCTACTGAGAATATCAGAAAAACAGGATCAATAAGAATTATCCCTGTAGTATTTCATATTTTCCACAGTGCAGGCAGTGAAAACATTTCTGACGCCCAAATTCTTGATGAGTTACGTATTTTGAACGAAAACTTCAGAAATACAAATGCCAATGCAGCAAATACCCGCCCAATATTTCAGGGTGTTATGGGAGATATGGAAATTGAATTCCGTTTAGCCCGCAAAGACCCTCAAGGTAATTGTACCAATGGTATAGTTAGGGTATATGAGGAAGAAACCGATAACGGTACAAATAATATTAAAATTAAAAGTGTTTGGCCTACAGACCGTTACTTAAATGTTTGGGTAGTAGATAATATTGTGAACCTAACAAGTTTAGTAGGTATTGCAGGTTTTGCTCAATTCCCTTGGGCCGGAAGCTATAATACCGATGGTGTAATTATCAGATCTGACCAAATTGGTTCTATAGGTAGCAGTAACCCTAGTAATGCTACTACTGTAACCCATGAGGTAGGACATTGGTTAGGTTGTTTCCACCCTTTCCAAGACAGTTGTGCGGGTGGCGATCGTGTGGACGACACTCCCCCATGTGCTAACCGTAACGGTATTTTAAGCTGTAACTATAATCGTAATACATGTATCCCAACTGGGATTAATGAGCCTGATTTACCGGACCAAATAGAAAACTACATGGACTATATTACCGGAACATGCCAAACCATGTTTACTATTGGGCAAAAAGCACGTATGGATGCTTCACTTGCAAACTGGAGACCTTTATTAACAACTCAAGCTAACTTAGTAGCCACAGGAACTGATGTACCAAATACTCCTGCTACCTGTAAACCTACTGCAGATTTCTTTTCAATAGACAACCAACGCTCTCGTAGCAGATTTGCTTGTGCGGGTGGTTCAGCCATTGATTTCAGAGATAATTCATATAACTATTCAGGAGGTATAACTCGTGAATGGATTTTTGAAGGAGGAACACCGGCTACTTCAACCGTGGCAAACCCTAATGTAACTTATACAAGCCCAGGTAAATTTGATGTTACTTTAATTGTAAGCAATGCAAACGGTACTGATACATTATTTATTGATGATTATGTAGAAGTAATACCTGCAGTTGCAGAAGCAAAAGCACCTTATACTCAAGATTTTGAATTCCCTCAATTCCCTGTTGACGGATGGTTTACTAATAGTACTACTTTTACTGATTATAGAATTACTGATGTAGGAATAGGTACAGTATTACCTGATAATTCGCGTACATTACAAGCTCCTAACGGAAACGGTATAAACGGTTCAAGGTTTGACTTGTTTTCACCTTCTATAGACTTATCAGGAGTTTCTAACCCTGTATTGTCTTTCTACTATTCGTTTGCTCAACGTTTAGTTGGTGGTCAGCTTACTACTGACGGTTTAAGAGTTTATTACTCTACCAACTGTGGGCAATCTTGGATTCAAATGTGGGCACGTGCAGGTTCACAATTAGGTACTGTGGGTAGCTCAACGCCTACATCTACTTTACCTTTTGTTCCTTCTGACCGTTCGAAATGGAGACAAGTGGTATTAGGTATTCCGGGCAATATAAATGCAACCCAACGCCAGAACTTACGTTTCAGATTCCAATTTATCAGCGGTGGCGGAAACAACTTCTATATAGATGCTATTAACTTTGGTTTCCCTTCATCTGTAAACAACACTTTTTATAATGATGAAGCTAACTTTAATGTATATCCTAACCCAACTAACGGTAACTCTAATATTTCTGTTAATTTGTTAGGTGATAGCGAAGTAAAAGTTACTGTACAAGATATTCTTGGAAGAAATGTAGCTACTTTAGCTGATGGTAAATATGCTCAAGGTAACCAAGAGTTTTCTTTTGATGCTAGCCAATACAATGCTAATGGAGGTATATACTTTATCAAACTAACAGTTAACGATAACGTATACACTAAAAAGCTTATACATGTGAAATAATTAATTTGATATAATTTTATCAAAAAAGGCTACAACAATTGTTGTAGCCTTTTTTGATTTATGGGTCTAGAGTTAACTAGAACTCTTGTTTACTCCAAGCTTTGAAAAATTGTTTTTGCTCATCAGTAGGATTATCTGTTTTTACCAACGTGTAATTTTTAAAATAATGCTGCCCGTCTTTTATTAATACTATCTCTCTTTTATTAAATAATGATTGTGTGGTAAGCGTTATTTTTTCTTTGTTAGCTTTAATCAGGTCGTTTAGCTCCTCATCATTATTTAATTGTTTACCATTTACACTTAATATAGTATCTCCAAGTGCTAATTTGGCTTCATCAGCAGGGCTGTTATTAGAACAATAGATAACCTTAACTACTCCATCAATGGTGGTGGCTTTAAAACCAAATAAGTCCTCATGTAACCGCGACGAGTGTGTTTCACCAATTTCAAGTCCAATCAAGTCAAGTATTTTAGGTAATTGTTCTTCAACTTTGCCTTTACCATGTATTATATCATTAAAATAGCTACCCATATCCAACCCGCTAACCTCTGCCAAAATTTCTTTGTAATCCTTTTCAGTATAGCCTTGATTTTTCAAAAAGAACCGCTGATACAATAATTGCATCACATTGTCTAAGCTATTTTTATTTTGTGAGGCATGCCTAATTTTAATATCGGCAATTAATGCGGCTAACATACCTTCTACATAAATAGATACTTTTCGCGCAGGTGCACCCAATCCATAACCATCTAACCAAGTATCAAAAGAAGATTCGGCAACAGAGTAGTTGTAACGCCCTTCATTATCAAAGTGTCGCTGCAAATCTTTCGAAAACTCTATACTGTACTCATCAAAGTTTAAAACTCCTGAGCGAAGCAGCATATAATCTCCATAATAGGTTGTTACTCCCTCATATATATAACCTAGTCTACTATAGTTTTCTTTTGCAAAATCGTAAGGCTGCATCGAAGCTGGGCGTATCCTTTTTATATTCCAAAAATGGAACAGCTCATGGCTGCAAATTGCCAGTAAATCGTTTCTGTTTTCTTCCTTATCAAACTCAATCCCCGGACCGTGAGAAATAACCGTTGAATTTTTGTGCTCTACCCCATGCCTATGCCTGTAGGGTAAAAAAAGAATAAGGTAATGAAAGTCTTTAGTTGGAAAGTGATTGAAAATAGCAACTTGCTCTTCGGTATACTGCTTTACTTCATCGGTAAATTTATTTATATCAAGCGTGTTCTCGCCATTAATCCAAATATGATGCGTTACTCCTTCAAACTCAAAACTAGTATGTTGTAAATTAGGAGAGGCTACCAGTGGTGAATCAGCCAACTCATCAAAGTTTTCAGCATATAAGGTATTTTCTTTATTAGGAAGTGCACAAGCTACTTGAAAGTTATCAGGAATTTCCAAAGTTAAAGTGCATTCTCGGTGCATATTTTTGGGTTCATACACCAAGCAATTCACAGGATTAACATACAACAACTCATTATCTGTATAGGTCGAGCCTGCATCAATAGTATTTGCAAAATACTCATAGCCAATTTTGATAGAAGTACTATCAAGGGTTAGTATTTCCCAAAGGTCTTTGGTTACTTTATTAAACGGTAATGTATTTCCCTTTTCATCCTCAACAGTAAAATTTCTTATGTTTTTAGCAAAGTTTCCAAGCTCATATCTACCGGGTCGCCATGCAGGAAGCTGGATTTGTATCACCCCTTCTTCAACTTCATCAATAATAGCCTCAACAGCTATATAACGTTGATGTGGTGCTGTGTGCTTAATAGTATACCTCATTCAAACAAAGGTACGCCGTATAATAGAATAACCCCACCATCCCGGCAGGGTTATATCTAACCAAACTAAGTACTGATATACTAATTTCTTTTTCTAAAACCCACCGAATGCCAACCCAAACGAGAAGGTATTAAATACGGGGGCTGTATTGCTTCTAAACATAGGTGTAAATACATAGTTAGCAAATACGTTAAACCCTCTGTACCCTACTTTAACGTATGCACCAACTCTAGTATTATTCAGTAAAAAATCATCGCGTAACTTGGTTTTTCTCTTACCCTCATCAAAACGAACAGTTTTAAAAAAACTGGTAAGCCTGTACCCGGCATGAGCACCTATTGTTATATGCCCGCCGCGCCTTTTATTTGGATTAAAATCAAAACGCAGCGCTACAGGTACAGTAAGAAAACGAGTAGTTAGTTTATTTCTGTCAAACCCTTCAGACTGACGACTTAAATATGATATTGAGTCGCCCGCATCATTAACCCTAAAGTCTATATTATTACTAAACCTGTAGTCGTTATTGTCATAGTTTATACCGTATACAAACCCTACACGGTGTTTATACAGGTTAATTTTCTGTTGAAATATGCCCACATTTACATGCAGTGAGCGTAGCGGGTCTAACTCTAAGTTGCTTAACGATGATGGCAATGAAGGGCTACCCTCGTGCAGAAAACCATTAAACCCAATATCAACTGCAAACCAATCGGTTTCAACATTACGTTTTTTATAAGAACGTTTAATTTTTATTCCGTTGCTCTTAAATATTATATGGTGATTATTACCTAAATCTTCAAAGCTTTCAAACAGGTCTTCATAGTCTTCAAGAAAATCTTCGCTTACGCGGATTTTCTTTTTCACCTTTCCGTTAGCATCTTTTATTATAATCTCAACCATATCGCCCGAATCACTTTCAATAGCTGTAATTTCAATAGATTGGTACTTACTGCTATCATTGGGGGGAGTATCAAGAGCCATTACAATATTATCAATGTTTACCCCTTTTAACAGAGGCAAATTAGCCAGGCTCTCGATAATTGAGCTAACATTATTAACCTTTATTACGGTTTTGTTTTTATCAGTGTGTATGTATACTTCATCTGTAGTAATATCTTCTTCTGTTCTATCCTGCCCTTTTGTTTGTGTAAGTGCCAGTAATAGTAATAGTGGTATTAAAAATATTTGTTTCATGGTAGTAGTGTTTAAATTTTTTGTTTATCTGCGGGTATATAATCTGCCTTCCCATTCGTATTTATCAGCTTCAACTGAAATTACCCAATAAGTGCGTCCACCAACAGGTTCTTTCTTGCCAATCTCTACTTTGGGTTTTTGCAAATAGCCGGCCCACTTGTTCAATTTGTTATTTATTTGGCGGGTTGTGCGCGCAAACCAACCTTTGTTTTCATAGTTTTCAATTGGAGTTTGGGGTACATAAACAGGCATGGTTAGCTCTTTATTAATTGCTATAACCTCTGTTGGCATTTCTACACTAGGAATATCAACCGCTTTAGCCACCAATAATGTGTTTACATACTCTTGTTTTTCAAAAGGCTCAACAACAGGATTTTCTGTTGCAACAATAGTCTTTTCAGTTTTAACAACTCTTTGTTTTACTACTGAATTACCCAAATCGGGTGTTTCAAGAGCAAATTCTTTAGAGTTATTTATTTTGCCCTCATCTTTGGTAATTGCAGCAATAGCTGTTTCATTTTCTTTAACAACATCTGTATTAGGAGTTTTATTTGTTGTTTTGCTACTAGCTATCTCACTTGAGGTGGTTTTTGTAACAGGAGAATATAAAAGTATTAATACTGCCAAAACTGCTGCTACTGCTCCTGTCCAAACTAAATAACCTAATGATACTTTTTGAGGCATAACACTTTTCTTTAGTGCTGCTTTATTGGTATACGTTACTTCTTCGGCAGGTAAAATAGTCTTGGTTAATAGCCTATACTCATTCATTAAGGCAGCATCTTCTGCCAACATTGCCTCTACTTTTATTTTCTCGCTTTCACTTAAGTCTCCTTCAAGGTAAGAAAGCAACAGAAAATCTTTTTCGCTAAACTCTTTCATATTAACACCTCCGGTTTTCCTATAAATTCTTTTAATGCCAAACGGGCTCTGTATATATACACCTTCACTTGCTGTAAATTAAGCCCGGTTATCTCTGCTATTTCATCATAACTATACCCTTCATAGTCGCGAAGAGTTACCACAATACGTTGCTTCTCAGGCAATTTTTCCAGTCCTTTTTTCAATACCTCGTGCAAGCCACTATATTCTTGTGTATCTGCCTCACGGTCGTGCGTCTCAGTATCTATTTGAACTATTTTTTTGTTTTGCCGTATCACGTCAATCATATTGTTGTAGGCTATTTTAAATAAGTAAGGTTTAGCTTTTTCAAAAATTACCTCATCTCTTTTTAGCCAAAGTTTTTCAAACGTATTCTGAACAATATTGTCAGCTTCAAACGAGTCTCCTAAGTTTTTAAGGATAAACCGATAAAGGCTGTCAGCGTATACATCCACACATTGGTTATATTGCTGCTTGTTCATTGTTTGATGGTAATACGGTAAAGGGTTACCGAAAGTTACAGCATTTTAAGAAAATTTTTTAACTCTCTGAAATTCAGAAAATTAAAACACTAAAAAGCAAAATTAACAGTAAGTTTTCCTACAATATTTTTTAGAATTTCACCATTGCTATATGGACCGTAGCGATAGAATACTCCTGCCCCATATCCTGCAAAATTCACTTTGAAAATATTGTTTACTTGCACCCCGCTTTCATAAAATCCTTTATCAGCTGGATTTAGGGGTAAGAATTTGTGTATTGAAGAATTAGATAACCTGCTAAAGTATATATTGGTTATTAATAATACTTGTGGGCTCCATTTGGGTGTTTTGTATAACAGACTCCCAAAATCATGACGGAAAAATAATGCTCCGTATTCATTGCCAAAAAACTCATTGTAGCGCATGGTCTCAAATGCAAAAGGAGTAATTAATGATATATTTCTGTTGTTATACCCTGCCTTTCCAAAATACATCTCAGTTATAGGTACATTATTATTCACAAAACCTGTTGCCAATCGTATATGTGTGTTACCCAAATTACGTATTCTAAATTTATAATCGGCCATAACATCGGTACGTAAAAAGTCAAATTCACCTCCCAATATGTTATTTATACCTTTTGTTATAGTTGCATTTATAACAAGCGAACGGCTACGTTTTTTAGGTCTATATCTCCCAAAAGATTCAATTAGTTTTTCTCCGGGTGCCCAACGTAATGATACTACAGCATTTGTAAACTTAAAGTATTGCTGCAACCCATCACCAAACCTATAAATAGTGGTAACTTTTTTATTTACCTGCTCTATACCTCCATCAACAGTAAGGTAGCGCAATAACCTAAGGTTAAGACTTGCTTTACTACGTTCTACCCTATCCATCATAGCTACATATAACAACCTGATTTTTTCCTGATCCTGCAACTCATATTGCAATGGTGTGTGATTTCCTGTTTCAGCCACATCATTACTATATAAGAAGTTTAAGGCTGATGATTGTGATTTATTAAGGTACAAGTGAAAATCGCCACCGTATTTGCTATACTGGTCCTTAAACCCGTATGCATAGTAGCCTCCAAGTTTAAATCGCTTACTTAAACGGTTATTGGTAGATACATGCATACCTAGCCTGGCACCCTCAAAATTGTTAAACTTAATTATATCTTCAACATGAATATTTATAGGTCCTATAGGTAGCTGGCGTGTCTGAAGAATACGTAAAAACTGTAGTCGTCTATCTAAATTTATTTCTTCGCCAATACTATCAATAAAAACATAAGTGAGTGAATCTTTGCTAGTGAGTTTCTCTTGACGATTTTTATTCCAAAATGAAGAGTCTTTTCTTAAAGCATCAGGAGCGTACTCTAATACTACATTATCAAATTCTCTTCGTCTGAAATTATTGTCTAAGCTAATGTCATACAATAGTGTTTTTGATTTTCCTAAGGGTGAATAATCTCTCGTGCCTGTACTATCTCCAAATGCCACAGAAATACCCTTAAAATAAAAATCAGATGTAAACTGCACGGGGAAATACACCTTATTATTAAGTTTTTTGAATTGCTGCACAACTTGTGTGCTAATACCCGAGCCTTTATCGGCAACATTAGCTGTAGCTTTAAGTACAGCGAAGTTCTTAGTATTAATATATAAAAGGCCTGTCAGCCCCTCAAAGTTTTTACCCTTCCTGGGCTGGTAGTAAATAATATAAGCCTGTTCGCCCGCATTCTCTACAGTATCTTGAAGTATAAACAAATACTTCTTAGTATTCCCTTTAGTAATTGGGCTTAAATACTCTTTCCCTAAAACTTTTATGTAGTTGCTGTAAAATGAAAACGATTGAAGTTCTTCTGCCAAAAGCACATATTGGGCATTTTTCACCCCCGAAATACGACTGGCTAAAACGGTTTCTTTATATTTATTGGGCTTTCTGTATTTTTTTTCGGTGACACTTTCCATAAGAAACAGGTTCATTTCATTAAGTAAAGTGTCTTCAAAAGTTTTCTCTTTGTTTCGTAATACGGAATCCCGTTTTGCAGTGGCTACACTATCATTTATATCGATACTATCGTTATTAAAGTTATCAAGCTCTCTTTTGTTAATGTTTATCACAAACTTGTTGTAACTTTTATACTTAAATGTTTTTAGATTTTCAGGGTCGTGCCGGTTTCTGTTTTCAACTACTTTTCGCATTATCGCATCAGCAGGGTTTTCACCGGGCAAAACAATAGTTTCTTCAAGTGATAGTGCCAGCGATTGCATCACAATGCTCAACTCCATGCTTTTAGTTACTCTAACCTCTTGTTTTTTATACCCAATAGAACTGAATACTATTACTGCTTCAGAGCCATAAATAGTTAGTGAAAACTTTCCCTTTCTGTCTGTATAGGTGCCCTGTGTAGTGTTTTTTACATATACATTTACATAGGGTAATTCGCTTTTATCATCACCATCTACCACAGTACCGCTTACAACCATCTGAGCCGAATGCACAATAGGAGTTAAGAGTAAAAGAAAAACAACAGCTTTTTTCATAGTTGCTACGAAATAGCCTTTAAATAATCAGCTAATACCTTCCTGATAGATAAATTGCCCTTTTTATTCGACTTTTGCTCTAAATGCCAAGCCAAAGCATAAAAATATCAGCATTTATAAAAGTAGTACGCTACCCCAACTTACTTATAATGGCTGCAACGCAGTTATTAAGTGCTGCATGGCTAACTCCTGATGATGCAATTGTTTGGCAGAATATTAGTTTATGGTTTGCTCTTTTAGCAACGCTTTGTATAGCTGCGGGAGGCTACATTATTAATGATATTTTTGATTTTGAAGCCGATACCATCAACAAACCTGATAAGGTGATTATCACAGCTCTAAACAAATCAAATTTCGGGTTAGCATATTATGGCATAAGTGTTTTAGGAATTTTATTCGGGTTAGCTTCCTCATTATATGTAGGGTTAATATGCTTTGTTATGGTTGCATTACTTTATTTCTACAGTTATAAACTTAAAAAAACTGTTTTGCTGGGAAATATTGCCATAGCAGTAATGAGTGCTGTGGTACTACTGGTATTACTATTTATTTTTCCTGAAATAGAAATATTTGCTATTTGGGTATATGCAGCCTTTGCATTCTTTACCACTTTGGTACGTGAAATTGCTAAAGACATTGAAGATGTTGAAGGAGACAAAAAAGCCAACTATCCTACTTTACCTGTTGTAAAAGGGACAAGTTTTGCCCAAAAAATGGCAGTAGCCCAAGCAGTATTATTACTAATGTGTATGCTGGTATTTGCTATATGGTGCTTATTAAATATACGCCTATGGGCATTTTATTATTTAGTAATTTTCACCATATTACCTACTGTTGGTTTAGTATTGTTACTATATTGGGCAAAAGAAAAAAAACATTACTCACAAGCCAGCTTATTAAGCAAACTAATTATGCTTTCAGGCATTATATCTATGTATTTTATTTTATAAATGGATTTATTATTAGCCTCAAAATCACCCAGACGACAACAACTTTTAAAAGATGCAGGCTTTGTATTTGAAGTGGTTAATATTGACGTTGAGGAAAGCTTTCCTGCTACTTTGCAGGCTGAAGAAATCCCTATGTTTCTAGCAGAAAAGAAAGCTAATGCCTACACTGGTAATCTTGAAAACAAAGTACTGGTAACAGCAGATACAACTGTTTGGGTAGACAATAAAGTGCTTAACAAACCTGCTGATTTTAACGAGGCTTTTGACATGATAAAAAGCCTAAGCAACAAAAAACACCGCGTGTATACAGGAGTTTGCTTGAAAGCAACAAACCAAACACATACCTTTTGTGGCGATACGGAAGTATATTTTAGTGAAATTGACGACGAATCAATCACATACTACATAAACACCTATAAACCTTACGATAAAGCGGGGGCCTACGGTATACAAGAGTGGATAGGGTACCGCTTTGTAGAAAAGATAAACGGTTGCTATAACAACGTGGTTGGGTTCCCCCTTGAGCGTTTTTATAAGGAACTAAATAACTTAACCAGTAACAGATAATTAAATTATGGCTGGAAATACGCTTGGAACACTTTTTAAAATAACAACTTTTGGCGAATCGCATGGTGAAGCTGTTGGGGTTGTAATAGATGGCTGCCCTTCTCTTTTAGAAGTTGATTTGGATTTCATTCAAAATGAGATGAACCGCCGTCGCCCGGGTCAATCAGAACTTACCACACAAAGAAACGAGGAAGACCAAATACAAATACTTAGTGGTGTTTTTGAAGGAAAAACCACTGGCGCACCAATAACCATTATAATTCCTAATAAAGACCAACGTAGCAAAGATTATTCAGCTTTAAAAAATGTATACCGACCATCACATGCCGATTATGTATATGAAGCGAAATACGGCATTAGGGATTACAGAGGAGGCGGACGCTCATCAGCACGTGCAACAGCTTCTGTAGTAGCTGCAGGTGCAGTTGCTAAACTTCTACTTAATAAAGAAGGAATGAGTTTAAAAGCTTATGTAAACCAAGTTGGGCAAGTAGAAACACCCCTACCTTATACTGAATTGGATTTGACCTTAACAGAAAGCAATACAGTGCGTTGCCCGCACCCGGAAACAGCCAATAAAATGATTGCCTTAATTGAAGATGCAAAAAATGAGGGGGATAGCTTAGGAGGTTGTATTACTTGTGTAGTGCAAAATACACCTGTAGGGTTAGGAGAACCTGTTTTTGATAAACTGCAAGCAGACTTGGCAAAAGCTATGCTAAGCATAAACGCTACCAAAGGCTTTGAATATGGAAGTGGCTTTGCTGGCACTAAACTGAAAGGAAGTAAACACAACGATAGTTTTATCACAGAAAACGGTAGGGTAAAAACTTCCGGCAACAATAGCGGTGGTATTCAAGGGGGCATTAGCAATGGAATGGATATTTACTGCAAAATTGGCTTTAAACCTACTGCCACCATTAGCAAGCAACAAAAAACCGTTAACCAACAAGGTGATACCATTGATTTAGAAGCCAAAGGCAGGCACGACCCTTGTGTACTACCACGCGCTGTGCCTATAGTTGAGGCAATGGCAGCCCTAGTTTTTGCTGACCATTTATTACGAAATAAAGCATTGCAATAACCGCCTTAGTTTCAATTAAAAATTTGGCTATTTTTGGCACTTGTCATTTAAAAAGCTACTGAATGTTTAAAAAACTTCCTCTTCACACGAAAATTCTAATCGGTTTAATTGCCGGAGTAATTTGGGGTGTACTCGCTGTTAATTTTGGCTGGGGAAATGCCAATAGTCTTTATATCGCACCTATAGGTGAAATATTTGTAAACCTGCTAAAACTCTTAGCAGTTCCTATGATTATTGTATCGCTAATTGTAGGAATCAGTAGTTTAAATGATGTAAATAAACTTGGGAGAATTGGCGGGAGAACTATTGGTATTTTTGTTACAACAACAGTATTTGCCATTACAATAGGATTGGGTACAGCTTATATCTTTAATCCAGGTAATGCTATATCAGAAGAAGATAAAACCAGCTTGCTTGATTCTTATAAAGATAAAGCGGCCGAGAAAAATTCTAATGCTGATAAACTGAAAGAAGACAGGAGCAAAAAACCTTTGCAGCCTTTGGTAGATATTTTTCCGCAAAACCTTATAGAAGCTGCCAGCAACAACAGAAAAATGCTTTCTATGGTACTTATAGCGGTAATTTTTGGTATATCTATGATTCTTGTTCCTTTAGAAAAAACCAAACCCCTGCTTGATGTTTTGAAAAGTGCTAACGAGGTAATTCTGAAGATGGTAGACCTTATAATGCTGATAGCCCCTATTGGAGTATTTGCCTTGATAAGTGGTGTGATTACTGATTTAGCAGGAGACGACCCAAGTAAAACAATTGGTTTGCTAACTGCATTAGGGTTATATACCATTACTGTCTTAGTAGGGCTATTATTACATGCCGGCTTAGTGTACATGCCTATGCTAAAAGCATTTGCCAAGTTAAAACCGCTTTGGTTTCTTAAAAAAATGCGTCCGGTTCAGTTACTTGCATTTTCTACCAGTAGCAGTAATGCCACCCTTCCTTTAAATATTGAAAATGCTGAAGAACGTATCGGAGTTAAAAGTGAAGTAGCTAGCTTTGTGTTGCCCTTAGGTGCCACAATTAATATGGATGGTACCAGTTTATACCAAACCGTTGCGGCTGTATTTATAGCTCAGGTTTTTAATATAGACCTCACATTTGCTGATTTATTAACCATAATACTCACTGCCACCTTAGCTTCAATTGGTTCGGCAGGTGTACCCGGGGCGGGTATGATAATGCTGGCAATAGTGTTATCATCTGTAGGCATACCTGTTGAAGGTATTGCATTAATTATGGGACCAGACAGAATTATTGATATGTGCCGCACAGCCATTAATGTAACAGGTGATGCAACTGTTACCTGTATCATAGCCAAACAAGAAGGAAAACTTGAACCTATAGCCTAATTTTTTTGATTCTCGTGAACAAAAAACTTAAAAGTGTCGTCATAAGAAGTAGATTCATCGTTAAAAATTTACCTTTGACAGATTTTTAACAAAAAAATTACCCACCAATAACAATATGAAGAAAATATTTTTAGGGCTGGTAGCCGCATTAAGTTTCACAGCAATAAATGCCCAAAACCACCCTGAACCTTGTCTTACAGACCATGTAACAGAACAATTCTTTAAGAATAACCCTGTGCAAGCAGAACAACTAAAAGAAAACTTCTACACCGCTTGGGATAAGCATTTACAACAACAAAACACTTCTGAAACTAAACGTAAAAGTGGTGCCGTACGTATTATACCCGTTGTGTTTCATATCATCCATACCTATGGAGATGATAACATTTCTAAAGACCAGATTTTAGACCAAATGCGTGTTCTGAATGAAGATTTTAGACGTATGAATGCTGATAGAGTAAATACGCGTTCTATTTTTCAGGCAGATGCTGCTGATACTGAAATTGAATTCCGTTTAGCAACAAAAGACCCTAATGGAAACTGTACTGATGGTATTACACGTACCTATTCGCCATTAACCATACAAACACGCGATGAGGTTAAAACACTTATTCGTTGGGATAATACCAAGTATCTTAATGTTTGGATAGTGAACTCTATTCGCCCGCAAACTGCCGACCAAACAGGTACTACACTTGGGTTTGCATATTTACCCTGGAGTTTGCCGAATACAAATGCTGTTGACGGTATAGTTATGCGTGCAGACTTTACAGGAACAATCGGTACAAGTTCCCCTACCAGAGCAGGAAGAACACTTACCCATGAAGTTGGTCATTACTTAGGTTTATCGCACCCGTTCCAGGGAGGTTGTGGAGGTAGCAATTGCTCTACTACAGGCGATAGAATTTGTGATACACCGCCTGTGAGAGAACCCTCATTCGGTTGTAATCCGGGTGTAAATTCTTGTTCAAACGATAATCCAAACCAAGTAGACCAAATAGAAAACTATATGGACTATGCGAATGGAAATTGCCAAAATATGTTTACATGGGGGCAAAAAGCAAGAATGGATTTGGTATTGGGTAATGCCAATTATCGTCAAAAGCTTGTTTCTACAGCAAACCTAATAGCTACTGGTACTGATATAATTACTACACCTAACTGCAAGCCTCAAGCTGATTTTTCAAATCAAACAAAATTAATTTGTGCAGGTAAAACAGTATCGTTCGAAGATGTTTCATGGGGTGGAACAATTGCAAACCGTACTTGGAGCTTCCCCGGAGGGACTCCTTCATCATCAAGCGACCCTAACCCAACAGTAACTTATAACACTCCCGGAAAATATAGCGTAACACTGGAAGTATCTAATGCTGCAGGTCAAACTACTATGACGCGCACACAGCTAATTGAAGTACAGCCTGCTATAGCTGCTATTAAAACTCCTCTTCAAGAAGGGTTTGAAGCTAATATTTTTCCACCAACAAACTGGGAAGTAAGTAGTAATATTCCTAATAAAGGATGGAGACAAGTTAATGTTGCCAGTGCATCAGGAGCCCAATCAATCAGGGCAGAAATAAACGCGTCATCAGGCACATCAGAGTCTTACGTTTTAGATTTGCATGGTGTTGATTTAGATGAAATAGGTCCTACAGATGGTTATTTAAACTTTAAAGTAGCCTATGCAGCACGCCCCGGTGTAGCTACTGAACGCTTACGTATTTTTTACTCTGTAGATTGTGGTAACTCGTATGTATTACTATCACAACGAACAGGAACTAATTTAACTACAGCCGACCCGTTTTCAGGAACATCATTCGTTCCGGCTAATGAAAGCGAATGGAGGCTGACCTCTCTTAAACTAAATAACATTACAGGAGCAAACAGGCGTAATGTGCGCTTCCGCTTTGAGGCATTAAGTAATGGTGGAAACTCAATTTATATTGATGATATTAATATAAGTAACACTATTTCATCTTTAGCCACATTTACAAAACAAGATATTGATTTTGGTGTTCACCCAAATCCTGCATCAAATTCTACAACGCTTAGCTTCTCACTTCCTTCAGAGGCTAAAACTCATGTTCAGGTATATGATATTGCAGGACGTTTGATTAAAGATTTTGGTAAAGAAAACTTAAATATAGGAACGCATACTTACAACATTAGTAAAATTGATAATAATTTAACCGAAGGAATATACTTTGTAAAAGTATTGATTAACAACACTTTATATACCGATAAAGTAGCTTTTACCCGGTAACCATGCCATAAAGTATAGTTGTATTTTCAATTTTAAATTCTTTCTTTGGCGGCTGGTAGCAACTACAAGCCGCCAAATTTGTTTATACATATATGGCAAAAAACTTAGTTATAGTAGAGTCTCCGGCAAAAGCTAAAACCATAGAAGGTTTCTTAGGTAAAGATTATACAGTAAAATCTTGCTTTGGACATATCCGTGATTTATCGAAAGAACATAATGGAGTAATGATTGAAAAAAACTTTGCTCCTCTATATGAAGTCTCCAGCGATAAAAAACAAGTAGTAAGCGAATTAAAAAAATTGGCTAAAGAAGCAGATACTGTATGGCTTGCATCCGATGAAGACCGTGAGGGAGAAGCAATATCATGGCATTTATCAGAAGTACTGAAACTGGATAAATCAAAAACCAAACGGATTGTTTTCCATGAAATTACCAAGCCGGCTATACAAAAAGCAATAGAAAATCCCAGAGATATTAATAAAGACCTTGTTGATGCCCAGCAGGCAAGAAGAATACTAGACCGTATTGTGGGTTTTGAACTTTCACCTATTTTATGGAAAAAAGTACGCCCGTCACTATCAGCAGGAAGAGTTCAGTCTGTAGCAGTTAGACTGATTGTTGAACGTGAACGTGAAATACTGGACTTTAAGCCACAATACAGTTACCGTGTGGTAGCAGAATTTACTAACGGTAACGATAAAAAAGTTTTTAAAGCTGAACTGCCTGAACGTTTTAAAACCAAAGAAGAAGCGCAAAGCTTTTTAGAAAAATGTAAAGGAGCTACTTTTAATATAAATAGTATTGAAACCCGACCTACTAAACGTAGCCCGGCTGCCCCTTTTACCACGAGTACATTACAGCAAGAAGCAAGTAGAAAACTAGGTTTTAGTGTTTCCCAAACCATGCGGGTAGCGCAAAAACTGTACGAATCGGGATTAATCACTTACATGCGTACTGATTCAGTAAACCTATCTGATACTGCACTTGAAGGTTCTAAAAAAGAAATACTTTCTGCCTACGGAGACAATTTTTTACATACACGTAAATACAAAACTAAAAACAGTGGTGCTCAAGAAGCACACGAAGCCATACGCCCAACATACTTCAATCGCCACACTATAGATGGAGATAATACAGATAAAAAGCTGTATGAGTTAATATGGAAACGCGCTATAGCCTCACAAATGAGTGATGCCCGGTTTGAGAAAACTACTGTTAACATTGGTATATCAACAACCAATGAAACATTGGTAGCACAGGGTGAAGTATTAAAATTTGAAGGGTTCTTAAAAGTTTACCTTGAAGGAACTGACGATGAGGACGAAGATGAAGCAGCAGGAACACTGCCTGCTCTTAAAAATGGTGATATACTCAATTTACAAGAACTAACCGCAACACAAAGATTTACTCGCCCACCTGCACGATTTACCGAAGCAAGTTTGGTGAAAAAATTAGAAGAGTTAGGGATTGGAAGACCTTCTACCTATGCGCCAACTATTTCTACCGTACAAAAACGCGGTTATATAATTAAAGAAGACAGAGACGGTGTAGAGCGTAAGTTTGAAGTGCTTTCACTTACTAATGGAAGTATTAGAGAAGAAACTAAAACTGAAATTACGGGAGCTGAACGTAAAAAATTATTTCCGAATGATATAGGCATTTTGGTAAATGATTTTCTTATTGAGCACTTTGACGAAATAATGGATTATAAGTTCACGGCTACTGTTGAAGAAGAGTTTGATAAGATTGCCCAGGGTATGAAAGAGTGGACTAAAATGCTAGACAGCTTTTACAAGCCTTTTCATAGAACCGTTGAACATACTACTACTGAAAGCGACCGTGTAACCGGAGAACGCCATTTAGGTACCGACCCTAAAACAGGCAAACCACTTATTGTACGTATGAGCCGTTTCGGACCTGTAGCACAAATTGGTGGTGGTGAAGACGATGATGAAAAACCCCAATATGCCAACCTCCGCAAAGGACAAATGCTTGAAACTATAACTTTTGAAGAAGCTATAGAACTATTTAAGCTGCCTAGGGTTACCGGTGAGTATGAAGGAAAGGAAATGAAGGTGCAAATAGGTCGTTTCGGACCCTACATATTGCACAATAGTAAGTTTATTTCAATCCCTAAAACAGAAGACCCTTATACCATAACTGCTGAAAGGTGTATAGAATTAATTGAAGCAAAACGCAAAGCCGATGCTGAAAAATTAATTAAAAACTTTCCTGAGCACGAAATACAAATCCTTAAAGGGCGTTGGGGGCCATACCTTGCTAAAGGAAAGGAAAACTTTAAAATACCTAAGGATAAACAAAAGAATCCACAAGATATTTCTTTAGAAGATGCCTTAGCAATAATTGATGCAGCACCTAAGACACCAGTAAAAGCGGCAGCAAACAAAAAAGCCACTGCCAAACCCGCTGCCAAAAAAAGTGGAAAAAAAGCAGCAACTACTACTAAGAAAAAAGCGAAATAAGGCTTTATTTGTGCTTAATGATTACGGAAAACGAGCTGGCTGCAATGCTTAAACTATTAGATGACCCTGATGAAGAGGTGGTGCAATCTATAGAAGAGCATTTGCTTTCGCTAGGGAGTGAAGCCGTAGAACTTCTTGAAAAATATTGGAATACTGATGTAACAGGCGAAAGTCAAGCTAAAATAGAACAACTGATAAACAAACTTCAGTTTACCGATTTAAAAGAAAAGCTGGCCGAATGGTACAAAAGTCCGTTAAAAGATTTGTTTGAAGGGGCGTATCTTATCACCAGTTTTCAATATCCCAATTTCAGCCGTCAAGAGTTAGATAATAAACTCAATAAAATAAAGCTGGATGCCTGGCTAGAGTTAAAGTATGACTTAACTGCCCTTGAAAAAGTACGTATCTTAAATCATATATTTTATGATATAAATGGTTTTAAGGGTGATACAGCCACTTATCACTCACCACAGAACTCATTTATTAATACCGTTCTTGAACGTAAACAGGGAAACCCTATATCACTAGCAATAATATATTCTATTATAGCGCAGCGGCTTAATATTCCCATTTTCGGGGTAAACCTTCCGCAGCATTTTGTGCTGGCGTATATGGATAATTATCCGGAGTATCCTTTAGAGTTTGATGAAGATGCCCCGCACCTAACCCCTGAATTGTTTAGTGATGTGATGTTTTACATTAACCCTTTTAACAAAGGACTTGTATTTAGTAAATATAATGTTGATGAGTTTTTACGCCAATTGCGTTTAGAGCCCTTGGATAGTTATTTCCTCCCTTGCTCTAATGTAGAAATAATTAAGCGCATGATTCGAAACTTGGTTACCGCATACAAGCAAACAGAGCAGCTTGATAAAATTCATCAATTAGCAGAGTTGATGGAAATTTTAGGTGGAAAAATAGAACTAGATGACGCCTCCAATCAGGCAGATACTGACGATAGCGATTTTTAATCGTTTAGCTTTTTTATAATACAAATATCCTGAAAATTATAATACCCTTCTTTGCTATCCTTTGCCCACCAACCATCAAAGTGGTTTGAAAGTTTAAGATTATTTTTTGCTAAAGTAGTTTCAATAAAATCAATCTTGTAGGCAATATTGGCATCTTTTACTTTATCATCATGTAAGTAATACGTGTGGTATTTATGCGTAAAAAAAGGTTCGTCAGTTTCTTGCAAGTACTTTTCAGAGGCTTCATCAATCACAAAAAAAGTAGCAAAACAAGTGCCGTTGGGTTTCAGCACTCGGCTAATCTCTTTTAGGTAGTTTTCGACCTCTTTTTGTTGCATGTGGGTGAATACGGATGTTAGCACTATAAAATCAAACTCATTCTCACTATAAGGAAACTTTATGCTATCTGCATTACTTTCAGCATCAAGGTTGTATAAATCATTCCGTAAGGGAATATGCTGAAACCTAAAGTTGGGATATTTTGGTGTAATTTTCTTTTGGCACCAATCTACACCCATTTTCACTATATCAAACCCTTCATAACTTCCCTTTTCATTTAAATACTTAGTTAGCGGTATAGCAATTCTACCTATCCCGCTACCAACATCTAAAACTCTATGGTGGGGCTGTAATCCACTCAGTTCTTTAAAGTTTTTAACTAGCTCCGTCCCTATTTTCTTAAAATCTCCAGGGCCTATGAAAATCATGCCTTTTGGGGGAGTAATAGCATCGCGTTTGCCTGTAATTTTCTCATACAAATCTACAGGCAAGTACACAAGTCGCCTAGCCCAAAAGCGTTGTTTGGGATTGAGTGCATAGTATATTTTACGGGCTAGCATTTTTAAAGAGTGGGCGAAGATAAATGCTTTAGCTTAAATACTTTCCTACAATCGGCATTCTCCTGCCGCTACCAAATGCTTTATTGGTTACGCGCAAAATAGGGGGTGTTTGATGCCTTTTGTATTCATTGGTGTTTACCATACGTAGAATACGAAGTACTAAAGCCCTATCATAGCCTTTGGCTATAATTTCATCAGGTCCTTGGCTTTCTTCAATATAATGGTAGAGTATTTTGTCTAAAATATCATAATCGGGCAGGCTATCACTGTCTTTTTGGTCGGGACGAAGCTCAGCACTGGGAGCCTTATCAATTATATTTTGTGGAATTACTTCTCCATTTTTATTTATAAATCTTGCCAAGTCGTATACCTGTACTTTATATACATCACCTATTACACCTAAACCGCCCGCCATATCGCCATAAAGCGTACCATAACCTACAGCTAGTTCGCTCTTATTGCTTGTATTTAGCAATATGTTACCAAACTTGTTGCTTATTGCCATTAAAATAATACCCCTGCTTCTACTCTGGATATTCTCTTCGGTAACGTCAAAGGGTTTTCCTTCAAAAGTTTCTTTTAGTGTTTCAGTAAAAGCATTGTATGGCTTTTCTATAGGTATTATATCATAGGGAGTACCCAAATTTTCACTTAACAACTTGGCATCATTAATACTGTGGTCGCTGCTATATTCTGATGGCATTAAAACAGCTCTCACGTTTTCTGCACCCAATGCCCTAGCTGCCAGTGCTTGCACTACAGCTGAGTCTATTCCCCCACTACTGCCTAAAACTGCTGTTTTAAACCCTGATTTTTGAAAATAATCTCTAATACCTGTAATTAGTGCATCGTGTATCAACTCAATCCGCTCATCAGGCAAAAAAGTATGGTCTGTCCCTATTTGTATTAATTTACCTTCATTAAAATCATACAACTTAAATTCTTCATCAAAATAAGCCAGTTCGTCTACCACTTCTCCATTGGGGTTTATAGCCATTGAACCTCCGTCAAAAATCAACTCGGTTTGTGCCCCTACATGGTTTACATACAACAAGGGGAGTTGGTATTTCTCTACATTTTGAAGCAACACTTTCTTCCTATTTTCTATATGAAACTGCCCAAAAGGTGATGCTGCAATATTTATCATTAAAGAAGGTTTTTCCTCCATTAGCAAATCCATTGGAGAAGTTGTATACAAAATATCCTCGCCAATATTCCAAAGGTCTTCACATATAGTAAGAGCTATATCAACGCCACCAACATTTATAGTTTCAAAAATAGTGTTGGGTTCAAAATAGCGGTATTCATCAAAAACATCATAGGTAGGTAATAATGTTTTATGTATAGCTTGTTGTACGCCACCATTTGCTAAAACATAAGCGGTATTAAACAAGCGTTTACCCATTTCTCCTTCATTATGACTAGGTGCCCCCACAATTGCTGTTATCCCCTCACATTGTTCGGCTATTGTTTTAATATGTTCATCAGTTAAACTGATAAAATCACTAAACTCTAAAAAATCTTTAGGTGGGTAGCCCGTTAAACACAATTCTGAAAATACAATAAGGTTAGCACCACGTTGTTTTGCTTCAGAAATTCTATCTATAATTTTTTGGGTATTACTTTCAAAATTACCTACATGGTAGTTTAGCTGTGCAAGGGCTATCTTCATTATTTGCTTTACAAAATAAAATCCCATAAGGAATAAAACACCTTATGGGATTTCAAAAATAAGTATAATCAGCGGCTTAAAACATCACTCCTAAGTTTAATCCAATGAAGTTGTTATAAGCTTTAGTATCTGAAGCACGCATTACATCAAACAAACCTGCACTATATCTTATACCTGCAAAAACTACAGTATTGGTAGATACTGCATACTCCCAACCTGCACCAATCAGTAGCGGGGTTCTTATAAAGATAATATTGTCATCTTCAACAACACTTCTTGCTGCATCAAAATCTCCTTTATTTTCATTTATGTTTCTATCAGAGTTTCCTCCTTGCCCAATTGAAAAAATTTCTTTGTTCAAATCTGCACGTGCCCTCCATAACAAGCCTAGCGCTATTCCTGTTTCAAAAAACACACGGTTATAACCAAATTCATCTGTACGAAGTTTTACCAATAAAGGAATATCAATATAACGTGTTTTAAATGTATACTCAACATCGCTGAAAGAAGTACCTGAAGCTGCCGGCACTAAAGAATCGTAGGTTATTTTACCTCCCATTTGGGTAACAAAAACCCCCGTACCTACGGCTATATTTTTATTAAAGTTTTTCTCAGCAAATAAACCGCCGCCTATTCCTAAACGCGAACCTGATGATGATAAATTACGTGTATCAGGACTTAACCAGCTTATTAAAGGTGTTACGGAAACAGATACTCTGTAAGGTTTATACTCAAATGCATTTGCCGAACCTGTTTCAATAGGTTCAATTTTAGTATCTCCTTGAGAAAAGGAGAATACATAAGCAAATACAAAACAAAAAAGTAGAATAAGTTTTTTCATATTTTTGGCGTTCATAGTAGGGTGTTTAATGATTACAAAGTTGATAAAATATAATGCTTTAGCAATATTATTCCTAATCATAATAGTGATTACTAATAATGGTTGCAAAGATAATCCGCATAAAATTGATGTCTCTGACATTAATGTCTCTATTAATATTTACAATTTCAATAAAGAATTGTTTGCTATTGATACATCAAATATTGAAAATGCATTTGCAAACCTCAAAGCAAAATACCCTGATTTTCTGCGTGTTTACTACACTGAAATAATTAATTTAGATGGATATGACAGTAGTATAGCACCTAAAATCCTTAAAGATTTTTTAGCCTTTAAACCCACAGTAGAACTAAACAAAACAGTTGAGCAAGCTTTTCCATCTACTCAAAAACATAATAAGGAGATTATTGAGGCACTAAAACATTATAAGTACTATTTTCCTAATGACAGTATACCTGATATTCTTTATTTCACAGGGATTTTACGTTACGGGACTATTTATTTTGGTGATAAAATAGGTGTAGGGTTAGATATGTATTTAGGTGATGCCTACCCTTATAACTCTATTTTGGATATGCCTAACTACTTAATTGAGAAAATGAAGCCGGAATACATTACCAGAAATGTGATGACAGTTTTAGGCACTTCAAGATTTGATAGATTTGAAAGAGGTAAGCGGTTTATTGATAAAATGATTTATGAAGGGAAAGTTGCCTATTACATTGACGCAATGTTGCCCAATGCACCTGATAGCATCAAGCTAGGTATGACCGGAAGAGATGTTGAGTGGTGCGAAAAAAGCGAGTGGCAAATGTGGCAACACATGGTTGACCCTAAATTGAAGGTATTATACACTACTGAACAAAGTGTAATTAGCCGTTATTTTGAAGAAGGTCCTTTTACTAATGCAAATAATGTTCCCCCTGATTCTGCACCACGTTTTGCGATATGGACAGGTAGGGAAATTGTGCGTAAATACATGAAAAACAATTCTGATATTACTCTTGCTGAGCTAATGCAAGAAACAAATAGCGATAAAGTTTTGAAGGAAAGTAAATACAAACCGTAGTTGGTTACTGGTTATTTGTTATTACATATTAAAAGCTCCTTCAAAATCACTCCAAAAATTAGGGTATGATTTCTTAACTACTTCCGGATTGTTGATTGTTACATCAGGTAAAATCAGTTTAAACATTGCTAATACCATGGCTATGCGATGGTCATTGTAGGTATCCAACTCGATTGGGGCTGTTATTTCTTTCAAATTAGTATTGGGTTGAAGCTCCCAGTAGTTTTCTTTTTGGGCAAATGTTATCCCAAACTTGTTAAGCTCATTTGTTAAAACTTGTGTCCTATCACTTTCTTTTATAGCTAAGCTCTCCAAACCAAAAAATTTAGCATTAGTATTTGTAGTTGCACACAATACAATAAAAGTTAAAGCTAAATCAGGACAGTTAGAGAAATCTTTCTCAAAGTAGTCTGAGGGTTTATGGGCTTTACTCAAAACAATACCTTCACCGGTATATTGGGTTTTCACTCCCAAGATTTCCATCCACTCGGCTACAATACTATCGCCTTGTAGACTTTCTTTTTGTAAACCTTTAAGCTCAACTATAACATCTTCTTTTAAAACTACAAAAGCATACCAGTATGAAGCTGCCGACCAATCGCTTTCCACTTCAATTTGCTTTGAGATATACCTCTCCTGCTTTGTGGTTATTATAGCTCCTTCAAAAACAACATCTGCACCGCATTGTTGCATTAACCCGGCCGTCATTTTTATATAGGGTAATGAAGCTAACTTCAATTCTAAGCTTATTTGTAACCCTCCAGCTAAATAAGGAGCAATAAGCATTAAGGCAGTAATGTACTGGCTGCTTATGCTGGCATCTACACTGAGTTCTCCACCTTTTAGTGGTTTGCCATTGATTAGTAAAGGTGGATAGCCTTCTTCTCCTAAATATTTAATATTCGCGCCCAGCTCTTTTAGTTTATTTACCAGTATTTTTATGGGACGCTTGTGCATACGGTCGGTACCTCTTAATAACCATTGTCCGCTTTGGATACTGAAATACGCCGTTAGAAAACGCATTACAGTGCCTGCATCTTCACAGTTAATTTCTGTTATTGTAGAGGTAGGATGTGAGAGGTGAGACTTGAGGATTTGGTTTAATAATACAGTATCATTAGCAGTAGAAAGGTTATCAATTTTTATGATGTTCCCTGAGAGAGCATTCATCACCAATAATCTATTGCTTATACTTTTTGAAGCAGGAAGTTCAGGGATAATTCTTTGCATCTTATTTTACTTTATAACTCAACTGTACAGTGAATAACCTCGGTGGACTCATATCACCCGGACGAGCCATAAAAATATTATTAGTAAAGTTTGTAACAATTATTGCAGCTTTTAGCTGATTGGTTATAGAATAATTAGCCCTGAAATCAAATATCCAAACCCCATTTTTTGTTTCCTCTCGCCCTTTTTCTATACCCGGCACAAAAGCTAAAAACAACGGGTCTACAAAAAAAGCATCCACTGTTTGCATAAAACTATTATACCTGCCGCTAATTCCCACAGAAAACCGCTTATAGGTAGCCTGTATATCTAATTTTGCCAAATGCCTGAAACGATACTTAAGGATATTTGAATTAGTATCAGAACTGCTTTTGCTATAAGTAAGAGGATTCCCATCAATATCTGTATCATAAACAGCCGTAGGGTTTTTGCTAATTGGGTCTATATAAGTATACCCTCCAATTATCTTTAAATCAGTATTTCCAATCTTCCCTTCTCCACCTAAACTAACGTCGATACCACTTATTCTTGTTTCTCCCACATTTACAGAGCTAAAACCTAAACCCAACAGGTTGTCAAGTCCCATATTTGGTCCCCAACGCCCGAAATTAAACTCCATCATGCGGTCGTACTCACTCCAAAAACCTGCTAAATCCACAAAACCTTGCCATTTACCCAGCTTCAATCCTTGTTTAATAGCTATTTCAGTATTCCATCCTGTTTCTGACTTCAAATCAGGGTTAGGGTATACTTGTAGCGGACCTGATGAGGTGCGCACAAAACTCTCAACAATGCTAGGAAAACGATAACCTTGTCCGTATGATGCTCTTATAAAAGTTGCCTTACCCACCTCATAATTAGCCCCTGCTCTTAGTACCGGTTTTGATTCAAAATAATCGTCCAGCCTAAAATTCTCATACCTGGCTCCTCCATTAATAGTAAGCTTTTTCCATTTTTTTTCCAGCTGAATAAAAGGAGCAACATTAGCACTTTGGTGAACCCCCTCAAATATAGGAGAGTTGCTTAATGTATAGTTACCTGAGATACCCCCGACTATATTTAACCTGATTTTTTTAAAATTATGTTGTACTTGATACTCGGCATAATAATAATTAGAGGTATTACTTTGGTTATTAGCAGGGTCGCCATTATCTACATTATTATCTAAATAAAAATAACGCCCTCGAATATTATGGCGGGTCTCTCCAGTATAAAATATTACATAAGGGTCTACATTATAGCGAAGAGTATTTGTATTGTTAAATCCTGAGTCTAACTGAGTATAAGCCAATTCGTAACTTTCCCAAAGCAAAAAAGAACCCACATTGCTTCTCATAATATTACCATTAACACCATACACTAAATTCTTTACCTTTTTGGGTGTATAACGTGTATTAAAACTAAAACGGACTCTATCTTCAGGCTCACCCATTCTAAAACCATCATCATTTAAATAGTTAACAGAGAAAGTTCCGTCAAACCTCCCCCAACGTTGAGCATGTAAAATACTTGCACCACTTTTTTGTAAAATATTATTCCCTTGCCATTTCAGCCCTTCCCGTAAGCCATTATCGTATACCCCTCCAAATAAATTAACGGCTGTGTAGGGTTTGTCCTTGGGTCTGATAGTACGTAGGTTTATTACTCCATTTAAAGCCGATGAGCCGTACAATACTGACGAAGCTCCTTTAATCACTTCAAGTTGGTTTATACTTTCAACAGGTAAGTAGCTCCACTGCACTTGGTTGGCATCTCCCGATACCATAGGCATATCATCTAACAAAACTAAAACACGGGTTCCTGCCCCATAACTCCAGCCACTCCCTCCTCTAATACTCGCTTGTCCATCAATAAAGCTTACACTAGGTATTTGGTTAATACCATCATCCAAATTCACATTATTCCGTTCCTGAAATAAATAAGGCTTTATCAGCTCCATAGAAACAGTAACATTTTTTAGCTTTTGCTCGTTTCTACCTGCTGATACTACCACCTGTTCATATACTTTTGCCTCTTCTTCCAACTTTATATTAACGGTTAAAACTCCTTCTTGAATTTTGTTGGTATAATCAGCGGGGTTATATATAAACTTTTTAGGGGTGTACCCAACGTAACTAAATGTAATTGTGTCTTTTACATAAGTATTAATGGAAATTGCATATTCTCCGTTAATATTGGTAGTAACACCTTTATTTTTTGAATTTATGATGGTAACTCCTATTAAAACTTCCTTAGTTTTATCATCGGTTACTTTACCCTTTAGTGTAATTGTTTGAGCCAATGTTTCATAAAAAACACTTAACAAAAACATGCACAAAAGAATAAATTGTTTATAAAGGTGAGGCATACTACTTTTGAAAACGGCTATTGTACAAGTTTAACTAACAGCCCCCTATTATGAAAAAATTTTACGCTGCTATTTTATTATTGTTTGTAAATGTTGGAGCATACGCTCAATGTACACCTGATAACTCATTCACTCAAGTAGGATATTCTCCCAATGTATTAGATACTGCTTTTGTAGGGAAGAATTATGATATGGTAGTACATATTCGCATACCAAAGGATACAACCGTTACAATTTTTGGGCAAACCATAGTTGCCGATATTGATTCTATTAGATTAGTGGATGTAGTTGGGCTTCCGCCAAATTTTACGTACCAATGTAATGTGGCTAGTTGTGTGTTTACCCCAACACAAACCTATTGTGCAAAAATGTCCGGAACGGCAAATGCAAATGATGTTGGAACACATCCATTACGTTTTGCTGTAGTTGCGTATGCTAGTGCAGTAGTACTTGGAACTCCAACTAATTTCCCCCCTCAACCTGATACATTAGACCAGTTTAGTTTAACAGTAGCAAACCAAGGGGGTATCAACGCAGTTAGTGAATTAGAAAACAACAAAGCATTCCGTGTTTACCCTAACCCAGCACAAAAGCAATTTAATATTTTGCTAAATGGTAATGCAGGTGAAACCATTAGTTATGAGGTAGTTGATATTACAGGTAAAGTATTTACTAAAAAGAGTATTACACTAAGCAATGCTAATGATGTAATACCCGTTTCCAGTGAAAACTGGGCTATAGGCATTTACTTTATAAGAGTACAAAATACAAAAGGTATTTATACTCAACGTTTAGTGATAGAAAACTAAATATTATTATACCAAGCTATTGCCTCTCGAATTTCATCGGTAGTGCAATAGTTATCAATGGTAGCTTCGCCTATTTGCTCTAAAAGGGTAAAGTTGATGCCCAATTGGGTATTCTTCTTATCTGCCCCCATTAGTTGTAAGAGGGCTTCCCAAGTATTTTCAGGCAGTTTAGGCAAGCTATAAATAGATTGTATTCTTTGGGTGATGTTTTGTAGTTCTTCTTCGCTCAACCCATTTTTTTGTGAGAGATAACTTTCTACTAAAATCCCTAAAGCAACAGCCTCACCATGCGATAGCGGTGCATCACTATTTTCTAAATACCAAGATTCAACTGCATGCCCTATTGTATGCCCAAAATTGAGCAACTTGCGAATTCCATTCTCATGCAAATCCTCTTCTACTATATTATTTTTAATTGTTACTGAAGTAGTAATCCATTGCTTAAACCTACGGGGATTAATTTCTTTTAGTTCTTCCCAATGGTCAGGATTATGAATTAGGGCATGCTTTAACATTTCTGCTAAACCTGCTTTTATTTCACGTCCGGGCAAGGTCTTCAAAAAAGGAGGGTGAATAAAATTGCCCAAAGGTTCTTTAAATAAGCCTATATAGTTTTTCAAGCCTTTATAATCTACCCCTAATTTCCCTCCTACACTTGCATCCACCATAGCCAGCAGACTTGTGGGCACATTAATAAAATATATTCCCCGTTGAAACACAGAGGCACAGAAACCACCCATATCTCCTACTACTCCCCCCCCTACATTTATTATTAATGATTTGCGGTTAGCTCCTCGTTCTATTAGTGTATCAAAAATGCCTTCACAAGTAGTAAGGTTTTTATTCTCCTCACCGACATCAACAGTAATGGCTTCAAAATCGAACCCGCTTAATAAAGGTACGCAATGTTGAGCGGTGTTTTCATCTGCTAATACAAAAACACCTTCAAAATCTCGTGAGTTAACAAAGTTGGCTAAGTATTCTAACCCATTGTCACTAATTACTATATGCTCGTTTATTAATTGCATTCGCTCAAATTGAAAATTACATTTGCTTTGTGCAATTTACTTTTTTTAAAAAGCAAGGCATCAAAAAATCAATTAAAGCAGTAAAAACTGTTTTGATACTACTTTTTCAATTATTTCTGTTGGGCACAATAATCTTTAGAGTAGTTCCAATCCCTTTAACTCCATTAATGGTAATACGCTCTTCTCCCATACAAAAAGACTGGACAGCCTATAAAAATATTAACCCCAACGTTCCCATTGCTGCTATGACTGCTGAAGACCCATTTTTCGCTGAACATTGGGGCTTTGACTTTAAAGCCATGAAGGGCGCAGTGAAAGATAATATCGAAGGCAAAAAAACACTTAGAGGTGGTAGCACCATTAGCCAGCAAACCGCTAAAAATGTGTTCTTATTTCCCGGAAGGGGGTATACCCGATATATCCGCAAGGCATTGGAGTTTCCACTAACAGCTTGGCTAGAGCTAATGTGGAATAAACGCCGCATCATGGAGGTATACCTAAACATTATTGAAATGGGAGATGGCATCTATGGCATTGAGGCAGCAGCCCAGCAGTATTTTAAAAAACCATCTTCAAAGCTTACTGCTAATGAAGCAGCGGCAATTGTGGTTTGTTTCCCTAACCCTATTAAACGAAATCCACTGAGGCTAACCCCGCGTTTACAAAAAAGACGAAACAAATATGTGAAATGGATGCGAGGGTATAAGCTTCCCGAAAACTTACAGCCTTAGCGTTGTTGGTCTAATACCTTTAATAAGTATTTGCCATAACCGCTTTTCACTAAAGGGTGAGCCAGCTTCTCTAGTTGTTCTTTACCTATATATCCCATACGGTAAGCAATTTCTTCAGGGCAGCCGATTTTCAAGCCTTGACGTTCTTCAATTACTTGTACAAAGTTTCCTGCTTGCATTAACGAATTAATCGTTCCTGTATCTAACCAAGCCGTACCCCTATTCATTAAAGCAACTTTTAAGCGGGTACGTTGCAGGTATATCTTATTGATATCAGTAATTTCCAATTCCCCACGAGGTGAAGGCTTTAAGCTCTTGGCATAAGGAACTACTTCATTATCATAGTAGTACAAACCTGGTACTGCGTAGCTCGATTTTGGGTTATCAGGTTTTTCCTCAATACTAATCACATTCATATCCTCATCAAATTCTACTACACCATAGCGTTCTGGGTCGCTTACGTGATAAGCAAATACAATTCCTCCTTCAGGATCGTTACACGCTTGAAGCGTACGAGAAAAGCCTGACCCGTAAAATATATTATCCCCCAAAATAAGAGCTACTTTATCCCTACCAATAAAGTCTTCACCAATGGTAAAGGCTTGTGCTAACCCTTTAGGTTCATCCTGTACTGCATAGTGAAACGAGCAACCGAATTGACTTCCATCACCCAATAACTTCTCAAACAAAGGTAAATCGTGTGGAGTAGAAATAATCAAAATCTCACGTATCCCTGATAACATCAAGGTAGTTAAAGGGTAGTAAATCATGGGTTTATCGTAAACAGGCATTAGTTGTTTACTTACTGCAATTGTTAGTGGGTGTAGTCTTGTTCCTGAACCTCCTGCGAGAATAATACCTTTCATAGTACAAGTATAATAAGTTTGCTTTTAGTTGCCCTAAAGAAATGAGAAATCTGCAAGCCAGTTTGGCTTTGCTTCTTATTAAAGATACTTTTGCCGCAAATTTGAAAACGATTCTTATTCTTTTTGGAACAAGCGTTCCGAAATCCATTTTTACTTATTTGAATGAAGAAATATTTTAATCTGTTTGATTTAAAACAGAAGGTTGATTATAAATCGGAAGTACTTTCGGGTATCACTGTTGCCCTTGCTTTAGTGCCGGAAGCTGTTGCCTTTTCACTTATTGCAGGACTATCTCCTTTGACGGGGCTATATGCTGCTTTTACCATCGGTTTGGTAACATCGGTTTTAGGTGGTCGCCCGGGAATGATTTCAGGAGCTACTGGGGCTATAGCAGTAGTAATTGTGTCATTAGCGAAATCTCATGGAGTAGAATATATTTTTGCTGCTGTTGTATTGGCCGGTGTATTGCAAATAGCAGCGGGACTGTTCCGCTTGGGTAAGTTTATTCGCTTAGTGCCTCACCCTGTAATGTTTGGCTTTGTAAACGGTTTAGCCATAGTGATTTTCTTAGCTCAGCTAGACCAATTTAAGTACGAGGATGCTAACGGTGTAATGCAATGGCTCACAGGTACCCCTCTATATATCATGTTGGGATTTGTTTTGCTTACTATGCTTATTATTTGGGGCTTACCTAAGATTACCAAGGCACTACCTGCTTCGCTCACGGCTATCTTAGTGGTTACTGCCATTATTTTAGGTTTTAACATTGAGACTAAAAACGTAGGTGATATTGCCCCCATAAGTGGAGGCTTCCCACCTTTTCATATTCCTGAAATACCTTTTACTTGGGAAGCATTAACTGTAATTTTTCCTTATGCTTTAATTATTGCAGGTGTTGGATTGACTGAAAGCCTTTTAACACTAAACTTAGTGGATGAGATTACCCAAACCCGTGGGCGTAGTAATAAAGAGTGTGTAGCTCAAGGAGCCGCCAATGTGGTAACAGGTTTCTTTAGCGGCATGGGAGGTTGTGCTATGATTGGGCAAAGTTTGATTAATATATCTTCAGGAGCAAGAGCAAGATTATCAGGTATAGTGGCTTCTATTTTGCTGTTAGTGTTCATTATGTTTTTTGCCGAGTATATTGAGCAAATGCCAATGGCTGCTCTAACAGGACTAATGATTATGGTTGCCATCGGTACATTTGAGTGGGCAAGCTTGAAAACCTTTGGCAAAATGCCGCTTACCGATATTATAGTAATGGTATTGGTGGCTGCTATCACATTAATCTTCCATAATTTAGCATTAGCCGTTTTGATTGGAGTAATTATATCAGCATTGAAATTTGCTTGGGAAAATGCCACCCGAATTAGAGCCAGAAAAAGAATTGATGAAGACGGAGTGAAGCACTACGAAATCTACGGCCCACTTTTCTTTGGTTCGGTAGCTACTTTTAATGAAAAGTTTGATATTCTTGATGATCCTGAGGAAGTAATTATAGACTTTGCCGAAAGTCGTGTAGCTGATATGAGTGGAATTGAGGCATTAAATAAGCTTACCGAGCGTTACCAAAAAGCAGGTAAAAAACTGCATCTAAAACACCTTAGCGCTGATTGTAGAACACTATTGAAAAATGCAGAGGAGATTATAGATGTAAACATCTATGAAGACCCTACCTATAAAGTAGTAACGGATAAAATGGCTTAGTCATTCCGAATTTATTTCGGAATCTAAAGTTGAGGTGTTAATGTAAATTTATCATTAAGGTTGCATTTTTGACCTCCCCTTTCTCCCCTCCTTTTCCTTCACTCAATCTCAACAAGGAAGGGAAATCGCACAGACGCTGAAACAAGTTCAGCATGACTGCCTACCGCACATCAGGCATCTGATATCGATATGTCAATGATTAGCTGTTTCGCTTTTACTGAATTTGCTTTTTAGCTTAACCGCCGGCACCCAGATTTTGCTTACTAAGTACTTTCCAAAATTCTTTTTAGGAGCTACATGCCACTCTGTTGTGCGTGGTGCTTCTTTAGGCTGCTCGTGCAAGGTGTAAGCATAAGCTGCTATTGAGGTACGTGCAGTACCTTCAGGAAAGTTAATTGGGTCGTATCCGTGCAAAGTATAACCTCTGCAATGCATTATAGCTAACCGATTAAAAGGCACTTCAACATCTGTTTTTTCACCTGTGCGGCTATCTTCCAATCGTAAATGCCCACCATATTCTGGTTTCCAATCTTTGTTGATGTATAGCAATAGGTTTAGATTTCTAAACCATTTATTATTTAATGGATGATAGTTGAAATCAGCATGCATATCTAAAAAGCTGCCTTTACGCCCCTGATGGATTCCACCCCCGTAAAATTTAGGGTCTAAAAACACATCTTCATTAGTAACATAGCTTAACCAGTTTTTAAAACGATCGCTGGTTAAGTCGTTATGCAGTTCTTCAAATACACCTCCCAATTGTCTAAACTTTGATTTTTCGTATTTCTCACTGGCGAAAATATAGTCAGCACTTTTGGTTTCAATTTCAGGAATGGAGCTATATAGCTCGGTTAGTTTTTCATCATCGCACAAACCGTCAATCCCAATGTGAGGAAAGGGTTTTGCATTTAAAAACTGCTCTCTAAATTGTTCCTTATTGGCTTCTATATAATCAAAGTTTATCATTTGTTTCGTTTTTAGTTGTTGGTTATTGGTACATCCTTCGACAAGCCCAGGATGACAGCCTTCGCACAGATTCCGAAATAAATTCAGAATGACTATTCCCCTCACTCCGTCATTGCGAGGAGGTACGACGAAGCAATCTTTTTACATTTGACCTCCCCTTTCTCCCCTCCTTTTCTATGGCTTTATCTCTACAAGGAGGGGAAATCGCGCAGATGCTGAAACGAGTTCAGCATGACTGCCTTACACACTTCTCAAATCAGACATCAGACATCAGAAATCAGGCATCTTACATCTATTTTCTCATCAGCACATTTGCATATCAATCCATTTGCACATTTACAATGTTCCTCTACGTTCTTGTTCTGCTTCTATACTCTCGAAAAGCGCTTTAAAGTTCCCTTTTCCAAAAGACTTAGCTCCTTTACGTTGAATAATTTCAAAGAATAAAGTTGGGCGATCTTCAACAGGTTTGGTGAATATTTGTAAAAGGTAGCCCTCATCGTCCCTATCTACCATTATACCCAGCTTTTTCAATACTTCTAAGTCCTCTTCTATGATACCTACACGGTCAGGCACAGTATCGTAATAAGTACCGGGTACATGTAAGAATTCTACTCCACGTTTGCGCATTTCACTAATAGTGAAGATGATATTATTAGTAGCTACAGCAATATGCTGGCAACCTGCCCCGCCATAGAAATCGATATATTCTTCAATCTGTGATTTTTTACGCCCTTCTGCAGGCTCATTTATTGGGAATTTAATTCTACCGTTACCATTCGTCATTACCTTACTCATTAAGGCAGTGTATTCGGTTGAGATGTCTTTATCATCAAAGCTTACCAAGTTGGCAAAGCCCATTACATCGCGATAGAAAGCGCTCCACTTGTTCATTTCGCCTAACTCAACATTTCCTACCATATGGTCTATATAGCGCAAGCCTGTGGGTGTTGGGTTGTAATCACTTTCCCATTTCTCAAAACCGGGCATAAATATTCCCTTATAGTGTTTGCGTTCTATAAACATGTGTACGGTATCACCATAAGTTTTGATACCGGCCTTTACAATTTCGCCGTCTTCATCTTTTACTACTGTGGGTTCCATATATACTTCTGCCCCACGCTTGGTAGTTTCTTCAAAAGATTTACGTGCATCGTCTACCCAAAGGGCAATTACTTTCACGCCATCGCCATGTTTAGCAATATGCTGGCTGATTACTCCATCGTCTTTCAAAGGAGTAGTAAGTACTAAACGGATTTTGTCTTGTACCAATACATAAGAAACACGGTCTTTCATACCTGTTTCCAAACCTGCATAGGCAAGGCTTTGGAAACCAAAAGCAGTTTTATAAAAGTGAGCTGCTTGCTTAGCGTTCCCTACATACAGTTCTACATAATCAGTCCCGTTAATGGGCAAAAAGTCGTCTGCCTCAGGGAATATTTTCTCCAGCGTATAGCTGTAGTTTTCTACGTCGGTTAAGGTTGTTGTACTCATACTGTTTCCTTTACTTCTTTTTTAGAATTGTTAAATAACCAAGATTTATAATAGCCGTCTACCTCAATCTCTAAGGCCTGACGGGTAATTTTTACAGGATTAAAAGGATCTATCATCACTGCTAATTCTTCAGTGGCTTTTTTGCCTATGCTACGTTCAATAGCTCCCGGATGTGGCCCGTGTGGAATACCACCGGGGTGAAGGGTAAGTTGCCCTTTGTTAATGTTATTGCGACTCATAAAATCACCATCTACGTAGTAGAGTATTTCATCGCTATCTATATTACTGTGGTGATAAGGTGCAGGGATTGCTTCAGGATGATAATCGTACAAACGAGGCACGAAAGAGCAAATCACAAAGTTGTTTCCCTCAAAAGTCTGATGAATTGGTGGTGGCATGTGGATACGCCCTGTAAGTGGTTCAAAGTTGAATATTGAGAAGGCATAAGGATAGTTATATCCGTCCCAACCCACTACATCAAAAGGGTGAGTTTCGTATGTATAAGGGTAAACAATATTGTTCTTCTTAATATTAATACGGAAATCTCCTGCCTCGTTATAGGTTTCTAGTGTAGTTGGCGTTTTGAAATCACGCTCACAAAAGGGAGAGTGTTCTAAGTACTGACCAAAACGGTTGCTATAACGCTCAGGAGTTTGGATAGGAGAACGTGATTCTACAAATAGTATTCTGTTATCAGAAGAATCAAACTCAATTTTGTAAACTGTTCCTCTTGGAATAATTACATAATCGCCATACTCAAACTCCACCTGCCCGTACATGCTATGTAGAGTTCCGCTACCCTTATGGATAAACAGCATCTCATCAGCATCAGCATTTTTAAAGAAATAGTCTTCCATGCTTTTTGACGGGGCTGCCAGACCAATACTCATATCGTTATTCACAAACAAAGTTTTACGACTATCTAAGTAATCAGCCTCAGGCTGTATATCAAACCCTTTCAGGCTAAGGGCTTGCATATTATCTTCAACAGCAATTTCAGGGGCAACACTGTAAGGCTTTCCCAGTTCTTTCACCATGGTAGGCGGGTGTATATGGTATACTAATGACGATACCCCTGCAAAACCTTGCGTACCGAAAAGCTCTTCAGCATACAAAGCATTGGTTTCGGGGTTGCGAAACACTGTGTGGCGTTTATTGGGTATTTTACCCATTTGCTTATAATGTGGCATAGCTACTTGATTTTCAGATACAAATGTTTCACTATTATTACCCAATAAATATGAACTACATCAGCCCAAAACATGATTTTTGTCATATTGCTTAAAAGTCGCTCCAAAACAAGGTTGTTTTGAATTATTTAGTACTTTTGTGCTTTAATTTTAATTTGAGTTTTTAATACTAAAAACAACCAATGAACCAAGTAATTGAGAAGATTTTGGGAAAAGCAGGTAAGGTGAATAATAACCTTTCTCCTGCTGAGCTAACAGAAGCCGCACTTAACAGAGGTGAAGGCGTATTGGCAGACAGTGGCGCATTAGCTTCTGACACCGGTGAATTCACAGGACGTTCGCCCAAAGACAAATTCTGTGTTAAAGACAGTAAAACCGAAAACACGGTTTGGTGGGGAGACATTAACCAACCTTTTGACTCAGACAATTTTGACAGCCTATTAAACAAGGTAGTAGACTCATGGGAAGGCAAAGAGATTTTTGCTCGCGATGCCTATGCTTGTGCAGACCCTAACTACCGCCTAACTATAAAAGTATTTACAGAATCGGCATACAATAACCTGTTTTGCCACAATCTTTTCCTTCGCCCAACCAGAGATGAGTTGAAAGATTTTGATAACGAGTGGGTAATTATAAACGCACCTAGTTTCCATGCAAACCCTGCGGAAGACGGAACACGTCAGCACAACTTTTCTATCATCAACTTTACCCGTAAGATTATTTTAATTGGTGGTAGCGGTTATACCGGTGAGATGAAGAAAGGTATTTTTACAGTATTGAATTACATTTTACCAGAAGAGAAAAATGTACTTTCTATGCACTGTTCTGCTAACATTGGCAACGAGAATGATGATACCGCTATTTTCTTCGGTTTGAGTGGAACAGGTAAAACTACTTTAAGTGCAGACCCTAACCGTCGCCTAATAGGTGATGATGAGCACGGTTGGAGTGGAAACACTGTATTTAATTTTGAGGGCGGTTGCTATGCAAAATGTATAGACCTAACCCAAGAAAAGGAGCCACAAATTTTCAATGCCATTAAGTTTGGCACTTTATTAGAAAACATCCGCTTTGAAGAAGGTACTCGCATACCTGACTATACCAATACTACTGTTACAGAAAATACACGTGCAGCTTACCCTATCTATTCTTTAGATAATACAACTTCACCATCTGTAGGAACTACACCTAAAAACATCTTCTTTTTAACTGCTGATGCTTTTGGTGTATTACCTCCAATTTCTAAACTAACACCTGAGCAGGCTATGTATCACTTTATCTCTGGTTATACTGCAAAAGTTGCAGGTACTGAGGCGGGTGTTACTGAGCCACAAGCTACTTTCTCTGCTTGTTTTGGTAAGGCGTTCTTACCACTACACCCGGGTAAATATGCTACCATGTTAGGTGAGAAACTTAAAGAAAGTGGGGCTACTGTATGGTTAGTAAACACAGGATGGAGCGGTGGAGCATACGGAACAGGAAGCCGTATGAAATTAAGCCACACCCGCGCTATGATTACAGCTGCATTAGAAGGTAAATTAGACAATGTTGAATACACTACACATAATGTATTTGGTTTAGCAATGCCTAATACTTGCCCTGAGGTACCTGATGAAATATTACACCCACGTGGTACTTGGGCAGATACTAATGCTTACGATAAAAAAGCTAACCACTTAGCAGAGTTATTTATTAATAACTTTAAAGAGTTTGAAGACGGCGTAACTGATGATATTAAATCAGCTGCTCCTAAAGCTCAAGCTACTGCTTAATTAGAATTCTAAACTTTCCTGTCATTCCGACAAAAGGAGGAATCTTTTTTCAACTTTGATGTAAAGATTCATCACTTCGTTCTGAATGACAATCAATATTAAAATCCCGACCAGTTTGGTTGGGATTTTTATTTAATCCTTCTCCCATTTTCTTGTTTTCCGCCCTTCTTGGCGGTATACTTTGTAGCCTCTTTGCTTTACCAGTTTTAGAAGTTTTTTTCGCAAAAGCTTGGGATAGAAGTTTTTAAAAGTATTCTTTTTGTTGGGTACCCACTCTACTATACCAATTTGCCCCAAAATATCGTAAGTAGCAGCAGCACAACGCATGCCTATAAAAGCATAGTCATAAGGTGGTTGTGCTAGATAGTTTTGGTGTATGTTATGCAGACTGTCTAGCTGTTGCCTACTAGCAGGAATGGTGATAGTGGTATATTTTAGTGTAGCGGTATCGCTTGCCCAACTTTCAACGCTTTCGATTGAAAACCTTGAATGTCTTTTATCAGCTTTCTTTTTACTGACTATATGAAAACTCTTGTAAGGTAAAAACCCATAAACATATCCTTCGCTTTCGATACTCACATGCCCGCCGTGTATTCCTCCAAACCAAGGTTTTTCAATATCCTCATATTTCTTTTTAGGTTTAGACCCCTATAAAAAATGAACCTTTATATACCCACTATCAGCCTGAGCAGTAGTATCAGATTGTATAAAGCCATTTGTGCTAAGAGCGACTGCAAGAAAAAACAAAATACCCTTAAACATACCTTTTAAACGTATCTACGCAAAAGCTATTGCCTAATTCTAGTTATTTCAGCTTCCAAGTTTTGTTGAGCGGAGGCTTGTTCTGCATTTAGAGTGCCTGAAAGCAAATTGGTATTCTCAAAAAAGTCATTGCTCAAGTCGTACAGTTCTTTATCGCCATTAGCATATTCAATTAACTTGTATTTAGAGTTTCTCACTGTCCAATAATCCGTAGTGCCAGATTTATATTCAGAATATATGTACTCTCTAAAACTACTTTGAGTTTGTGAAAACAAAGGGCGGATACTTTTACTATCGTGTATTTCAGTAGTACCTGTTCCTGCTAAATCAGCAACGGTAGCAAATAAATCAGTAGAGTTAATTAAGGCAGTTTCTCGCTCATTTTTTCTGCTCACGCCATACCCTGAAACCATCATAGGTACAGCAATACCTCCATTGTACAGAGTGCTCTTAGTTTTTTGCCTTCTATAGGGAGTTTGTATAACCTGCCTGGCAGTTCCGTTATCCCCTATAAAAACTATAAGTGTATTGTTTCTTTCAGCTTCGCTAAGCGATGAAAGTAATCTGCCTATTTCAGTATCCATAGCCTCTAACATGGCAAAGAAATAGGGTTGTGGGTTTGCATCAATAGAAACTTGGTCGGTGGGTAAGTTATCTCTATCGTGTAAGTTGTTGGGAGGCAAGTGGAAAGGTGTATGTGGGGCATTATATGCCAGCCACAAAAACCAAGGTTGGTTTTGTTGGTCTATCCAGTCTATGGCTAAGTCAGTAAATTTAGTGGTGGTATATTCCGTGCTATTAGTCTGCACACCGTTTTTGGTTATTGTCCAACTGTTATAGTCTTGAACACCTCCGGTAATCAGGCCTTCATAGTATTTCACACCCATATTTGCAGGATTATTATTTCCCCCATTCGAGTTACCTCCTAAATGCCATTTGCCAATTACAGCACTGCTATACCCTGAACTCTTATCTTCTAAATGCTTTTGAATAGAAGTTTCTGATAGTGGTATTTGATTATTCTCTTGTACCGCCAATACTCCTGTTCTATAACCGTATCTACCTGTGAGTATTGAAGCTCTTGTTGGTGAACATTCAGGATATGCCCATACATTGTCGAAAGTAATTCCCTCTTTCATTAACCCTTCAAGTACAGGCATTTTTGGCTTTTCTGCCCCTATAGAATAATTGGGGGCAGCATCCAAACCCATATCATCAGCAATAATTAATAATATGTTGGGTTGTGGATTAGCAACAGGTAATGTGGTTCCTCCTTCCTCATTTTTTTTGCAAGAAGAAACAGCAAGTAAACCAACTATAATTGGTAAGCAGATAAGTAATTTAAGCTTCATTATTGGTTTGACGACGTTTTTTGTAAAAGGTTTAAGTATAATTCTATTTTATATTAATTTAAAATCATTGACCTCAATCTTTAAATAGGTATTTATATACTTGCAACTAAACAAAACAACCTACAAAAATGAATTTTGACGAAATTTCAAAACAAATAATGCCCCATGTTATAGAATATGGGCTTACATTTATTTTAGCAATTGTAGTACTAATTGTTGGTCTTAGACTAATTAAATTAGTAACCAAATACATTAAAAAATTTGCTGCTAAACAAGAGTATGATGAAACTGTATCTAAATTCTTAGCCAATCTTGCATCTTGGCTTTTAAAAGTTGTGCTGGTTGTTAGTGTAGTACAGATGTTTGGAGTTGCAACCACTTCTTTTGTTGCAATTTTAGGTGCTATGGGTTTAGCTGTTGGTTTAGCACTTCAAGGTACTTTAGGCAATTTTGCAGGAGGTGTTTTACTTCTGACATTTAAGCCCTTTAAGATTGGAGATGTTGTAGAAGTCTTAGGGCATACCGGAACAGTGAAAAGTATACAGTTAATAGCCACTACAATTGAAGGATTTGATGGGAAAACACACCAATGTCCTAATGGTGCAGTAATGAATGGAGATATAACTAATATCTCTGAGAAAGGAATACTAAGAGCAGAAGTTAATGTAGGCATCTCGTACAGTGCAAATATTAAAGATGCCAAAGATATATTGATGAATACATTGAAGAATGATGAGAGGGTTCTTCAAGACCCTGCACCATTTGTTGGCGTTGTTGCTTTGGGCGGAAGCTCTGTTGATTTAGTTGCAAGAGGTTGGGTTGATGCAAGTATTAAAGCAGGAACAGAATGTGAATTGATTGAAAAATGCAAAGTTGCTTTGGATGAAGCAGGTATAGAAATCCCATTCCCACAAATGGATGTGCATTTGGATAAATAATACTCTTATTTTCACTCTATAAATGCCTCCATTATCTAATAATGGAGGTTTTTTATGAGTTCACATGAGACTTGCTCTCTACATATTGGTGAATTATTTACTCATAAAATTATTTTTTATTATTATTTGTTTTAAATAATAATTTCGAAGCTATTTTTTATATAAGTTCTTTATTAACAGAGGAAATAGCTAATTTAACTAATCAATTAAAAAACCATTGCCCCCTTTATTCTCTTTTTTAGCAAAGAAATTGTCTTTAATAAGCTGAATTAAATAAGAAAATAATGGATATTGATTTTGAAAAAATAAGTGAGAAGGCAATAGGTTTAATTTTAGAGTATGGTCCAAAGTTTATATTGGCTATAATTTTTCTAATTGTAGGAATGCGTTTAATAAAGTTTCTAACAAAACAAGTTAAAAGCATTGCTGAAAGTCAGGAAATTGATAAAACAGTATCTCGTTTTTTATCTAATCTAGTATCGTGGTTATTAAAAGCCATATTGGTTATTAGCGTAATACAAATGTTTGGGGTAGCAACTACCTCTTTTGTGGCGGTATTAGGTGCAATGGGATTAGCAGTGGGGCTAGCATTGCAGGGTACACTATCTAATTTTGCGGGAGGTGTTTTACTTTTAATTTTTAAACACTACAAAGTGGGAGATGTTGTTGAAGTTATGGGGCATGTTGGTACAGTACAGGCTGTAAAATTAATCACAACTGAAATTAAAGGTTTTGACGGTAAAATACATATTTGCCCTAATGGTGAAATAATGGATAGCGACATAACTAACAGAAGTAAATTAGGTGTACTTAGAGCTGAAGCAAATGTGGGTATTGCTTATGATGCAGATATTAAACTAGCCAAAGACACACTAATGAAAGTACTGGAAGAGCATAATAATATTATGGATGACCCTGCCCCTTTTGTTGGAGTAGTAGAGCTTGGCGGAAGCTCCGTTAATTTAGTAGCAAGAGGCTGGTGCGAGGCAAGTGAAAAGTATGTTACCGAACTGGATTTGATTGAAAAATGTAAAATAGCTCTTGACGAAGTAGGTATAGAAATACCTTTCCCGCAAATGGATGTGCACTTAGATAAACTGGGAAATTAAAACTTATCTGATTAATAAAACTGTACCATTATAATGTTTTCTATTATTGAAATAATCCATGGTACTTATTTTATAAATATATAACCCCGGGGCGGATGGTTTATCTTTAAACTTTCCGTCCCATTGTTTTGATAAATCAGTAGTTTCAAATACTTTCTCTCCCCAGCGCGAGAAAATTTCCATTTTGTATTCTATTAGGCCCTTAAATATTCCTTGAGGACCAAAAGTTGGGTTTAAGTCTCCTACATTTGGAGAAAAAGCATTAGGAATATGAAATGTATAATCGGGTTTAATAAATACTTCTTTTATCATATTGCCTCTACACCAATTTTGGTTCCTCACTATTAGTTCAACAGTATATTTGCCTGTATCATCAAAAGTTATGATAGGGCTTTGAGTACCCGAATTTTGACCATTACCAAAATCCCATTCCCAATTCACAACATCGTTTGACGAGTTATCAATAAAACTTATAGTAGGCTCAAAAAATGTTACTTCACGGGGTGTCGGGGTAAAATCTGCTATCGGAAGTTTATAAACGGTAATATAATCATCAAAAGTTGAGTCATGGGTACAACCTTTATCGGTAATTACTTTTAAATAAGGAGAATATATACCGGGCGTTTCATAAATATGTGTAGGGTTAGCTTCAGTGCTTTTCTTATTATCTCCAAATCTCCAATCCCACTCTAAAACTGCTCCTTCTGCAACGGTACTGGTGCTGGTAAAAGGAACTTCAAAAGGCACACATTTATCAAGGTCAGGAGTAAAAATATTAGCTCTGGGCAAAGGGTTTACCCTAACTGGTGCTTTTATTGAATTTATACATCCTTTGTCAGAAACAGCAAGTAATTCAACACTATAATTACCCCAATTTTGATAAGTATGAACGGTATTTTTACCCGTGTCTTTAAAAGCATCATTATAATCCCACTGATAAGATGTAATGAACCCACTGGTTAGGGTTACATTACTTGTAAATTGCGTAGGCTCCTCTAAACACACCTCTGTTGCACTAAAGCCTACTTTCGGTTCAGGAAATACTATAAGGGTTTTGTATATGGTGTCTTTGCATCCAAATTGTGAACTGGCAATAAGTTCAATGGTTTTTGTACCTTCAGTGAAATATATACTATTTACAGTTTTACCTGTATCGTTACTATTGCCTAAATCCCATTCTCTGCTCACTACTGAACCGAAGTTCACAGTTGAAGCATCCTCAAACTCTATTACTTTTTTAACACAATCATCCGTAAAAGTAAAATTAGCCCTTGGGCGCGGATAAATAGTAATTACCTTTTCACCACTGTCTACGCACAAGCCACTTACCTCCACTCTCAGTTTAACATTATAACTCCCTAAAGCGGCATATTTATGCTCTGGCGATGTAGAAGTATCAGTTGTCCCATCCCCCAAATCCCACAACCGGGCCGTTTGCACCCCATATTTAATATCGCTAAAATCAGTAAAAAATGCAGTATCGTATACACAAATATCGTTTATGTCAAACTTCACATCGGGCATATCAAAAGCATCAATATCCCCTGTTATTCCATCAGTACAACCTTTATCACTCGTAACCAATAACTGTGGAGCATAGTTTCCGGGTGTTCCGAATGCTTTTTGGGGATTTTGCTCTATTGAACCGCCCCCATCTCCAAAAGCCCAAAGCCATTGCACTATACTGCCTTCGTCAATAGTAGTTTCATCTTTAAATTGTGCAGTATCTATAAAGCAAACATCCTGAACACTAAATGCTGCTTTAGGGTTAGAGTATATATCAACTATAGTATCGGCAGTATCAGCACAGCCAAAATTGTTTACTACCCAAAGTGATACTGTGTGCAAGCCCGTATCGCTTGGCAACCATTTTTGGGTTTCATTAGAATCTATATACGAAGTAGCATCCCACCACTGTCTTACGACCAAATAATCTGTTGTAGTTAGTGTGGAATCCCTAAGCACTACTGTATCATTTAAACACTCATTATTTGTAACAATTCTTGCTATTGGCCTTGGATAAACCACAATATCTTGATAGGCAGAATCGGCACACCCCATATCTGAAATGGCTTTTTGTTTCACTGTAAAAGTGTCAGCCACAGCATATAAATTATGAGTGTGTTGGTTGGTATCTGTTTGTAAATCGCCAAAATCCCAAATATAGTCTTGTATTACAGTACTATCTATAGTTGAAGTATCGATAAAAAAGGCCGTATCATTAAAGCATACGTTAGTAAAACTAAAACCTGCTTTGGGCATAGGGTATACTGGAACTTTTTGTGTAACAGTATCAGAGCAACCGTGGTTTGTAGTTACAATTAAGCTAACATCATAAGTGTATGAGCTATCATAATGCTTAAATACATTTTTATTGGGATTGTAAGTACCGTCTCCAAACTCCCACCGCCATTTACTAATGGTAGATGTATTCCCCACAATTGTGCTGCTATCAATATAACTTATAGTATCACTTAAGCAGGCATGGGGTACAGTAAACTTTGCTACGGGTTGCTGCCGTACTGTAATGGATATAGTACTTGAATCCTGAGAAGCACAGTCGTTTTGGTTATTGTTTATAGTAACCAAAGCCATATTAAAAGTGCCCAAAGTATCAAAAGTAATAACAGGCCGTACACTGTCAGAGTAAAAAGTATCTGCCAAGTACCACCTGTATTTGTCCGGTACATAGTTGGTATTGGGGATAAAGGTTGTCGGTTCTCCCTTACAAACAGCTACGGTTGATGTACTTACAAAGTGTGTTAAATTTCTAATATTGGCTCCAGCAGCATACCCATACGATTCTACCTGACCAAAGCCGTAGGCAACAGCATTAAAACCACTATCCGCCACCAAACTATGGTTTCCTGATGATACCGTGGTTTGGCTATACATATAGGTTGGGTTTGCACCTACTACGAACCATTGTACAGGGTTATTGTCTAGCCTAAAACTACCTGTGTCGCTCCTTTTCATCACCACATTAATATGCTGGTTCTGAATATTTTGAAATGGAGAAGAATAGAGCGTTATATCATTAAGTTGCTGCTCAATAGGGCTAAGAATAGTCATAGAAGGGTCTCCTAACCCGCCACATACTTGTGTGCGTTGAAACTGAGCAGTTTTTACAGGTTGTGTAGCTCTTATATAACTGGGTGTAGTACTTAAAAACTCATGATAATCTCCCGCTTGTAAGTTTTTTTGGAATACCCCGTTTACAAATACTTGCGTATTGTTTGTACTTGCCATTACCCTGAAAATATCGCCACCGGTTCTGGTTTTAAAAGGTACGGTAATAAACTCTTTACCCCATGAGCTTACGGGATACATTTGCTGATATAGATTATCTCCTGAGCCTGCGCAACCCAGGGAAGTAAATGAACTGCCCGAGAATACGGCAACTCTTTTGCATTTACCTGTGTTACCTGCCACAGACTTAACATGTGAACCTGTTATATCAGTATTAGAGTGGTACTGATATACCTCACCCTTATTCAGGGTAATGGTAAACATTTGGTTAGCTTGCCTGAAACCATTGGTAGAAGTTGCTGTAGGGGTAATTTCAACAGTGGTAGTATCTTCTGTAGCAACCACCATAAACTGGCTTTGACGATTGAACCCCGTTACCATTTGCGTATTACTCATACAGTAATATTCTCTACCCAAAGTTGCCGTAGGAAGTACTAAAGTAGCATCTGAACGTGCATTGGCATGTATGTGAGAATATGCTACCACAGGTTTTACTGAGGTTAAACGTATAGCCCTAGCTTCTTTGCAATCTCCACAACCCACATAGGCGGTATCAGGTGGAATATTTATAACAGTTACGGAACTTGAAGTTACAGAAAAGCTTTTAGACCAGTTTTGCCCGGGAATACTTACTGCACCTGTAGTACTCACATCAGAAGTAATATACAGTTTCATGTTTGAGCCAACACCATCTATATGCCCCATATAACCTATCCAAAAGTCAGTTCCTTTGTTTGAGGTTACTTGCGCCGAGGCATACCCTACCCACAAAAAACCCAATACCAAAAAAAGGGTAGTTATAAGTAGTTTTTTTATCATGTTGACTATTCCTTAACCTAAAGTATTTCCAGCTAAAAACCCGCTTTTACTAGTAGCCGATTTGACCTGCTAAATTAAGACTTTTTTTGCTTTAGTTTAGTTGTATCGTTTACTACCTAAAACTTGCATGTTTTATCGGTAGAACAACTGACAAAAACACTATTTTTGCCGCCACCGATTTATGAACTTTGACCGAAAACAATACTCTGACGAGACACTACTTCATCTGTATAAAAGCATAGTATACCCACGCACTATAGAAGAAAAAATGCTCATTTTGCTTCGCCAGGGCAAAATAGGCAAGTGGTTTAGCGGTATTGGGCAAGAAGCTATTGCTGCGGGTGTTACTGCCGCACTTGACCCTGATGAGTATATATTGCCACTACATAGAAACTTAGGTGTATTCACGGGTAGAAATATTCCTTTTTCCAAATTATTTGCACAATGGCAAGGTAAAAAAGAGGGTTTTACTAAAGGTAGAGACAGAAGCTTTCATTTCGGTACTAATGAGTACCATATAGTAGGTATGATTTCTCATTTGGGAGCTATGCTTGGCGTAGCCGATGGAATTGCACTTGCAAACAAACTTAAACAAGAAAAAAAAATAGTTGTTGCATTTAGCGGCGATGGTGGAGCCAGTGAAGGTGATTTTCATGAGGCGATAAATGTAGCTGCTGTTTGGGATTTACCAGTAATTTTTGTGGTAGAAAATAATGGCTACGGTTTATCAACTCCCAGCCGCGAGCAGTTTCGCCAAAAACAATTTATTGATAAAGCTATTGGCTACGGAATTGAAGGCGTTCAGGTTGACGGTAATAATATTTTAGAGGTTTACGATGCTATAAATAAGTGGAGTAAAGACTTACGTAACAACCCTCGCCCTATAATATTTGAGGCTTTAACTTTCAGAATGCGAGGGCATGAAGAGGCATCGGGCACTAAATATGTTCCACAAGAATTGTTTGACGAATGGGCTAAAAAAGACCCTATACTCAACTACGAAAACTACTTAAAATCAATCGGGATACTTGATGATTTGAAAATAGAAAATATCAAAACAAGCCTAAAAAAAGACATTGACAAAGGTTTGGAAGAAGTATTTGCTTTGCCGGAAGTTACTGCTAATACAGATGAAGAATTAAAAGATGTTTACGACGCTTCGTTAACACAAACAATTGAAAAACCTACAACCCAAAATAAAACTAAAAAACGCCTTGTTGATGCCATAAGCGATGGCTTAAAACAAAGTATGGAACGCCATGATAATTTGGTGCTAATGGGGCAAGATATTGCGGACTACGGAGGTGTTTTTAAGATAACACAAGGTTTTATTGAGCAATTTGGAAAAGACAGGGTACGTAACACACCTATTTGCGAGTCTGCCATAGTAGGTGCTGCTTATGGTTTATCCATCAAAGGGTTTAAAGCTATGATGGAAATGCAGTTTGCCGATTTTGTTACCTGTGGTTTTAACCAAATAGTAAACAATTTGGCAAAAAGCCATTACCGATGGGGGCAAAATGCTGACGTAGTTATCCGCATGCCTACCGGTGCAGGTGTTAATGCAGGACCTTTCCATAGCCAAAGTAATGAAGCTTGGTTTTTCCATACCCCGGGTTTAAAAATTGTTTACCCTTCTACACCAAATGATGCTAAGGGCTTATTATGCGCCAGTTTTAATGACCCCAATCCAGTTTTGTTTTTTGAGCATAAAGCTTTGTATAGAAGTATTGAAGAAGAGGTTTACGACGATTATTATACACTTGAAATTGGTAAAGCTAAAACTGTTGCAGAAGGAGAAGAAATATCAATTATAACGTATGGTGCAGCAGTACATTGGGCTGTTGAGCAATGTAAAGAGCTTAATATTAGTGCTGACATAATAGATTTACGCACACTTTTACCTTGGGATAAGGAAGCTGTTGAAGCCACTGTGAAAAAGACGGGAAAAGTACTTATCGTACATGAAGATACAATTACAGGAGGCATTGGTGCAGAGATAGCCGCATGGATTAGTGAACATTGTTTTACATATTTAGATGCTCCTGTTATACGCGTTGGAAGCTTAGATACTCCCGTTCCATTAGCAAAAGGCTTAGAAGATAATTTCTTAGCTAAAGGAAGATTAGGAGAAGCAATAAAAAAATTACTCAACTTTTAGCTGCCTTTTTTCGTTAAAAACAAATTAATAATAATAACTGTTATTAATCTATCATTTTTTCAAGCCTAAGAATTTGCCATGAAAATGCCAAACATACCCAAAAACGAAAGTACAAGATTACAAACCTTACTAACTTATAGCATACTTGATACATTACCGGAAAAAGACTTTGATGACTTAACTGCAATAGCATCTGAAATATGTCAAACACCAATTTCACTAATTAGCTTAGTTGATGACAAAAGACAATGGTTTAAATCTCGATATGGACTTGATGCTACAGAAACTCCCAAAGAACATGCTTTTTGTGCTCATGCAATCAATAACCCTAATGAAGAGTTTATAGTTCCTGATTCAACAAAAGATGAGCGTTTTAAAGATAACCCTTTAGTTACCGGTGAGCCTAATGTGAATTTTTATGCAGGTATACCGTTGGTTACTGCTGAAGGACACGCTTTAGGTACACTTTGCGTTATAGACAATAAGCCTAAAGAAATTACACCTGCACAGTTAAAAGCCCTTAAGGCTTTAAGCAGGCAAGTTGTTGCACTAATGGAGTTAAGAAAAAAGAAAATAGAAATTGAAAAACAAAAAAAAGAGCTTGAACAGTTGCATAAAGAAACACTTGATGAAAATAATAATAGAATAAAAAAATTCTCGTTCACAACATCACATGAACTTAGACATGAATTCTCAAAAATATTATCATTTATAGATTTAAGTTCATGGGAAAATACTACTCTTGAAGAACTAAAGTTTTACTTCCAGCAAATAGATGTTGCTGCCAAGTCTATGGATTCAATTATATTAAAATTAAACGACCAGCTAAATACTCCCACACAAATTCAGAATACATCTGTAACCTTTAACGGACTGGCTAACGTTGATGAAATTATTTTAATTGATGACGACTCAATAATTCATTACTTAAATAGAAAAAAATTAAATCAGGTTTTTCCCAATAAACCTGTTATTACCTTTATAAATACTGACGAGTGTATCGAATATTTGATGGGGTCTCCCAAAAAGAATCGCTTTGCTTTTTTAGATATTGATTTCCACTTTGTAGAAACAGGCTGGGATTTTTTAAATACGCTTTATGAGAAAAATATAGCCTTACCTACAGCCATTTTGTCTTCAACAGTAAACCATAGCGATTTTGAAAAAGCAAAAGAATATGACTGCATAGTAAAATTTATTTCTAAGCCTCTTAATGCTGAGAACATTAGATTACTACAATAAAAAAAGGGAACTGAAATCAGTTCCCTTTTTGTAAATATAGAATAAGTTATAAAACTATTAATTCCATTTTTTAGTACTTCCTGCTTTTACCTCTTGTGCATTAAGTATATTGTGGTCTTTGGTAGTAGCACCTACTACATTTACAAAAGCCAACACTTGCAAATTGGTTTTATCATAGGCACTTACATCTATATCTTTATATTCCTTTATAACATATTCTCCCGCCTTAAGCGTAATTTTATCGCCTAGTCCTGCGCTTATCACCTCACGTAATACATGTTGGTGGGTGTAACCCGGACTACCACCTACCTGATTTTTAGCCACAATATTATTTTCTAAAATATAAACGGTTAATCTGGTATCACTTGATATATCTTTCAATGCAGCAGCAAATACTTTAATATCAAGTTTATCACCATTCAAAGTAGTTTTAATAGCCAAGCCCGCATCAGTGCTTTTAGCAACTAATTTGGTAGACATATTCATCCAGTTACCTCTACTGTAAACCACTAATCCATCTTGATTAGGTGCTGAAGTTCCATTTGCAGGAACTCTGTCAATAGAAGCTCTTGGGTAACCCGCAATACCTCCTAAGTGGGTTCTTAAAGTTGCTAGTTGAGAAATCTCTAACCAATCGTTTTGGTGCACCTCTACTCCAAAAGACTGATTGGGAAATGCATCTAAAACTGCCTTCATTCTGGCAGCACCGTCAGGACAATTCACGCACCATTCTCCGGTGTATTTTTCCATTACAATTTTCTTAGTAAATGATGCGGGTATTGCTCCTACCTCTGCCAATGGGTCATTAGAACCACCTGTACCCCCACTGGGAGTTCCGCTATCTTCTTCTTTCTTACAGCTGTAAGAAAGTACTATACTAAACGCTAATAGTACCGATAGTAAATTTTTTATTTTCATAGCTCTTAATTTATTACTAACAATATTATAAAAAAAGATTCGAGATTAAAATACCCTCACCGTACTGCAATAAATACTAGTGTTGATGCTACAAGGCCTACACCAACCCCTCCTATTCCCCATTTAAGCCTGTCTTTCCATTTGTTTTTTTGTTCCTGCTCTAGCAAAAGCTTGGTTTGAGAGAGTAAGTTTTGGGTTTGTACTATAGTTCGTGAAACATTGCTAAGTGTGTCGCCAATTTGGCTAAGGCTGCCTTGTGTTATAGTTAAAAACTGTCCGGTATTGTTTCCCAAGCTGTCAAACTTAGCTCGCAACTCATTAAATCTTTTATTTTGTTGGCTAATAACACTATCTTGGGTATTTGATAGTGCAGCATACGTTTTAACAATTTCGGTACAGCCTCTGTTATTTTGTAAAGCCTTATAATAATTATTCAATACATTATTATTCAATATATATGCAACATTGCATTCTATTATCACTGTATCCCCTTGATATACTTTACTTACATCATCATCGGTATCGCAATTGTTAAAAGATTTCACCTTACCTTGTCCGTAAGAAAATAAGGTAAAAAGCAACGCTACAATTGATATTAAAACTCGTTTCATGTTATTATTTTTTACTTTAAATCTGTTACAACAAAATCAGGTAAATCATCAGCAGTAGTATCAACTGTGTGGTATAAATCGTCTAAGCGGTTTTGTAAACTATCTTTATACTTTCTGTAATTTCTCATACTGCTTCTGTTTTCCAAATCCAATATTTCAACCCTGTTCTGTATATCTTTTATATAACTTTTAAAAACAGTTATATCATTTCTTATTGAGTCTATTTTACTTCGGGTATAATTTATTTGTGCAAGAGATGAATCTAGTTTTTGCTGGCTCTTATTTATGTCGGTAATTGCCTGCTTCAATTTAGTGTTCCCACCACTGTTAAAAAGGTTTATAACTAAGTTTACCAGTACAATAATGGCAATGCCGATTAATAGATATTTTAAAAATTTATCCATGATAGTTTATTTGATAGTTTTTATCAAATATATTGATTTAGATGAAGATAGATAACTATTGTTTAGTATTTTGCTTTTATCCTGTTTGTTACTGCATAAAAAAAGCCACCAAAAGGTGGCTTTTAATACTTTTACTTATTACTAATTTATGGAATTAAATTGTTTTTGAAGTTGGCGTATTCTGAATCGGAAGTTTGAGAACCACTACAACCTAAAGTAATTTTTTCATCTCTTATATTTTTTACACGCTCATCAGGACTAGGATGCGTGCTAAAAAATGCATCTATTTTACTGTTGTTTTGCCCATCGGCAGCCAGTTTATCAAAAAAGTTAGCAAAACCGTCTGCTTTATAGTCTGTTGGACATAAATAGGTTACCCCATATTGGTCGGCTTCACGTTCAGCATCTCTACCATATTTTAACAATAGCATGTTACTTGCTATGGTTGATAGTGTACCTTGATTGTTTCCTAGAACAATGCCCAGCATTAGCTCAATACCATATTGCTTAGTCATTTGGTCGGTACTATGTCTACGGTCAGCATGAGCCATTTCATGCCCCATAACACCTGCTAATTCGTCTTCACTATCCAAATATTTTATTAAACCTGTATATACATACATATAACCACCGGGTACACAAAAAGCATTAATTACTTCATCATCTTGAATAATATATGTCTCCCAAGCAAACTTGTCTTTATAAAATACTTTGTCAGCAGCCAAAATTTTACTTACTATACCTCTTAAATAGGTGTGGGCTTCAGGGTATTGGGTTTCGCTTAACAACGGATATTCTGAAGGGTTAGCGGCAATTTCTGCTTTTACTTGCTGTCCTAATGCAATATCATCTTCAATAGAAAATATATTAATACTATTATCATCAGGATTACTACTGCAGTTACTTAAAAATAGTAATGAAATTGTTGCAAAACCTACTACAAGAAGTTTTTTCATAAATAACGCTTTTTATACGAAAGTAACGCAAATTAAAAGCCAAAGCAATTCACTCTCTTAATACGTTATTATTTTCTAGCATATACCTTAGCAGATTTTTATTTTGACATCAACTTGAAACATAAAACCTAAATCTGAACATCATACCATTAATACTCCCCTCCTATTTCCCTTCCGTTCCATTCGGGGTCGTTCTCAAACTGTGGAAGTTGCAAAGGTTTTGAGGTTAAACCTACTGTGTCGGTTAAAGTTCGCATAAAGGCTATTATATCTTGTTGCTCTTCATCAGTAAGGCTTAAATTATCAAAAGGAAGTGTTTGGTTTTCTAGGTTTATACCTATCCCTTGTCCACCTCCTTTATTATAAAAGTCTACCACTTCTTCCAATGTTTTATATACTCCATTATGCATGTAAGGAGCCGTAAGCTCAATATTTCTTACTGTTACTGTTTTAAATGCGTGAGTGTTAAACTCTACTTTCTCAAGCATTCGCCCTCCCAATCTCCCTAAATCGGGGTCTACTATTGCATTAACTGTATCTGTTGTAGCGGGAACCCCTAATACCTCACTTTCATTTTCACCATAGTAAGGGGGAACTAAACCCGCAAATGTTGGCGGGAAATGACAGGTAGCACAAACTGCTTTCCCCATGAAAAGATTAAACCCTTTTATCTCTTGTGAGGTAAGCGTTTTTTCCTCGCCTCTAATATTTTTGTCGAACTTTGAGTTAAAGCCCGTGAGTGTCTTTAAGTATGCCCCTAATGCCTCCGTTACAGTTTGTTTGCTAATTTGACCACCATATTTTTGAAAAGCGTTAGCAAATAGCTTTTGATACTCTTTACTCTTTAAAAGTTTAGTAACAATTTCAGGGTATGTAGTATTAAACTCAAGCTTTGAGGTAACCACATGCCCAAATTGGTTTTCTATTTTTTCAGTTCGTAAATCATAAAAATAACGCTCTGCAAATACACTGTTTATCAATGTAGGTGCATTACGCAATACAGTTCCTTCAAAATCCATAGCTAAACTGCGGGCTTGCCCATCGGTAAAAGCTTTTTCTGGATTATGACACGATGCACAACTGCGTTTGTTGTTTGAAGATAAAACAGGGTCGAAAAAAAGTATTTTACCCAATTTTACTTTCTCCGGCTGGTGTTCTTTGTCTCCGGATATAGAGAAGTAATGAGGGTTTAAAAAATCATTGGCAAAAATATTATCCGCCAAGTAATTCAATGGGTACATATCTTTCCTTACTTCATAAATTGTTTCTATACCCAGTTGTAAATGGGCATCATTAAACAATTTAAAGGCAGGGTTTATATATTCTTTTATAAAGTAGAATCTATCAAAACTATCAAAGTCTTTATTTGCTAATAAATACTCTTCTGCACCTTGTAATTTTGTTTCTAGTTGAGATGCTATTTCAGCATCAATTTGCTTATGGTAAACCTCTTCTAATTTTAATAAAGGGCGAAGAGCGTTTTTTGCATCTTCAAGTGCATTACCGCTACCCGGTGTATCAAAACCTGTGATACCAAGGGCCACAATTCTTATCAATTCTAAACGTGCAGCTTCAAAAAGGTTTCTTTCGGTTATAATCTGCTTTTGTTGAAAGGCATTAATTTCTCTGTACTTTCTAAGTATTCTTTGGGTTTCTGAAAATAACTCTTCTTTATTATCAACCCCATCATCAGCAAAAAGTATCTCTTCTATTACTTGCAACCCATGGGGTTCTAATACAAGCATATCAGGGCTGTTTCTTTCTATTTTTGGCAATGGAGCACCATTAATATGGTCTTTAACAGCTTGCCCTCCAAAATACTCCAGTAAGAACTCTGTTTGTTTATAGTCTGCTCTTGCTTTAATGAACTCGGTTTTCACCTCATCCACCGTCTTTTTATTTTCTTTAAATAAGGCTACAGCATTGTTTAGTTTGGCTAATTGATTCTCAAATCTGTTTAAATTCTCCTTATGGTATATTGTCATAGCCTCCAAGGCTGTTAGTTCAGCATTATAACTAAATGACCAAGCAAGAAAAGTGATACCAATAATGGATAGTATTTGTATTGTTTTTTTTGGAGATAAAAACTTCATGCTTTTGAAAACATTGGTTGTAGTATAAAAATAGAGAAACCCGAGACGCTCTCTCGGGTTCTTACTAGTATTGTTATTCAGTTACTACTCAACAACAAGTTTTTGAGTTTCGCCTTTTTGGTTCATAATAATATAAGTACCTGCTGTTAAATCAGTAACATCAACTATTTCAACATTACGAAGTACTTTTAAACGCTTACCGCTCATATCATAAATAGCAATATCAGAAACTTTGTTCAAGTGTAACTCACGAGAAACAGGGTTAGGGTACACACTAAATACATCTGAGTTCTTAGCATTGAAATCTTGTAAACCTACTAGCTTAGTTACTGCTTCGTCCCATCCGGTAATGGCTAATGTCATAGAGTGGTTGTATGGAAATGGATTAGTTGGGTTAGGGTGTTGAGAGTTTACAAATATTGTTTTACCATCAGGTGTAGCAATACCACCAGTAATTTCTGCACCGTGTGGAGTAGCAGCAATACGTACCAAATCATTAAAAGTTGGGTTAGAAATGCTCATATCTAATAAAAACATTTCACAAACTGTTGTCGCACTTGTAGGATATTCAGCCGGCATACGACCCCAGCTACGTCCATTTAAGTCTTCCATAATAATCATGAAAGTACGTCCATTAACTTTTAAGAAGTTAAGACCATCAGGGTTAGAAAGGTGTTTAGCGGGGTAAGAAGATACACTTGGAGAAGAAGGTAAGAAAGGACCACCCTCTATAGCGATATCAACTTTTGAAGTTGCAGGATCGTAAACTAATACACGACCATAGTAGTCATTGAATTTACCGGCAGCAACTGAGTCTAATGCTGCTTGATCAGAACCAGTGAAAGCTGGGAAACGAGTTTTGTATGCTTTTGCCCAGTGAGGACTTAAAGTGGCGTTAGTGCCATTTAATACAGACGACCAGTTGAAACCATCACGACCTGTTTCAGTCCAGTATACCTTACCGTTTGATGGGTTAATGGCTACCCATTCGTTACGATTAAACAATGCAGCACCTTTTGAGTATGCTTCTTGAACCATCCCCATTGCATCTTCAATAGAACTGTTTGATAATTCTACCCAAGTACCGTCAGCTTTCCAAGCGTATAATTTACCTTCGTTAAAGTTTCCTGCTTGTGCAGCTTCAAACTTAATCCAAGGAGCTGGAGAAGCATCAACACCTAAATATACAGTTTTGTCATCGGCAGTAATTGCGCCACCTTCCCAACCGGCACGCCCCCAGTTGTATTGTTTGCGGATAGCTTTAGCTGTGCGTGGGTCAATCTCAACCATGTAGTTAAAGTTTTCAAACTTCTTAATAGTTTTTCCGTTGAAATCTCCCGGGATAGTAGTTGAGATAGTCCAGTCAGCAGTATCTCTTACACCATCACCATCTTGTGTACTGGTAAAAGGTCTATTGTTACCTCTATATATAGACCTGTTACTGGTACGGAACCATTCTTCAGCAGTCCAAATACGACCCGAAGGAGCTGAAATACCGGCGCAATTCATACCGGTTTCACCAACTGTATTTACAAAGTCAACTGCAAAGTATTTCCCCTTACGTCCATCGGCTAAAGTTTGGTTTACTACTGATATAGTACCATTAGCATTACGACGTACTTTAAAAGCGGTGTTTCCTCCACCATCGCCAATTTTATCGTCTTTCCAAATCATTTCGTGGTTCACAGTTAACCAACCTAAATCTTGACTACCGGAAACAGTATCAGGAGTGAAACCAATGAAATCATGCCATTCTTTTGCAATAGCAAAACCATTAGGTTGACCGTTACTGCCAACGGTTTGAACTGAATCTACCCCTCCAACAAATATAACTTGCGTTTTAAGTGGAGATTTAGGCATAACTACAGTGGTGTTTGAGTAATTTAAATTTGCCTCAACAGGAAATTTAAACTGGGCTTGTGCAGCAACAACAGTTGCTAAAGCAAACACAAGCAACAAGTAAATCTTTTTCATTTTCTTATAATGTTTGACGCAAAGTTGCCTTTCGATTGTAAAGAAAAAGTCATGTGCATTTTATCAAAAGCACAACAAACCATTAAAATAGATTTACCAAATTGTAAACTGATTCTATTGCAGTTTTTCTTAAAGCCTTTAAATACTAATAGTGAAAATTATTAGCCCTTCACTATGTGTTATTTATGTATACTGAAGCTACATTATTAAACTGTAAGCAGCATACTAAAAGCAAAGTTGGACCGTTGCAACACAAAAATGTTTTCCATCGAAAACTTCTGAGTTTCTTGGTGTGATTATTGTATTTTTGTAATGGTGATTAGAATAATCAATATAGTATTAGTCTTTTTGTACTCATCGGTACAAGGTATTGGTATGTCTTTCAACCTACACTACTGTGGTTCTGAAATTACCGATATAAACCTTCTTGATGCTAAACCTGATTGTTGTTGTGCCAATGATGCTTTATTGCAATACAGTTGCTGTGATGATGAACAGGTTTATGCCAAAGGCAATAGTGAACATGCAGCTGCAACTAAACTTTCTATTGAAAAGGTTGAAAAAAGCCTAGTAACATCTCTTGTTTGTCAAACCGGCTCTAATTGTATTTCTTGTTCTAAATATACTAGAAAATATAGTGGTAATAGTCCACCACTATCCCAACAACATAGCTGGTTACTTTTCAGTACGCTTAGGTTATGATAGCGGGTTAACAACTCGTAATTAAACTGTATCTATTCAGATACGCTATCATTATTATTTATAACCTAAGAAAAGAGTGGAATTTTATAAAAAAAGATATTTTTTATTAGTGCTCATATCAGCATTAATAAGTTCGGCAACCTTTGCCCAGCACATGGTAAAAGGGGTTGTTTTACAAGAAAATGATAAAGGCGATTTTATCCCTATCCCCTTTGCCAAGGTATATTGGGCAAATACAGATGTTGGTGTTGAAACCAACGAAGATGGTGTCTTTTCTATTAAACATGAGCAAAACAGAAAATACCTTGTAGTAAGTTCAATAGGGTTGGTATCTGATACTCTTGAGGTTACCCATGAAAATATGAATAACCTTAGAATAATATTAAAAAACCAAACCGAATTAAAACTAGAGGAAGTAATTGTAACTGGAGAAACAAAAGGTATATCACTAGACCGACTTAATCCAATAAAAGCAAGCATAATGAATGAGAAAGAATTGTTTAAAGCTGCTTGCTGCAACCTATCAGAAAGTTTTGAAACTAATCCGGCGGTTGATGTAACCTATACTGATGCGGTAACAGGAGCAAAACAAATACAAATGCTTGGTTTAGCAGGTATATACACACAAATAAATACAGAAAACCTGCCGGGTGTAAGGGGTTTAAACTCAATACATGGTTTATCTCATATACCCGGTACTTGGGTAGAAAGCATACAAGTTACCAAAGGTATAGGTACTGTTGTAAACGGCTACGAGAGTATGACGGGACAAATAAATACTGAACTACGAAAGCCTGAAGGCAAAGACCGCATTTTTGCCAATGTGTATGCAAACCAACAAGGCAGGTATGAAGGAAATTTGGTAGTAGCTCAAAAACTTAATAAAACATGGAGTACTGCATTGTTAATGCACAGCAGTGCCCGAACCGTTAAACTAGACCAAAATAACGATGGTTTTATGGATATGCCTCAAGGCTACCAGCATAACATTATAAACCGTTGGAAGTTTAATACTCACAAAGGATTAGAAGGGCAAATAGGGGTTAAGGCATTGGTTGAAAGCCGTTTTGGGGGGCAAATGGGCTTTAACGGTGAGAGCCAATTAAACTCTTTAGCCAATGGTGTGTATGGAGTAAATTTATATGCAGAGCGCTTTGAGGCTTTTGGAAAAACAGGCTATGTATTTCCAAAGAAAAAATATAAAAGTATTGGTTTTGTATGGAGTGCCCTAAATCACAACCAACAATCCTTTTTTGGGGCAAATAAACATAATGCCCGTGAGCAAAGCGTATATGCTAATCTCATATATCAATCAATCATAGGAAGCACTAACCATAAATTTAGAACCGGAGTTAGTTTTTTACATGATATATATAGAGAAGAGGTTCTGCTACAAAATCCAGGCATTACAACTAGTGTTGGAAGAGTTGAGAATGTGCCCGGAGTATTTTACGAGCACACATGGACTGTTAGCGAAAGCTGGATGGTTATTGGTGGTATACGTGGAGATTATCACAATATATTTGGCTTTTTTGCTACGCCTCGCTTACATGCCCGCTACGATGCCGGAGATGGTACTGTTATCCATTTAACAGCAGGGCAAGGTAGACGCACTGCCAATATTTTTGCTGAAAATATGCAATTACTTGCCTCATCAAGGCAGTTTATATTGCCCAACCAATGGCAAACTGAGCCAGCATATAATTTACAACAAGAAGTAGCTTGGAATATGGGTGTAAGCCTAACTACAGATGTTAAAATTGGACGCCGTTATGCAACCCTTGAAGTAGATGTATTTAGGACACAGTTTGAAAATCAGATTGTGGTTGATTTAGATAACAGCTCTCAACAAGCATCTTTTTATAACCTACAAGGGCAGTCATTTGCAAATAGCGCACAAGTTCAGCTTACGTATACCCCCATACGCCGTTTTGATGTAAAAGCTGCCTATCGCTATTATGATGTGCAAACAGACTACCAAAGCGGGCGTTTGCAGCGATATTTATTGTCTCCGCATCGTGCATTTATCAACGGACAATATAAAACTAAAAGTAAGTGGGCTTTTGATGTTACAGCCAGTTGGTTTGCCTCAAAACGTTTGCCTACAACCGCCAACAATCCAGAGGAGTTTAGAATGGGTGATAAATCACCATCGTTTTTTGTAATTAACACTCAAATAACCAAAACCCTTGGTAAAAAGTGGGATGTATATATCGGTGCAGAAAACTTACTGGATTTCCGTCAAGAACGCTTGATAGTAAATCCAAATCAGCCTTTTGGAAATAATTTTGACGCATCAATAGTTTGGGGCCCTGTACAAGGGCGTATGATATATGTGGGAGCAAGATTTAGACTAAAAAAATAGTTTAGCTATACATATTACTAAATAATTCAAATACTTCACTCATTTCATCAAAATCTCTTAAACCGGGGGCTGTTTCAAAGCCCCCACTTATATTTATACCACAAAGTTCGGTTTCTTTTAGTTTGCCAAGTTCTTCCTTATTTAAACCTTCTACATCAAACAAAACTTTAGTATTAAGCGATTGAATTTCTTTCACTTGTTCTATTTCAAAATTCTTTACCAAAATATATTTTACCGCACTTGACGAGCTTCTAAGAGATTCCTCCCATCCCTCCTGTTTCATATCTACTTCTAAAATTACTTGCACATCACTTCCCTCAAAATAATGTAGCATATCAGTATCACTTAGTTGTATCCACTCAAAACCAAGTAAGCGAACAATATCTTCAATCTCATTTAAATTTTGTCCTCCAGAAAACTCTGCTATAGGTTTTGGTCCTGTTAACCAACCAATAATGGCTTCAGCCTGTAAAGGTGAAATATATAAGGGGTTACTTGAATCAAAACAAAAGCCAATCCACTCAGCTCCTGCTGCTGCACCAAAACGCGCATCAGTAAGGTTATTTACACTTCCAAGCTTTATCTTGCAACTAGTATTCATGCTATATTTTCTAAAAAAATCGCTGCAAATGTAATGGAAAACAAAGAGCTAAGCTTTTTTGAATTAGTATATGAAGTAGTTAAGCTTATCCCGAAAGGAAGAGTTACCAGCTACGGTGCCATAGCCAAGTACTTAGGTAGTGGGCAGTCTGCCCGTATGGTAGGTTGGGCAATGAATGCCGCACATACTGTACCTGAAATCCCTGCCCACAGGGTAGTAAACAGGGCAGGAATATTAAGCGGTAAACACCATTTTGGGCACCCAAATAAAATGCAACAGTTGCTAGAGAACGAAGGTGTTGAGGTAGTTGACAATCAAGTAAAAAATTTTGAAAAACTGCTTTGGGACCCTGCAAAAGAACTTAAAATGTAGAATTTATATTTAATAAAAAATTAAAACTTTTTGCATTTTATTTAAAATAAATTTGCTTTTCTAAAAATTAGGATATAAACTTTGTATTGCAATTGCATTTAGCTAAGTCTTAGTCATTTACTATCAATTAATCCTATGAAAAATGAAAAACCTATTTTTATTTATTGCCTTGGTATTTCTAGGTGTAAGTACCAAAGCCCAGTATTTCCAACATGTTTATGGAACAGCTTCCGATGATTCACTAGTGTCAGGTATTAATACCACTGTGCAAGGACAGGGGTATTTTATGGCCGGTGAAAACTCAATTTCTTGCATTGTATCAGGATTACGTGGTATCCCTGCATCATTTACTGATGTAACGGGGAATGTACCTGGCACCCCTTATTTTAATAGAGAATATTTACTTACAAATTCTAGTGGTGCCTATATTGAAGCCTACGACCCACAGGTATTTGAAGCGGACGACAGTAGCGGTTTTGGAATTGTAGGCAGGTATACTGACCCGTCATCTTCAGAAACAGGTGTATTTTACTTGCTACTTGACCCTGCCGGTAATCCAACAGCAACTTACAGATACCCTGCCACCACTATTGGCGGAACCTCTTACGATATAATTGAGGTAGCAGCAGTAAGAGAAAACATTGCCAAAGACTCTATTTATGTAACAGGTACAGCAGAAAGCTCGCTAGGTCAATTCAGACACTTCATTCTAAAAGTCGATGTTACTTCCGGTTCTCTAGGCTGGGGATGGGTATACTCAATACTGCCAACCTCAAGCGCACTTTCAAATCAACATTGGGGTAAAGATGTTATTGAAAATCCATGGTTGCCAACACCAACTCCCGGCTCGAACTATTCAGTTATGATGGTAGGTTGGATACAAGACAGTATTCATTCTCCCAACTTTACTTATGATGGTTTAATTACCCACGTTGATGCTGCCACCGGAATTATTCCATTCCACCCTGCATTTATCTATGGAGAACCTGATTCTAACGAATGGTTCAACTGTATTACACTTGCAACAGATTCAATCAACCTCCCACCCGGGTTTGTAATAGGTGGAGGAGCCCGCATTAATGGTAATATTGATTTTTATTGCCCTAGAGTTGACCCTATCGGACATCCATTATGGATAAGCACTTTTGATTATAGCTGGAGTCCCGGTTCATATAATGAGTGCTTTGATATACTTGAAAGGATTGACTCATCCGGCAGGTTCACCTATTTTGCAGGGGGCTATACAGAGAATGGTTATTTTGGAGGCAGAGATGCTCAAGTAGTTAAAATGGATTCGATGGGTATGCCTATTGTTGGAGGTGAGTTTACCTTTGGAGGTACCGGAAACGACTACGGTAAAGCGCTAGACATATATAATAATAATGGAGCATTACCTCCCGATGGATTAAGTACTTTTGGTACTTGGAACAGCGGTTCAGGTATAGGAGGACAGGATTTATACTTAGTCCGCTCATACTATAACGGCGAGTCTGGTTGTAATGATACAACGCGTAATCCTATTTGGAACCCCGGCCCTCCGGGACATCCACCAATTTTTCCGGATACTTTAACACACTTTACTAAAAATGACTTGGGTGAGTTATATATTTTAACTACTGACGTAAATTTATGTTTTAGCCCAACTATTCCGGGTGGTAGTAACGCACGTGTAGCCCCTGAAGATAATGGTGAGGAACAAGGAGAAATGGGCAAAGTAAACCCTAACTATGTATTGCTAATTCCCAACCCTTCAAACACCGGTAATAGTACTGTTAAGCTAAAAGTTGACTCTGATATTATTGGTGAAGCTGATGTTCTTATTTACGATATGAGTGGAAGAGAGTTTTATAAAGGAACTTTCAACCTGCACGAAGGCATGAATGAACTACCACTAAATATGGCAAACATCCATATAAGTTCAGGAATGTATAAAGTAGTTATCACTAATGGAGTTACTAAACTAAATACTATGATGATGGTAAGATAAACCTACCAAAACATAACCTTTATTAAAAAGTCGTGCTTTTTTAAGTACGGCTTTTTTTATTTCATAAAGTCAAAAAGGTATTTCACAAACTCATCCACCCCAATTCACAAATCTGCAATTTTTGAAGCTCTTATTTTTCTAAATTTTGTATTCATACTTTAAAATTTTATCACATGAAAAAAATCTTTTTAATTTCATTTTTGCTTATTGGGTTAAGCATTAATGCACAGTATTTTCAGCACTGGTATGGTGATGATCCTACCAATCTTAGTCATGGTATTAATACCCGTATTAATGCCCCGGGACATCTATTAACAGGGCGAACAAGTATAACTCAAGCAGGTAATCCGGGTGGGGTGTCTGTGGCATGGGCCGATGAAAACGGAACTGCTGCAACTTTTTTTAATAATGTTTATTCTTTTAGCAATGGTGGTCAAGCTTTAGGTTATTCTTACGGAAAATCATTTGAGTTTTTAGGAGGGGGAGGCTTTGGTACTATTGCCTTTAATGATGCCACTGGTACTACACCCAGTATAATATATTTACAACTTGATATAAACGGAAACGTTGTTAACACATATGAATATACCATTAATGCTGTAGGTACAAATAGCTGGACTTTACAAAACATAACTGCCATTACAACAGCACTAAATACTGATTTTGTGTATGTTACAGGTACTGCTTACCAAAATAACCAAATACCAACTGATAATGATATTTATATATTAAAAATAAATGTGCTTACAGGTGCAGTTGCGTGGTTTCATATAACCGATATTCCACATTTTCCAGGAGGACAATCTATAGATGTTCCTTTCGACATAGTAGAAAGTCCTTACCAGCCTGCATCAGTTCCTGAAGTTTTAGTAGTAGGTGCACATGAGCAGTTTAATGTAGCTCCCAGCCAATTGGGTCAGCAAGCCTTTTTATTAAGAGTAAATGCCAATACAGGTGCAGCTATTGGGAATGTGCAGCGGTACAGACAAATATCAACTCAAAATATCGGATATGTTTGGACTAGTATTAAAATATCAGAAAACACTAAAAGTGCCATCTTTCCAGGATTAATTATTGGAGGGTATTCAATACACCCTACTACAGGAACTCAAATGTCTGCCATTAGAACAGACTTAACTGGTACTACAGTTGACTGGGCTTTTGACTATGATTATAGTATTACAAACCATACTGAGGTAAGCTGGGATATTATTGAAAGAGAAAATACTACAGGTTTTTTTGAGTACTATTTGGGCGGCTCTGCTTATGATGGTATTACAAGTAAAGCAGTGGTTTTAAAACTTGACGAGTTTGGCATTCCGGTACCGAATGGAGAGTTTACTTATAACGTTTTTGGTGATGACCAATGTTTTCATCTTGACCAGTTTAATAATTTTCCAGGCACTTTTGGAACTTTAGACGGGCTTAGTGTTTATGGAACAGCAATTGACCCTAATAATTTTGGAACAAGGATGTTTTTAACAAAAGCATATTTTAATGGTGTGGTTGATTGCGGTGAAGCATTTGATGACCCAAGTTATACTTCGGGAGCAGAAAACTATGGTTCTGCACTGCCCACTGTGTACAACTCTACTGTAAATGTAGTACAAATACAGACTTTTGTAAGACAAAGTGTTGAACGTCCTATATGTCCATCTCAAACAACTTTACCTGGTGGGAGCAATGCTCGTATAGCACCTGAAGAACCTGAAGGTGAGGATGAAAGCAAAATAAGTCCTAACCCTCTTAATGCGGGTACCTACTACGCAGGTTTAGAAGTTGAAGTAGATGAACCAACTGCTGTTACCGTAAGCATATACGATATGCTGGGTCGTAGCTATTTCTCGCATAACTTTAACTTAACTAAAGGCAAAAACAACCTTACTCTTGATATTAGCAAAGCAAATATGGCTGCCGGTATGTATAGTATTAGAGTACAAGGTAAAAACTATAATAAAACCATTATGCTAATGGTTAAATAACCATCAAAGTATTGTATTGCTTAGGGTAGAACAAAAAAGGAGGCAATTAGCCTCCTTTTTTTCATTAAATATTGTTTATAAATCAATAACTTTTATCTGTTCAAGTCCCAAACGGTAAAAAGCCTGTCTATTAATCGGTTTTCGTCATCAGTCATTTGTTTGTCTGCCATTACTACCTTCATTGCAAACTCAACTAACTTATTACGTTCTTCTTGGTTTGAAAGGGTATAAAAACGGCTACAAACTTCATCAAAATGGCTATAATGTTCTGATGATGGAAGAGCAGTTAAAAATGCTTGCTCTTTTATTAAATCCATCTCATCATTAAAGTTCTTTTCTAAAAAATTAAGAATTATAGTTTTTTCTTTCGGCTGTGATGAACCGTCGGCGCGTGATAATATACCTAAAAGATGAAAGGCGGCTTCGCTCTTATTTAGCTTTGCTATAAAATTTGTACTCATTCCGCATCAAATCTACTACTTTTTAAAAAATAGACCAGCTTTTATTGGCTGTGTAACTAATAAATCCGTTTTCCATAAATAAAGGACTATCAAAATTGTTTTCAAACAATTGCCCCGTACCTAATCCCTGATGAATTTTCACTGGATATTTTGAAGTGAATTGTGCTATAGCATTAAGCCCTACATTACTTTCTAATGCAGAAGTAGCCCACCAGCCTATATCATATCTCTCAGCCAACTTAATCCACTCATCGCTAGTTTTAAAGCCTCCTAAAAGTCCGGGTTTCAAAATAATATACTGTGGATTAATGGTTGTAAGTAATTTATGTCCTTCAAGGTTTGGGTTTACCCCTATTAACTCTTCATCCAATGCTATAGCTACTTGTGATTGTTCACAAATAGCTTGCATGGCATCCCACTGCCTTTGTTTTATGGGTTGCTCAATACTATGTATCTCAAAACGACTTAGCTCCTTTAATTTTTCTAATGCTTCATCAACTGCAAAAGCTCCGTTTGCATCTAAACGTATTTCTACCTTAAAAGCATTATATTTTTTGCGAAGCTTTTCCAGCATCCTACATTCTTCATCAAAATCAAGTGCACCTATCTTAAACTTTATGCAGTTAAACCCAATATTTACTTTGTCTTCGGCTTGTTGTAGCATATTTTCACTATCAGCCATCCATACCAAACCATTAATGGGTATTTTTTGCCTTCCTTCATAAAAAGGAGTACTAAATACTTTTCGCTTCCCTCCGTTTTCCAAATCTAGCATTGCTGTTTCTAAACCAAAATTAATAGAGGGCCAGTTTTCTGTATCCAAATTGTAAGGATGGTTTCCTGCATTAATTTGTGAAACCACTTGATTAAGCTTTTGTTCAAAATCTTCAGAATCATCAATACTCAAGCCCTTTAATGGACTTATTTCTCCTATACCGTAAATAGTTGGCGTATCGGCTTTTGACAGCTTTAATAACCAAAGTGATTTATCATCTAGCGTATTACGCGATGTTTTTGCAGGTATTTTAAATTTTAGTGTATGCTTAGTAAATGATGCTATAAAACTCATATCACAATAAGAAACTCAACCCAAACATACCTATTGAAATTAATGCAGCACCCAAAGAGTGGGCCTTTAGCTCATTATTTAGTTTTTGCTCCTCCCCTTCTTTGTGCTTTGCCACTTTAGCATAACTAAACAATATGGGTAACCACAAAACAACAAAAGCAATATAAAACCATAAAGGTTTGGTATTGGTATTAATGTAAATACTTAGTGCCCAAAAGCCTGTTAGGGTTAAAAACAGTTGATAGTTAATTGTTTTCTTTCTACCCAGCTTAACAGCTAGTGTTATTTTATTGCTGGCTTTATCATTTTTAATATCTCTCAGGTTATTTATGTTTAATACCCCTACCGATAAACATCCGAAACTAGTGGCCGCTAATAATACGTACCAATTGAATTGTGTACCCATCAAAAAATAAGTACCTGTAACCGATACTACCCCAAAAAAAACAAAAACAAACAGGTCTCCTAAACCGCTGTATCCATAAGCATTTTTCCCAACGGTATATTTTATAGCTGCACCAATAGCGGCTAAACCAATAGCTAACATTATTAAAGTTTTAGTATCCCCAAAATCTTGTAAGCCAATTTTCAATAAAATTAATCCACTTATCAAACTTAGTAGTGAAAACAGAATTACAGCCCTCAACATTGCTTTCTCAGAAATTGCACCTGATTGTAGTGCACGGGTAGGTCCTACCCTTTTTTCATTATCTGTCCCTTTTTTGTAGTCTCCATAGTCATTTGCCAGGTTTGATAGTATTTGAAGCAGTATGGCTGTGAGTATTGCCAACAAATAAATATCCCATTTAAAAACACTATCAATATTAGCCGCAAAGGCTCCCATTGTTATTGCACCAACAGCTAGGGGTAGCGTACGTAGCCTAAATGCTTGTAACCAGTTTTTTAACATTATAATAATGCCACAAAGTTAGCGTATAGGCAAATAGTAAGTTCTATATCTACTTTTTCTTTTTGAAGTCGCCGTTTTTCCAGGCTTTAATAAATTTAGCCCATGCAAACGGATTAAGAATATTTATGGGAGGAGTCTGTCCTGCGTAGTAATATTTTGCTGCTTCTTGCCTAATCATTAAATCTTGATTTTCAGGACCATCTGCCCCAAGCGCAGCCGCTTGCTGGCGAAGAAACTCTCCTTCTAAATTTTTACGTGCTAATATTACCAATTCATCTTCGGGAAGGTTTAATGTTGCAAAATAGTGGTGTAAAAGGGCACTGCTTATAAATGGTGAAACAACAACATCAGGCAACGTTAAAGTATCATAAGATAAAGTCATAATCATAGAGTATAACTTACTATCAAGCGTTTTGGGCACAACATACTCTCTTTTCTTGTAGCCAACACTAGAAAAAACAATGGTATCGCCCAAGCGGGTAACCAAAGTAAAAATACCTTGCACATTACTGGCTGTACCATAAAATTCACCCTTTACACGAATATTAACATTCTCTAAACCCCTTAAACTATCACTGCTCAGTACAATGCCTGAAAATTGTACTAACGAGTCATCTTGTGTTTGTGCAGTTGCTGTTTTTAACCCAAAAAGGCTTAAAAAACAAAAAACGGCTATATACTTTATTTTACTCACGAACTTTATAGGTTAAAATTTATATAATTATTTCTTCTATACGCTAAAACATAATGCCCAAAGCCAAAACTGCTATAACAATTATAGGTGAGGGCAGTTTTGTATACAGCAATAATAGTACCGTAGCTGCCAATACCAAAATACTTTCCCATTCATACGATACTCCTTTAGAAAGTAAATAAGCTGCAGCCAAAACCAACCCTGCTGATGCTGCCGCAATACCTTCAAATGCTAGTGTTACCAATGGATGTTTTTTTACTCGATTCCAAATGGGATACAAAAACATAATAAATAAAGCACCCGGTAAAAAAATGGCTACTGTACCTATTAATCCACCAATTATTTGCCAATGTATCCCCCAATCTTTCATTATCATTCCTCCAGTATACGCCGAAAGGCTAAATACAGGTCCCGGAACAGCTTGCACAAACCCCACACCCGAAACAAATTCTTCAGTTGTTAAATATGCTTTAAACTCAACAAATTGTTCATACATCATTGTTATAAGCACATTGCCTCCTCCAAAAACCAAACTGCCAAATCGGTATGAATTTTCAAACACCAAAAAAGGGCGGGCTTCCTCAATACCGTCAGTCATCTTCACTATAGCTGCTGATACTACCGCTACTATAAATACTATAAAAAAGTAGGTAAGGTTTCTCCACCTTATTTTAATATTCGGGCGTTTATACTCACCTACCCTGTTTTTGTTATATCTATAAGAAATATACCCACCAAGTACAATAATTATAGGGAAAGCATAAGGCCCCAAAATTTGCAACATGGCCAATAACGCTGAACCGAAATACAAAAGTTTATTAATAAGCTTATCCTTAACTATGTCATAAATTTTTATAGCTGCCACTATAATAAAACCTACAGCCATAGGCTGTATATACTCTAAAAAATTATTGTTTGACGCTTGCGATTGATAAATATTATAAAATATAGAAAGCAAAATCATTAGTATACAGGCTGGGAAAACCCATATTAATAAAGTAGCAAAGGCTCGTAATGGTCCCCCCAAACGGTAGCCTATTGCGGTAATAGTTTGAGTAGATGTTGGCCCAGGAAGTATTTGGCAAAATGAGTATATTTCTAAAAACTCCTTGTGAGTTAAATATTTTTTCTCCTCAACCAAACGTTTTATGAATAAAGTAAGGTGCGCGCCTGAACCACCTACACTACTTATAGCAAGGATAAAAATATCTTTGAAATAGATAATTTTCTTTATTTGTTTTACTTTGACACCGGGTAGCTCCACAAAGTATAGCTAAAGTTTGGCTTATAATTAGTTACAGGCAAAAATAGAATTTATTAAATACAGGATGCGACTTTTTAAAATACCTATTACTCTTATTGCAATAGTAGTAACCATATTAAATTATTGGGGATGTAAAGAAGGAACCACTGATTACCAAAGAGAAAAAGAGTATTTAGATAGTATAGAAACTAAAATTAAAGCTATTGATGTAGCATTAAATGTTGATGAAAAAGAATTACAAAACCGCATAGCCTTAATTAATACATGGTATATTGACTTAAAGGACACCAGCTATGATGTTGCCAAAAAAATGCAGGTAGATTTTAATGGTTTCAAAGTGGTATACAATAAGTATATAAATAATTTTTTTAGCTACTCCGTAGAAAGAGACTTAATAAAAGAACAATTTTCCTCCTTAAGCAAACAAGCCAAAGAAGGAGATATGAATAGAGAAGAGTTTAAGATAGCTTATAAAACCTTAAGCCAAAAAACTGACAAAACGTACTCAGGTGTTATTACTATAGCAAAACCAGTATATGATTTAGAACCTAGCTGGAAACGTTATTATCTAGAAATGGAATAAAGTGCTTAAGCCTTATCAAGGGTTGCTTGCTTGGTGTCAATTATTTCTTTTGCCTTTTTTCTGATATTTTCATCTTGAAAAGGGATAAAATTTTCAGGAGTTTCAACATGTTTGGTTAAAATTTTGTGCACCCAAAGTACATCATGCCACTGGTTGTTTTTAAAACCAACCCTTTTATAAACTCCTACAGGGGTAAAACCCATTTTTACATGGAACATAGTACTACTTTCATTAGGCTGTGCAATGCCGGCATACACATTTATAGTATTTTGAGCCTTCAAAACATCTAATAAAGCTTCATATAAAAGCTTAGCAAGTCCCTTCCCCTGAAAATCTTGATGCACATAAATAGAACTCTCGGCACACCAATTATATGCGGCTCTATCCCTATGCCTCTTGGCATAAGCATACCCGATAATCTTACCCTCATGTTCGGCAATTATCCATGGAAATTCGGTAAGCATTTCATCAATTTTCTGACAAAATACTTTCGCCTCCTCTACATCATAATCAAACGTAACATTGGTCTCTTCAACATAGGGTGTATATATAGACAATACCCCATCTGCGTCAGCACTACTCGCTAATCTAAGTTTAATCATTTATAACTACCAACTAAAAACTACTTTAAAACAAGCACGCCGCAAAGTAAATAAAACCTTGCATAAGCCACACATTTTTTTGTCCCAATAAACATTAATCAGTATAGTCCGTATAAACTCAGTAGCTGAAAAGTACTTGTTATACCTTTAAAAAGGATAAACTGTGTATAACCTTAGTATCAACATTTTAACTTTGTAAAAATTTTTTTATGCTTAAAATAGAAGGAGCTGCACTCCAACATTTTTTTTACGGACACACACTTTACAAGCCTAAAATAGAGGCAAGTAATAGTACCATTACTTTTGATTACGAGGGCGATAACAATAAATATATTGTAATGTTGTTCAGCCATACAGGTTCCGGTGCCATGCCTGAAGCACAAAAGCCTTTTCTTGAGAAAATATTAAATGCAACAAAACTCAGCTTTTCTGATGTTGCTTTGGTAAACCTTAACAATTACCCTGATGCTACACTAAAACAACTGAAAGAGTTTTTTGCCGCTTCTTCATTATTTTTTTGGGGTGTAAACTCTTCCATCTTTAATATTAAAACTCAGCTATACCAGCCGCTAGTTCATGAAAAACTAAAAATCATTAGTGTTGACCCAATTGATATTATCGAAAATGATAAAAACCTAAAGGCTAAGCTTTGGGGCATACTACAAACACACTATCTAAAGTAATGGAACTAGTTTTTGCCACACAAAACCCTAATAAAGCTAAAGAAATAGCTGCTAAACTGGGTAAAGAGTTTACCATAACAGATTTAAATGCTTTAGGTATTACCGAAGAAATACCTGAAACTGCCGATACTTTAGAAGGTAATGCATTGTTGAAAGCCCGTTATGTTTATGCAAGAACACAACTTAATTGCTTTGCCGATGATACAGGTTTAGAGGTTGAGGCATTAAATGGTGAGCCCGGGGTTTATAGTGCCCGATATGCAGGTTTACAAAAGAATGCCGATGACAACATGGAGTTGCTTTTAAAAAATCTTACCGGTAAAACAAACAGAAAAGCCAGGTTTAGAACAGTAATAGCATTGATAATAGATGGAAAAGAGTACCTTTTTGAGGGCATCGCTGGTGGAACAATAATCACAGAAAAAAAAGGGAATGAAGGTTTTGGCTATGATCCTATTTTTATACCTGAAGGATATGACAAAACCTTTGCACAAATGAGTCTAGAGGAGAAGAATACACTTAGCCATAGGGCAAAAGCTTTTGACAAAATGAGAGGCTTTTTCACCCAAAAAATGACCACTAAGGGAACCGAGAATATTCACTTACGTTTAGCCACTTTGGCTGACGTAGATAAATTGTACGAATGGGATAAAAAACCACATGTTATAGCATCGGGTGCAGACGATGATTGGGTGTGGGAAGAAGCTATAAGCAATATTGTTGACTGGCAAGAACAGTTAATTGCCGAGCTAAAAGGAGAACCTATTGGTGTTATACAAATAATTGACCCTGCAAGGGAAGAGACTCATTATTGGGGTAAGGTTGCTCCCAATCTCAGAGCTATTGATATTTGGATTGGTGAGGAAACAAAACTTAATAAAGGGTATGGCTCACAAATGATGCAATTAGCAATAGAACGCTGTTTTGCTCAGCAAGAAGTAACGGCCATTATTATTGACCCTTTGGTAAGAAATACTGCCGCCATTAGGTTTTATAAGCGTTTAGGCTTTGAGTTTTTAGAAAAACGAGTTTTTGGAGATGATGAATGTGAAGTTTATCAGCTTACCCGAGAAAGATGGGAATTATTTAAAGAGTCATCTTCATAAACAACCTTTTGAGCTTAGAACAGAAATATTATTCATTGCTTGGGTTATCTCCAACAGCTTCATTAAATGAGCTAAAAAAAGCTTATAGAGCCAAGGCAAAACAATTACACCCTGATAAAAATCCTTCACCAAATGCAGAAGAAGAGTTTATAGAGCTACAAGAAGCCTATGAATACCTGGAAGCATTAAAAAGTGGTAAAAGAAAAGCAAATAACTACAAGCAAGTAGAAGATTTTGAGCGATGGTGGTATGCCGAAGCTGCAAGAAGAAAGCAAAGAGCCAGGGAACAAGCCAAAATGCGATATGAAGAATATATCAACTCGCCTGAATATAAGCTCACAGAATCGTTTGACCATGTAACCAATGTTTTCTTCGGGTTAGTAGCTTTTGCTATTCTTATTGTAAATCCCGTTTTGGGATATATTTACGGGAGAGGTATTGGAATAGCCATTAGTGTAGGTGTAATAGTAATGACACTACCTATAACCCTACCTGTGGTTACCCAACTAAAAAAACTAAAACTTTCTTTAATAGCCTTTAGAAAATCAATTATCACCTTATTCACCTACCCCTGGCTTAGGGATATGTATACCGCAGGTTGGCCTATGCTAATAGTGCTAGCTCCTATTAATATTTTAATAATTTTTAAAATTGCCATTAATACACTCATCACAATAAATACCCTTTGGGCAATATACATAGTTGCCATAATAGTAGGTTTTGTATTTTCGATGGTAAAAAAACATCAGAACGAAAACGTTAGGTATTTATATGCTTTTGGTATAGCTCCTTTAATTCTTAGCTTATTGTTTTTTCTTAATTATACTTTTAGCACTAACCCCAAACAAGAAAGCTACTTTTTTAGCCAAACTATAGAAATTGATAAAAGAAGAAATGAAGAAGTAACTACCAGCTATATTATTTTAGAAAATGATGCCTATGAAGATTATAAAGGGTTACGGTTTTTTCTTGATTACAGCGAGCTACAAGCGGGGAATCAAATAACCTATACCTTTGAAACCGGTTTACTGGGTATAAGGGTAATGAAGAAGTATGAAATAAAATACATTTTAAATGAGGATAATTATTAAACCATGAACCCTGTTTTAGTTGAAATATACAGAGACAAAGTTTTAGAGAGTTTCCATAGAGGAATAATTTGTGTTGTAGATAAAGATGGAGAAATCATCTACAGTGAGGGAGATGTGCAGCAAATATGTTACCCGCGTTCGGCATTAAAGCTTATGCAAGTACTTCCATTATTAGAGTATGGTGGTATGGAACATTTTGGTTTCACTTTAGAAGAGATTGCCGTAATGTGTGGCAGCCATAATGGCGAAACAGAGCATCTAAGGGTTGTAAATTCAATACTTAATAAAATTGGCTTAGATAAAGAGCACTTGTTTTGCGGGCCACAATACCCTACTGATAGAAAAACAGCTAACGAGTTAGTAAAAGCTTCACAAAAGCCCCACCACATTCACAACAATTGTAGCGGTAAACATGCAGGTTTTTTAGCTTACGCTGTACTTAAGGGTTGGGATACTAAAGACTATATCAACCCGCAGCACCCTATGCAACAAGAGATACTGCAAATAACATCAGAGTTATACGAGTACCCTAAAGAAAAAATGACTATTGCTTATGATGGCTGCTCCGCACCTATTTTCTCGGTACCGGTATACAATCAGGCATTGGGATATAAAAACTTGGTGCACACGGAACAATTCAGTCCTGAACGTCAAAAAGCTTGTGCTACAGTAATAGAAGCCGTTACTAAATATCCGTATATGGTAGCAGGTAGTAAGCGTTACTGTACTGATATGATGCAAATTACCGCTCCAAAAATAATTGGTAAAACAGGCGCAGAAGGCATTTTCAGTATGGCACTCCCTCAACACAAAATCGGAGCAACCATAAAAATTGACGATGGCAAAATGCTTCCGCAATACAATGTGGCACAACGCTTTGTTGAAGCCACAGGTTTGTTTAGCCAAGAGCAATTAGCTCCTTTACAACATTATCAAGAAGCTGAAATAAAAAACTTCAACAAGTTTGTTACGGGTCAAATCACTACTCGCAAAGGACTTTTCGATAGTCTGAAAATTAGTTAATGAATGTTTTAAAAACCATACAAGTAGAGGGGTTAAAACAGCCAAAACCTTTACCTGAGTATGTTATGCACCATGTAAAAGGCTATAACAAACAAAAAGTACAGGTACTAATGCATAAAAAATGGGTTTTAATTAATGATATTCCCTCGGATGCTTCTACTATGGTTTTTAATGGCGATGAGCTTAAAATTACCTCACCTTACACCCAACACCAGAAAATTTTTGCTGAAAATATCTCCCTTGAAATTTTAAAAGAAAACAAAGACTGGTTAGTAGTAAACAAACCACCTAAAATGGCCTGCCACGGTGGGCTGGGTAATTACAAAGGCACTTTACTAAATGCGCTGGCTTTCCATTATCAAAACACCAACCAAACCCCTGAATTGAATAACGGATTAGTACACCGATTGGATAAAGAAACATCAGGCTTAATGGTGGTGGCTAAAAACAAAAAGGGGTTGGCTTTTTTAGCACCCCAATTCCAAAACAAAACCGCTAAACGAAAATATATAGCCAAAGTGCATGGCAAAGTAAGCCCAACGGAAGGAACCATAAGTGTACCCATAGGTCGCCATCCTGATGAGGAGTTGACTATAATGGCAAATCCTCCTGATAATGCAGGTAAAGAAGCTATTACTCATTATAAAGTTTTAGAACAAACCAACGAGTTCTCAATTGTTGAATGCGAGTTGGAAACAGGACGTACTAATCAAATCCGTATCCATCTGCAACATATTGGATATAGCATTGTGGGCGATAAACGTTACCCTCCCCCATTTGGAATAGATGAGACTATTGAAAGAATGATGCTCCACGCTTATTATTTAGAATTTGAATCGCCTGAAAATCAAACATTAAAGTTTAAATCTGCTACACCATTTTAATTGCATTTTCGGCAGTATTATTGATATAAAATAGATAGCTCTTAACGATTTGAAAACATATCCACAACAGCGTGGAAAAATGCCTTTCCAAAACAGGTGTAAACCTTTGAAAATTCTACACTTAGAGCTATTTTTACGCATTATACTTTTAGTGATTTTTATATGAGCGACGAAGCATTAGAAAAGAAGAATTATGGGGCCGATAATATTCAGGTTCTTGAAGGATTAGAAGCAGTTCGTAAACGCCCCTCAATGTACATTGGGGATACAGGAGTTAGAGGACTACACCATTTGGTATATGAGGTAGTAGATAACTCTATTGATGAAGCCCTAGCAGGCTATTGTAAAAATATTACTGTTACTATAAATGAAGATAACTCCATCACCGTATTAGATGATGGTAGAGGAATACCAACAGGCTTACATAAAAAAGAAAACCGTAGTGCACTTGAGGTAGTAATGACTGTGCTTCACGCAGGAGGTAAGTTTGATAAAGATACTTACAAAGTTTCGGGTGGATTGCATGGTGTCGGGGTGAGTTGTGTAAATGCACTTTCTACTGACTTACGTGCTACCGTTCATCGCGATGGTAAAATTTGGCAACAAGAGTATAAAACAGGTATCCCCCAATACGATGTAAAAACTATTGGAGAAACTGATATTACAGGAACAGAAGTCCACTTTGTGCCTGATGCTACTATATTCTCTGCCACAGTTTATAATTTTGAAACACTTTCTGCTCGTTTACGTGAGTTGGCTTACCTAAATAGAGGTATAAACATCACCATAGTAGATAAACGTGAGCTTGATGAAGATAACAACCCTAAAACAGATAATTTTTACTCAGAAGGAGGATTAAAAGAGTTTGTTGGTTACTTAGATGGCACCCGTGAAAAACTGATACCTGAACCTATTTATGTAGAAGGTGAAAAAGCAGGTGTACCTGTTGAGGTAGCATTACAGTACAATACAGGCTATGCTGAGAACCTACACTCTTATGTAAATAATATTAATACTATTGAGGGAGGTACGCATGTATCAGGCTTTCGCCGTGCACTTACACGTACACTTAAAGGGTATGCAGAGCGTGAAGGTTTGCTAAAAAACCTAAAATTTGATATCAGCGGAGACGATTTTAGAGAAGGTTTAACAGCCGTTATTTCTGTAAAGGTAGCTGAACCCCAGTTTGAAGGGCAAACTAAAACTAAGTTAGGAAATAATGAGGTTATGGGTGCTGTTGACCAGTGTGTGGGTGATATGCTTAACAACTTTTTAGAAGAAAACCCTAAAGAAGCTAAAACCATTATTAATAAAGTAGTGTTGGCTGCTACTGCACGCCATGCGGCACGTAAAGCACGCGAAATGGTGCAACGCAAAGGGGCTATGAGCGGAATGGGCTTACCAGGTAAACTTTCAGATTGCTCAGGTACAGACCCTGCTGAGTGTGAAATTTACTTGGTGGAGGGAGATTCGGCCGGGGGAACAGCAAAGCAAGGGCGTAACCGTAATTTTCAAGCTATACTCCCTCTACGTGGTAAAATACTTAACGTAGAAAAAGCCCTAGAACATAAAATTTATGAAAATGAGGAAATAAAAAATATGTTCACTGCTTTAGGGGTAACCATAGGTACTGAAGAAGACAATAAAGAGCTGAACCTTGAAAAACTGCGCTACCACAAAATAATTATTATGACGGATGCCGACGTGGATGGTAGCCACATCCGTACACTTATACTTACTTTCTTCTTCCGTTATATGAAGAAACTGGTAGAACAAGGCTTTTTATACATAGCCACTCCACCACTTTATTTAGTGAAAAAAGGAAGAGAAGAGCGTTACTGCTGGGATGATGTTCAGCGTGACCAAGCTATTGAAGAAATAGGAAAAGGCAAGCCTGAAAGTGTTAATGTACAACGCTATAAAGGTTTGGGAGAGATGAATGCAGAACAATTATGGCAAACTACCATGAACCCTGAAAAGCGTACGTTAAAGCAAGTATCTCTTGAAAGTTTAGCCGAAGCTGACCATATTTTCAGCATGCTGATGGGTGATGAAGTACCTCCACGCCGTGAGTTTATAGAAAGCCACGCTAAGTATGCAAATATTGATGCGTAGTTTAGTTATTGGTTATTGAGTTAATCAGTTATTATAATAAAAGGGGCTCGTAGAGCCCCTTTTTAATGTTCTTTATTGCAGACTAAAGCATAAATATATAGTTACTAATTTATAGATGAAATCTATCTAATAACTCAATACCCAACTACCTTCCATCATACATTTCATCATAATATTTCATGTAATCGCCACTGGTAATTTCTTCCATCCACTGTTTGTTGGCAAGGTACCAATCAATGGTTTTCTCAATGCCTTCTTCAAATTGTAAACTGGGTTCCCACCCTAATTCTTTCATTATTTTGTTGGCATCAATTGCGTAGCGTAGGTCATGCCCTGCCCTATCGGTAACATAAGTAATTAACTGTTCAGCAGTTCCTTCAGGTTCACCCATTCGGTTATCCATCACCTTGCAAATCACTTTCACCAAATCAATATTTGCCCACTCGTTAAAACCGCCAATATTATAGGTTTCCCCTTGTTTGCCATTATGGTATACTACATCTATAGCACGTGCATGGTCTACCACATATAACCAATCTCTAACATTTTCGCCTTTACCGTAAATGGGTAAGTTTTTGCCGTTCAAAATATTGTTAATACAAAGAGGTATCAGCTTTTCTGGGAATTGGTTAGGGCCGTAATTGTTACTACAGTTAGTAATAACAATGGGTAATTTGTATGTATTGCTGTATGCCCTTACAAAATGGTCGCTACTTGCTTTTGAAGCTGAATAGGGCGATTGTGGGTCGTAAGGAGTATCTTCATAAAAGAAACCGCCATCATCTAAAGAGCCGTATACTTCATCGGTAGAAATATGGTAGAACCTTTTACCCTCCATTCCGTCTTCTTTCCAAATATCGCGGGCAGCATTAAGTAAATTGACAGTACCTATAACATTAGTATTTACAAACTCTAAGGGGTGAGTTATAGAACGGTCTACATGAGATTCTGCAGCCAAATGCAATACCCCATCAAACCTATGTTCTTTAAACAAATTATTTATTGCATCTGCATCAACAATATCTTCTTTTACAAAAGTGTAGTTGGGCTTATTTTCAATATCAGTAAGATTTTTTAAGTTACCGGCGTAGGTAAGTTTATCTAAATTAAAAATATGATAGTTCGGGTATTTATTCACAAATAAGCGCACTACGTGTGAGCCTATAAAACCTGCACCCCCTGTAATTAGTATTTTTTTATCAGTCATAAATTATTTAGTCAACAGCAATTAACTCCACATCAAAAATAAGGTTTGTATCAGGTGGAATGGAACCATTTCCCTTATCTCCATAAGCAAGTTTAGCAGGAATCAAAAATCTATATCTATCTCCTGTTTTCATTAATCTTACTCCTTCATCCAAACCGTCTATTACTTCGTTATTGGTAAGTGTAAAAGAATACGGATGCCCATTTACGTAAGAGGCATCAAATATAGTCCCGTCTTCAAAATATCCGGTATAGTGTACCTCAACTTTACGCCCGTTATAGGCCTGGTCGCCGTCTAAATTATCTTTTATCAAAATATACCTTAGTCCGCTTTTAGTTTTAATAGTATCCTTACCTGCTACATTAAAGGGTTCGGGTATTTTAGTATCGGTTTCGTCTAATACAACTACATTCGGCGGCAGCTCATCTTTGGCTGCTAAAACCAACATGCGAACTTTTAAGCCTATAGGTTTAAAAGGTGGAGTAGGTAAAAATGCTCTCCAATATTTCATCACAATACTATCAGGTACTGTTATTCTAACATTATCGCCCACTCGTAAATACCGTAAAGCATCTATCCAAGCTTGTTTGCGTTCATTATCAATAGTAGAAATTACTATTGCATTGCCTTGCTTGTAAGAGTTGCGTAGTTGTCTTCCTTTTTCAGATTTAACTATATAGTGGGCGGTTAGGTATTTCCTACCCTTAACACTAATTCCTGTGCCGTGCTCTTTAAAGATAATTTTAATTCCTTGCAGAGTGAGAATTGTGTCTCTTGTTATACTATCGTTTTGGGCAAACAGGCTTGTTTTACCTGCTATTAGGAGGCAACTTATAACTACCAGTTTGCCCAAAACTTTCATAAACTTATTTACCTTTTTCTATGCTTACTAATTCTAACTCCAGATAAACAGGTGTATAAGCACCAATAACTCCTCCCCCTGTTTCACCTTGGAAGTGGCGCGATGGAGTAACAATTCTTATCTCTCCTCCCGCTTTAAGTTTTAATAAAGCAAGCTCCATAGCTGCAGGGAATGCCCCTTGCTTGAAAAGAGACTCAATTGGAGGGTCAACAATGGTAAATTCTTTTATAGGATTTCCTTTCAAGTCGAACCCTTTAACTTTCATTTTAACCTTATCGTTAAACTTAGCGTAGTTACCTCTTCCTTCATCATCAACAATATAGTATATATCTCGCTCGGTATCTTTTTTATAGTTTTTACCTGCCAAAAATTTATTGATAAGTTTAGTTTCTTCTTTAGCTAATTTTTCCATTTCAGCTTTACGCTCTTTTTCAACTTGCTCAGCCGTTCTGATAGCATCCAAGCTCATCTCAAAAACCAATGGTGTATTTGGAGGTATTGAACCCTGACCTCTTTCTCCATACGCCAGGCTAGAAGGAATAAATAACATCCACTTTTCTCCTAACTTAATTTTATCAACTACCTCTAACCAGCCTGAAATAGCTCCGCCACTACCAATAGTAACATTAAAAGGACGGCCTCCGTAATTGCTGTCAAATTCTTTCCCGTCCATAAAAGTACCTTTATAGAAAAAGCTTGCTACATCACCCTTCACAGGGGTTGGGCCATTAGTTTCTTTAAGTTTCACGAAATATAACCCACTAGGGCTTAGCTGAAGCTTATCACCATACCCCATTTTTTCAGCAACTGCTTTCAGTTCTTTTTGCTCTGTTTCAAGTAATTTTTGCTGTGCTCTTGCTTGTTCTTCTTTTTCTTTCTTTTGCCTTTCGTCAAATGAAGCTTTGCTTTCACTAACAAGAACTTTTGTAGTAATTATTATATCTTCTTTTCCGGTTAAAAAAGGGGGTACGGGTTGGCCAAAAGTTTTTTGATATAATGAATCTGCCAGTACTTTAAACACAACACTATCACCTGCTTTTAGCATGGCAAAACCACCATTGATACACCCTTTATATGTTGGGTCACTTATTAATAATTTATTTACTCCATATCCTGAAGTATATGAGTTTGATAGTGTTGTATCTTTATTAAGTGAGTCTGAATGGGTAGTAACCACTATATGCATTTCTAAATAACCGCCTGGCCCTGCTACTTCGCCGGAATCAGAATTGACAATATATTTATATTTTAATCCGTCTTCTGTGGTTTGAAACTCATTACTTTTTTTACATGAACTTGCAAATACTGCAAGCGTTAGAGCCAATAGCCCTATGATTGATTGTTTTTTCATTTATACTAATTTAAGTATTCTTTATACGTTACAATTGCTTTTTTAAATTTATCAACTGTTTCATCTAGTGTTAAACTCGATTGCCCTCCGGCTGCATTAAAGTGTCCCCCACCTTCAAAAAATTCTTTTGCAAATTTATTAGCCGGAAATTTACCTTTACCTCTAAAGCTCATTTTCACCAATACAGTTCTATCAATAATTAAAGCTGCAAATTCAACTCCTTTTATGCTTAAGCCATAGTTTACCAACCCTTCTGTATCCCCTGTTTTAATATTATACTCTTTCAACTCTTCGGCACTAACGGTAATCAAAGCTGTGTTCAACCCATCTAGAACTTCCATTTTATTACTCAAAACATACCCCACAAACTTCCACCTGTTTTCAGTATAACTATCAAAAAGCAAGTTATGAATTTTTGAGTGTTCTACTCCTGTTTCTATCAAATCTGCAACTACACGATGGGTTTGGGGTCTCACGCTATCAAAACGGAAAGAACCGGTATCAGTCATTATTCCTGCATATAGGCATGCAGCTATATCTTTATCTACGTATTCCTTACCACCAAAATCAACAATAAACCTGTAAACTAATTCTGCTGTAGAACTAGCTTCCGATGTCCAAAAGCGTATGTCATCAAAACCTTCGGGCTCTAAGTGGTGGTCAATCATCACTTTTATCGCATCACTTTCTCTTACTATCTCACCCAAGTCATTAATCCGCTTCAGGTTATTAAAATCCAAACAAAATATTATCTGTGCTTTTTGCACAAAATCACGGCATTTTTCCGGGTGATATTCAAAGTTAAATACCTTCTCTTCATTGGGCATCCATTTTAAAAAAGGAGGATAATCTGTAGGTGAAACTACTGTAACAAAATAACCCAGTTTTTTAAGAAAATTATACAGCCCTAATGATGAACCTAAAGCATCAGCATCAGGCTTATGATGTGTGGTAATTACTATTCTTGGTTTGCCTGTTTTTTCTAATGCTTCTTTAACCCTCTCAGCAGCGTTCACAATGGTATTTTTTAATTCGCGCAAATGTCGCGAAAATGAAGTTTAAATCATAATTTCGCGGCAAAATTAGAACAATGGCAAGCAACCGCACTTTTACAATGATTAAACCCGATGCTGTACGTAATGGACACATGGGTAAAATTTTAAATCAGATTATCGAAGCAGGCTTTTCAATTAAAGCTATGAAGTACACCTACCTGACTCCTGAAAGAGCAGGACAGTTTTATGAAATTCATAAAGAGCGTCCTTTTTATAATGACTTAGTAGAGTTTATGAGCAGTGGTCCAATAGTAGCTGCTATTTTAGAGAAAGATAACGCTGTAGAAGATTTTCGTAAGCTGATCGGTGCTACTAATCCGCAAGAAGCTGCTGAAGGTACTATACGTAACTTATATGCAAAAAGTATAGACGCTAATGCAATACACGGTAGTGATAGTAATGAAAATGCTGAAATAGAAGGTAGTTTCTTCTTTTCGCGCTTAGAGCAATTTTAATATTCACCCAAAACAATAATATGAAGCACCAAGTATACTTGGTGCTTTTTTATTTTAAGCTATACAGTTCATTAACCGTCCAGGCTTGAGGTTTGTCTGCAAACAATATTTTTGTTTGTGCCCAAGTTGTAGCAAATAATTCTGAGTGGCGGTAATTGTTTAAACTCTCCTCACTATCCCACTTACTATAGGTAAAAAACACATTGCCTTCTTTTTTTTCTCTCAATAGTTCTAAGTAAGAACACCCTTCAAAACCTCTTATTAATTCTTTTGATTGATTAAAAACCTTAAGGAAGACATCCGTTTCCTCAGGTTTAAAAGTCATTTTAACTATTCTGGTAATCATTATTAAATAAACCGTCGCTATCAGTTGAACTTGTAGTGCGTTCTGCAAAGAATTCTATAGTTACTCTTTTATCTTTTCCTAAGCCTAACAGCTCGCTTGCCTTACCTTTATTTACAGCAATTTCAAGCAAACCATCCTCATTAAAAAAACACAGGCTATCACCCACTTCAACATCACTGTAATTGGTGCTTAGCTTCAAAATACTGTCAAACCGGTTCAATACAACATTAAACCTTCTCCCCACCCTTTCATTATCAAATAAAGCTCTGGTTATATTAGTTACTGCATTATTATAGTTGTTCACATAAATAACCTTTCCCCGTAAACCATTCTCTAAAACTACGGGTTGCTCTACCGTTTTCTCAACAATAGATTCTATAGGTTCCCCAACGCTATCAATTCCTTTTTCAATTATTTCTATAGCTAAAGGGACAAGTAAATTTTTTAAAGGAGAAAAGGCAATTTGGCTATTATTATTTGTTGGTAATTCAAAATATTCACACTCCATATTATTAGTCAGCATAGCCAGAAAACCATTGTCTGCAGTTACAAAAATTTGTTCTCTGTATTTGCAGGCAACCATACGTTTGTGCTTTTGCATATCTATATCAACTGCAATAAGGTGTATGGTGTCTTTTGGGAAATCGTTAATATAGCTTTTAGCAAAGTAAACAGCATCTTCAACTAGAAAGGGAGGTACAGTATGCGATATATCTGCTATTATTACCGAAGGTAATGCACTTAATAGCTTCATTTTAGCTTTAGCTACCACATGGGTGTCTTTTCCTAAATCGGTAATAAGGGTAACTATTGGCACAGTATCTATTTATAAAGTAGATTTGCTGCAAAATTACAGCATAAACATTTGAACGAAAAATTCATTCTGTTGGATGAGATAAACCCTGCTGAATTATGGGGTACCAACAATACTACTTTAAAGCTTTTAAAGGTAAAATATCCCGACTTAAAAATTGTTTCTAGAGGAAATGCAGTTAAAGTAAGCGGTAATAAAAAGCAAATTGAGCATTTTAGCCAAAAGTTTGATTTTTTACTTACTACACTTAAACGCAGCGGAGAATTGACTGAAGAAAAAGTGGTAGAGATTTTAGATGCTATTGAAGAAAATGAGGAAAAACCTTTTACACCTAGTGCTAAAGACGAGGTACTGGTACATGGTGGAAATGGTAAAACAATACGTGCAAGAACAGCCAACCAAAGAAAGTTAATTGATGCTGTTACTAAAAACGACGTTGTTTTTGCAATAGGCCCTGCAGGAACAGGTAAAACATACACTTCAGTAGCCTGTGCAGTTAAAGCCCTTAAAAGTAAAGAAATAAAACGTATCATATTGGCACGCCCCGCAGTTGAAGCAGGAGAAAGTTTGGGTTTTCTTCCTGGGGATATGAAAGAAAAAATAGACCCTTATTTACGCCCATTGTACGACGCTTTGGACGATATGATTCCAAGTGATAGGCTAAAAACAATGCTTGAAAACCGTGTAATAGAAATTGCACCTATGGCTTTTATGCGAGGCAGAACACTTGATAATTGTTACGTTATACTTGATGAAGCACAAAACGCTACTGATGCCCAACTTAAAATGTTTCTTACACGTATGGGACCAAATGCTAAGGTGATTATTACCGGCGATTTAACCCAAATAGATTTACCCAAAAACCAGCCTAGTGGTTTAATAAAAGCAGTGAAAATTCTTGAAAAGGTAAAGGGTATAAAAATTATTAAGCTAACTGTGAGTGATGTAGTAAGGCATAAAGTGGTGAAAGAAATAGTTAAAGCTTATGACAAATTCCTAGAAAAATAAGTGCTATACGCATCAACAAAAAATACTTTTTGCACTATAACATAGGTTCTAAAACCCATATTTATACCCAAATTTTAGTATTGCATTAAATAAAGTGCTTATACTTGTATACTTAAAATATGACTACCACAACCCAATTGATAGCGACTAACTTTTTTCTGAAAAACCAAAGGAGTTTTCATAGAGGAAAGGTAAGAGACATATATAATATTAATGATGAATTCCTTGCTGTTGTAGCTTGCGACCGTATATCGGCATTTGACCATGTGCTACCACAGCCAATTCCCTATAAAGGACAAATACTAAACCAGATAGCTGCATATTTTTTAGATGCTACAGCAGATGATGTGCCTAACTGGGAAATAGCTACCCCTGACCCTAATGTAACCTACGGTATAAAGTGTGAACCCATTTTAATTGAGTTTGTTATCAGAGGATATTTGGCAGGTTACGCTTGGCGATTGTATGAAAAAGGGGGGAGAGAAATTTGTGGGGTGAAACTGCCTGAGGGTTTAAAAAAGAATGATAAACTGCCTGAACCTATTATTACTCCTACTATTAAAAATAGTACCGGGCACGATACGGATATTTCTATAGCTGATATTCTTGAGCAGAAACTATTGCGCAAAAAAGATGTTGAGCAACTGGAAGCATATACCCACAAATTATATTCTTTGGGCACTGAAATGGCAGCTGAAAGAGACCTTATTCTTGTTGATACTAAATATGAGTTCGGTTTTGATGCTGATAAAAAAATTATTTTGATTGATGAAGTACATACCCCTGATTCTTCAAGGTATTTTTATCAATCGGAGTATGAAGAAAGGCAAAAGAAAGGCAAAGACCAAAAACAACTTTCAAAAGAGTTTGTACGCGAGTGGTTAATGGAAAATGACTTTTATGGCGATAAAGACCAAAAACTACCTGAAATGACCGATGAGGTAGTAAACAACATTACTAATCGCTATATTGAGTTGTATGAAAAAATTACAGGTGAAAAATTTGTGAAACGCGATTATGAGAACATTTTGGATACCATTGAAAATAATGTAAATTCATACATTGATGGTGTAGCACCATCTGTATAAAACACCAATATAATTTATTTATAAGACTATGATTAAAAGAGTTATACTTTTTATTTTAGGCTTTGCTTGCTTGCAAGCCACTGCCCAAACTGTTACTACCTTTGGCGGCACAGCAGGTACTGCCGGAGGCGTTACCACAACTACAACTTTACCTAATGCAACTTTTAACGAACCCTACGGAATTGTAATTGATGGCAACGGAAAGGTTTATGTTACGGAACAAGTGGGGCATCGTATACGATTATATGACCCTGCAAATAGTAACGTATACACCCGCACCGGGGCAGTATCAGACCCTGCCAATGGTTTTAATGCAGGTTACTTAAATGGTACAGGTACAAATGCACGTTTTAACTCGCCATTGGGAATGGCTGTTGATGCTAACAACGATATTTTTGTTTGTGACCAATTAAATCACTGTATTCGCAAGGTAACTCGTTTTGTTTCTGCCGGAAGCGGACAAATTGTTACCACTTTTGCAGGCGAGGCTCCCGGCCCTAATGCAGGAACTGGAGACTATGTAAATGGGAACGGAACAGCGGCTCGTTTTGATACCCCGATGGATATTGTTATAAATGCTAACGGCGATATGTATGTAGCTGATGGTTTTAACGATTGTATCCGTAAAATTACTCCTACAGGAGATGTAAGCTTAATAGCAGGTACTCCCGGTTCTTTCGGGTTTGCTGATGGTGCAGGTGCTAGTGCAAAATTTAATCTGCCTGTAGGTTTAGCATTACAAGACAACAATACCCTTTTAGTTGCTGATGCGGGAAACCGCCGTATACGTAGTATCGACCTTACTACAAATATGGTTAGTACAATTGCTGGAGACGGAACTAATGGTGGAGATGACGGTGCTGCACTGTCTGCCACCTTTGCATCTCCTAATGGTTTAGCTGTTGATGCACTAGGAAATATTTTTGTTGCTGACGGTAGAAACGGACAAGCAAATACAATTCGTAAAATAAGTGGTGGGCAGGTTACTACCATTGCAGGTACTTTTAACCAAGTAGGAACAACTGATGGTCAAGCTACTGCTGCTCGTTTTAGTTTTCCTGGTCAAATGGCATTTAATTCATCAAAAGATGAGATGTTGGTTACTGATGTACGCAACCATACTATCCGTAAAATAGACCTAAAACCTGTTGCTGATTTTAGCACGTTCAATACAAATATTAATGTAAATGTTGAAGTTACCTTTACTAATACTTCACTAAACGACCCAACTACTTATGCCTGGGAGATAACTCCTTCAACCGGTGGTTACAGTTATACAGGTGGCACAAGCGCCTCAAGCAAAACACCAAAAGTAACCTTTACCCAAACAGGTTCATACACGGTAAAGCTTACAGTAACTAATGCGTATGGGACTAGTGTTGAAACTAAAACAAATTATATTAATGTAAGCTCCGGTGGCGGCGGAAACGCCCCTATTGCTGATTTTGAAGCTAGTAAAACTATGGCATCAATAAATGAGACTATAACATTTACTGATAAAAGTACCAACAACCCAAATCAGTGGGATTGGACAATTACACCCAGTAACATCCAGTACGTTGATGGTACAACGGCTTCATCACAAAATCCTAAAGTACAGTTCACCCAAAACGGTATTTATACAGTTGCTTTGAAAGTAACTAATCCATTGGGAGATAATACTAAAACCATAGCCAACTATATAAGTGTTAATCCATTAGGAGTTACGCCTGTAACTCTAGATGATTTGGTTAGTGTTTATCCTAATCCAACCAGCGGGAAATTAACGGTAGATTTGGGTAGTATAAAAGTTGGCAATACCCTAACAGTTGCTGTTTTTGATGCAACGGGCAAAGCCATCCACGAGCAAATATTGTTTAACAACCCGGGCAAAATAGATGTTAATCTTGAAAACCAAGCTAAAGGCATCTACTTTGTAACTGTTTACGATGGAACTAATAAAGTTAACAAAACTGTTGTAGTACAGTAATTAAATTTAACGGAATAATAAAAAAGCCCCTTCAAAAGAAGGGGCTTTTTTAGTTATAATACTTTATACTAATCAATTTTATACTAATCAATCTTCAACACAGCCATAAATGCCTGTTGAGGTATCTCCACATTGCCAACTTGTCGCATACGTTTCTTTCCTTTCTTTTGTTTTTCAAGCAGTTTACGCTTGCGGCTAATATCACCTCCATAACATTTTGCTGTAACATCTTTTCGCAATGCCGATATGGTTTCGCGTGCAATTATTTTTGTGCCGATACCCGCTTGTATTGCAATCTCAAACTGTTGTTTAGGTATAAGCTCTTTCAGCTTCTCACAAATCTTCTTACCCCAATCGTAAGCTCTGTCTCTATGAATAATTGCCGATAAGGCATCAACAGGTTCTTTATTTAAAAATATATCCAGTTTCACCAAGTGCGATTCTTGATAATCGCTTGGATAATAATCCAGAGAAGCATAGCCTTTTGAGATTGTTTTTAATCTATCATAAAAATCAAAAACCACCTCTGCCATAGGTATCTCAAAGTTTAATTCAACTCTTGTAGTAGTTAAATATACTTGGTTTTTCAATACCCCTCTCCGTGTTAAGCACAACGACATTACAGGACCAACAAAATCAGCACTGGTAATAATTTGTATCATTACATAAGGCTCTTCTACCTTATCTAATTTTGATGGGTCAGGTAAATCACTGGGGTTATTTACAATCAGTTTTTCACCTTTTGTAGTATATGCATGGTATGATACGTTGGGCACGGTAGTAATCACCGTCATATTAAACTCACGTTCTAAACGCTCTTGAATAATTTCCATATGCAGCATACCCAAAAAACCGCAACGGAATCCAAAACCCAAAGCTGCCGAAGACTCAGGCTCAAATACCAATGAGGCATCATTTAGCTGAAGCTTATACATACTTTCACGCAATTCTTCAAAGTCTTCTGTGTCAACAGGGTAAATACCTGCAAAAACCATAGGTTTCACATCCTCAAAACCTTTTATAGGCGCCTCGGTTGGCTTTTGTATGTGTGTAATGGTATCACCTACTTTAATTTCTCTGGCTTCTTTAACCCCTGTTATTATATAACCTACGTCTCCTGTTTTAATTTCTTCTTTTACCTCTTTCTCTAACCTTAACACCCCAATTTCTTCGGCATAATACTGTTTATTGGTAGCCATAAACTTTACTAAGTCATGTTTATGAATAACCCCGTCAACTACTTTAAAATATCCTATTACACCTCTAAAAGAATTGTAAACAGAATCAAATACCAAAGCTTTCAATGGAGCCTCAGGGTTACCTTTTGGTGGAGCTACCCGTTCTACAATAGCTTTTAATATATTATCTACACCCATACCTGTTTTTCCACTTGCAGGTATTATATCTTCATCATCGCAGCCTATTAAGTCTATAATCTGGTCTTTAACTTCTTCAGGCATAGCACCCGGTAAATCCATTTTATTTAAAACTGGAATTATTTCTAAACCCTGGTCTAATGCTAAGTATAAGTTTGATATGGTTTGGGCCTGTATACCTTGTGCGGCATCAACTATAAGCAGTGCACCTTCGCAAGCGGCTATAGAGCGTGATACCTCATAAGAAAAATCTACGTGCCCCGGTGTATCAATTAGGTTTAAAGTATACTTCTTCCCATCATGTACATAATCCATTTGTATGGCATGGCTTTTAATGGTTATACCGCGTTCGCGTTCTAAATCCATATCATCCAATACCTGTGCTTGCATTTTGCGAGCTGTTACAGTTTGGGTAAACTCAAGCAACCTATCGGCTAATGTGCTTTTGCCATGGTCTATATGTGCAATAATGCAGAAGTTACGAATATGCTCCATAAAGGCGCAAAAATAACTTATAAGATGTTAAGAATATTGGCTATGATTAAAAAAGGTGAAAAAGATTAATTTTTAGTAATCTTTTTAGTGAAAGTGTGCGAAGAACCGCTTGCTGATGATGATGTAACTTCCATAAAATAGAACCCATTAGGAATATCTCTTAAATCTATTTTGAAAGTTGTTGTTAAACCACTTAAATCTTGTTTTAGCGGTTTAACCATTTCTTGCCCTAGCAAATTAACTATTTTCACCTCAACCTTAGTAAAATTTCTATCTGTTAATTGTACTTCAACAGTTAGTTCTGACGTTACAGGATTAGGGAACGATTTTATAACTGGTACTTTATCACCAGGTCCTTCAACTACAGGATTATTACCTGCTATTGAAACCGTAGCGAAAAGTACAAATGTTAATATGCTGAGTAGAGCTCTTTTCATTCAATATTCAAATATAATTTACTTTATTTAAAAAACTGACACTTTTATACTTAAAAACGAAAAAATTATTTAACAGGTTCTTTATAACTTGTGAGTTGCACGCTTAAGTCTGTCGTTTATTGCTTTGCCCAACCCAATATCAGGCATAGGTTCTGCATAAATTTTTGTCAATTTCTTTTTATCTAAGATTCGCATTGCAGCAAAAATGTTGCTTGCTGCCTCAGTTAAATCTCCTTTTTTAGATAACTGTATTTGATTTTCAGTCCAAACCCATTCAACAGGTTTGCTTAAAGTAATTGCCCCTATTTTTTCCATATCAACTCCAAAAGGTGGTGTTTCAGGTAAATCGCCCACTAAAAAACTAGTTCTAGGTGAGTAATGCTTATCCATTTGACCGGGTGCTTGCGGGTTTGAATTTTGATTGATATTGATTGCTATATCTCCAACTATATCACGAATATGCTCTGTAGGAGTTCCTCCCAAGCGAAGTAGTGTTGGTTTTTCAGTAGTAAACGATATTATGGTTGATTCTATACCAACTTTACAAGCCCCTCCATCAAGTATATAAGGTATTTCTTCTCCTAGTTGGTCTTCAACATGTTGTGCAGTAGTTGGGCTTACATAACCAAAGGGGTTTGCACTAGGTGCAGCTAATGGGAAGCTTAATTTACTAAGCAGTTGTATTGTTAACTGATGATTAGGAATTCTTACTGCTACTGTAGGATTACCTGCTGTAACAATATCAGGAATAATTTCTTTTTTATTAAATATCAGGGTTAGTGGTCCCGGCCAAAAGGCTTTTGCCAATTGTTCTGCCTGAGGGGGAAAATCTCTTACCCACTCTTTAATGCGCTCTGTAGAGTGTGTATGAACAATTAAAGGGTCGAAAAAAGGGCGGTTTTTTGCTTTAAAAATTTGTGTTACTGCAACTCCATCAAAGGCATTTGCAGCTAAGCCATACACCGTTTCGGTAGGAATAGCAACCAGTTTACCGCTTTGAAGCAGACTAACTGCTTTATCAATATCATTGCCTATCAATACTGTACCGGCTATAGAAATGTAAAGTAAAAAAGTTTATATTAATTGCTTTCAGCGGCTTCGCGTTTCAAACCAAATTTTTCTATTTTATTATATAAGTGGCTTCGCTGTATATCTATTTCTGATGCTGTTTTAGCAATATTCCATGCGTTTTTCTTTAATTTTTCTTCTATGAAACATTTCTCAGCATAGTCTTTAAACTCCTGAAAACGGTCGAACTTCTCAAACATAGATTTACCGCTGCCTGCCCTACCCGGATTAGCATAATTAATTACATCTTGGTCTGTAATTTTTGTATCGCTTAATATTACTAATCGTTCAACTACATTACGCAACTCTCTAATATTACCTGTCCACTCTATAGCTTTTAAAGCTTCTAAACCTTGTTGGGTAAATATTTTTTTAGGGAATCCATTGTCTTCACAAATTTCCTTCAAAAATTTCTCAGCAATTAGTGGAATATCGTCCAAACGTTCATTAAGCGTAGGTACATGTATTAAAATAACACTTAGCCTGTGGTATAAGTCAAGTCGGTAGTTGCCCAAATCAATTTCTTTCAGCAAATCTTTATTTGTTGCAGCAATTACTCTCACATTCACACTAATTTCTTTATCACCACCTACTCTGGTAATTTTTCCTTCTTGCAATGCACGCAATACTTTTGCTTGTGCAGCCAAGCTCATATCTCCTATCTCATCTAAAAATAATGTTCCGCCGTTTGCTTGCTCAAATTTCCCTATACGCTGTTTTACTGCTGATGTAAACGAACCTTTTTCATGCCCAAACAATTCGCTCTCTATTAGCTCTGATGGAATTGCGGCACAGTTTACTTCTATTAGCGGTGCGTTTGCCCTGTTACTTTTTTCGTGTATCCAGCGCGCAACCAACTCTTTACCTGTACCGTTTTCTCCTGTAATTAATACCCTGGCTTCTGTGGGAGCTACCTTCTCAATAGTTTCCATTATTGATTTAATAGCCGGTGAATCACCTATTATTTCTCTGGTTTTGGTTACTCTACGCTTTAAAATCTTTGTTTCAACAACCAGCTTGTTTTTGTCTACAGCATTACGAATAGTAATTAGCAAACGGTTCAAATCAGGTGGTTTTTGTAAGAAGTCGTATGCTCCTTTTTTGGTAGCCTCAACAGCTGTTTCAATAGTTCCATGTCCTGATATCATTATAAAAGGAACATCGGGCACCAACTCAGCAGCTTTTTCCAACACCTCCATGCCATCCATTTTTGGCATTTTTATATCGCACAACACTACATCAAAATCTTTTTTCTCTAAAATATCCAAACCTGCTTTTCCATCAGCGGCTTCTTCAACTTTATACCCTTCGTATTCTAAAATTTCTTTCAGTGTATTGCGGATGCTTTTCTCGTCGTCTATTATCAGTATGTTTGCGGCCATAGTGTACTATATTGAAGACGAAGGTATCAAACTTTATGCTAAAAATCTTGAAAAGATTGTAATGGTGGATAAATGATTTCTGAGGTGAAAAAAGAAAAGCAGAAGAGTAAGCCGAGTTCTGTTCATTATCCTGAAAAATCAGGGTAACTGTTTGTCATTTATCTAGGCAGTAAATTACTCTACTGCTCATGCAACCTACCCTTCTCAACAAGTATTTCTACTTTTAGCGCGGGCAGCTCTAATCCCTTTCGGGAGCTGAGGTTTACTTGGTCTTACATCACACGAGGTTTACCCCATTACCATATCACTATAACAATGCGTAGGCTCTTACCCCACGTTTTCACCCTTATCCCAAAACAAGTTCGGGACGGTTATTTTCTGTGGCACTGTTCTATGCGTTACCGCATCTTGCCGTTAGCAAGCGTGTTGCCCTGTGCTGCTCGGACTTTCCTCTCTTATTCCAAAGAGTTTCAGAATAAGAGCGACAAACCTTTCTGCTTTGGTACAAAAATACTGATTTCTGAAAAACCTATTGGCTATGCTTTAGTAAATAACTATAGGTTTCGTCTTGAGACCGTATGGCAGGTAGAGAAAATTCACGAAAAGAGTTATCGTGTTTACCATCTATAATACGAGCCTTCACATTATCATTCCATTGTATCTCAAGGGTGTCTTTAATAATTTTCTGGATGTCTCTATCATAAATAGGGAACGCTACTTCTATTCTCCTATTCAAATTTCTTCCCATCCAGTCTGCTGATGAGAGGTAAGTTTTATTATCCCCATTATTATTGAAAATATAAGCGCGAGTATGCTCTAAAAACTTATCTATAATACTTATCACTTCTATATTCTCACTAATTCCTTTTTTACCCGGTATTAAACAGCAAATACCCCTCACTATCATGCGAATTTTTACACCTGCCTGACTGGCTTCATATAATTTGGCAATTACATTTTCTTCAACCAAGCTATTCATTTTGGCTAATATCCATGCGTCCTTACCATTTTTTGCGTTCTCTATTTCTGTATCAATCATATTTATAAATGCAGAACGCATATAGTCGGGTGCAACCAGTAGATGCTCAAACTTATAATTAATACGAGGGAAATTATTTATAAAGCTAAATACTTTAACAGCTTCAGAAGTTAGTCTGCTATCAGCAGTCAAAATCCCCATATCACAGTATAAGCGTGCTGTAACGCCATTGTAATTGCCGGTTGAAAAATGAGCATAATGAACGGTACGCTGCTCTTCCTTTCTATAGATTACACATACTTTAGAGTGTACCTTATGCGTGGGCTTACCAAATACTACTTTTGCCCCTTCTTCTTGCAGCCGTTGTGTCCAGTACAAGTTTGCTTCCTCATCAAACCTTGCTTGCAGTTCTATAACCGCCGTTACATCTTTGCCGTTTTTTACAGCATTTATTAAGGCACTTACTATGTTTGAATAGCGTGCCACTCGGTATAAAGTAATTTTAATTGCTTGTACACCAGGGTCAATCGCCGCCTCTCTCAATAAACGTATCAAATTATCAAAAGAATGGTAGGGATGAAACAACAAAATATCTTTCTGCTTAATAGCATCAAACATTGAGCGTGATTCTTCTATCCGCTTTATAGGTATTGGAATCAGGTTCTGATATTTGAATTTTTCAAGTCCTGCGGTTGGAAATTTCCCAAAATCTTTAAAGTTATGATACCTGCTACCGGGCATAACACCAGTGGCAGATATTTTCATTTTTTTTCTGATAAATGCCAGCATATCCGAGGGCATATCTCTATCATGTATAAACCTTACAGGTTGACCTCTTTTACGCTCTTTTAAGCTTTTACTAATTTTTTCTATTAACGTTTCAGATATATCTGTATCCGTATCAAAATCTAGCTCTGCATCCCGGGTTAGTTTTATGGTATATGCTTCAAAAGTATCGTGAGGAAAGCTATAAAATATCTCATCTAAAGAGTTACGGATAATATCATCCAACAGTATTATATACGTATTGGCATCAGTTTTTCTTAGTACGTAAAAACGGTTAACAACTTCAGGGGCAGGTATCTCTATTAAAGCATATTTGTGGCGTATACTACCATCTGCCTTACTCATTTTCACTGCCAAATAAATAGACTTGTCACGCAAGAAAGGGAAAGCCCGCAAGTGGTCTAATATTATCGGGAATAATGTAGATAGAACTTCTCTTTTAAAATAGTCGCGAAGCTCTTCTTTTTGTAATTCATTAAGCTGTTGCTCATTTAGTATAAAAACACTCTTTTTCTCCAGTTCTTCTTTCACAAAATCATAGGTTCGTTCATACTCTTTCTGCTGTTTTAATACCGTATCCTGAATTTGCTCTAACAGCGCTTTAGACTCTGATAGTTTTTTTAGCTTATGTTTTTTCTGATACTCTATAAGCCGTTGCACACTAGCCACCCTAACCCTAAAAAACTCATCTAGATTGGAAGAGAAAATGGAAAGAAACTTTAACTTTTCTAATAAAGGTACGCTTTCATCTTCTGCCTCTTGCAAAACCCTTTCATTAAAAGCCAACCAGCTTATCTCCCTGTTTTTTAAGGGCAATAGTTTTTTTGTAGTCTTTTTTTTCTCTACCATACTACTTGTTGTCTTCTTTTTTAGGAATTGTCTTGATATTTGGTTGTTCTTGCAACTTTAACTTCACAAATACAGGAAAATGGTCACTATACCCTGCTAAATATTTACGCCCGCCAAAAGTGCGTAAAGGCGAGCCAAAATATTTAGGCGTTTTTTGCTTCATCCAATCTTCAGCATATATATCTGCTGATTGAGGAACTACAGCCAAACCATTATTACCAACAAACAAATCTTCACTTACGATAATTTGGTCAAGCATGTTCCAGTTTTTGCGGTATTTGTAAGAACCTTTCCCTTCTTTCTTTATGCGAAACATCAAATTACATATTCTATGTGACCGTTTCTCCTCAGTAAAATAATCCCTAGCATCAAGGTAATGATGAAGACTACTATCACCAGGCTCATCATTAAAATCTCCCATAGCTAAAATATTATTCTTGGGGTTAACCGCTAATATTGAGTCTATAGCGTGTCTCAATACCTTGGCAGCTTCAATACGTTTGGGTTGTGATTTTTTAAGCCCCTCACTTCGAGATGGAAAATGATTTACAAAAAAGCTAATAGGTTTTTCATGTATAGTCCCTTCAACTACTAAAATATCACGTGTCGGCGAAATACTATCAGGCATAGGAACGTAGTAAGTGTATGCTTCCTCAAAATTGAAAACACCTTCCTTATAAATCAACGCTACATCAATACCCCGCCAGTCTTTCGACTCTCTATGCACTACTTGGTAGTTGTACTTGGCTAATGTTTTTGCAGCTACTAAATCATCAACCACTTGTTTGTTTTCTACTTCACACAACCCCAATACATCAGGCGCATTACCCTCATTCATGCTACTAATCACCTTTGCAAGGTTTTTAACTTTATTATTGTAACGTTCACTACCCCATTTTCTTCTTCCCTCGGGGGTGAATTCCTCATCTAATTTATCAGGAGTGTCTAGTGTATCAAACAGGTTTTCTACATTATAAAAGGCAACAACCAACTCACTTGGGTTACTTTCTTGTGCACAACTATTTGTAACTATACCTACAATTACTATAAACAGTAAGCTTTTTATACTTTGCATAATGTTGTTTTGCTGGTTGATTATAAACTGCGAAAATACAAACTGCGAATGTTAACTAATGTTAAATTTTTTTAGGTTAAAAAACGGTAGTACAGTTGCTATAGGTTTACTATTTTTGCACCCTTCTAAAAAATTATGACACTTATTAAGTCTATTTCAGGCATCAGAGGAACTATTGGCGGTCAAGCCGGAAACGGTTTAACACCAAGCGATATAGTAAAGTTTACTACTGCTTTCGGCACATGGCTCAAAAATAGAAACGAAAACAAAACTATTGTTATTGGCAGGGACGCCCGTATTTCTGGAGAGATGGTAAACCACTTAGTAGTAGGAACACTTATGGGCTTGGGCTTTGACGTGATTGATTTAGGATTAAGTACTACACCTACTGTTGAAATAGCTGTTCCTGATGAAAAAGCATCAGGTGGAATAATACTTACTGCCAGCCACAACCCAAAACAATGGAATGCACTTAAACTTTTAAACGAAAAAGGTGAGTTTATTTCTGCTGCTGATGGTGCTGAAGTTTTGGCTTTGGCAGATAAAATTGATGAAATAGAATATCCCGAAGTTGAAGCTATAGGTACCTACAAAAAAGATGATACTTATATAGATAAGCACATTAAAAAAATACTTGACTTACCTTTAGTAGATGTTGATGCAATAAAATCTAAAAAATATAAAATTGTTGTTGATGCTGTAAATAGTACAGGTGGTATAGCGGTGCCCAAACTGCTACGTGCTTTGGGGGTTGAAGATATAATTGAACTGTACTGTACTCCTGATGGAAAATTCCCTCACAACCCCGAACCATTGCCTGAACATTTAACTGCTATTAGTGGAGAGGTGAAGTTTAACAAAGCTGACTTGGGTATTGTGGTTGACCCTGATGTAGACCGTTTAGCCCTGGTTAGTGAAGATGGTCGCCCATTTGGAGAAGAATATACATTGGTTGCTGTAGCCGATTACATTTTGCAGCACAATAAAGGCAATACTGTATCAAACCTTTCATCGTCTCGTGCTTTAAGAGATGTTACTGAAAAGCATGGAGGAGAGTACTTTGCAAGCGCAGTAGGCGAGGTGAATGTAGTAAATACGATGAAAGCTGAAAATGCTGTAATTGGTGGCGAAGGAAACGGAGGTATTATTTACCCAGAATTACATTACGGTCGTGATGCTTTGGTTGGCATTGCCCTTTTCTTGAGCCACTTAGCACAAAAAGACCAAATGGTTTCTATTTTACGAGAAACTTACCCTGATTACCATATTTCAAAAAATAAAATTCAGCTTACCGATGATATTGACTTGGATGCTGTATTGAAAAAAGTGCGTGAGAAATATAAAACCCAGCCTGTAAATATGATTGACGGGTTAAAGATTGAATTTGACAAAGAATGGGTGCACCTGCGTAAGTCTAACACAGAACCAATTATCCGTATATATTCAGAAAGCTCAAGTAAAAGTACTGCCGATACTTTAGCACAAAAAATAATGATGGATATTAGCGAAATTTTGAAAGGCTAACTTCCAATGTGAAGACGTGCAAATGCTTCAAATAACTAATAACCCAATAACTAAAGACTAAACATGGCACTTCAATGTGGTATAGTGGGGCTTCCCAATGTAGGTAAATCTACGCTTTTCAACTGTTTGTCTAATGCAAAAGCACAAGCAGCAAACTTTCCCTTTTGTACAATAGAACCTAATGTTGGGGTAATTACTGTACCCGATGAACGCTTATCCGTGCTAGAAAAGCTTGTAAACCCTCAAAAAGTATTACCTACAACTATTGAGATTGTAGATATAGCAGGTTTAGTAAAAGGGGCCAGTAAAGGAGAAGGACTGGGTAACCAATTTTTGGGGAATATAAGAACTACCGACGCTATTATACATGTAGTTCGCTGTTTTGATAATGACAATGTGGTGCATGTTGATGGTAGTGTAGACCCTGTGAGAGACAAAGAGGTTATTGATACCGAGCTCCAACTGAAAGACCTTGATACCGTTGAAAAGCGGTTAGCTAAAATTGCTAAAGTAGCAAAAACCGGAGGCGACCCACAGGCTAAAAAAGAAGCTGTTTTGCTTGAACGGTTAAAAGAAACTTTAGAGCAAGGTAAATCAGCACGCGTAGTTGAAGCACAAAATGATGATGAGAAAGCTTTATTAAAAGAATACCAGCTGCTTACCAGTAAGCCTATATTGTATGTATGCAACGTTGATGAAGCCAGTGTAGTAGAAGGAAATACACATACTGAAAATTTTAAGAAAGCAGTTGCAGAGGAAAAGGCTGAAGTTATGATAATTAGTGCTGCTATTGAAGCAGACATTACCCAACTGGATAGCTATGAAGACCGTATGGAGTTTTTACAAGACTTAGGGTTGAATGAGTCTGGGGTATCAAAACTGATAAAGTCTGCTTATAAATTGCTTGATTTGATTACCTACTTTACCGCCGGAGAAAAAGAGGTACGTGCCTGGACTATAACTGAAGGGACAAAAGCACCACAAGCCGCAGGAGTAATCCATACTGATTTTGAGAACGGATTTATCCGCGCTGAGGTTATTCACTATGCTGATTATGTAGAATATGGCAACGAAGCAGCTTGCAGAGATGCAGGTAAATTAAATGTAGAAGGTAAAGACTATGTAGTGCAAGACGGAGATGTGATGCACTTTAGGTTTAATGTATAACCCACTATTTTCTAGGGTGTGTACTGGCTTCTAACATTTGCTGCAAGTCTTCTAAGGTTACAGGTTTTTCTAAATACTCGGTTATATCTTCAAAAGCTTTGGCCTTTTCTATATCACTGGGGTTAATAGATGAGCTTATCATGTAAATAATTATTTTCTTACACAACTGCGCTTTGGCTTTAGTATAAGCTTTAAGAAACTCCCACCCGTCCATTACAGGCATATTAATATCAAGAAGAATTACATTAGGCAATTGTTCAAGGTTATCTTTATTGGCAATTAGCTCATCAAATGCCTGCTTACCATTATCAAAAAAAGCAACCTCTTGGGTTTGGTTCATTCTTTTTAACAACCGTTTTATACCCATGGTATAAACAATATCATCATCAACAACGTACGCTTTCACTTATTTGCAATTTATTATTTCTTAAAAAATATTTTAAAGGTTGTACCTATACCCACTTCACTTTCAACCTCTATTCTACCCCCCATTGCTTCTATTTGGTTTTTTGTTATAAATAACCCTATTCCTTTAGAATCTGCATTTGTATGAAATGTTTTATACAATCCAAATAGTTTTTCTCCATATTTCTTCAAATCTATTCCACTACCATTATCACTTATTATTAAAACAGATTGTTGGTTTTGGTACTCAACATCTAACATAATTTCAGGTACTCTATCAGGATGACTGTATTTAATACCGTTGGTCAGAAAGTTTAGCAACACACTTTCCAAGTATGCAACATTAAATTCTATTTCAACATCACTTGGAATTTTATTTATAATTTTCCCTCCTTTGGCACTTAGTTCTCCTTGAACAATCTTTATAGTTCTATCAACATACTCGCTTAAATTTATTTTTTCTCTTGATACATTGGGTTGTGTTTGTATTTGTACCACCTCATTAAGGTGTGCAATAGTCTCTGATAAGTTTTCTGAAATACCCTTTAGGTACTCCACCATTTCATTTTTTTCTTCCTCGTTTTCAGCAGTTTCCAGAATATTAAGCACCATTTGAAAATTCCCTGCATGGGAGCGCAAATTATGCGATACTATATAAGCAAAATTCAATAAGCGACTATTTTGCTCTCCAACTATGCTTATTGTTGTTTTTAATTCTTTCTCAGCTTCTTTAATAGAGGTAATATCTAAATTAGTTCCGGTAACGGTTATTACTTTACCCTTATTATTTTTTGTTGTAACTGCCTTTGCATAAATATGATGTATCGATTTATCCTCCCAAACAATTCTAAATTCACTATCTATAGGTATACCTGTCTTTAATGTTTCATACAATTCTTTTTTAACTCTTCTTACTTCACTAGGATGTATTTTGGCAAACCAATTCCGTATATGATTACCATCACTTTTCCCCTTTTTTGACATACCATACATAGAGTACATGGTATCATCCCAAATTAAATTATCTTTAAGAACATCATATTCCCAAATGCCAATGTTGCCCGTTTTCGTAGCTAATGAAAGTCGCTCGGTTACACTCTCCATCCAGTTAGAGCTTTTGTCTAGCTTTCTCATCACAGGCAGAAAGATAAAAACATAGCCTAATATTGAAACTGCAATTACAAAAATGGGAATCCAAAACATGGTTTGCCGTACCGCTACAAACCTTTTACCTGCCTTAATTCTCCCCTCTTTTAAAACTTTATTAACTGAAATTAAAAAAACATCATTTCTTTCTTTTATTGCTTCTATTTCTCTAGCTGTCTTTCTTTTATCATTTGTGTTTTTCAGGAAATTCTTAACACTACTTACAAATTCAGAAAAGTGAGTATCTAAGTCAGAGAAAATTTCTTCCGCATTCTTACCATTTTCTGCTTTTATATCATTTTTAAAAATCTTCTTACCTTCCATTAACTCAGAATGTCTTTCTTTGAATTTGGTGAGGAGAAGATTAAGAGAATCCATATCATTAGTAATAGATTTTCGTTCCTCTTGAACTTCTTGTGAAATATTTATTGCTAATAATGTAATCTTCTGACTACAGTATAACTGTTCTCTTGCATTTGTAATTAGTGAGATATCATCGCTGGCAAACAGTTTTTGGTAAATGACAGTTCTACTTATCAGAATAACCACTAATACCAACACGATAAGGAAGATATAACTACCTTTTAGCCTAAGCTTAATTCGCCTAAAGTCGTCAGTCATTCGGTCAGTTTAATGGTAATCTTATCGCACCAACAGCGATTTTAGAAACGCTAAAGTATTAAAATATTACAACTTTAGTGTCAGTTTCTTAAAATACACACCTTTCAAATCCTTAGAATTAAAGTAATTTACCTGCCACCAAGCCCGTACTCCAGGCAGCTTGAAAATTAAAACCTCCAGTTATTCCATCAATATCCAGCACCTCTCCGGCAAAATATAAGTTGGGTACCCGTTTACTTTGCATGGTTTGCATATCTACACTTTGTAAACTTACTCCCCCTGCCGTTACAAACTCTTCTTTAAACGTGGTTTTACCCCTTACTTCATACTCATCATTAAAAAACGTATTCACCAAACGGTTAAAATCTTGTTTTTTCAGGTTTGCCCATTGCATATCGCCGGCAATTTCTAACCGTTTTAAAAAGTATACCCATAAGCGTTTAGGTAAGTCATAAGGTCGTGCGTTAGCAAGTAATTTTAGTTTATTCTTATTTTTAAAATCACTCAAATAACTACGAACATCTTCCTCATTTTTAGCTTCTTGCCAATTAACAGAAATCTTAAAACAGTAGTTATTTTCTGCTAACCACCTTGCTCCCCATGCGGACAATTTTAAAATAGCCGGACCGCTCATTCCCCAATGCGTAATTAACAATGCCCCTGAATAGCTTAACTTAGTTCCAATAATTTTCACTTTTGCTTGGGGTACACTAACCCCCATAAGGGTTGTAATAGGGTTATTAGGCATATTAAACGTAAACAACGACGGGACAGGATGCACAATTTCATGCCCTAAGTCTTTCAGCCACTGTAAACCACTTAGCTTGGGGCTACCACCTGTAGCTATAATTAATTTGTTTGATGTTAGTTGTTGGTTATTAGTTGTTAGTTGAAAATGACTTTCTTTTGCACCCAACTTTGTAACAGAGGTTTGTAGTAGTATCTCAACCTCCAGTCTTTTTGTTTCGCTTAATAAACAATTAATAATAGTTTGCGAGTTGTTAGTAACAGGAAACATTCTTCCGTCCTCTTCGGTTTTAAGCTTTACCCCTCTTGTCTCAAACCACTCAATGGTGTCTTCAACAGCAAATTGCTTAAAAACTTGCCTCAATTCTTTTTCCCCTCTTGGGTAGTGGCTGCAAAGCTTTTTCAGTTCAAAACAGTTGTGTGTTACATTACAACGTCCACCCCCTGAGATTTTTACTTTACTTAATACTTTATTACTTTTTTCTACAATAGCTACTTTTAGCAGAGGGTTATGCAGTTTGGCTGATATAGCAGCGAAAAAACCTGCTGCGCCACCTCCCACTACCAAAACATCATATTTCGTGTTTATATTGCTCAACTAAAATTTTTCACAAAAGTGCACGTTTAGTCATAAAGCATGAAACTATTTTTATCCTTCATATTATTTCTATCAGTTTTCAATGCACAAGGACAAACAGACACTAAATATTATCCAAATGGAGAAATTAAAAGTGAAGGTGAATACAAAGACTTTCGCGTAAAAATTACTTATGGCTATGATGTTAGAAAAATAAAAAAAGGAAAGTGGGTGTATTATTATGAAAATGGAGAAACTGCCCTAAAAGAAAAGTACAAAGTGAGGTGGAAAAAAAGTAAACCTATGGGTGTTTGGGAGTACTATAGTACACAAGGAGATTTATTAAAAAAAGAATACTACAAAAGGGGAATACTTAAAAAACAAGAGTACTTTACTACAGGTACCTACAATTACACTACCGATAGCTTTAAAATAGAACCGGTTTCTATAGATACTATGCTGGTTACCTACTTCTTAAAAGGAAAAGCCTATGGAGAACTGGTTGCCAATGATGGCACAGGCACTTACACTTATTTTAATAAAGCACGATTTGAAGTTCCTACCCCTGAGGTAGTTGATTTGCTAAAAGATACTGGCTTTTATTTGTTTGATACAGCACAAAATTTAATTGAAAATTACAGCTTCGAAAACCTGAAGTATGAAAGAGAAGAAGGTGATTTTGAGATAACAAACCTAGCCGACACGTTCGTTTATGGCTGGTATATGGCAGCAGGAACTCCCGATTATTTCAGGCATAAAAAAACAGCCCGTTTCGGAAAAAAGTATTGTGGTATACGCTTATATAGCAATAACGAGTACCTGGAGTATTTAGAAAATCACTTAAAAAAACCATTAGAAGCAGGGAAAAAATATTGCTGCAAAGTATTCTTCAAACTAAGTTATAAATCAGGTTTAGCAACCGATGCAATTGGTTTTAAGTTCAACCATCGTTTACTTAAGTTTCATTACAATAGCCAATATCTCCCAGTGCCTGATATTATAAATAAGCCTAAACAAATGTTGGTGAAAACTAAAGAATGGATGCAACTAACAGGGTTGTATAATGCTTACGGCGGAGAACAGTATTTCATTATTGGGGGTTTTAAAGCTCTTGGGGCACAAAACAAAACCATAGTAAAGTATAAAGGGAAAGAAGAAGCCTACTACTACATTGATGATATTTTTGTTTGGGAGGTAGCTAAAGATGATGAATGTGTTTGCAATACTATTACCGTTCCCGATAGTTTGAAAAATGAAGTACGTAGAACTACTGAAATAGTTGATACCTCTACTTACAAAGTGGGCAAAACCTTTATTATAAAGAATATATTTTTTGATACAGATAAAGCAGAATTACTGCCAAAATCGTTCAAAGCTCTCGACTCTTTGGTAGCTACGTTACTGGATTATCCAACTATGGAAATTGAAATCTCAGGACATACTGATAATACAGGAACTAAAGAGCGCAATATTGAACTTTCAAAAGAAAGGGCACAAGCAGTAGTAAATTATTTGCTTACTTTTGGCATCTCACCGTCAAGGCTAAATTATGAAGGGTATGCCGATACCCAACCCATCGATACCAATAAAACAAAAGAGGGCAGGCAAAACAATCGTCGTGTACAGTTTAAAGTGTTAAAGTTATAAGTTCCTTTAGTATATATCCCAATGAAATTCTTTTATATTAGCTTTATGGATATAGAGCTTACAGATATTATCTCAAGCTTCCCCTCTCTTAACGAAGAAGAAGCCAAAGCCATAGCTGAAAATATTATAGTTAAATCTTATAATAAAGGTACGGTATTACTTAACGAAGGCGATATATCTAAAGAATGCTATATGGTTTTAAAAGGCTGTGTGCGTCAATACTATATTATTGATGGGGAAGAAAAGACCACTGCATTTTTTACAGAAGGGCAACCTGTAGCCTCTTTTACCAGCTACATTAACCAAATCCCATCTAAACACTTTTTAGTTTGTGCTGAAGATTGTTCACTTACGGTAGGCACAAAAGAAAAAGAAGAGGCAATGTGCAAAAAATTTCCAAAGCTTGAACCTATAATACGCTCTGAAATTGAACGGAACGCAGGAACAGTACAAGAAGAATATTCTGCTTTTATAACCTCTTCTCCTGAAGAACGTTACCTAAACCTACTTGAAAAAAGACCTAGTTTACTAAACCGAGTACCTCAACACCAAATAGCCAGTTATTTAGGTATAAAGCCAGAGTCGCTAAGCAGACTTAGGAAAAGAATCATTACTAAGAAGTAGCTGCTAGTGCTTTCCTCCACCTGTTATTTACACCTTTAATTAGTAGCCAAAATGCTAGGGCTAACTCACCTATTACAGCCACAGCAAGAAATACCCCAATAACAATAGGTACAAAACCTACATTAAGCCCAACAAACCTTACAAAACTATCACCGCCATAGCCTAAGCTACCCAATAGTATAAGTATACCTATTGCCTTGTGGAAATAGCCTGATTTAATTATCACCCGACCCAATGCAAACATATGTAAGCCAAAAAATAGCTGCCATACATACTCACCATATTTATGGGCTTGTAAAAAAACAAGAGTTAAAGAATTTAATTGTTCTTGGGTAAATGTGTTAAGATAATCTTTCCCATTTAGCAAAATAACTGGCACAAAATAATTTAACAGATTAACCGCCATAACAATAGCCATAGCCAACCTGGAAAATGTTGCTACTTTTACCCAAGTTGCACTCACAGCTTTAAACAAGTTGTACAGCATTACGGTTAGCAATACCTCTAATACTATAACTACAATGTCTCCTGCAATTCCGGCGTGAAATAAAACAGGATTATTAATAATATTTTGGGCAGTTGTATTCGCATCACCTGCTACAAATAATTTAGAAGGCATGGTGCCTATACTAAACCCTCCAACAATAGCTATAATAATGTAGATAGCCCCTGCTAACTTTGCATATTTATGTAGTGAAAATCTGTTAGTTAATTGTATCATCTCTCGTACTATTTATTTACAAGTACAAAATTGATAGGTTAGAAATTGCTGTGCATTGACTTTAGTTAAGAAGTTTATACTCATAAATAGTTTACTACTTTTACATTGATGGAAGTCTACAAAGAGGTAAAAACCACATCGGCAAAAAACAGTAATGAATGGCGTAAATGGCTAGAGCAAAACCATGACACCGAAAAAAGTGTATGGCTTATAATCTATAAAAAAGATAGTGGCACACCCTCAGTAACTTATGATGAGGCAGTAGATGAAGCCCTTTGCTTTGGCTGGATAGACAGTAAGCCCAACAAAAGAGACGAAAACAGCTTTTACCAGTTTTTTGCAAAACGCAATCCCAAAAGTAATTGGAGTAGAGTAAACAAACAGAAAATAGAACGTTTGCTAAAAGCCAATAAAATAGCCCCTGCGGGTTTGGCAATGATTGAAACTGCCAAACAAAACAGCACTTGGACTGCCCTTGACGATGTAGAAAACCTTGTTATACCAAAAGATTTACAAACTGAGTTTGATAAATATACACAAGCAGCAGCAAACTTTGAAACCTTTCCCCGTTCTGTAAAACGAGGGATATTGGAGTGGATATTAAACGCTAAAAAATCTGAAACCCGCCAAAAGCGAATTGCAAAAACTGCTTCTTTAGCTCAAGAGAATATTAGGGCAAACCAGTTTAGAAAGTAACATTTATAAAAGCTAATAAAAATTTCAGTTTTCCTTCTAATTACCTTGTATTTATACATGGTTGTACATTGGGTTTTCACTAACTAAAATCTTTCTAATTCCCTTTGTTGTTGGTGTGTTTCGTAACTGACTTCCTGTTTTGCATGATGGCGAGAGTTAAGACACCGAGAAAAAAACCAGGTATGATTTGAACAAAAGATCCATAAACACCATGGTTTAATAGCGTCTGTGTCCAATTATCAAAATAAAGTCCATAATGAGTTCCAATTTCCCATTTAGTATCAACCCACCAAGCAACAACAACAGTAAGCCGAGAAATGGGTGAAAATATAATTAAACTCAACAGCAGCAATAGGTATGGCTGTTTCTCATTATATAGTTTTATTCCCCAATAAACAGAAAAAGCCAAGGTTAGCCAAAGCAGCCCAATAATAAAAATAGCATATTCGGGTAGCCCAGCTAGCTCAAGTAAAAAACGAATAGGTGTTACAAGTAGGCTAATTATTATGGGAGTTTTGGCAAGATGAAGTGCTTTTAGAAAAATATCTTTCCTATTCCTTAGCTTTATTTTCCTTATTGCTAAATCTTTTTCTTCCATCCTCAAGCTTCTAACTAACGTTCCGTGTATAGTTACTTTTTATATTGTAAATAGAGTTGAATCATTAATTTTCAGCTCAAGTGTTTTGGCTATTACCTCTAATTCGATATTAGCATTTTCTACTTTATGGCAAAGCGCCTTTCTCCACATGGAGAAGGGGTATCACCAACATTATTACTTAATTAGTAATTGGGTGAGGGAAAAAGATTGCTTCGTTACTCTCGCAATGACGGCACTTTACTACGAAGTAGCCTGCAAAGTAGCAAAGCAATGCTCCATTCTGCGTACTACGGTTTCTTTTCCTAAGAAAGAAACTATCTCAAAAATTGGGGGGCCACCACCAACACCAGAAATACTTAAGCGGAAGGTTTGCATTATAGCACCGGGGCCTACTTCATTTTTTTCAGCAATGGCTCTAAAAGTTTCTTCTATCTTTTCAGCCCTAAAATCATCTAAGGCAGCTAGAGCATCTTTTAGTTGGGTTAGTATGGCTGTTGTATTTTCTTTCCACTTTTTTCGCACTACTTTTTCATCGTAGCTATCAGGGTCGGTAAAGAAATATTTACCCATGGTATACAGCTCAGGTATAAACTGCACCTTCTCTTTCATTAGTCCGCATACAGTTGCCACACGGTCTTTGGGCATATCTATACCGTTTGCATCCAGTGTAGGTTGTAGTACCTCGGCAAGTTCAGTATTGTCTTTTTCCATTAAATAATGGTGATTGAACCACTTGGCTTTCTCTACATCAAACTTGGCTCCTGATTTATTTACCTTCTCTATAGTAAAGGCTTCTACCAGTTCTTCTAAAGTAAATAGTTCACGATTATCACTAGGGTGCCAACCTAATAAAGCCAACATATTTACCACAGCCTCTTGAAAGTAACCCGACTCTCGATATCCACTTGATATTTCACCTGTTTTCGGGTCTTTCCACTCTAATGGGAAAACAGGGAATCCTAACCTATCACCATCTCGCTTGCTTAGTTTACCCGCACCCTCAGGTTTAAGCAATAATGACAAGTGAGCAAACTTAGGCATCACATCTTCCCATCCCAAGTATTTATATAGCAATACATGAAGCGGTGCACTTGGCAACCATTCTTCACCTCGAATAACGTGGGTTATCTTCATTAAATAATCATCAACAATATTGGCTAGGTGATAGGTAGGCATACCATCACTCTTAAACAATACTTTATCATCCATTTGTGCAGTGCTTACTACCACCCAACCACGTATTTCATCATGAAAACGTACTTCTTCTTTGCGGGGCAGCTTTATACGGATAACATACGGGTCTCCGGCATCTAAACGCTTTTTTACCTCATCTTGGCTAAGGGTTAAAGAGTTTATCATACTTTGGCGGGTAACCGTATCATACTTCCAACTCATTTTAGCAGCTTCGGCACGTTTTCGCACTTCATCCAACTCTTCACCGGTATCAAAGGCGTAATAAGCGTGTCCGCTTTTTATCAACTGCATTGCATATTGGCGATAGATGTCTTTTCTATCACTTTGGCGGTAAGGTCCGTATTCGCCACCAACATGTGGAGCTTCATCAAAGCTTAACCCCAACCATTCTAATGACTCTATTATATATTCCTCTGCACCTTGTACAAAACGGGTTTGGTCAGTATCTTCTATACGAAGTATAAAATCACCACCGTGTTTTTTCGCGTACAAATAATTATAAAGGGCGGTTCTCACTCCACCAATGTGTAAAGGTCCCGTAGGGCTTGGAGCAAAACGTACTCTAACTCGTCTATCCATAATTTTCTAAAAAGAGGGGCAAAGATAAGTGTATAGTGTAAAAGAACCTTGTTTAACAGAGACTGAAAATTAGGTAGAAATACTGATAAATTTTACCTCCAAAATCAACTAAATTTGATTATTACTAACTATTTATCAATTATGAATCTATCTCTTCTTTTTACCGTTGTTGGTCTTATTGTTGTTTTGTGGGCAACAGTTTACTTAATTTTAAAAACTTCAATTATAAAAGATACTTCAGTTGGAGACTTACCAACTTACAGTTTGGGTAAGACCCAACTCTTATGGTGGACTATAATTATAGTATCTTGCTTTATAGTTGCAGCCGGTGCCAATGAATGGGAAAGCCTTCCTGTAATAAACACTACTGTGTTAACTCTCTTGGGTATAAGTTTAGGAACAACTGCTTCAAGCAAAATTGCCGGCAACAGTTTTAATACCAACTCACTGCGCCAACATAACAGTACTTCGAAAGGTTTTTTTAAAGACCTGCTATCTGATGAAAACGGGACCAGTATCCATAGATTTCAAACTGTTGCATTTAATATAATTTTTGGAATAACATACTTTGTCAATTTTATTCAAAATGAATGTGTATTTATTGAATATTCCACTGAACAGTTAGCATTACTCGGTATAAGTTCTGCTGGCTATATAGCTCTGAAAGCTAATGAAAAAGGTGAAAAACATACTAATGTGCCTCCTACTACCCCTGCTAACTAACCCTCCTCCAGTAAATTCATCATCCCAAAATAATGATGATAAACCTTAGAAAACATAACTTTAAAGCCGCCTTTGTGCGGCTTTTTTAATTTTGTATCATTATGACAAAAAGAACAAACATTACCAGTGGTGCCCCTTGGGAAGACACAGTAGGCTACTGCCGAGCTGTTAAGGTGGGTAATACAGTAGAAGTAGCAGGTACTACAGCTGTTGATGAAAATGGCACAGTAGTCCATCCCAATGACATGTATGCCCAAACTGTATTTATTTTGCAAAAGATTGAAGCCGCACTTAAACAATGCGGAGCCTCACTAAATGATGTGGTACGCACTCGCATGTATGTAACCCATATTGGACAATGGGAAAAAGCAGGTAAAGCACACGGCGAATTTTTTAGTAACATAAAACCAGCCTCTACTATGGTAGAAGTAAGTGCATTGATACAGCACGATTTAATGATAGAAATTGAAGCTACAGCAATTTGTAGTGAGTAGAAAACGATGAGCAATACAGAACACTATTTTGAAGCCAACAGAGCACTTTGGAACAAGAAAACACCCGTACACATAAACTCTGAATTTTATGATGTAGAGGGTTTTAAAGCTGGGCGTAATGTTTTAGCGGAAATTGAACTAAAAGAAATGGCTAACGATGTGAAAAGCAAAAGCCTTTTGCACCTGCAATGCCATTTTGGGTTAGACACATTAAGCTTTGCACGTATGGGTGCTAAAGTAACGGGTATTGATATTTCTGATGAGGCAATAAACAAAGCCAATGCGCTGAAAAAGGAAGTAGATTTAGATGCAAACTTTGTACGCTGCAATGTATACGATACGCGCCAACACGTAAAAGATACCTTTGACATTGTGTTTACCTCATACGGTACAATAGGTTGGTTGCCTGAGTTGGATACATGGGCTAAAGTGATTGCAGAAAGCACGAAAAAAGGCGGCTATTTTTATATGGCAGATTTTCACCCTTTTGTGTGGATGATGGACTATAATTTCACTAAAATACAATATGCATACTTTAACGATGGAGTGATTGAAGACGAAAGCGAAACCACGTACACTGACGGTGAAAAAATAGAAAAATCAAAAGAATATGGCTGGAACCATAGTATTAGCGATATTCTAAATGCTTTACTAAAACACGGTTTTGAATTACAGTTTTTCAATGAGCATAATTTTTCGCCCTATAACTGCTTTAACAATACCGCAGAAGTGGGCGAACGCCGTTGGCAAATAAAAGGCTTAGAAGGTGTATTACCAATGGTATACTCTTTTAAAATGGTAAAGAAGTAGTTTTATCACCCTCCGAAATTATTTAGTAATGTAACTTTCTTCAACACTCCCTCCCTTAGTAAGGGAGGGCAAATAATCAAAAAATCTATAATGCCTAATTTGGGAGGGTAAGTTTAGCCATGCGGAAAGTAATTATAGAAACACCACGCTTACTATTGTATGAAATGGCGGTAGAAGATGCTGAAAACTTCTTTGCCCTCAATAACGACCCTAAAGTAATGCAATACACAGGCGAAGGGGCTTTTGAAAATGTTGAAGCCGCCCGTCAACTGGTACGTAACTACACACAATACAAAAAATACGGGTACGGCAGGTGGACAGTAAGACTTAAAGAAACCAATGAGTTTTTAGGTTGGTGTGGACTAAAGTTTAATGAAGATATTGAAGAGGTAGACATAGGCTACCGATTACTAAAAAAACATTGGAATAAAGGCTATGCTACCGAAGCTTCACAAGCTTCCCTCGATTTTGGTTTTGAAAAATTCGGAATAAAACGCATTATTGGCAGAGCAGATAAACGTAATGCCGCCTCTATAAGAGTATTTGAGAAGTTGGGATTACAATTTGAAGCGTATTATTTTGAAGATGGAGTAGAAAATGTACTCTATGCCATAGAAAAGTAAAACACACCTAATTTTCAAACCCTTTCATCGGAGAATTTATAAAGCCTTACAGACTTTAAAATATCTTGTGAATCAAATATTAAAACTATGAGAAGCAATCACGAGATAGACTACGAAATACATGGAGAAGAAATGCAATTTGTTGAGGTTGAACTAGACCCACAAGAAACTGTAATTGCAGAAGCAGGCAGCTTTATGATGATGCCCGAAGGTATAGAAATGAATACGATTTTTGGAGATGGCAGCCAACAAAACCAGGGGTTTATGGGCAAACTGTTTAGTGCAGGAAAACGCTTACTAACAGGTGAAAGCCTTTTTATGACAGCCTTTACTAATATGGAGCATGCCAAAAAAAGAATAGCTTTTGCTGCACCTTATGCAGGAAAAATTATCCCCTTAGACCTGTACCAATTGGGGGGTAAAATAGTTTGCCAAAAAGATGCCTTTTTATGTGCAGCAAAAGGAGTAAGCGTGGGCATAGAGTTTCAAAAACGTTTAGGTACGGGTTTATTTGGTGGTGAAGGTTTTATAATGCAAAAGTTGGAAGGAGATGGAGTAACTTTCGTACACGCCGGTGGTATGGTGATTGAAAAGGAGTTGCAAGCAGGTGAAACCCTTAAAATAGATACCGGTTGTATTGTAGCTTTTACTTCAGCTGTTGATTATGATATACAAATGGTAAAGGGAATTAAAAATGCCATTTTTGGTGGTGAAGGATTATTCTTAGCCTCACTTCGAGGTCCGGGAAAAGTCTGGATACAATCATTGCCTGTAAGCCGTTTGGCAGGACGCATACTACAATACGGCACTACCACCCGCAAAGGTGAAGGCAGTATTTTAGGCGGTCTTGGTGATTTATTAGACGGGGATAATTAGGTACTTATACCATACGTCATTGCGAGTGCAGCGAAGCAATCTCTAACGATATAATCTAAAAGATTACTGGCATCGTTCCTCCTCGTAATGACGAGGTAATTTATTAAGCTTGGAATTTCTCCATTACTTGCCCTAAGCGGTAAATATCTGTAAAGCTATTATACATGGGCACGGGTGCCATACGGATAACGTTAGGTTCACGCCAGTCTGCTATTACACCTTGTTCAGTTAGGTAATCAAATAATTTCTTACCGTTTTCTTTTACAAATACTGATAATTGGCAGCCTCTGTCTTTAGGGTCGCGTGGAGTAATAATAGTAAAGGTATGCTTGCCACTTGCAGTAAGATGGTCTAAAATGTACTCAAGGTAGCCTGTTAACTTATCCGCTTTAGCTCTTAGGTTTTCCATACCTGCCTCGGCAAATATTTCAAGCGATGCTTTGTGTATTGCCATTGGGAATACCTGTGCGTTACTTAATTGCCAGCCTTGTGCCCCTTGCATGGGCTTAAAACCTTTTTCCATTAAAAAGCGTTCCTTTTCGTCGTGTCCCCACCACCCTGCAAAACGCATCACATCTGGGTTGTTGCCATGCCTTTCATGCAAATACACACCTGATGTTCCACCGGGACCGCTATTCAAATATTTATAGCTACACCATACCGCAAAATCTACATCCCAGTCATGTAATTTTAACAATAAATTACCTGCTGCGTGAGCTAAATCGAAACCACACATAGCCCCTACTTTATGTGCTGTAGCTGTTATAGCCTGCATATCAAAAGCCTGCCCTGTGTAGTAATTCACTCCACCCATCATCACTGTAGCTATACTGTCACCATGTTCTTCAATGGTTTTAAGTATATCTTCTGTTCTAAGGGTATGCTCTCCTTCACGTGGAGTAAGCTCAATAATAGCATCAGCAGGATCAAACCCATGATGGCGGGCTTGCGTTTCCATAGCATACTGGTCGCTGGGGAAAGCGCCTGCTTCCATCACTATTTTATATCGCGTAGCGGTAGGGCGGTAGAAACTCACCATCATTAAATGGAGATTAACTGTAAGGTTATTCATCACCACCACTTCACTAGGCTTTGCTCCTACTATTTTAGCAGCATTTTCTGCTAAAAAATGGTGGTAGCTAAACCAGGGATTTTTGCCTTTAAAATGTCCCTCTACCCCAAATTCTTGCCAATCGGCAAACTCTTGCTCAACCGCAGCACGAGCAGTTTTAGGCTGCAAGCCCAAAGAATTTCCGGTTAAGTAAACGGTATTTTTACCATTATGTTGAGGAACGTAGAACTTATCTCTAAAAGCTGCCAAGCTATCTTCACTATCCATTTGGGCAGCAAACGCTTCGGTATTTTCGTAGTGCATCATTAGTGGGGGCGAAATTAGTACTTAGTTTTTAATTGAGTGAAGACAAGCTAAATACTTAGCAGTAAAATTATTTTATCCCGCTCTCTTTTTTACTCAATTCAATGATTACCTTGTCAATCATCGCCTCAAATTGCTTGGGGTTTTGCTGGTAATAATCATAGGATTTCTTAAATTCTTCGGCTGTAACTTGTTGCTCCTGATAGATTTGATGGTATAGCACAGGAGCCATTTTTTTTGCAGAATCACTAAAAATATTAACTGTTTTAAGCCTACCCTCTGCAATATGTATTTCTGTTAATACTTCTATCATTTTTTCTTCACTCAATACTCCCTTTGGGGTACTTTTGCATCCCAAAGCTGTAAGAGTTAATATTATGGCAAGTGTGCGTAATTGCATTAGGGCGAAAATACGCAACTATAATTCCAAATGTTATGCAGATAGCCGAAAACCTAAAAAAAATTAAAAGTACATTACCTAAAAATGTAAAGCTAATAGCTGTTTCTAAGTTTAAATCCTATGATGATATTTTGGAAGCCTACCATGCAGGGCATATAGTATTCGGTGAAAATCGTGTGCAAGAACTTGTAGATAAATACGAGCAACTGCCTAAAGACATTGAGTGGCACATGATAGGGCATTTACAAACCAATAAAGTAAAGTACATAGCTCCCTTTGTACATTTAGTACATGGAGTAGATAGCCTAAAGCTACTTAAAGAGATAAACAAACAAGCCAAAAGGGTAGATAGAACACAAAAGTGTCTCTTACAAATACATATAGCTGATGAAGAAACCAAGTTTGGACTGAGTAAAGAAGAAGCTTTTGATTTGTTGGAAAGTGATACCTACAAAGCTTTTGAAAATATTGAAATATGTGGCGTAATGGGTATGGCTACTTTAACTGATGATATAGAACAAATCCACAAAGAGTTTAGTACTCTTAAAAACTTATTTAATGAGCTAAAACAAAGCTATTTCTCTACACAAGAAAGTTTTGCAGAAATAAGTATGGGTATGAGTGGCGACTATAAAATAGCTGTAGAAGAAGGTAGTACAATGGTACGTGTTGGCTCAGCAATATTTGGGGCAAGAAATTAAGAAACCCTCACAGCATCAGGTACAAAACGTTTATACTCTCCCCCATACAATATCACATCTCTTACCATTTTAGAACTTATGGCTGTATACTCAGGCGAGGAGATAAGAAGTATTGTATCTAGTTCAGGCCACATAGCTTTATTTATTTGCGCTATCTGGTACTCATAGTCATAATCCGTTACAGAGCGTAGCCCGCGTAGGATAAAGTTGGCTTCTTTAAACTTGCAAAAGTCTACCGTTAAACCATTATAGTGGTCTACCTTTACTTTGGGCTCATCGCTAAAAATCTCTTTTATCCAAGTCATTCTCTGCTCTAAATCAAATAAATGTTTCTTTTCAGAGTTACGTCCGATAGCTACAATTACCTCATCAAAAAGTGGTAAAGCACGTCTAATAATTTCTTCGTGTCCTATAGTTATCGGGTCAAATGTTCCCGGGAAAATGGCTCTCTTCATGGTATGTATTCAATAGACTGTTTTCAAAGAAAATACTTTTCCGTTTAAAAAGCTTACTTAGAGGCATAAAAGCTAAAGCTGGTTTGCCCATACTTTCGGCTCTCTTGCAAATTTTCTATAGGTAGTCGTACATGTTTGTCGTGTTCCATTATCAACACCCCATCAGGGGTTAACAAGTTTTGTTCAAAAACTGTAGTTACAACTTCTGCAATATTTTGCATTCCGTAAGGTGGATCAGCAAATACTATATCAAAAGTGGTTGAGCAATGTTGAAGATATTTAACCACCTCACCTTTTACAGGCACGTAATTTTGAAGGTTTAACTGTTGTGTAGCTTGTTGCAAAAATTTAAAAGTTATACCACTAAAATCTACTGCTATTACACTTTCTGCACCCCGAGAGGCAAACTCAAGCCCTATTCCACCACTTCCGGCAAAAAGGTCTAACACCCTTAAACCTTCAAAGTTGTAACGGTTATTAAGTATATTAAAAAGTGATTCTTTGGCTAAAGCTGTAGTAGGACGAGCTTTTAAGTTTTTAGGTGGGCGAAGAATAAAGCCCGCATGTTGTCCGCCAATTATTTTCAATAGGTATAATCTATCAGGAAAGAATATGCAAAATCTTTAGGTATATCTATATTCTTATTTACGGGTTGGGCCAGTTCGCTCTTTCCCGAATAATTATTTAATACCTCTTTTAACTGAGGATGAACATCGCCGTGCAACACAATAGGTAGGCTCTGATGCTGGATATCAAATGTTTGATAGTAGTTTAATATAAAATACGCAGCCTCGTCTACTCCTTCATATTGAAACGCATTAAAAAAAACAGGTTTTGTATTTGATGCATGGATAACAAACATTGTTTTATCCTCAAAAAAAGCATTTAGTTTATTATGAAAGTGCTTCATGCTTTTACGTAAGTAATTAGCACAATTGGGTTCTATTACTGCATCATAATATTTTGAACGAGCAGGGTAATACAAATGCTCTTGTACACTAAATACCATAAATACCCCTCCTTCATCTCCTTCCACTACGTTTAAGGCCTTAACCACCTCATCTTTATTCTCTTTATATAAATGCCTAAGGTAATTATCTATATATAACTCATCATACAATTCTTGAGGAACTAACGTGCTCTTGGGGCAGTTAAGAATAATGCTTATGTCGTTTTTTTTCTGTTTTAAAATATCCTGCGAACGAATAAAATCGAAAAATAGCGTTTCATTATCTTTCAAAGGCTCTAAAAAATCATAATAGCCCAAATATTGCAATTGCCCCTCAGAAGTATGCAATGCTATACCACACGACTGCTCATTTACAGCTAACGCTAGTTTAAGGTTTGCTGTATCAGAACTTTGAAAATTATTTGCTGTATAAACTACCTGCATTAAGCAAGACGGGTGGTACTAAATAAATTATTTGCAAAAAAAGAAGTTAAAATTACTCCTGTTTTTCCCAGTTTCCTGTGAAAATAGCGTCATCCATAGAACCTATTTGTAATGCCCTTCTTTTATTATATGGTTTGGGGTCCTTTGCTTCAAAAACCTGTATTACAACTCCATTTCTGGTTATTCTTCCTGCATCAAGCGTAAACTTTACTTTATCAGAATGGGGTACATACGGTAATGAATCAAAATTACTTACTTTACCTTTAAGTTTTTCTTTTATAGGCACATACAATGTATCTACTTGTACCTCTACTTCCGAGTCTTCATCTAATTCTCCTACCTGACTCAACTGAGGGATTTGACCATTTTTTAAACCATATACCAACGAATCAAAATTATCTGCAAACTGACCATAGGCTTCCCTGTAGGCAAACTGGGCTTCTTTTATCTCAGTAAGTCTCTGTATTATATCACTCTCAACAGCTTTTACACTTTTCTCATATTTTAAGGTTGTAGCCACAGAATCGTATGTAAAATACCCTACCACTATGCAGGCTATTGCCAATACAATTTTTACTATATTATTAATCATACTGAATGGTTTGTGCAATTATACTAATTTTACATGTAAGCAGTATAAAGTAGATTTTAAAAGATTTAACATTTCTTATAATGATAACGTATAGCAGTTGCCATTGGTTTAAATGCAAAACCAGTTGCTTATGATATTATAAAAACAAAAAAAGAGGGATACTATTATGCATCCCTCTTTTGAATATTAAAAGTATTTAAAAAAATTATTAATTCTTATTAGCTACAAGATTAATATCTAACTCTATCATATTGCTTAAGAAGTTTTCTTTAAGCATTGCACGTGCAGCATTGTCATTCTCATTACCCCACATTACATTCCACTCTAAACGATTAATTTCTGTTTTAGCAGTAGCTGTAATTTTATCTTCTTCCATTGTTACTGTTGCAGGGAAAGTAATTTCGCGTGTAGTACCTTTAAGTGTTAGGTTACCACTAATATTGTGAGTTGCGCCGTTCTCGCCGTCTTCTAAAGCTTCTACTTTAGTAACTTCGAAAGTAGCAGTAGGAAAACTATCTACATGGAAAAAATCAGGACTAGATAGGTGCCCTACTAATTTTGCTTGTTGTTCTGCATCATCAGCCAGGTCTGAATTTTTTATTGATGTCATATCAATAGTAAAATTACCTGCAGTTAGATTATCATTCTCTACTGATAATGAACCTCCTGATACTGAGATAGTACCATTATGTGAACCTGATACTACTTTTGAACCTTTCCAACCTATCGTACTTGCTTCGTTATTTACAGTATAGGTTGCCGATGTTTCTGTAGCTTCTGCTACTTCTCCTGCTGTTTCCGATGTTTTTTTGTTCTCTTTACAAGCCACCAATGTACCTGCTGCAAATAGAACTACTAATAGTTTTTTCATTTTTTTGAGTTTTTTATTTTTTGTTTTAAAAGTATATGCTCTTATTAAAAGTGGTGCAAATTTAACAAACGATGTTTAAACATCAAATAAATTTTCTATTTAATCATATGCTTTGGTATTTGGTAACACATTCACATACATATTGTTTCATAAAAATAAAAAAAGCAGCTGTGGGCTGCTTTTTTTTAACTTAATAGCATTGTTTATTTACAATCGTAAGTATACGTAATTTTAGTTGTGCCGTCGGTAGAAGTTTCAGTTGAGGTTTCAGGGTTTCCTCTATCATCATAAGTATATGATAAAGTTTTAGAAGTAGTTTGCCCGTCCTCAGTTTCTGTCTCTGAAATTTTTAAATTCAAATCTATGTCAGAAGAATTAAGATTCGGGTCGTCCCAATCATCAATAAATAACTTAGTCAATAATCTGTAAGCAGGTTCGGCTTCTCCCGTAGTTTTACTTAAATCAAAAGAAGCCGTATATATCACCTCAAAGGGGTCGCTTACATCTTCTTTAGTAGATATTTTAGTACGATTTCCTTTAGAATCGTATTCATACTTAAACTCCTCTTCAAATTCATAAGGTTGTGTACCTTGAGCAGTTGTTACCGAGTTGTAAACAATAACTCCTTCCGGGCGACCAAACGAATTATAATTTTGGTACCGGGCACTATCTTTATTTATTACCTTCCCTGTTTGTGGTATTGTAATCTCTGTTTTACGTATAGTATATTCTATTTGCCCTTGGCTATTGTAAAAGTATGTTTGGTCAATTTTGGCTAGCCCAAACGGTGTTGGAAAATCGAAAAATCTTTTCTCCACTCTCTTTTGAGCGTTATATGTCATAGCAAAATTGATAAACTCATTATTGTTTTGAAAAACTTTAACATCAGTTAAATTATCACCACTATATGATAAAAGTGCATACGAAGTAGAGTCTTCTTTTCCTGTTGTTGAGTCTATAAAATTTGCTTTATTAACCACATCCTTACTATCGTAGTATAATACAAAGCCCGAATATTCATCAGGGTTTCCTGTTGACGATGTTACTTCTGTAATAGATTTTAAGTTGCAGTTTATTTGCGGTGCGGGTGTTCCTCCACCACCACCATTGTTATCATCTTTTTTACAAGCAGTGAAGCCTGTAGCAATTGCCAGAGCAGCAAATACTAGAGTAAGTTTTTTCATAGTTGTTTAAGTTCTTGTTTTATTAGACATACCCAACCCTTAAAAGGTTGAGTACGTACTAAATTAATTTATAAACCAAACCGGTTACCCACCCAAACAAACCTGCGAGTTACATATTCTGGATTGGTGAAGCTGGCATTACCAGCCGGATTACCTCCTGACACATGAAAATCAGAAAATGCTGCATGTTGGTTCACAAATATGGCGCCTGTAAAGTTGAATGATACAGGGGTAAACACACTATTCATTTCATCTTCAATATGAGCTTGAAACTCTTCATTAGTTGTATAAGCTGCACTAGTTATAGCACCTTGGGTAGCAGCAGATTCTTTTATTAATTGCAAAGAATGTTCGGCGCTATCAGTTTTTATAACAAATACCACAGGACCAAAACATTCTGCTAAATACACATCTTTTTGTTCTACCCCAACCTCTATTACACTTGGGCTGGCTGTGCGTGCATTTTCAAATTCAGGGTTGGCCACTTTTACGCTGGCCAGTACCATACGCCCCCCTGCACCTGCCGCTGTTTGTACTCGCTGTACAGTAGCATCAGCTTGTATACCGCCTAATGTACCCGCACCCATTTTTGGGTGATTAACTAACCCTTTAATAGACTCTGCCAATAGGTTTACAGCATCTTCGTAACTTACCACACCATCAGGAGTTTTTACTCCATCTTTAGAGATATAAATATTTTGCGGAGCAGTACACATTTGCTTTGAATATAGCGATACTGAAAATGCTAAGTTTTGCATTACTGCTTTAAGGTCTGTAGCTGAATCCAGCAATACGGAGTTCAAGCCTGCCTTTTCTGTAAAAACTTCTTTACCGTCAAGACCTTCTACATATTCGCCAAACTTAGAGCTGCCTGTAAAGTCTACTAATTTTACGTCTTTATGCTCTGCTAATTGTTTTGTGATGGGTTGTGATACTGTATCTACAGCCAATTGCACTATATTAGGGTTGTAGCCATTGTCTTTAAGAACTTTTTGTATTTCGGCTACTACAATTGCTATTGGTAAAATAGCTTTAGGGTGTGGTTTAACTATTACTGAATTGCCTGTTATTAAATCAGCATACATACCGGGAACCGTATTCCAAGTTGGAAAAGTTGAACAACCTATAACCAAACCTACACCGCGCGAGATAGCTTTCCAATTCTTTTTCACCTTCACATCAAACTTACCCATGTTTTTAACCCACATTGCTTCGTTGGGGAAACGGGTAAGTTCCATATAACCCATTGTAACAGCTTCTAAAGCTCTATCATTTGCATGAGGTCCACTAGCTTGAAAAGACATTATAAAGCCTTGCCCTGTAGTGTGCATAGTGGCATAAGCTATATCAAAAAAGCGATTTTGTATTTTATCTAATGTTTCAATTAATATTCCTGCACGTTCCTCAACACTTGTTTTAGCCCAGCTTTTATGAGCTGTTTTAGCATTATTCACTAGGTTTTCAGGCGAAAACGCAGGATAGGTAATACCCAAACCCAATTGTAAAAAGGGCGAAACTTCTTCACCTATATAAGCTTCTTCACCTGTTTGAGATAACTCTTCAAATTGAGTATTTAAAGATTTTTGAAAATAACTTTTACCATTTGCATCGCCATCTTCAGCGTATGCTTTAGGTGTCTCAGGGTAAGGTGTATAATATGTACGTTCGTTTATAGCTTTTATAGCCGCCTCAAGGGTAGGCTTGTGTTTTTCAAACAAAGATGACGCTTGATTCATAATAGATTCTTAAAATTTGCCGCAAAGATAAGTGAATTTTAGTAGGCTTGCTGTGCTGGCATTATTTCTTAAAACACCTTGCCACATCTACCTCGGGGTGTAGCTCTTTATCCTCGAGAATATGCTCAACTAACTGGTTAGCAAAAAATGGAGCCAGCATAACACCTTTTGAGCCCAAGCCATTAAAAATACCTATTTGTTGATGGTGTTTATGTAAACCTACATAAGGTCTTCTATCTTTTGCTGATGGACGAATGGCTGCTTTATGGGTTACCACTTCAAAGGGTACTTTTATAATGTTTTTTATTTTATCAATAAGTAATGTTTTAGCATTTTCAGTGGGTTCATAGTCAATATCACTCCAGTTATAGGTACTTCCAACGTTGTATAAATTACTGCCAATAGGTACCATAAATATTCCTTTATTAATTATGGCTTCTTTTTCAGGTAAATTGGCTTTTATAGTTAATAACTCTCCCTTAACGGGATAAAAGGTTACTATATCTTTCCAATAGGGGTTGTCCAGCGCCCCCATACCCTCACAAAAGAATATTTTTTTGGCAGTAAACTCTTTATACCTTACTTCATCTTCTAAGCTAAGTGCATCAAAATCAAACCGCTCATTTATAAAACCGTTTTGCTGTGCAAAATAAGTTGCAGAAGAGTTTATATACTCCTTCACATCTAAAAAGCCACAATGCTTTATAGGGGCAGCACCCAAAGGAGAATTATAATATTGTGCATCCAACCCCAAGTGAATCTCAGGATTTAAGAAATCTCTAACTTCAGGGTTCGTAAGTTTCCCCCTCCAATGTTCGATATCTTGCTCTGATGGAAAGATTTTAAAATATGGTCTTGGTTGATAGAAGTTGGCAGCCAGTACTTGCTCTATTTTTGGATAGAATTCAGCATTAAAAGCTAGTAATTTTTTAGCCAAAAAACTTTGGGTATAGCGTTTAAAAACTATTGGGTTCCACATGCCTGCCGCTACTTTTGATGACGTAATTTCTTTTACTTCATCTATTACAAGCACTCTCTTCCGTTGCTGCAAAAAAAGGTGTGCTAAAGTAGTACCTGCCAATCCCTGCCCTACAATTATGTAATCATACTTATTTTCCAAAAAAATTTATGCTATAAAATTTCTGATACTATAACCAATGTAATACCGTGATACTATTTACCGTACATGGGTAGTGTAATAGTAAATTTACTGCCACTGCCCAGTTTACTACTTACAGTTATAGTTCCGTTATTTTTCTCAACAAAGTCCTTGCAAATAACCAAACCTAAACCTGTACCCATTTCCCCTTCTGTTCCTTTTGCCGATTTATTTTTACCTGCGTCAAAAATGGTCTCTAACTTATCTTCACTAATGCCTAGGCCACTATCGTTAACCCAAAAACTCACAATCTCTTCTTCTTCATTTTTATTTCCTCCCAAAACTATACTACCCCCAACAATAGTAAACTTTAGCGCATTTGATATAAGGTTTCTTACAATGGTATTTACCATATCTAAATCAGCATTAGCATAGAGGTTTTCGGGTACATTATTTTCTATACTAATTTCTTTTGCTTTTGCTTTTAAGCCGTATAACTGAATGGTATTTTCAGCTAGCTCATATAAACTTACTTTTGATAATGTATACTCAGTGTCACCAAATTGTGCTTTTGCCCAATGTAGTAAGCTATCAAGCAAATCAAATGAGCGTTTTGAAGCATCTTTCAATAACCCCAAAGTTTCTTCATTTCTAAACTTCTCATCTTCACTCATCATATTAGCAAGTTGACTTACATTACTTAAGGGACCCCGTAAATCATGAGCAATTACAGATAGTATTTTGTCTTTGGTTGTGTTTAAATCTTCAAGCTCTTCTTTTTGCTTACCAAGTATTTGTGTTTGCTCTTGCATTTCTCTGCTTCGTTCTTCTACTTTTCTGCTTAAAAGAGCATTTTGCTGGCGAATTAACTCTTCACTTTCAGCAATTCTTTTATACATCTCTTGCTTATCTTTATCGGTTTCTCCTTTGCGTATATTCATTCTATCTGCCAAGGCAAAAGAAAGAAACACCACATCAAGCGCAGAGCCAATTTGTGCAGCATGAACAAAGTAATAGTTATATGGTAATATGCCCATACGGTGTAAAATGGTAATTACCACACCAACCAAAAAAACTGACCATGCCAACAGAAAAAATCTTGCTGGTTTAAACCCTTTGCTATAGGATACAATACCGCCCACAAGCATACTTATACTTGCAGTTAAACCAATTATTTGAACCATTTTATTAGCTTCGGCATGAAAGCCCAACCAATCGAGCGGATAAATGAATAAATTGATGAAAACAAGCCCCATTAGCCATTTGTGCAGACCCTTAACTCTGGTTTTAGTTTCAAGAAAAACTACAGCAAATATTATAGATAATATACCTGTACCAAATATTGATGGTTCATACTGGTTTATCCAACTATTGTTAGGCCAGAAAAGTAAATATGCATACCCCCCAAAATACAATGCTTTTACAGCTGTTGCAAAAATATGTAACGCATACAGTATATATAATTTGTCAAAACTAACACCCCAAAGAAAAAGTGTGTACAGAATAATAAGTATGGAAAAACCAAGGTATACTCCTTGAAAGATATTTTCTGTTAAAGTACTTCTGTATATTGCTTTAAATGATGCAATTTTAATGGGTAATTGCAGGGTATAAGTAGATTTTGCCCGTATATAATACGTATATAGCCCTTTTTGTAAAGGAAACTTTATAGTATTACCTTGTAGTTCTTTTTGTCTTACCGGTATTGATGAGCCATCAACAATATGGTTTACCACCTGCCCTTTTGCACCTATAACAAATAACTCTACAGAGTCCATCATAGGATAACAAATTTCTAAATAAGTTGGGTCGTCTTTTTCAACTCTGATGTTGGCTTTTAACCATATTGCAGATTTGGTAGATAAATAATGGGGAACCTCTTGAACATTAGGAATAAACTTATTTTGTACCCTTTTTATTTGGTTATATGTAGCTAAGCCTGAGACATCTTCATAAATATACATTTGCCCCGCCAACATATCTTCTTCAATACTTTCATTATAAAGTATTGTGGGCTGTGCACCTACACCTAAACCTATAAGAAAGAGGGTAGCTAATATGTAAATTCTTCTTATCAATAAATGCGAGTAAAAAGTTTTTAAAATTAAAACTTTTACCGTTGAAAGATAAATAAATTAACTTATTGTTATTTCATTTGATTACGGACAACAGGTAGCATCTTATCCACCCAAAGCTTGTACATTTTGCCTGAAGGGTGTAAGTCATCTTCAGCCACTAATGTTCCATCTATACTTCCTTGTCTTGAAATTGTGGTAACATCTATATAAGCAACCCCTGCTAAGGTTGTTAAATTTTTATTCACCGCGTTAAAGCGGTCTATTTCTTTACCTATTATCGCTGCCTTTGTTTGCCCGAAAGGTGTTGCTCCATAATCAGGAATACTAAGAACAACTACTTTTGATTTATCATTACCCGCAAAGCCAATAGCTTTTTGTAGCAATTGTAAAAATTCTTGCTCATACTCTTCAATTGATAAATTTTGAAACTGATTATTAACCCCGATTAAAAGTGTTACCAAATCAAAAGTATCTTTAATACTAGTTGTATTTATTGCTGAAAGTAGGTTCGTAGTGGTCCAACCTGTCTCAGCAATAATTTGTAGTTTTTCTATTTCAAATTTGCCTTGCTTTTGTAATTCTTTAATAAGCTGGTGCGGAAAATTTTCCTTTTCTGTTACACTTTCACCTTTTGTGTATGAGTCTCCCAATGCTAAATACTTTATTGCCTTTGGATATTTTGCTTCATCATTAGGTGCTACCATAACACTTTCACTTCCTTTACATGAAAGCAGTAAAATTATGGAAACAAAAAATAGTGAACCAAAAATGATAGGTTTGTGTAACATATTCATAATGATTAATAAAATATACGTAAAATATCTCTTAATAGTTGCTATTCAGCTATTATTTGTTGCAAGTAATTATTGCCAATCTTTTAATCTTCAAATGCTTTCCTCGTCAAAACCTACTAACCTTAGAGGTTTGAGTGTAATTGATAGTGAAACTATTTGGACTTGTGGCAGTTACGGTTACATTGGCAAAAGCATTGACGGTGGCAAAACATGGGATTGGGTAAACCCTATTACTTACGAAAAAAGCGACTTTAGAGATATACATGCTTTTAGTAAAGATACTGTTGTTGTAATGGCCGCCGGAACGCCTGCACTAATTTTACGAACAACCGATGGGGGAATAACATGGACTGAAACTTTTAGAAGTGAAGATAAACGCATTTTTTTAGATGCATTTGATTTTTGGGATAATACAAGTGGTATTTGTATTGGTGATTGGGTAGAGAATAAACCCTATAACTTAAGTACCAACAATAAGGGGAAGGACTGGTACTTACAAGAATTTGACGCTAGTGATTTTGAAGATGCGAACCTAACCTATTTTGCTGCAAGCGGAACTTGTCTTAGAACTCTTGTTTATGAGGGAGACACACTTTTTTTAGCAACCTCCTCATATAAAGGTGCCGGAATGTTACTGGCTTTTGATAGGATGAGAAGAGGTGGTTTTGATATTGATGCTTATGAGGTGCCTTATAAAATTAAAGAACCTTCAGAAGGTTTATTTTCACTTTGTGTAGATTTAAAAAACGAAATAGTTTGGGTTGTTGGTGGTGATTATGCTAAACCTAATATTGGGTTTAGTGCTTATTACAATGGAGATGAAGATGAATTTTTTACCCCAAAAAGTCAAGTAAACGGGTATAGAAGCAGTGTTGAGTTATTTAATTATAATGGCAAAAACATGGTACTAGCTTGCGGACCTAACGGTGCTGACGTAAGTATGTCTGATGCTGAAAAAGCCGATTGGAAAACCATTAGCCAAATACCTCTTAATACTGCCAAAAAATCAAGAAATGGTAATACTGTTTTCTTATGCGGAAAACAAGGTACTATCTATAAGCTTATTATAGAGTAAAGTTATTTTACTTTAACAGATATGTATTTTAAATAATTCTCTACAACCTGAACATCTGCAGGTGCCCAATCAAGAGTATTTAACTTGCCTGGGGGTAGCCACACCAAATCGTTATGCTCAACCAACTCAATTTGTCCACTATCTCTTATTGAGCAAACAAATGGTATTAAACGTATGGTTCTTTCTTCATAATGTTCATCACTAAATGGCAATTGTTCCCAAATATCTACTTCAATATTCAGTTCTTCCTTTATCTCCCGTAATAGGCATTGCCAATAAGTTTCTCCTTCCTCTACTTTTCCACCGGGAAATTCCCATTTATTAGCCAAAGACATTTCCTCGCTTCTCTGCACTGCAAGTATTTTGCCTTGTTGTTCAATTATTGCACAAGTAACTTCTACTACCATAAACTTGCGGCAATAATATAAGTTTTTAAGTAGTTTAAAAGTTAAGACGATGTATTAGTGTCAACACCGGAATGAGGATAATTTTAGAAAAGCAACAGTTTATTTTATGCCTATGTTAAAACCTTGGCTTGAGTTAAATTTTATACTTATCAATATTCTTAATAAAAACTTCATAATACTCTAAACGGCTTTGCAATAACTTGTTCACTTCCGTCATATCTTTAAATAGTGCTTTAAAAAGTTCACTAGCGGGTATAGTTACATTTTCTCCCTTTTTTGCAGCATTATACAAAGCTTCAGGCTCGCTTACCATACTTTCTAAATTTTTGTGTTGGTAACCGGCTTTAGCCCCTTTTAGTATTTGTCCCTCGCCTGTGTGCCACCAAGTTGAATCAATTTCAGGAAACACTTCTGTTACCATTGTAATAATATTACCCGGCATTTGTGTTTTGTTATCAATATAATTTCTTAGTGATCTGTCAGTAGTTATTTTGTCTAGACGTTCCACCAAATCTTTATATCCCAAACCTAAAATTTGTTTTATTATGCCAAGCCTGGTTCCGTAAGTACTCATTTTTTTTAATATTTTTCAAATAAATTTCTTAAATCAGAAAATTATTTCCATTTTTGAAAACCATATAAGCAAATATATACCTATTAGGGAAATTGTTAGTATTTGCAACACTATGCAATTGTTTATTATAAAAACAATATTAGTAAAAACTGATGTGCTTTTACAATGAAATAATTTTCAAATAAATTAAACCAACTAGCTATGGAATTGCAGTTTTATAAAAAAACGGAGCGTACAGAAAGCGGAGACGAGATATTTACTTTCTATGTATTGAATGGAGAGTTAAGCACATTTATTATAATGAATGAGGATGACCCCAAACGGTATGTAATCTCTTGTTTGCCGGCGCCCATTGAAATAACGGATAAAATGCAGGAAATAACACAAAGCGAATTTTTAGCTGCTGCCACTAAAAGTAACAATGCGGTTTGCTGGTATGTTGATGAAATAATTACCTAATACCATTTACAAGTACTACCAAACAGGGAATCAATTAGTGATAGTTGATTAATAATTGCAAAAAACAGGCGGAAGGGATTTAGCCTGTTTTTTCTGTTTACGAATTAGCGTAAAAGGTTAACCTCAACGGCTACTAAGCCTTTTTCGCCTTTTTCCACTTTAAAGGTAACCTTGTCGTTATCTTTAACAGGGTGGCTTAAGTTATTGGCGTGCACAAAAATACTTTCACCGCTACGGTTATCTTTTATAAAACCATAGCCTTTATCAGTAATAAAAAAAGTAACTGTACCTGTTCTTACTTCATCAACATCTTCTGTAACATCTCTACCTGTGTTACTTAGGCTAATGTCTTCGGTTCTTATTTCTTTTTTCTTTTTAGGGTCTGGCGGAGTATCAGTTATATTACCATTCTCATCAATATACGCCATCATGTCTTCTAAGCCTTTTCCTTTATTAGATTCGGCCTTTCGCATTTCTTTTTTTTCTTGCTTTTCCTTTCTCTTCTGCAATCTCTTTTTCTCTTTTTCTTTTTTGCTGAATGTCTCTTGTGATTTTCCCATAAATATTACTACACTGTAAAAAGCATTATACCTGCCAAGGTGTTAAGTTATAGTTTATCCTAAGAAAGGAAACTGCATAACGAAGTTAATCTTTAAAAAGCAGGCAAGCTATTATTGAGATAGCTTTGAGAAAGTTAATGCCTTACTGAATAAGAACTAAAAACGCACTGCAAACAAAAAAACCCATGACTTTCATGGGTTTTTTTTGTGACCCCGCTGGGACTCGAACCCAGGGCCCATACATTAAAAGTGTATTGCTCTACCAACTGAGCTACGGAGTCGTATGGTATTCCTTTTTTTAAAAGGACTGCAAAGATAGCCTTTTGAAAAAAATATGCAACGTAGGCTATTATTTTTTTAAGATTTATTTAAAATTCTTTCCTGTAGGTATAATGTACCTTGGTTTTTTTTGCCCCAACAGAGTGAAGCAAACTATGCATTTTAGGGTTAAAATCCCCAATCCAAGCCATTTCTACATACTTAACATTTTTATGAGCGTTAATTGCATGATAAAAATTCATAATCATACCTGTATCTAAACCTGTATTATGGTATTTAGGTATTACGCCATATACTATCCCCCTAACTCTATCTACGGGTTTTGTTTTTAGGTAGTAAAAAAACTTAAGCTTTTGCCACCACCCAAACTTCCCGTTCAAACGTTTAAAAATCTGGTTCACATCTATCAAATTCACATAAAAGCCTGCAGGCTCACCTTCAGCATAGGCAAACCAAATAATATCTTCTACCACTATAGGTAAAAAGTCTTCCATCAGTTGCTCTACCCGTTGCACCGTTAATGGTGAAAATCCATCGTGGTTTTGCCAAGCCAAGTTATATATATGGGCAAAATCAACTGCAAACTTTTTATAATCTTTCTTAGTAAAGTGTTTAAACTCATACTTAGTGTTTTTTAAAACCCTGCTGCCCAGCTTATTAAAACGTTCAAAGTTAAACTCCCCTTTTACCAGTTCACTGGTGCTTTGTTCTATCTGCTTCTCAAATCCATAATTTTCAAAAAATGTTTTGTAGTATTTGAGGTTATAATTTTCTTGATAACTGGGATTCTCGAAACCCTCAACCATTAAACCCCAGTATTTATCCCTTTCACCAAAGTTTATAGGCCCATCCATCCCCTCAAACCCTTTTTCTTGAAGCCAGCTTTTTGCAGTATCCATTAAAAGTTTGCCGGCAACTTCATTCTCAAAACACTCAAAAAAACCCATCCCACCAATTTTCTCTTCAGTTTCTATCATATCTTTAGTGTAAAAAGCTGCTACCCTTCCAATCAACTTATTTCTTTCATCAAATAAAACCCAACGTATAGCCTCACCTCCATTAAAATACTGATTCTTTTCAGGATCAAAAACCCGTTCAATATCATTATCAAGAGGGCATACCCAATTTGAGTCATTTACATACATTACTTTACCTGCTTGTAAAAATTGTTTGCGGGTTGCACTATTTGTTACTTCAACAATTCGCATTCTTTTTTTAATTGGGAAAGGATTAATACACTATAAAACAAGATATTTGCAAAGGTCTAAATATTATTAAATAATACTACTATGCTAAAGATTGGTGATAAGATGCCTAATTTTAAACTGCCGGGGGTGTTTGGTCAGATGAGAAACAACTATGATGATTTTGCGGATAAATATGCACTTGCAATTGTTTTCACAAGTAATGAAAACAAATATTCACAAGCCTATAGCCATCGCCTTATAAAATTATTTGATAAGTACGAAGACGACAATTTTGCCATTATAGGCATAAATAGTAATGATGCAGTACAATCTCCCGTAGATAGCTTTGAAATGATGCAAAAAGCTGCCTACCACTACAAATTAAAAGAACGCAATTTTTTATACCTGCATGATGAAACCCAAAGGGTGGCAAAAGCTTTTGGTGCGCGCTATAATCCTGAGGTTTTCCTATTCAATTCAGAAAGAGAGCTGGTATATAAAGGTGCAATAGATGATAATTGGGAAAATGAGGAATTAGTAACTCAAGTGTATCTTGAAGATGCTATTGAGTATTGTTTAGACGGTATTGAAGTAGATTTCCCTGAAATTCCCGTGACTGCCGGTGAGCCAATTATATGGAAAGAAGGTAACAAGCCTGAATATGCTTAATAATTTATAAACTTTGAGTTTTAACAATAAAGTAGTAGTAGTAACAGGAGCATCATCAGGTATTGGTGAAGCTTTAGTTTATGCTTTAGACCAACAAGGTGCCAAGGTTGTACTTGCTGCCAGAAATGTTGAGAAACTTAATGCCGTTGCCAGTAAACTAAACAACCAACACCTTGTAGTACAGGCCGATGTTAGTATAGAAAGCCATTGCAAAAATTTAATTGACGAAACTGTAAAAGCTTTTGATACTGTTGATGTTTTAATAAACAATGCGGGTATTACCATGCGTGCCTTGTTTAATGATGCTGAACTAGACGTTATAAAACGTCTGATGGATATTAACTTTTGGGGCACAGTATATTGCACCAAATACGCCTTGCCTCATTTGCTAAAAACTAAAGGTAGTGTTGTGGGTGTCTCTTCAATTGCGGGATTTAAGGGATTGCCCGGCAGGACAGGGTATTCAGCTTCAAAATTTGCAATGCAGGGTTTTTTAGAATCTTTACGAATAGAAAACCACAAAACAGGTTTGCATGTTCTTATTGCCTGCCCGGGTTATACGGCTTCAAATATCCGTAATGCCGGATTAAATAAAGACGGGCAAGCACAAGGTGAAAGCCCTTTGGAAGAAAAAAAACTTATGAGTGCCCAAGAAGTAGCCAACCATATTTTAAAAGCTACTAAAAAACGTAAAAAGTACTTAGTATTAACAAGCTTAGGTAAGCTAACCGTATGGTTAAATCGCTTCTTCCCCTCTTTTATGGATGGTATGGTATACAACAGCGTAGCCAAAGAAAAAGACTCACCGTTTAAATAATCTTATTTTTTAAACTTTGTTTTAGGAAAACATAAGTTAAACTGGCTGCCTTCACCCAATTTTGAAGTTACCTCAATATAACCCCCATTGTTTTCTACAAGCTCTTTGGCAATAGCCAAACCCATTCCCGAACTTTTTTCCTGAGCCATTTTATGGAAAAGTGTAAACAACTCAAAAGCATTTTTCTGCTGTTCTTTGGTCATTCCAACTCCATTATCTTTAAAACATAGCTTCCCTATTTTATCTTCTTCACTAAAAAATATATTAAGTTCACCCTGTTCTTTGTCATTATACTTCATGGCGTTGGTAATAAGATTTTGGGACAACTGCCTAATCACTATTTGAGATAAAAATATTTGAGGTAACTCACCTACACTAATATTAAAATGAGGTGGAATAGTTAGTAAATCTAAAATCCCATCAATTAGTTTATTTGTATCTACCCATTGTGGAGGCTCTTTTTGGGTTTCTCTAAAGTAGCTCGTGATACCTTGTACCAACCTGTGAGCTCCTTTTGCCTTATCATCTAAAAGAGTAAACAATTCTTTATTCTCATCACTCAAGTCATCTCTATCAACTAAGTTCACTATGTCAATAATATTGGCTAGTGGCGACTTTAAATCGTGTGTTAACAGGTTATTGAATTGGGTAAGTCTTTTTATGGAGTTTTCTGCATTTTGCTTTTCTTCTTCAATAGTTTTAAGCTGTTCATTTAGCCTACTTGTAAATACATAGAACATAAAAATTGAAGTTATAATAGTAAGCCCAATATTTATTTGTCCCATTAGTTCTGCTTGCTCAATAGAAACTGATACTACAACAGGTAAATGCCTTGCCCAAACTTCTATCGCTAGCCACATTGGCAACCCCAGTAAAACAAAAAACCATTTCTTTTTTCCTATTTCTTTATCAAAGAAAATAAGAGCCATCCCTACACCCGGCACTAGGAATAAGTGTGTATTATATTCATATCCAAAGATGGGTGTCAAGAAAAAAATGAACGTGTATGAACTGCTTAAAAAAGCAATTTTTGCAGCTGTTTCCTGCTTGGCTTTTATCAGCCAAAGAATGATAACTTGGCAAAGTGCTATAAGAAGTATAAACCCAAAAACCATATTTGGGTAATCTAAAAAAACACCCATTATCAGCTGAAGTCCAACAATTGCTAGGGTGAAATAACTTATCTTTTTTACCAATAAAGATTTGTTACTTAAAACATTTATCAGGAATGATGAATTCAATACCCTCTGAAGCATCTTTTAAAAATTGCAGATAATATTTAAACAAATATATACTTTAGTTTATACCCAAGATATCAGTATTTATAAATACGGCGTTTATAAGTACTTTTTTAATGATATTATAAAGTCCTATTTCTGAGACAGCAACAAAAAAATTCCCATTATCCCACTTCACAAAATATCTTTGCACCCACAATGAGTATAGAGGCGATTTTACAACAACATGTAGCTGCTGCACTAAATAGTTTATATAGTGCTGATATAGCTGCTGAAACTTTGAAAATGGAAACTACAAAACCCGATTTTGTGGGAGACTACACCTTTGTAGTATTTCCTTTTTTGCGAAGCAGCAAAAAAAAGCCTGAAGATACTGCTACAGACATTGGCGAGTACCTAAAGATTAATTGCGATGAGATTGCCAATTACAACGTAATAAAAGGTTTCTTAAACCTTGAAATTGCAGATACTTATTGGGTAAACCACTTTAGCAATACCATTCATACCGCTGAAGACTTTGGTAAAACCCAATTAGGTAAAGGCAAAAAAGTAATGGTAGAGTATTCATCGCCAAATACCAACAAGCCTTTGCATTTAGGGCATGTGCGTAATAACCTTTTAGGGTTTAGCGTAAGCCAAATACTGGAACATAACGGATATGAAGTAATTAAAGCCAACCTGGTAAACGACCGCGGTATACATATATGCAAAAGTATGCTGGCGTGGCAAAAATTTGGCAACGGCGAAACTCCTGAAAGTAGTGGCATAAAAGGAGATCATTTAGTGGGCAAATACTACGTAGAGTTTGATAAACACTATAAAGAAGAACAAGCTATTTTAAAGGCTAAGGGTGAAGACGGAAAAGAAACACCATTACTAAAAGAAGCCCAAGAAATGCTACGCAAATGGGAAGCAGGCGACGAAGAAGTGATAAACCTTTGGAAAACTATGAATGGCTGGGTGTATGATGGTTTTGGAAAAACCTATGACCGTATGGGTGTAAGTTTTGACCAGTATTATTACGAAAGTAATACCTACCTGTTAGGCAAAGATGTGGTAAAAGAAGGGCTGGAGCGTGATATATTTTTCAAGAAAGACGATAGTAGCGTATGGATAGACTTACAAAAAGAAAAGCTGGATGAGAAGCTTTTACTACGTAAAGACGGTACATCCGTATATATAACGCAGGATATTGGTACCGCTGATGAAAAATTTAAGCAGTACGGTTGTGATAACTCTATATACGTTGTTGGTAACGAGCAAGATTACCATTTTAAGGTATTGTTTGCCATACTAAAAAAACTAGGAAGAAGCTATGCCGATGGGCTATACCACCTTAGCTACGGCATGGTAGATTTACCCGAAGGTAAAATGAAGTCTCGCGAAGGAACAGTGGTAGATGCAGATGACCTTATGGACGAAATGCACGCTACAGCCAAAGAACTTAGCGAAGAACTTGGCAAAATAGAGGGGTTAAGCAAAGCAGAGCAAAGCGAACTATTTGAGACCTTAGGAATGGGTGCCTTAAAATACTTTTTACTAAGGGTTGACCCTGCCAAGCGTTTATTGTTCGACCCGAAAGAGAGTATTGATTTTGCAGGTAATACAGGCCCGTTTATACAATACACACATGCACGTATATGCTCATTACTGAAAAATAATAGCGATGGAGGCTTTACTGTTAATAACGAGGCTCCAAAAGAAATGAATGAAGCTGAGCGAGATTTAATTATTGGGCTTTCTAAATTTCCTAAAGCGGTAGAAGAAGCGGGTAGAGACTATAACCCTGCTGCCATTGCTGCTTACGTATATGATTTAGCAAAACTATATAACCGTTTTTATAGGGATAGCCCTGTAAGCAAAGAAGAAAACGAAACCTTAAAATCTTTCCGAATAAAACTTACCGAGACTACGGGCAAAGTACTAAAACAAGGGCTAAACCTATTAGGAATTAATGCTCCTGAAAGAATGTAACTCCTTACCGTCATTTCGAGGAGACACAATGAAGCAATCTTTTTGCCTTAAAAAACCAAAGATTACTTCACTACGTTCGTAATGACGAAAAACTTAAACTAATTTTATACCATGAAACAAAAACTTGTAGTACTTACAGGTGCAGGTATGAGTGCTGAAAGTAGTTTAAAAACCTTTAGAGATAGTGGCGGACTATGGGAAAATCACGATGTAATGGAAGTTGCCAGCATAGACGGGTGGAACCGTAACCCTAAACTAGTACTAGAGTTTTATAATCAACGCCGTGAGCAGTTACAAGAAGTTACACCAAACACTGGGCATACAGGTTTAGCAGAACTAGAACAGCATTTTGATGTACACATAATTACCCAAAATGTAGACGACTTGCATGAACGTGGAGGTTCATCTAACATAGTACATTTACATGGAGAACTCAAAAAGGTGCGTAGTGTAAAAAATGCGTTTAAGGTTCACGAGCTAAACGGTTGGGAACTAAAATGGGGAGATTTGGCAGAGGACGGCAACCAACTTCGGCCCCACATAGTTTGGTTCGGAGAAGAAGTACCTATGATGGATGTTGCTACTATGATAACTGCTCGGGCAGATATATTGGCTGTAATAGGTACATCGTTACAGGTATACCCCGCAGCAGGCTTATTGCACTACGCAGCTGCTAAAATTCCAAAATATTTAATAGACCCTAACGGTGAGCCTGTATATGGTGTAGAAAACCTTACCGTAATAAACAAAACAGCCACCGAAGGGGTGGCTGAACTAAAGCAGTTGCTTATGGAACTCTAAAGCTTTATCCATTAGAGTGAAGAGCCATTCTATTACCCTCACTATCAATAAAAACAGCCATAAACCCTATATTATCTCCAATGTTTGTTTTAGGCATTATAATTTTTCCACCGGCACCTTCAATTTTATCTGACGCCTCCATACTAGGGTCGGCATTTAAGTAAATTAAAGCACCATCCATTGTAGGTTTATAACCCTCACCCTGCACTAAAGCACCTGATACTTTTCCATTACCATCCTCAAAGGGAAGAAACGCCATTTTGTTACCCATCATTTCCATTTCCTCCATATCACTCAAACCAAAAATTGTTTGATAAAACGTTTTTGCCCTGTTTATATCAGTTACAGGAATTTCAAACCAGTTAATTGCATTGCTATCTTTGTTCATAGTAGTTATTTTTATAATGTTTAATATTAGTAAAACAAGTTAACCATTTTATTAAAAAACTATAAAACAACGTTTTGCATATACATTCACAACTTATTTAACTACAAATGTATAGTCTAAAACATTTTAAAGAAATGCACTTAGCCTCATACTGGGCTATCGAAAGTATTATGAATGCTCTGCTAGAGGAGTATTTAGAGCAGCCTATCAATAGCAGTTTTCCAAACATAAAAGCCATACTCATACACCTTTGGAATGCCCAAAACGTTTGGTATAACAGGGTATATCACAAAAAGGATATGCCTTTGCCCTCTAAAAACTTTACAGGTTCGTATAATGAATTAAAAAAAGAAATTTTGAAGAGCTATGAGCAATACAACAAACTACTAGCAAATAAAACAGAAGATTATCTGGCTACTGAAATTGAGTATACCAATTTTAGAGGAACCCAATTTACACAGCCTATATACCAAATATTATTACAGCTCACCCACCACAGTGCTTTTCATCGCGGACAAATTATTGGCTTTATGCGCCAGTTAGGCTTTACTGGTGCCATGCCACAAACAGACTTAATTATGTGGTATAGAGAAAATAATAATTAGTAAACTTTTGTGGGCAAACATTCTGAATGCATTTTTGCTTGTTTACTTTATATTTACAACAACTAACCGCAACCAAGGCTAATGAGGTATATTTTTACTACCCTACTTTTTATATGGGGAGCTTCAATACTTAGTGCCCAGCAAATACTAAAAGGTAAAGTAAAAGATGCTGAAACTAATGAAGAATTAATTGGAGCATCCATCTTAATAAAAAACTCATCAAAAGGTACTACTACCGATTATAATGGAAATTTTAAACTAAGCATTTCACAGCTACCTACAGCTTTAGTAATTAGTTATACAGGTTATGTTAACCGAGAAATTAATATAACAAATACAAAAAAAAATATTACAATAAGACTAGTCCCAAATGTGGTTAATGTTGGTGAAGTTGAAGTAACTGAAATGCGAATTTCAGAAAAGCAAAAGCAAGCGCCTTTAACCATTGAATCGCTAGATTTAATCTCTATTAAAGAAACCCCTGCAGCCAATTTTTATGAAGGTCTTTCGCATTTAAAAGGGGTAGACTTAACCGCTGCAAGTATTGGTTTTAAAGTAATTAATACCAGAGGATTTAATAGTACATCTCCGGTACGTTCATTACAGCTGATAGATGGAGTTGATAACCAAGCTCCGGGTCTTAATTTCTCACTCGGTAATTTTTTAGGTGCGCCTGAGCTGGATGTATTAAAAGTAGATTTAATTGTGGGTGCCAGTGGTGCATATTATGGTCCCAATGCGTTTAATGGAGTGATTAATATGACTACCAAAAACCCTTTCGACCACCAAGGAATTACTGCACAAGTGAAAGTGGGTGAAAGAAATTTGGGAGAAATGGCAGTGCGTTTTGCACAATCTTTTAAAAATAAAAAGGGCGAAGATAAATTTGCTTATAAAGTAAATCTTTTTGCTTTACGTGCCGATGACTGGGAAGCTGAAAATTATGAAGCTACCCCTCAATCTCGCTCTCCATTTGGCAACCCCGGTGGTTGGGATGCAGTTAATGTTTATGGTGATGAATACCAGCAACGAAACGACCGTTCTGGGCAATTATCTGTTCCCGGGCTGGGTGTATACTACCGAACAGGCTACAAAGAAATTGATATTGTAGACTACGATACCCGAAATTTTAAAAGTAGCTTGGCAGCCCATTATAAAATAAAAAAAGATGTTGAGTTGATTTATGCTTTTAACTTTGGTACAGGTACTACCGTGTATCAGGGAGATAACCGTTTCAGTTTGCGTGATATTCTTTTCTTTCAGAATAGATTAGAGATAAGAAAAAATAAAAAATATTTTTTCAGAGTTTATGCCACACATGAGGATGCAGGAAACTCATACGATGCGTTTAGAACTGCCTTACTGTTGCAAGACAACTCTAAAGCCGATGTGCAGTGGAGTTTAGACTATGCAAACTACTGGAACCAGAATATTGATAGCCGCGTGAGGGCTTTGCCGGGCTTTCCTCCTTTTCAACCGGGAGATACAACACTGGCCCGTCGTAGGCAAGAGTTTGTTCAAAACAATTATTATGACTCATTTGTGAAATGGCATGCAGAAACCAGAACTTTTGCTGATAATGAAAATATAAATATTGCAGAACGTTTTGCACCGGGTTCAAGAGCCTTCGACTCTGCTTTCAATGCTATTACTTCAACCAAAGTTACAGAAGGGGGTTCACGCTTTTTTGATAAATCAGCTCTTTACCATGCACAAGGAGAATATATTTTTAACCCAAAATTTGCTGATATACGCTTTGGTGCAAGTGCCCGACTGTATAGGCCCTTCTCACAAGGAACTTTATTTATTGATACGGCAGGCGAACGGATTAGTAATTTTGAATATGGAGTATATACGGGCTTAGAGAAAAAAGTTTTGGATGAAAAACTAAAACTAAGTGCCACATTACGTATGGATAAAAACCAGAATTTTGACCACTTGTTTTCTCCTGCTTTTACCGCCGTATATGTGCAAAACAAAAATATTTTCAGGTTTTCATTTGCCTCGGCAATCCGTAACCCCACACTTACCGACCAATATTTCTTTTTAAATGTGGGTAGAGCAACCCTTATAGGAAATTTAGAGGGATATAGTAATTTGGTAACAGTTGAGTCTTTTTTAACATATCTGAATACCTTGAACCGAAATGACTTAGACTTTTTTAATGTAGATGCAGTAAAACCTGAACGTGTACGGACAGCCGAAGTAGGGTACAGAACTACAATAGGTAAAAAATTATTTATTGATGCCAGCTATTATTATAGTGTATACCAAGACTTTTTAGGATTTAAAATCGGTATGGATTTAGAAATTGATTCCAATACAAACTTCCCCACCAAAACCGATGTATTTAGGGTTACCACAAACTCAAAAGATTTAGTTACAACTACAGGGTTTTCGGTAGGTGTGAACTATTACATCAAATCTTGGATAAATTTTGCAGGCAATTACAGTTGGAATGTTTTAGATAGGCAAGGAAGCACGGATCCTATAATACCGGCTTTTAATACCCCCGAGCATAAATTTAATATTGGAATAAACGGAAGAGAAATAAACACCAAAATCGGTAGTAAACATATACGTAACTGGGGGTATAGCATTAATTACAGGTGGGTTGAAGGTTTTACTTTTGAAGGTTCACCACAGTTTACAGGCTTTGTTCCTACTTATGATATGGTTGACGCACAAATAAACTATAAAGTAAGCCGTATATATACCACCTTTAAGTTTGGTGCCAGTAATCTGCTAAATAATAAAGTTATACAAGTGTATGGTGGCCCCCGTGTGGGTAGAATGATTTATTTTAGTGCAACAATAGATTTACCTCACTGGAAATAATAAAGCTAATTGTATTTTTTCTGCACCAAGAATTTAGAAAAATCAACTTTTTCTTGCTGTTTAATTTTTACTTTTAAAATGTAGTGGTTCTTTAAGGTATTTATTCTGGTTTCAGGGTTTAAAAACTCAATACGTAACTCTGCAGGTTTATAAAAGTGCATGTGCTTATCCTCAACAATTTCATATTCAGGCAATTGTTTTTTTAGTCTTTCTTTACCTTTCTCGTTAGTATATACCCACACTATATCACCATTTTTAAAATTGCTAAAATAATGCTCACTCCATATACTTCGGACTATCCAACCTGTATAAAAATCAAGTGAGTGTGCTGCACCCATAGGAAATATAATAAAGTTCTCGTTGTTTATTTTTTCATCAGAAACTTTGCTGTTTATATACTTGCCTCCAACACTAAACGCCTGATAATTTAAAAGCTTGGGGTAAAAATGGGTATTCATTGCTAGGTTAAAAAAGCAAATGCTAATGAAGCTTGCTTGTAACACCGCTGTGGGTTTATTGAAATTTTTAGCCAAATAATATAGTACCATTATTAGTCCCACCACTAATATGGCTGGTAATAATACATTACTGGGAGCAAAAACATAAAATAATCCGGCTATAGCTCCCCATATCAGAATAGAGATAATTATTTGTGTTATTTTAATGGTATTTTTAGCCCATTGCCAACTATGCTCTAAAACACAAATAGCCCACTTGGCTGTGAAAATAGCTGCAAAAGGATAGGCTACAAATATGTAGTGAGGTAGCTGATAGCTGCTTTTACTTAAAGCCAACAATGCAAAAGTAAACGTGCCGATAGTTATTGCCTCCTGCCCTTTTTCAATTTTAAACTTTGCTTTTATAATTTTAAACCAGCCACCTATCCACGCTGAAAAAAGAAGGATTGTCCACGGTAAAAAAGCCCATAAAGTTGACTCGGTTAAAAATAGAGGTCCTGCATTATTATCCCACACATTTTCACCCGTTATCCGTCCGAAGCTTTGTGTCCAGAAATAAAATTTCAAGCCTGATTCTCCTACTTTTCCATTAACTTCAACCGTTGGGTTACTATCATACTGAGTGTAAAGTCCTATCATCATAGGCAGCAAAACAATACCTATTATAACCAACCCAGCCAGCCATTGCCACTTAAAAATAGTTTTCCAATCTCTTAACAAAACCAAATGTATGCCCAATGCCATAGCCAGTAACACCAAGCCAATAGGCCCTTTTGCCAACATAGCCAACCCTATCCCCACAAAGCCCAAAACAAAATTATACCACTGCTTTTTCTCAATATATTCAGCTATTTGCCAAACGGCAAAAATTACAGCCCCGGTAAGCATCAGGTCGGTACGCACATCATTTACCATTAAAAAAAAGGCTTGCGTACTACCCACAATCAGTGCTGCCCAATAGCTAACTTTTTCACCATAGTACAGCTTTGCCAGTCTATAGGTAGATAATATTCCCAACAATGCAAATAGCATAGAAGGCAATTTGAAAGTTGCATTGCTCATACCAAATAATTGATATGAGAATGCTGAAAGCCAAAATAATAATGGGGGCTTATCTAAATAATTTCTTCCTTGGTCAGTAATCTCTAAATAGCTGTTGTTTTGTACCATCTCCATAGCCATAGCAGCATACTGAGATGAATCAACGTCCATTACATCGATAAAAAGAGCTAGAATGTAAACTAATATTAAAATTACAAAAGGGAGAGATTTTGCTACTCTATTCAAAACACAAATCCTGATTTTTCAGCGCACAAAGATAGGTATTGCTCCTACACCAATGTACAAAAAAAGCCCCGCTGTAGGCGAGGCTTAATTTATTGTTTTTATGATTTTTATTTTTGATTGCTATACGCATTTAAAAATTGGTAACGCACACCTACTTTTCTATAAACAACAACTGCTACGGATGTATTAGCTTGGTCGTATCCGCTTACATCAATAGTAAAAGTGTTTTCTACTTCAGTATTTGCAGGAGTAATAGTAGTACCCGGGTTACCTATTTGGTATCCCCATGTCTCAGCTTTTGCAGCACCATCCAGTTTAGCAGCACCACGTAATACATAGTGGTGAGAAGCATTAGCACCATCAGGATGACCGCTTTGGGCACCAATAACTTTGTCTTCAATAACATAAACAGCAACAAAAACATCACCGCCTACATCTTTGAAAAATTTAGTTTTGGTTTCAATAGTCATCATATTATTAGCATCAACACTAGTACGGAAGCCACTATTCACAAATACTTCACCTGATTTGTGTGAAGCTACAACAGCATTGGTTTTACTAATTTCGCTTTGAACATTCACTCCACTATTACGGTCTAGTTGAGGCATTCCATTGGCTGCAAATGTTGGGAAACCCGTAACTCCCCAAGCACGTTCCATAGTTTCTGCCTCATCAGTAATAAACAATCTGGCTACGTAGTTATCACTATAAGCCCCTACAAAAAATGCATCATCTTTATTCGTGTTAATTAGGCTTTCAAAAGCAGTCCATCCCCAACTTCCGCAAGGAGGGCAAAGAGACCCTGTTACTTTAGTTACCATAGACATGTTAACTTCAGGTACTACAATTTCTTGTGGTTCATTACCACCTCCATTATTTGGGTCTGGTGTTGTAGTAGGCTCAACTGTGTTGTCTTCCGGCTTACAAGCTGAGAAAATTAGCATTATAGCAAATGCACTAAGTAATACTTTTTTCATTTTTATTATTGAGTATAAATTAAGTCTTTTTCTATAAGACATCATTAGATGCCAAAATGTTAGTATCAAATTTAATTACTTTTTCAATTGATTTATAATTAAGGATTTAATAAACACTTTAAAGGCTGCTTTTGCAATGCTACTTTAAAAGTATTTTCATAAAATGCTACATCAACAAGGTTGTTATATTCTTTATATGAAATGGGTTTTCCTATTTCAATATGCTTATTAATTAGTTCATACATATTACCTTCATATACTATAATTTGGTTATTATCTATAATGTAAGGCACATAGGTAGTTGTTGGTGTTACCTTCTTAGTACTGTCAAACGTAAACGATATAAACTTTGAAGTATCTGTTAACTGCCAAGTGTTGTTTTTATGAGTGTATACATCAAACCAAACACTACCCCTAAAGTTTTGAAACTTCTTTTTAAAAAGAACTAATAAAGTATCTCCAAATACATCAACTTTAATGTTCCTTTTATACAGATAATCCTCCATTAATAGTTTCTGTATTTGGTCGGTGCTATATTCTTTATAGTTTATCTTTATTGTAGAGTCAACTTTGTGTTTAAGTTCAATATTGCCAATACGTTCCAACTCACTGTTATAAATGCAAATAGTATCGCTAAAGGGCTGTGCAAAAAGAATAGTATTTTTATATATATCACAAAAGCGTTTATTTGAGTGGGTTAACTCAACCCCAAGCATTTTGGGGTAAATAGACTTCACAACTTTATCACTCACTGTAGAAAACTTTGAGATAATAACCTTTTCTCTTTGGTCTAAAGGGTGATAATTATAACCTTCATATAATATCAGAAACTTTCCAATTTCGCCTAAAATATATGAGTAAGAAAATTTTGGTTTTATTGATTTAAAAAAATTGAAACCATTATCATTTTTAATGTAAATGTGAATTGACCTATAAGTCTGAACATAAAGTTTGCCGTCATTACTAATATAAAAATCTTTACCAGTATCGTTTTTAAACTTCCTCTTCATGTCTTGACTAGACACTTTGAAAAAACTAATATTTTTCGTTTTTATATTATAAACCCATAATGTATCAAACTCTCTAATACTTTGTATAAGAAAAGCAGTATTACCTGTTTTCACAGCATAAATTTTATCTCCTTTTTGTCTAATAATATAGTTCTCATTAAAGGGGTTGCCTTTATATCCTAAAACTGAAAAATCTGAAAATTCTGTTTCATGGCAGCCTTGAGAAAAACAACTAACCGAATACAATAACGCTACAGTTATAAAGACTAACCGTAGCGTTATTAAAAATATTAATCCTTTCATATAATATCTAACTCAACAGCCTCATTGTAGCTATAAATATAAATTTCTATTATATCTGTGGCAGCAGTATAAGACCATACCGCAACCGCATTTTCTGAATTATTGGTTGTTGGATGCGTTATTTGTATATCTTGTCTAACAAATGTTCCACTGTTATTACCATTTGCAATTTGAGCCTTTATATCAGTATCTAACACTCCTGCCCAATCATTATCGCTGGAATTATTAACTACAATGGCTTGGCAGCCATATAAGGAAGGATTTTCAATGTCATAAGTAGTAAATTTACATCTGCTTAATCCAGGATTATTACAGTTCAAGCTAAAAGAACAGTTTGTCCCTGATTTTGAAAAATTCTCTTGTACATTTTTATACCCAAAAAGTCTCCACCTATCTTTTTGATAATTTATTTTTATCCAAGCATTTGCTTCACCCAAAAATATTAGGGAAACGGTTACTAATGTTATTACTTTTTTCATAATTATATTGTTTTGATAGTTTTTACTTTAAATGACTCCCAAACCTTGTGCTTCTCCATAACTGTAAACCGTCATTTCAAGAATATCATTAGAGCTAGAGTAAGACCAAGTTACTACTGCATTTTCAAGGTTGTTAGTTGTGGGGTGTGTTATTTGTATATCCTGTCTCACAAAAGTACCGCTTGAATGACCATTAGTAATTTGATTATTAATATCATCATTTAAAACATCCCACCAATCATCATCTCCTTGGTTATTTATCACAATCGACTGACAACCATATTGAGATGTACTGGCAATATCATAATAAATAAATTTACATTTTGTCCACCCTGGGTCCCAACATTTTAAAGTAAAAGTGCAGTTTGTAGAAGTAGGGGGTCCACTTAATTGTTCTTGAATAGAAGAATACCCGAACAGCCCTCCATTCGTCTTTGTAGTAGTAGTTTTGACCCACGCATAAGAGTATGTGATACTGAAAAATGAAATTAAAGTGATTAATGCAATTTTTTTCATAGTCTAAAATTTTAAATGAATTGATAAATAATTATACTTATTTCAACCGAAATAAGAAAAATATTTCGATAATTTTATACGAAAATATATTCAACGGTAAGTATAAAACGCCAACAATCAAATTTAATTACTTTTGCCCAGAGTAATGCAAAAACCATCAATACCTAAAGGAACCCGAGACTTCTCACCTATTGAAGTCGCCCGCCGCCGCTATATTTTCAATACTATAGAGCAGGTGTTTCAACGCTATGGCTTTATGCCTATAGAAACACCAAGTATGGAAAACTTGAATACCCTTACGGGTAAATATGGCGACGAAGGTGATACTCTATTATTCAAAGTGCTTAACTCAGGCGATTTCGCAAAAAAAGCAAAAGAACAAGATTGGAATGAACGCAACAGCAATAAGCTGATATCACAAATAAGTGAAAAAGGCTTACGTTATGACCTTACCGTACCTATTGCCCGCTATGTAGTGATGAACCAAACTCATATTACTTTCCCTTTCCGCCGCTACCAAATGCAGCCCGTTTGGCGTGCTGATAGACCCCAAAAAGGGCGTTACCGTGAGTTTTATCAATGCGATGCCGATATTATCGGCTCTGACTCTCTTTTAAATGAAGCTGATTTAGTAATGATTTATGCCGAAGCTTTTGAGCAGCTGGGCATAAACGTTACCATAAAAATTAACAACCGCAAAGTACTTATGGGCATTGCCCAAGCTATTGGTGTTGAAGATAAACTTACTCCTTTAACAGTAGCTATTGATAAGTTGGATAAAATTGGTGCTGAGGGTGTAGAAAAAGAACTTTTAGAAAAAGGTTTTACTAATGAGCAAGCCAAAAAAGCTATAGAAATTATAAACTTTAAGGGAGATAATACAGCCACATTAGCCTATCTTAAAACAACTCTAGAAACTAGTGAAGACGGTAAAAAAGGGATTGAAGAACTGGAAACGGTTTGGAAATATTTACAAGCAACCAACTTTGACTTTACTAAACTGAACCTTGACCTTACCCTCGCGCGAGGATTAAACTACTATACGGGAGCCATTTTTGAAGTCACTGCCAACGATACCCCAATGGGGAGCATTGGTGGTGGTGGACGGTATGACGACCTTACGGGGATTTTCGGATTGAAAGGAGTTTCCGGTGTGGGCATTTCTTTTGGGGCAGATAGAATTTACGATGTAATGGATGCCCTAAACCTCTTCCCGCAACAAAATGGTAATTTTACGCAACTGCTATTTTGCTGCATGACAAGTGAAGGTATTGATTATGCCATTCCTTTAGCTGTAAAAGCAAGACAAGCGGGTATAAATACAGAAATTTATCCCACTAATGCCAAGCTAAAAAAACAGCTAGATTTTGCTAATAAAAACCAAATACCTTTTGCTGTAATTATTGGTGAAAGCGAAATGGAAAGCGGGCAGCTTACCCTAAAAAACCTAAAAAGCGGAGAGCAAGGCAGCTATACCATTGATGAAGCTATTGCCTTAATTAAGAATTGAAAATAGTAGAAGGTAGTAAGTATAAGGTATAAAGGACATTTAACATTGAACCTGAAACTTTAAACTCAAAACACAGAACTATAACCTAATAACAAGTAACTAAGAACTAACAACCAAAGCACCGTGAGCAAACACCAAATAGATAAATTTTTAACCTTAGAAAATATATACACCCTGCAACAAGAGGGGGCACAAGTAGAGTTATCAAAAGCGGCAACAGCACGTATAACCAAAAGCCGTGAGTTTTTAGAAAACAAACTTAAAAATAACGATAAGCCTATCTACGGTATCAATACAGGTTTTGGCTCGCTGTATAAAAACCAAATTAGTAATGATGAGCTAAATCAACTGCAATACAACCTGCTTGTATCTCATGCTTGTGGAACAGGGGATGAAGTTCCTCAAGAAATTGTAAAACTAATGTTGGTGCTAAAAGCACAGTCGCTTAGTTACGGGTATTCGGGCGTGCAATTGGAAACAGTACAACGGCTTATAGATTATTTCAATCACGATATTACTCCCGTGGTGTACCAGCAAGGTAGTTTAGGTGCATCGGGAGATTTAGCACCTCTGGCCCACCTAAGTTTACCCCTTTTAGGTGAAGGTGAAATCTATCATAAAGGGAAAAAACTACACGGTAGCGAGGCTAATAAAATAGTAGGTAAACCCAATATAGTGCTACAGGCAAAAGAAGGTATAGGGCTAATAAACGGTACACAATTTATGAGTGCCTACGGTTGCTACACTGTTTTAAAAGCTCAGCAGCTTACCCTTTGGGCAGATACTATTGGCGCTGTTAGTTTTGAAGCCTTTAACGGTAACTTAAAGGCATTTGATAAGCGCATAGCCCGTATTCGCCCACATGAGGGGCATATGCATACTGCTACCTATTTTGGTGAGTTATTAATAGACAGTGAAATTGTAAAACAAGAAGGTAAAGCAGTGCAAGACCCCTACTCTTTCCGTTGCATGCCACAAGTACATGGTGCTAGTAAAGATGCCTTAGCCTATATAAAACAAGCCATTCATACAGAAATTAATAGTGTAACAGATAACCCCCTGATTTTCCCTGATGAGGGCGACACACTTTCGGGGGGTAACTTCCACGGGCAACCCATTGCATTACCATTAGATTATTTAGCAATAGCAACGGCAGAGTTAGGTAATATATCAGAACGAAGAACTTATCTGTTAGTAAGCGGTCAGCGGGGTTTGCCTGAATTTTTAGTAGCTAATCCCGGGGTTAATTCGGGTTTTATGATACCGCAATACACTGCCGCCAGTATGGTGAGCCAAAACAAACAATATTGTACCCCAGCATCTATAGATAGTATTACCTCATCAAACGGGCAAGAAGACCATGTAAGTATGGGGGCAAATGCTGCTACCAAGGCATTTAAAGTGGTGCAAAATGTAGAGCGTATTTTAGCTATTGAGTTATTTACTGCTATGCAAGCTTTAGATTTTAGAAAAGACATAAAATCATCAACCCAAATAGAAAAACTAAGAGAGCACTACCGCCAGGTAGTTCCTTTTATTACTAATGATACCTACATGCACTCACATATAGAAGCTAGTATTAAATTTATGCAGAAATGAGAAAACTAAGCCTGTTACTTTTTGCACTTGTTTGCTTTTTAGGTGTTAATGCCCAAAAGTTTGATGGAGGAGTCGTAGGCGGTTTAAATTTCTCTCAACTAGATGGTGATAGACTATCGGGTTATAACAAAGTAGGGCTAAACGGTGGTTTTTGGATTAGCTACTCCTTTAATGAAAAATGGAGTGGGGGGTTAGAGTTTTTATATTCACAAAAGGGAGCAGTGCGCACTACTAGCCAAGATACTATCAATTCTTCATCAACTTTTGACAGGTATAGAATAAACTATATTGAGGTTCCTTTATTTGCAGCATATACATATAAAAAGTTTAGTTTCCAGTTTGGTTTTGCGGGTGGGGTATTGTTAAAAGCAGAAGTACAAGACTTTACGGGTAACCAAGATTTTACAGACCAGTTTAAAAAATTCGACAACCAGTTTTTATTGGGAGCAGTTTATGAAATTAATGAAAAAACGGCTGTACAGCTTCGCTACCAATACTCTATTCGTTCACAAGCCAGAGATGATTGGCGTACTGTTTTTGTAGATAATTCACTATCGCAAAGAGTGGTTGGCTTATATAACAATTTGTTTTCTTTAACAGTTAAGTTTAAGATAGAGCGGTAGCAGGTTATTTTTTCATAGGTATTCATTAATTGTACCTCTCTTATAACCACTATTATACTAAGTTTTCTTGCTAGTAATATTCAAGATGAAAAAATTTCGTTTTCAAATATAGTTAGGAATCCTAACTATATTTGAAAACGAAATTAATCTTATAACACTATGACAACACAAAAAAACATTCATGGCTACACTTATGGGCAAGTAGCTACTTCACCCATTACACTTGAAGATTTAGACCTTCTTAAACAAACAGTTTTATTTACAGAAGAAGACGAGTTGCAACTTAAAAAGGCAGGGGTGGTTTTAGCAGACCAAACTGATGATGTATTAGATGTATGGTATGGTTTTGTAGATAGCCATAAACATTTGATAAGCTATTTTGGTAAAAATAGTTCACCTGATGAAGATTACTTAAATAAAGTACGCGAAAGATTTAAACAATGGATTCTAGACCTATGTAATCGTACCTATAATCAAGATTGGCTTAATTACCAGCATGAAATTGCTCTTCGCCACCACTCTATAAAGAAAAATAAAACAGACACTGTAGATGCTACTCCTATAGTCCATTTCAGATATATGGTAGCATTTATCTTCCCAATAACAGCAACCATAAAGCCGTTTCTTGCCAAAAAAGGCCATACCCAAGATGAGGTTGAAGCTATGCATACTGCATGGTTTAAAGCCATAACATTAACTACGCTGTTATGGTGCCATCCGTACATTAACGAGGGAGAATTCTAAAATTTTGATTTTAATAGTTAGGACTACTAACTTTGTAATGCAGGGTATTATACTCTGCATTACTTTTATGGATGAAACAGCTTTTAACTTAAATGTACAAAACTCTAGTTTAGACAGCAAAATTGTGGTGGCTTTAGAAAGAGTTTCAGAAGCATTTAGAGTAGCTCTTTGGGATGAAGCAAAGGAGCATACTTTAAGCCCTATACAAATGCAAATACTAATCTTCTTAGCCTTCCATACACAAAATCAATACTGCAAGGTGGGATACCTGGCCAAAGAGTTTAACTTAACTAAAGCGACTATAAGTGATGCAGTAAAGGCTCTTTCACAAAAAAAACTAATAGAAAAAAATGCAGACCCTTTAGATACTAGAAGCTATTCACTTACACTAACTCCAAAAGGTAAGAAGCTGGCTTACAAAACATCAAACTTTATTCTCCCTTTACAAAAGCCTATTAGTCAACTATCACAAACCCAAAAGGAAGATTTATTTAATGCATTGGTAGAGCTAATTTATAAATTAACCAAAAGTAGCATAATCACCCTACAAAGAATGTGCTTAACCTGCGAGTACTACCAAAATACAGGTGGCGGTTATTGTAATCTTCTTAAGCAAAAATTGCCAAAGGATAAATTGCGAATAGATTGTCCTGAGCACTCGTACACAGATTAATTTTTGCAACATACTTGCATTTAGGGTATTTTTGTCGTCTTTTATAAAGTTGGCAAAGAGCAAATATATACTACTACTCTTTTTTATTCTCATAACTACCTTACTGTCTGCCCAATACAAAATTAGTGGTAAGGTATTAATAGAGAATAAGGAACCTGCTTTTGCGGCTTCAGTATATCTGCACGAAACACAGCAAGGCGTGGGTGTAGATTCTTTAGGCAACTTCACCATAAAAAATGTAAAAAACGGGCGGTATCACATACATATCCGTATGATTGGTTATAAGCCTGCTGCCCGAGACGTTATAATAGCCGATGAAGATGTACAGCTAACTGTAACACTTGTACCCACTAGTTTAGAAGTAAATGAGGTAGTAATAGAGAGTAACGTTCTAAAACTATCACAACAAGAAAGCTCTGTAGAGTTAATTGCTGTTGATGAAGGTTACCTACAAAAAAATATGGGTACCACGCTAATGAACTCATTAGATAAGCTGCCTGGTATTAATAGCATTAATATGGGTACAGGTGTTTCTAAACCTGTTATTCGGGGAATGAGTTTTAACCGTGTTGCAGTGGCAGATAATGGCATAAAACAACAAGGGCAACAATGGGGCGGCGACCACGGTTTAGAGATAGACCAGTTTGCCGTTGAACAAATAGAAATATTAAAAGGTCCTGCTTCATTAGTTTACGGGTCTGATGCTATTGGCGGTGTGGTAAACCTTAAACATCCTGTTAGCCCTATGGAGGGTAGCCACAGCGCGGCTTTTCTTACCAACTACAAAAGTGTAAATAATACATACGGTGTTTCTGCACAAGCAAAGGGAAACCACAAGGGGTTTGTATATAGAGCAAGACTTACAGCCCTAGATTATGGTGATTATAATGTACCAGCCGATAGTTTTGTATACAACCGTTTTGTATTGCCCATCTATAACCAAAAACTGAAAAATACAGCGGGTAGAGAACGCCATGCCTCGCTAATGTTGGGGGTAAATAAAAACTGGGGCTACAGCCATATAACTATAAGTAACTACAACCAACAAATAGGTATTTTTAGCGGTGCTTTAGGTATTCCAAGAGCTTACCAACTAACTCCTGATGGTGATGAACGCAATATTGCTTTACCTAACCAAGATATAAACCACTTTAAAATTATCTCTAACACCAATATACAAATTGGTAAAAACTGGATGGAGATTGATGCAGGCTACCAAAACAACTTACGCAATGAAAACTCTAGTCCGCATGCGCATGGTGTGGGGCCGCAAATAAATAGCACTACCGCTCATAGTCTAAGACTACAAACTTTTAGTACCAATATTCGCTACCATGCTAAAACCTTAAAAGTACTGGATGGTGTATATGGCATTAGTAGCAGCTACCAGCAAAACCGTTTTGGTGGGTTTGAGTTTCTGCTCCCTAATTTTGATGCCTTTAACATAGGTGCCTTTGCAGTAGAAAAATGGCATATAAGCCGTAAATTTATAGCCAATGCAGGTCTTCGTTTCGATTATGGTAATGTAGCTATAGAACGCCACCTGCAACCTGTTTGGCAAAACGCCACCACAATTAAAGGCTATACTCAACGTAATCCTGATATTAATAGAGATTTTTATAGCTGGAGCGGTAGCATTGGTGCTGCATACAACCCTAATAATTATTGGAGTTTTAAACTAAACTTTGGTAAGTCTTTCCGTATGCCTACACCGCAAGAATTAAGTGTAAACGGACTGCACCATGGCAGTTTTCGGCACGAGGTAGGTGATAGCAGTTTATTACCTGAAAACGGCTACCAAACCGATGTAGTTATCTCCGTAGAAAAAGAAAAGTTCTTATTTAGTTTTAGCCCCTTCTTTAACTACTTTACCAATTATATTTATTTACGCCCAACAGCCCGTTTTTCTTTCTTGCCCGAGGGTGGGCAGATATACCAGTTTACCCAAGCCGAGGCAATTTATAGCGGTGGTGAATTCACTGCAGAGTACCACCCAACTAAGCATTTACACTTATCTCTTACGGGAGACTTGGTAAGAACTTATAATGTTAGTGAAGATTTACCATTGCCATTTACCCCCCCACCCTCGCTAAAAAGCGAAGTTGAGTGGGAATTACCGAAGGTGGGGAGAAATATTAAGGGTCTATTTATACAGCTTAGCCACAATTATATTACAGCTCAAAACCGTACCGATAGAAATGAGCTAACCACACCTGCCTATCAATTATGGAATGCAGGTGCTGGTTTTGAAATTGAAACTAAAGGAAAAAAACGAGCTACCGTTTATTTACAAGTACAAAACTTAACGGATGTACGCTATTTAAACCACCTTAGCCGTTGGCGTTTTCTTAACTTGCCAGAACCGGGCAGAAACGTAGTAGTTACGGTTATTATTCCTGTTTTGGAAAAAAAATAAGGCTAAAAACTTTCGTTAATTAATTCATGGTTAATGGCTGCTCCGGCAACCGAACCCGATGAAACAGAGAGAGCTACTGACCTAAACATTGAAGCGCAATCGCCTGCGGCATAAACCCCTGCAATACTTGTTTGTTGAAACCCGTTAACTTCTATAAGACCAGATTCAGTAAACTCGCAACCTAAAAGCTCAGGAAAATCACAATGTTGTTTTGTCTCAACATTGGCATACATTACTGTTAAATCCACATGGTTTCCATCCTTAAATACAACCCTTTTCAGGTTACCTCTATCATGCACAAATTCTTGTATTTTTCTTTTGTCTAACATTATATCATTGGTTTCTAATTTTTCTCTCTGCTCTTTACTTAAATCATCTTCACCGTTAGTGTATAGTGTTAATTTATTCGTCCAGTTACTTATCATTTTAGTAAATTCAAATCCTATATCTCCTTTAGCCAAAACTCCTGTCTCAAGGGCCTTTACTTCATAACCATGGCAATAAGGGCAATGTAGTATAGATATACCCCAACACTCTTTAAATCCCTTAATATTTGGCATTATATCCTTAATTCCCGAAGCAAATAATAGTTTCCCAGTTTGCCATTCTTTCCCATCACTGCTCATAATATTAAAGGTTCCTTCAGCCAATTTTTCTACTGAAACAGCTTTACCCTTTTTAAGTTCAACTGTATTATACTTTAAAACTTGTGCTAAAGCTTCTTCTTTTATAACTAATGGTGCTTTGCCATCTTGAGTAATAAAATTGTGTGAATAAGGTGTTTGGATATTACAGGGTTTTCCCTCATCTATAATTAGTACGTTTCTTAATGCCCGCCCTAATGACATTGCTGCTGATAAACCAGAATAGCTCCCACCAATAATAATTGTATCGTATAGTTTACTCATTGCTTCTTTTAATGGGACAAAAATACACTATAAATGCAACAATGTTGCATTTATAGTGTATTTTCCTATCTCAAAATTGACTTATGCAGAGTAACTACTATATCGAAGTGTTTTAGAGCTACAAAAAAAAGCCCCTTTGCTGTTGCATAGGGCTTTTATATTAGAATAAAGCGTTTACTATTTTTTTAAACCCATTTTCGTTGCAATTGCACTAGGTATAGCATCTTTATGAACTAAGATATTTGTAGTCTTATAAAGTACGTACTCACGAGAGGCATACAGGTACCCCTCACAACTATTGCCTTTATAGCTTCCCCATGAGTTTTTTACTTTATAGTATACATTGCCCTGCTGGTCGTTTACTATACCTGTAAAATGCATACCATGGTCGTCTTGTGTGGTATAATCATCAAAAGCCTGTTGGCGAAGTTCTTGCGTAATTGTTTTTTGTTTTACGGGTGATTTAAAAGCAGCAGCCCATTCATCAGAACCTCTTTTACCTAAATCTGCTGCGGGCTCAATAGCCAAACCTTCTTTCCAGTTAAAGCCCAGTTCGCTAACATCTGCTGCCCAAGCAACGCCATAGCCATTGCCAAGGGCATTATCCATAATTTGCTGAAACTCATCTAAAGGTACATTATGGCAGGTACCCCACTGCCAGTTATCAGGCACTTCAAGCGCAAACTCACTATAAAAAGGGTGGTGGTTAAATGAGGTTATGGCTACGTAATCGACCATATTTAACCCTAATGATTCTGCGTAGCTTTTAGGTGTATACTTTTTACCTTTATAGTCAAATTCTTTAGGCTCCTCACCAAAATGGGCATCTAAAATTCCCTTAATACTATTCTCCCAAACCTTACTTAGTTTTCTATTATTTTTTGCTTTGATAATAACATCAGCAGCGGCCTTTATCATCGCATCCAACTCGCCGTGTACAGGGTTTTCATCGCCTGTAATTTCATCACTACTATCCAACTCTAAGGGAATAATACCATACTTTTCCCATACATATTTTGTATCGTGAAAGGCACCCCCTGCAGCAAGATTTATCGTACCGTGCATACGCACATATTTCTCTACTTTGTCTTCATAAGCCTTACGCACTATATACATAGGTGCCAATTTCACAGCAGGTTTACCCATTCGGATAAGCTCACTCTCAAAAAACGATAGCGAAGAGTAACTCCAACAAGTGCTACTGCGGTTTTGGCTCATTACTGCTGTAGCTTCAATATCTTTAACAGTAGTAAACTTATACTTGCTACCCTCTTTGTTTGTAAATGTTTGTGCTTGTGAAAATGTGAACGCTATAAGAAGTAGCGCACTAAATAAGATTTTTTTCATGCTCTAAAAATAAGTGAGCACCAATATATAAACAAATGAAATACTGTAAATCCAATTACGATAAAGGATAAAGTAAATAAGGCTAACTAGCGATTTACGACCAAACGAGAGCGATAGTTCTCTCCACTAATATTAGTAACAACAACTTGATAAATTCCTTGCGACAATTGTGTTACAGAAACAGGTTGGTTTTGATAGTTAACTTCTTGTTGGGCAACTTGGGCACCAACCGTATTTAATATTTTTACTAAAACGGGTTGCCCTGAAATAGAAATTTCGTTGAAGGGAATATATATGTTATTTGACGAAGGATTAGGGTAAACGCTAAAGTTCTTATAGTTTGGAAACTCTTTTACAGATACCAGCCCTTCCATATACAAATAACTTCTGTCTACATTAACCCTTCCTGCACCCATTTTACCTTTAAAGTTTGGATTCTTAGAGTCAATATTATCACATCCTCCCTTAATAATTTCTTCAATTTGGTTTGCCAAATGCGGCTCCATAGATATTATAAGTCCCGCAATCCCTGATACTATAGGCGCTGCCATTGAAGTCCCCGATAAGTATCCATAACTATTATTACTAGTACTAACGGTACTGTAAATTTCATGCCCGGGTGCCATCACATCAATATAGCTACCATAATTACTTTCACCCAATATTTTATCATCACGGGTGGTAGCACCAACAGCTATTACATTATTGTATGCTGCGGGATAAAATGCTTCATCAGTTCCTCCGTTCCCTCCTGCAGCAATAATTATAATGCCCTTACTTGCTGCTTCATTTATAATTGCTTGCGTTACAATAGAGGGGTTTGATGACCCAAATGAGCAGTTTATTATGTCAACCTTTCTATCTATAGCATATCTAAAGGCTTCATTAATGTTGTATAATATGGCATCGTTAGGTTTACCATTTATTACTCCCGCCGCTTTTATACAAAGTACCTTATTATTTATACCTAAAGATGCTATCCCCTTATTGTTGTCAATACCAGCTGCTATAACCCCGGCAACATGGGTTCCATGCCAGCCGTATTTTTCAAAGCGGGCATCATTTCTCAGGTTTTGAGGTATATCATGTGGTCTTGGGTCGCCATTATTTGCAGCAACATTCCATCCATAAAAATCATCTATATAACCGTTACCGTCATTATCAATACCATCTCCGGGAATATCTCCTAAATTCTGTTCTATACTACCAACCAAGTCTTCATGATTGTAGAGAACACCATTATCAATAACGGCAATAGTTTTTAGCCTCCATGAAACACGTTGTACCGAAGTCCACGACCTATCCATGTTAATGGTTTTGAAATACCATTGTTTGCCCTCATCTAAATCAACAGGTTTTGCAGTTGTATTGTAAACAGGTATTCGCTCAACATACTCAACATCTTGGTTTTTGCCCAATGCATTCAACAATGCTTCAATATCAGAACCTTCTTTTAAAGTTACTTTATACACATTTTGCAAATCTTTATAGGTAGTTGAAAAGGCATTTACCATACTCATTCCCCCATAATTTTTTATTACCTGCCATGCACTTTTGCCCATATCAGGATTATCTGGGTGAGGTATATATTGTACTTCGAAAGATTGTGCAGTTGGAGGAATGATTTTTACATATAACTGATTTGCAATGAAGCCATTATCCTCAGCTATCTGAGCAAAGCCAGGAGTAATGAAAGCTATGCAAAAAACAATATGTAAAATATATTTTTTCATGTCTTGTCTTTAATAAGACGATATATCAAATATAAACATTGGTCGTCGAAATAAAAAGTTTATTAGTCGATTAAGTTTAGCCAAAAAGCCCTGTGGTATTTTACTACCTCAGGGCTAACACCTAACCAATAACTTTCTACTCAAAAGTTCAAAATCTAAACGCCAAACCCGTTGATGCGCCCAGTGAATAAGGTCTTACATCAACTGCATATTTTTTGTCGGCGGCTGATGTTACAGCCCTACGGTAATTTATACCAAAGCTTAACATCCAATTCCTCGATAATGCATACTGCCCTCCTATACCTCCACTAAGCATTACATAGTTTGTATACATGTCATCATAATTTTCTTCAACACCCGGTGGTATGACAGCATTCTCGTAAAATGACTCATACATGTGATATCTGTAATTCTGTAAAATATTCAAAACGGCCCCGCCACTCACAAAAAGTTGCCACCTGGGTGTAATGGTTCTGCTATAGCCCACTTCAATTGGTATTTGTATGTATTGGTAAGTATTTTGTTTTTTAACACTATTACCAACAGCTATACTATCCTTATAATCCCCATAAATAACTGCTATTCCTCCCCCCGGAAAGTACTGTCTTTTCTTCACATCATATTCAACATTTTCTTTATAGTTGAATATTCCCAAGCCTGATTTAACAAAAAAGTTTTTTATAGGATAAAACCCAAACTCTAAGCCGTAGCTAGAACTATATCCTGCTTTTTCAAACTTGTTGCGTTCTTCTGCCGAAGGGTAAAAAAAAGAAGGGGTTATATCCGTAACAGTACGGTATGTTTGGTTGAAGCTATAATTTATCCCAACAAACCAACGCTTATTTAAAAAATTTGAGGCTGCTTTTGCTTTTTTAGTCTTCTTGCTGTCGTCTTGTTTCTCTTTTTTCTTAACAGGTAAAGCAATAGCTTGCTCTTTTTCATTTTTCTTAGTTATATCTTCATTTTCAGAAGACTCGGTAGTAGCATCAGGCACAACTTCTTCTCCTTTAGTTTCTAATTTTTCAGTAAGCTCTTTTGTTGTACTATTATCTTCTGTTTCTACACTGTTGTTAGGTATATTCTCCTGCCCAGAACTATAATTAACAGGTGTCGGTACAGGTGGAACTAAATTTCTATTGCTCAAACCTGAATTAGAAATTGTATTTGATGTATTTTCTGTTTTACTAGGTAGGTTATCATCAGTCTCATCATCATCTTGCGATAATGTGATTATTTCTGAACTAGGGTTATCAGGAGAAGAAAAAATTATTTCTTTGGTATTCTGTGCCACTACTTCTGGCTTATCGGCATTGCTTAACACCAAAAAAGAAACAATACCGCTGGTAAGCATTACAACAGCTACCGAAGAAAACCACCACAAGAAACGTTTTTTACGGTTTGCCTCTCGCCTGTCCATTTCATGGTGAATTCTATCCCACACGCTATCAGAAAGTTCAGGTTCATGCGTGTCCATACGCTTCCTCAACTTGTCTCTTAAGCCGTCGTTCTCTTCATAGTTATTTAAATCAACAATTTTCATTGCTCTATATAGCTTATGCTATGTTTTTAAAGTATTTTATGTTTTAAAAAAAAATTTCTCTCACTATTCTTTAGTGTAGTTTGCAATAATGTTCTTGCTCTGGCATACTGAGATTTCGATGTTCCTACAGAAATCCCCAGTTGTTCAGCTATCTCTGCGTGGCTATACCCCTCTATGGCAAATAGGGTAAATACCATTCGCCCCCCCTCTGGCAATTTCTGTATAGCCTTCACTATATCTTCTGTGGCAAATTGGTCTATATCTATTGTAGATACTTTGTGCCCTGCCTCATCTATATCAACCTCTATAAACTTCACACGTTTCATTTTGCGATAGTAATCGGTAGCCGTGTTCACTATTATTCTTCTAATCCAACCTTCAAAACTTCCTACGGGCTTATATTTTTTTAAATTCTCAAATACCTTTATAAACCCTTCTTGCAAAATATTCTCAGCCTCATAACTGTCTCTAGTGTAGCATAGGCACACTGTCAACATTTTTCGGGCATACTTTTCATACAGGTGTTTTTGGTACAACCTGTCGTTGTTTATGCATCCTTTTATGAGTTCACTATCACTAATCATCCCGTGTGGAGAAGGTCGTTTATGTTATTAACGGTATTTAAGGTTGGCGGGTTGTAATCGCACTTAAAAATATTTCTCTTAATGTAAAATATCTATAGCCTCAATATAATCAATCTTTGATAAATGCATTTTTACTTGCAACATTGTTGCATTTAATTATATTTGCAACAATGTTTCAAAAACAAGAGTCATATAAAATAATAACTATAGAAATGAAAAAACTAAGTTTAGCACTTGCAGCCTTACTATTAATAGGTATCTCATCATGTAAAAAAGATGATGACAACAGCCCAAAAGATACCACTAAGCCATCAGTACAGCTAAATAGCCCTTCAAAAGATGATGAGTTTACATCTGGGAATGATATTACAATTTCAGCTACCATTAACGATGATACTGAGCTTAGCCAGGCTAAGATAGAAATACACGAAAACTTTGATGGACATGCCCACATGAAAAATGGCTCACCTGCTTTTGAGTGGGACAGTATTATTAATTTGAGTGGTAAAACGGCTAATTTGAATTTTAAAATTACTTTACCCATTGATATAGCTGCTGGAAATTATGATTTTACGATGCGAGTAATTGACAAAGCCGGCAATGAGGCTGACTTTATTGTTTCTGAAATAGTAATAAAAAACGCCGAAGATTTAATAGCCCCAACTCTTAATGTAAATACCACTCCTGCACCTGATGCAAATAATGAAATAGAATTAAAAAATAGTAATGAAATTACAATTGAGGGTACTGTAGGAGATGATAAAGGCTTGAAGAGTTATGAAATTAAGCTTATACATGAAGGAACAGAAAAAAATTATGTAGATATTGATGGAAACTTAAGCGGGACGGGAGAAAATTTTACTGAGAAAATTGTTTTTGATCCATCTTGGCCAAAAGGTGAATACGAATTAATTATTGAAGCCTTTGACCTGAAAAACAACGATGCTGATGTTGAGTATCATGTACACTGGGATTAAATCTTTTTCATAATTGTAATTAGTATATAGGTTGAGCCCCTTTGCTTACAAAGTGAAGGGGTTTTTTATGCAACGATGTTACCAAAAACATCATTACTAGTATTAAAAAAAATTAGATAAGCGGAAATACTAAAACTTGTTTTATTAAAGTTAAGTAATTAAAACTTAATATTGATATTGCGTAATTATCAATTCATTAACTTAAGTAATTCTTGAAATGAAACAATTAAAAAGTCAATTTGCATTATTAATAGCCGGGCTATTAATAATGAGTTCTTGCACTAAAACCACTCAGTCTGAAACAGAACCTCAAATTAATAATAGTGATGAAAAAGTAGCCTTTCAACGTAAAACAACAATTACAAGAGCATATCTCCTAACTCTTTCTCCATCAGTAAGGAAAGCTACTTACAATACTTGTACGCCCACAGAGAAATATAATATTTGGTTGGATAAGAAAAACCAGGTGTTAGGATTAACAGTATGGAACTCTGCACAGTTAAGTGATTTGAATAGTATTTTTAACCAGTTGAGTATTAATTTATTCACCGATGGGAGTGCTGAAGACATCAGTTTTAAAAATACATTTGAACCAACATGGGTGGCATCAGCTATTCCGAACTTCAATGAAAATACTATTAAAAGAATAGTAAATACATTAGATGACATTGACCCCAACTATTTAAATGATGATATATTTGAAGAGGATGATAATAATAATTGTAAATGTTCTTCTGGTTCAGATTGGTGCATCCCTTTTTTAGGTGATTGTGAAAAAAGAAACTCATGTAAAAAGAAAAAGTCGGGTTGTGGCACTTTTTGGAGGTGGGCTTGTGATGGTTTATGCCCTATTGCACTGAATATCCCATAGTAAATTACAGTGTCGTAATTGTTCCAGTTAATAAACTTAATTAAACTGGAACTATTTAAAATGAAAAAAATATTAAAATATATAATCTTATTAGTTCTAGGATTTGGAGTTGTTACAGTATGGAGTTTTACTAGAAGCGGCTATATTGAAAATATATACTTTAGACCAACAGTAATTTCAACTCTGTTTTTTATTATAGGTCTTATAGTTAAATCAAAAAAAATAAAATTGCTAGAGGTTATTTTATTACTCTTGCCTTCTTTATACATCATACTTTCAACATATAATTCTCATCAAATAATGTTTTGGCATGATTTGCCTCTACTACCTTTTTGGGCAACCCTTTCGTTCTACTTAGGTTATTTAGTCCATTCATTAAAAAAAACTTACATAGTTATAGTTTTTATTGTTTTTGTATCCATTAGTAATATAATTTATGCCAACTCAATAGGGCGTTGGGATGAGTTAATCGATAACTTAACATCACCAAAACTGAATACAAATATATATAATGGCACCCCGCCACATGCACTTTTAAACAAAGACTCAATTAAAACTAATATTGGCAATTTACAAGGCAAAATTATTCTATTTGAATTTTATAGAAACAGTTGCTTGCCTTGTATCGAACAATTACCATTACTTACTAAAGTACAAGATAAATTTAAAAAAGAGAATTTTGAAGTAATATTACTAAATACAGGCAGGATAGATACTTACAAACAAGCCTTTACAAATAAATATTTTGCTAATAAAGGTATTAAAATACTTTATGATGTTGATGGAAAACTCACATCACATTTAAATATTCAAGGAGTTCCCCAACAGTTTCTTGTAGATAAAAATGGAAAAATTATTCGGCATGTTGTTGGTTCTTCAAACGCAACATCAGAAAACTATAAGTTTCAGCAATATGAGAACTTAATTTCTAGAGAACTAAAAGACTAAGTACACTCTGCACAAATGCCTATTACTACCATATCGGCAGAGGCTACAGTATATCCTAAAGGAACTTCAAATTTAGGTACGGTATAGTGGTCTAAACACTCCAGCTTATTGCACTTGGTGCATTTAAAATGGATATGCTCATCATGGTGTTCGTGTGCATCACAATTATCGCACAAAGCATATTGAGTAGCCCCGCTATCGTCAGGTATTTTATGGATAATGCCACTTTCTAAAAAAGAATTTAAAGTACGATAAATAGTAACACGGTCGTACTTAGTACCCAAAGCATCTTCAACATCAGACTGTTTCAGGGCTAAATGTCCGTTCATAAATAAGCCTAAAACCTTAGTTCGGGTTTCTGTGATACGCAGCTTATGGCTTTTAAGTGTATCTACTGCTTTTGTATGTTCTTGTTGCAACACCATTGCAAATATACAAATGCCATACCTAACTATAAAGCCTTTGATTATTTGAACTATTTTTGCCCCATACTGTTACAAGAAATAAGAATTTAGGATATGATAAGTATAAACGATTTAAAAATACCGAGAGGAACAGAAATTAGTTGTAAAGGTTGGGTACAGGAGGCTGCCCTACGCATGCTAATGAATAACTTAGACAGTGAAGTAGCAGAACGCCCCGAAGACCTTATAGTATATGGTGGTTTAGGTAAGGCTGCACGTAATTGGGAAAGCTTAGACTTAATTGTAAAAGCCCTACGCGATTTAGAAGAAGATGAAACCCTGCTTATACAAAGCGGAAAGCCTGTAGGTATTTTACCTACCCATAAAGATGCCCCTCGTGTACTTATCTCTAACAGTATGTTGGTACCCAACTGGGCAAACTGGGAGCATTTTAGAGAGTTAGACAAAAAAGGATTGATGATGTACGGGCAAATGACTGCCGGTAGCTGGATATATATAGGCTCGCAAGGTATTGTACAAGGTACTTATGAAACTTTTGCAGAACTAGCCCGCCAACATTATGGCGGTTCCCTTAAAGGCACATTAAATGTAACCGCAGGCTTAGGCGGAATGGGAGGTGCACAGCCACTTGCTATTACTATGAATGAGGGAGTTTGCCTAGCTGCTGAAGTTGAAGAGTGGCGTGTTCGCAAACGTTTGCAAACCCGCTATTGCGATGTAATGACCCGCAATATTGATGAAGGTATAGATATGGCATTAAAAGCCAAAGAAGAAGGTAAAGCTGTATCTATAGCGGTTGTAGCCAATGCAGTAAATTTATTGCAACGCATGATGGACAGAGGTGTTATTCCTGATAGCCTTACCGACCAAACCAGTGCACACGACCCCTTAGTGGGATATTTTCCTCACACTTTAGATGTTGAAGCGGCAGACCGTTTAAGAAAGGAAAACCCTGATAAATATGTAGAGCTAAGCTATGAGAGTATGGCACGCCATGTAGAGTTAATGCTTGAATTTCAGAAAAAAGGAAGTATCACTTTTGATTATGGTAATAATCTTCGCGGAAGAGCCTTAGAAAAAGGAGTGAAAAACGCTTTTGATTTTCCCGGATTTGTGCCGGCATTTATCCGTCCGCAGTTTTGTGAAGGGCGTGGGCCTTTCCGCTGGGCAGCCTTATCAGGAGACCCACAAGATATTTATGAAACCGACCGTGTTTTATTAGAGCTGTTTCCTGAACATGAAAGCTTGCACCGTTGGATAAAAATGGCTCAAGAAAAAATTGAGTTTCAAGGTTTGCCCGCCCGCATTTGCTGGTTAGGACAAGGCGAACGTGAAAAGGCTGGTATTGCTTTTAACAATTTGGTTAAAGAGGGTAAAGTAAAAGCCCCAATAGTTATTGGCAGAGACCATTTAGATACAGGCTCGGTAGCATCGCCAAATCGTGAAACAGAAGCTATGAAAGACGGTAGTGATGCCGTTGCCGATTGGCCTATACTTAACTCATTAATAAACACTGCCGGGGGTGCCAGTTGGGTAAGTATTCACCATGGCGGCGGTGTAGGTATGGGCTATTCTATACACGCAGGTATGGTGATATTGGCAGACGGTACTGAAGATGCTGAGCGCAGACTGTACCGTGTGTTACATAACGACCCTGCTATGGGGGTTATTCGCCATGCTGATGCAGGATATGATATTGCACAAGATACCGCACGCAAACACCGCTTAGATATTAAAGAACGTTTAGCCTCAAAAGAAACGGTTGCTTTATAGTAATTGCATCAAAATTATGATGCTTTTACATCTATTTAAGGATAAAATCGCTGAGCTATTATCACTTCTCAAAAAGACAGAGAAGCTGAATTATACTTATACATATCCTTATTCTAGCAATAAAGAAATAAAGAGGCAACAAGTATGGAGTAACCTCCAAAAGGGTCTTTTACTTGAAGATAAAGGTGTATTTATTCCTTGGAATACTCCCTTTAACAAGCTTGGAAAGTATAAAGAACAAAGGAGAAATAGCGGAGATAGGGTTAATTGGTACTTAGGAAAGCATAATATTCTTGATGGTGAAGAGTGCCACCTTGAGACTATGAAATACATTTTTGGCTTTGGCATTATCCTATAACTGAAATCACAGAGAATATAGGGCATGATGATGATGGAATGAAAAGGTTTCATTACTTGAAAGATCATATCACTGATTTACTGGGTGAACCAACTAAAACAGACTTAGAAAAATTCGGAAATTTTGATTTGGGGGTTATCGAATGGATTAATAATAAAGTAAAGATTTCTTTGGTGGGTATTGAAATCTTTAACTGTAGATACTCTTTAAATATTGGCTTAGTAGAAGATAAAAACCGAATACATGAGGAAGAACAATTTGAAATACTGAAAGCAAAACTATTTGCTCGAGGATTAACCGAAGAAGATTTAGGAAAATAGTTTCTTACTATATAAACGACTAAAAGCAACATTAATTTCAAAATCACTATCTTTATAGTTGAAACTGGTTTAAAGGTTATGAAAAAATTGATTCTTAGTATTTTTATACTATTGTTCTCTTTTGGTTTAGCGTCTGCACAGGAAAACACAGCAGAAAAAATAGAAATCATTAGTCCTTTCCAGCTACTGCAAGGGGTTTGGGTAGTAGAGCATAACGATATGCTACCCACGCACTTAAAAGAAGAGTATAGAATATTTTTAAAAGACAGCTTGTTTTTTGGCTCACCCGCTACCCATTATTTTGGCAATACCGAAAAAACTAAAATGGCTAATACCTATCAATATGATGCTAAAAGCAAACAGTTAGTAATTTTTAATGCAAAACTTGAAGGTATTGAGTATAACATAAAAAGTATTGAAGAAGACAAATTGATTTTTTCTGTACCTAACACACAATTAAACAATTATGTAGATTTAGTGTACATACGTGTTAAGGTGCCCCATATAGATTAAATGTTAAATTCTTCTTCCAGAATTGCGTAGCCTGATTTTTCTTTTTTTGGAGTTCCTTTATTCTTTTTCTTTTCTTGTTCTTCCAACTCTTTTTTTCGTTTTTCTATAGCCTTTTTCTTTTCTTCAATTTTACGTTGCCTCTCAACGCGTTTAAGTGAATCCTTAGCTCTTATTGCCGAATCTCTTTGCCTTTTAAACTCTTTTTTTGCTTTGGCAATAGAATCTAAACGTTGTCGTTGTATGCGAGCCTTGGTAACAGTAACCAACTCTTGTTTACTGTCCCACAGGTAAATTAAGTTTTTCTTATCCTCATCAACATAACTGTTTACCATAGCTGCCGAAGCTATTCGGGTAATATCAGGTGAAAAAGCTAAAGAGGTAATGGCGTTAACTCCATTTTCGTATGAGTATAATTGCTTGCCGGTTTCAACATCCCAAATTTTTATTGTCCCGTCTGTAGACCCCGTTATAGCAAAGCGAGAGTCGTTTGAAAAAGCTACTTGGGTAACCTTCCAGGTATGCCCTACAAGGGTATGCACTACTTTTCCATTTTTAACATCCCAAATAATTGCTGTTTTATCAGATGAGCCCGAAATTAAATAGCGGTTGTTTAGTGCATAAGCTAAATCATTAACCTCATCCGTGTGACCTGAAAAAGCATTCTTTTCTTTTCCCGCTGCCGTTAGATTATATATATCAGGACCTTCTGTAGCTACATAAATATCTCTTCCCCTTACACTTACCGCAATAGCATTAATTTTACGTGGCATTTTTTTAAGTGTACGCGATTCTCCTTTCTTTTTCAAATCCCATACCTTAAGCTGCATATCATCACCGCCTGAGTAGGCATAACGCAAGCTGGGAGCGATAACGACAGCATTTATTATATTCTGATGCCCAAAAAGGTTATATTTTGCATTGTAAGAGGTATCCCAAATTTTCACAGAGTTATCCCTTGCCCCTGAAATAAGCATTTTGCCATCACGACTATATGCCAAACATCTCACAGCTCCATCATGAGCTTTAAAGCTATGAACCAGTTTGCCACTATCTACACTCCAAATTTTAATGGTTTTGTCCCAGCCGGTTGATGCAATGTATTTACCATTGGGTGAGTAAGCAATTCCTTCAACTATACCTTTATGCCCTTTCAATTGTAATAAAGGTTTCTTTATTACTTGTTGGGCAGTGAGTAGTAAACTAGTAAACAATAATGGTAAAACGAGTAGGTTTTTTATTGTTTTCATATCGCTAAAATTACTTTTTATATTTCTATAATGCAATTAACAAAGAAAGATACTGCCTTAATTCACTCTCCTACCCTTTATATCTAATCCATTTGAAGATTTCTTTATAGTTTACTTTCTTACCGTACATCAATATACCGGTACGATAAATTCGTCCCGCTAACCAAGTAGAGCCTAAAAAGCCAAGAATTAACAATACCATAGAGAGTACCAAATCCCATTCATGTCCCTCAATAAAAGGAAGCCGAGCCATCATGGTAACCGGAGAGGTAAGCGGAATAACTGACATCCACCATGCTAAAGTACTGTGTGGGTCGTTCGTAATGGCTGATATAGAGACTATAAAAGAGAAAACTATAGGTATAGTAATAGGAAACATAAACTGTTGAGTATCGGTTTCACTATCAACTGCCGAACCCACAGCAGCAAACAATGAGCTATACATTAAGTACCCAAAAATGAAATAAAACAAGAAAAAGGGTAAGTATCCCAAAGCGGTATTAATAATTCCCCAAAATGAGAGACCATCGGCTTGCATATCAGCCACCTGTTCTGCAATTTCCTGGCTATTGGCTTGCGATGATTGCATGCTTTGCAAATCACCCGTATCCATAGTAACACCCAATGCTATTGCTACAACAAATGAAAGTCCCGCACCCAATATTATCCACATCAAAAACTGGGTAAGTCCCACCATAGCAATACCGAATATTTTTCCCAACATTAGCTGGAAAGGACGCACTGTTGAAATAATTACCTCTACAATCCTGTTGGTTTTTTCTTCCATTACCCCACGCATTACCTGCACACCATACATAAAAACAAACATGTACATCAAAAAAGTAAGGGCGAAACCAATGGCGGTTAATACTGCAGTTTCCGACTTTTTCACTTCATCACCATTGCTACTGTTCAGTAATACATTTAAGTCAATTTCAACACGTAAGCTGTCTATTTTATCCTGACTAAGCCCCGCTATTCGCATTCGCTGAGATTTTAACTCCCGTTCTATACTTCTTTCAATACGTTCTTGTGTGGCTATACTACTTTGCTCGCGGGTAAAAAGCTGAATACCTACAGGCCTTTCTAAGGTAAAAGAAGGTGGGAAGTACAATAAACCATAACTTTCTGAGTTATTTAAGTCTTTTCTGGCACTATCAATATTTCCGTCTTTAAAATCAAAAACAATATTCTTAGTGTTTTTTAACTCGCCGTCTACAACACCACTTTTGTCAATAACTTCAATAATCCTTAGCTTATCACCTTTTGCCTGTCCAACAGTTACCCAGATAATAGCTGCATAAAAACCTGCAATTAGCAAAGGTCCTAAAAGAGTCATTATTAAAAACGATTTCTTTTTTACTCTGCTTAAAAACTCTCGCTTTGTAATTAACCAAATTTGTTTCATGCCATTACCTCCCCTGCCGGTGTTACTATTTCAATAAAAATATCATTAATGCTGGGCAATACCTCATTAAAGGCATACACCTTAGTTGCTTGCAATAACTGTTGAAGCAAGGTATTTGGGTTATTATTCTCCCCCACAACTTCAAAAACAGTTTTTTGCTTATTTTCTTCCAGTTGTTCAGTTTCTGCGATAGTAAAACCACTTATAACACTGCTTTCAAATACGTCGGTAATAACTTCATACTTGTTTTGCTTGTAGTTATTTTTAATTTCCTTAAGCTTACCGTCTAATACCTTTTGCGAATTGTTTATCAGTGCTATATGGTCGCACATCTGTTCTACAGACTCCATACGGTGTGTGGAAAGTATTACTGTAGCACCTTTATCCCTTAACTCAATTATTTCTTTGCGAATAAGCTCGGCATTAACAGGGTCAAAACCTGTAAAAGGTTCATCCAAAATAATAAGTTTGGGTTGGTGTAATACGGTTAAAATAAATTGCACCTTTTGCTGCATTCCTTTTGAAAGGTCTTCAACCTTTTTTGTTCGCCAGCTATTTATATCAAACTTATCAAACCAATAATCTATAGCAGTTTTTGCCTCTTTTTTGCTTAGCCCTTTAAGCTGGGCAAAATACATAGCTTGGTCTATAATGGGCATTTTCTTATATAGCCCGCGCTCTTCAGGCAAATACCCAACTATCTCAACATGTTTGGGGTTCAAAAGCTCTCCATTTATATACACCCTCCCTTCATCGGCAGCTGTAATACGGGTAATTATCCTAATAAGCGATGTTTTCCCTGCCCCATTGGGACCTAACAAACCAAATATGCTTCTTTCCGGTACTTCAAAACTTACATTGTCTAAAGCCAGTTTTTCAGCATATTGTTTAGTAACACTTTCAATCTTCAGCATAGGCTATGAAATTTGCGTAAAAGTACATACAACTGGGGTTATGTTCAGTAAAAAACTCGATTAATATCTTTTTAGGATAGATAATTGCTAATCATAGAATTTTTTAAGCATTATACTAACATTGCAACATGATTAGTTTTTGGGAACAAAATTCATTTACAAAATATGATGTAATAATTATTGGGGCAGGAATCACAGGGCTTTCCACAGCTTGCTCACTAAAAGAAAAAAATCCCGAGAAAGATGTATTAGTACTTGAAAGAGGCATTTTCCCAACAGGTGCAAGTACTAAAAATGCCGGTTTTGCTTGCTTTGCAAAAGCTTGTGAAATGATGGCCGACATGGAGCTTACTGATGCTGATACTGTTGCCAAACTTGCAGTTGAACGCCAAAAGGGGTTAGAAAAGCTGCGCCACCGATTGGGAGACAACAAAATTGGCTATGAGCAAAATGGTGGTTATGAACTTATTTTTGATGATGATGAAAGCTTTGAACCCCAAAAAATTGACACGCTAAACCAACAACTACGACCCTATTTTAACACCAAGGTTTTTGAATTAAAAAACGATTTAATACCAAACTTTGGCTTTGGCAATACCAAGCACCTGATTTACACCCCACTTGAAGGACAAATTGATACGGGTTTAATGATGGAGAATCTCTCGCGCTATGCTACAGGGTTGGGTATAAAAATTATCTATGGTGCTGAGGTAATTGAATTTGATGAAACCGAAATGGGTGTTAGCGTTTTTGTGCATCACCACCAGCTTAATAAAAATGTAGAGTTTACTTGCAAAAAAATGGGTTTGTGTACCAACGCATTCACCCATCAATTTTTACCGGAGCTAGGTATTAAGCCCGGGCGTGGACAAGTAATTGCCACTAAACCTATAGAAAATTTAAGATTAAAAGGGACCTTCCATTTTGAAGAAGGCTTTTATTACTTTAGAAATTACGGAAACCAAATACTTTTTGGTGGTGGCAGAAACTTAGACTTAAAACACGAAGAAACTACAACTTTTGAACCTAACAATACCATACTACATAAGCTAGAGCACTACCTGAAAACTGTAATAGCCCCAAATACTGAATTAGAGGTTGAACGCAACTGGCAGGGTATAATGGGTTTTTCGCCCAACAAGCAACCCATAATTAAAAATATCACGGAAAATATTGCTTTGGGCTTCGGTTGCAATGGTATGGGTATAGCACTGGGAAGTAATACGGGAGAAAAGTTAGCAGCTCTACTCACTCAGTAATTGCCATAGTAGCAATACTAACAGTGCAACCGATATTTTCTTTTAATGTTACTACACACGATTCTAAAGTAGCCCCTGTGGTTACAATATCATCAACCAGTAAAATATGCTTACCCTTTATGCTATCAGGCTGCTTAACTACAAACTGTTCGCCCATATTTAGCCAGCGTTGCCAACGGTTTTTTTTGGTTTGACTTTTAGTTTCAGAGATTTTTAAAAGCACATTTGTAATTACATTAACTTCTAACTTTTCAGCCAGCCCTTTGGCAAACCATTCGCTTTGGTTAAAACCACGTTTGCGTTGTTTCTTTTTATGAAGTGGAATAGGAATTATACCTTCAACCGTTGCAAATCTTCCACTTTGTTTCAACTCTTCGCCCATCATTCTACCAATATGTAATGCCAACTCTTTTTCAGCTTTATATTTAATTCTATGCATTAGCTTGCGGGTACGGCTCCCTTTCTTGAAATATAAAAAAGCTGTAGCCCCTTCAAGTTCTACTCTACCCCAAAACATTTGCTCAGCAGCATTAGGGCTTTGGTTTGCAAACCCCGTATAAGGCAGTTGTAGCTGGCAATCTAAACAAATATGCTCCTCCCCATTCAGCAGTTCACCGTCACAAGCAGCACAAATTTGAGGATAGAAAAGAGAAACAAAATCAGCAATCAGATTCATCACTGCAATTTAGAATAACAAATGTAAAACTGATGTACCTTTGCACTTCTATGGAAATGTTTGAAAACGCAGGGCGCACTGAAATTGGTAATTTGGGTGAGTTTGGTTTAATAGACCACCTTACCAAAGATATTGAGCTTAAAAACAAATCTACCGTTAAAGGTGTGGGTGATGATGCCGCAGTAATTGATGCAGATGGCAAAAAAATGTTGGTTAGTACTGACATGTTACTTGAAGGGGTACATTTTGATTTGTCATACATGCCACTTAAGCACTTGGGGTATAAAGCAGTTGTTGTAAACCTTTCAGACATTTATGCCATGAATGGGAAGCCCGAACAGATTACCGTTTCAGTTGGTTTCTCTAATCGCTTTTCCCTCGAAGCTGTAGAAGAACTATATAAAGGTATTTATATAGCTTGTGAAAAATATGGGATAGATGTAGTGGGTGGAGATACTTCATCTTCAAAGCAGGGTTTAATTATTTCTATATCTGCCATTGGTTATGCTGATGAGAAAAAAATTACTTACCGAAAAGGCGCAAAAGATAACGACTTGTTGTGTGTAACAGGAGATTTAGGTGGTGCATATATGGGTTTAAATTTATTAGAGCGCGAAAAGCAAGTATATATTGCTAACCCTAATATGCAACCTGATTTGGGAGGCTGGGACTATATAGTAGGTCGTCAGTTACGACCCGAAGCGCAAAAAGATTTTGTAGAGTGGTTGGATGCACAGGGTATTGTGCCTACCAGTATGATTGATGTTTCAGATGGTTTAGCCTCAGAAGTTTATCATTTATGTCAGCACTCTAACGTAGGAATGAATGTGTATGAAAGCAAGTTACCCATGGACCACCAAACCATACAAATGGCAGAAGAGTTTAACATAGACCCTTCTACTGCCGCACTTAATGGTGGCGAAGATTACGAGTTGCTATTCACCATTCCTCAAGCTGATTATGAAAAACTTCAAAAAACTGATTTGATAAGTATTATTGGGCATTGCACACCCAAAGAAGAAGGTATACACTTAATGACTAAAAACGACAACAAGTTTGCCCTAAAAGCCCAAGGTTGGCAACACTTAACTAATTCGTAATTTGAAATTTCGAATTGTATTATAATTCAAAATTTTCTAACTACATCGCTTGTGCTTTGAGAACTTTGGCGTTTTCGTCTAAATCATAAACAATGGGGCGGGCGGTGCCCAACTCTTTCTTCAAAATTTCTTCGGGAGTTAAGTTTTCCAAATACATAATCAAGGCACGCAAGCTATTACCATGTGCTGAGATTATAATATTTTTACCCTCTCTTAGTAAAGGCTCTATGTGCTCTTTATAATAAGGGATAACCCTTGCCTCAGTATCCTTTAAGCTTTCACCGTTTGGTGGAGGCACATCATAACTTCTACGCCAAATATGTACTTGCTCATCGCCATATTTTTTTGCAGTTTCTGCTTTGTCCAATCCTTGTAAATCACCATACATGCGCTCATTCAAAGCTTCATGTTTAGTTACAGGTATATCTGCCTGACCGGTTATTTCCAAAATAGCACTTAGTGTTTTTTGTGCACGTTGCAATGCCGAGGTAAAAGCCATATCAAACTTGTAGTCTTTTAGCATTTCAGCTGCTTTTTTTGCTTCTTCAATTCCTTTGGGAGATAAATCCACATCAACCCAACCGGTAAAGCGGTTTTCTAAATTCCATTGCGATTGTCCGTGCCTAATAATAACTAACTGTGCCATACAAGTTTTTATATTTTGCTGCAAATATATAGTTTCAATATATTCTCAATGGATATACCTTCAATAAGATTTTAATAAATATTTTGTACACCTAAGAATACTTTATATAAATGCTATAAAAGCTTTATTTTGCAACCTTAATTTTTTTAAATCGAAAATTATAATTTACGCAAACAGTTATGAGTGAAGAACTACAATTTGTACTTGAGGAAGCTGAGGAAGGGATGAAAAAGTGTATTACACACACTGAAAATGAGTTTTTGAAAATAAGAGCGGGAAAAGCATCTGCCAGTATGCTTGATGGTGTTAATGTAGACTACTACGGTTCAATGACACCTATTAACCAAACAGCGAACGTTTCAACTCCAGATCCCCGTACTATAACAGTACAGCCTTTTGATAAAAGTATGATTGCCGATTTAGAAAAAGCAATTACAGACGCTAATCTTGGACTGAACCCTCAAAACGATGGTGATTTAATTCGCATAAATGTACCCCCATTAACAGAAGAGCGTCGTAAAGACTTGGTTAAAAAAGTAAAAGCTGAAGCTGAACAAGCAAAAATTAGCATACGTAACGTTCGTAAAGACAGCAATGAAAGCATAAAAAAACTACAGAAAGACGGGTTAGCAGAAGATGCTGCTAAAGGCGGCGAAAGCGATGTACAAGACCTTACTAACCAGTATATTAAAAAAATTGATGATTTAGTTGCTACTAAAGAAAAAGAAATAATGACGGTATAATGTGAGCCGCTTTATAAATAAAATATTCTCATTTAAAACGCTGAAATATGTATTTATTACTATTTCAGCGTTTTTGCTTATCGGGGTAATAGGTTATTTCTCTTTGCGTAGTTATGTTTTACAAAAGGCGCTTACCAAAGTAAAAACCAAAATAGAAAATACCACCTACCTTACTTTTAATGTAGGCAGTGCTAGGTTTACCTCGCTAAACACTGTACAGCTTGCGCAAATTAGTTTAGTACCCCAAAACAGAGATACCTTACTCAAAACAGATACTGTATCAGTTTCTATAAAGCTTTTACCTGCCCTTTTCAGGAAAATAAATCTCAGTAATTTACAGGTTACTAATACCCATATTTACCTTAGAAAAGACAGCTCGCAAACCAATTTTAGGGCCTTATTAAAACCTAGAAAAAAACAGAAAAACAGTGATGTGGTTAATAGCGATTACTCGAAAAAAATATTTAATTATATAAAAACTGCATTAGGTTACTTGCCTGATGCTGTAAATGTTTCTAATACCAAATTTAGCCTAAAGTACGGTGATAGTTTAAGACATATTACCTTACAAAATTTAGATTGGAAAAACACCAAATTTACGGCCACATTACTGCCTCAAAAGGAGTTTGGCAACAGCCCATGGATAGCCAAAGGCAGTTTTGATAAGGATGGTATTAAAGGTGGGCTAGAACTATTTGGTAATGAAGGCATAAACATATATTTCGCTTCCCTTTTCAAATCTGGCTTACAGTTTAAAAAACTGCATCTAACCGTTAACGAGCTAGACTATCAAAACAAAAAACTGATATTTAAAGGCAAAGGAACTATTGACACACTGGCTATTTATAACGCTAAAATTGCTAAAGACACGGTTGTATTTAACCAAGCAGGCGGAGATATTGATGCTTATATAAACAAAGCTTTTTTAACCATAGATTCCAGCTCAAAAATTAGTACTAATGGTATTGATTTTAATACATTTATACAATACCCGTTGGGTAAAAAGAAACTGTATAGTTTAAAAGTAATTATGCCCTCTACCCCTGCACAAAACTTTTTTAATGCCTTACCACAAGGCATGTTTAGTACTTTTAAAGGTATAGAGGTAAAGGGTAACCTAAGTTACCGCCTAAACTGTTTTATAGATGGGGCCGTGCCCGATAGTTTACAGTTTGAATCATCACTGCAAAAAGAGGGTTTTAGAATAGTAAAGTACGGAAAGGTTAACTATACTAAAATAAACCAGCCCTTTATGCATACTGTTTATGAGGGAGACCAAAAACTACGTACCATAAATGTTAGCGATACCAATCCTTACTTTACTCCTTTAGTAGAAGTAAGCCCATATTTTACTAATGCTTTACTTATAAACGAAGACCCTTCGTTTTTCAGGCACAGGGGTTTTATTCCCCAATCGTTTAGAGATGCCATTGCTGCCGTTTACAAAGCTGACTTAAAATTTGTACGCGGTGGTAGCACCATTAGCATGCAATTGGTTAAAAATGCCTTTTTAAAACGCAGGAAAACTGTAGCTCGCAAGGTAGAAGAAGTCCTAATAGTATGGCTTATAGAAAACAACCGCTTGGTAAGTAAAGAACGTATGTTTGAGGCGTACCTAAACATAATAGAGTTTGCACCCAATATATATGGTATTGGCGAGGCTAGTGAGTTCTACTTTAATAAAAAACCGGCTGATTTAACCCTTGCCGAAGGTATTTACCTCTCTAATATTATACCCCGACCAAAAGCATTTAAATATGGGTTTGAGAAAGACGGCACCATGAAATATTGGCTGCAAGAAAAAGCCAATTTGGTAATACGCCGCATGGTACAACGTGAGCAATTACCCGCAAGCGACTCTACTAACTTTAGCCCCCAAGTAGAGTTAAAAGGCAGAGCAAAAAACTTTATCACTCCTATAGATAGTTTTTCCATTCCACCGCCACCGAATATTGAGTATTACCCTGAGTTAGGTATTGATATTAATGAATAACATCTATATGAAAACACTTGCTTTTTTTTGGCTACTTGTTATTTACTCACTGCCAACCACAGCTCAATTAAAATACAGAGCCGAAAAAGATTTTAGGCTAAAGGGAAATGTGAAAATTATTATTGAAAATAAGCTGTATAACAAGATTAAAGGTGATTCTACCATTGCAGACTCTACTAAAAATAAGTTTATTACTTATGAGTTTTCTAAAGAAGGTTTTCTTAAAAAAAGAAAAGTAAGTAATTATGATAGCATAGTGAAAACAGAGTTTTATAACTACTATGATAGTTTCATAAAAATCACTTTTCCTCAAACTTCATCAATAATTATTGCAGTACTAAATAAAGATGGGAATATAACAGCAGAAATTAAACTCCCAAACGAAGAGTTAATTGATGCTACACCTATACAAAACCTGAAAGATAAAGGGGTTTTATTTGGAGAATATAATTATAATAAAAAAGGAAGGTTAAAAGAAAAAATAGATTATGATGCTAGCGGTAATGTAACCTCTAAATTCAGCTATAAATACAACCTTAGAGGCTTGGTAAGAGAAATAGAAGGTTATGATTCTACATCTATTTCTGCTACCAAGTATAAATATAACCTCAGAGGGAAGTCTAAAATACTTAAAAGTAAGTTTTTCTTAAAAAAGCTGGGCAGCCAGTTTAAAATAAAAACGAGGTACAGGTATAATATTGACCATAAAAATCGTGCTGAAAAAGTGAAATTCAAATATAAACCTCGTTATAAATACAGTCGTGGTGAAACTAAACATTTATATTTTTATGATGAGCTACATAACCTTTTAAGGTTTTCAGCAATTTCTAATAAAACATTACTTCGTTTTTTCACCTACGAAATAGAATACTACCCGTAAAACATTTTAGGGTATAAATTCAACATTCTACTGCATTTTTCTGTTAGGTGATTAAGTTTTTGAAACATCACAAAAATTAAAGTCGAAATTTGTTTGGGTTTTGAGACTGCTAAAAAAATATCTTTTTAGTGCATTACTGCTAGTAGCTGTGCAACATATTTATGCCCAGATAATTGAAAAAGAATTGGGTAAAATAAAAGATGCCCTTAGCAAAGAAGAACTTTTTGATTATGATAGCAATTATATACAGAAATACGGTAGTAACATAGTTTCCTTTGCTCCGCTTATTTCTGCTCCTACTTTTAGTATAGCTTACACACCAAAAAAGTCAGGTTTCGAAGATAAATTTAATGTTTACCGCCCCTATTTAAGAGATATTATCGGCTTTACTTTTAGTTATCGTGCCATTACGTTTTCTGCAAAAGTAAAGGGACGCATCTCACCAGAGGATGAAAATTTATATGGCAAAACCAAATACAATTTATACAGGCTTCGCTTATATACCAATGCTTTTATTTTCGATTTTTTTCACAATGCTTTTAATGGATTAAGTGATAGAAATACTGAGGCTTATAACACCACACTGCCTAATGGTGCGCCTTTCATTATTCGTCCTGATTTAAGAACACGGTACACCAAACTTAAAGTGTTGTATATTTTCTCTCACAAAAAATTCTCGTACAGGGCAGCTTTTCGGTTTACAGAAAGGCAAAAGAAATCTAAAACATCGTTCTACATTTCTTCTCACGCGTACCGCCTAAACAATTGGGGCGACAGTTCCTTTTTTAATCGTGGACAAGAAAATGCTTTTGGCAGTATGCAAAACCTCTCTAACCTAAGAGTATTTTCAATGGGTATTGGTCCCGGTTTTATAGCCAATATGGTATGGAAAAAATGGTTTTTCTCATTTAGGGCAGAGGTTTTAGGAAATATGTTACACCATAATGCTAAAAACCCAAATGAAGCTTTACTTTCAAAAGGTTGGCGTGGGGGCATAATGGGAGATATTGCTCTTTCTTTTGGCTATAATGGAGATAAGTTTTACGCTACCTTTATTTCTAGTGTAGATAGAAACTTAATAAACCTGCCTCACATAAATGGTACAACCTCATTTTTTAATAATGAGCTTAGTATAGGTATGCGTTTTAATGCACCTAAAATTTTTAGCACAATTTATGATAATACTCCACTTAAGTATTTTAAATCACATTAGTTATATTTTTGTGCCGCTTGCCTACCGTCAAAACATATCTGCTGTTTATAGCCCTTTTTTATACTTTTAGCCTTGGTGCCCAAAACACTACGGTAGAGGTTAAAAAAACTCCTAAACGTCATAAGCACGATACTAATTATGTACATAAGTTTGATAAAGATATACTTTCTATTGCCCCGTTAATTTCTGCGCCTAATTTTGAATTGCGTTTTCAGCCTGAAATAGACAGTTTAAAACATAAACACAACCGTTACCAACCTTATTTGCGAGATGTAATAGGTTTTACAACTACATATAGAGCAGTAACTCTATCACTTAGAGTAAAAGGTAGAATTTCGCCTGAAGAGCAAGAACGCTTTGGTTCTACAGATTATTCTATCATTCGCTTACGGCTAAATACCAACCCTTTTCTATTTGATTTTTATCACAATACATTCTCAGGTTTTTCTGATAGGAATGCAAGAGAATACGACTCTACAAGAACAAAGGCAAATCCTTTCATAAAGCGTAGAGACATAAATATGCAATACACCAAACTAAGAGTATTGTATATCCACTCATACAAAAAATATTCGTATAGAGCAGCTAATAGATTTATTGAACGTCAAAAGAAAAGCAGGGCATCTGCATTTATAAGCTCACACTTATACAGAATTAATACATGGGGCGATTCTTCGTTTTTCAATAGAGGTCAAGAGCGCTTGTTTGGCAGGTATGGAGAGTTGAAAAGTTTAAAAGTGTATTCTTTTGGTTTAGGTCCTGGTATTGCAGGTACTTTAGTACACAAAAAGTGGTTTTTTTCCTTCAATGTACAAGTACTGGGAGACGTACAATATCATACTGCTTTTGACAATAAAAATGTCTTACTTTCTGAAGGTACACGAGGTGCAATCATGGGAGATGCCTCTTTTTCATTCGGATATAACGGAGATAGATTTTATGCCGGTTTTATTGCTAAGGGAGACCGAAGTGTAATCTCACTTCCTAATGTAGATGCATCTACACTCTTTTTCAATGCGGAAATAAACATAGGCATCCGTTTTACTGCCCCTAAAATTTTTGGAAAGGTGTACGACAACACCCCTCTAAAATACTTATAAGCTCATTTTTTGCGATATAATAATATAAGTATCACTTTTGTACATTCTTGAAAACGTTAAGGCTATATCTGCTAACGGCATTAATTTGTTGCCTAAATACTGCATTTTCACAAATACAGACTGAAGATTCTATTTTAACTTCTATCCCTAAAAAACTAAATTACGATACCAACTATATACATAAATTTGGTGATAATGTAATGGCAATTGAGCCTTGGATAGCCGTCCCCACATTCGAGTTTCGGTTTGAACCTTTAGACGATAGCTTAGCAGAAAAAAGCAGCAGTTATGAACCTTACTTAAGAGATGTAACGGGTTTTGATATTAATTATAGGGCAGTATCATTATCTATTGGTTTCAAGGGACCTATAATTCCTGAAAATGAAAAAATATACGGTAAAACCCAGTACAGTATTTTAAAACTTAGGTTAAATACCAGTCCCTTTGTGTTTGAGTTTTACCACAATGTATTTAAAGGTTTTTCCGATGCAAATACACCTAGTTATGACAGTCTACAAACCGATGAAGAGCCTTTTATAAAACGCCCCGACTTAAGCATGCGTTACACCAAAGCCAAAGCTTTTTATATTTTCAATCATGAAAAGTTCTCTTATGGGGCAGCGTACAGCTTCAGTGAACAACAAAAAAAATCGCAAGCCACTTTTTTTGCAGTTAGCCATATTTATAGAATGCGGGCTAATGCAGACTCTGCCATTTTTAATCGTGGGCAAGAGGGCTTTTTTGGAAACTATCAAAACTTAAAAAACTTTCAGGTGTATTCACTGGGCTTGGGCCCCGGTTTTTCAGGTACATTTGTACTGAAAAAATGGTTTGCTTCTTTTGGTCTATACTTTATGGGCGATTTCCAGTATCACAATACAGTAGATAATAAAGGGCAAAGAATTTCAACAGGTTGGAGACCTACACTTTTAGGTGATGCTTTTTTCTCAGTAGGTTATAACGATAAAAGGTTTTATGCCGGCTTAGTAGCTCGGGGTGATAGAACTATGGTTTCATTACCGGGTATGGATGCTTCTACTACCTATTACTCAACCGTCTTAAGCATAGGTTTTAGATTTACTGCACCTAAGTTTATTGGAACGCTATATGATAATACCCCTTTAAAATATTTCTAATTAGCTACATTCGCTGTAGCTATGCAGGCACAACAACCACAACAATACCAACAACATTTTTTACAAGAGTTAGAAAAGCTAAACCCTGCTCAGCGCAAAGCTGTAGAAACTACAGAAGGACCTGTTTTGGTAATTGCAGGACCGGGTACGGGTAAAACACAAGTTCTTGCTGCCCGCATTGGCTATATACTTTTAAATACCGATAGCAAGCCCGAGAATATTCTTTGCCTTACCTATACAGAGGCGGGAGCATTGGCTATGCGTAACCGCCTCATAACTTTTATAGGTCCTGATGCCTATAGGGTAAAAATAGAAACCTTTCACAGTTTTTGTAATGAGGTAATACAAGAAAACCCTGATTATTTTGGCTATAGAGGGCTACAGCCTGTTTCTGATTTAGAAAAGATTGAAATATTACGTGAACTGGTAGATACTTTTGATGCACAACATCCCCTAAAGCGCTGGACGGGTGAAGTGTACTATGAAACCTCAAGACTAGACAGGCTTTTCCAGCTAATGAAAACAGAAGACTGGACAGCAGAGCATATTGAAGAAAAAGCCCAGCAGTATATTGATGACTTGCCCAACCGTGAAGAGTTTACCTACAAGCGTGCCAACAAAAAACGAGGCATAGAAGTTGGCGACTTAAAAACTGACAAGATTGAGCTGGAAAAAGGCAAAATGGAAAAATTGGTTGCCGCAGCCAAAGAGTTTGATAATTACCAAGAGTTATTAAAAAAACGCCAGCGTTACGATTTTGCCGACATGATTTTGTGGGTACTACAAGCATTTAAACAACACGAAGATTTACTGTACAGCTACCAAGAACGTTTTTTATATTTTTTGATAGATGAGTTTCAAGACACAAGTGGCTCTCAAAACGAATTGCTTTCACAACTTACAGATTTTTGGGACAGTCCTAATGTTTTTGCTGTGGGAGATGATGACCAATCAATCTACCGTTTTCAAGGGGCTAATGTAAAAAATATAGAAGATTTTGCATTAAAATACAGCACTAATTTGCAAGTGGTAGTACTAACAGAAAACTACCGCTCTGTACCTACTGTACTTACTGCTGCTCATACATTAATAGAAAATAATAACGAGCGTTTAATAAACCACACAGGGTTTAATTATTTAAAGAAAGACTTAGTATCATCAAACCAAAAACTGAAAAATTTAGATACAAAACCTATAATTCGTAGTTATGCAAACACCTACCATGAAATTATAGATATTGCCCATAAGGTAGAAGCCATACACCACCAAGGCAAAGACTTAACCGAGGTTGCCATTATTTATCGCAACCACCGCCAATGCGATGATTTAGTAAAGTACTTAGAGGTTAAAAAAATTCCATACCACATAAAAAAGAAAATCAATCTGCTTAATGAGCCGCTTATTTATAAGCTTATTACCATACTTCGTTACATAGCTTTAGAGTTAGAGACTCCACATAGTGGTGAGTATTTATTATTCGAGATTATGCACTTCGATTTTTTTAACATCCCTCCTATTGAAGCTGCAAAACTTAGTATATCCATCTCAAGAAAAAACTATAAAGAACGCTCTACCTCCTTTCGCGAAGAATTATTAGACCCTACTTTCGGCAAAAAACAAGCCCCCTCACTTTTCGACCAACATTTCTCCAACCCCGGAATGAAGCGATTGGGTGAGGATATAGACTACTGGCTTTCGCAAGCAGATAATCTTACCCTGCCACAGCTTATAGAAAAGCTAATAAATAACTCAGGCATTTTAGCTACGGTTATGAAAAGCCCTGATAAATTTACACAGCTAGAAATGTTAAAAGCCTTTTTTGGTTTTGTTGAAGAAGAGTTTAACCGTACGCCTACCATACACGTTAGTAAGCTTATACATGTATTAGACCTAATGTATGCTGATAATATTGAGCTTTCGTTTACAAGAACATCAGGCAGAACAGATGGGGTAAACCTTATTACAGCACATTCATCAAAGGGGCTTGAGTTTGATACCGTTTTCCTTTTAGGCTGCAACAATACCATTTGGGATAAGGCAGGACGCAGTTATACCTACAGTTTGCCTGATACCATTGTATCTGACTCAGTGAAAAAAGATGCTGATATAGAAACTGAAGAAGCCCGTCGTTTATTTTTTGTAGCCCTGACCCGTGCTAAAAAAGAACTATACATTAGTTATGCCCAACAAAATACTAATGAGAAACAACTGGAACGTTCCCGATTTGTGGCAGAAATAGAGCATTTGTCAGAAATAGAAAAAGAAAATATTACTCTTAAAGATGAAGCTTTAAGTGATTTTATAGAGCATTTACTACAACCTGCTGAAGAACCAGAGATAGAACTCTTGGATAAACAGTACCTGGCAGATATATTAAAAAACTATTCTCTAAGTGTTACCCATTTATCAAATTACTTGCGTTGCCCTGTTGCTTTTTACTTTAACAATATACTACGGGTTCCTGCTCCGCAAAACGAGTATATGGCATTTGGCTCAGCAGTGCACAACACCTTAGAGTCGCTGTTTAGAAAAATGCTGGCTAGTGATAAAAAGCAGTTTCCTACCAAAGAACAAATGCTGCAAGACTTTAGATATTATATGATGTTGCTAAAGCAGAACTTTATAGAAGAGCAATACAAACGCCGTTTAGCTTATGGCTTAGAAATTTTGCCTGATTATTACGATACATATATCAATAGTTGGAATAAAATCGTTACAGTAGAAAGGGTATTTAGGAATATTATTGTTGAGGGGGTACCGCTAAACGGTAAAATGGATAAGATTGAGTTTGATGGGAAATTGGCAACGGTGGTAGATTATAAAACAGGCAAGCCTGAAAATGCACGCAAAAAAATAAAACCGCCAGTTGAGGGAGCAAATGCAAATAAAGACAGTCATGAAGCTGTAAATGGTGGTGATTACTGGCGGCAAGCCGTTTTTTACCGCTTATTACTTGATAATGAAAAAACTAAAGACTGGGAGATGCAACAAGCCATTTTCGACTTTGTAGAACCCGACAAAAAAACCAACGAATATATTCAGCAAAATGTACCTATTTCTTTCGGAGATATACAAATAGTAAAAGAGCAAATAAAATCTACATATTCATCTATAAAAAATCACCAATTTAGCAAAGGTTGTGGCAGAGAAGATTGTGAATGGTGTAATTTTACTAAGTTCAACAAAATCAGCTTGGTATAAAAAATAAACTGTTTGCTATATTAAGCATTTTCAAACAGTTGTCATTTTATTTGTTAATACATATATTAGCAATGTAAAAGAATTAAAAAACTTTAAAGGTTAGGCAACGTTTTATTAATCTCACCCTATCTAGTATAGTGGAACGAGATAGTAAAAAAAGGAACATTTGAAATGAAAAAAATATTACTACTAATTTTTGCCCTTGCTGGTATATTTACTGTAACTGAAGTACAGGCTACCCACGTAATGGGTAGTGATATTACCTACAAGTGTTTGGGTAACGGAAGATATGAAGTAACTGCTACCGTATATCGTGATTGTAACGGTATACAGTTAAGCAACTCACCTATACAGGCACGTTGTAATGCAGGTACCCGTAGTTTTACCTTACCACTTATAAGCAGGAAAGACATTACGGGTATAGATTCCCGCTGTCCTACCCAAAGTAGATGTAGCGGTAGCTATGCTTACGGTATTGAAGAGCACGTTTTTAGAGGCATTATAGACTTAAGTGTACTTAACTGCTGTGAGGTAACCTTAAGCTGGTCTCAATGTTGCCGTAACAGTAATATTACTACCGGAGCAGCTAACCAGAACTTTTATACCGAGGCTGTATTAAATAAATGCCAAACTCCTTGTAACAGTTCACCTGTATTTACTTCTAAACCTGCTGCCCTTATTTGTGTAGGTCAGGATTTTGTGTTTAACAACGGTGCTCTGGATACTGTAGATAATGGAGACTCTCTTTCTTACCGTTTGGTAGAGCCTTTAAGCGGTCAGGGAGCCAAGATATCTTACAGTGGTTCATGGAGTGCTCAACGTCCTATTTCTTTCTTAGGATTCCCTAATGCAGGTCTTAACCAACCCGCTGGCTTCCGTTTAGACCCTGTAACCGGTGACTTAAGCTTCCGTCCTACCGTTCAAAACCAAGTTACTGTTTTGGTACTTGAGGTTACTGAGTGGCGAAAGATTAACGGGGTGATGACCAAAGTGGGTATTACCCGACGGGATATGCAGATTATCGTCGTCCCTTGTCCGAACAATAAGGTACCCCGTATTAAGGGACAAAGTGCCATTGCTTGTGCGGGACAACAAACGTGTATTGATATTGAAACTGAGGATAATGATAAGAAGGATACGGTTAAAATTTCCTGGAACAAGGGTATTCGAGGGGCGGTGTTTACACATACCAACGGCTCTAAACGTTTGGCCACGGGTAGTGTCTGCTGGACGCCTACGAATGCTGATGTAAGTAATATCCCTTATACGTTTACCATTACGGCTAAGGATGATGCTTGCCCGTTGGCAGGTCAGTCTATCCGGGCCTTTAGTATTACGGTTCGGGAAAGTCCTGAGGCTACTATCCAATGGACTAAACTGAATTGTGGTTTGGTGGCTGTGGATTATACGCCGAAGAAGAATAATTATCCGGGACTGACGCACGATTGGTTGGTGAAGGATTCTAATAACAGAAATATTGCTTTTGCAAGTAAAAAGCAGGATACAATTCGTATGCAGCCGGGTAAAAACCGTTTGTTTTTAACCTTGCGTACGTCTACGCCTTGTATTAATGCTTTTGTGGATACGATTGATATTGACCCGTTTGTTCAGGTGGATTTACCGTTTGATACTTTGATTTGTGACGGTAATCCGATGACTTTGAATGCGATTACCTGGGACGGTATTCCTCATTATGAGTATACCTGGAGTTCGGGGGATACTTCTTCTAGCGCTATTATTAATCCAGGAGGGGATTCTACGTTCTGGGTGGCTGTAAAAGACCAGGACGGTTGTGAGAATAGTGATACGGTGGATGTATTCTGGAAACCGCTTCCTCCTGTGAGTATCGGTCCGGATCTCCGTATTTGTTATGATGCTATCCAAACTTTGGATGGTGGAAATGATTCTATTCCGTATACGTTCTTATGGAGTAACGGGGATACTTCTCGTTTTACGAATATTTCGGATAGCGGTGAGTATATTTTACAGCTAACGGATAGTTTGGGCTGTAGTAATTACGATACGATGAATTTGTTTGTGAATACGGTGCCTGTGGATGGTGGTCCTAACCAGACTATTTGTGACCAGGATACGGTGTTTATGACGGCTACGGGTGCGGATACGTATGAGTGGTATATTGTTCCTAATTTGAATACACCGGTGTCTACGTTTAACCAGCATAGTTTTGTGGTTACGGGTGACCGTGAGGTGCATATTAAGGCTACCAGAACGTATCAGGGGGTTACTTGTACGAATACGGATACGGTACAGGTTACTAAAAGTGATTTGCCGGAGATTAATTTTGCTCCTGTTTCTGCACGTTGTGTAAATGACCCTCCGTTTAGTTTAACGTCTGAGGCTTTGGTTTGGCCTACGATTACTACGGGTACTTGGGAAGGGGTTGTGAAACCGAGTATTGTTAACGGTGGCTTCTTCTATCCGGATAGTGCGGGTGCTAACCCGGGTGCTCCGGGACCTACTCAACATATGGTGAAATATTCTGTTACGGATAACCAGGGTTGTAAGAATAGCAAGGTGGTGGCTGTGCCTGTAAATCCTTTGCCTATTGCTGAGACTTTGGATGGTAGTTATTGCGGGTATGACGGGGTGATTACTATGGGTAATCATATCGGCCCGAATACGAATCAGTTTAATTCTACTATTGTGTGGTCTTCGCCGAATACGCAAGCTAATAATGCGTTGTCGCCCGGTTTGGGTGGTTACAATTTAGATTTGAGTAAGTTGGCTCAGAAGGCTACGTATAATATGGTTATGCGGGTTACCAGTACGTCTACTAAGTGTATTAATTATGATACGGCTAAGGTTACGGTACGTGAGGTGCCTAATGTGGATGCGGGTATTCCGCCTGCGTTATGCCAAAATGCTTCTGCTGTGGATTTGAATGTGGTGTCGGGTGCTGCTCCTGCGGGGGGTACTTGGTCGCAAAAGCTAGGGGCTATGGGCTTGCAGGGTACTAGTTTTAATCCGGGCTTGTTCCCGTCTACGGCTACGGTTCCTGCAAAAAGCTGGGTATATTATGAGTATGATATTCCGAATAATAATTGTCCGGTAACGGATTCTATGGAGGTTACGATATTCCCTATCCCTCAAACGGCTATTGCGGCTATTCCTAAACAGTGTGAGGATGTTGGATTCTTCTCTGTTACGGCTTACGGTTCTCCTTCTAACGGGGTATGGAGCTCGCAAAACGGTACGGTGAGTGCCGGTGGTCAGTTTGATGCGGGTAATTCGGGTCCGGGTACGTTTGATTTGAAGTATTCGGTAACGAATTTCTACCAGTGTACGGTGGAGGCGAATGGTTCTATTGAGGTGCAGGAAACGCCTACGTTGAATGTTACTGTTCCTCCTGCTGCTTGTGAGGGTGAGCCGTTTAATCTTTCGGCTGCGTATACGGCGGCTACCGGGGTGCAGTGGTCTTCGCAAGGGGATGGTGCTTTTAGCAGTACTACGGCGGATGCGCCTGTGTATACGCCGGGTTCGCAGGATAATGCTACGCAGAAGTTTTCTGTGAGTGTGTTTACTACGAATACTATTGCGAATGATGTGTGTGCACCTGCTTCTCAATCGTTTGATATTTCTATTTATCCTATTCCTACGGCTGAAATTTTACCGCCGCTGGGTGGTTGTGAGCCTAGACCGGTTGATTTTTCTTCGTTGACGGATCAGGCATCTGAGGCGGATTATGTGTGGAATTTCGGGGATCCTGCCAGTGGTGCGAATAATACGGGTTCTAATGCTTCTGAAACGCATGTGTATAATAGTGAGGGTACGTATACGATTACTTTGAGGGTTACGAATAGAAATACGTCGTGTTTCCGTGATGCTACGCCTGTGAATGTTACTATTGATCCTACGCCGTATGCTAATTTTTCTATGTCGCGTGAGGTTACTACGGTGGCGGCTACGGATATTCAGTTTACGAATTTAACTGTGGTGGATGCTCCGGCGAACAGACAAACGCTGGATTATACTTGGGAGTTCGGTGATTTGAGTAATACGAATTCTAAGGCGTTTAGTCCTATGTTTGAGTATCCTACGGATACGGGTACGTATATTGTGCGTTTAACGGCGATTACGGATAAGGGTTGTTCGTCTGAACATTTGGATACGTTGATTATCGGCCCGGATATTACGGTGTATATCCCGAATGCGTTTACGCCTAATTTATACGGGGATGAACGTAATAACAGGTTCTATGTAAGTGCGGAGGGTTATGAGACGTTTGAGGTGTTTGTGTTTAACCGTTGGGGTGAAAAGGTATATTACTCTACGGATATTACTGAGGGTTGGGACGGATTCTTTAAAGGGGAGTTCGCTCAGCAAGATGTGTATACGTATGTGGTGAATGTAACCAGCTTCGCAGGTAAACCATATACATTTAGTGGGACCGTTACTCTTCTACGATAAACTAAAATTTTAATTACTATAAAAAAGCCCTTGGTATTATAATACCAAGGGCTTTTTTGATTTATGTATCTAGTATTTATTTTAGTAACAGTTCTAAATGTTTTACATGATGTTTGCTATGCCAGGCATGTAAACCAACCACTTCTTTAAGTGGAATGGTATAATTATACTCCGGATGAAAATATTCTCTTTCCCAATCACCAGTTGTTAATGAAGAAAGTAAAATAGATCAACGTGCATGGAGGTTTCTTATTAAATCCACAGACAATTGGATTGGGGTAGCATTAATATAAGAAAGGTTCATCCATTCATCCTGAAGATAAGGTCTAATAGAAGGTGTATCTTCAGTAAGAGTGAGGCTAAACCTTATAAAAGCATTCATGTGGCTATCAGCTATATGATGTACCACTTGATGCCCTGTCCAGCCATTAGGCCTGTATGGTTTGTTCAGTTGTTCTGTTCTAAGTTTAGCTAAAACTTGTTCTAATTGTTTAGGCAGTTGAGTAATATCTTCAACCCAGACATCTATTTGATTAGAGGTAATTTTTTTTGGAGGAGAAAACTCACCGATAGGATAGCTTAACTTATAACTTTTTGTATCCATATTAGTAATTAGTATCCATATTATATATTTAAGGCTTAAAAATTAATCGCTTCCTACTCACTGCCTTTCCTGTAAATGAGCCAATAGCTCCATTGATATTAGATTTTAGCTGAACAGGAGTGGCAAAAGGTCCTCCATTGCTTCTTGCTTGAGAATATGAATCCCAGAAGTTAAATGCCGGTCTATCTATAGAGGTTAAATAAAAACTTACTGTATCGTTAAACTTAAATCTATCGCCAAAAGTGAAGCTTCTATATACACCGTTAACAATCTCATCATTAAAAGCTCCGTCTTCATCATTTATACTACCCCAACCAAAAGAGATTGTATCCCCTCCTACTTTAAATAAATATCGATAATTATTACCGGTTTCAACAGGTTCATCAAAATGAATTGTCATAAAATAGCCTGTATCTTTATCATTTACAGGGTTAACCCTGAAGCTTGATGTTAAACTATCTAACGGTACCAAAGCCGGTATACTGGTTACCCCATGAATGTATTTACCATCAGCATTTATCTCTAATCTATATACATATCCGATGCGCCCTACTAAGTTTATATTGAAGTATATACCCGGTATAGTATCTTGAGCTACCTCGACTAATTGCTTCTTGTTTGCATCGTCCCAAACTGTATCGGTACCATTAACCAAACCTTCAGTTATAAAAACTTGCGCATTACTCACGGCTATGGCATCCAGTTGTGGATTAAAGTAATCTACAGAACGCGTTAAAACCACATAATTAAATAATGGGTCAAGTTGGTTTATATATGCTTCTACAACTATCTCACTTTCAGTAGGTGGTAAAGGGACATCAATTTCTTTCTCACAAGAAACTAAAGTTATTGCTATTATTAGTATACTTATTATGTGCTTCAAGTTTCTCATGATTTCTTAAAATTTAAAATTCCACGTTACTGATGGTATAATAGGGAAAAGATACACCATACGTGCTTTAACTGTTTGGGTTAACACATCAGGGTCAAAGTATATAAAGTATGGATTTGCCCTGCTGTATAAATTATAGATGGAGAAGTTCCAGCTACTTTTAAATTTTTTAGCATCAGGCTTAGGAGTATAGTTAAAAGAAATATCTGCTCTATGGTATGCAGGCATGCGGTAATTGGCAATATCTACATACCTATCAATAATATTAAAGAATGGTGCAGGTGCTTGTGGGCTTACTCCAAAACTATAAGTAAAGCGTTGTTGTGGAAGTGTTAATACATTGCCTGAACCATAAACGAACACAAAATTAAAATCCCATTTTTTATTGATTTGGTGGCTTATAACTACCGATATATCGTGTCTACGGTCGTATCTATAAAAATAAGGGTCTCCATTATTAAATATATCAAAGGTACGGGTAGTTTTACTCCATGTATACCCAATCCAGCCTGTTGTCTTCCCTTTCACTTTCTTTATTAAGAACTCAACCCCATACGATAATCCTGAGCCAAATACCATTTCGTTTTCTAAATTCTGATTAAAAAACAATTGCGCTCCGGGCTTAAACTCTATCTGGTTTTGCATGGGCTTGTAATATGTTTCTATAGATGTTTCATAAGTATCCTCTTTAAAGTTCTTAAATAGCCCCAATACTACTTGATTTGCTATTTGAGGTCTAACTAACCGAGAACTAGGCACCCATAAGTCTGTTGGTAGGGTTGCTGATGATGATGTTGCTAAATGCAAATATTGTAAAGTTCGTGTATATGAGCCTTTTATTGAAGTTGTTGGATTTATAATATAGCGGAATGAAAATCGAGGTTCTGCCCCATGCCATAATTGTATTGAAGTGCCTCTGCTAAACTCTAGAAACTCTCCGGTGGGTGCGCCTAACTCATCAAACAAGGGTTGTTTATAAGGACCAACTTGGTCGAAAGCAGAATAACGCAAGCCGGCATTAATAAACCATCGGGTACTTGCCTCCCAGTCTAATGAAACATAAGCGGCACCCTCGTGAGCAAACTGCCTGTTTATTTCGCTATTGATATTTACTCCTGCTTGTTGAGCAGATAAAATACCGGGGATGAATGTATGATATATGTATTGTATCCCATACTTGAGCTTTATATTTTTTTGAGGTATATATATATAGTCTGCTTTGCCTGTAATATCTCTTAAACCTGAAAATACATCTAAAGTACCACCGGCAAATTCAGCGTTTGACCCCAGCTCAAAATCATTATAAGTAAGACTAACATTTGATGAAAGTTTAGAGTTATATATATGATTCCACTTAGCTGAAGCTATACGGTTTCCCCATCCAACTGTAAAAGTAAAACGGTTAACACGGTTATTCACAAAACGAAAAACATCTCTACCTAAATACCCTGTAAAGTATAAACGGTCTTTAGGGCTTAAGTTAAAAGTAAGCTTTGCATTTAAATCGTAAAAATAGAGTGCATTCTCTTTTAAACTATCCGCCAAAAAAGGTCTTGCAACAACATCGCCATATGTTCTTCGCCCACTTATAACAAAAGAACTTTTTCCTTTTTGTATAGGTCCTTCAACTTGTAATCTTGATGAAATTAAACCCACACCCCCATTAACTCTATATTTATATTTGTCTCCCTCCTTCATCCCCACACTAACAATTGACGATAGTCTTCCCCCATAATTAGCCGGCATCCCTCCTTTTATTACTTCTATATCTTCTACTGCATCTCCATTAAATACAGAGAAAAAACCCAGTAAATGTGAAGCATTATATACCACAGCATCATCAAGCAGCACTAAATTTTGGTCAGGGCCTCCTCCTCTTACATAAAACCCTGTATTTCCTTCACCACCACTTTTTATACCGGGTAAAAGTGTTATGGTTTTCAGTACATCAGTCTCCCCAAAAATTACAGGTAGTTTTTTAATTGTTTTGCCTGAGAGTTGCACTTTGCTCATCTCAATACTCTTCACATTTTTATCACTTGCCTCACTTTTAACAATAACTTCACCCACATTTACGGCTTTGGGCTTTAATTGAAAGTTTTTTGATGTATTCTTTTTTATTTCAAGGCTTACTTGTTTAGCCTCATAACCTACTGAACTTATTTTGAAAGTATACTTCCCCGGCTCTAAAAAAATCTGATAGTACCCTTTTTCATTAGTGGTAGCATATTGTTTTGCATTATTAATATTGAGTATCGCCGCACCAATAAGAGACTCACCTGTTTGCTCATCAGTAACTTTACCACTTAAGATATAGCTCTGTGATTGGGCTGAAATAAATGATATTAAGACTAATATAAATAAAACGGAAAACCGCCTTAGAATTGTTTTCATAAGTTTCACATCAAACAGACAAAAAATCAGCCAAAAAAGTTTCAACTAACCTTTAAATATTATTCTTTGGTTAATTTGTATACTGCTACTTCTTTATCAATTTTTACAGTACAGGTATAAGTTCCTGTTGCAAAGTTATTTGCCTCGCTTAAATTAATTTTATGAAAACCCAACGGATTTTTCACATCAGGTAGTATAGATTTACGTAAAACTATATTCCCTTTTGTATCGGTTATGGTAACAACTATACTATCGTATTTGGGCGAAAATGTGGTGAAACTTATGGTTTCTTTAAAGATTGATGAAGGGGGAACGGCTATTTGATTTCTTTTATAGTCAAAGTATTCATCACCTCCTAAATATTGGTTTGCTAAAACAAAATTAGGAATTCCACTACCCAAAACTGTATCGGGGGCATGATACTGTGTAGCACTAAACTGAATGGCTGTTATAACTTCATCAACTGTTTTTGTTGGGTTTGCTTGCCTCAAACAAGCTACCATACCACATAATATTGGTGATGAAAACGATGTCCCTTGAGAACCATAAAATTTATCGTCAACAGAAGACACAATAGCTTTGGTTGCCTGTGCAACAACTGTGGGTTTTATTCTACCATCAGCAGTTGGGCCATACGAGCTAAACTCAGCATGTGTACTATCACCATTCACTCCACCAACAGTAATTATTCCAACGGCATCGGCAGGGGCACCCAAATACTTCCATTTATCATCTCCCTCATTTCCTGCAGCATTGCATACTATAATTCCTTTTTGTGCTGCAATTGCTGCAGCTTGTGTACATACCGATTTTTTCCCGTTTAAGTCTTTATAGGTATGGTTCATAGTTTTATCATCAAAAGTGGTATACCCTAATGATGAGTTTATGATATCTGCACCGGCACTATCAGCAAATTCAGCGCCGCTAGCCCAGTTATACTCTTCAATTAAATACTCTGTATTAGCATCTTCTGTTCTTAACAACCAGTATTGAGCATCAGGAGCAGTACCCACCATTTTGTAAGGAGTTTTAGCAGCCATACAACTTAGTACATTCATACCGTGATTATTATCGTTGTATACATTACTATCAAGTTGTACAAAATCCCAGGCACCTAATATTTGATTGTTGATAAACAAATGCCTGAAGGTCTTTATTTTGTGTACGTTCATAAACCCCCCATCAAGTACTGCAATAACAACGCCCTTGCCGGTATACCCCTTTTTGTGCATTTCCACACCATTTAGCATTTGTATTTGGTTTAAACCATCCCCGTAGTACGGCCCATCAATTTTTGAAGTATCGCTGTCCCCTCCTAAACTCATAAAAAGCTCCATTAAATAATCCATTTTAGAATTATCTTTTTTGCTATATACCCCTACCTTTTTCACATCAGCTACAAATGGAAGTTCAAGAATTTCTTTAATCTTTTTATTATCTGCAGTTAAAATAGATACCCCGTTTAGCCAACGCGATCTATTAAGCACTTTTACTCCTGTTTTTTCTATTTTATTAACGTATGAAGGGTTTACAGGGAAGTCTTGCTCTGTTATTTTTATGTTGAAGGTTTTGCGTCTTTCAATTGCTCTTTTTGAAAGAAATTTTTCCGGCTTGTTGACAGAATATGGAGTGCTTTTTTTGTCTTTAAAGGATACCCAAAATTTTATTGAGTCATTAGAATCAGCTTTAGCAAAAACAGATACTATTAAAAAAAATACTACAAAATATGTTTTCATAAAATAATTAAGGCAGGTAGTACCTGCCTTATGTATGTGTGTTTAAAAATTATACCTCAAAACTTTTTTCAATCCAACCACCGCCAATTACATCGTTCCCCTCATAAAAAACTGCCGATTGCCCCGGTGCAATAGCATTTACTTTACTATTGAATATCACCTCCATTTTGTTCTCTTTCTGAGTGATAACTGCAGGTGTACCCGCGTCTTTATACCTTATTTTTGTAATGCTGTCTAACTCGGTATCTATAGCATCATACTTTTGTAAGTTAATGCTACGCACAAGCATACCACTACGTTCCAGTTCGTCTTTAGTGCCTAAAACAACTGTATTTGTATCTGGCTGTATTTCAAGCACAAACATAGGCTCTCCAAGGGCTATTTCCAGTCCTTTACGTTGCCCCACAGTATAAAACGGGTACCCTCTGTGTTTACCAATTATAGTACCGTCTGCTCTTACAAAGTTTCCTCCTTCAACACGCTCTTCTAAGCCTTCTACCCTATTTTTCAAAAATCCTCGGTAATCATTGTCAGGCACAAAGCAAATCTCATAGCTTTCGCTTTTCTTAGCTAATTCATGGTAGCCCATATCAATTGCCATTTGTTTTATATCAGGCTTATGGTATTTACCCATTGGGAATTTTGTACGTGCTAAGTTTTTTTGCGCCAAACCCCACAAAACATAAGATTGGTCTTTGTTTTCATCCAACCCTTTTGATACATAATACCTGTTGTTAATGGGGTTAATATTTAGGTTGGCATAATGTCCTGTGGCAATAAACTCACAATCCAACATATCGGCACGTTTCAATAGTGCTTCCCACTTAATATGGGTATTGCAAAGTACGCAAGGGTTTGGTGTACGACCTGCCAAATATTCATCTACAAAATTGTCTATTACAAAATCGCCAAATTCATCGCGTATATCCAATATAAAGTGGTGTATGCCATGCTCAACGGCAATGGCACGTGCATCGTTTATAGAATCTAAGCTGCAGCAGCCTGTTTCTTTGCCATTAACGCCTGAGCTGGCATAGTCCCATGTTTTCATGGTAATTCCTACCACCTCATACCCTTCTTCTTTCAACATTATAGCTGTAACGGTACTATCTATGCCGCCACTCATGGCTACTAATATTTTACCTTTTTTACTCATTTTTTATCTTTGCAAAGATACTATGATATTATTGCTACGTTAATATATACATCAGATATAAATAAAGGTAAAACCCTTTTATCGGCAATTTTGTTCTTTTTATAGTATCTTAAGTAAATTTTTATAACCTAATAACAACATCGTTGCCAAAAGCATCGTCATTAATAGCACACCTCGTCCAATGAATGAATTGCTCATAGAAAAATGTCGTGAAAACGATAGAATAGCTCAAAAAAAGCTATATGAGCATTACTTTGGAAAAATGTATGCAATATGCCTAAGGTATATGAAGAAGCAGGATGAGGCGTTGGAGGTTTTGAATTTAGGTTTCTTTAAAGTGTTTAAGAATATTGGGCAGTTTAGAAACCAGGGTAGTTTTGAAGGTTGGATTAAGCGAATTATAATTAACACTGCGCTTGATTATATAAAAGAGCGTAAAAATTATAATCACTACATCTCACCCAATAGCGAATATTTAGAAATATATAATGGTGAAACTGACAATAGTGTAGTTTCAAAATATAATGTTGAAGAGATAATGAAGTTGGTGCACCAGCTTCCTCCCATGGCAAAAGCTGTTTTCAATTTATATGCAATTGACGGTTACAGCCACAGAGAAATTGGTGAGCAACTTAATATTTCAGAAGTAACATCACGCACTTACCTGCATGCCGCAAGGCAAAAGCTAAAGGTAATGCTTAAAAAAAAGGCTAATTTAGAAAAGGTAGAAATTACCAATGGACAATAATATTAACGACATAGACAAGTTTTTTAAAGACCGCTTGGATGGTCATGAAAGCGAATATGTTTCCGGTGCTTGGGAAAACATGGAAGCTATGCTTGATGCTGACGATAGCGGCTCCGTCTTAAAAAACATAAACCAATATATACTTGCCAGTGTAGCAGGTGCAATTATATTGGCAGGCTCCGTAGTAGCTTATATTTCGGGCTACGATACTAATACCTATGCTGAAAATGTTGCTCCAAAAGCTAATGAGCAAGTTGTTGCACAAGCACCTGTTGCAAAACAAGAAACCAACACTACATCGGCTGACAATGAGTTAAACTCATCAAAAGATGTTAATACTGCAGGTATTATTTCTATTGATGAGAACACTGCTGCTAACGAAATTACTAATACGCCTGATGTTTCACCTTCGGCGACAACACCATCAAACAACTCAACCGCTGAAGTTAAAGAGGCTCCTACACCTGTAGTTGCAAAAAATGACGACAGTAAAAAAACCGATGAAATTACTGTAGTTGAAAATACTGATAAAAAAGTAACTCCAGAGACCTCAGATATTAAGTTGTTTACTAAAAATTTATTATCAAATACACTTCTAACATCTATTAATCCGGAGTTCCCTTTTGAATATCCTGATTTTGGCAGCTTAGTTACTACTAAGAAAACTTTTATTGACTCTGCCCAAAAAGCTGAAAGAAAACTGGATGAGATAAGACGTTTCCACCGTTTACAGGTAGGTATACAAGCAGGAGGTAATTTTAATAGAGTACTAAGTACTTCTTCAAACAACTTCCAAGTGGGTAGTGGCGTTATGGTAGGGATATTTTTTGGTAAAAATTTAAGCCGCCGATGGGCTGTTAATGCAGAGCTAAACTACTTACGCAGCACAGGTAATAACATTACCAGAAATGTAACACAAACAGAGTTTTTCTTGGAGAAAACTACTACCAACTTCTTTTTAGTTACCAAGGCATTGGATTATGTGCAGTTGCCTATATCTGTAAACTACTCATTAACACCAAAACATAAGTTTAGCATAGGAACATCAGCTATGTGGTTGGTAAATGCTAAGACAGAAGTTGCAGAACAAAGGGAAAGATTTGCAGAAAAATCATCAACAACAGTTACGAAAAACGGTGTGTACGAAGATTTAAATACATTTAACTATGGTTTATTGCTGGGTTATGAATTTAACCTGCCTAGTAAATATAGCTTGGGTGTACGCTATAACCAAATGTTTAATGACGTAACTAAAAACAGCTTTTTTAATAACAATAAAAAACATTTACCTGCGCATTTGCAGTTATTTGTGAAACTGAATTTAACACGATAAGTGAAAAAGTTAATATACATAGCTTTTATATCTCTGCTTTTAACGGGTATCAGCTCATGCAAAAAAAATGAGCTACCACAAGCCGTTGACGGTAAACCTACTGTTTGGGTAGAAGGGTATGTTAATGGTGTACCTTTTAAATATGAGGCGGGCACTAATGCAAGTTATGCAAATGTCATAGCTCATAATATTGATAGCCAAAGCAGACAATATATTTTTAAAATTAATGCACCTGATTTGAATAAATCGCTTGAGATTTCTATAAACAATGGTGCTAGAAAACTAGGTACAGTGCAGGAAGACTTAGATAAAACCATACAAACAGGTACGTATAAGTTTGTTCACTCTAATTCTTTCCCTTATGTACCTTACAGAACCAGTGAAATTATTTTATTGTATATAGACCATAATACACAATCTAAGTTTTATACAGTTCCTTATGACCAAAACAGCATAAATTCAAGATTTGAAATTGCTTCTGTAAGCGATGTTATGTATAATGGCAAACGCTATAAAGTAGCAGAAATATTTTTCCATTGTAGGGTTAAAAACCCCTCAAATGGTTTCTGGTATGATATTACAGATGGTCATGGTTATATTCCTTTCGGAGAAGAGTAATGAAACATTTAAGGAATATTAAAACACTTACCCTAAGTTTTATTTTAATAGTTGTTTTTGGAGGTTGTACCAAAAATGAGCTTCCCAAACCTATTGAAGGAACTCCACAAGTATGGCTTGAGTGTAAAATTAATGGCAACTACTTTAAGTTTGAAGCAGGTAAAGACCTAAATTTTGCTTGCCCAATTGTTAATGACGGTAGCAATGGGGTAATAAGACAATTTACTTCTGAAATTAAATCTGCTAAATTTCAGAAAGCCATTAAAATTACTATCAATAACAATCAAGCTACTTCACCTTCAATGGAAGATGATATGGCTAATACTATAGTACCACGAGTGTATAAGTTTAGTTATACCAATCAGTTCCCTACTTATTTCTATAAAATGGGTGAGGTAATAATTGACTATAAAGATTTGAACTCTCAAAGTTTATATACCACATTACCCTATCCGCAATCTGGTGTAGGTAGTTTTGAAATTGTTTCAGTAAAGGATGTACACCATGAAGGTGTTAACTATAAATTAGCTGAAATTAAATTTAGTTGCCGAGCTAAAAACCCTTCTAATGGGGCTAAATATAATATTACCGAAGGGCATGGTTTCATACCCTTTGGGCAACAATAACTTTAAGAGTTTTTAATTTTTTTCTCAATGTTTGAGGTTGAATATCCCTCAAGAAACTCAAGTGTTTTCACTTCTCCACCTTTTGCTGTTACAATATCATAGCCTACAATATCTTCCGGCTTGTAATCTGCTCCTTTCACCAATACATCAGGCTGTATTTTTTTTATCAGTTCATAGGGAGTATCCTCGCCAAACAACATTACAGCATCCACAAAATCAAGAGATGCCATTATCTGTAATCGGCTCTGTTCATCCTGTATGGGGCGATGTTCACCCTTTAATGTGCTTACAGAAGCATCTGTATTTAAGCCTAAAAACAATTTATCACCCAAATCACGAGCTTTTGAAAGGTAATCAACATGCCCACGATGCAACAAATCGAAACACCCATTGGTAAAAACTACTCTATACTTGTTGGCAGTCCATTCCTCTAATAAACCAGTAAGTTCATTATCAGAATTAATTATTTTCTTCTGTATTTTGGACTGATACTTCACCTGCCAATTGTTTGCGTTGTGTAATTAATAATAAAATCAAACTCACTGCTCCAACCCCTATAAACATAATCATTTGCGAGGCATGTGCTATAGTAGCATAAACAACCCCGTCTTCTTGATTAATTCCATACAATGTTAACCCTAAAGATATAAAATAGTGAAAAGTACCCAATCCACCAGGTGCCGGTAATAATATGGCAATGGTACTCATTACCAAACAGGTTAAGCCTGCCTCCCAACCCAAATGCTGTGTAGCAGGTAATGAAAAGAAGCACAGGTATACCATAAGGTAATACATAAACCATATTACTATAGAATGAAATATAAACTGTATGGGTTTTTTAATTTTTAAAAGGCTTTTTATACCATCGGCAAAGCCTTTAATAAACTCAAGAATTTTTTTATAGATGGGCAGTTGTTGAATTTTCTTTCTGAAAACCAAAAACAAAACACCCACTACTGCCATACCTATCAACCCAATTTGTATTAAACCTAAACCTCCACCTTCTTCACCCCCTTTGTTATTTGCTGAAAATAAATCGAAGGCTTCCATTATAGTTTCAAATTGCAATCCTATAGCCAATAGCAATACTACTCCCATACACAACAAATCTACCAGCCGCTCCGCCACTATAGTTCCTATCATAGTAGTAAGTGGTATTTTCTCTACCCTGCTCATAATACCTGCACGGGCAACCTCACCACCTCTGGGAATAGCAAAGTTTACCATATACCCTACCATAACGCCATGAAAGGTATTCCAAAAGCCTGTTCTATAGCCCAAGGGCTCAGCCATAATTTGCCAACGAACAGCGCGGCTAATTACACTTATTATACCTGCACCAATGGCAGCTGCCACCCAAATTAGTTTTGCGTCCTTTATATCATCAACAAGCTTATCAAACTTTACATTTTTGAACGCCAAGTAAATGAAAAAAGCACTTATACCTATAAATAAAGTATACCGGATGACTTTTTTTACTGTTGGGTGAATTTTTGGCAGTTGTAACTTCACTACTATATTTTATTATTCTCGTTTGGAAAAGCTATTGAAGGGGTAAAAGTTTTAGCTGCTTCAAAATCCATTTGGGCATAGCCAATAATCACAACCAAATCTCCTACTTGTGCTTTGCGAGCAGCAGGACCATTTAAGCATATTTCGCCTGAACCTCTTTTACCTTTTATTATATAAGTCTCCAGTCGTTCCCCATTATTCACATTCACTATTTGCACCTTTTCTCCTGCAATAAAATTTGCAGCATCCATCAAATCTTCATCAATAGTAATACTACCGGTATAGTGTAGCTCTGTTTGTGTTACTTTAGCCCTATGAATCTTAGACTTTAAAACCTCTATTATCATAAAAAACGGCGCGAAGTTAATGCTTTTTACCTTCGTTTCACCCTCATGCTAATATCATGCCTCATTCATAATATTCCCGAGAAATAAAGTTCATTAATAAAAAAGTTGTTTCACTTCACTTATTAAATAAACTCCGCTTTCATATTCATTTTTTAGTACTAATATGTCAAAGTTCAATACTCCGATAAGTACCAGCCCACCTATTAAAAATATCAGTGGAGAATCCCATGTATGAGGTGAGTACGCTTCTGCCAAAGTAACAGCTATTGGAAACAGTAATAAAGCGGCAATAAATTGATTGGCTGTAAATATATCTTTAAAGCCTAGTAATACCAGTACAGCAGTTATAAATACACATGCACTACCTTCAATACTACGTGTATATGTTTGTTTAGTGAATAGGGCTTTTACTCTATATTTATGTCTTCCCCATCGCACTCCCACAGGTTCTGCCAATCCATCGCCAATGGCATTTACCAAAATAATGATAAGCAACAGTTGTGGCATATTTATACTATGAAAATAGAAGTATAAAGGAACTGCTACTACATACGTTGCCAAATACTGAGTAAACAACCATTTCATAGTATGTGGTCGGTCTTCGGGTCTATCAAAAGCTGCATACATAGTACCGAATAGCCTTATCCTTGTACGAATAGGTTTTATATAAATTAGAAAAGTAGCCAAACTGATTACTACCATTAGCAGCATAGTGAGTAAATTCTCTTCAAAAGGAATGTAGATTTTAATAATGAACGGAAGAAAGAAAACAAAAAAATGATTGAGTTTGCGGGTATAGTTCACTTTAACACCCCCTTTAATTACCATTAGTCCTTCAAAAAAGGCTATTACATGTAACAGGATAAACTCTACTGTTTGGTTTTGAAAAAATGCTAAATCCATACAGCAAAAATGTTCTGTAGCAGGCTGCTACTTCAATTACATTTTAATTGTATGGGCAGTTTTATTTTTAAATTTACTTAACAAAGACATTTTTCCGATTAAAATTTGCAATTATTGCAACTATAATTGTGTTATAAATTCTATTTTTTGTAAAAAATCGTAAAAAGTTGGCAAAAAAAGTTTTCCTGCTTTTTTCTTGATGTTAAAACATTAAATTTTTACTAATAGCTAACTTCCAAGAAGTTATATTTTAGCTCACCATTTTTAAGCGATTTCAATACAATTTTATTGCTATTTTGTTTCGTCATTTTATTGTCAGTTTGCAATGATTTCAAGGGTTACAGCGAACATATAAAGTGCATTTAAAGTTCTTTAATGCAACACTAAAAACAATAATGATATGGGAAACTTTAAACAAATTAAAAAACTACTATTTGCATTAATAGCAGTTGCATTATCAGTAACATCATTTGCACAAACTGCTAAAGTTCAAGTAATTCATAACAGCGCAGACCCAGCAGCAGCAAACGTAGCTGTTTGGGTTATTAACGGCATGAATGCCACTAAAGCCGTAGATAATTTTGAGTTTAGAGAAGCTACAGGATATGTGGATGTACCTGCGGGTGTACCAATTAAAATAGCTTTTTCTGCAGCAGGTGCTACTTCTGTTGGAGATACTATTCCGGGATTAACCACTGAAACTATGCTTATGGCTAATGAAAGCTATATAGTAATGGCTACAGGAAATATAGGCTCTAATTTCTTGCCTAACCCAAATAGTAAAGACACTAAATTTAAACTGTTAGTAATCCAAAATGCACGCCAAACTGCTAATAACAGCAGTAATATTGAGTTTGTGGTTGTACATGGAGCTACTGATGTACCGGCAGTTGATGTATATGTTAAAGGTAGTACAAATCCGTTGGTTGACGGTGCTGCATATAGCGATGCTACTACATATTATAGTGTAGCAGCACAACGCTACTTTTTAGATATTACTTTAGATAACAGTACAACACCACTACTTACTCTTGATTTAGATGCTTCAGGTGCTGCAGGAAATACAGCTGTTATATTTGCCAGTGGCTATTTGCAAACAGCTGCCAACAGTAATGGTAAATTTGTAGGCTTTTTTGTAGCCTTTGCAGATGGTACAGTAGCACAATTATTACCACCTACAACTAAACTGCAAGTTATACATAACAGTGCAGACCCTGCTACAGCTAGTGTAGACATATATGCAACCGTTGGTATTGTAAACGAAAAAATTGTTGATGATTTTGAATTTAGAAAAGCTACGGGATTTGTTGATGCACCTGCGGTAATAGCCACAAAAATATCATTTGCTCCCGCAAACAGTACCTCAATTGCTGATACAATTGCAGGGCTTTCGCAAACGGTTACGCTTGATACAGGTAAAAACTATATAGCTATGGCTGTGGGTAATGTAGGCACCGGTTTTGAAGCTAATCCTGACAATGAAAATACAGATTTCAGATTATTGTTAGTAGAAAATGTAAGAACAGCAGCTAATAGCAGTAATTTAATAGATTTACTGGTTGCGCATGGTAGTACTGATGCGCCAACTGTAGATGTTATTGTAGAAGCTGATGGCTCAAAATTAGTTGATAATGCTAAATTTGGTGATGCTACTGCTTATGCCAGTGTAATGCCTACTACTTACCGCTTATTAGTTCAAGATTCAGGTAATACAACTACTGTGGCTTCTTTTGATGCGCCATTATCAGGTTTTGCGGGGCGTTCTGCGGTTGTATTTGCAAGTGGATATTTAACACCTGCTAATGACAACAATGGGCCTGCATTTGGTTTATTTGCAGCCATTGATGACCAAGTTGTAGCATTAAATAACACAACATCAGTATATGAGGTAAATAAAACTATAGATGCAAGCACATACCCTAATCCTGCTTCAAACAATTTAAATGTAGCATTTACTTTGAATGATAATTCACCAATTACATTGGAAGTATTTGACAACATGGGCAGGTTAGTAACTTCCGAAACTACTAATGCTTTTGCAGGTACCAACACATTGAAAGTAAATACCTCTACCTTTAAAACAGGTGTGTATTTCTTTACTCTTAAAACTAAAGAAGGTATTAATACCTCACGTTTTGCAGTAAGTAAATAATAATTACATAAAAGGTTTAATTGTTAATATGAGTAAAGCCCGCCCTTATTGGCGGGCTTTTTGTTTTAAACTCTTTTCGATTGAAAAACGTTAATATTTCAGCTTAACTTAAGAATATGAAAAAAAATTTACTAGTAAGTAAAGGCATAGTTTTACTGTTTTGCCTATTAAGTAACAACTATAGCAAAGCACAAAGTGGCTTTGTACAGATTATCCATAATATTGCTGATCCCACTGCGTCATCAGTTGCAATTTGGGTAATAGAAGGACAAACTGCTACTAAAAAGTTTGACAATGTAAACTTTAGGGCTGCAACCGGTTTTTGGGAGTACACCCCCAATGTTCCCATTAAGTTTGCTATTTCGCCTGCTGGTGCCTCATCTGTAGCCGATACCATTCCCGGACTATCTACGGAACTGACTATGACACCAGACTCAGGCTATATTATTATGGCAATAGGTAACTTGGGAACAGGCTTCGCCTCTAACCCAAACGGAATTAATACCAAAGCCCGTCTTATGGTGATAGAAAACGCCAAAATATCACCTCCAAATGGTTCAAACTTTAGATTTACGTTTATTAATGGTGGTACTGATGCCCCAACAATGAATCTATTTAATGAAAGTGGCAATAAAGAGTGGGCAAACAGTATTTCTTTTGCCAACGCCTCAGAATATATCTCTACTGCACCACAGAATTATAGAATATTTATTCAAGACTCCTCAACAAAAAATGTATTGCAAACTTTTGTTTCAAATTTGGGTTGGGGGCAAAGAAACGGTATCATATTTACAGCAGGCTATTTAAACCCTTCAGCTAATAATAATGGCAGCAAGCTTGAAGTATTTGTAAACGTAGATAATTTAGTTATTCCAACTACAGAGGTTACTACTACTTCTATTATAGAAGCTATAAAGTCAAATAAAATAAGTTCTTATCCCAACCCCACAAAAAATAAACTGCTAATAGATATTGGGTTGTATGAAGCCTCACCCATAACTATTGAAGTATTTGATAACACAGGAAAGAAAGTAAATTCACAAGTATTACAAGGTGTTAAAGGTAAAAATACTATAGAGGTAAATACAACCAGTTTCAGTAATGGAATGTACTACTATACACTTAAAACAAAAGATGGTATCAATACCTCTCGTTTTGCAGTAAGTAAATAAAAAAGTACTTTAATATTAATAAGCCTACTAGTAGTGGGACTTTTTCAAGGCTTAATATCTAAATAATATTTGTGAAAGCTTTTGTATTTAACATCTTTAGTAGTGTATTCTGCAATCTTGTTTTCACTAATAATATCCCTACTTTCAAATACTTTCACCTTAATATCGGCAGTTGGTGCTGCATTATGCATCGTTTCTAATAGTACAGTACTATGAGGTGGTATAGTAAGCTTTAACATGCCTTTTGCATTGTAAAACATTTCCAAACTATCGTTCAATTTATTATAACTGGTGTTGGTTATACTTATAATACTTGGTGTATACATAGCCCAGCTTTTTGTGTTTTTAATTTCTTTCCCTTCAAACCATAAGTTCTCAACTGAAACAACTACAGCTTTATCGTAATAATTGCGTACATATACTTTTGAAAGGATTGAACACCCGTTTACTAAGAGAGGAACTAGAAGTAACAATAGTAACTTTTTCATGGTTCAATATCTATATAATAATTATTCCTCCTCTTTATTCTCATATCATCACCAATATAAGTTTGCTTTCTTCCTTCAATCATTGTTATTACTTCACAATTTGTTGGCGTTTCATGGGTTACTTGCTGAATTAAAAAAGTACTTTTCGCTGGCATAATAAGTTTGTTTATTTTTAGTGATAATGAATCTTCAACTAGAGTTATATCTAAAGTTTGTTTCAAACTCATATCAACATCTCTGGTAATTGGAAGAATTTCATTAGAATAACTTAAATAACCACTATATGTACCGTTGCTGTTACTAATAAAGTTTTCTGCCCTTCGTGAAAGACCACTAATACTCACTTCCACAGGAATATCAAAGCAATTTCGTAGATAGAAAGAGTATTCTATTGTACATCCACTAAATAAAAAAGATACTCCTAAGAGAATTATGAAAACCCTTTTCATACTATAAAAATACATAAGCCCAAACACATAACATGCTTGGGCTTAAAATATTCTGGGTTCCGAGATTAAAATCAGAACGTTTAAAAGCTTAATCTAATTTCAATCCGTAAACCCCTTCTGTTCCATCAGGTTCAACACCTTCAACCAATATTCCTCCTGATTTTGCATTTAAAATACGTTTTGCTTCGGTAAGTGTATAAATGGGCTTCTTATCAATATGTGTAATAATAAATCCCTTTGGTACACGTGCATTTTTAAATGCACCTGATTTAACGGCTGTTATTTTCACTCCGTTTTTCACTTTAAATTTACTTTTATCTTTCGCAGTAATTTTTTGCAATTCAATACCTTTTACTAAGGCTGTACTTGATTTCTTTTCACTCCTTTTAACTAATTCAGTAGTTCCTTCACGGTTTTTAAGTATTGGAGTTAATACCTTCTCTTTTCCTTTGCGTTTTATAGTAATATTAACTTTATCACCGGGATGGTAGCGGCTTACTTGCTCTTGCAATGCCGATGATGAGTTTACAACCACATCATTTACTTTAGTAATAATATCACCATCTTTCATTCCTGCTATTGCTGCAGCACTTCCTTCGTTCACTTTATTAACGTACACCCCTTTAATTTCATCAATATTTTTCTCCTCAGCCAATTCCGCAGTTACATCTCTAATTTCAACGCCTAAGAAACCACGTTGTACCTCACCGTACTTCAAAATATCATCCATCACCTTCTTTACTATATTCACAGGTACAGCAAACGAATATCCTGAATAAGAGCCCGTACGAGTAGCAATGGCTGTGTTAATACCTATTAGCTCGCCATTCATATTTACCAATGCACCACCACTATTACCAGGATTAACGGCTGCATCAGTTTGTATAAAATTCTCAATGGCATACTGGTTATTGCGGTCGCGCAGTAAGTTAATATTACGTCCTTTAGCACTAACAATACCTGCAGTAACTGTACTGGTTAAATTAAAAGGATTACCTACTGCCAATACCCATTCTCCTACTTCCACATTATCGCTGTTCCCGAATTTCAAAAAAGGTAAGTCCTTAGTTTCTATTTTAAGTAGTGCAAGGTCGGTACTTGGGTCTCTACCAATAAGCTCTGCATTAAACCTGCGTTTATCTTGCAAAACTACTTCAATACTGGTAGCACCATCAATTACATGGTTATTAGTGGCTATATAACCATCGTTTGTGATAATAACTCCTGAACCAGAGCCTCCTTGTGGTTGGCGTTGGGGCATATCGAAACCTTCGCCAAAAAATTCAAAAAAGTCTAGTCCGCTACCGTTACTTGATGTTGCCTGAACGGTTGTTTTTATATGCACTACAGCAGGTGTAGCTGCTTTTGATGGTGTTGTAAAATTAAATGTCGGTACATCACCTACTTCGTGCTTCACTTTTGCAAAGCTTACTGCAGCTTGTTTCTCTTGTATTGTTTTTGGGGTATCGTTGTCAACTAAGCTAAATACGCCCAACGCTACTCCTCCGCCTAAACAGGCGATTAAAAATGTCCCTAAAATCTTCTTGTAATTCATATCTTCTAGCAATTTAGTTAGTAACTATATTGTTTTCTTAAAAACGATTTATCAATTTTAATTAGTATCAATTCATATACCAAACTCTACAACTCTCATAGTATTTTTGCAGCAGTTTATCGATAGACAAAAATAATTATCTTGCCGTTTACTTTTAGAGCTACATCCGTATTAACTAATGTTTGGAAGAAAGAAATTTAAAGATGCTGAAATTATTACTGAAATAAGAGGCGGTAATCAAGAAGCATTGGTACTGTTATATCAAGAAAATTTTACTCCGGTGAAAAACTATATAGTAAAAAACAAGGGTGCCGTTGAAGATGTTGATGATATTTTACAAGATGCAGTAATAGTAGTATGGCAAAATGTAAGTAAAAGAGATTTTGAGCTAACCTCTAAACTAAGCACCTATATATATAGTATTGCTAAAAACCTATGGCTAAAAAGGCTAAATAAAGATAAACGCTTAGACCCTTTAGAAGATTTTCATTCAAACACACATCCTGCTGATGAGCCCAAAAACCACAGTATGGATTTGGATATTATAGCAGAATATTTAGAGAAGATTGGTGAAACCTGTAAAGAAGTTTTGCAACTATTTTATTTTGATGGGTTGGATATGACTTCTATTGCCGAGCGTATGGAGTTTGCCAATGCCGATACAGCAAAATCAAAAAAATACCAATGCTTTAAAAAACTTGAAAGCTTGGTGAAACAAGATTTTAACAAAGACGATTTTAATTTATAGATAAAACATTTACCCTTTTTAAGAGCGATGAACTTTGATGATAATATAACCGAAGTATTTGACCGTTACCTGACTGGGCAAATGACGGAGGCCGAGGAGCGGGAATTTTTAGAGCAACTGAATACAGACCCTTCACTTAAACAAGCCTATGAAGCACATAGGGCTATGGTTGCCGGTATTAGAGAGGCTAGACGTGAAGAACTGAAAGACTATATAAAGAAAAATGCTAAAATTAGGTATATAGGTAATGTGTGGGGACCTAAATGGGTAATGGCATCGGCTGCTATTGTTGTAGTAATTTTTTCAGCATATATAGTTATAGAATATGCAATTAAACCTGCTCAAAAAAGCAAGGAAGTAGCCACAACCGAAGAAACTAAGAATGTACCGCAGGAGGAAACTGTTGAGCACGAAGCCGAAGCAGCAAATGAAGCTGTTGCTGAAGATGCAACAGAAGTTATTATTGATTCTTCTTCGAAGGAAAACCTTATAAATTCAAAAAAAATAGATTCATACTATAGCTATGACGGCCTAGATGATAAACAAAAGGCAGAGGCAATGCCTGAAATTAAAAAAAGTGTTCCTGTAATTACCAAAGGCTCTGCTATAGATTTAAATAAGGTTACTGTAAACAAAAATGTAGCAGAAACCATTGATGTATACTATGAAGTTTCTACAACCTTACAGTATAAGTACAACGGTAGTAAGCTAACCCTATATCATTTCCCTTACGAAGATGATGTGGTTATATACCAAACAGAAGGTGATACTGATTACCTTGCATGGCAAAGAGCCTATTATTCCTTATCAAAGGATAACAAAATACATCCTTTAAAGAGACTTATTGATGGTGAAATTTTAAAACAACTGCCAACCTTAGAATAGTGGAAATTACATTTTACAAATACCAGGGCACAGGAAACGATTTTGTGTTGGTTGATAACAGAAACCTTGCCCTACCAAGAAACAACACAAAACTATATCGGCAAATTTGCGACCGTCGCTTTGGCATAGGTGCCGATGGTTTTATAATGGTTCAAAACAAAGAGGGCTACGATTTTGAAATGGTATACTTTAATAGTGATGGTAATGAGAGTAGCATGTGTGGTAACGGTGGGAGATGCATTACTATGTTTGCAAAAAAACTGGGAATTATTGAAAATAAGGCACATTTTTTAGCCATTGACGGAGACCATGGTGCCACTATTGATAATAACGGATGGGTGAGTTTGAAAATGAAAAATGTGGATGAAATTGAAACAATAGAAAACGATTATTTCCTTGATACAGGCTCTCCCCACTATGTTCGTTTTATTGATAGTGATGTAGCCCAAACCCCCTTGGTTAAAGATGCCAAAACCATTCGCTACAACAATAGGTTTGCCGAAGAAGGCACTAATGTAAACTTAGTAGAAAAAGCCAACGGAATACTTAATGTGCGCACCTATGAGAGAGGTGTAGAGGATGAAACTTTCTCTTGCGGTACAGGTGTTACAGCAGTTGCTTTGGCAGCCTTTGCTAACCAGCCCGAAGGTAAAAACATTGTGCAGCCTATTAGTACACCCGGAGGTAAACTTCAAGTTACATTTGACAAAACAGGAATCGGTACATTTGAAAATATTTGGCTGCAAGGCCCTGCAACCTTTGTTTTTAAAGGTACTTACAGCATTTAATACCTCGCTATATTTTATTTCTTAAGCCACTAAACAGTTGCTTTAGGCATCTTTGTTGTAATATTACCCATACATGCAGTTGATGAGATTAGTTATAGCAGTTTCCTTTCTTTTTACATTTTTAGCAACTCAAGCACAACAAAAACCTATTGATAATTATTTCTGCAATGGCTTAAAAGCTTTAACAGATGATGCTAAAAACCATTTTGTTGAGCAAACCAATAGAGAACGTATTGTATTACTAAACCCAAAGGGAGAGAACCGTTTCGAAGCATCAATAATACTTCCCGGCTTTTTTTATGGAAAAATAATTTCATTAGGGGTTGAGGGGCTTTACTACGAAAGCATGGCACCTAATATACCTGATTCGGCAACTGTTTTATACGGCTTACAAAATGTAGACCGCCATATATTACACTGCGTACAAGGTATTGAACGAAACCCTATTTCTGACGATAAACTTCAGTATAGTTATCACTACAAAAGCGGTGACACTATTGGAGATATAATGATTAGACTTTGGGGCGAATACCCCTTTATTGATGAAGATTCATTTGCATCTCCCGGTCAGTTAAATATTGAGATTTATGGAGATAACTCAAGAAAATTTACTCCCTACAAAAAGGATAAAAAGAAAAAAGACAGCACCTTAACTGCACAGTTTGCTGAGATTGAAAACGGATTGTTTGATGATATTAACCTAATAAAAGGCAAAGCTTCATACGATTTATATAAAAACCCTATTTGGTTGCCAAAAAGAGACCTTAAAGGGGCAGGTAATATTTACATAAAGCCTTTGCCAGAAGTTTTACAAATGCCTTATGCTTATTATGCTGAGTTGTATGCCGGTCCCAATAAACAAGATGCAGAAAAGGTATACAACCAATGGATTGATAAAGTGAAGCATAATGCATTTTCAAGCAAACGGTTTAAGCAAAAAAACAGGCAATTACTGCAATGGCATTTTTTGCCTTATGATGAATGGTTCGATCCTGATGATTATTTCAATATTAAACAACAAGTAGGTTTTTCAGCACCCGACCTTTCAGCAGAACCTATAAATAGAACTCCATTATTTACTTACCATTTATTCCTTATGAAATATATTGATGATTACATAGTTGCTATAAATATTAGCAACCGCTACTAAACTATGTTTTCAACAATATAGTATTCAATAGGGTTTTCAACTATCTTGCAAAGTCATACTACCTTAAGAAATTACCATATATATTGAAAGTTGTAAATAACCAACCTTTTGAATTGGTGTATACTCTTTTGAAACACAACCACTTTGGTTATGTTATAGAGCCACATGTAGTGCAAATAAATACATTGGGTAACTATACCCTAACGCACCAAAAAGTATTTAATACCACTATAGATTACTACGAGAAACGGATCGACGATGTGGATAGAAAATTAGTAGACCTTTTGGGAGAGCTAGACCAAGAGGTTATAGTGAAAAAGTTCTATACCAAGTCAATTATCCGACCTACAGAGTTTTTCAAAAAACATTTTACCGAAGACTTATTTAAAGATTTCATTCGCCCGTACATAGAAAAAAGACTAGCAGAGGCTATCGAGCTATTAAGGGATAAAAAAGTTTTCCTACAAGGCAAAGAAGGCAACCCCACATCAAAAGAGATAAAAGTTGCTAAACAAAAATCGACCGTACTTTTCCATTTCAGGCGAGATGATGATAAAGTACGCTACTACCCTACCATAAAGTATAATGGCGAGCTTGTGCAGTACTCACAACAAGATGGGGTAATGCTAACCACATCACCCGCTTGGATGCTGGTAAATGGCATGCTCTATAATTTTGAAAAGGATGTGGACGGTAAAAAATTAAAACCCTTTTTAAACAAAAAATTTATTGTAATACCCAAAGCATCAGAGGCTACATATTTTAAAAAGTTTGTTGTGCCTTTGGTTGAAAAGTTCGATGTATATGCCAAAGGGTTTGATATAAAAACCGAAACATTACTGGGTACACCTGTACTTAAAATTGATGACAGTTGGGGAGATGAAGTGAGACTGAATTTATATTTCAGGTATGCAAAGCAAGAATTCCCTTACCATGTAACTAAAAAAGTATCAGTTATACTTGAACAAGAAGGCGACAATTATACCTTTAAACGATTACGCCGCTCTAAAGACTGGGAAGAAAAACAAAAAGAATATTTAGAACACAGAGGTTTAGAACGGCTTGAAGGATGCTCTTTTGTTGTAAAAAAAGATATTGAAAATACAAGGAATAACTATGCTTCAGTACAATGGCTTAATGACAATATCGAGTCGCTAAAAAACCATAAATTTATTATTGAGCAAGACAGGCATGATAATAAATATTTTATAGGGCATACCCAGTTATCAATTGAAATAAACGAGTACAAAGATTGGTTTGATGTAAGCGCAATAGTAAAATTCGGGCAATATGAAATACCCTTTATGCGCTTGCGAAATAACATACTACAGGGCAAACGTGAGTTTTTATTACCCAATAATGAAATTGCAATTATACCCGAAGAGTGGTTTACAAAATATACTTCACTGCTTGAGTTTAATGAGGCCAAAGACGAAATCAGGCTGAAAAAACATCACTGGAAGTTGATTGATGATTTACAAAAACATCAGGAGAACAAAGAAATTGAAGAAAAACTAGCACACCTAAACTTTAAATCGTTACAAGAGCCTGAAGTTTTATCACCCAATTTTGAAGGCGAACTTCGCCCTTACCAGCAAGAGGGATACAACTGGTTTTACTTTTTACAAGAAAACAAATTTGGTGGTTGCCTGGCTGATGATATGGGTTTAGGGAAAACCGTTCAAACACTTGCACTACTGCAAAAAGAAGCCGATGCTATAGAAACCAACTCAATTGATGAAGTAATAAATGTTACCTCAGATTCTGATGAAAAGCCTCAGCTTGATTTGTTTGAGTTAGCTAAAAAAAATGGTAATGGTTCAGCTGTACTGGCGCCTGTAAAAACAGAAAGCAAAAAGCGTACAAACCTAATTATATTACCTACTTCACTTATATACAATTGGCAGGCAGAAGCTACCCGTTTTGCTCCAAACCTTGAAGTATTTATATATACGGGAACATACAGAGACAGGGAAATTCACTACTTTAAGAATTACGATATAATTATAACCACTTACGGGGTTGCCCGCTTAGATATTGACATTTTAAAAGAGTTTAAGTTTCACTACGTAATACTTGATGAAAGCCAGTTTATAAAAAATCCTGCTTCGCAAACAGCACAGGCTATTAACAACCTCAATTGCAAACATAAACTTGTGCTTACAGGTACGCCTGTAGAGAACTCTATAGTAGACTTGTGGTCTCAAATGAATTTTCTAAACCCGGGCTTGCTGGGCAACTTCACATTTTTTAATGAAAAATATGTTATCCCAATAGAGAAGCATAACAGCGAGCCTCAAAAAGTCCATTTACAAAAAATTATTGAACCTTTTATTCTGAGAAGAACGAAACAACAAGTAGCAAAAGATTTACCCGAAAAATATGAGCAGATTTATTACTGTGAAATGACTGAGGAACAAGAACGGGTATATGACCAAGTAAAATCGCAATACCGAAACCAAATATTAAAAACTGTATCAGAAATAGGTATAAATAAATCAAAACTGCAAATACTTAAAGGATTGATGATGTTGCGCCAAATTGCAAATCATCCTGTTTTGGTGGATGAAGAGTATCTGGGTACATCAGGCAAGTTTGATGAAATTATACGTAATTTAAAAACTGCTATAGCCGAAGGACATAAAGTACTGTTATTCTCACAGTTTGTTCAGCAATTAGCCATTTTCAAACGCTACTTTGAAGAAGAAAACACCCCCTTCTGCTATATAGATGGCAGCTATAGCTCTAAAAAACGTCAGCTTGAAGTAGACAAATTTCAAAAAGATAAAAGTGCCGATATATTTCTTATTTCACTCCGTGCCGGAGGGGTTGGTTTAAACTTAACTGAGGCTGATTATGTATTTATTGTAGACCCTTGGTGGAACCCTGCTGTAGAGCGACAAGCAACAGATAGAAGTTACCGAATCGGGCAAACCAAAAACGTTTTTAATTATAAGTTTATAACCCGTGGAACAGTTGAAGAAAAAATTTTGTTATTGCAGAAAAAGAAGCTTCAACTTGCTGAAACCCTTATAAATACGGAAAATTCATTCTTATCTAGTATCAATTCAGAAGATTTGGAGAATATTTTTACTTAAAGCAACGTATTATGTCAATCTTAAGTCTTTTATTTGCAGTAAGACAAAACTATAATTAAAGACAAGTCATGAAAAAAATTTTACTATTAGTCGCTGTTATTGCAGCTTCTTTCGCAGTGAATGCTCAACGTACTGTTGACATGGAAGTTACTTTAGATTCACCAAAAAATGGTGATCCTATCAGAGCCGGACAACAGTTTGATTTAGAGTTTACACTTAAAAACAATGGTCCTGACGATATTAAAGCAGGTGATTCAGTAGCAACATTCTTAGTATTAGGTACTACAATACAAACCAATACTGCCAATGTAATGGTTCTTAACCAAGACATTAAAAAAGATTCAACTTTTAAAATGACCCGAACCGGATTTAACATTTCAGGTGGTTCTAGCGGTAACTTACAAGTTTGTGTTTTAGCAGTATTAAACAACCGTAGTGGTGCAGATACAGTAAGAGACAATGTACCTTCTGGCAACAATGTTAGTTGTGCTACTACTTCATACTCAGTAGGCTTAGGCGATGAGTTAAGTGCTAAAAAATTAAATGCAAATGCATATCCTAATCCAGTACGTACTACAGGTGTAATTTCATACACATTAGCTACCAGTAGTAAAGTATCAGTAAAATTATTTGATATAGCAGGCCGTGAAGTATTAAACATTTTTGAGGGAACTCAAGAAATGGGAGACCACACGGTTACTTATGATGCTAATGAGCTTAAAGACGGTATTTACTTCTACAAGCTTCAAGCAGGTGATATTATGACTACAGATAAAATAGTTATCAAGAAATAATTTCCTTTTATCTAAAATATACAAGCCCCTACAAGTTGTAGGGGCTTTTTTTTGTTATTTGCGCTAAACTAAAATGGCCTTATTTGTGTCTATAATAAGTGAAATGAAATGGGTAGTTTCTTTAATTCTAATACTTTTTTCTAGTATATGTACAGCTCAAATACCAAATAGCGGTTTCGAAAGCTGGAATATAGTTGGTAGTGACACAACCATATCAAGCTGGAGAGGTGATAAGGCTACCGTACTAAATAAAATATTTGTTTACTCCCAGCAAGGCACTATTAGCAGAGAAGCTTATGAAGGGCAATACTTTATAAAGCTAAACCATGCTGATACTTCTGGTAATGCTGCTTCATTGGGTTATTTCGAAGCAAAATTCCCATATCGTTCTCGTCCGAAATCTTTTACTTTTAAAGGCATGTACTTCCCACAAATACAAGGCGAAGGCTTTGCTTTAGTAATTACGTTAACAAAAAATAGCGGAGACACAATAAGCAATACTGTTAGTAGATTTGGAACTATAACAGTAACAAGTTGGAGCAACCTATCAACCAACTTAACCTACCCTGCCAGTGCAGCAGGAGATCCTGATTCTTGCTATATAAGGTTTCAGTTACTTCCTACAAATAATAACACTGTTAACCTAAATACTATGTTATTAATAGATGCTCTACAGTTTAACAATTACACTGTATCGGTTGATGGAGAGCTTAATAACATTAACACACCCAAAAATGTTGTTGTTTACCCAAACCCTTCGAGTACAAAAACAACAATATTTTTCAACTCAATTACACCTTCAACAACCCATTTATCAATAGTAGACTTAACCGGAAAAGAAATTCTCTCATCAACGAAAAAATTTAAAGCGGGTGAAGCTAAATATAATGTAGATGTATCTCATTTAAAGTCCGGCATTTATCTATACCAAATAAAATCGGGTAACAGTATTATGTATGGTAAGTTTAGTGTAGTTCACTAACAACAAACTTCAAACATTTTTCTTCCATTGAACTTTCTTGTTAAAATAGTGTATACAGGTTTATTAATCGGGTTTTATAGGTAGCTATGTTTGCCTAATAAATATCAGGATAGAACTCGGTTAATGAAATTTTATTTAAAAAAGTAACGCTATTTACTTTTTTTGGCATGAAATAAGCATAAAGAGACAAATATTAATTTAAATCACTATGAGAAAACTTACACTATTATTTTTAGCCTTTTCAATGGCTGCATTAATTTCATCATGCAAAAAAGATGATGACAACACACCGGCCCCCACAAACAACTCAGGTGGAAACAACCTTACCAAAACAGAAATGTTAACTGCTAAAAAGTGGAAAATTACAGCTTTAACAGTTGGAGGACAGGACTTTTTTACTTTATTTGATGACTGTGATAAGGATGATACTCACGAGTTTAAAACAGATGGCACTTATATAAACGATGAAGGTGCAACCAAATGTGACCCATCTGACCCTCAAACGATTTCAACATCAAACTGGAAATTTATAGATAACGAAACAAAAATTGAGTTTGATGGTGAAGTAGGAACTATCAAAGAGCTTACTTCATCTAAAATGGTTATTGAAGGTGATTTTGGCGGACAGGTAGCTGTTACCACTTTCACAAACTAAAAACTATTGCAAACAGTTTAAGCCCTTGTATTTGCAAGGGCTTTTTTATTTGTTAAAGTTATAGATACAACCCAATGTAGTTTAGTATCGTTTAATATAGTACACCCCAATGCAGCTCAAATGAAAAAAGTAACTATTCTGCTGATAATAGCCTTTGCAACTGCTTTTATTGGCTCTTGCTCAAAAGAAGAGCAACCCGGTGTTACTCCTACCCCAAAAACAAAATTTGAGTTGCTTACCGAATACAACTGGGTACTTACCGAATTCTTTTTAGATGGAGAAGATAAATTTAAAGACATTCCTGCTTGTGAAAAAGATAATATTGATAAATACTTACCTAATGGAGACTTTATTTATGATGTAGGACAAGCTAAATGTGGAACAGAAAGGCAAGTGCGTTCAATTGCCCAATGGGAGTTTACAAAAAATGAAACTGTAATTAACAGGTCGGATGGAGTTGCTGTTACCATTATAGAGTTAACAAACAGTACACTAATAACTGAAGAAAAACGCCTAAATGGTGTAATTGCCCGTTACCAGTACACTGCAAAACCTTCTTTTAATAAAATGATTGTTAACGCTTCAAAACCGTGGAGGTTAACAGGATTAACAAACAATGGTATTGACGCTTACGGCAAGCTTATAGAATGTGAAAAAGATAACAAGTTTTTTTTCTTCGCTTCCGGCAAATATACCCTTGACGAGGGAGCTACCACCTGTGCCCCAAATGCTCCGCAAGTAATGGAATCTGAATGGTTGTTTGCCAATAATGAAACACAGATAAAAATTGATAAAACTCTTTATACTGTAAAAGAAATTACAAGTAATACACTTGTATTAGAATTTGAGTCAAACCCTTTTATAACAGTTTATACTTACACTGCCCAGTAAACTTTACTTATAACTTATTTTATTAATACAAAAGCCCTGCTAATGCAGGGCTTTTTTGTTTTCTACCCACAGGTATTTATTAAACGCTTAGATTACCTATTTTTGCCATCGGCTGTAAAAAACAAGACATAAGAAAACCACAATGGCAGGACACAGTAAATGGGCAAACATAAAACACCGCAAAGGGGCGGCAGACAAAAAACGCTCAGCACTATTCTCTAAATTGGTAAAAGAAATTTATGTAGCTGCCAAAGTAGGGGGTGATAACCCTGATGCTAATCCTCGCCTTCGCCTAGCCATACAAAACGCCAAAGGCCAAAGCGTACCCAAAGACAATATAGAACGTGCTATAAACAAAGCATCAGGCAATACAGGCGAAAACTTTGAAGACCATTTATACGAAGGTTACGGAGCAGGTGGTGTAGGCATAGTAATAGAAACCACTACCGATAATATTAACCGTACTGTTGCCAATTTGCGCAGCTACTTCACCAAATCGGGTGGTAACTTAGCTACCAACGGCTCACTAAGTTTTATTTTCGACCAAAAAGGAGTTTTTGAATTCGACCTTCCCGAAGATACCGACCAAGACGATTTAACTCTTGAACTGATAGACGGCGGAGCTGATGAGGTTGAAATAGAAGATAGTTTTGCCTCAGTAAGTTGCATACGTGAAGATTATGGCAACCTAAGCAAGAAGCTAGAAGAGCTGGGCATTGAGCCTAAAAAATCAGGCTTGCAATACGTACCCCATATATTTAAAGAGGTAAATGCTGAAGATGCCAAAAAACTGGCAAAACTTATAGACAACTTAGACGAAGACGACGATGTGAAGAGCTTTTACCACAACATAGAATTTTCAGAAGAAATAGCAGATATACTAAACCAAGAATAACTACTTAACTATATGGATAATCGCGAAAAACTAATACAAAAACGCAAAGAAGCCCAATTGGGTGGAGGCGAAAAACGTATAGAATCTCAACATAAAAAAGGCAAGTTAACCGCGCGTGAGCGTATACACCTTTTTGTTGATGAAGGTAGTTTTAATGAGATTGGAGCTTTTGTAACCCACCGAAGCACAGACTTTGGTATGGATAAACAAAAAATATTAGGCGATGGTGTAGTAACAGGCTATGGAACAGTAAACGGCAGGCTTACCTATGTATTCTCTCAAGATTTTACCGTTTTCGGGGGGTCATTGTCTGAAACTTTTGCCGAGAAAATTTGTAAAGTAATGGACCTAGCTATGAAGAGTGGCGCACCCGTTATCGGCTTAAACGATTCTGGCGGAGCACGTATACAAGAGGGTGTAGTATCGCTTGGCGGTTATGCTGATATTTTCTATCGCAATACACTATCATCAGGAGTTATTCCTCAAATATCAGCCATAATGGGTCCATGTGCAGGGGGTGCAGTGTACTCTCCTGCCATTACCGATTTTATTTTTATGGTAGAGAAAACCTCGTACATGTTTGTTACAGGTCCTAATGTAGTAAAAACAGTAACACATGAAGAAGTAAGCAGTGAAGATTTAGGAGGTGCCTCGGTACACTCAGCAAAATCAGGTGTGGCGCATTTCTCAAGTGCTAATGAGGTAGAATGTATTAACGGTTTGAAGAAACTACTAAGCTACGTGCCTCAAAACTGTGAAGAAGAAGCCCCCAGAGTTCCCTATACCCCACATGCTGATGAGAGTCGCCCGCAGCTAAAAGATATAGTACCCGAAAATGCTAATCAACCCTACGATATCCGTGAAGTAATAGACGGTACCGTAGACGATGATAGCTTTTTTGAAGTACACAAAGACTTTGCAGAAAACATAGTGGTTGGTTTTGCCCGTTTAGCTGGTCGTAGTATAGGTATAGTAGCCAACCAACCCGCTTTTTTAGCAGGGGTTTTAGATATAAAATCATCACAAAAAGCAGCACGTTTTGTACGTTTCTGCGATTGCTTTAATATTCCGTTATTGGTGTTTGAAGATGTGCCCGGTTTCCTACCCGGTACTGACCAAGAATGGAATGCCATCATCACCAACGGAGCAAAACTATTGTACGCCTTTAGCGAGGCTACAGTACCACGCATAACGGTAATTACTCGTAAGGCTTACGGCGGTGCTTACGATGTAATGAACAGCAAGCATATTGGTGCCGATATGAATTTTGCTTGGCCAACGGCAGAAATTGCAGTAATGGGTGCAAAAGGAGCAGCAGAAATTATCTTCAAAAAAGAGATTGCCGATGCGGATGACCACGAAGCGGCACTAAAAGCAAAAGAGCAGGAGTACGGCGATATGTTTGCCAACCCATACCGTGCAGCAGCCCGAGGTTTTGTTGATGAGGTAATATTACCTGAAGAAACCCGAAGCCGTTTAATAGATGCCTTTAAAATGCTTGAAAATAAGGTAGATAACCTACCACGTAAAAAACACGGAAATATCCCACTTTAAGCCCCTTTATGAAAGAAGCCCCTTTTGTTTCCATCATTATTCCTTGTTATAACGAGCAAGAAAGCGTTAATGAAGCGCATAGCCGAGTTAGTGCTGCCTTACAAGGTGATTGGAACAAAGGATATGAACTTCTTTTTATAAATGACGGCAGTAAGGATGCTACACTTGATATTTTAAAACAACTGGCTCAAAGTGATGCCCATGTTAAACTTATATCATTCTCACGCAATTTTGGGCAGCAAGCTGCCATAGGTGCAGGTATAGCACATTGCAAAGGCAATGTAGCCATAGTTTTAGATGCCGATTTACAAGACCCCCCTGAGCTTTTTAAGGAAATGACACAGCTATACCGTGAAAACGATTGTAATGTGGTTTATGGCGTTCGCAAAAAGCGAAAAGGTGAGGGTACTTTTAAGAAATTAACTGCCCGCTTTTTTTATCGCTTACTCAATTGGCTTTCAGGGATGGACTTAAATACCGATACCGGAGATTTTAGGTTGATTGACCGAAAAGTAATTGATGCCTTTAATAATTTCAGCGAGAAGAATAAATATATACGTGGCATTATCAGTTGGATGGGGTTTAAACAAATTCCTATCCATTATACTCGCGAAGCAAGACAACATGGTAAAACTAAATACACCCTTAAAAAAATGCTGCATTTGGCTGGGGTAGGTATGTTTTACTTTAGTAAAAAACCACTAAAAGCTGCCCTTACAGCTGGCTTCACCAGTATATTCATTGGTATATTACTTACCATTTGGGTGTTGTGGGTGCAGCTTAGCGGGGGCTACACCGTACCGGGTTGGGCAAGTACCATTATTACCATTATATTTTTTGGTGGCGTCCAACTACTTACCATTGGTGTTGTGGGAGAATATATAGGCAATATTTTGGATGAAGTAAAAAACCGCCCCGAATATATTATTGACGAGAAAGTGAATCTCTAATTTCAAATTTGAAATTCAAAATTAGTTAGTCTAAACAATGTTCATTGCCAACTTAGGTATATATAAAAAACTGTCTTTCAATCGTTCGAAGCGGTTGGCTGAAAAACTGATACCTTTAGTTGAACCCGATAATGCTCATATTTTAGATTTTGGTGCGGGCAATATGTATATGGCACAGGTAATGGCAGAGCAAATGCCAAATATTAATATCACTGCTATTGATGTAATTGAAGACCAAAACCTAAATAAAGATTTACTGAAAAACCCCCGTCTTAATTTCCAAGTTTGTGAAGTAGGGAAATTACCGTTTGATGATGGAATATTTGACATTGCAGTAGCATCTGCAGTAATGCACCATACTCCCGACCCTGATTTCTATTTGCAAGAGTTAATGCGTGTATTAAAAGTTGGAGGCAGTATACTGTTAGTTGAAGAAATGTACCACAACCCCATTGATAAAATATATATAATGGCTGAGGATTGGGTATTGAATAACTTAAAAGAAGGTGTTCCCGTACCGCTTAATTTTCGTTCATACAAATACTACAATCAGTTGTTTAAACAATTGGGGCTAAAGGTAACATACGAAGGTTACATCCGCCCGGGGTTTCCATGGAAGCATCATTACGTATACAAACTCACCAAAACTGCATGAGCAAGCTGTTTGACAAAATAGCTATGCAACAATTTGCTGAACAACTGCGTAGTGATGAATTCAGAGAGTTTTGGCAATCGAAAGCTAGTTACGATACCTCAAAATATTATGCTATTATGGATAATTATATTGAGGAAAGTGTTTTTGCGCTTGCGCTTCTACAAGAACTGGATATAGAGAACAAGAAGGTGCTTGAGATAGGTGCAGGAGCAGGCATACTCACTGCGTGGTTATTAAAAAACGATATTGATGTATGGGGAATAGAACCTTCGGGCATAGGTTATGATTTTCATAATGATATGTTTGAAGCGGTGAAAGAGTTTTATCAATTACCTGATAATAGAATTATAGATGCCGCGGCTGAAGGCTTGAACCTTCAGCTGATAAATAATGTAGATATAGTTTTCTCTTTAAATGTATTAGAACATATAAAACCCGAAAACTTGCAACAAGCTTTTGTTGGAATGAAATCGGTATTGGCAAAAGGCGGTAAAATGCTTCACCATTGCCCCAACTATGTCATTCCCTTCGAACCACATTACGGCTTGCCACTGGTGCCTCTTTTTCCCCATATAACAGGGAAACTAAAAGGTGTATATGATGCATCAGTGTGGCAATCATTAAACTTTATTACCTATTTCAAAACAAAGAAATTAGCTAGTAAAACAAATTTAAAAATCACCTTCAAGAAAGGCTTAATGGCTGATGCGTTTATACGCCTTGAAAAGGATGAAGTATATGCATCGCGTCATAAAATGTTAGTCAAAATTTATCCCTTGCTAAAATACTCAGGCATTATTTGGCTAATGAAACAAATCCCGCCCTCACTCTGTACACCTATGACTTTTTTTCTTAGTGAGTAACTCTTGGTATAAAATTATTTACTCCAAAAATCTATTCCGTATTATTGCTTTTAAGTGAGTTACGAGAATATAGACTTATTAATAGCAGGTGCTGGTCCCGTAGGTTGTGTGGTAGCCGAAAGAGCCGCTACTCAACTGGGCTGGAAGTGTTTAATTGTTGAAAAGCGACCCCATATAGCAGGAAACTGTTTTGATTATTTAGATGAAAACGGATTATTGGTACACCAATACGGGCCCCATTATTTTAGAACCGATAATGCTGATATAATTAATTACCTCTCACAATTTACTGCTTGGATACCCGGTAACTATATTGTGAAAAGTAGTGTTAATGGAGAGCTTTATCCCTTCCCTATTAACTTAAACACGTTACGAAAGTTTTTTAATAAACCCGATTTAACACCTGAAGAAGCTGAACAACTACTTGAAGAAAAGCGAGAAAAAATTGAAGAGCCTAAAAACTCTGAGGAGTTTGTTCTTAGCAGAGTAGGACGAGAGTTGTATGAAGCTTTTTACTTAAACTATACACAAAAACAATGGGGTAAGCATCCCAGCGAATTAGCCCCATCAGTATGTGGACGTATACCGGTAAGGTTTACAGAAGAAGAAAGGTATGTAAACAATAAGTTTAAGCTGATGCCTATTGATGGTTACTCCATAATGTTTAGTAAAATGATTGACAACCCTTTAATTACTGTTGAATTAGAAACAGATTTTTTAAAAATAAAGGAGTTGGCAAAACCATCTAAAGCCACACTATATACAGGCACTATCGACGATTATTTTGATAAAAAGCAAGGTAAGCTACAGTGGCGTTCGCTACAATTTGAGTCTAATACCCATGATGAAGAATTTCACCTACCTGCCGGGCAAGTAAACTACCCCAACGAGCATGAGTATACCCGTGAAGTTGAAATTAAGCATGTTACCCGTCAGAAACACGATAAAACTGTTGTAACAAAAGAATACCCAAAAAGTGAGGGAGAACCCTATTATCCTATCCCCTCTGAAGAAAATGCAGCTTTGTATGAGCGATACCGTCAACTGGCAGAGCATGAAACATTTATTAACAAAGTATATTTTGGTGGTAGATTAGCCCGCTATATCTATATAAACACTGATGAGGCTATACTAAACGGGTTGGAAGTTTTTGAAAGAATAAAGTCTGACTTTGCCAATGGATAATCTTTGGGTAGTACTGCCTGTATATAATGAAGAAGACTGTATTGAACAGGTAGTTACCGAATGGCTACCAGTACTAAGAAAATCTAGCTCCTCATTTACTTTATGTATTCTTAATGATGGTTCTAAAGACAATACTTCTAGGATTATTGATAGACTTGCTTCATTACATAATGAGTTAAAAATTGTCCATAAAACCAATAGTGGGCACGGTCAAACCTGTGTATTGGGGTATAAAATGGGCATTGAAAATAAAGCTGAATGGATTTTCCAAATGGATAGTGATGGACAATGCGACCCAAAGTATTTTGAGCATTTTATTACTAAAAGTAAAGAGCATAAAGTAATTTACGGTTTTAGGAAAACCCGGGAAGATGGATTTAAACGTTGGTTAGTATCAAGAATAGTTACATGGTTTGTTTGGGTAGCCACAGGTGCTTGGGTACGTGATGCAAATGTGCCGTACCGCCTGATGCATAAAGATACTATTTCAACTATAATAGCCGATATTCCAAAAGATTTCTATTTAGCTAATATATTAGTAGCTGTTTTACAGCAAAAAAAGTTTAAAATTCAGTGGGTTAATATTCACTTTAGAGAGCGTGCAGGGGGCGAACCCAGCGTTAAAACTTTTACATTTGCAAAACACGGTTTTAAACTTTTTAAGCAGTTGCGCCAAGCTATGAGGTGAAACTAAACCATGCAGCAAAAACCATTATATATAATTAGTAGTATTGATAAGGAAACTAACCTATCAAAAACTATTGGCGATGCTGCAAACTTGCTTAACAGTAATCCTTCAATAAATATTCAGTTATTATTTCCTGAAGCGCTTAAAAAAAGTGTCAATGCCCAGCTTTCTAAAAATAAACATATTGGTAAGCATGTAAAGGCAGGCACTTTTGATACACATGGTATTGAAGAAAAAGCTAATCCTTTCTCAAAAATTAAGGTTACTTCAAATGCCGATTACTGGATTGCTAAACCCCATTATTTCTCACAATTTCAAAACCTTTATAAAGAAATTGAAAAAAGAGAGTTTAATAATGCTTCGGTATACGTTTTAGCTTCCTCAAAACAAAAAACTTCCTTTTTAAACCGAGCTATATTCAGGTTATTTCATACAGTCAGTGCAAAAGGCGTAGAAAATGGATTTGTTGAGTTTAGTGGTGAGCATGCTAAAGGTTTCTTTAGCCTTGCAGGGATTAATACGCAAAACTTTTCCTATAAAATAGCCTCTTATGCAGCATTGAAAGGGCTCGAAATACAAGAAATTGAAACCAATATCTCTATATATAAAAGTAAAATAGGTATTGGCAAAGCTATTACAAATGCTGCTGGTAATGTTTGGCAGTGGATGGTAAAGGAGCCTTTGCAAGCCGTAAAAGAAAAAAATAACGGTAGTATTTGGCAAGCCCAGCACCCCGTATGGCGTTTGGTATTCTTTTGCTTGGCTGTTCTAGGTATAGTAAGCTTTCCTATTTTAAGTTTTAGTTACGGCATTACTTGGGATGAATATGGCGATGCAGAATATGCTAAACGTGTACTGAGCTACTTCATGAGCTTCGGTGATGATAAAAGTGTGTTTACGGAAGCCGAAACCAATACCATTTTCGGGCATTTGCTCTACTACGGTCCAATGGTCAATCTTTTCATGGCATTTGTTGCTAAATACCTCTCCCCATTTGGGTTGTATGAAACCCGCCATATTATAGTTTCATTAATAGGAATTACAGGTATTATATATGCGGGACGAACAGGAAAACTATTAGGCAATTGGCAAACGGGTGTAATTGTTATGCTATTGCTTTTGATTTCGCCACATTTCTTCGGACATCAATTCAACAATCAAAAAGACACTCCATTTGCAGCAGGATATATTATTTCTATTTACTATTTAATTTGTTTTATAAAAGAACTCCCAAATCCATCAAGAAAAACAAGTTTTCTAGTTGCTTTATCATTTGGGTTAACTATAGGTGTACGTATCGGAGGGTTGTTATTGCCTGCCTATTTGCTGATGAGTATGGGACTGTGGTGGTTGGCACAAATTTTTAAAAACAATATAAAAAATACAGGAAAGCAGATACTTCCTCTCATAACCCGATTTGCTGTAATCAGTATAAGTGCCTATATCATTGGCATTTTATTTTGGCCGTGGGCACTAAAAAACCCCATAGAAAACCCTATTAGTGCTTTAACAAAGTTTACCAACTATCTCAATGTATTTAACTTTGAATTGTTTGAGGGTGAAGTATTATATATGGCAAACAAACCATGGTATTATTTGCCAAAATATATATTCATACAAACACCGCTTTTTATTTGGGCAGGTGTAGTACTGTTTGCTTTGCTTTTATTTCTCCGCATCAAAAATACTAACCTTTGGCTTTGGCTCTTACTTGTTTTTGTTGCTGTTTTCCCTGTTGGTTATGCTATCATAAAAAACTCCAGCTTATATAACGGTTGGAGACAGTTTCTATTTATATACCCTCCTCTCATTATCCTTGCTGCTATGGGATGGCAATGGCTTATCCAACTGCCCAAACAAAACACCATTAAGGCAACATTATTTGGCTTACTGTTTATAAATATAGGCTACATTGGTTTTTGGATGATTAAATATCACCCCAACCAATATGTATATTTTAATGAAACAGTAGGAGGAACTAAAGGAGCATATGGCTATTATGAGACCGATTATTATAGCAATAGTCTTAAGCAAGCAGCCGATTGGTTTAATACGAATATAGGTACTGATAAACCTTATGTAGTTAGTACGAATAACGAAACCCAAACTGCAGATTATTTCATAAAAAAAGAGAATGAAAATGCACAGGTAGTATGGTCTAGAGAACACGAAGTGCTTACCAAAGCAGCCGATTATTCTTTTATCACTACAAGGACAATGTCCCACTACCAGTTAACATGTGGTTTTTTCCCCCCGAAAGGGACTTTACATACTATAGATGTTGAAGGAATACCCTTAGTAGCCATTGTGAAACGGGAAAATAACTACCTACCCAAAGCCGATATTTTTTATGAGGACAGAGTATTTGACTCTGCTGCTTATTACGCTAAAAAAGCGGTAGAATATGATTCTAAGAATGTTGAAGCCTTAAGACTACTAGGGCAATCTCATATTAGTTTAAATAATATTGATGAAGCTGAAAAATATTTGCTACAGAGCTATAAATTATTCCCTGATGATTATTTGGTAGTAGAGCTTATTGGTGAAGTTTTTTTTAGGAGAAGGCAATACGATAGTGCTTTAAAATATTTTAAAAAATCCACTGAGCTACGAATTAATTTCTCCAAAGGTTATCTCAATTGGGGGGTTACACAATTCAATCAAAAAAAGTATGAAGCAGCAATTATAAACTTCAATAAAACCATTGAATATGCTGATGAGGTTAAACCTAGCTACTATACTTTTATAGCCAAATGTCATCATGCATTAAAACAGTATAATCAGGGTATTGAAGCTGCTAATACTGCCTTAGCTATAAACCCTAACGAAGCCGAAGCCTATAAAATGTTAGCTGTTATTTACGACGAAATGGGAGATAATGAACAAGCCCAAGGCATGTTTAGACGCTATGTTGAAATTACCGGCAGTTACGAATAAGAAATTTACTGGCACACCGTTTGAAGTTTAGCAAGAAAACTATATAAAAGTCTATGAAAAAGTTATTTACGTTCACACTGGTTTTATTTTTCCTTACTCAGGTTTCACAAGCACAAGAACGTATAGTTGAGGTTAATACATCTATTAAAAACGTTACCCTATATTTATCGGGTGCTTCAATATCGCGAACTGCTACAGTTAATGTTCCTAGTGGTACATCAAATATTATTATCAAAGGTTTAAGCCACAAATTAGATAGTAGAAGTATACAGGTAGGAATGGGGACTGATGTAGATATTTTATCCATTAGTGATAATAGTGCAAAAAATATAGACCCTAGAAAATTACCTATCCTTAATTTTTTGACTGACTCTATTGAAACTGTGAAATTTGAGTTAGCCATGGAAAAAAATAATGGTGATGTACTAACACAAGAGCAAAATCTTTTATTGGCCAATATGAAAGTTGCAGGTGATAAAGGTGTGGTTGTACCCGAACTTGAAGATGCTTTAGCACTTTACAGAAAAGAACTACCCCAAATAAAGCGTAAGTTTCTATTATCGAAAATGCGCCAAACTGAACTAAGGATAGAGTTGGATACCTTAAACAGCAGATACAGAGTGTTTAAACATAATAATGAAAAGTATACGCGCGAAATTGTTCTTACGGTAAACAGTAACAAAAGAACCAATGTAACTTTAGACTTACAGTATTATGTAGCCGATGCAAGCTGGATACCTAAGTATGATATCAGAAGCTTGAATATTACCGACCCCATACAGTTGGCATACAAAGCAGAAATGCGTCAAAATACCGGCGAAGACTGGAACGGCGTTCAACTTACACTTTCTACCAATAACCCAATGTATACCTCTGCCCTGCCTAAACTGTTTACCAATTTTGTTGATTTAAACGGATGGTATATGCAAAACCGGGCACAAACTAGTGGCAGCGCAACTTATAACTGGAGTTTTGGTGATGCTCCTCAGCAAAAGAAAGAGCAAAGAAGAGTCAGACCCAACAGACCACAAAATAACAATGCTGTTATTACAGATATATCGTTTAAGCTTCCTTATGCTGTGCGATTAAACAGCGATAACCAAACTATGGTTACTGAAGTTAAACGTGATAATTTACCTGTGTCGTACAAATATTTCTCTGTACCCAAGGCTGAGCCAACTGCATTTTTAAAAGCACAAATTACAGGCTGGGAAGATGTGAATTTATTGAAAGGAGAAGCTAACCTGTATCTTGAAGGTACATTTTTAGGAAAAACAAACATTAATCCTGAACAAATTGATGATACACTGGGATTATATATGGGCAAAGACCGCCGAGTAATAGTAAAGCGTACTAAAGTGAAAGAGAATAGCGGGAAAAACTTTTTCGGAAACAAAATAAAACAAAGCGTGGTTTGGGAGATTGAGGTGAGAAACAACAAAAAAGAGGCAATTAGTATTGAGCTTCAAGACCAAATTCCCGTATCGAAAAACGATAAGCTTGAAATAATAAAAGACGATTTAGGTGGGGCGCAAATTAACGAAGAAACAGGCTTACTCACTTGGGATAAAATGCTACAGCCCGGTGAAACAATGACTTTACGTTTTGGTTTCTCTTTAAAATATCCTAAAAACACAAAGTTTAACAGCCAAATTCAAGAAAAACTGCGCGAGTACAGAAACGATAACTATTTTTAAAATTAAGGTATTAAACCTCAACAGGTTCGGTTCTTAACTTCAAGTCATCCAACATACGAATAGCATCTAATACCCCGCTTACATTTTTAATTTTCATAGTCAAATGCTTGGGGGTTTGTTTCATGCTGCAACGCACAGGGTTACCACTTACGTATTTTATTATATTACCAAACAATTCGCTTTGGTAATAGCTACTTTCTTGGTTGGCTGGGAAATAACAGGTTAAAACATTATCATCCAGTTTCACGCGTTCAAAACCTAAATCTCTGGCTTTCCATTTCATACGCATACTATCAAACAAGCCTTTTAATTGTGCAGGCATAGGACCAAAACGGTCTATCAGCTCATCTCTAAACCGTAATAGCTTTTCTTCGGTTTCTATTTTAGCTAACTCATTATATAGGGATAAACGTTCTTGTATATTACGTACATACTGGTCAGGAATTAATATTTCTGAATCAACATCAACTTGTACTTCACTGGCTTTGGGCTTAGCTATTTCATCTTTAAAAAGTTCTTTAAACTCTTCGTCTTTTAGTTCTTGTACCGCTTCATCCAAAATTTTGTGGTACATCTCAAAGCCAATCTCTGCTATAAACCCGCTTTGCTCCCCGCCCAATAAATTTCCTGCTCCTCGTATATCCAAATCGCGCATAGCCACATTAAAACCACTACCCAAATCGCTAAACTGTTCTATAGCACTCATGCGTTTTCTTGCCTCTGGGGTCAGGGTGCTTATAGGCGGCGAGAACAGATAGCAATAGGCTTTTTTATTGCTTCTACCCACTCGGCCGCGCATTTGGTGCAAATCGCTTAGCCCGTGCATATGTGCATTGTTAATGATAATAGTATTTGCATTAGGGATATCTAACCCGCTTTCTATAATGGTAGTTGCCACCAGCACATCGTAATCCCCCTCAACAAACTTTATCATTATATCTTCAAGCCTATCGCCCTCCATTTGCCCGTGCGCCACTGCCACCCTGCAACCGGGTACTAAGCGTTGTATTAAAGCCGCTTGGTCTTGAATATCTTTAACACGGTTATGAATAAAAAACACTTGTCCGTCTCGCTCTAACTCAGTTTCAACAGCCTCTTGAATTAAATCCTGATTGAAAACATGTAATTCGGTTTGTACGGGTTGTCTGTTTGGCGGTGGAGTATTAATTACCGATAAATCCCGCGCACCCATTAACGAAAAATGCAATGTACGAGGTATTGGAGTTGCCGTTAGCGTTAGCGTATCCACGTTTACACGTAAGCGTTTCAGTTTTTCTTTTACGGCTACACCAAACTTTTGCTCTTCATCAATTATTAGCAAACCTAAATCGTTAAACTTCACATCTTTGCCCACAATAGCATGCGTCCCGATAAGAATATCAAGCTTCCCTTCTTTAAGTCTTTTTAGAATCTCTTTTTTCTGCTTTGTAGTTCTAAAACGATTTATATAATCTATGGTACAAGGAAAATCGGCTAAACGCTCTTTAAATGTTTTATAATGCTGATATGCTAAAATGGTAGTGGGAACCAGTATAGCTACCTGCTTGCTATCTGCTACAGCTTTAAAAGCTGCACGTATTGCCACCTCAGTTTTTCCAAAGCCTACATCACCACAAATTAACCTATCCATAGGTTGTGTGCTTTCCATATCCTCTTTTACATCCTCAGTTGCTTTGCTTTGGTCGGGTGTATCTTCATACAAAAAAGAGGCTTCAAGCTCTACCTGTAAATAAGAATCGGGACTAAAAGCAAAACCAGTTTGTGCTTTGCGGGCAGCATATAGTTTTATAAGGTCGCGGGCTATATCTTTTACTTTCTTTTTGGTAGAGCGTTTTAACTTATCCCAAGCATCACTCCCCAACTTATTCATTCGGGGTTCAGTACCATCTTTCCCCACATATTTAGCTATTTTGTGTAGTGAGTTGATGTGTACATACAATAAATCATTATTTTTATATACCAAGCGTACTGCCTCACTCATCACCCCATTCATCTCCAGTTTTTCAAGTCCTGCAAACTTACCTATACCATGGTCTATATGGGTTACATAATCGCCGGGAGAAAGTTCTCGTAGTTCTTTTAGCGTAAGTGCTTTGCTACCACTGTAGCCTTTTTTACCCTTACCTTTATAAAAACGGTCGAACAACTGATGCTCGGTATAGCAGGCGATTTTAAGGTCATGGTCTATAAAGCCTTCAGATATGCCTTTATATAGCGGTTCAAACTTTACTTCTTTATCTAAATCTTCAAAAATGCTGTGTAGACGTTCTATTTGTCGCCCGCTTTCTGAGAAAATTATATTCTGGTACTTAGCCTCCTGATTACCCTTTAAATTCTCAATGAGCAGATTGAAGTTTTTATGAAAAGGAGGTTGTGGCGAAGTTCTAAACTCTAATTCTTTTTGGGGTGAAAAGAAATTACGAGTGCCATATTCTATAAGAGCTTGCTTTTTTAGATGCCCTAAAAAGTCATTAGCAGCTTCATAAATTTTTTCTATTTCAATAGGTTCAGGTTCTTCGCTTTGTTTAGCAAATTTTGCTGCTTTAATTAAACTGTCTTCTATAATATCAGCAGCAAACTGTACATCGTGCGCCCATACTACCGTGTCTTTGGGTAAGTATTCAAAAAATGAAACTTTCTCGGTAGCAATCACCTCGCTTTGAATATTAGGAACAATGGTAGTAAACATTACCTTTTTTACAGATAGCTGGTCATTAGGGTCAAAGTGGCGAATAGATTCTACTTTGTCCCCATCCAACTCAATACGGTAAGGTAAATCATTAGCAAAAGAAAATACATCTACTATCCCACCTCGTATGGCGTATTGCCCGGGTTCGAACACAAAATCTACACGTTCAAAATCATGCTCACCCAAAAGTTCCATTAAAAAGTCAAGGTCGAAGCTCTCCCCTACTTTTACATTAAATACATTGTTGGTGTATTCTTTCCCTGCAATTACCAACTCACACAAAGCAGCAGGATAACTTACAATAATTGTTCCTTGCGGATGAGCTGAAAGACGACTTATTACCTCTGCTCGCTTAAGTACATTATTGTTATCGGTATCAGTAACCTTGAAACTTTTCTTATACGATTCAGGAAAAATTAATACTTCCTTATCCTCTAAAAAGCTATTTAAATCGCTGTATAGGTAATTGGCTTTTTCAGCATCATCGCAAATAATCAAAAAAGTATTATCAGTATCTTTTAAGAAGTTATGACTGATGAAAACACTAATGCCCGAGCCTACCAGATTTTTTATTGAGGACTTTTGCCCTTTCTTTTCAGACAATACAATATCATCCAATCCATAGGCTAATGGGTGGGCGCTATATTCCTCTAAAAACTGTTTTACATTCAATGCGCCCCAAAGATAACGAATGGGTGTTAGTTTTTTTAATGCTTCGTATATTGGTTGAAGAACTTTTCATTAAATTGGTTGGGGAAAATGAAAAGGTATTTAGTCATACTATTGCTGCTTTCTTTGAGCTTGGCCGGATGTAGTCAAACCAAAAGTATATTTAGTTTCAAACGTAAAAATGGAGTTCTTCCCTTTAATCCGCAGCTAAAACCTTTCTATCATGGAGTTGCCAGTGGTGACCCACTAAGCGATAGAGTAATTATTTGGACACGCATCACTCCTGATACCTCTATCCAAACCATTACCGCCACTTGGCAAATGGCTACCGATACTGCCATGCAAAACGTAGTACAATCGGGAACCATTAGTACAGATTCATCAAAAGACTTTACTATTAAAGTAGATGTTACAGGGCTTTCACCAGCCACCACTTACTATTATTCTTTTACCAGTGATGGCATTACCTCTACCATAGGCAGGGCAAGAACTGCCCCCACGGGTGTAGTAAACCATTTACGCTTTGCTGTGGTAAGCTGTAACAATTATGAGGCAGGATTTTTCAACGCCTTTGACAGAATTGCTGACCGTAACGACTTAGATGCCGTAATCCACTTAGGAGACTATATTTACGAGTATGCTACTAAAGTATATGGCGATGCCAGTACTAACCGTTTTGTAGAACCTGAAAAAGAAGCTGTTAGCTTAGGCGATTATCGCACTCGGTACAGTAGTTATAAACTTGATGCTGATTTGCAACGCGTACACCAACAACAAACCTTTATTACCGTTTGGGACGACCACGAAAGTAGTAATGATAGTTATAAAAACGGCGCACAAAACCATCAAGCCAACGAGGGGGATTGGAACATCCGCCGTGAGATAAGCAAACAAGTATACTTTGAGTGGATGCCCATACGAGATTATCCTGCCAATAAAATATACCGCAACATACACTACGGAAACCTTGCCGATTTAATAATGCTGGATACTCGTCTTGAAGGCAGAGATAAACTACCTGCTAATTTTGACGACCCCGATACCCCCAAACGTGATATGCTGGGTGAACAACAGTATAATTGGTTTATGAATGAGCTAAAAAACTCACAAGCACGGTGGAAGGTAATAGGTAACCAGATTATTTTCTCTGATTTTAATGTGGGATTTGCAGCTCGTAACGGCATGGGCTTGCCTGCACCCAGTAATATGAATGCCATTCGTGAGGCAGAAAACTTTTTCTTAAACTTTTGGGAAAGCTACCCCACAGAGCGCAACAGCATTATAGATACTATTGAGCAAAACGATATTAAAAATGTAGTTTTTATAACGGGCGATTCGCACAGTAGTTGGGCGTTTGATGTTACCAAACAAGCTGCTATTTACCCCGACCCTAACAATAGCAACTATGCCTCGCCCTCTCCTACTTATGATAGAGCAACAGGCAAAGGTTCTGTTGCTGTAGAGTTCTGTACACCAAGTATTACCAGTGCAAACCTTGATGAACGCGTGGGTAGTTTATTGGCCAATCAGTTTGAAAACTGGACGAATACACCCATTGCCATTATGAACAACAGCATTTATAACCCACACCTTAAATATGCTGATGTTGACCGCCACGGTTACTTTATTTTAGACTTAAAAGACGATAGCGCACAAGCCAACTATTATTATGTAGACCGTATTAATAAACCCAGCAAAAAAGAAGAGTTTGAGATAAACACTTTTACCATGAAAGACAGTTGCCGTGTAATGCTGTCAAACACACCCGCAAAGCAAAAAGCAAAGCAAGAAATACCTGCACCAACCAAGATTTCACCTACTGTGAGCATGAATACCCCAAAGGCTCCTGTAATTTTTCATGCATACCCCAACCCCGCTAAAACAGCATTTAATATTCAATACGGATTGCTGCAAAAAAGTGAAGTAAGTATAGAGGTATTTAGTTTAGATGGTAAAAAAGTAAGTACCTGGCGACAAAAGCAAAAAGCAGGCTTGTATACCTATGGGTTGCAGGTGGGCAATTATAAAAAAGGTATGTATCTATTTACCATCACTGCTGATGGTAAGACTACCAACGGTAAGTTTTTAGTTGAGTGATTTAGAGCTTATTGGTAATCTTCATAAACAGCAAAAACTATAAACTCATGGCTCTCACCAATGTGATAGTCTTTAGAAAGCTTATAGGTACTGTCAACAAAAAAGTCGGGCATATGTGCATCACTATTGGTTTCAATATCATCCAATAACTCTAATTCAAGATCTGAGGGAGTTTGTTCATAAATAGCCGTTAAAAAAACTTTCCTTTCTTTCATATATACGTCAAGAAAAATCTTTCTCAAGTTTGGCGTTACTTTATAAGCAAGAAATCTCAGAACCGTTCGATATAGTTCGAACTTTACAACGTCATCACTCTTTTCACCCTTCTTATTTTGTTTTACAGAAAACATTCTTCTTACTTTAGATATAAAAAAGATACAAACTTAAAGGGTAAAGATTAATCCAAGTTTACTTTGTCAGCAATTAGGTAATGGTCTTTGTCGTGGGCAGAACGGCTTATCATTTCACCTAAAAAGCCCGCCAAAAATAATTGTACCCCAACAATAAGAGCAGTAAGTGCCAAATAGAACCAAGGGTTATCAACTGCATCACGCACCGGCTCATGCGTTATCCAACTATGATAGGCTTTATTACCCAAAAGATATATAGTTAGCAAAAAACCTACTATAAAAGATAGTGTACCAACACTGCCAAAAAAGTGCATGGGCCGTTTGCTAAACTTTGCCATATAGGTAATAGAAAGCAAATCTAAAAAGCCGTTTACAAAGCGGTTTAGTCCAAACTTAGAGCTGCCGTATTTGCGGGCACGGTGTTGTACTACCTGCTCGCCAATTTTTTTAAAACCTGCATTTTTTGCTATTACCGGTATATAGCGGTGCATTTCTCCATACACTTCTATAGCTTTTACTACATCGCTTTTATAGGCTTTAAGCCCGCAATTAAAATCGTGCAAATGTATACCGCTCATTTTGCGGGTTGCCCAATTAAATAATTTTGTAGGAACCGTTTTGGTAACAGGGTCGTAGCGTTTTTGCTTCCAACCCGAAATAAGGTCGAAACCTTCCTCTATTTTCGCTTTCAACTCGGGAATTTCATCGGGGCTGTCTTGCAAGTCAGCATCCATAGTAATCACTATATCGCCTTGGGTTTCTCTAAACCCCACATTTAATGCGGCAGACTTGCCGTAATTTCTACGAAACTTTATTCCTCTAACATTTGGGTTTTCTTGCGATAGTTTTTCTATTATTCTCCAACTACCGTCGGTACTTCCATCATCAATAAACAATACCTCATAGGTATAGTTATTCTCTTGCATTACCTTGGCAATCCAAGTACAAAGCTCTGGTAACGACTCTTCTTCGTTTAATAAAGGAATAACTACAGAAATATCCATCTACGCTAAAATAAGCCGCAAAATACACTAAAATACTTTTGCTTGCCCACTTACTTAAGATGAAAAGAGCTCAGTTTATGTTGTCTCCGGCTCTAGTGGAATTTCTTGAGGCGGGGTGCGCTTTATTATAGCAGCTATTATTAATGCAATAAGTGTGTTAATAATAAGCCCGGCTATGAAATAAAATATAAGTGCTTTTGATGGATTAGAAAATCTATCGAACCAGCCCAATGAAGTTTCTATTTGCTCATCGCTCATTCCGCTTTCTTCCCACTTTTCTACCATCTCTTCTCTTTTCTCGTTAATTTTTTCAGCTATCTCATCTTCATTCATTAGGGTTAAAGTTTCTGATACGGCAAAGTTTAAAACGCCATGTACCAAAATTGCAAAAAACAATGCCGTAAAACCTTGTTTAAATGTTATAAAGCCGGTCAAGTTTCTGGCTTTAATACCTATTACTGATAAGAAAATGATGAATGCTATTACTGAAATCCACCAAATTACATTACTACCGCCTCCCATAGCAGCATCTCTATCAAACACCCATATTATATTGCGAATAACAGCTATGGTGCCGCCCATAATAAGACCCCATTTTATGCCAAAATCAATGTATTTTTTATTAGAACTCATAGTGGTTAGTTTTTAGTTTACACGAAAAAAACAAGAACTAAAATAGTAAGTGAAATTATTTCCACCAAGCGATTAAAAATTTCTTTAAAGGGAATTTACGGTCTTTTAAAGTTGATTGATGAAGGAATGCTATCGAGATTATTTTGAACGGTGTCTCTTACTGCTATTCTTCTGCCTATAATTTGACGACGCAAATCGTTAAAGTTTTCAAATTCTTTTCTAAAATAAAAACCACCACCAAAACTTAGTATATTTTGATTATAGATTGGATTGTTTGTATTTCTTCCAAAAACCCTCACCTGATTGTCTCCGTTTGGTGTAATTTTATAGTTTACATTAATATTTCCTTGTGAAGTATTATCTGCCGAAACATCAAGCTGTAATCTATCATTTAACCACCTTCTGCTGGCAGTTAACATTACCTCTGTTCTGGCTGTTGCTCCGCCTTGCCCTACCTGTATACCAATATCCCAATTAGGGTCGTATTTAGAGAGCCAGTTAGTTATTTGGTTACTAAGTAAATTACCTACTGTATTTGATGCCACATCAAGCCCTGCATTTGAACCTCCGCTTTCAGCACCTGCAGCAACAAAGCCATTATCTATAGGAGTTGTAAAAGTTCCTAACGATAGCAGGCTAAACACCTGTCTTGAAACTTCTTCCTGGTCTCGCTCAATTCTTCTCACAGCATTAAGTAACACATTCGTATTGGCATCGCTACCACGCAGTCTAGTTAAGTCAGGAATATTTATTCCGAATTTTATCTCTGGCTTTAACAATTTACCCCTTAGTTTCATTAAAGCTTCAACGGGTATAGGTGTTTTATAATTAATTAATTCTTCTTCCGGAACTAATCCCATAACTAATGGCTGTGTTCCTGTTATTGCATTGTAAACAGCTGTAATGTCAATTTGTGCATTAAGAGGGTCTCCTGTCCATACTATTGAGCCTCCTTTGCGTATAACAAATTTCTTATTAATAAAATCAAGAGCGGTAAACAAGTACCTGCCCTCTTCTATTTGGAAATTACCAAACATTTTAAAATCACCAAGGGTATTAATTTCCATCCTCAAATTAGCATAGCCATTACCCTCTATTATATCCCCCAGTTGTGAATCAAAAATTATTTTAATTTCCGCATCAGGAGTTACCTCCAAATCCAGGTGAAGCCTAATACCGCTTAAGTCTATAGGCTCTCTTACATCAGCTTCTTCATCATAGTTTACAAATGTTATAAAATCGTATTTACTCACAGCATTCTCATCAGCCAGTTGCAGGTTAAACTCAGTACCTTTTTCAGTTTTTCCTTTAACCTCCATAAACAAATCATCAAACGGACCACTTATTTCAAAATCGCCTGTCATATAAGCTGTTCCAAAGTATAGGTCGTTATCAGCAGATTGGGTATTAAGTGCCATAAACTTATTCATATCTACAACTTTAAAATCAATATTAAAATTGCTAAAAGACTTATGGCTGATATATCCGAATGCTTTTGCAGGTACACCTTTTTGATCACTCAATGTAAACTGATTTACCCATATATAATCATCATTTAAGTTTACGTTTATGGTTTTGGCACTATACGTTGTTTGCAGATAATCAATAGTAAATTTTGGATTATTAAACTGTGCATTTCCTGTAACTTTAGGTTTGCTAAAAGTACCTGCAATATTAATAGTGGTAGTAAATGAACCTTTTAATCCGGATACCACTCCTTTTAAAAAAGGCTCAAAGAAACGGGTTGTTGCGTTGTTTAAATTAAAATCTATATCAAAGTTTTGGCGTGCATTCTTTTCAAAATTTACAGTTCCCCTAATTTTTGATGCTTCTAACAATCCTTTAGTAAACTCTCCCCTTAAAGCTATCTCTTTATCACTATTTTCATTATGTGCCTGAAGATCTAAATTACCTAAGGTGTCTGACCCGAAGCTTAATTTTGTTGCTTTTAAATCTGATGTGAAAAGCGGGGTATTAAACAAATTGAATAAAACTATATTTCCATTTAGCATACCACCCAAACGTTGCTCTGTGGGTGGTCGCGTGAAATAGTTTACATCAGCTATATTAAAATGGTCAAAATCTATACGTAAAGTATCATTAATGTCTTTGCTTATAGCACCATTTACCAAAATAGCTTCATTATAGCTTGAGACTTCTAAATTCCTAACTATTGTTTTCTCTGTTTGTGGGTGGTAACTAATAAAACTGTTATTACTTATACGCCATTCTCTTTTTTTACTAGTTACTGAAGAATTTTCAAATACCAACCTGTAAAGTGTATCAGAAAAAAGTAATTTACCTCTCAAATGCGAACTAAGTCTTGCGATAGTTTTAGGGGTAATTATATCAAAAAAAACATTACTGCTGTCAAAAGTTAGTGCCGCTGTAGCGTTTTCTAAATATAAACTATCTCCTTGATAAAAATGACCTACTTTAAGAGCCAGTTTTTGTGCCTTGTTTACTGTTGTAGAAGTATTTAAAGCTATTTTCTCAAAGCTTAAATCGTTGTAAATAAATTGGTCTAGTGAAGCATTTAAAGCTATGTTATTGGTATATGTATTAATACTTCCTGAAGCTTTAAACGGGTCTACCCTAATTTCTTCAAACAAAAAGTTAGTGAGCAAGTATGGGCGTTTAACATCTAATGTAAACTTAAAATTTTCTTTGGCTATTAAACCACTGTCTTTCTTTACTATTTGAGGGAGTAATGTAGCTGCATAATTATACATTGCCTTCCCTAGCTCACTAAAATTGTATTGCCCTTTAATATTAAAATCTGCTATAGTACTGGTAAAGTTCAGCTTACGTAAAGTATCAGTATAAGATGATTGCAGCCATGCCGTATCCAACCGCAGTAGTTTGGTTTTTCTCCTATACTCAACATTGGCCACACTAACTACACCATCCAAGTTATCCAGTTCATCACCTGTAAAATTAATGTACAGCCTCCCCGTAACCCCTGAAGGTATACTATCCAACCCCAAATCATCAAGGTTGGCTTTTTTTATGGTTGATACAAAATTAAACTGTGGCAGCTCTTCTGTGAAGTCTACGCTACCATCAAAATCTAAATCTATATTCTTATCTCTAATTGTGGCAAAACCACTAAATAGTTTCCCTGCATAAATACCGTCTACGGTAATATTTTTATACTGGTAACCATTAAATGTTATAGTGTTTATATCTCCTTTTATTTGGGCATCTATTGTAGCAAACTCAAGTCCTGTACCTTCAATTTCTGCATCAAGAGCAATATTGCCTAAAAGCTTAGGCTCATTAGCAAACTCACCCAAATTAAAACCGTCAGATTTTATGTAGCCTGAGTAGGTTGCCGCTCCATCTTTACCCATAAAATCAAGTTTTATGTCTGATGAAAAATTACCCAAGTCTGTATTAAAGTTACCATACGCTACAAAAGACTTGGGGAATCCCGTAAAATTACCCGTAAAGTCTATTTTGCCTAAACTTTTTATACTAGGGGGTAAATTGCTAATACCAGCAATTTTTTCTATGTCTTTTGCAGAGGTGTGCGATTTATCTAGCGATGCATCAATAAAAGAAGATTCAAAATCAGGCAATCCTTTAATTTTAAAATCCCCTGCCAAGTAACTTTCGTTACCAGCATCTATGGCTACACCTTTTGCTTTCAAGTTACTTATGGTGCCACGTACTTTCCCACTAACCGTAAATACTTGTTTTAAATCTTCTAAACCTTTGCCCCAAAAAGCAACATCTTGCATGTGCACTTCACTTTGTTTTAGGTTGGCGTTAAAGCGTACAACATCTATAAAGTTACCCAAATCATCCCAACTGTTATAGGTCATTAGCAATTTATCTTTTAGGCTACTTGCTCCGGCCCTTAATAATAAATTATAAAACTCCAGCCCTTTAGAGTGTATACGGGTTTGGGCTTCTAGCTTGTTCACTTTAAAGCCATTCTTTTCTGCTAAAGAGAGGTTTACTGTAGAAAATGCTATAGAATCATCTATTAACGAAAATTTATCAAGTTCTCCACTTATATTTTTAAACCTAAAATCATCAGGGTTAAAGGTATTGGGTGGCATTTTATCTATCTCAGGATTTCTGTATGCAAAAGCTGCATTTTCAAGTTCTATTTTATTTACTTTAAGAATAAAAGAACGTGATGAGGAAGTATCTGTAGTGTCTTTTGGTGGGCTAAAATAATCTATGATAAACTCGTAGTTAAAATCGGCTGTATCTTCATACTTTCTAAAATTTACCAAAGCGTCTTTTATTTTTACATAGTTTATGTCCAGCCTGTCAGCATCTCCACCACTAAAATTCCACGTAAGGTGGTCTAAATCTACAGTAACTCTTCCCAAAAAAAAGGCTGTATCTTGGTAGCGATCTCCAATAAAAACACTATCTACTTTTAAATAGGTTAAATTGTGAATATCGAAGCCGCCAATAGCCACTTTTGTATTTAATTCTTTAGAAAAATAATCGGTAATTTGGGTAGTACCCCAACGTTGAAAAGTTTCGCTGCGCAATATGGCACCCACTACTACGGCTCCAGTTACAAACCATAATAGCAGCCAAAAAAGTATTTTGAATATTTTTGTGCGCAAATTTTTGTCAAAAATAGTAAAAGTGCCTCAAAACGAAGCTTATATATTAGCCATAGAATCTTCTTGTGATGAAACTGCTGCAGCTATATTACATAAGGGCAACATTCTTGCCAATGTAATTGCTACACAAGGGGTTCACCAAAAATACGGCGGTGTAGTACCTGAGCTTGCCAGTCGTGCCCACCAACAAAATATTGTTCCTGTAGTAGATGTGGCTTTAAAAGAAGCTGGCATAACAAAGGAAAGGCTTACTGCCGTTGCTTTTACAAGAGGCCCCGGCTTATTAGGCAGTTTGCTGGTTGGGGTAACTTTTGCCAAAAGCTTTGCCCTTTCTTTAAATATTCCATTGTTGGAGGTAAACCACATGGATGCACATGTACTTGCACACTTTATTGATGAGCCAAAACCACAGTTCCCGTTTTTGTGTCTCACAGTTTCGGGTGGGCATACCCAAATTTTGCGGATAGATAGTCCCCTAAAAATGGAGTTATTGGGGCAAACACAAGACGATGCCGCCGGTGAAGCTTTTGATAAAGCAGCTAAAATATTGGGGCTTCCCTACCCCGGTGGACCTTTGATAGATAAATATGCTAAGGAGGGAGACCCTCACCGTTTTAAATTCCCTAAAGGTAAAGTAGGCGAGCTAGATTTTAGCTTTAGCGGTTTTAAAACTGCGGTGCTGTACTTTGTAAGAGATAATATTGCTGAGAATCCTGATTTTATAAAAGAAAACCTAAACGATATTTGTGCCTCAGTACAGCATACCATTGTTAACGATTTAATAGAAAAACTGCATAACGCAGCCAAAAAAACAGGTATTAAAGAACTGGCCATTGCAGGCGGGGTAAGTGCCAATAGCGGGTTGCGTGCAGCACTAGAACAATTAGGTAAAGAAAACAACTACAATACCTACATACCTAAATTTGAGTACTGTACAGATAATGCTGCTATGATAGCTATTGCAGGCTATTTTAAGTATTTAGAAAAACAATTTGCTACGCAAGACGTAGTACCTTTTGCAAGGTTGTAATTTATTCTTTTACAAATTTTGTATTTAACTCAACTGTAAAAGTGCTACCATGATGCTCTTTACTTTCTATGTTAATTTTACCAAAATGCTTTTCAGCGAACTCTTGGCAAAGTAATAATCCTAAACCGGAACCTTTTTCATCACTTGTTCCTTTAGTGGTATATCTTTTATCCCAATCAAAAAGCTTTTCTAATTTACTTTGAGGAATCCCAACACCTGTATCAATAAAAACTAAATTCCAGCCTTTTTCGTTTTCATTTATCCCAACTCTTATACTGCCTTTTGCAGTAAACTTTATAGCATTAGAGATTAAATTTCTTACAATAAAAGTAAGCATATTTTGGTCTGCATAAACTTTTGTTCCTTTATTTATTTCGCTATATAGTTCAATTCCTTTCTTCTCTGCCTCATAATTCAAATGTTTAATTATCTCATCCACTAGTTCATCAATACTAATCTCTTTCATATTGTTTAAACCACCTAGTATCTGAGAAAAACTCCAATTCACTAAATTGTCTAACAAGCTAATGGTATAATTAATATTTTCATTTACATGGCTAGAAATTTCCTTAAAATCTTCCTTATCCAGACTATCATCGCTAACCATATCTACTAAGGTTAGTAAAGAAGATAATGGGCTTTTAACATCGTGGCTAATTATAGATATGAATTTATTTTGTACATCGTTTAATTGCCTTAGCCTTTTATTTTGCATTCTAAGCTCAAGCATATTAACCAACTGATTTCCTAAAGTTTCTAAGGCAAATTTTTGATGCTCAGTAAGCTCTCTGGGTACCCTATCTATAATACATAAGGTACCCATTTTATGCCCTGTTTTGGTTTTTATAGGCATACCGGCGTAAAACCTAATATTAGGCTCTCCTATAACTAAGGGGTTATCACAAAAGCGTTCATCCTCTAAGGCATTAGGCACAACAAATAACTCATCTTGAAGTATTGCATGGGAGCAAAAAGCAATATCTCTGCCTGTTTCCCTCACCTCTAATCCAACTTTAGCCTTAAACCATTGCCTATTATTATCTATTAGCGACACTAGTGAAATTGGGGTATTGCAAATAGAGGATGCCAGTTTCACCAAATCATCATATTCTTTTTCAAACTCAGTATCTAAAATTTCTAAATTTTTAAGAATATTAATTCTTTCCAGCTCATTTTTAGGGAGTTCTGCGCTAATCATTAATGGGTTTTTGTTATACAAAACAATATAAGTAATTTTTTGTAGATGATTTTACCGGATACTTTTTTTAAACAACTAACCAACAATAGCCTTAGCTTTAATTTATGAATAGCCAAAACCCTAGTCTTTTTATTACTTTTGCACCCAATAATTTTTGACGAATGCCAAACTTTAGCGAACACCCAGAGATAGAGAGAAGTAACCAACAAGATAATTTTGTAGCTCCTGATTTTTACGGTATTGACGACTTACTTACCGAGGAGCACAAACTAATACGCAACACGGCACGCGATTGGGTGAAAAAAGAAATTAGCCCCATTATAGAAGATTGCGCCCAACGCAATATATTCCCTAACCATGTAATTAAAGGCATGGGAGAAATTGGAGCATTTGCCCCACAATTACCTGCTGAGTATGGTTGCGGAGGCATGGATTACATTACCTACGGACTAATAATGCAAGAAATAGAGCGAGGCGATAGTGGTATGCGTAGTACCGCATCTGTACAAGGTTCTTTGGTTATGTATCCTATTTTTAAGTTTGGTACTGAGGAGCAAAAACGTAAATACTTACCTAAACTTGCTACCGGTGAGCTAATGGGTTGCTTTGGACTTACGGAGCCTAACCATGGTAGTAACCCGGGCGGTATGGAAAGTAACTTTAAAGATGCAGGAGACCACTATGTACTAAACGGTGCCAAAATGTGGATTAGCAACGCTCCGTTTGCAGATATTGCTGTAGTATGGGCTAAAAACGAGAACGGTAAAGTACAAGGCTTAATAGTAGAGCGTGGTATGGAAGGTTTCACCACCCCAACAACGCATAATAAATGGTCGCTACGTGCAAGTGCTACAGGAGAGTTAGTGTTTGATAACGTTAAAGTACCTAAAGAAAATCTTTTACCTAATGTTGAGGGTTTACGCGGTCCACTAACCTGCCTAAACAGTGCCCGCTATGGTATTAGCTGGGGTGCGGTAGGTGCAGCAATGGATTGCTACGATACGGCTGTACGATACTCTAAAGAGCGTGAGCAGTTTGGTAAACCTATAGGCGGTTTCCAACTACAACAAAAGAAACTGGCAGAAATGCTAACGGAAATTACCAAAGCACAATTATTATGCTGGCGTTTGGGTAAACTAATGGATGAGGGCAAAGCAACCGCAGCCCAAATATCATTAGCTAAACGTAATAACGTAGAAATAGCTTTAGATATAGCTCGTGAGGCACGTCAAATGCTGGGCGGTATGGGTATTACGGGTGAGTACCCAATAATGCGCCACATGGCAAATTTAGAGTCTGTGCTTACCTACGAGGGTACGCACGATATACATTTACTTATATTAGGGCATGAAATAACAGGCATACAAGCCTTTAAATAATACTGTACCTTTTGCTAAAAAAAACAGGCATATTATTAGTATTTGTTATAGCATGGCAATTTAGCTATGCCTATAGAGATAAGCCTGTTTTAATACATTTAAACCAAAAAGAGCAGCGTGATACTTTTGGGTTTAACTTGGTAAAATCACTACCCAAGTTGGTGTATTCTTTAGTAAAAGAAGACAAGGTAAAGTTGTGGGATTCGCCTCAAAAAACCATACAAATTTCCTTTACCACACTTACCAACATAGAAAAGAGCAGTAACACCAGTTTTACAGAAACCAGTGATATGTTTTTTAATGAGGTATGGAGTAGCACTCGCAAAAAAACCACCTTCAATATTATAGGCTTCTCTTTTATTAATAAAAACGAGAAAGGCAATTCTGTATCGTATGGGTTTATAGATATGGTAGATATATTCCCCATGCTTACTGATAGTATTATACCTACTAATGCCAACGGCTGGTTTGGCGTTACTTATTTAGATGCTTTGTATAGCCGCAACTACCATTTTAATGTTGTGCAGTTTGGCAAAAGCACTTTTAAAAATGATATAGCTAAAAGCTTAGAAGTAAAGCAAAAAGCCTTTAACAAAAAAAAGCGCATCATTAATAAAGTAAACCTTCCTAAAACTAAAGAGGTTACATACGAAATTCTTAATACTGAAAAAAACGAGGTGTTTTACAAAGCCTTACAAGGTTTTTTAAATGATAACCCCGAGTTTTTTTTTAATAACGGAGGCAATAGAATTTTTACCCACCTGTTATCTAGCTTTAACTTTTCTATAAGTAAGGTAGAAGTAATTGAGCTTTGGAGTAAAAATTACACTGACGGATTTATAGTATATAACCCACAATACCTGCAACTCTACTTCAATAACATACCGTTGCCTCCCATATCGGTTGAAAAATTTAACAAATACCACTTAAAAATTGCATTTCAAGATGTCAACTCGGCACTAAGAATAAAAGAGTTTGACTACGTGTTGAAAAAAATTAACCACCAAGAAATACCACCTGCCCAGTCGGGTAAGTATATTAGAGCTTTTCAAAATTATTTTTGGACACAAATAACAGAATACGTTAAGTACGATTAAACAACTATGAACGAAAAAATTAAGTTCGGAACAGACGGTTGGCGCGCTATAATAGCCAAAGAATACACGTTAGATAATTTAGCACGTGTTGCAGAAGCAACCGCACAATGGATTGTAAACAATAGCAATACCCCTAGTGCAGTTTTAGGGCACGATTGCCGCTTTGCCGGCGAAATGTTTGCAGAAACTACAGCCGTTATTTTTGCCCAAAAAGGTATAAAAGTATATTTAGCCAAAGATTTTGTAAGTACCCCAATGATATCATTGGGCACACATAGTCGTAATGCTTTTGCAGGAATAGTAATTACTGCCAGCCATAACCCGCCAAGCTACAACGGTTTTAAAATAAAAGCTCATTATGGTGGTCCTGCCACTCCAAAAATGATTGATGAGGTAGAGGCACTAATACCTGAAGTAAAAGAAATACCTACAGAAACCGTAGCACAATATGTAGAGCAAGGTATAATTGAGTATGTAAACCTAGAAGATGAATACGTTAACCAAGTAGAAAAAAGCTTTGACTTGGATGCTATACGAAATAGCGGTTTAAATATAGCTTATGACGCAATGTATGGAGCAGGGCAAAATGTAATGCGTCGTTTGTTTCCTGATGCTACATTTTTGCATTGCGAGCACAACCCGGGTTTTGATGGGCAAGCTCCAGAGCCTGTACATAAAAACTTAACTGAAATGAGCGAGACTATTCGCTTGGCAGAAGATATTGATTTTGGACTGGCTACCGATGGCGATGCAGACCGTATTGGTTTATACAATGGCGAGGGTAAGTTTATAGACTCTCACCATATTATATTATTACTTATAAACTACTTGGTAAATCACAAAAACCTAAGTGGTAAAGTAGCCGTTAGCTTCAGCTGTACCGATAAGATTAAAGACCTGTGCAAAAAGCTAAATTTAGAAGCTATAATTACCAAAATAGGCTTTAAATACATTTGCGAGTACATGGTAGAAGACGATGTACTTGTAGGTGGAGAAGAAAGCGGTGGCATAGCCATTAAAGGGCACGTGCCCGAACGTGATGGTATTTGGATAGGTATAACCTTGCTAGAGTACATGGCAAAAACAGGTAAAACACTAGATGAGCTTATTGAAGAAGTGTATGACTTAATTGGCTCCTTTGCAATGGAGCGTATAGACCACCGCATTAGCGAGGAGAAAAAACAAGAAGTACTGGCTCTTTGTAAAGAAGGTAAAATAACCACAGTAGGAGGCATAAAGGTAGAAAACGTTGAAGATATAGACGGCTGGAAACTTCATTTAGGGAATAGCGAATGGTTAATGATACGTGCCAGCGGAACAGAGCCGGTTTTACGTACTTACTGCCAAGCACCAAACTCAGACCGTGCTTTTGAGTTACTAAACATGCTGGCAGATGATATAATTAACTAATTACAATTTTTAATGCTATTTGTAAGTTCGTTTAGTTTAATGCTAAACGAACTTTCTTTTTTTACATAGTTTTATATTTACAGTAATTAAAAATACCGTTTTTTCACCCTATTTTAAAAAAGGGGTTTAACCCTTTTTTTAAAATCAAAAATCACATAATACACTTATTATCAATTATTTAACACAAGGTTTAAAAACGGGTAATTTTTTGCTATACCTATTAAATTGAATAATTACTACTTTAGCAGCACAACAATTTTTTAATTATTAAATAAATAGTACTATGGCTTTTAATGGAACTGAAGGAAAATTTATCACCTTAGCCGAAGGTGCAGCTCTTACACAAGAATATAGAGCTAAATTTTTAAACGGCAATGTAAAACGAAAAGCAATTTTTTTTGGTAGAGAAAAACTTGAAGCCCTTTTGGCACAAGACAATTGTGAAGGCTTACGAATGTATTTTGGCGCGGTTGAACAAGGAGAACCCGGAAATTCGTGGGATGAACTAGAGTTAGTAATTGTTGGTGCCGATGCAAATAAAAATGACCAGCTAGGTGAAAATGATAAAATATTGGATGCAGGCTCACCTTGTCCTGATTATTGTTCAACAGCTAACCCCCTAAACTCTTAAGCTTGGATATTTTTAGACTATTAATGAATGTAGGCTCCCTTACAACTGTGGTGCCTGCTTTAATAGGACTGATACTTGCTAGAAGTCTCAATCTACAGTTGAGACTTCTTCTTATATATTTGGTTATTACAGCTATCAAAGAAATAGTATGTGTATACTTGGGCAGTAATGGAGAAACCAATTTACACATATATAATATTGCTGTTGCATTTAATAAAATCCCATTATTTTTAGTGTACTATCATACACTTTCAAATAAAACTTTTAAAAAAATAATACTTCTATTTATTGCAATATCATCGGCTTTTGCCATTTATAATGTTTCATTCGGACAAGGGTTGTATAGTTTCAATACTCGCTCAATGTTGGTAACAAACTTTTTCATAATTATCATAACCCTCCTCTACTTTTATGAAATATTAAAAAAAGCAGAAATATTAAGCCTTACCCGTGTACCTATGTTTTGGGTGAGTTCTAGCTTTTTATTCTACTCAGCAGGAACTTTTTTAGTGTTTAGTTTATACGAAATTTACAGACAATTTTCACAACCTATTAGCATTAAAATCTGGATTATCAACTCAATACTATATATTGTCTTAAATATTTTATTAAGTATTGCTCTATTGTGCGTGAAGAAGAAAACATATTAATTGTTATTATTTCAGCAACAATAATTCTACTACTTTTAGTAACGTTTATTGTATTATTCCTCTTTGTCTATCAAAAAAGAGTGTACAGGCACAAACGTCAGGTACAAAAAATGCAGGAAGACTTTAAGCAAGAGATGGTAAACTCTAAAATGGAGCTGCAAGAGCAAGTGCTTAATAGTGTATCAGAAGAAATACATGATAATTTGGGTCAAATGCTTTCCGTGGTGAAACTTAATCTTGCAAAGCTTGGCAGAATGGCAAGCAGAGACGAAAGTGAAACCGAAGTTATTAATGAATTAAAAGGGCAAATATCAGGTGTAATAAATGATATGCGTAGCATATCAAAAACGCTATCTAAAGATTTTGTTGCTGATTTTGGTTTGGTAGAATCACTAAAAGTAGAGCTTGCCAGAATAAAGCGTACGGGTGAAATTGATACCATTTTTAATACTGATGGTGAAGATAAACTTTATTTTGACGGGCAATCTCAAATTGTATTGTTTAGAATTGCTCAAGAACTTATTAATAATGCCATAAAACATGCTGACGCAAAGCAAATACGGGTTGAAGTTATTTTTTCGAATGAAAGTTTAAGAATGACTATTGCTGACGATGGTATGGGTTTCGACACTGAAGGTATAAAGCTTAAAAATAGTATTACCAGTGGCAATGGACTAAGAAACATGAAAAACAGGGTGAAAATTATTGGCGGTGTATTACATTTGAAAAGTATAATTGGTAAAGGAACCACAGCTACTATTGAAATTAATACACAAAGTAATTTATTTATAAATTCAAAAAAACAGTAATATGCCGGTAAAAATTGCATTGGTTGATGACCATAAACTATTTAGAAAGGCTCTAGCTAGTTTAATTGAAGGAGACCCAATTACGAAATATGCTTTGAGGCTGATAGTGGTAAAGAGCTTTTTGAAAACCTAAAAACCAATAATGAGCCTGAAATAATTTTGCTTGATATTAGCATGAAAGGGCAAGATGGTTTTACTGTTGCTGCCAAGCTAAGAAAAGATTACCCTACTATACGTTTTATTGCAGTTACTGTAGAAGACAATGAAGAGTCTATTATAAAAATGATAAAGCTTGGGGCTAGAGGTTATGTGCTAAAGGATGCCGACCCTGATGAACTTTTTACTTGCCTTAATGATGTTTATACTAAAGGATACTATTACTCTGAGCATGTATCGAAAACAATGGCTGATACTATCAACTATCACTCTCGTTGGGATAAACAAACTACAACTACAGCCAAACTTAGCCAACGTGAAATTACATTTTTAGAACACGTGTGTAATGATTTATCATACAAAGAAATAGCAGAGTTAATGAATGTAAGTGTAAGAACAGTTGATGGGTATAGAGACTCGCTTTTCCAGAAAATTAATGTACGCACCAGAGTAGGTTTGGTAATTTATGCCATTAAAAACGGTATCATCCGCATTTAAGTTGAAGCAGTATTTTCCTCTTTAGTTTCAAACAAGTGTTTCAACCGTTTATCAAAAAAAGTACAAGCTGTTAAATCTCCAGTAACATTAGCTACAGTTCTACTCATATCTAAAATTCTGTCCACCCCTATTATTAAAGCTATTCCCCCTAACGGTATACCTACTGATTCTAATACAGTTGCTAAAATAACAATACCCACACCGGGTGCAGAGGGTGTACCGATTGATGCACCTACAGTTAATGCCACTATAAACAGTAAGCTGCTAAAGGGTAAATCAACTCCATAAATTTGTGCCATAAATACGGTAGCTACTACTTGATATAATGCCGTACCATCCATATTTATAATGGCACCTACCGGAATCAAAAATTTTGAGATGGATGGATTAACATTAAGCTTTTCCTCAGCTGTTTTCATAGAAAGGGGCATAACAGCTGCTGAACTGGAAGTAGAAAATGCCAATAGCTGCACATCTTTTATAGCTCCCATAAACTTCTTTGAGGACTTATCGGTAAAAAATGTAATAATCAAGTTATATACTACCAATAATAAAGCTAAGCCCAACACCACAGTCAAAATATACATTCCTAACCCTTTAAGTGCTGCTATACCAACCTCGGCAGTAATTTGAGACATTAGCCCAAAAACTGCAAAAGGAACCAAAGTCATGGCCCAACGAACCACAATCATGCTTATTTCTTGTATAGCTTCAAAAAGTGTAATAAGTGATTTTTTTAATTCTGATTTTAGACTAAGTATAGCTATACCGATAATTATGGTATAAATAACTATCCCAAGCATATCACCCGTAACCATTGAGCTTAGTGGATTATCAGGCAATAAATCTACCACTACTTCGGGTATACTTCGCCTAACAGTTTCCTCAGTTGCTAAATTCTCAACTCCAGTACCCTGTAGTGCTGCGTCTCGGGTTTCTATATACTTGCCCGGCTGTATTATATAAACTACCAAAAAACCAAGTGATGTGGCAATTACAGTAGTAGTAAGGAAATACAATGCTAAACTTGGTCCTATTTTTTTAAGAAACTCTGCACTACCACTTGATACTATACCCACAACAATTGAAGAAAATACCAGCGGTATCACAATCATTTTCACTATTCTTAAAAACAGATTGCCCGGAAAAACTAACCAATCAATAATCTTGTGTGAAGTACTTGGAGAAACCCACCCAATTTCAGGCCCTAATAAAACACCAAAACTTACGCCCAAAACCAAGGCTATTATTACTTTTAGCCACAGTTTAGTCTTAACTAAACGTTGTATTATATCACTTTGTTCAATTAGGCTGGTCATAGATTTTTAGCTTTTTCCATACAGCAAAATAATGAGGTTTATCAGGCTTCTCAAAATAAAATAATTATGAAGTTTGTTGTAATTCAAATTTCTAATCCTCATTAGCAATTACTTAGCTTGATATTTTTAAAAAGTATTTGTTATTTTTGATAATGCTACTTTCTAAAAATACTACACTTAGATTAGGAATTTTACTTACAACAGCTATAACCTTTGCTTTTATTGGTAGTAGTTGTGACGGGTCTGACCCAACTGGCGACCCTTCCCCCCCTATAGAAACCCCTGAAGCAAATAGCTATTTGTTTAAATCAACCATTAGTGCTTTTCACAAAATTGGCGAAAGTCCATGCCCACAAAAAGTAGCAGAAATCAAAACTTTTTGCGGTAGAAACGGCGACTCTTGTACCGCAGACTCAGTAGTAATTACTAACCCACACATAGGTTTAGATGCATCATTTGGAAATGGACAGCAGTCAACTTCGTTGCATAGTAGCCCACAGGGGCACAGAACATTAACAGTTAATTTTAACTGCCAAGTGGCTATGACTTTTACTCATAAGTATAAAATTGAGTTTTATAAAGATGGAGTAAAAGTAGATGAGCAAGAGCTTACTGTAAACATGACAGTAGAATAATTATCAGGCACAATTAACACAATGCGTACTTTGGGGCATTAAAAGTATTCTGCCTAATGGTATAGGTTGTTTACATTTAATGCAAATACCAAAATCTTTGCTTCCTACTTTGCTAAGTGCAAATTCAAGCTTTTTTAGTTTATTCTCTGCTTGACGTAAAGCAGCTTCTGTTACACTTTTATTGTTTATAGCATCCATACGAGAAATTCTACCAATAGCATTTTCAGGTCCTACAGGCTGGCTCATTTCTTTATATTCTTGTATAACCCCTTTGGTTTTTGTTATCTCTGCTTCAATTTTAATTCTTATTTCCTTTGCATCGGGTGTATTATTTTTTTCATTTTTCATATACACTTTTTCAACTTAAAGCTTCAATATACAAAAAGCGGGTTGGAAAAGTATTTTCCAACCCGCTTTAAACTAATTAATACTAACGTATTTAAACCTATCGCAAAAGAATATTTAATGTTCTACCACTATGCAGGGTTACAACAGCAATTCTATCACAAGCCCCATTTCCATAATCAATACTTATGGTTCTGTTGTTTCGTCTGCTACGGGTAAAGTCTATTATACCACTTACCACGTTACTGCAACTTAATTCTATTCGTAATGCTTTACGAATATTGGCAGTAGCCTCATCTCCATTAGGGGCAACAGTTTTCACACTTCCTTCAATAGAATATACATCATCAATTATTATTAATGTATTGTAACCTGCTACCCAGGTACGGGTACGGTTAGAAGTCCGGATAATAGTTCCACGCCCGCCTGATAATTCTATACTACCGTTAATATCTATAGTAAAATAGGGGTGCCCTTGACTATTAGTACCTTTATTGGTTACTACACGTGTGCCCTTTACTTGGTTATCGTTTACAAAGTAATTATCAAAATTGGTAGTAATTACTGTACCGGCATTGCGGTATCTTCCGGTATAGCTAACTATTATTTTACCCCTGCGGTTTTTACCATCTTTACCTTGGCAGTTTGTGGTCCCAAAATCTATAATAATTTTTCTTGGACTTGATGTTGAATCATGGCTTACAGTAGCACATCCTGCTTTAAAAGAAGTTACTTCTCCTGATGATGCTTCATCAACAATACTTCCTACATCATTAAAATCAGATTCAGTTAATGCAATATATTCACTCATTTCCTGGTCGGCTTGAAAATCCTCTTGTGCTTCTTCTGCTTTCTTACAGCTTGTAAATGTTGTGGCAAAAGCTGCTAGTGCCATCAACGCGATACTAAATTTTTTCATTCGGCAATTTTATTTTTTGTGTGTTTTGTTTATTTCTTGTTTCGTTTCCCTTTTGACAGCGCAATTGTGCTGAAGTTGGAATGCAGGTTAAAATATTTTTTAAATAACTACACAAAACACTGACTTACAGCATTTTATTTTTATATTTTTAATGTACATACTACTTTTCATGCTTAGAAAAGCAATTGTGTAAACTATAAACAACCAACCACCAACTAACAACTGAACATTCTCAGCAAAATTGCTTTGCTTTGCATTTCTATGAGTATCACGGTAATTATTATAATTATTACAGTTGGGTTAAGCATTTACTCTTTTGAAAAAAGAGAGGTAATGGATAAGCTGATATTTAATCCCTATGTAATAAATATCAGAAAGCAGTGGTATAGATTTATTACTCATGGTTTTATTCATGCTGACTATACTCACTTGGCAGTGAACATGTGGGTACTGTATATTTTCGGGAGAAATGTAGAGCTTGCTTATAGTATTAATTACTCCCCAATGGGTACTGTAGCTTTTATACTTATGTACCTGGCAGCCATAGCCATTGCATCTATTAGTACATTTTATAAGTTTAAAAACGATCCGGGATATAACTCTTTAGGAGCTTCAGGTGCTACCAGTGCAGTTATTTATGCTTCAATAATGTTTAATCCGTTAGGCGGAATAGGTTTAATTTTCATTCCTATATATATACCTGCTGTATTATTTGGTGTATTATATTTAGTTTATTCATCATATATGAGCAAAAGAGGTGGCGGAAACATAAACCACGATGCCCATTTTTATGGGGCAGTATTTGGTTTTGTATATACCTTACTACTAAAACCCTCTTTAGGTTCAGATTTTATAAACCAAATAAAATATGCAATAGGTTTCTAAAAAATAGAAAAACCAACTCTATAAACAAATGGAGAGGCGTATACAGAGTTTCCTGCTGCTCCCTGCCAGGTAACATTATACATTACTTGCACAAAAATAGCCCCATTACCCCCAATTCTATTAATATAACCTCCTCCTAAAAAGAGATTATTTTCAGCAAATGAAGCTTCTTGTGTAGGTGGAGAAACTTTAAAATTACCATTTAAAAATTCATACTCTGCTTGTGCAAAAAACTTCTCTAAAAACGTATAGCGAACAAAAGGAGAAACACCCAACGAATTAAATGTAGATGTTTGTCCCAAAATTGGCCAATCTCTTAACCGTGAGTAGTTATAACTAAGCATAACACCCGGCACAAAATTGTCTGTTACTTTGTAACCGACAAACGGATTAGCCGCTATAGTAGTGCCCAAATTAGAAAAAACAGGTAAAATACTTCCTCCATAAACTACTCTATTCCAATCAAACCCTCCGGTTTGCCTAAGCTGAGCATTAGTAAAACTACTTGAAGCAATAATAATAATTACCAGTACAAAAAATTTTTTCATCCCATTCATTGTGTCAAATTTAAGCCTTTGCCTTTTTATTAAAGTAACATAGTTTAACTAAATTCGCAGCAAAATCTAATCCAACCATGACAAAAGTTCACAATTTTAGCGCAGGTCCTGCAATTCTACCACAATCGGCAATAGACAATTCAATAGAAGCTCTTAAAAATTTTGCGGGTACGGGCTTGTCTTTAATAGAAGTATCACACCGTAGTAAAGAATTTGTTGCTGTAGTAGATGAGGCTATAGCTATTGTAAAAGAACTTTTTAATGTGCCTGATGGATACTCGGTACTGTTTTTACAAGGAGGTGCCAGCACACAGTTTACCATGGTAGCTGCTAATTTATTAGGTGATGGTGAAACTGCCGCTTATGTAAATACGGGGGCATGGGCTAAAAAAGCCATTAAAGAAGCTAAACTATACGGAAACGTAAATGTATTGGCGAGCTCTGAGGATAAAAACTTCTCGTACATACCAAAAGATTACACTATCCCGACAGATGCAAAATATCTGCATGTTACATCTAACAACACCATATTCGGTACACAAATGCAATCGTTTCCAGATTCTCCTATAGATGTAGTTTGCGATATGAGTAGTGATATATTCAGCCGACCTGTAGATGTATCAAAATTTGCTTTAATATATGCAGGAGCTCAAAAAAATATGGGTCCGGCAGGAACTACTTTGATAATTGTGCGTGATGATATTTTAGGTAAGGTAGAACGCCAAATACCCACTATGCTAAAATATCAAACGCATATAGATAAGGAGTCTATGTTTAACACCCCTCCCGTATTTGCTATATACGTAAGCTTACAAACCCTTAAATGGGTTAAAGAAATGGGTGGTGTAGCAGCTATGGAAAAACGCAATACTGAAAAAGCTGATGCTTTATATGCAGAAATAGACCGCAATACCATGTTTGAAGGTACTGCTGCTAAAGAAGACCGCAGTAAAATGAATGTAACTTTTGTTTTGAAAGACGATAGCCTGCAAGATGAGTTTTTGGCTTTAGCAAAACAAAACAACCTTAGCGGACTAAAAGGGCATCGTGATGTAGGCGGGTTCCGTGCATCAATATATAATGCTTTGGGTATGGATAGCATTAACGCTTTGATAGATACTATGAAGCAGTTTGAGCAATCTAAAAACGGAGCCAGTGCGTAATTTGGTTAGTAGTTATTAGTTGATTGAAAACCAATAGCTTTAACCAATAACTAATTACAAATAACAGATAACTAAACATAAAACTAAAAACTAAACACAATGCCAAGAGTATTAGCCAACGACGGAATTGACCCCATTGGGAAGAAAATGTTAGAAGATGCAGGTTTTGAAGTAGTAACCGAAAAGGTTGCACAAGAAAACCTAGAAGCTGAACTAAAAAACTACGATGCAATTACCGTGCGCAGTGCCACCAAAATAAGACAACCTTTAATAGATGCCTGCCCCAACATTAAACTAATTGGCAGAGGTGGCGTAGGTATGGATAATATTGATGTTGAATATGCTCGCAATAAAGGCATTGCTGTGGTAAATACACCGGCTGCATCATCGGTATCAGTAGCAGAACTTACATTTGCCCACTTACTTTCAGGCACACGCAAGCTTACCCAAAGCAACCGCCAAATGCCTACCGAAGGCAAAGAAAACTTTGCAGCTATTAAAAAAGCTTCTAAAGGCATTGAGATACAAGGTAAAACAATGGGTATTATTGGTTTAGGGCGTATTGGGCAAGAAGCTGCTAAAATAGCTTTAGGCTTAGGTATGAACGTTTTAGCCTCAGACCCTTTTGTAGAGAAAGCAGATTTAACCCTTAGCATAGGCGGACAAAAAGTTACTGTTCCTGTTACTTCTGTGAGCAAAGAAGAATTAATAGCTAATTCTGACTTTGTAGCTCTTCATGTTCCTTTTAATGAGGGTGATGCTCCAATTATTGGTGAAGCCGAAATAAACAACATGAAAGACGGTGTAGGTATTATAAACTGTGCGCGTGGAGGTGCAGTAAATGAGAAAGCACTTTTAGCAGGATTAGAAAGCGGCAAAGTAGCTTTTGCAGGCTTGGATGTTTTTGAAAAAGAACCACCTGTTGATGACACCTTATTAAAACATCCTAAAGTTTCTACAAGTGCCCACGTAGGTGGATCTACCGATGAAGCACAAGTGAAAATAGGCAGTGAGCTTGCAGATAAAATTATTGATTATTTTAAAGAGCTAAACGCTACTGCATAAGCCCAATAAAATTTAGATTTTTAAAGCCTCTGCATATTGCAGGGGCTTTTGTCATTTGTATCTATTAAATAAGCTGTTTTGTATTTGAAAAAGTAACGAAAGTATAAATAAATTTTTCGTCACAACTCCTAAAATCATGGTGCCGTTTAGTCAAGACAAAACAAAAACACTATGAAAAGAAGATTACAAAACATCACACTATTTATTATCAGCTTACTTTTTTATTCCAATGTGCTTAATGCCCAAGGCTATACTGTAGAGGTAAAAACTTCACAAACCTACACCGAGCTAACCGGCGATATAGATGCTGGAATTACTCCCTCCAATTCAATTGGTAGTATACCTGCCATTAATACCAATTTGAAGTTCTTCAACTCAACTATTAACCTTCAATCCCAACCTTTTGAAGTTAATATGGCTTTGGGAGCCTTAGGTACTCGAAGCACCAACGGTACCGTTACTCAAATTTATGCTGCAAATGCTTTCCCCTCGGCGGGAAAAGCAGTAACGAACTCAAAGGTGTCATACACTTTAAACTCTGAATGGCTAAAAGTTCAGTATAAAGATGTAAGCTTCGAAAACTTACCAACCAGTGAAGTAGCTAATTACCAAATATGGGTAAACTTGAAAGATAATTCCATTGAGTTTCACTACGGCACTAACAATATTTCGTCTCTTACACCCATAGTAGGTTTAGCAGAAAGAAATCCTAACTTCTCAACGGTCTTTATTCACCAGCTTGAGGGCGACCCAAATGCTCCCACTAAATCAGCCTTTGGGGGTGCGCGATTGACAAGTATACCTGCCAATGGCACTGTGTATGCCTATAAACATAATGCTACCATTACAGGTATCATTTCTTTAGAAAAGAATACTGTTGTAAAGGCTTACCCTAACCCTACCCATGGGCAAACTACTATTGATTTATCAACCCTAAAAGAAAATGTGAAAAGTATTACTGTTTTTAATCAACTAGGACAAAAAGTGTTAAATGTAAAACCTAACCTTAAGAATAAACAAGTTTTACTTGATATGGATGGATTTCCAGCAGGTATCTATTATGCCTCAGTTACTACAGAAAAGAGAAAACTTGTTTGTGATAAAATAATTTTACACTAAAAAGATTTACCCAAAAATCTGAATAAGAGCTTCATTTAGCCTATAAATATAAAAAGCCCACTTAAAAAAGTGGGCTTTTTATTGCGGTCTGGACGGGATTCGAACCCGCGACCCCATGCGTGACAGGCATGTATTCTAACCAGCTGAACTACCAGACCTTTAGAATTTGGGAGTGCAAATATAGTACAATGCCCAATTCGCACAAATGTTTTTTACAAAATAATGCGAATGTACTTATAAAGTACCTATTAACCCACAACAAATAAAAAATGGTTTACTTTGCAAGTTCAAACTTAGTGAGAGATATGTCGCAATTGTTGGATTTTGAGAAACCCATAGCTGAACTTGAAGAACAGCTTGAGAAACTAAAAGCAGGGCTTGCCAAAGGTAAAAAAAACAGTACTATAGCAAGCATAGAGGCTCTTGAGAAAGAAATACAAGATACCAGAAAAAACCTATATAAAAACCTTACAGGCTGGCAAAAGGTGCAGATTTCACGCCACCCTGACCGTCCATATACTAAAGACTATATAGAAAATCTTTTTGAAAATTATGTTGAGTTACACGGCGACCGTAATGTAAAAGATGATAAAGCTATGATTGGAGGCTTTGCTTCTCTTGATGGCAAAACTGTTATGGTTATTGGTCAGCAAAAAGGACGTAATACCAAACAACGTCAAATGCGAAATTTTGGTATGGCTAACCCTGAAGGGTACCGCAAGGCACTACGCCTTATGAAGCTGGCAGAAAAATTTAATAAACCCATTATTACTTTTATAGATACCCCCGGTGCTTCTCCGGGACTTGAAGCTGAAGAACGCGGACAAGGCGAAGCTATTGCAAGAAACTTACTTGAAATGAGTACCCTAAAAGTGCCTATTATTTGTGTGATAATAGGTGAAGGTGCTTCTGGAGGAGCCTTGGGCATTGGCGTAGGAGACAAGGTTATGATGCTTGAGTATACTTGGTATTCTGTTATTTCTCCTGAGTCTTGCTCCTCAATTCTTTGGCGTAGTTGGGAGCATAAAGAAAAAGCTGCTGAGGCTTTGAAACTTACGGCGTCGGATATGTTAGCGCAAAACTTAATTGATGGTATTATAAAAGAGCCTATGGGTGGTGCTCATAATGACACCGCTACAATGTATAAGACCATGAAAACCGAGCTTAAACGTTTACTGAAAGAACTAAATACTTACTCTACTGAAGATTTAATTCATTTCCGTATTGAGAAATTTTCAAATATGGGCGTTTACGAAGAAGCATAGAAACTTCTAGCGCCTTGTAAGTCATTAAAAATCCAGTCGATTATACTTAGGTTTTCTATAAAGCCATACTTTTCTTGAAATACCTGCAAGTATTTTGGAAAATCTACATCACTTTCTTCTTTCGGGGAGATGATATTCCGCAAATCAATAATATCATCTGCTACCACGCCCTCATAGTTTTGAGTATGTTGAACAGAGGTATTGAGTTTCAGTGTACTTAAACACCATATTAACAACTTTTGGTTAAAGTCTATTAAGTACTTTTCTTGTGCAGAGTAGAAGGTTTTTATTTCTTCCTCAAAATAATCGTAGTAAGGTGATGATTTATAGGCAGAGTGTATAGCCATGAAATGGGTATGTTGCCAATTTTCAGCATAAGAAATTTCTAAATCTTTGATGGGTATTTTGGCTGATTTCTTTTTTACAGGAATAATTAAATCTTGCCTGCCATTAGCCCCATAAATACTGCAACGGTTACGATATGTTTGCTTAATAAAATGTTCGTGGGTTTCAATAGTAATTGAGCCAAACTGACTTATTTTTTTAAAATATGCTATGCACGGCAAATAGTGTATCTCTATTAGTGGAGTTGCAGTACGCATAGTTTTTTAAACAATTGGTCTTGTAATCCCTTTGGGGTAGTCACAATTAAATATTTTTTCCCTTAGCCACTCTAAATCGCTCTCGCTCTCAACAAAATCCAACTCCTTTGCATCTATTATAAGTACTTTTTGTTGAGGCATTTGCTTAAAGTATTCAAAATACCCATGTTCTATTTTTTCTAAATAAGAAGGTCGGATATCTTTCTCATAATTTCTACCTCTTTTACTAATATTAGTAATCAACCTATTTACAGGCTGATGCAGGTATACAATCAAATCTGGGCGAATAAGCTGCGGCATCAATATCTCATACAGTTTATAAAACAACTTGTACTCGTCATCTTCTAAAGTAACTTGTGCAAAGACTAAGTTTTTAAAAAAACTGTAATCGGCTATAACTTGTTTGGGCGAAAAAATTTCAGCATTGGTATTAATACTGTCTTTCAGTTGATTGAAACGCGCTGCCATAAAACTTAATTCTAATGGAAAAGCATAACGGCGTTGGTCTGCATAAAACTTGGGTAAAAAAGAGTTATCCTCAAACTGTTCCAGCATTAAGATGTTGCCATTATCTTTAGCTAATAGCTTTGATAAAGTGGTTTTCCCTGAACCAATATTCCCTTCAATTGCTAAATATGGATAGCGAATCTCCATCAGGTTTGTATAACTCCGGGGTTAAACGGTTTTTCTATAGGACTATTATTTGCTGCCTCTATACTCATAGAAATATACTTTCTAGTCTCAAGCGGGTCAATAATATCATCTACCCACAAACGTGATGCTGCATAGTAAGGTGTAGTTTGGTTATCATAACGCTCGGTAATTTTATCCAACAGCTCCTTTTCAGCTTCGGGGGTAATTTCTTCGCCTTTTGCTTTTAAAGTTGATTTTTGAATTTGAAGCAAAGTTTTAGCAGCTTGTTCCCCTCCCATTACTGCTATTTTAGCCGTAGGCCAAGCAAATATAAAGCGTGGGTCGTACGCCTTACCACACATGGCATAGTTTCCTGCCCCGTAAGAGTTTCCTGTGATAATGGTAATTTTTGGCACCACACTATTTGATACTGCATTTACCATTTTAGCCCCGTCTTTTATTATCCCTCCATGCTCACTTCTTGAGCCAACCATGAAGCCGGTAACATCTTGCAGGAATACCAAGGGTATTTTCTTTTGGTTACAGTTTAATATAAATCGGGCTGCTTTATCAGCACTGTCAGAGTATATTACACCACCAAACTGCATTTCGCCTTTTTTACTCTTTACCAATTGGCGATTATTGGCTACTATTCCCACAGACCAACCATCAATGCGGGCATACCCACACAAAATAGTTTTACCATACAGTTCTTTGTACTGGTCAAACTCACTATTATCTACTAAACGTTCTATCAGTTCAACAGTATCGTAGGTTTTGGCTCTATCAGCAGGCATAATACCTATGATTTCTTTTGCGGATTTTTTGGGTAATTGTGGTTTAATGCGGTTAAAACCCGCAGTTTCAAAATGCCCTATTTTATCCATTATAGCCTTAATACGCTCAAGACAACTTTTATCATCAGGAAACTTATAATCAATTACACCAGAAATTTCTGCCTGAGTAGTTCCACCACCCAAAGTTTCATTATCAATATCTTCACCTATGGCTGCTTTTACCAAATAAGAGCCTGCTAAGAAAATTGAACCTGTTTTGTCTACTATCATCGCCTCATCACTCATAATAGGCAAATAGGCCCCTCCCGCAACACAGCTACCCATAACGGCAGCAATTTGGGTAATCCCCATACTGCTCATTATAGCGTTGTTGCGAAAAATCCGTCCAAAATGTTCTTTATCAGGAAATATCTCATCTTGCATGGGTAAGAAAACACCCGCACTATCCACCAAATAGATAATCGGTAAGCGGTTTTCCATGGCTATTTCTTGGGCACGTAAGTTTTTCTTTCCCGCCATAGGAAACCATGCCCCTGCCTTAACAGTTGCGTCATTAGCCACCAGCATACATTGGCGACCACTTACATAGCCTACACCCGCTACAACACCGGCACTGGGGCACCCTCCATACTCCTCATACATATCATAGGCGGCAAATGTGCCTATTTCCATAAACTCACTATCCTTGTCTCTTAAATAATCTATACGTTCACGCGCCAGCATTTTGCCTTTGGCTTTTTGCTTGGCTGCCGATTTCTCTCCCCCTCCTTTAAAAATTTTGCTCTTTTCATGCTTTAGCTTATCCACCAAAAGGCGCATAGCATCTTCATTTTTATTAAATTCTAAATCCTGCATAATCTATCGGCAAAATAAGCGATGACATGTTAATTGACAAAGTGAATAATTATTATATTTATTGAGAATTTTCAATACTTCACTATCATCATGGCTTTTAAACCTAAAAAACAAAAAAAGAATACTTATCGTGACATTGAATCCTTATTCAGAGACCTTACAAGTAGAAAAATAGAAACTTTATACTCCCACCAAGCTGATATTTTGAGGAGCTACAGTACCGTTTTAGACAAAAAAAATATTGCAATTGAACTACCCACAGGGAGTGGCAAAACTTTAGTTGGGCTTCTCATAGCACACTTTCGAAGACATAATAATGGAGAAAGGGTTGTTTACCTTTGCCCAACAAAACAGTTGGTTAACCAAGTTGTTACCCACGCAACAGAAAGTTACGGTATTAAGGCAACTGCATTTTTAGGTAGTAAAAGTGAGTATTCTCCTGCTTCAAAAAGTGAGTACAACAACTCGGAAACAATAGCAGTAACAACATACAGCTCTTTATTTAATGTCAACCCTTTTTTCAAAAATCCAGACTTGATAATTGTTGATGATGCTCATGCATCAGAAAACTATATTTCTTCACCGTGGTCTTTAAAAATTAATCGTAACAATAACGAGGATCTATTTTTAGAAATTGTCAGTTTAATGCAAAAAACAATACCTACTGATATTTATAATAGATTAATTAGAGAAGATGCTGATAATTTTGATAAATCAATTGTAGAACTACTTTCTTTACCGTCATTTTATGAATTAAAAGAAAGCCTGATTGACCTATTGAATTTAAATATAGATGAGGGCTCAGACACTTGGTATAGTTGGAAAACAATTTGTAACAATAGACGCCTGTAATCTTTACTATTCATGGGGTGAAATTCTTATCAGACCATTAATTCCTCCTTCTAAGACAAATCACGCTTTTAACAATGCAAAACAAAGACTATTTATGTCAGCAACCCTAGGTAATGGAGGTGATTTAGAAAGGCTTACAGGTCTTAAAAAAATTAACCGTATACCAATTCCTAATGGTTGGGATAAGCAAGGTTTAGGTAGAAGATTTTTTATTTTTCCAGAACAAACAATTGAGCAAGATGAACTAAAGCCATTTTTATGTAATCTTATAAATAAAAATGAAAGGACAGTTTTAATAGTTTCTTCAAATTATGACGAATCTAAATGGAAGGAGGAACTTGAAAAAAGCTTGCCTGAATACAATATTTTTACAGCAAAGCATATAGAAAATGGTAAAGAAAATTTTAACCAAAGCGAAAAATCGGTAGTTCTCCTTAGTAATAGATTTGATGGAATTGACTTTAAAGGAGAGGAATCGAGACTATTAATCATAGATAAAATATCTAATTCTGGGTCCCTGCAGGAAAAGTTTTTACAGTTTAAGCTAAATGCAGGGATAATCTTTTTTGAAAGAAATAGGACAAGACTTATTCAGGCTATTGGAAGGTGCACAAGAAGCGCAAATGACTTTGCAGCAGTTTGCATATTAAACGGAGGTATTTCTGACTGGTTTATTTACCCTGATAAAACTAAACTATTTCATCCTGAAATTCAAGGTGAAATTGAGTTTGGAATTCACCAATCTCAAACTGAAAATCCTGATAATCTTATTGAAAACTTTACCCATTTTATAAACCAAACCGAAGAATGGAGGCAAGCTGAATCACAAATTATTGAAAATAGAGATAATAAAGAGCAAAAACCTATAACTGGTGAAAAAGAACTTGCATCATCTGTAGCTTTTGAAGTCCAGTACATGTATGCTTTATGGGATAAGAATTATATTGATGCATTAGAAATGTGTAACAATATTATTTCCTCATTAGAAGGAGGAAGTGAGTTAATAGGTTACAGGGCTTTTTGGAACTACTTAGCTGGTTGTTGTGCTTGGTTACATTATAAGGAAACTAACTCCTCAAGCTTTCATGCAAAAGCTTTGGAATACTTTAACACAGCAAGAAAGATAAAACCTTCATTTGGCATCCTGAATAATATACTATTGGAAAATTCCAATGAAGCTAAAGATGCTCCACTTGATAATTTTGCCATCTTCAATATTGAAAATTCTGCACTTAGGATAGAAAGCTTAAAGATTGAGCAACCAGCTAAATTCATAAAAGCTATAGCATCTATTAGAGATGAACTGAATGTAGAAGAAAAAATTGAAGATGCGCAAGTAAAGATTGGTGAGCTATTAGGATTCAAATCAGAAAAAAAGAAAGGTTCTGCAACTCCTGACCCTTACTGGATTAGTCAAAACAGTTTGGTTATCGTTTTTGAAGATAAAATTTATGAGGATATTGATAAACCAATACCACCATCTGATATACGACAAGCTCTATCTCATAAAAATTGGATAAAATTAAATATCGAAGGTTTGTCTCAAGATGTAGAAATCAAAACTGTTTTTCTTTCTAACAGGAAAAAAATAAATCCTGATGATAAGCATACTTGTGGTGAGTTATTTTATTGGAATTATTCTGATTTTAATAATTGGGGTAATGAACTCTTAAATTCAATTCTTAGTATAAAAAATTTTTATTCGGGTGGTGGGGATTATGGTTGGAAAGAACACTTACATGAAGAATTTGAGCGTAAAAATCTATTTCCATTACAGATATTAAGCAAACTTGAAACTCTTGATTCCATAGCACAATAAATCATTTTAGTAAGCAATCTGAATTGTTTGAAAAAGATATTTCCTGTTTTGTCCTATTGGTTAGGAACTACATTTGCCATACGGTAGTCGTCTAAAATATTTAATTGTGAAGTACGAATACACTGAATTAAAAACAAAAGCACTTTTCCGTTGTCTTGCAGGCGAGGAAGTGGTAGAAGTAAATATAGACCGCCCCATAGGATTATTTACTTTTATTTGGCAACCTAAAACTTCGCTTGAAGTACAAATAGATAATATTCCCCATAAACTTAAAGCCAATACTTTTTTAGCGGTAAGCCCTACACAACATTTAAGCTTTAATCCTAATGAAGATACTATTGTATTTCAATTTAACCGAGATTTCTATTGTATTATAGACCACGACAAAGAAGTATCATGTAGCGGTGTATTATTTCTTGGTGTAAAAGGAGCAGTATTTTTAGAGCCTGAAGAGAAGCAAAAAAATAAAATTGAAGCTATACTCCCCGTTTTTTTTGAAGAGTTTCAAAATGAAGATAATGTACAAGGTGAAATGCTACGTATTTTGCTAAAACGAGTGATTATTATATTTACTCGATTAGCAAAAAAACAACTGTATGGAGAACTTATTTATGAAGATAACGAGTTGGACTTGGTTCGCCAGTTTAATACACATGTTGAACTTAACTTTAGAAAAAAACACAAAGTGGCAGACTATGCCGATATGCTAAATAAATCTCCAAAAACACTTTCCAATGCTTTTAAACAGCTTGAACAAAAAACGCCTTTACAACTTATACATGGGCGTATTGAGCTGGAAGCAAAACGTTTATTGCGCTATACGGATAAAACTACTAAAGAAATAGCCTATGAATTAGGCTTTGATGATGCCTCTAAATTCAGCCGTTTCTTTAAAACGCAAACAGGCAGCTACCCCACTACTTTTAAAGAAGAATTACTTCAAACTGCATAAAGGGAAAAAATGGCATCACTAAGGGAAGCCATGGTATTCGTTAGCCTTATTAACTGTATGACCTTTGTACTCGAAAAACAAATAAAAAAATACAGTTATGAAAAATTACACAATTCCAACAAAAGAAACTGCTAAAGAAGCATCGCTACCTATTTTTGAAAAGCTTGAAAAAGGTATTGGATTTCTTCCTAATTTGTATGCATATATTGGTCATTCACCCAATGCCCTTTCAAACTACTTAGCCTACCAAAATGGAAATGCCAAAGGAGCTTTTAATGCAAAAATTCGTGAAGCCGTAAATCTCTCTATCTCAGAAGTAAACGGTTGCCGTTATTGCCAAAGTGCACATACAGCACTTGGTAAAATGAATGGTTTTAGTGATGAGGAAATTTTGCAATTACGTGCAGGTACCCACCCTGATGAAAAATTAAATGTAATTACTAATTTGGTAGCTGAAATACAAAAAACACATGGACACCCAAGCCAAGATTTATTAGACAAGTTTTTCGGCTTAGGGTATGATGAAGCTGCTTTGGTAGATTTATTAGCACTAATTGCCGACAAAGTATTTGCCAACTACCTAAACAACATTACCAATATTGCTATAGATTTTCCTGTAGCCCCAAAACTTGAAGATGCATTAGCCAAGGCCTAATCTCAAGCTTAAAAATTAACATAGGCGTGCTAAAATATTTTAGCACGCCTTTTATTTTCGCCTTATGGATTTAGTATTGAAATATTACGCCATTGATTGGATAGCTATGGCATTGAGTTTATATGCCGTTTATCTGTTAGGCAATAAAAACAAATGGGGGTTTGTTTCTTTTATAATATCTAATACCTTATGGATAGTTGTTGGTTTTATGATGGAAAGCTATGCAGTATCAGTAGGTAATTTTGTCTTCCTTTTAATGAACTCAAGAAGGTTGCTTAAATGGATAAAAGAGGCAAAAGCCATCCCCACTACTTAAAACAAAACTATTATGAAAAAAATATCATTTTTAATTTATACTATACTTCCCTTTACTGCTTTAGCTCAAACTGATTCTCTAAAAACTAAGTTAGAGGAGAAAAAGAATAATTTTCTTAAGAAAGCCGATAAAAAGAAAATTGAGGTTTATGAAGCAGGTATAGATAGTGTAGGACAGAGTGGGGTAACCAAAAATGCGATACAAGTAGGACAACAAGCCCCCGACTTTACTTTAACAAATGCGAAAGGAAAGACAGTTACACTTTCAGCACTTTTAAAAGAAGGGCCTGTTATACTAACCTGGTATAGAGGCGGCTGGTGTCCTTATTGCAACATCACTTTACATAGCTTACAAGAAAACTTACCTGAGTTTAAAAAACACGGAGCTACTTTAGTTGCACTTACACCTGAACTACCTGACAATTCACTGAACACTAAAGAGAAAAACAACTTGGAGTTTGAAGTATTGAGTGATATAAATAGTGAAGTAGGGAAACGCTATGGTATTATCTATAAACTAACTAGAGGTGTAGCCGAATACTACAAAAAAGGACCTGACCTTGAAAAATATAATGGTGAAGATAGCTATACACTTCCTCTTGCAGCAACTTATGTAATAAATACCGATGGCGTTGTAACTTATACCTTTTTAGATGCTGATTATAGAAAGCGCGCTGAACCTGCTGAAATTTTAGAAGCTTTGGATAAATTGAAAGAGTAACTTTCATCTTTCAAACCCTTGATTTGATTATTTCGTTTCCAAAGTATGAAAGTATTGTTTCTAAAGCTTTTGGTTGCCTTTTTGACTCTAGCTCCTTCAAAGGAGAATGGGAATAATATTTTCAAAACAAACATTAATTTAATTGATACTCCACCTCCTCCACCAAAAATTACAGATACAATAAAATGTTTTGTAGGTGAGAGACCAATTATGCCTTCATTTGTTGGGGGAGAAAATGTAAGAATTGAATACCTGAATAAAAATATTAAAGTTGATTATAAGATATATAATGACTCATTCCCAAGAACAGTTTGGGTGAAAACTATTATTGATACACCCGGCAGTGTAAAAAATCCAAAAATTGTAAAAAACGGGGTGGATAGTTTGTTTAACGCTCAAATCATTAAAGTATTTATGGATATGCCTAGATGGATACCTAGCGAATGGCATGGTCAAAGTATTGAAACAACGGTAGTTGTGCCTATAAAATTTTATCGAAAAGAAGACTAATATAAATTTTGTGTTAAGGTTACACTAGCCTTATATTTGCAGTGGGTCTGTACTACCAGCTCCCTCTAATCCCCCAGGTCAGGAATGAAGCAAGGGCGTGAGGTCGTAGCGGTGAGATACGGACCCTTTTTCGTTGTTTGTTATTTGTTACTGGTTATCCGTTAATAGTATGGGAAATCTTAATTCTTTTGAAGAGCTTGATGTTTGGAAAGAATGCCGACTTTTAAGAATAAGAATATCTGAACTTTCTAAAACTTTTCCAAAAAATGAAGAATATCGTCTTAAAGACCAACTTATTAGAGCTTCACGTTCTGTAACTGCTAATATAGCAGAAGGTTTCGGCAGGTTTCATTTTCAAGAAAATATTCAGTTTTGTAGACAAGCAAGAGGCTCACTGAGTGAAATAAAAGACCATTTAATAACTGCTTTAGACGAAAACTATATTGATAAACCAGCTTTGGAAAGTTTTTTTGTTGATGTTGAAAAATGCACAAGAATGTTAAACGGATATATAGGATATTTGAAGTCTTCAAAATCCAATAACAAATAACCGATAACAAACTAATAACTAAGAATGAAATTTTTTGTAGATACTGCTAACCTTGAACAAATTAAAGAAGCTAACGATTTGGGGGTTTTGGATGGTGTAACCACCAACCCATCACTAATGGCAAAAGAAGGTATTAAAGGAGAAGATAATGTAATAGCCCACTACAAAGCTATATGCGATATTGTTGAAGGTGATATTAGTGCAGAAGTTATCTCAACTGATTTTGAGGGAATGGTTGAAGAGGGTAAAAAACTAGCTGCTATTGACGACAAAATAGTGGTAAAAGTACCTATGATTAAAGATGGGGTTAAGGCTCTTAAGTTTTTTTCTCAAAACAATATTAAAACTAATTGCACTTTGGTATTTTCTGCCGGGCAAGCCATTTTAGCTGCAAAAGCAGGTGCTACTTATGTTTCTCCGTTTATTGGCAGACTTGACGATATAAGCTACGATGGTGTAGATTTAATAGCCCAAATAGCGCGTATATATGCCATACACGGTATGCAAACACAAATATTAGCAGCATCAATAAGAAACCCTGTACATATTACTAAATGTGCTGAGGTGGGTGCTGACGTTATTACCAGTCCATTAGCCTCAATTACGGCATTATTAAATCATCCATTAACTGATATTGGTTTGAAGAAATTTTTAGAGGACCACAAGAAACTAAACGGATAGTTTTAACTAAAATATTTTATGAAGAACGCCTTACTTAATGTGAGGCGTTTTTTATTTAGTAGGCATAAGACTCATACCAACCAAAACCATACGATGTGAAATTATATTTACAGTCGCACTCAATTTTATTATTACCACTCTTCACTTCAATGTGAGCATAAGCATACTCACTTTTGTAAGGTACAAGCATATAATCGCTTTCAATTGTCTTACCATTTACAGTAAGTTTATCAATGTCTCTTGTCTTAACCATAACGGTTATGTAGTAGTCTGTAATATTTTCAGTAACCATCACAGGTAATTCGGTATGTCCTTCAAAGCTTAGTAAAGGTTTTACCATTACCATAGCAGGGTCTCCCCTTCTTTTATCGCAGCGTGTTCCTATGGTATACTTTGCCACCATTACAGGTCTGCTGGTGCGTACATAAAAAATTTCGTCTTTTAGCTCAAGTTCAATATACTTTCCTGCCTTTTCTATAGTATACCTTTCGCCATCAACATCTACATAGGTTTCATCTTCCTTAGCTAAAATACGTAACACATATTTATCCCTATTGTCAAAAGGAACTACCGCAAACTCAAAACCCCAGCTTTGCACAGGAGGAACTTGCTCATACAAATGGTCACAACTTTGGCAATATCTGGGCACATAAGTACAAGTAGCCCCACTAAACACAGCTATTTTTTTTCCGTTTTTTTCCCTTACTATGCTTCCCGTAAGGTCTTTTCGCGCTTGCACCATGTGTGCATCACCTTTGTTTAGCTTAACTGTAATTGGAACATGTGCCGGATTACCACCAAAACTTTTAGAAGTATTTTTAATTTCAATTTCGGTACTGTCTTCTGTGGCAATGATTAAATACTGGCTAGGATACTTTTTATTTAGCACATGGTATTGCATTATATAATACTCACTACCCAGTGATTTAATAGGTATAACCACCGTAGCATCACTAGATGTGCCGCTACTGTTTTTGGCTACAACCATTACATCCTCCCTTGCCTCTATATAAAGTCCTTTATGAGTACTTTTTCCACTTTTGGCTTTAAAGGTATATTCTTCAGGAATTATAACAGTAGTTACGGTACCCGGTGTAACCAAATAGCTTTGTTCCCAGGTAGTTTCTTTTCTTGAATCAATTTTTGCTGCTTCCAACCTTATTCTTACAGATGTTTTAACATCTGAAGTAATGTGTAAGGATAGCTCAAAAGGGTCGGGACCAACCTCACTTTGCAAAAAGCCAACCCAAAAGTTTTTACCTTTATAATTAACAGGGTCAGCAGCTTGTGATTTTTGTGCGCTTAACAAAAAGCAAATCACAAACAGTATTGCCAATGGTATTTTATATTTATTGTATTTAAACAATGTGGGTAAAGTGTTAAAATTAAATGCAAAAGTACAGGGGTACATAGCTGTATAAGGCACTTCATTAATAACACATGTGGAAAACAGCTTGTTTTGTTATGTTGATAACATAACCTCGCTGTAGTTGATAAAAATAAAGCATGTTAAATCGTAAAATTCTAATAATCAAACAATTGAGAATAATCAATAGGTAAATTGGGTACTACCTTAAATGCCTTTAGTCCAATTTTCTCTGCCGCCTCAATATCTCTGGGAGAATCGCCAATTAAAAAAGACTGTGATATGTTAATACCGTATTTGGCAACTGCTTTTTCTAACATTAAACTATCAGGCTTGCGGCATAAACACTGAGTATGTAGTGGGTGATGCGGGCAGAAGTAAATTTCTTTAAAAAAAATACCTTCTCCTTCAAGTACTGCTTTTAGCTTTAAATGTATATCAAACAGGTCATTTTTAGTATATAAGCCTTTCGCTATGCCTCCTTGGTTGGTTATCACAAAAAAAACAAAGCCTTTTTCTTGCATTTTCTTCATAAAAGGTATTACCCAATCATTTATTTCAAACTCACCGGCATGGGTAACATATCTACCCAGTTCTTTATTCAATACACCGTCTCTATCAAAAAAAATGGCTTTCATATAGGGCAAAATATAATAATACGGTCAACTTTAAAATACAGACAACATTATTTTTACAAATTGTGTCATATACTACTATAAGCCACCGTTATCTATTTGAAACTTCATAGGCAAATAGCTATTTTCGCCGTTTATACAATAAACCTTGACAGACAAGCTAGTAATAATACCCACCTACAACGAAAAAGAAAACATTGAAAAAATGGTGAGGAGGGTATTGGCTTTGCCTACGAATTTCGACATACTAATTGTTGATGATTCTTCTCCCGATGGTACCGGTGAAATTGTAAAAAAATTAATTCCTGAGTTCGATAATCGTCTCCATATTCTTGAACGTACTACAAAGGACGGCTTAGGCAGGGCCTATATAGCAGGTTTTCATTGGGGTTTGGCAAAAGATAATTATGAGTTCTTTTTTGAGCTAGATGCTGACTTCTCACATAATCCTGATGATTTAGTGCGGCTGCATGCAGCTTGCGAAGCCGGAAATGATTTGGCTGTTGGTTCGCGCTATGTTAAAGGCGTAAATGTGGTAAACTGGCCTATGGGTAGAGTATTATTAAGCTATTTTGCCAGTAAATATGTCCGCTTTGTTACAGGTATGAGCATTAGCGATACTACAGCAGGTTTTGTTTGCTATCGCCGTAAACTTCTTGAAGGTATTGGCTTGGATGATGTAAAGTTTAAAGGTTACGCTTTCCAAATAGAAATGAAATTCAGAGCATGGAAACGCGGTTTTAAAATTACCGAAGTACCCATAATTTTTACTGACCGAACCGAAGGACAATCAAAAATGCACAAAGGAATTTTTTGGGAAGCTATATTTGGTGTAATCCAAATAAAGGTTGCCAGTTGGTTTGGCAAATATTAGCATTAGCTATCGCTTTTATTCATCAACTGCATTAATGTGGATTGCGCCACTGCACATAACTTATATTCTTCATCATTTCCTGCATATACCTCTACCTGACAAATGGTTAACGTTTTTCCGCTTTTTATAACTTTTGACTTACCGATAAGGTTCTCGCCTTTTGCAGGAGCTATCAGGTTTATCTTAAACTCAACCGTAAGAATTGATGATGTGGCTTCCATTAAAGAAAATGCCGAGTATCCGGCAGCATTATCTGCGATAGTTGATACTACACCGGCATGAAAAAACCCGTGTTGTTGTGTCAAGTTCTCTGAAAATGGTAATTTAATTTCACAATATCCCGGTTCAACTTTTAAAAGCTCTGCATTAATAAAATGCATAAACTTTTGGCGATTGAAGCTTTCCTGAACCTTTTGTTTGTAGTCAGGTGTGGCAGCAGTAAATTTATTTATATCCATCTATTCACTTTTGTTTTATAGTTTAAGTATTCTTTGGGGTGGCTTTTCTCTAAGAACTCTTCCTCTAATCTCACCTGAATATGAATGCAAAGTATCCCAACCACTAAAAGTACAAGCATTAAAGTATTAGGTGTAATTAAAAATAAACCTAATAAGCTTAATTGTACCCCCAGAAAAATAGGGTTTCTAGATATCTTGAAAATCCCCGAAGTAATTAGAGTAGTTTTATTTTTTACATCAATGCCTATACGCCATGAGTTTGACATTTCATTTTGAGCTACTACAATTAGCATAAGTGAAATAAAAACTATGCTTACGCCTATATATGCGACAACTCCAAATTCTGATAAAATTGATAATTCACCTAAAAACTTATACCAAGGTTCTATAAAAGCATATATAACTACATTAGTAATCAATAACACTATAGTCAGCTTAAAAATTTTGCCAATAAAGTTATAAGTATTGGGCTCTTTTGAAAATGCAACCGGATTTTTTCCAGTTCTTTTCCAAACTCTATATATAGGTACCAAAATAGCTAAAACAAAAAAGCAAAACGTTAGTAATACAGTTAGTGTTTTCATAATTAATGATTTTAGTTTATTCTAATTTGCCATTAAACTCAAAAAATTAAAGACACTTTTGTGTTAACGGTTAACCTATAAAAAATAATGAATAATATATACTTACTCATTATTTTTAAGTAAACTGTACCTGTAATAAGCTATTCTATACTACCTCATTAGTCCACTATTATGAAGACTGGAATATTAAAAACAATACTTTGTTTCTCAGCAGCTTTTGTATTTATAAATACTGATTGCCAAACTGCTGCCAAAGGATTAAGGCTTAATTTAAACGATAGCGGTACACACTATATAAAAGCAAATTTAACTACACAAATCTGGGCAAGGTATAATCAAAGTAATCCCGGAACTACAGTTTTCGGATATGAAAAAGCACAAACTTTTGATATTGGTTTACGCAGGGTTAGGGCTGTTATTAGTGGTCAGTTAAGTGATAAGGTATATTTCTTCACACAGTTTGGGATAAACAATTTTACAGCCATTTCTGCCAGAAAATCGCCGTTATTTTTTCATGATGCTGCTGCTGATATAGCTGTTGCTCCTCGAATGTTGAGTTTGGGTGGCGGACTAACCGGATGGAATGGCTTGGTACGTTTTTCATCTCCTTCTATCAGTAGAATTATGGGCTATGACGCTCCACTTTTTGAACAGAGTACTAACGATGCTACCGACCAGTTTTTACGAAAGCTTAGCATCTATGCCAAGGGTAAACTAGGTAAGTTGGATTATAGAGTTATTGCCTCTACCCCAATGGCAGCACAAAACAGCAATGTAGTGAGAAACATAAGCACAAACTCTGATTTCTCTATGCGTCCTGCCCAATTGCAATATGGTGGGTATTTTATGTATCAGTTTCATGATGAGGAAAGCAATAAAAATCCATATACAGCAGGCACATATTTAGGCAAGAAAAAGGTATTTAATATAGGTGTAGGATTCCAATACCAACAAGATGCCATGTGGCGATGGGATAATCCTTTAACTCAAGACACCATCAATGAAGATATGCTACACTTCGCTGCTGATATATTTTATGACCATCCCATTGGAACAAAAGGGGCTGCAATTAGTATTTACGCAACCTATATTAATTTTAATTTTGGCAAAGGGTATTTACGAAACATAGGAGTAATGAACCCTGCCAATGGGGTTATACCTACAGCAAATAACCTTAATGGTGCAGGAAGTGCTTTCCCAATGTTAGGCACAGGTAGTGTTATACAAGGGCAAATGGGTTATTTGCTACCTACTAATACTTTGGGTAAAAACAAAGGTGCATTAATGCCTTATGTTATGGTAATGACAGCTAACTACGACAGGTTGAATGAAAACATGCTATTGTTTGATGTTGGGATTAATTGGTTTATAAAAGGACACAGTACAAAGCTTAGTCTTAATTTACAAAACCGCCCTGTATTTAGGCTTACCGACCAGCAGGTGGCTGAAAGAAAATCTTTAGCTGTTTTACAATTACAGGTAGCTATATAGTAAATTAAAAGTATTTCATTATTTTTATACTAGGCTTATTACTAAGCCGTTAAACAAGTATGCCTGATTATACCCATATAGAAGGAGTGTATATAAAACCCCTTGCCATGAAAATTGGGAAGCTATGACAGAGGAGGAAAAAGGCAGGTTTTGCAATGTGTGCTCTAAAACTGTTTACGACTTTACTGATGCAAGCCCCGAAGAATTCTTTAAAATATACAGAGAAAACCGAGGGCAAATTTGTGGTAGATTTTACAACGAACCACTTGGCTTTTGGCAAACTACTAAAAACAAGGCTGTTCAGTTACTGAAACAGAGCAAGGCTGCTGTTATAGCTATAAGTTTAGGTGTATTTAGTACTAAGGTTATTACAGCACACACTTTACAGGCCAACCCAATATCTATTACTGTTGATGAGGATACTGAGTTTGTTTCTATAAGCGTAAATATAAAAGATAGCTATACCAAAAAATTAGTAAAGCAAGATTTTAAAGTAACTGTGAAGCTTGATGATTATGATGTAGTTATTAACAAAGTTAGTAACGGTACGGCTACATTTTCAATACCGAAAGACCTTTTAGATACCCGAGGTTCTATAAAAATAGAAAGTATAGAGAATAATGAAACGATGACTACCTTCACCATGTTTTCTGCATCAAATTCTGAAGACATTTATGTAGCCTCATCAAAAAAAGCAAAACGTAGGGAATTAAAGGCTGAGCGAAAAAGAAAGAAAAGAAGAAGAAATGCGAAATGGAGAACCATTGGTTGCCCTGAATTCTAAAATATAAAAGGCTCACCATTGGGTGAGCCTTTCTTTTTATTCTCTACTTTAATAAAGGTTATGCAAGTATTATAATTTTATTGGCAAATACTTCAACAATACCACCTGTAATATCAAAATTATGTGAGCCTTGTGCGTCGTTAACACGTACTACACCTTCTTCTAAGTTACTTATTATAGGAGCGTGGTTATTCAGCATCTCAAAAGAGCCTTTTCCACCGGGTACTTTTACTCCGGTTACCTCACCACTATATAAAACTTTATCAGGAGTTATTATCTCTAATTGCATTTGTAATAAAATTATGCGTTAGCTTCTGCTAGTAATTTCTCACCTTTTTCTATTGCTTCTTCAATAGTACCTACAAGGTTAAAGGCAGCCTCAGGATATTTATCAACTTCACCACTCATAATCATGTTGAAGCCTTTAATAGTATCGTTAATATCAACTAATACCCCTTCTAAGCCTGTAAACTGAGCAGCTACAAAGAAAGGTTGAGATAAGAAACGTTGTACACGGCGTGCTCGGTGTACTACCAATTTATCTTCCTCACTTAGCTCGTCCATACCCAAAATGGCAATAATATCTTGAAGCTCTTTATAACGCTGCAATAATTGCTTCACGTTTTGAGCGCAATCGTAGTGTGCATCACCTAAGATATCACGAGTTAAGATACGAGAAGTTGAATCTAACGGGTCAACCGCAGGGTAAATACCTAGCTCAGCAATTTTACGACTTAGTACCGTTGTAGCATCTAAGTGAGCAAATGTTGTTGCAGGAGCAGGGTCAGTCAAGTCATCCGCAGGTACATATACCGCTTGTACCGATGTAATAGACCCACGTTTTGTTGAGGTAATACGCTCTTGCATCACACCCATTTCAGTAGCAAGTGTTGGCTGGTAACCTACCGCCGATGGCATACGACCTAATAGTGCCGATACCTCTGAACCCGCTTGCGTGAAACGGAAAATATTATCTACGAAGAAAAGTATATCACGTCCGCCTGATTTTTCATCACCATCACGGAAATACTCAGCTACAGAAAGACCTGTTAATGCCACACGAGCACGTGCCCCCGGAGGTTCGTTCATCTGACCGAATACGAAGGTAGCTTTAGAGTCTTCTAAGCTTTTGCTATCCACTTTATCTAAAGGCCAGCCGCCTTTTTCCATCTCATGCGAAAAGTCTTCACCGTATTTTACAATACCTGCTTCAATCATCTCACGTAAAAGGTCGTTACCTTCACGTGTACGCTCACCCACACCTGCAAATACTGAGAAACCATCGTGTGCTTTCGCAATATTATTAATCAACTCCTGTATAAGTACGGTTTTTCCTACACCCGCACCACCAAATAAACCAATTTTACCACCCTTTGCGTAAGGCTCTAAAAGGTCAATTACTTTAATACCTGTAAATAATGGCTCGGTAGCAGTAGAAAGGTCTTCAAACTTAGGGGCTTTTTGGTGGATACTACGTCCGCCTAAACTGTCTATGTCTTTCAAACCATCAATACTATCTCCCACAACATTTAATAATCGTCCGCGTACACCTTCACCTGTTGGTACAGAAATAGGTACACCTGTATGCACTGCATCAGTTCCACGGGTCAAGCCGTCGGTACTATCCATTGCAATAGCTCTAACCATATCTTCACCTAAGTGCTGTTGTACTTCAAGCACTAGCGTATTACCGTTACCACGGTCTATTTCTAACGCATCATAAATTTTTGGAAGTTGTGCGTTTTCAGCAGAAAAGCTAACGTCTACAACGGGACCGATAACCTGTGCTACTTTGCCTATATTTGACATATTAAAAGAGACTTTATTTCGAGTTTTTTCGGGCGCAAAGGTATAATATTCTTTTTTAAAAAAAACTCCATTTTGATATTTGTTTAAACTAAGATTTTAGCTTGAAAAAACTAACTAAAGATTTTTACGAAAGAGCAGATGTGGTGCAGATTGCCAAAGACTTATTGGGCAAGGAACTACATACCTATATTGATGGTAAACTAACCAGTGGAATTATAACGGAAACTGAGGCTTATAATGGAATAATTGACCGTGCCAGCCACGCCTTTGGCAAAAGGTATACAAATAGAACCAAAACTATGTATGAGGCTGGGGGCATTAGCTATGTGTATCTATGCTATGGAATACATCACTTATTTAATGTGGTTACCAACATTGAGGGTGAACCGCATGCAGTTTTAATTAGAAATATAAAACCTGCTAAAGGCGTTGAGACTATTTTGACCAGAAGGAATAAAAAGAAGTTGACAAAAACCATTAGCACAGGACCGGGAACTTTATCTCAAGCTTTAGGTATTACTACCAAAGTACATAATGGCATTTCTTTATTAGAGGATACTATATGGATTGAAGATAGTGGAGCAAAAGTTAAAGATGATGCTATTTCTATTACTCCAAGAATAGGGGTTGACTATGCAGGCGATGATGCCAAATTGCCTTATCGTTTTTTACTAAATACTTAGTGTTAAAAATATACTGATAACTCTACACTTAAGTTTTTAAGATTACTTAGGTTACGCATTGATGGGTCTAAATCAACAAACTGTCCACTGTTATTTACAGATACTTTATTAAAGTTTAAAAAGTCTCCGGCTATATTACGCAGTCCGTATTTTAGAGCTAATTGGAAACCTACAAACTTAGTATTGAAATGGTACCCGACTACGGCAGCATGATCCCATTTTTTAACCGGTAGCTGTAGAAAGGATGCAAATTGCTCAGGCCCTACAAAAAGTGATGAACGCATTAACCTTGAAGACTGAACCCCTACTATTAAGTTATGTTTATTATCAGATGTTAGCTGAAACATGCCCAATACCCCTACATCTAAATAAAGCAATGAGAGTTGGCTATACCCTGAATCACCGTTATTAAAATTAGCTCCTTTTACTGAGGCACCACTTTCTGCATTTAAATGAAACCCCTTAAATAAATTAACTCTGTAATAAAATGCCCCCTGGTACCCCCTTGAAACTCTTGTATTTACTAATACATCTGAAGATAGTGTGGTAACACCAAAACCTACCCGTATACCCAGTTTGTCTTTACGAGTTGTTGCTGGGTCGTACCCGTCTAATTCTTGATTGTATAACTGTCCATAGTTTATACTATAAAATAATATCCCAACTACCAGCAGCGCTATATGTTTTACTTTTTGTATCAATACCTTACGGTAATATTATATTTTTTTTCCTTTTAGTGCTTCTGAAACGGCTTCATCCATCAATCTTTCTGCAAAAGGACGTGTATATTCATTCAGCTCATCAATCGCTTTCAAAATTACATCCTTATCATTAGTCTCCAACGCATTATTCACATCATTTATATAGAGTGTTGTATTTTGTAACTCGTTGTCTGTAAGTATTGATTGGTTTTTATTTATAAAACGTTCAGTAGTATATATTAATTGTTCTGCCTCAGTTTTAGCCTCTTGCACCATCCGTTTCTCCATATCTCCTTTTGCATTTTCTATGGATTCTTTAAGCATTTTTTCTACTTCTTCATCGGTTAAGCCGTATTGTGGTTTAACTTCAACTTCTTGCTTTACCCCTGAACGTAATTCAGTTGCATCAACTTTTAAAATACCATCAGCATTTAATATAAAATCTACTTGTATTTTTGGTAAACCCGCAGGCATTGCAGGTATACCTTTCAAATCAAATTCAGCCAGTTTTCTATTCTCAGCAACCAGTTCTCGTTCCCCTTGAAATACATTTACTTTAAGATTCACTTGACCATCTACCGATGTGGTATATTGCTTACCTACTTTTGAAGGGACTTTACTATTGCGCGGGATTATCACATCCATCAAACCTCCCATAGTTTCTATGCCTAGTGATAGCGGTGTAACATCCAACAATAGCATATCTGTACGATTTCCTGCTAAAATATCAGCTTCAACGGCAGCACCTAAGGCAACTACTTCATCAGGGTTTAGTTTATCATGTATGGTAGCATGCTTAAAAAAAGAACTTACTTTTTGCTTTACTAATGGTGTACGCGTACTTCCTCCCACTAAAATAACTTCTTCTATTTCGTCTAAATCCAATTCGCTATCACCCAAAGCGCTTTGGCAACCTGCAAGCGTTCTTTGCAGTATAGGGCTTATACACTCTTCAAATTCTTGTTTTGTAAGTGTTAATGCTACACCTTGATACTTTGTACTAAATGTATCATTAGTACTTAAATGCTTTTTGGCTTCCTCGGCTATTAATCTCAGATTTTGTTTTTGCTCATCGCTATCTAGTTTATATTTCTTTGCCCAATAATTTACCACTGCATGGTCAAAATCGTCTCCTCCTAAATAAGTATCCCCGTTCGTTGCCAATACTTCAAACAACCCTTTATGTATGTGTAGTATAGAAATATCGAACGTTCCCCCACCTAAATCGTAAACAGCTACTGTTTTTTCTTCATCCTTTGCTAAACCCAAACCATAAGCTAAACTGGCTGCAGTAGGTTCGTTAACAATGCGCATCACATCTAAGCCTGCCAGCTTACCCGCATCACGTGTTGCCTGGCGTTGGGCATCGTTAAAATAGGCAGGAACTGTGATTACCGCTTTAGATACTTCTGCTCCTAAATGTTCCTCTGCTCTTTGCTTCAACTCTTTTAAAATAAAGGCTGAAAGCTCTATGGGGGTATAATATTTACCTTGAAGCATTACCCGAACTAAATTCTCGGTATCATCATCAACTATTTTATAGCTAAAGAATTTACTTTTTTCTTTAAGGTCTTTATATGCTTTACCCATCAAACGTTTTGCAGAGTATACAGTATTTTTAGGGTCAGACAGTAAATATGAATGGGCAGCATTACCCACTGTAATTTCTTTATCAGTACCAATATGTATAAGCGAGGGTACTATGGTGTTTTTATCTTTTCCTGAAAGAGCAATCGGCTGCTGGTTATCAATTATGGCTACTAAACTGTTTGTAGTTCCCAAATCTATCCCCACTATTACATCTTTTTTCTTTAGCGTTCCTGATGTTAAATCTATTGATATTGACGGCATTCCTATCGTTCTGTTTTTAATAAACAGCAACAAAGATACTGCATATTTGTTAGCAGGTTAAATGAAAGAAGAATACTGGTAGCTATCTAAACAGGTGAAGATTGCCTTTATAGTTACGTACTTTGGTATCAGTACCTATCATACGAATGTGATAGATATATACCCCTTCAGGCATCATGCGGTTATCGTAACTTCCATCCCACCCTATTTCGGGGTCATCTGTATAGAATAGTTGTTGCCCCCAACGGTCGAAAATACGCATTTCAAATTCACGATAGAAATAAGAGCCTTCTATTCTGAATACTGAGTTCAGAATATCTTTATTGGGAGAAAATGCATTGGGAATAAACACTTCTATATCAGGCACAATAGTAATCACCGTATCGTAATGGTCGAAACAATCATCGTTATTAGATACTGTTAAAATTATACGGTACGTTCCTGTATCTCTAAAGGTAAACCTAGGGTTCTCTTCCCTACTTGTTTCTCCTCTATCAAAATTCCAGAAGAAATTATCGGCTCCTTGTGAAAGTTCTTTAAAGTCATAAGTAGTTACATTACTACGTTGGCTAATCAGCTCTGTATTAAAGAATGATGTAGGTGCCGGTTTAACCTTCACGGCACTATCTTTAAACAATGTATCAGGGCATCCTAAATTGGTAATACCTATTAGTCTTACATCATAATGTCCGAAACTATTGTAAAAGTGTACAGGGCGTTTTTCTGTAGACGTTGAACCGTCTCCTAAATCCCAATCCCAAGTTATTATTCTTCCTGTTGATACTTTCGAAGGGTTGAAGAAACGTGCCGAATCTGAACCACATACATCATTTACTTCAAAATCAAGTTCGGGCGAAGGGTAAAGTGTAAAGTTTTTAATTACACTATCCCTACATTGTTTATCAGAAATTGCTAATAAAACCAGCTGGTATTTTCCAGGCGAATTAAATGTTTTAGCCCCGGGGTTTGGGATGGTATCTAAATCATTATTACTATATATCCACTGATATTTTACCGTACCTGCCGGAATTGATGAATTGTTTGTTAGTGGAAAGCTATGGTCTTTAAAGCACTGCGTGTCTTGACCGGAAACTAAATCCATAGTCGTTTGCGGTGCTATTTCAAAGTCTTTCACTATTGAGTCTGAACAAGCACTGTCTGTAACAGCTATTAATTCTAAAGTATATTTACCAAATGTGTTGAAACTTTGATTTATTGAAATATTATTATTCCAAAAAGTATCATTCAATTTCCATGTAAACTGGTTAATATTTCCTTCGCTAATAGTAGTGTTATTGAAGAAATCGAAATTATTTCCTCGTATACATTGCAAACTGTCGTTTATTATAAAATCAACATCAGGCGAAGGATTTATATAAACATCTTGTTTAGTGCTATCCTGGCACCCGTTTGGAAGTGTTGCATATAACCGCACGGTATATGCACCTTTATCATCATATATATGATTTACGTTAGAAGTTGTATATATAGAGTCTCCTACATCCCATTTAAAAGTAGAAGTATTTAACCCGTAATCAAAAGTTTGATTTGTAAATGCTGTAAAGTTTCTTGAGCAATCTTTGTTAATGGTGAAATCAGGTTTGGGTGTAGGTAATACGTCTACAAGCGAAATGATACTATCAGGACAACCGTCATTTGTAACTGCCGTTAGTACCAAATTATAGGTACCCGTATCATTATAAGATTTTACAATATCTTGTTGTGTTGACGAAGTACCATCTCCAAACTTCCACAGGTAAGACAAAGTACCTTTTGAGAAAGTTGAACTGTTGGTTGCTTTTAAACTATCGTTTAGGCATACTGAACTTGGAATTACCCCTGCCGCACTTGGTGATGGTAATATGGTAAATGAATCTGTTATTGTATCACTACAGCCCGTGTTTGCAGTTGCTATAAGTATAACTTCGTAAGTAGTATCGTCTTTAGCAAATTGCTTGTTAGGGCTTGGTGCAAAACTGTTACTCCCGTCTCCAAACAGCCACTCATAATTTGTAACTGTTCCTCCTGCAACTGAACTTAATTGAACGGGATTGAAACTATGACTATTGAAACACTGCGGGTTTGAAACCTGATAATCAGGCTTTGGGTTTGCATTTACCTTCACGTTCCACTCAAAAGAATCAATACAGTTATCTGTTGATGTTGCATAAAACTTAATAGGAACTACACCCGGTGATGAGAAATTTCGAGTAATATTAAATTGATTTTTAAAATTCACGTTTGTATCTCCAAATACCCATGTAGTTGAAGATTTTGTACTTGAATTAAAGTATTTTGAAGTATCGGTAAACAAAAAGTCATTATCGATAAAGCATTGTACACTATCGTTTACCGAAAAACCTGCATCAGGGTTTTCAAAAGTTCTAACTGTTGTAGTTAACGTATCTACGTAAGGGCAAACATCTTGATAAGTTACTATGTTGTTTATTAAATATTTATCGTGCTTGCCAAAGTCTTTCGTAACTTTTTTACCGTTTAACGAAGTATTATCTTCAAACAGCCATTTACTACTTGATATTCTATCACTATCTCCGGTATTATAAAAAGTAACTTTAGTAGAGCCGCAAACCAAAGGTTCAATACCTATATCGTATTTAATTATTCTTGAGTTGACTGCTGATTGGTATATATATGCCGAATTAAAGTTTGCACTGTACTGGTATGCTATAAACCCACTATCGCTAGTAATAGAATGTACTGCCTGGTTAATGGCTATATCGGTATAGCTCCATTGATTGCAATTTGTAAATGAGGTAAAATTGGTAACCCCCACAGGAATATTATTTCGGCGTACGCGTTGCCTAGAGTTAGTTTTAGTAATGATTAGTACTTTGTTTGTATTGCCAAAACCTCCTCCATTTTGAGGGTATATAAGTGCACTTTTTACAAGTTGTTCTGCAGGTGGCACAAGCCCCATTCTAGGTGAGGCACCCCCTTGACAACCAAAACCTTCTGTATATTGAGCTACCAAAATCGGATTAGTAGCTTCAATACAAACTGATGACGTTGATAAATTATTACTTACGGTCTCTATATCTCCCTTATTTAATGTGGTAGTAGTACCGTTTATAGTAACTTTTGTTCCATTTGCTGTAGATAATACTCGATAGGTGTATCTTGGTGGTTGAAAGCCTCCGCCGGTGAATGGAGGAATGAAAAATGTTTTTCCCCATGTATCTACATGGGGCATCATCTCTACCAAGTGCCCACAATTAGTACATGAAGAAGGCACTTGAGAGCATTCTGAACCACTAAAAACTGCTATTTTCTTACAACCGTTTACTACTCTTATTTTGGTACCTGTAAGGTCATTGGTACCGTTTGCCTCCAGCCTGTATGTCTGTCCCTTATTTAGTGATACAAAAAAGGGAGTTCCTGCTGCTTTATTTCCTGTTGTGGTAGCTGAAGGTGTAATTTCTACTAACGTATTATTCTCTGTTCCTACTATAATTATAGTTGATCTACCTGCATTAAAACCACCTGAGCCTTCAAAGCTCATGGCATAATACTCTGTACCAATTTTATCAATAGGATAAACCATTGTTCCATCACTTGAGTTTACTCCTACACCCCCACTATTAAATTGTACAGATATATTATTGTTAGATGTTATTTCAACTCCAAAATCTTCAACTTTTTCAGCATCATTACTTTCATGGTGACTCACTGTAAGTGGCAAAGTAACTGATTGTACTGTATTAGGGTTAAGACTTACAGTTGTAGAAAAACTTTTTGCCGTATTACTTATTGTTACCGAAGCTGTGGTTCTAGACCATAGAAGCACAAAATTATTTTGTGGTCCAAAACCACCTGAAGGTCGCAAAGCTGAAACAAAAAACTTCTTTCCCTCATAGGCACTATTCTGGCTTTTTGCAGTTTTTGCTACCAATAATAGCATTAATCCTGCAAGTAAACAGAAAGATATTTTTTTCAATGGCTTCACAACTACTAAGAGTTGATGTAATCTTACAATTTTACAAAAAAAGCGGGTAAAATTTTAGTGTTAGTCAAACAAAATCAAACCGTTACACTTTTTTTACGACAACACTTAAATTGTTTTAACTACTATTATTGACATCATGAAAACCAAAATGGTTGCCTGAAATTGGTTTACGTATATAACTATTTAATAACTGTTAAGTTTCCTTTATAAATATGAAGTTTGTTTTTATAATCCAGTATTCTAATTAAATAGGTATAAATACCATCGGGCACAAGCTCACCTTTATATTGTCCGTCCCACTTTGGTGCCAGTTGATTGGAGTAGAATATTTCCTCTCCCCAACGATTGAATATATGCATCTCTATTTCTTTTGTAAAATATATTCCTTCAACTCTAAAATAAGCATTTAAAGTATCTCTACTGCCCGGACTAAAGGCATTAGGTATATTTATATATGCTGTAGGTACTACGTCTATCTTTTTTGTATAGGTATCATCGCAATTCCAAGAATTGCTAACGGTTAATGATATTGGGAATTGACCAATAACACCATAAATTTTTTGTGGATTTTCATTGGTGGAGGTAGTACCATCTCCAAAATCCCACAAATATGTAGTTTCACCCTGTGATTTATTGGTAAACTGATAAGTTGTGTATTTATCGTAACTATCTACTAAAATATTTTCAAAAAATGATTTGGGCTGTGGCTTTACTAAATTTGGGAAATATTTTGCTATAGTATCTTTACACCCTTTATCTGTTTCTGCATATAGTTTCACTTCATAATTACCTGTTGCAGTATATATTCTGTAAGGAGATTCTTTTAACGATGTTGTTCCGTCTCCAAACTCCCAAAACCATTTAACTTTATCATTATCTGTTGTGGTGTTATCAAAATAAACAGAATCTCCTAAGCATATATCATTTGCATCAAAATTGGGCTGAGGGCTTTTGTATACTTCTACTTCTACCATGAAAGTATCCAAACAACCCTTATCTGTTTCCATTATACTTAATATAGTATAAGTACCGTTTGAGTTGAATTTTTTATCATCAGGATATCTCTTGGTATCTTGGGTATTATCACTATATATCCACGTAAACTCACTTATTACGCCCGTGCCATCTACAACAGACTTATTGTCGAAACTAAAATTATGTTCATTAAAACACTGTGCAATATTATTTACAGTCACATCAACTTTAATACTGGGGTTTACTACTACATTTTTTTGAACTGAATCTGTACAACCACTATCTGAAACTGTAACAAGTTTTGTAATATATTCACCTGTTTGCGAAAATTTATTTGTGATTTGCTGTTGTGAACCAACTGCAACACCATTTAACCACCAACTTAAATTGTTAATGTTTCCTTCGGCAAGTGTGGTGGTATTAGTAAATTGAAACCAGTTGGTTTTAATACACTGTATTGCATTGTTTATGCTAAAATCTACATTGGGTAAAGGACTTATATGCAAGTTTTTGGTTATACTATCTTTACAGCCGTTTTTATCAACTACTTTTAGTTTAATTTCTTTATTTCCAAAGTTGTTATAGGTAATAGTAAATGGCAATAAGCTGTTACTTTGCTTCCCATCGTCTAAATCCCAATAATTATTTTGAGCCTGAGTTCCAAAACGGGCAGTTTCGTCAATAATTTCTATGGCATGCTCTACACAATTCCCTGTTGTTTTAAAACCTGCCTCAGGTTTTGGGAAAACTTTTAAAGGTTTACTGGTACTATCTTTACAATTAAATTTATTGGTAGCAATAAGTTTAACTGAATATGCTCCGCTATCTTGATAATAATGCTGTGGGTTTGTTTGGGTACTTATTGGTTTTCCGTCTCCAAAATTCCATGCATACTGTAAATTAGCCCCACTTTTTGTAATAGAAGTATTATTAAATTTTGCGATATCACTAAAACAAATATCAGTTATTGAAAATTTTGCTACAGGGGAGGGTAATACAACTACTGTATCAAAAGCTGTATCTTTACACCCGTTTGTAGCTGCCACAATCAGCTCTATAGCATATTCTCCCGTATCAGTATATTTCTTTGTTGGAGCTACTATATTACTAGTGGTGTTGTCACCAAATTTCCAGTCAAATACATTTATTTTTTCAGTAGTGTCTATACTTGATTGTTGTTGTATAATAAATTGATTGGGTGCGAAACACTGAATTGAATCTTGTATATCAAATTTTGCTGTGGGTGAGGGGATTACCGTTACTTGCTTTACCAATGTATCAGCACAATCGTCTGATGATACAGTAATTAACTCAATATCATAAATTCCGGGTTCACTAAACTTTCTTGATATGGAGGATACGTTTTGAAACTTGGGGCTGTTTTCGCCCAATATCCATTGGTTATTTTTATATTTTGCCCCTAAATAATATTCGCTACTGTCTTTAAACTCAAAAAAGTGCTCACTAAAGCATTGCATATCTGCACTATGCGTAAAATTTGCTTTGGGAAAAGGTTTACTTCGCGCCGTTGTTGTTAGTGTGTCAATTCTTATTATACCGTCTCCATTTATGGTAACAATATTAGTTACAGTATATATTCCATGCTTTTGATATGTTTTATTTACAACCTTTCCCGTATCACTAGTTCCATCACCAAAATCCCATTTACTTGAAATTATTTCGCCAGTATCACCTGTATTAGAAATTACAAAATCCAGTTTACCACATTTAGGCTCTTTAACATTAATATCAAATTGCAAGTTTCTAAAACTTGTCCCTCCAATGTATGCATAGCTAATAAAGTTGCCATAGCCATAGGCTATCATAGAAAAGCCTTCATTACTTTCCACCAAATGTGATCCAAGGTTTAAATCTATACTTACATACTTATAATCGCCGCATGAATTAAAATATTTAAACTTACTATTATTTATCTTCTTCCCATTTAAATTAACTGAAGAGTTTTTTTCAGTTAGTATATATACATAGTGGGTTAAAAACTTTGAGTAAGTGGGCGTTGAATAACTTACACGTTTAATAAATTGTTCTACCGGTGGAATAATTACCATTGCCGGGTCTCCAACGTTATTTGAACATGTTGAGCCTTGCATGTATTGGATTACCATTATAGGCTTATCAGAAGTTAGACATATTGCTGAACCAACATTGTGTTCGTTATAAACCTCACCCTTATTTAAGGTTTTTAGAAACTTTCCGTTTGCACGTATTTTATTATTATTTTCTGTAGAAATAATTCGGTAAGTATAATCAGGTGTAAAGGTACTGGTAGATAGTTGTGCAAGTAAATACTTTTTACCCAGCCTGCTTACCGGTATTACCTGCTCCATTAAAATATCACAGGCAGCACAACCTGTAGGTATATTAACACATTTTGTCCCGCTATATACAGCTATTTTCTTTTTGTTTTGGGCAACAATATGTGTTCCAGTTAAATCGTTTGTTAAGTCACCATACTCCATATACATTTCACCTTTATTCAGAGTAATTGTATACTTCACTCCTTTTTTGTGTCCCCCCTTTGTATCCTCACTAGGGGTAATGTCTATTTTAGTATTATTTTCAGTAGCTATTACTATAAAGCTCGCATGTGCAGTGGTATTTAAACCTTGGTAAGAGGCTACATAATATTCGCTACCATAAGATTCCTCAGGATAGGCCAGTGCCCCATCTGCTATGGCTGGTGCAGCATTTGTTGCATATACGGAAATAGGATCGTCGGCAGTTATTCTTATCACTTCATTTCCTTTTGCATCGTTTGTTGTGGGAATACATGCATTTACGGGAATAGATACTGCTTGAGGTTTATTGGCTGATAAATTTACTGTACTTAAAAAACCAACTGATGAATTAGCTAAAGTTACTTTGGTATTGGTACTTGATGATAGGGTAATTTCACAATCAGGATTACCTACAAGGTTAGGAATAAAGCTAACATAAAAGCTTTTCCCCTCTGAAGAAAATTTTTGAGCTGAAACAGCATTTCCCAGTAAAAGAAAAACAATTAAAATAAGTACAGAAAATACTTTTTTAATCATTATACCTACCCTTAATTAAATGTTAAAGTTAAGAATATTTTTCAAATCACCCTTTACCAAGGTCTTATTATTCGACAAATATATTTTACCGAATTATCGCAATAAGGTAACAGAGCCTTTGTAGATATGCAGTTTATCATCTGTACCTATCATTCTTATTGAATATAAATAAACCCCATCAGGCAATAACTTATCGGCATATCTTCCATTCCAACCATCATCGGGATTATTTGTCCTGAAAACTCTTGTTCCCCAACGGTCGAAAATTTGCATCTCAAACTCCCTGTAATAATAGCTACCTTCAATTTTAAAAGTTTTATTTAAAGGGTCTTTATTCGGCGAAAATGCGTTGGGTATTAAAAAATCAATCTCAGGTTTAAAGTGTATTACGGTATCGTAAAAGTCTGTACACTTATTATCATTTTCAGCATATAAACTTATTTTATACTCCCCTGTATCGTAATATGTGGTTTTAGCATTTATTGCAGGACTAAACTTACCGTTACCAAAAGTCCAGTAAAAATTGTCAGCAAATTTGGTTCGGTTTTCAAACTCAATATAAATGGCATTATTAATGTTTTTGTTGGAAACCACTTTAAAACCAGCCTGTGGACTTGGTAATACTTCTAAAGCAGAATCACGTTTTAAAGTATCGCTACAACCTTCTGCTGAAACTCCGATTAAAGTAACATTATAATGTCCTTTAGTTAAGTACTTATGTGTAGGCTCTTTTTGGTTTGATGTGGAACCATCCCCCAATAACCACAACCACTTTCCGTTATTTCCCCCGGCGTATTGAGATGTATTTATAAAATATGCAGGCTTGTTGCTACAAATATCTTCTACCTCAAAATTTACTGTAGGATTAAATAAAGTTTTCAAGGTCATTTCAGTAGTATCCCTACACCCCTTATCGGTTTCTGAAAAAACTTTCATTAAATACCTCCCCCGGATTGTAAAGCTTAGTGGTGCTATGTTTTCTCCTGTGTAAGTATTTCCATTGCTTAACTCCCAAACATAATCAGCTGTTCCTGTGGGCAGCCAGCTGTTGTTAGTAAATTCAAAAAGGTTATTTCGTTCGCATTGGTCAGCCTTATTAACTTGTATATCTAAGTTATTTTGAGGGTAAACCTCAACTTGTTGCTTTAAAGAGTCTTTACATAAACTGTCTGATGTTGCTATAAGCTTAATAGTATGCTTACCCCATTCGTTTATACTTGCTGACAGGTATACATCATTTCCGATTGATACATTATTTGCTAACCAATGATACTGACTTATTTTTCCTTCTGAAATTGTAGACAGATTTGATGCTAAAAATCTATTGCCCTTTAGGCATTGTGCAGGTTCACCAATATCAAAACTAACCTTAGGTAATGCGTTAATGTATACTTGTTGAGTTATACTGTCAATACATCCGTTATCATCTTCTACTATTAGTTTCACAGGGGTGTAACCTGTTTTAGTATACTTTGTGGTTATGCCACTACTACCTGCAATCTTAATTTGTTTTCCATTCTCCAATACCCAAGTATTTTCTTTTGCAGGAATATTAAAACGCTGAGTTTCATCAATAAAAGTAACCTTATTATCAATACAATTCCTTTCCCACTTAAATGCTGCTGTAGGTTTTAGGTATATATTTACCGGCTTGCTAGTACTGTCTGAACAACCAAAGCTATTTTTCGCAATTAGTTTTACTTGATGAATTCCTTTTTTATTAAAGAAGTATTTAACTATTTCATTATTGTTATGAACTATACTACCTCCAAAATTCCAAGTATAAGTTACTTGTGATACCAAATTGTTTTTTGAAGTATTTTGGAAAATAATAGTGTCAACCGAACATCCCTCTGTAGCGTCATAACTAGCCCCGGGCATTGGCAAAACTCTTATCTGCTTTTCAACTGTATCATTACAACTATTTGATGCATAGGCAATCATTTTTATATTAAATACTCCAGTATCATTGTAAGATTTTTTAGGTTGTGTAACAGTAGAAGAATCATAATCTCCAAAACTCCATAAGTAACCTGTTATGGTTTCCGGGGCAGCAATGGTTGATAATTGTGTGGTTGCAAAATTATTCCCATTTAAACATTGTGAGTTTTGGATACCAAAATCTGCTTCTATTGTTGGCTTAATTGTAATTTTTTTAGAAATGCTATCGGTACAATTATCCGTTGAAGTGACAATAAGTTTAACCGTATATTCCCCTATTTTATTAATTTGTTGAGACAACAAAGCCTTATTTTTAACACATATTGTATCTTCAATTTTCCAAATGCTTTCTTGTACTGATGAACCATTAAAAAGTAAACTGCTATCGGTAAATAAAAAGTTATTATTTATACTGCACTGCTTTTCATTATTAATAACAAATTTTGCCTTTGGAAATGTTCTGGTAACTATTTTCCTTCTCAAAGTATCTGTAAAAATTACGGCACCAAACTTTGTTTTGAGTATGTTAGTTAAAGTATAATTACCATGATTTAAATAATGTTTCTGTAATAATAAACCGGTTGCAATTGTACTATCTCCAAAATGCCATGTGCTTGAAACTATTCCCGAAGTATCTCCAATATTTCCAATTATGTAGTGTAGAGAGCCACAATTAGGTTCAACAATTTTAATATCAACTTTGGGTTTGTGGAAAAAGCTTTGATTGAAGCTGGGCAAACCAAATTGAGAAATACTACCCGGTATGAGACCGAAACCACTTTTATCAAAATTACATTTATGCCCTTGCTCTTCGGGATTGTTTATCACCCCCAAAAATGAAAACCCCGCATACGCCATATAGATTTTCCCATCAGGTGCCAGTTGTAAAGCACCTGGCTTAAGAGTGCTTCCCATAGTATCAATAACTACTTTTGAAGCCCTTATAGCCATAATATTGTTATACCGCATGTAGTACTGCTCTAATACATTGGGTGTTGAAGAAGTTTTTGTTAAATAAAGGTAATTACCGGTTGGTGAAAACTCGGCACCATAATACCTTTCTGAATTACTTATTAATATCTCTGCATTGGATATTTTTCCGGTATTATCGTCAAAATCTAATATTTCTACCGAAGATGAAGAGGCTATAAATTGTGCCGAAACAATTTTCTTTCCATTCGGAGAAAATTTAAGATATCCAGCCGATTTTGATACATAAATAGAGCCTACAGCACTAATAACAGGTATTATGCTTACTCCATTGGCATTTACTAAAAATGTATAAAACAGATTATTGCCTTTTTGGTGAGAAACGACCCATGTATCCGTACCGTTTCTGTGTTTCACTGCATTTAGTTTTTCTGTACCATTGGCCATTAAGCCAACATTTTTTTGTGTTACAGAACCTAAACCCGATGATAAAGAAATATCTATAACAGAATAATATAAACTATCAAGTCCTGACGCTGAAAATATATAGTAAATATCAGGCTTACTAGGGTTGGGTACAATAATTCCTGACTGCGTTGATGACTTGAAGCCCTTAAGACTGTCGCCGTTAGTCATTAGTTGATGCTGCTTGTTGTAGACCTTAATTCCATCAGTATAGAATAGTAAATTACCGTTTTTATCACTAATTGAAGCACAACCTTCATTGGTATTTATAACACCTACACTAAGTGCCTTTGGAGGTGAATAATTAAAGTCTATTCCGGCTCTTTTTCCAAAAAACCATACGTTTCCCTCTTTTTGCTGTGCCTTAGTTTGGCTAAAAAGAACTAGCAAGCCACAAACAAGTATAGCCCTAGATAAAATTAACAATTTTATATATATGTGTTTTACCAACAAAACCGCATTTAGTAGACTAGAGGGTAATAGAATTAACAATTAAAATTACTACTAATTTTTTGTTGTAAGGTGATAAAAATTTTTTGTTGACTTTGTTATGACACATTAAAAGAGAAGTCTTTGTATAGCGGGTTAAGTACTTTTTATTCCTTATTTTTGCGGCAAATTTTAAAGAAATTATGTCTCAATACGATGTAACCGTTATCGGTTCAGGCCCCGGAGGGTATATTGCAGCCATTCGTGCTGCTCAACTTGGTTTCAAAACAGCAATTATTGAAAAACACTCCGTTTTAGGTGGTACTTGCCTAAACGTGGGATGTATTCCTTCAAAAGCCTTGCTAGACTCATCTGAGCACTTCCATAATGCTGAAAAAACCTTTGAAACACACGGTATTGAGCTTAAAGATTTAAAAGTAAATCTTCCTCAAATGATTAAGCGCAAGGGAGAAGTAGTGAAACAAACTACCGATGGTGTTGCGTATTTGATGAAGAAAAACAAAATTGATGTATACGAAGGAGTAGGCTCGTTTGTAGATAAAAACACCATTAAAATTTCAGGCAAAGAAGAACAAACTATAAAAAGTGATAAAACCATTATTGCTACAGGTTCAAAACCTTCATCATTGCCTTTTCTTAAAATAGATAAGAAAAGAATAATTACTTCTACAGAAGCCTTGGAGCTTCAAGAAGTACCCAAACATATGATAGTAATTGGCGGGGGGGTAATCGGCTTAGAGCTGGGTAGTGTATACTTACGTTTAGGAGCAAAGGTTTCGGTTATTGAATATACTGATGGTTTAATTCCTTCTATGGATAAAGGATTGGGGAAAGAACTACAACGTGTTTTGAAAAAACAAGGCATGGAGTTTTTCCTAAGCCACAAAGTAACAGGAGCAACAGTAAAAGGCAAAAACGTAACCGTTACTGCTGAAAATAAAAAAGGAGAGAATGTAGAGTTTAAAGGCGACTACTGCTTGGTTTCTGTAGGGAGAAGTCCATATACAGAAGGCTTAGGTTTAGAAAATATTGGTTTAAAAACTGATGACAGAGGCAGGATACCTGTTGATGAGAATCTAAAAACATCAGTAGATAATATTTGGGCAATTGGTGATGTGGTTAGAGGTGCAATGCTTGCCCACAAAGCAGAGGAAGAAGGTGTTTTTGTTGCGGAGAAAATAGCAGGGCAAAAACCACATATAAACTATATAAACATTCCAAATGTGGTGTACACATGGCCAGAAGTTGCTGCTGTAGGATATACTGAAGAACAGTTAAAAGAACAAGGGCGTAAATATAAAAGCGGTTCATACCCTATGCGTGCACTGGGGCGTGCGCGTGCAAGCGGAGATATTGATGGCTTTGTAAAGGTACTTGCAGACGTTGAAACCGATGAAGTATTGGGTGTACACATAATTGGTGCACGCGCAGCCGACTTAATTGCTGAGGGTGTTGTGGCAATGGAATTTAGAGCCAGCGCAGAAGATATTGGTATAATTAGCCATGCCCACCCAACATTTAGTGAGGCTACCAAAGAAGCAGCCCTTGCAGCATCAGATAATAGAGCATTAAATATATAAACCTATCAAAAAAAACATGATCACACATCAAGAATCACTAAAAACATTTTACAAACAGCTAGAATACGTTTTAGCTAATTATGAAAAGCATAATTTAAATCTTAGCGATTTTTCAAACATAATTATTGCAGGTTTGGGAGGGTCGGGTATTGGCGGTCAGCTTACCAAATCCTATTTCATTAACCAAATGCCTATTCCTGTGCATACGGTTTCTGATTATTCTTTACCAGCCTATGTAAACAATAAAACCCTTCTTATTCTTTGTTCCTATTCAGGAAATACCGAAGAAACATTATCAGTATTTACTCAAGGAAAAGAAAAAGGCTGCAAAATGCTTGTGGTAAGTGCCGGCGGTAAACTAATGGAGCATGCAAAAACAGAAAACCTAAAATATTATACTATTGAAGGTGGTTTTCAGCCTCGTATGGCACTAGGTTACTCTTTTGGTTTCTTGCTAAAAATATTTGCAGAATTATTGAACCATGATATTGACGCTGAGTTTGCAGAAGTTATAGAAAACCTGCAAAACCAAGATGAGCACCAACAAGATGCTGAAAATATTTTGAAACGGTTTGCACCATCATTAGATAACAAATATGTTATAGTGGCAGACGGTGCTTTTGCTGCAGCAGGTGTACGTGCTTGCCAACAACTGCAGGAAAATAGTAAAAAAGAAGCTTTTTGTAATGTACTGCCCGAAGCAAACCACAACGTAATAGAATCATACTACGGAAAGCTTGATGCTAATTTTATTTTGCTTGATAGCAATAGTAATGAGCGAGTTGGAGACCGTTTTGAGTTTGTAAACGGACTACTTGAAAAAGATAACAACAAAGTAGTACATATAATGGTAGAAGAACCTACCCTTAAAATGATTTTTGCCATAATACATAAATTGGATTGGTTATCTATCCGTATAGCTGAAGAAACCAACCAAAACCCTATGGAGATTGAAAACATTATCTCTTTAAAAGAATTTTTAAGTCAATAAAAAAGGAAAGAACAAGTAATGAAGTTAGTAACGTATAACTACCAAAACGAAAATCATTTAGGTATTTTTCATAATGATAATATTTATCCTCTGCATGACATAGACGGTAATTTACCTGATGACATGCTAAGCTTTTTGCAACAAGGTGAGGATACTATGGAAAAAGCCAAACTTATAAATAACGCCATTGTAAGTGACGGTAAGTACCCCACATTTGCAATACCTGTTGCTGATGTTCAGTTATTAGCTCCAATAACCAACCCTACCAGTTGTAGAGACGGTTATGCATTTCGCCAGCACGTTGCTGCTGCACGCAAAAACAGAGGAGTTGAAATGATATCTGAGTTTGATGAATACCCTATTTTTTACTTCACCAACCACAATGCTATACAAGGTGAAGGAGATATTAACCTGATGCCCGACCATTTTGAAAAACTAGATTTTGAACTGGAAGTAGCTGTTGTTTTAGGTAAAAAAGGGCGAAATATTCCTGCTGCCGAAGCTGACCAATATATTGCCGGTTATGTTATTATGAATGACATGAGTGCCCGTGCACTCCAAATGGAAGAAATGAAGCTTAATCTGGGTCCTGCAAAAGGAAAAGATTTTAGTACCGTTATAGGTCCTTGGCTTGTTACTCCCGATGAACTAGAACAATATAAAGTACCTGCTAAACCCGGACATGTTGGGAACAACTACGACTTGAATATGAAATGCTGGGTAAACGGCATTTTATTGTCAGAAGGTAGTATGGCTACAATGGACTGGACTTTTGCCGAAATTATTGAGCGTTGCGCTTATGGCGTTGATGTTTATCCCGGCGATGTAATCGGTTCAGGTACAGTAGGTACAGGCTGCTTGTTAGAACTAAACGGAACTGCTAAACGCTTAAACCCGGATGCGACGCCCCAATGGTTACAACCCAATGACGTAGTTGAAATGGAAATTACAGGTTTAGGACACCTTAGCAATACTATGCGTAAAGAAGACAGTAACATGTCTTTATTCGCCTTAAAGAAAAAAACACAAGGAAACGCTTAATTGGAACTTAAGTATAAAGTTATAGAATACAACTCGCCCGATTATGAGGCTGAGATTGACTTACGCACCCGCGTTCTTAGAGAACCTTTAGGTTTAGAATTTACAGAAGAACAACTGGCTGAAGAAGCTAACCAAATACATTTAGGTGCATACCATAATGGTGATTTAGTTGCCTGCTTGGTATTTGTAATTGTAAATGACACCACACTAAAAATGCGTCAAGTAGCTGTTGAACCCGAAATGCAAAGACAAGGTATTGGGTTAAAATTAGTTTCTTACTCAGAATACTATGCCATAGAAAACGGGTACTGCCGTATAGAGTTACACGCAAGAGACATAGCAGTTCAGTTTTATATTGATAGTGGCTATGAAATTGAAGGTGACGAGTTTGTAGAAGTAGGTATACCTCACCGAAAAATGGTTAAGGACTGGTGTGCCGCTATAGGGCACGATTAACTTTTTTTACGTCATTGCGAGTGAAACGAAGCAATCTTTTGTTACAATCCTTCTGTAAAGGTAGAAGGATTACTTCGTCGTCCCTCCTCGTAATGACGAGGGCGTTTTAAGCTGCCTTCAAATTCAGTTTCTCAAGTTTGGCTTTAGCAAAGGGAAGTTCTACGGTAACTTCTTTCAATTTTTTAGATGGGGCATCATACATCCAATCCAGCATAATAGCCTCACATATTGAGCGCAAGCCTCTGGCACCTACTTTATATTCATAGGCTTTATCAACTATGTAGTCTATAACTTCAGGTTTAAGTTCAAGTTTCACCCCTTCCAGCTCAAACAACTTGGTATATTGTTTCACCAAAGCATTTTTAGGTTCTAACAAAATACGTTTTAGTGCATCTTTATCCAATGGGTTAAGGTGTGAAAGTACTGGCAATCGTCCGATAATTTCAGGGATTAAACCGTAGCTGCGTAAGTCTGCTGGAGCTACGTACTGTAGTAGGTTAATCTTTTCACCATCTTCACTGTTTTTCAGGCTTTTGAAACCAATAGCTTGTGTATCTATTCTTCGGCTAATAATAGAGTCTATACCTTCAAAAGCGCCGCCGCATATAAACAAAATATTGCTGGTATCAACTTGTAGAAACTTTTGCTCGGGATGCTTGCGTCCTCCCTGTGGTGAAACATTAGCTATAGTTCCTTCAAGTAATTTTAGTAAGCCTTGCTGTACCCCTTCCCCACTCACATCACGTGTTATTGAAGGGTTATCACCTTTACGGCTTATTTTGTCAATCTCATCAATATAAATAATACCTCGTTGTGCAGCTTCAACATTATAATCAGCAGCTTGTAGCAAACGCGAAATAGTGCTCTCCACATCCTCTCCTACATAGCCTGATTCGGTAAAAACAGTAGCATCAGCGATACAAAAGGGGACATCCAATACTTTAGCAAGAGTACGTGCAAGCAAAGTTTTGCCTGTACCTGTCTCACCCACCAAAAGTATATTAGATTTTTCCAGTTCTACTTCCTCAGCGTCCTGTATACCGTTAATTCGTTTATAGTGGTTATAAACTGCTACTGACAGAACCTTTTTAGCCTCGTCCTGCCCTATCACGTATTCATCCAAATGTTTTTTTATCTCAGCAGGAGTGAACTTACTTTTTTCTGTAGTTTCAAATACAGCCTTCCCTTTTTTGTTCTTTTTACTGCTTTTAGGAATGGTTCCCAATTGTTGTTCGGCAATATCACCTGCTTCAACAATGCAACTATCACAAATTTGTGCCTCTTGTCCTGATACTAGCAAGGCAGTTTGGTCGGCAGGCTTGCCACAAAAAGAACAATGTGTTGTTTCTTTATTTTTCAATTTCTTAATCTTATAAGGTATTGTATACCTGTTTACATAATATTGACAACAAAAAGTCCTGATATTATGCATATCAGGACTACAAATTTACCATTTATTTAGTGGTATTTAATAATATTAGCGCTTACGGCTTAATACCTCGTCAATCATACCATAGGTTTTAGCCTCATTTGCCTTCATCCAATAATCTCGGTCGCCGTCTTTTTCTACCTTCTTAAAAGTTTGGCCACTATGGTGTGCTATAATCTCATATAACTCATTCTTTAGCTTTTTATACTCTCTGGCAGTAATTTCTATATCGCTTTCTTGTCCCTGTGCTCCTCCATGCGGTTGGTGTATCATTACACGGCTATGCTCCAAAGCACTTCGTTTGCCTGCTGCACCTGCACACAATAATACCGCCCCGAAACTGGCTGCCATTCCTGTACAAATAGTAGCCACATCCGGCTTAATAAACTGCATGGTGTCATATATTCCCAAACCTGCATATACAGAGCCTCCGGGGCTATTAATATACATTTGTATATCACGCTTGGCATCCATGCTTTCTAAGAATAGAAACTGTGCTATTATAATATTTGCAGTATAATCATCTACCGCATCCCCTAAAAATACAATTCGGTCTGCCATTAAGCGAGAGAAAACATCTATCTCTCTAAAGTTTACGGGGCGTTCTTCAATTACAGAACGAGTCATATTCTGTGCAGAACTTATAAATTTATCGGTGGTTATACTGCTAATACCTCTATGTTTAACAGCATATTTTCTAAATTCTTTACCAAAATCCATACTTTTATCTTTTGCGGGTTAATACTTCGTCAATCATTCCATATTTCTTAGCTTCATCAGCTTTCATCCAGTAATCGCGGTCGGCATCCCTCTCAACTTTCTTAAAATCTTGCCCGCTATGGTGTGAAATAATATCATACAGTTCTTTTTTCAACTTTTTAATCTCACGAGCAGTAATTTCTATATCACTCTCTTGCCCTTGAGCGCCACCCATAGGTTGGTGTATCATTACACGGCTATGTTCTAATCCGCTACGTTTCCCTGCTGCACCTGCACATAACAACACAGCACCCATACTGGCAGCCATACCTGTACAAATAGTTGCCACATCCGGTTTTATAAACTGCATGGTGTCATATATTCCTAAGCCAGCATATACAGAGCCTCCGGGGCTATTCACATACATCTGTATATCGCGCTTAGCATCCATACTTTCTAAAAAAAGAAACTGTGCTATTATAATGTTTGATATATAGTCATCTATCTGCGTCCCCAAAAACACAATTCTATCTGCCATTAAGCGCGAGAATACGTCTATCTCTCTAAAGTTCACAGGGCGTTCTTCAATTACAGTACGAGTCATGTTTTCTACTGTTTCTATGTATTTATCAGTAGCTGTACCGCTTATGCCTTTATGCTTGGTAGCATACTTTCTAAATTCTTTACCAAAATCCATTGTATATAATTTCTAAAAAAGTTATTTCACTGGCAAGCAACAAAAAAAAATCCAAGTCGCCAAAACAGAAATATTGTCAGATAAATTTCCAAAAAACCAAAATAGGTGTGCCCTAAAACTGTCATGCATTAATTTTTCAAACCTTTTTTATTTTAAATTGTATGTATTATATTTTAACAAAAACATTAATTATGATTATGAAAAGAATTACCTTAATTGCCTTTTTATTAAGCTTTTATTTATGTGTTAATGCCCAAAAAGGATTTTATGTAGGAGGAATTGCAGGCATCGGACAGTCTTCATTCAATTCTTCTTCATTGCAAAATCAAAGTAACAAACTTTTTATTGGCGGGGGTGTAAGAGGGATATATCATTTCAACAATTATTTTGGGTTAGAAGCGAATGGAATTTTAACTTCAAAAGGTACTAAAGCCAGTGGCACAGTTCCGGGTTCTATATTTACCCAACCAGAGGATTTTGAAGAACAATATGACCTGCTTTATGCTGAAATTCCATTATTGGCAAAGGTGCGTTACGGTTTCGGCAACTTTTATATTAAAGCCTTTATTGGCCCTAGTTTTAACTTCAATCTTGGAGGTGCATATTCTATTGATTTTAAAAACTCTACTAATAAAGATGTGAGCAATGCTAAAATAAGCGGACTAAAAACTATGGAAACAGCCTTAGTATATGGAGCCGGAATTGAAGTAAATGACGAGGGTACAGGTCTTTATTCCTTAAGTGTTCGTCTTAGTAACGGGCTAACTGATATTGGTCAATCCAATAGAAATAATAACAATATCACCACTCAATATTTTGCTATATGCCTTGGCTGGACAACAAATTAAGGTTTTAGCATAGCCTTTGCGTATTTTTGATGCGCCAAAGCTATGACCATAACCGCAGGTAAGTTACTTTCTACCATAAACTCTCCTTCCGACTTAAGAAAGCTGGACAAAAACCAATTGAATGTATTGGCTAATGAACTACGCCAATACCTTATTGACACTATTTCGGTATATGGAGGACACTTTGCCGCCAACTTAGGAGTTATTGAACTTACTATAGCACTACACTATGTATTTGACACGCCTGATGATAAACTGGTATGGGACGTAGGACATCAAGCCTATGCCCACAAAATACTAACCGGCAGAAAAGATAAATTTCATACCAACCGTAGACTAAATGGTATTAGTGGTTTCCCGAAAATAGATGAAAGTGAATACGATGCTTTTGGTACAGGACATAGTAGTACCTCGGTTTCTGCCATTTTAGGTATGGCAATAGCCAATAAACTTCAAGGTAAAAACCAACACCATATAGCAGTAATTGGCGATGGTGCCCTAACTGCAGGTATGGCGTTTGAAGCCCTAAACCATGCCGGTAGCGAGCAGGCTGATATTTTAGTTGTATTAAATGATAACTCTATTAGTATTGATGCCAATGCAGTAGCCATTATAGATTATGAAAGCTATTTTAAAGCCTTAAAGTTTCAGTATTTTGGGGTGATTAATGGGCATGATACTAATGCCTTAGTGGATAAGTTATCAGAACTAAAGAATATTGGCGGAGCCAAAGTTTTGCATTGTAAAACTGTTAAAGGAAAAGGCTTTGCACCAGCAGAAAAAGAGCAAACCAAATGGCATGCACCCGGAGTTTTTGATAAAATTTCAGGTGAAATTGAAAAAAAGAACAGTAATACCCCACAGCCACCAAAATATCAGGAGGTATTTGGATACACATTGCTAGAGTTGGCAAAGCAAAATGAAAAGATTGTAGGCATTACACCTGCCATGCCCAGCGGCAGTAGTATGGATATTATGATGGAAGCACTCCCCCACCGCACTTTTGATGTTGGTATTGCAGAGCAACATGCCGTTACTTTTAGTGCAGGATTAGCCACACAAGGTTTAGTGCCTTTTTGTAACATCTACTCTACCTTTATGCAACGGGCATACGACCAAGTAATACACGATGTTTGCGTACAAAATCTGCCCGTTATTTTTTGCTTGGATAGAGCAGGCATTGCCGGAGCAGACGGAGCTACCCATCATGGAGCATTTGATTTGGCATACTTAAGGTGTTTACCCAATATAATAGTTGCAGCCCCTATGAATGAGGAGGAACTGCGAAACCTAATGTATACCGCCCAACTCAACCCCACAAAACCATTTACTATTCGCTACCCTAGAGGTAAAGGAGTTATGATAGACTGGCAAGCACCTTTTAAAGAAATAGAAATTGGGAAGAGTAGAAAAATTACTGACGGGAATGAAATAGCCATCTTGTCAGTAGGTACAACAGGCAATTTAGTGCAAGAAGCTATTAATAGCATAACTAATATATCTGTAGCGCACTTTGATATGCGTTTCGTAAAGCCTTTAGATGAAGATTTATTGCATGAAGTTTTCGGCACCTATAAAAAAGTAATTACAGTTGAAGACGGATGTTTAAACGGAGGGTTTGGTAGTGCAGTACTAGAGTTTATGGCACAAAATGCTTACCAAGCAACAGTAAAACGCTTAGGTATTCCCGACGAATTTATTGAGCAGGGAAGCCAAAAAGAATTGTATAAAATTTGTGGTTTCGATGAAGAAGGAATTACAAAAGCTATAAAAGAGTTTTAATGCTACGCAAACAAATAGAAAAGGGGTTAGCTAAATACATTCCATCAGTAGCTATTTCACTACTTACCAATTGGGTAGTAAGTCTCAATGTCCACTTACGAATTACGAAAGCACGAAATTCTAAACTTGGAGATTATCGCCATCCTTTTGGAAATGACGGGCACCGCATTACCATAAACCATAACTTAAACCCCTATGCATTTCTTATTACTTTGGTGCATGAATTAGCCCACCTTACCACTTGGAACAAATACCAAAATCGGGTCGCACCGCATGGAAAAGAATGGAAAAACGAGTATAAAGTTCTAATGCGTGAAGTAGTAAGGCTTAATGTGTTTCCACAAGACATTTATGATGCATTGGTAGCCTACATGCAAAATCCTGCTGCTTCAAGTTGCAGTGATGACAATTTGTTACGAAAACTTAGGAAATACGATACCAATAAAGATTATTACCACCTTGAGGAGCTTGAAGAAGATACATTATTTGCTCTTGATAATGGTATGATAATGCGAAAAGGTGCTAAAGCCCGTAAGCGATATAAATGCTATGAAGTAAATTTAAAACGTTACTATATGGTGAGCCCGTTGGCCGAAGTAAAAAAGCTTGAAGACCAATAATTGCAATTTATTCGATAGAAATATTAAGATTTTCAAAACATTTATTTTGGTTTACCTTAACTTTGAAGATGACTCTACTCTGACACTAAACTGTTAAGCCTCTTCTATGTCAAAACTAAAATGGATAGCCAAAAACAAGCCAAATCAGCAAACGGTAGACCATCTTAGTACTCAATTAAATGTAGGAGAATCACTTGCAAAGCTTTTAATATCAAGAGGAATTGAAACCTATGAGCAAGCCCGCTCATTCTTTCGCCCCCAATACACTGATTTGCACGACCCTTTCTTAATGAAAGACATGGGTAAAGCCATTGCTCGTATTGAGAGAGCTTTTGCCAATAATGAAAAAATAATGGTGTATGGCGATTATGATGTTGACGGAACTACATCAGTAGCAGTTACATACTCATTTTTTAAAAAGTTTCACCAAGCCATTGAATACTACATACCCGACCGTTATAAAGAAGGGTACGGAATATCTACCCAAGGTATTGATTACGCTGCTGAAAACGAAATTAGCTTAATTATAGCACTAGACTGTGGTATAAAGTCTGTAGACAAAATTAATTATGCCAATAGTAAAGGCATTGATTTTATTATTTGCGACCACCATTTACCGGGTGATGAAATTCCTAAAGCAACGGCAGTTCTTGACCCTAAACGCCCCGATTGTGAATATCCTTATAAAGAGCTTTCAGGTTGTGGAGTAGGTTTTAAACTATGTCAAGCTTATACTGACAAAAATGATATTGATTACGAAGAACTTAACGAGTATATAGATTTAGTGGCTGTTAGTATAGCTGCCGATTTAGTAAAAATAACGGGAGAAAATAGAGTGCTTGCACATTATGGCTTACTAAAAATTGCTGAAAACCCTCACCCCGGCTTAAAAGCTTTGTTAGAATTTTATAAAGAGAAAAAAGAATATACCATTAGTGATTTGGTATTTTCTGTGGGCCCGAGAATTAATGCAGCAGGGCGTGTAGCCCATGCAAGTGCAGCAGTACAGGTGCTTACCACAAGCACTGTTGAAGAAGCAAGGGAATTGGCTCAAGTACTAAACCAACAAAATACCGAGCGCAAAGAATTTGACCAAAATACTACCGATGAAGCATTAGCAATGATGGAAGAAGACTGTACTAACCAAACCAGGTATAGTACCGTACTTTTTAACCCTAATTGGCACAAAGGGGTAATAGGAATTGTTGCTTCACGACTAATTGAAAGATATTATAAACCTACCATCATACTTACCGAGTCTGAAGGGAAAATTACAGGTTCGGCACGCTCAGTTAATGGTTTTGATATACACTCTGCCATAGATGCCTGCGGGCACTTGCTAGAACATTATGGAGGACATTTTTATGCCGCTGGGCTTACTCTTGTGCCCGAGAACTTAGCTGCCTTTCAAAGTGAGTTTGAGAATATTGTAAGTACCAATATTACTGAGAAAAGTTTGCACCCCAGCATAGACTATGATATTGAAATAGACCTTATAGACATTACTTCGAAATTTTGCAGAATACTGAAACAATTTGGCCCTTTCGGGCCGGGAAATATGAGCCCAGTATTTTTATCACGCGACTTGAAATTGCGCGATGGTATATGCAAAGTTGTAGGTAAGAACCACTTGAAATTTACAGTTACTGATGCTGATGAAATAATCAGCTTTGATGCTATTGCTTTTGACTTTGGCGATTATTGTGAAAAAATTCGCAGTCATGAGTCGTTTGACTTGATTTACTCTATTGAAGAAAATACCTTTAATGGGCGAACTAATATGCAGTTTAAGGTTAAAGACATTAAAGTGAATGTGTTAGAGCAAGTTGCTAATGAAAACTAAAGGGACTGTTTCACTTGAAGGGCTAGAGTTTTTTGCTCACCACGGTGTATATGATTTTGAAAGAAAAGAAGGTAATACATTTTGGGTTGATATTTTCATGACTAAGTATTATACCGATGAAGCATTGGATAATCTTGATGACTCAATAGATTATGAAAAGGTTTTTGCCCTTATTGATATAGTAATGCAACAACCCGAGCCTTTAATAGAAACTGTAGCAAAAAAAATAATTCAGTCTGTCACAAAAGAATTTCCTAAAGTAGAGCAATTAAGGATTAAAATAAAAAAGAATAAGCCTCCGATTAAAAATGCGACTCTAAACTATTCTGCTTTTGAATTGGAATGGGTTAAACCCAATGTTTAGTATTACTTATTAAAGTACTTACTTTCTTGTCAATAGGGAATGTAAAAAGTCCTTCATCAACATTATTAAGCTCAATCCATCTAAACTTTATCTTATGTTCATTAGCAACTTCTTGCCAACTGTAATTAATAGGTTGCGTCGGGTGTTTACGTTTTATGATATAATAAATGGATAAGATTTGTTCATCACCCCTAAATACACTTTGCTGAAAAAAATCGGTGGTATAAAAATGATTCTTTACTTCAATATCTATATTCAATTCTTCCTTTAGTTCACGACATAAACATTCTATAGTCCCTTCACCGGGATTCATACCCCCACCGGGTAACTTTGTAATCTCCCGTTGCTTATAGCACTCTTCAACAATAAGTAGCTTGTTGTTTTCCACTAAAACCCCATAAACCCGTATATTAAACTTATCAATACTTTGCATACCTATAATGTAACGTATTTTAAGAAAAAAATTATCTCTAACTAATTTTATTACTTTTAGATGGATACCTAACTTCGAAGCTACAATTCTATTATGAAGACTTACCTGATTAAAAACGCAAAAATAGTTAATGAAAATACTATCTCTGAAAATGATGTATTAATTAAAGATGGTATTATAGAGAAAATTGATGCAAACATTACTCATGAAACTGCTCAGGTGATTGATGCCCAAGGGACACACTTATTACCGGGTGCAATAGATGACCAAGTACATTTTCGCGAGCCGGGTTTAACCCACAAGGCAGAAATTTATACCGAAGCAAAAGCTGCTGTGGCTGGAGGTGTTACCAGTTTTATGGAAATGCCCAACACTGTTCCCGGGGCTGTTACCTATGATTTATTAGAAGAAAAGTATAGCAGGGCTGCACAATGCTCCGTAGCCAATTATTCGTTCTTTATGGGCTCTTCAAACAGTGATAATATTGATGAAGTTCGCAAAGTAGACCCTAAAAATGTTTGCGGGCTAAAAATATTTATGGGTTCATCAACAGGGGATATGCTGGTAGATAATGGCGCTCTTGAAAGCCTTTTTGCCAATGCCAATATGCTTATTGCTACCCATTGCGAAGACGACCCCATGATAAAAGAGAACTTAGATGAGTATATCAAACAATATGGCGATGATATTCCTATAAAATTTCACCCTTTAATTAGGAGTAGAGAGGCTTGCTACAAATCGTCTTCAGAAGCTATAGCACTGGCAAAAAAATACGGAACACGCTTGCACATTCTGCATATTTCTACCGAAGAAGAATTGGCTTTGTTTGATAACTCAAAGCCACTAAAAGAAAAGCAAATTACTGCCGAAGCTTGCATACACCACCTTTGGTTTAATGATAGTGATTATGATAAAAAAGGTACGCTTATAAAATGGAACCCTGCTGTGAAAAAGAAAAGTGATAGTGAAGCTATTTTCAAAGCCATTTTAGATGATAGAATAGATGTAATTGCTACCGACCATGCGCCACATACGCTGGAAGAAAAACGAAACCCATATACCAAAGCACCGTCAGGTGGGCCTTTAGTGCAACATTCTATAGTAGCCATGCTTGATTTTTATCATCAAGGAAAAATAAGTCTGGAAAAAATAGTAGAGAAAATGAGCCATAATGTAGCTGACATGTTTTCTATAAATAAAAGAGGCTTTATAAGAGAAGGATATTTTGCTGATTTGGTTTTAGTTGACACTAGCAAGCCCACCACAGTAAGTAAAGAGAATATTTGGTATAAGTGCGGTTGGAGCCCTTTTGAAGGACATACGTTTAAAAGCAGTATAACCCATACGTTTGTTAATGGTCACTTGGTTTACAATAATGGCACAATTGATGAAAGCCAATTAGGACAACGCCTAACTTTTTTAAGATAAAAGACTATGAAAACTAAATTATTGGTAATCTTACTACTTGCTGTAATATCAATACCCGCCCTAGCCCAGCTTGATGCAAAAAGTGCAGAAGAATTAAACCGCAGAAAGCAAAAAGCAAAAGAAAACAACACTGTTTTGTGGATGTACGATACGTTATATAAAAAAGGAGAACCTTATTGTTTGCTTGAAAGTAGAGTACAATCAGAAAATGGTAACGAATATATGGTTACAGCATTTGATGGTGAGGATATAATTTATATTAAAGAGCCCGGAAATATCGAAAAACTGCTAAGCAAGATTACCGTTAATGCCAATGTTGAATTTTCTTTTTTAAACGAAAAACAAAAGCTTGATATTCCAAAAAAATCCGTAGGAAAATTGTCAACCTTTATTGTTAAAAATGACTTAGTAGAAAATAATAGAGGTAATATGAAAGCTGTAAAAAAACTATTATTTATTCATAGCAACGAAAACCCTCAAGGGTATACCTCAAACGTAGAAGTTGAAAATACTGATAGTGTAGCTACTGAAACCGACAGTACCAAAACTGTCCAGGAAGCAAAAGATACAGCCGCTTACCAACCTGTAGCCAGAAACAAAAAGAATTCTATAGAAATTAAAAATTATATAATAAAGCAGGGTGCGGTTATTATAGGAAGGTATGATAAAGGAACTATTTCAGACGGTCTTTCTGACCCTATTACCCGTTTTACCATAAAATCGCCTGATTGGAAAGAAATTATTTGGGTAACCAACAGAGGTTTTGGAAGTACATATTGGGATATTGAAATTTTAACAACAGGAAAAAAAGATACTTTTACATCTACAACACCCTTCCACAAAAAAGCCTTCCAGCAAATTGTATGGTATTTAATTAACAAAAACTTACTTTAATTGGACTTTTGCACCAAGGCACATTTTTTGATGAATTTGAAGTATGAATTTTATAGTAAAAAATAAATGGGTAATTGCCGGTATAGTAGTAGGTGCTATAGCGGGGTTATTATATTGGAATTTTATAGGGTGTACAAGCGGTAACTGTGCCATTACTTCAAAACCACTAAATAGTTCAGCATACGGTGCTTTGATGGGAGGTTTGCTGTTTTCATCATTTAAAAAAGAAAAAAATGATGAAAAAGAAGGTGACAATAATGATGGAGAGCAAGCATAATGGCTTCTTTTAAAGATTTAGTTAGTTCTGACACCCCTGTATTAGTAGATTTTTTTGCGGAATGGTGTGGCCCCTGCAAAACAATGACACCTATTTTGAAGGATGTTGCCAAAAAATTTGAAGGTAAAGCAAAAGTGGTAAAAATTGATGTTGATAAGAATCCACAAGCGGCAAGTGTTTACAATGTAAGAGGGGTACCCACTTTTATTTTATTTAAAGATGGTGAGGTAAAATGGCGACAATCAGGAGCTATTCCTGCCCATGTATTAGAGCAAGCTATTACTCAAAATGCTTAAAGCCAAGCCCTAAACGTTACCAATACGTTTCTACCCGGAGCACTAATACCTGATGAAAATACCCTGTAGTTTTGGTCTAAAATATTCTCAACACTTATTTGTATTGATGAATATTCACTAAGACGATAGCTACTTCTTATATTCAGCGTATACCATGCAGGGGTTCCGTTAATGGTCGACTGATAAAAATTATCTTCTCCTTCTATGTTATAATCACTAACCGGTTTAGTACCATTAAAAAGACTAAAAAATTCCAATTGCCAAAGTTTTATATTCCAGCTTGCCGAAACTCTACCAAAAACAGGTGGTATATGTGCTAAAGGATATGGTGTGCTGTCTGTTTCACTTCTTCCATAAGTATAATTTACTGTTCCTCTTATTATTAAACTATTATATACCTTCCAACTAATATTCAACGACCCCCCATATAAAAATGCATTTTGTACATTTTGGTTAGCAAAAACCCTACTGGGAACACCATCATACACTATAGTATTTGCCCCATTTAAGCTATATGGTTGGGTAACTATTGCCTGTCTATACAAGGTATACCATGTCGTTGCTTCAACAATTCCTTTTTCTCCTAAAAGCCTGCTTATACTTATTTCACCATTATAGGTAATTTCAGGTTTAATATTGGGGTTTGGCACTATTACTATAGAATCGGCCGGATTAGAATCAAACACCTTTCCTAAATCATCTACATTAGGGGCACGGAATGCTGATGAAACAAGGGTACTAAATCGCCAACCTTTTGGGGTTGTGTATACTGCCCCTAAACTTCCTGTAAGGGCTGAATTATTTTGAGATACTCTACTAAAAGGAAATTTAGTAAGGGCTGTATCATTAAACTGTGCATTTAGTGTAACTACACTATAACGCAGCCCACTATTTAGCACAAAGCCTTTACGCAGTTCTCTGTTTAGGGTTGCATATACAGCACCAAAAAACATATTGCTCCCACCATCAGGATAACGGGTAATGGTGTTAGTTACTTCATCTGTATTTATATTTACTTGATGAGCATTTGATAGTACATTATTATATATCAGTTCACCTCCATAGCGAAATTCATTTCTACCTTTTTGGTTCTGAAAATCAGCATTTACAGAGGCTACCTGTACCCTTTCATTTCTACTTACTCTTGAAGGACTGTTGAACCTTCGGGTATGCCTGCTTTCATCAATATTTTGCCAAGCAACAGTAATTTTTCCTAAATCTAAATTCTTTAGCTGCTTATTTGGGTTCCTTTTTTTAAGATTTAAAGAGTAGACCAGTAACAATCTGCTCTCAGGACCATAATACCATTCAGCAAACCTAAAGAGATTGGTACTAGGGTTTTCTGCCAAAAATCTGTTTGCCTCAATATTAGCACTTCTACCTGAATCCGTTTGATTTAACCTGTCGTATCTAGGTACATCTCCCGTTGTAGAATATTGAAAGTTAATTAAATGCTCCACCAAATCGCTTGACTTAAACAACACCTTCTGCAAAAAATCCAACTGGGTATAACCTGAGTTTAGCTGAATTAAGGGTGAAGTATTCAATAACATAGTATCCCTATTATTCAGTCGTGTGGTAAAGTAATTCTTCTCCCACATTTTTCTGTCTCTCCCTAAACCAAGCCGACCTTGACGTAAGTCCCCAAACTGGCTATAGCTAAGGTTAGTGAATAAAGCCACTTTTTTCCAACCGAAGTTAAAGTTTAAACTACCTGTCAGTTCATTGGCAGCAGTACCAAAACGGGTATTTGCACCTACTGTAAAAAATAATTTATCGGTATCGCTTGTGTTTAGCTTTGGTTTTTTGGTTATAAAATGCATCACACCACCCAAAGCATCACTACCATATATTACACTACCTGCACCTTGTATAACTTCTATACGTTCCAGTGCATTATTATCAATACGCAATACATTTTGTAGGTGCCCTCCTCTATAAATGGCATTATTCATACGTATGCCATCAATTACTATTTGCACCTTATTAGCTTCAAAACCTCGAATTATAGGGCTGCCGCCCCCTGCCTGACTTTTCTGAACTAGTACATTGCCACTATTTTGCAATATATCGGCACTTGTAGCCGGGCTTAAAAATTCAATATCTTTTTGTTTGATAGTAGTAATCTGTCGGGCTACATCTTTTCGTTTCTCTTCAAATTTTCCTGCTGATATTATTACTTCATTTATTTCTGTATTTAAGAGGGTTAGCATTACTCCCCAAGGCACCATTCTACTTGCTGAAATATGTTGAGGAAGAGTAAAATCAGTTATCCATTTGTTTTTATACCCGAAAGCTTGTACCAATACAGAATCATAGGCACTAAATACCGTGTAGGGCATTTTATTAGATAGTTTGTAGTGTTTGCCTTCTTTAAACCCTGAAACTGAAAAGTATTCTATTCTTTTAAACGTAACTTCTTCAATAGCCTCAATTTTAATTATTTGGGCTATGAATAAATTAGGTAAAAACAAAAAAAGCAGTGCCAACACTGCTTTTTGAATACATTTCATATAATAACTATTGTAAAAGTGTTCTTAGCACTGCTGATATTGTTTTTCCATCAGCATTACCCCCCATTTCTTTCATGGCAAGTGGCATAACTTTGCCTACATCGCCGGGACTAGAGGCACCTGTTTCTGCTATAATTTTTTGTAAAACAGCTTTTATCTCATCTTCACCCATTTGTTTGGGTAAATATTCTTCTAATATATCTAGCTCCTCGCGCTCTTTTTTAGCTAAATCTTCGCGCCCTTGCTTTTCAAAAATCTCTAATGAGTCTTTGCGCTGCTTAGCCATTTTTTGCATTGCTTTCAAGTATTCGTCATCGGTGGGTTCGCCTTTCCTTCCTTCCTGAGTTTTCAAAACTAACATGGCTGCTTTTATACCCTGTAGGGTTCGTGTACGGGGTGCATCTTTGGCTTTCATTGAAGCCATTAAATCCTTACTTATTTTCTCAAAAAAACTCATTTAACTTACTTATTTAAATAAAAATGAAAACTATCCCCTCTCAATCCTATACGCATAGTTTCCAATGCTAAAACTTCATTTGGAGGGATATTTCCCAAACTTACATTTGCTCCATACTGCTTCAAAAACCACAATTGCTGTGCTTTCTTAGGAGCCTCCCAAATAATCATACCTTGGGGTATTTTGGTTAGTATCTCTTCAACTAAACCTGAGCGTACCTCGCCTGTACCTCTAAATATACCCACATTTCCTCCTTCTCTTGCTTCTGCAATAACCTTCCACACACCCGCATCAACTTCCTTCTGCATCATCTCAATCCACTTATAAGGCGGTATTATTTTTTCAGCATCTTTTGAACCAACTTCTGATATTACCGTATAATCAGCAGCAAGTTGTTTTATATATTCACACTTTTGGTCTTGAGACATTTCTAAAGACCCGTCAGATATCTCAAGATGTTGTAGCTTGTATTTTTTTAATAAATCAACATAACCTTTCAAATTATCCCGAACTATAAAGGCTTCAAATAAGGTTCCACCGAAATAGACAGGTATACCCGCCTCTTGATAGAAAGCTATTTTTTTATCTAAGTTGGGAGTAACTATTGAAGTGCCAAAACCCAATTTTATTAAATCAACATAAGTTTCTGAGGTTTCTATAAAATCTTCAGCTTGGCGAAGGCTTAGTCCTTTATCCATTACCATAGTTAAACCCTCCTCACGAGGCTTAACACTTCTATCCGGCAAGAAACTTATATCAAAATTATATGTGTTTGGCATAGCTGCAAATGTAAGTTTTTTGCCCAAAAATAATCACTTACAGCTAATTAGACTAGTTTATAAATAAGAGTTAATGATGTTTTGTATTGGCTCTGAGTTCTTTAGCCAAGGAGCATATTCAAAAAACAAACTATACTCATTAGCATTAGTTACCAATGCTTTCTCTAAGTACTCCATTCCTTTAACAGAATTTTGATTTTTGAAATTGTAAGCAGCTAACCTATAAAAAATCTGATGGCAGCTTGTAAAGTACTTTTGGCTATCCTCAAGTAAATCTAGGGCTTCTTGTACATTACCCTCACTTACTAATACATACGACCAGTCTAGCCATACTTCAAAGCCATAAGGGTCTATTTGTGTTGATTTTTCATAAGCCCTTTTAGCTTCTTCGTTTTGTTTCAAACGGTAATACACCCCACCTAATGAAAACCAATACTCTGAATCATCTTCTTCAAGGTTTATAGCTCTTTTCATAAAGCTAAGAGCCTCCAAGTATCTTCCCTCGGCTTCGTGTGTAATACCTATTCCAAACCACGCTTCAGCCAATTTAGGGTTTAGCTTGGTTGCTTTTTTATAGAAATTTCTTGCCTCAGGCATCATTTCCAGTTTTTCGTAGCAACCGCCAATATTACAGAATATTATAGCATCGGTGCCTTCTAACTCTATGGTTTGCTTGTAACACTCAATGGCTTCTTTGTAGCGTTCAAGCTCAACCAGGCTATTGCCTTTGTTAAAGTATGCCGAGCTGAAATTCTCATTTATAACAATTGAAAAATCGTATGCCCAAATGGCTTTCTCATATTTCTCAAGTTTGTATAGTATAGTGCCCAGGTTAAACCATGCTGCATAAGAGTATGGTTGTTTATCAATATACTGCTCGTAGAATTTCACACTGTCTTCAAGCCTATCCATTACCTCATAGCAGTAAGCTATTTCATACAATACTTGTTCATTGTCAGGTTCAGATTCAAGTATCTTAAGAAGCAATTGCAATGAGTCTTCATACTTACCCCAGTTTTGGTAAGTATATGCCATGTTTAAGTATATTTCTGATTTTTCATCGGCTAGTTGCAAAGCTTGCTCATACATTAAAATAGCACTCTCAAAGTTTTCCATTTGGTCGTACAACTCGCCTTTTATAATAAATACTTCAGAATTATAAGGTTCTATGCCCTCTGCTTTTTCTATTGCTTTTAGTGCATCTCCAAAATCGCCCATTACACAACTTATTTGAGCTTTTTTAAGAAGAAAAACGGTATATGTAGGGTATTGCTCTCTAGCGAAATCTATTACTTGAAGTGCTTTTTTTATCTTGTTCTCATTAAAAAAATAATCTACCAGGTCTTCAAGTTGTTCGGGATCGAAAAAAGCGGGTTCGTTAAAAGCCAGCATTCTTTCATATCGTTCAGCGGCTGATCGGGTGTCTTCCCCTAAAAAATCATCACCTTCCACCATATCATATCAAATTAGTGTATAACAAATCTAAATATTATCGTGCTAGTTAACCGTTATGCTTACACACAACTTATAAACCCATACACGTAATATAATTTAAATTGTATCAAATAGTATGCAAACAAATGTAAGTTAACTACAAAACGTCAAAATGGCGTATGATTTATACAAAAACACAACAGGTCTTGACGAAAACCGCCAAGACCTGTTTAAATATTATAAATTTTGACTATTGCTTTACAAAAGGAACCGTTTGCATAGCTGCATCTCCTGCAATTGCAATATAATAAGTTCCACTTGAGAGAGAACTAACATCAATAGCCATATTGTGCTTATTGGCATTTAGCTCACCGCTGTAGATGTTTATTACTTCGCGACCTGTAATGTCTACTACTGAAACTCTTACACTTTGTTTTTCTGTAAGCTCAAAGTCTATTGTAGTTGTAGTTATTGCAGGGTTAGGATATAAGTTTGCTTTAAATGCGTCTTTTACAGGACTGTTTATTGAAGTTGTCAAATTCCAAAAGAATGACCACGGAGAGAAACCTGCTGCATTTTTACCTGCCACTCTCCAGTAGAATACAGAATCAGACCCTAGTGGGTTACTAGCAGGTACAGAGTAATTTGTATTAACCGTTTTAATCAGTTGTATAGTATCTGTAAAAACAAAGAAGCTTGATATGTGTAAAAAGAAGCTATCTGGCAAAAATGTACTGTTATCACTCCAAACAAATGTGGGTTGACGTGAATGCTGTACCGATGCTGTTGCCGGGCTAACATTTGTAGGCCTATCAGGAGGAAGTAAGTTTATAGTTGTGAAACTAAATGTATCTGAGTTTCTGCTATAAAAATCATCGTCATTTCCGGCAGCAACTGTCCAGTAATAAGTTCTTGATGAATCAAGTATTAAATTTTCAACTGGTAAATCGAATTGCGAAATTAATAATGATGAATCCCTGTAAAAGATTGAACTATTAGTTAAGTTAGGAGATGTACTAATATACAATCTATACTTAGTAGTTTGGGCTGATGTAGTCCAATCTAATCTTTGATTTAAAGGTTGGTTAACCGAATTATTAGCGGGTGATAATAATGTTGGTATTGATGGAGGCAAAAATGATACTTCAAATGATGATGCTACCGACCAATCTCCCCAGCCGTTTTCATTTTCTGAGCGTACATGCCAAAAATATACAGAGTCTGTACTTAATGTATCTTTCACATAAGTAAACTCAGTATTTCCGGTTCCTAGAATTGTATCTAGTTTTAATGTATTAAATGATGCTGATGTGCTTAGTTGCATTTGATATCTTGAAGCACGAACCACATCATCCCAATCAAAATCTGGTAATCTTGGTGAGGTCTTATTATTGTCTGCCGGTTTCCTTAAAACAGGAGCCGGTGATATTCTGTCTACAGTTCTAAACTGAAAAGTATCAGACCATGGTCCGAAACCATTAACATCTTTCCCTCTAACTCTCCAATAATAAACAACAAAGTTATTTAACGTACCTGCACTTGGAGTAAATACATTCTTATCATCCTTAACAGAATCAATCACAATATTTGTGAATGACATATCTGTAGCTATTTGAATACCAAAGCTATCTACCGATGACGATATGCTCCATGCTAAATCGGTACTGGTTGCTACCTTAACGCTATTGTTTAATGGTAAAACAAGCGTTGGTTTACCGGGCTGAGCGGATACAACATTAGAAAATACTAATGCTATTGAGAATAAAATTAGAGTAGCAGTTTTTTTCATGTATGCTATGTTTATTAAGTGGCGCAAATTAACTAATGACAAACCATTTTCCAAATAATGTAAACTAATCGTTAAGCTGCATATAAAAGGCGATAAAGCTATAAATTACCCTCATCTGCAAAGCTGTAATATTTGTTTTCAGTTACTATTATATGGTCTATCACATTTATATCTAATAACTTACCTGCTTGGTTTAGTTTTTTTGTTAAATCTATATCTTCTTGGCTTGGTTTTATTTCTCCTGAAGGGTGATTATGTGCAAGGGCAATACTCACTGCACCTTCGTCAATAGCAATTTTAAAAACTTTTTTTGCATCAACCATAGTACCGCTCACTCCCCCTTCACTCACCAACTTTTCACCTATCACCTTCAAACCTCTGTTTAATAACAATACCCAAAATTCTTCGTGCTTTAAATCAGCAATTCTGGGTTTAAATAACTCAAAAATATCTTTACTGTGCCCTATATACTTTTTTTGCCTTACTTCCTCAACCTGTCTTCTTCCACCCAGTTCAATGGCAGAAACAATAGTAATTGCCTTTGCCTCACCTATACCATCAATCTTCACTAAGTCTTTAACGGATAATTTAGCCAACTCGTTTAAATTATTGTCGCATTTTTTCAAAATTTCTCTTGATAAATCAATGGCTGACTTAGACTTTGTCCCTGTACTTATCAAAATAGCCAATAAATCAGCATTGCTAAGTGTTTGCTTACCATGCAGTTGCAATTTCTCACGCGGACGGTCTTCTTCAGCCCATTTTTTAATTGGTGTATATGAAACGTTGTTTTCCATTAATAGCTAAGCAAATATGCTAAAAATAAAAAAAGCCTGTAACAGTGTTACAGGCTTAAAATTTCGTTAATACTAAATTATCCCAGTTTAGCTACAAACTTTGTTAGTTTAGATTTTTGATTTGCAGCTTTATTTTTATGGATAATATTACGCTTAGCCAATTTATCAAGCATTGAGTATACTTTGGTTAATAACTCATCAGCTTCTTTTCTATCCTTGCTATTGCGTATATTTTTTATAACCGTACGTGTGCTTTTTGCTTGGTAGCGGTTTCTTAGCCTTTTAGTGGCACTGTTTCTTATCCTTTTCTTTGCCGATTTATGGTTCGCCATGTTGCTTTTACTCTTTTTCTTAAAGGGCTGCAAATATACCCTTTAAATTAACAAAAGAAAAACTTTTTGCGCTTTTTGATTATAGTTAGCTTTGCGCCTTGCAAAATAAGGCTAAACACTCAATAAATATGGCAAACAACGACGATATTTTTAAGAAAGTAGTATCTCATAGCAAAGAGTACGGTTTTGTTTTCCCTTCAAGTGAAATATATGATGGCTTAGCTGCTGTTTATGACTATGGGCAAAACGGTACGGCATTAAAAAGAAACATTAGAGAGTACTGGTGGAAATCTATGGTGCAAATGCATGAGAATATTGTGGGTATTGATGCTGCCATATTTATGCACCCGAAAGTTTGGAAAGCTAGCGGGCATGTTGACGGTTTTAGCGACCCTATGATTGATAATAAGGACAGTAACAAACGCTATCGTGCCGACCAACTGCTTGAAGACCGTATTGAAAAGTATATGAGGGAAGGCAAAACGGAAAAGGCCGGTCATTTGCAAATTGCTATGGACGATGCACTTGAAAATGAAAGCCTTTCTACCCTTAGAGACTTAATTATAGAACATGAAATAGCTTGCCCCATTAGCGGAACTAAAAACTGGACTGATGTGCGCCAGTTTAACCTGATGTATAGTACCCAAATGGGTAGTGTGGCGGATGATAGTGACGAGGTATATTTAAGACCCGAAACTGCTCAGGGTATTTTTGCTAACTACCTAAACGTTCAAAAAACCGGCAGAATGAAAATACCTTTTGGCATTGCACAAACAGGTAAAGCTTTTAGAAATGAAATCATCGCTCGCCAGTTTATAATGCGTATGCGTGAGTTTGAGCAAATGGAAATGCAGTTTTTCGTTCGCCCGGGTACCGAAGATGAATACTACAACTACTGGAAGGAAACCCGACAAAAATGGCATTTGACATTGGGCATACCTCCTGAAAAATACCGCTACCACGAGCATACCAAGTTGGCTCACTATGCAAAAGCTGCTGTAGATATAGAATATGAATTCCCTTTCGGTTTTAAAGAAGTTGAAGGTATCCACAGCCGTACAGATTTTGATTTGAAACAACACCAAGAGCATAGCGGCAAAAAACTACAGTATTTTGATGCTGCACTTGATGAAAACGGGAAACCCTTCGGCAATTATATACCTTATGTGGTTGAAACCAGTATTGGGCTAGACCGTATGTTTTTGTTGGTAATGTGCCAGGCTTACACAGAGGAGGAAGTTACAAATGGTGATAAAACTGAAAAACGAACAGTGCTAAAATTACCTCCTGTTTTAGCCCCTATAAAACTGGCTGTTTTCCCGCTAACCAAAAAAGATGGGTTACCTGAAAAGGCGCGTGAAATAATGGATGATTTGAAGTTTGACTTTGATTGCCATTACGAAGAAAAAGATTCAATAGGGAAACGATACCGCCGCCATGATGCTATTGGAACACCGTTTTGCATAACGGTTGATTATGAAAGCTTTGAAGATAACCAAGTAACTATTCGCTACCGAGATACTATGCAGCAAGAGCGTGTACCTATAGAAAACCTTAAAAGTATTATTGCCAAAGAAGTTGACTGGCGTAACGTACTTTAGGTTTTGGTTCTATGATTTTTTATCTTTACATGTATTTATGAGATTACTTGGCATCTTACTATTTTTAGCTGTTGCATCTACTTCGATTGCACAAAGCAATAATCCTTCAGAACAAGAATTTACATCGAAGCGTAAATTCTTTAGAATGGCCTACCCTGACGGGTGGAATGTTTATGAAAACCCAAACGGCACCTACCATTTTGAGAAAGTTGCACAAAAAACCGGCGATTTTGAAATTAAAGAAAGTAGAAACTTTGCTGATAGTGCTCAAATAATGCACTACTTAGATAATGAAAGTTTTAGCCACCCAAGCGCAAAATACCAGTATGATAGTGTAAGAACTATTTTAAGCTATAATAATTTAATGGTTATTGAAGGTAAGGAAACAAAAATATTTGTTTGGCTTATTGCTAACAAAAATACTGTACTTACTTGTCGTTATAAAGTAGATAACGACCTAAAAAACTCGCCCAAAGCCCAAGCCGAATTACTTCAAGTGAATATGATGATTCAGAACATCACTTTTTTGCCATAGCTTCTTAAAAATTGAAAAAGAAGATATTTAAAGTAGGTATACTGGTTGTGGGTATTGGCATTACCTCTTTAATACTTGGTTACTCCTCAAACAATTTCGGTAGGTTCTCAACTTTTCAGGTAATTTTTGACTTAGTGCTTTTGTTCACAGGCATGTATTTAGTAAGGCTAAGTCGTTCGGTATAATATTGTTATCAATCAGCTCGTTATGGGTTTATGAAAAGCATTAGCCCTTCACTAATTGCAATTTTATGTATTATCTTTTTATTCAGTGGCTTTTCGCCTAAAAAACCTTTAATGGGAATTTATAATGGCGACATTCTTTTTATTAATAGCAAGGCATCAAATGCTTTATTAATGGAAAAAGCTTCAAGGTCAAAATACAATCATTGTGGTGTATTAATCATAACTACAACCGGTCCAAAAGTACTTGAAGTTACCCCCTCAAAAATTGCATTAACAGACTTTGCAAAATTTACAAGCAAAGCCAATGGATTAATAGCTACTATAAGACTAAAAGACAGGGAAAAGTATAAGCTTGACAGTACTGCTGCTGATTTTACAAGAATTAGAGAAGAAGCACAGAAATTTACCACAAAAATTCCTGATAAATATTTTAACTGGAACGATAGTGCATTATACAGTAGCGAACTAGTATGGAAATTCTACAAAAAAGTATTTGATATTGAACTTTGCGAGTTAGAAACCTTAAAAGATTTTGACACGAAAAATAGTGCAGTTAAAAAAGTTTTAAGCAAAGGCTATGGAAAAGAAATTCCTTTAAATGAAACAGCAATATCTATAAACAGCTTATACAAAAGTAAGTTACTCTATACCGCTAACGTAATTGACTTTGTACCTAGTTTTGATGATTAGTATCGGATGTTTCCTCCTCCGTCGGTGCCCCTAACTCAGTAACACCTCCTGTAACTACAAACTTCATCACATCTGAAGGGTTAGCATCAATATGCCTTACTTTTTCACCAGGTACTATATATACATTCCCAGAAAAGTTATAACTATGCGGAAAGTACACTGTAACATGATCTTCCATATCTATTATGGTTAAATCTTTTTGGGTAATAAACCCCATACGGTGCAAGCCATTCCCCATGTCTACCACTACAGGTTCTTTAAACTTTCGTTTGTCCCCTACAAAAGCTTCCATAAACTCTTTAATGGAAGTATAAATTATTTTTACCCCAGGTACACGCTCTAATAAGTCATCAATAATATCTAATATGGGCTGTACCAATAACCCTGAGCCAAAAGCTCCAATTAATGTAACACTAATAAAAATAATTACAGCCCCTAAACCGGGTACATTGGTAAAGTCTAGTAAGTTATCAATCCAAGTTATTAAGTAATATACTAGCCACACCGTACCTACAACAGGAAGTACAAGTAATAAACCACGTAAAAAATACTTAAGTACTTTTTGTGCAATTAATCTTGCGAAAGCTTTCTCTCTACTCATTATTAGTATTTAGGTATTTTGCACTTTCATTAAATCTTTACCTATATCTGTACGGTAATACTTTTTCTCAAAACTAATATTTTGCGCGGCTTCCATAGATTTTTTTACAGCTTCACCAATAGTATCACCAAAATTAGTTAGTGCCAGCACGCGCCCCCCACTAGTTACAATATTACTTCCATCTTGCTTAGTTCCTGCATGAAAGGCTATGGTATCTTTTAAACTCTCAAAACCGCTTATTTTTTTACCTTTTTCATATCCCTCAGGATACCCCCCTGATACAACTATAACAGCCGCTGCAGTTTGCGAGCTAATTTTGGGGGTAATGGTATGTAGATTACCTTTTGCAAGTGCATCCATTATTTCCACTAAGTCGTTCTCAAAGCGGGGGAAAACAACCTCAGTTTCTGGGTCGCCCATTCGGCAATTGTATTCAATAACATAAGGGCTATCATCAACATTCATTAACCCGATAAAAATAAAGCCTTTATAGTCAATAGCGTCATTTTTAAGCCCATTAATAGTCGGTTCAATTATTTGCCCGCGAACTTTAGCCATAAAAGCTTCATTAGCAAAAGGCACAGGCGAAATAGCACCCATACCTCCGGTATTCAATCCGGTATCACCTTCACCAATACGCTTATAATCTTTAGCCTCGGGAAGAACAATATAATTATCACCGTCAGAAACAACAAAAACAGAAAGTTCTATACCTTTTAAAAACTCTTCAATAACAACTCTCGAACTTGCATCTCCAAATTTTGCATTTTCAAGCATTTCTGTCAGCTCTTTTTTAGCATCCGCCAAATTGTCTGCAATCACAACACCTTTGCCTGCTGCCAATCCATCAGCTTTTAAAACATAAGGCGCTTGCAAGGTTTCTAAAAATTTAAAAGCATCTTTTAAAGTATCTTTAGTAAAGGTTGCGTAAGCTGCAGTTGGTATAGAATGTCTTTGCATAAACTGCTTCGAAAAATCTTTACTCCCCTCAAGCTGTGCCCCTTGCTTTGATGGACCTATAACCAATATATGCTGTAACACTTTTTGTTCTTTAAAGTAATCGGCTATACCACTTACCAAAGGGTCTTCACTGCCCGGCACCAGCATACTTACATCATTTTCTACACAAAATTTTCCTATAGCTTCAAAATCATTCACTGCTAAGTTTATGTTAGTTCCCAGCATAGCAGTTCCTGCATTTCCGGGTGCAATAAATAATCTCTCGCAATACTTACTTTGTATAATTTTCCAAGCAAAAGTATGTTCACGCCCTCCGCTCCCTAAAAGTAATATGGTATGTTTTGTTCCGTTCATCGTCTATATAAAATACAAGTTGCAAAGCTACTTTTTGTTTGGCAAACTTTAAAAGCTTGGTTACATAACCTTGGCATTATAAGTGCAACAGTATAAACCTTTCCGTACACAACGGAAATATGTTATTTTTGCCCACTTTCTACAAGAGATTAGAACATGATTAACTCCATTATAAAAGGTTTTTCAAAAATTTTTGGCGATAAATCAGAGCGTGATATAAAGGCTATAAAACCCAAAGTAGATTTAATTAATAACTACTTTGAGCAATATGAAAGTCTTACCAACGATGAGCTTAGAGCTAAAACTGCTGATTTTAAAGCCCGTATTAAAGAATACCTTCAAGATATTGATAATGAAATTTCTCAGCTTAAAGAACGCGCTGAAGTTCCCGATATAAGTATTGATGAAACGGAAAATATCTACAACCAGATTGACGCTTTGAAAAAAAGGCGTGATGAAGAACTGGAGAAAGTATTGGAAGAAATTTTACCGGAAGCTTTTGCAGTGGTAAAAGAAACAGCTCGCCGATTTACTGAGAATGAAGAGCTTGAAGTAACAGCTACTGATAACGACCGTGATTTAGCCGCCAAAAAAGCTAATGTGAAGATAGAAGGAGATAAAGCCTACTATGCAAATACCTGGGATGCTGCCGGCAATACCATTACCTGGAATATGATACACTACGATGTGCAGCTTATAGGAGGTATGGTATTACATAGCGGTAAAATTGCTGAGATGGCTACAGGTGAGGGTAAAACCCTTGTATCTACATTGCCTTCGTACCTTAATGGTATTACAGGAGAAGGAGTACATGTAGTAACCGTGAACGACTACTTAGCACGTCGTGATAGTGAGTGGAATGCACCGTTGTTTGAATTTCACGGATTAACTGTTGAATGTATAGATAAGTACCCGCCTAATTCACCTGAAAGAAGAAAAGCCTACCAAGCGGATATTATTTACGGAACTAATAATGAGTTTGGTTTCGACTATCTGCGTGATAATATGGCTCACGATATAGAAGACTTGGTACAACGTAAACACCACTTTGCCATGGTGGATGAGGTAGATAGTGTATTAATTGATGATGCACGAACACCACTTATTATTTCAGGACCTGTACCCAAAGGAGACCAACACGAGTTTACTAACCTAAAACCCCGAATAGAGAAACTTGTTAATACACAGCGCAAATACCTTACTACCGCACTTGCCGATGCTAAAAAACTAATTGCTGATGGCAATGAAAAAGAAGGCGGTTTACTATTATTACGTTGCCAACGCGGTTTGCCAAAAAACAAAGCTTTAATAAAGTTTTTGGGTGAACAAGGAATGAAGCAATTGCTTCAAAAAACTGAAAACTACTACTTGGCAGACCAACAAAAAGAAATGCCCAAGGTAGATGAAGCGCTATACTTTGTAATTGACGAAAAAAATAACAGTATAGACCTTACTGAAAAAGGTACCGAATTAATAACTTCAACGGGAGAAGACCCCAACTTTTTCATTATGCCTGATGTAGGAGCAGAAATCGCTGAAATAGAGCGTAACTCTACTGACACAAATGAAAAAGTAAAACAAAAAGAAGCGTTAATGCGCGACTATTCAATTAAGTCAGAACGTATACACTCAATAAATCAGTTGCTAAAAGCATACTGTATGTTTGAGAACGATGTAGACTATATTATTGATAGCGGAAAAATTAAAATTGTAGATGAGCAAACAGGTCGTGTGCTTGACGGTCGTAGATATAGTGATGGATTGCACCAAGCTATTGAGGCTAAAGAAAATGTAAAAGTTGAGGCAGCTACCCAAACATTTGCTACTGTAACACTGCAAAACTACTTCCGTATGTACCACAAACTTGCAGGTATGACTGGTACTGCTGAAACAGAAGCGGGTGAATTTTGGGAAATATATAAGCTTGATGTTATAGTTGTACCTACCAACCGCCCTATTATTAGAAAAGACGAAAACGACCTGATATATAAAACAGTTCGTGAAAAATATAAAGCAGTTATTGATGAGGTTGTGAAACAAACCGAAGCGGGAAGACCTGTACTGGTGGGTACCACTTCGGTTGAAATTTCAGAACTACTATCTAAAATGCTAACCTTCAAAAAAATTAAGCACAATATTCTTAACGCTAAACAACACCAACGTGAGGCTGAGATTGTGCAAGAAGCCGGTTTAGCAGGAAATGTTACCATAGCAACCAACATGGCTGGCCGTGGTACGGATATAAAACTAGGTCCTGGAGTAAAGGAAGCAGGTGGATTAGCCATTATTGGTACTGAGAGACATGAATCTCGTCGTGTAGACCGCCAGTTACGAGGTCGTGCAGGTCGTCAAGGAGACCCCGGCTCATCACAGTTCTTCATATCCCTTGAAGATAATCTGATGCGTTTGTTTGCATCGCACCGTATAGCTAACGTAATGGATAGGTTTGGGCATGAAGAGGGCGATAATATTCAGCACTCCATGATTTCTAAATCTATAGAATCAGCACAGAAAAAAGTAGAACAGAATAACTTTGGTATTCGTAAACGTTTGCTGGAATATGATGATGTAATGAATAGCCAGCGTGAAGTTATTTATACCCGTCGCCGTAATGCCTTGGTAGGTGATAAATTGAAGCTGGACATTAATAATATTATTTACGATTCGGCAGAAGATGTAGCTGTAGGTTTCCAAGAAATGGGAGACTACGAAGGCTTTAAAATGGAGCTTATCCGTTTATTTGCTCATGATACTGATATTACCGAAGATGAGTTTAGCGAATTAAAGCCTGATAAACTTACTTCAAGAGTATACGAAGGTTTAACAGAATTGTATCAACGTAAATCAAAACAATTTACAGAGATTGCCATGCCTGTTATTAATGAAGTATACAAGACACGTGGTGAAAATGTTGAACTAATCTCAATACCTGTTACCGACGGTATAAAGCAACTACAAGTACTTGTAAACCTTAAAAAAGCTTATGAAAGTAATGGTGCTGAAATGGTTACTTCATTTGAGAAGATGACCACTTTAGCTCTTATTGATGATGAGTGGAAAGAGCACTTGCGTGAGATGGACGACTTAAAAACATCATCGCAAAATGCCGTTTTTGAGCAAAAAGACCCTTTACTTATTTACAAACTGGAGTCTTTTGATTTATTCAAGAATATGCTGTCTCGTCTTTCAAAAGAAATATTAACCATATTATTTAAAGGACAAATAGCAACTCAAGATTCAGACAATGTACAAGAAGGTCGTCAACGGCGAACTGATATGAGCGGTATGCAAACCCGCCGCCCGCAAGAAGTAGCAGCAACAGCCGCTAGTGGTGGGAATCCGGAAGCACAAGAAGAAAAGGTGCCTCAAACACCCATAAAAGCAGAAGTGAAAGTGGGAAGAAATGAGCCTTGCCCTTGCGGAAGTGGAAAGAAATTTAAAAATTGCCACGGAAAGGTGGCTTAAAATATAAGTGAGACTACCCTATTAATGGACTTAGCACGGTTTATTGAACATACTCGGCTTAAGCCTAACATTAGTCGCAAAGAAGTACTATCAGCTTGCGAACAGGCACAAGAACATAATTTTTTTGGTGTGTGCATTCCTCCATATTATGTTGGGATAGCCAGAAAAGCAATTGATGAAGCAAAGGCCGAAACTAAAGTTATTACTGTTGTAGGCTTTCCGTTTGGTTACGGGAGAACATCGGCCAAGGTTGAGGAAGTTAAACAAGCTTTAAGAGATGGTGCTGATGAAATTGATGCGGTAATAAATATTGCAGCTGTTAAATCAGGTGATTTTACTAGCGTTGAAAACGATATTAATAGTATGGTTACCGCCTGCCAAATGCAAAACAAAAAAGCGAAGCTAATATTTGAAGTTGATTTGCTTAACCTAAAAGAAATAAATAAACTTTGCATGTTAGCTGTTGAAACAGGTGCAGACTTTGTAAAAACTTCAACAAGTATGTTACCGGGTGGCGTAACCCCTGAAATAGTTGAAAAACTTAGAAACCAGTTGCCTGAAAAGGTATTGATTAAAGCTTCGGGAGGGATAAAGACAGCCAAACAGGTAACTGCACTAATTGAAGCCGGTGCTGCACGTATAGGAACATCTAACGGACTAAAAATTATCGAGTAATATTGATGAGAAAACTAATTTTAATAGGTGTATTATTTTTTGTGGCAAAAACTGTGGTTGCCCAGCAAGACACTATTAAAAAAGGTACGGTAACTATAAGTGCACCCCAAAAGGTTAGTGAATATATACAGCAAAGAAAACTAAGCAAACAAGAAGACTCATTAGTAAAAGGGTATCGGATACAAATAGTTATTACAGATAAACGAGTTGATGCAAAAAAAGCTAAGGAAAAGTTTACCAATATGTTTCCAAAATGCCCAGCTTATTTAATGTTCGATTCGCCACATTTCAAAGTACGTGTAGGAGACTTTAAAAATAAAATAGAAGCACAAGCACTATTGTTTAAACTAATTGAGGAGTACCCTACGCTTTTTTTGGTGGATGACAAAATAAATCCCCCCCCAATTGAGCCGTGTTACTAGCTGTATAATAAAGAACACCAATTGCTAAAAATATTGTGCAAATGTTAATTTAATACTTAACTTTGCACTCCTTTAAAAAACGCCATTAAAATGGACTTGATAAAATTAGTAGAAGCGGAATACTTAAAAAACGATATACCAAAGTTTGCAGCTGGAGATACTGTAACGGTTAGTTATAAAATTAAAGAAGGAAACAAAGAGCGTACACAGCAGTTTCAAGGTGTTGTTTTGCAACGTCGTAATACAGGAGCCAGTGAAACTTTTACCGTTCGTAAAATTTCAAACGGTATAGGTGTAGAACGTATTTTCCCTCTACACAGCCCGTTTATTGAAAAAATAGCTGTTAATAAACACGGTAAAGTTCGTAGAGCACGTATATTCTACCTACGCGAGCTTAAAGGTAAGAAAGCACGTATTAAAGAAAGAAGATTTACTAAGTAAATACAAAATATTTCAAATGGTAGCCCTGAAAGTTCAACTTTCAGGGCTTTTTTTGTTATTCAACAGCTACTAGCAAACCGTTAGCATAAAAGCTGTTTCCGTTACTAAGCTTAGTAATAGTAAAAGTAGGTTCACAAATTTGCTGTTGCTCTATCGCTCCCAGCTTTACACTCTTTCCATCAGTTGTTTTTATATAATCTCCAACTTCAAGTTGCTGTATTTTTCCTAAATAAGAAGTTACACTATTAGCATGCCCATTTATGGTACACCAGCCTTTCCCCACCACATAAAAAGGGTGATCGTCTGTTACTTTTATCTTTTTTATACCAAAATCAAGTTGTACTAGATTATGATGTTGTGCTTGGGCTGTTGCCTCAACAATTGCTACTTCAGTTTTATCTAACTCAAAATTATAGGTCAATACCTCATCTCCCTTCGCAATATTCTCAATAGGCTTTTCAGAACCATCTGCCATACTTACCACGGTACCTTTAGCAAAACAGTGCACACCTAAACCATCAAAATTTATTTCTGAAATGGCAACATCACTATACTTAGTGCCTTTATAGGCATCCACAACCTCAAAAGTCAGTTGTATTGGGTCTTTCCCAAAATTTAGAGTATCCACATTAAAAATCTGCTCACCAATAACGTCATTCAATTGCAACAAAGCATAAGGTTTATCATTTACATATAGCTTAAGTGTTTTAACCCTTCCATTAGCTTTCCAAAGTTTCTCACTTTTCATGTACCCATTAAAAATCATAATCTGTGTTATCGAAACAGGTATAAATGCTGTAAGCACAACAGTAATTTTTTCTCCTATACCATACCCTCTTTTTCCTTCAACCCACGCTGTACTAGCATCAAAATCATGGATGTTTTTAGCCGAATATTTAATACCCTTATAGTCTGCCAAATGTGATGAGCAATAAGCAGTATCCTCACTAACTCCTTCATACCAACTACACCCCAATTCATCTGTACTAAAAAAACTATATTGTTCAGGCTCAACTCCCAATCGCAACATACTGTCCAAATATTTATGTTCTTCAGTTGAAAGTTTCCTTTTCGGGTCTCTTAACATTTCTTGCAGTTGTTTAAAGTCATTTTGCCTGGCATCACTTATATCCCATGCAACTACCTCTTTAGCTGAAATAGTTTTTAATTCTTGTGCTGATAAAGTACTTAGGGTTGTTAATAGGGTTAATAGCAGTATAAAGTTTTTCATAGTGATAATTAGCAGTTCTAAATGTTATACTATAATACGTTTAAAAAACATAAATTGTATAGTATCAAAAATCTTGTACATTATTTAAGCAGTAATAGAATATCCCAATTTCAGGCATATAAAATTCTTTGCTAATGCGTATTTTCGCGGGATAATGCAGCTTTCAAAAACATATAACCCCGCAGAAGTAGAAGACAAATGGTATAAGTACTGGATGGATAACGGTTATTTTCATGCCGATGCCCACTCACCTAAACCTAAGTATAGCGTTGTCATTCCTCCACCAAATGTAACGGGTATGCTGCACATGGGGCATATGTTGAATAATACCATTCAGGATATTCTCACTCGTCGTGCACGTATGCAAGGCAAAGAAGCTTGCTGGGTACCGGGTATGGACCATGCCAGTATTGCTACGGAGGCTAAAGTAGTGAAGCTGCTGAAAGAAAAGGGGCTAACCAAACAAGAATTAGGTCGCGAAAAGTTTTTAGAGCATGCCTGGGATTGGAAAGAAAAATATGGTGGCATTATACTAGAGCAGCTTAAAAAATTAGGTGCCAGTTGCGATTGGGAGCGCACGCGCTTCACTATGGAACCTAAACTTAGTGATGCTGTAGTTGATGTTTTTATAGACTTGTATGAAAAGGGATTAATCTATCGTGGTGAGCGCATGGTAAATTGGGACCCTGTAGCAAAAACCTCAGTAAGCGATGAAGAGGTAATCCACAAAGACGTACAGTCTAAACTGTATTATATAAAATATCAAATAGCAGATGAAAATGGTTTTGTAACCATTGCCACTACCCGCCCTGAAACACTTATTGGCGATACTGCCGTTTGTATTAACCCTAACGATGAACGTTTTACATCATTACACGGTAAAAAAGTAATTGTACCTATTGCCAACCGCGAAGTACCCATAATACTTGATGATTATGTAGATATTGAGTTTGGAACAGGTTGCTTAAAAGTTACTCCGGCACATGATATTAACGACTTTGAGCTGGGCAAAAAACACAAGCTTGACACCATTGATATTTTTAATGAGAACGGAACAATAGCTGAAGTTGCCGGGCATTATGTGGGTATGGATAGGTTTGCTGTTCGCAAGCAAATTGTAAAAGACCTTGAGGAACTAGGCATTCTTGATAAAGTTGAAGATATTAAAAATAGTGTTGGGTACAGCGAGCGTACTGATGCTGTTATAGAACCACGCCTAAGCAAACAATGGTTTGTAGATATGAAAGGGTTTATAGAAAAGAACCCTAAAGTACTAGAATCAGTAATGGATGATGAAATTAAATTTCATCCTGCTAAGTTTAAAAACACCTACCGCCATTGGGTAGAGAATATTCGTGAGTGGTGTATATCTCGCCAACTGTGGTGGGGACAGCGCATACCTGCATGGTTTGATGAAAATGATAATTGCGTAGTTGCTAAAACCCATGAAGAAGCCCTAGAAAAATATAAAGCCTTACATCCTACATCTCACATCTCACATCTGAAACAAGACGAAGATGTGGTTGATACTTGGTTTTCATCGTGGTTATGGCCTATTAGTGTATTTGATGGTTTTGAAAATCCTGATAATCCAGATATAAAAGCCTTTTACCCTACTGACGATTTGGTTACAGGACCTGATATTATTTTCTTTTGGGTATTACGAATGATTATGGTTGGTTTTGAATATCGCGACGAAATTCCATTTAAAAATGTGTATTTCACTGGGATAGTTCGTGATAAGCAACGCCGCAAAATGAGTAAGCAATTGGGCAACTCTCCCGACCCTTTAGACCTAATTGAACAATATGGTGCCGATGGTGTGCGTATGGGTTTGTTACTATCTTCATCGGCAGGCAATGATGTAATGTTTGACATTGCCCAGGTTGAGCAAGGGCGCAACTTTTGTAATAAAATATGGAATGCCTACCGCCTGATTAAAGGGTGGGAAATAGTTAATGACAGCGAGGTAAACCAAGAGATTATTGCAGCCAATAATTTAGCCAATGAATGGTTTAGCTTTAAGCTAAATGAAGGGTTAAAGGAAATTGAAAGTAAAATGGCAGACTACCGCCTTAGTGAGGCACTAATGGCTACTTATAAATTGGTTTGGGACGATTACTGCTCTTGGTACCTAGAAATGGTGAAGCCCGAATATGGTAAACCAATTAATAAAAGTACTTACGACGCTACAATTAGCCTTTTCAATAGCTTACTAAAGGTATTGCACCCCTTTATGCCGTTTATTACCGAAGAACTGTATCATGACTTAATGGATGGCAACCCTGAGAAACCTATTATAGTTGAAGATTATCCAACAATAAACGAAAACACAAAACCGGTTTCTTCATTAGCCATAGATTTTATTTCAGAAATACGTACGCTCAGAAACAGTAAAGGTTTATCGCCAAAAGAAGAGTTAAAGGTAGCGTTGGTTTGTGAGAATGATAGTAATGCTGAAACCTATAAAAGATTTGAGTTTTTAATCCGTAAATTGGCTAATGTTTCTGCTTTGGAAATTTTGAAAGAAAAACCTGAAGGAGCTATTCAGTTATTAGTGAAGAATGATGCATTGTATGTTTTCTTGGAAGAAAATATTGATGTTGAAGAAGAAAAAGCCAAAATAACCGATGAAATAAAATATTTAACGGGCTTTGTACAATCGGTAGACAAGAAACTTAGCAATGAGCGTTTTGTAACCAATGCAAAACCCGAAATTGTAGAGCGAGAACGCCAGAAAAAATCTGATGCTGAAGCAAAATTAAAGCTACTAAATGAAAACTTAGCGGCTCTTAACTAAAAAACAAGCACTATGAAAAGGTATATTGTTGTACTTCTATCATTATTTATTGCGGATACTGTATCGGCGCAGACTAAGTATAAATATAAATATATATCAATCAGTTTTCAGCCCCAATATACTGTTCATGCATTCTCAACAAACAATCGTTTAGAAAATGATTCACTAAGCAATATGCAGCACAACAGAACCGGTTTTGCTATTTCTGCTCACTTTGAGAAACAGCTTGGAAAAAACCTGAAACTGCAAACAGGCATTACTTATACCAATACCGGATTTATAAGAAGAGCTGAGAACCTAACATTCAGAACTATTTTACATCCTGATTTAGAAAGAATAGACCAAACAATAGCTACCCTGCCTGAACCTGTTGCTGATATGCATTATGTGTTTGACTATTTAGATGCTGTGGCATTATTTAATAATAAATTAAGACTTGGTAAAAAGTCTAAACATTGGGAGTTTTACGGAACTTACGGAGCCTCAATAAATGTGTTATTGCAAGACCGTGTAGCTGTGCGTTTAAAAGGATTTACCTTAAATGGAGAACGAGCCTTCAACCTTTCCAACACTTACTTAAACTCTTTACCTGTAAATATTACTGCCCATGCAGGTTTTAGAGCCGATTACAAGCATAGTAACTACTTGGGCTTTTTTACTCAGCCATTAATAAATATACCGTTGCTGCCTGCAACTACTGGAGATTATACTTACCGCTTAGCATCAATAGGGGTACAAGTAGGTATTTTTTACAATTTGGATGTTAAAGGAGAAGAGGAAGTTATTGATTAGTATAACTCTGTGCGGCTAATAGTGATACTGAGCTTGATTCAGTATCTGTGCGAAGAAAAAAACAATAGCTCATCTACTTCCCGTCACACTCCTTCTACAGGCTCAGGATGACAGCCTTATCCGTCATTACGAACGCAGTGAAGTAATCTTTTAGATTGCTTCGTAGTTCCTCTTCGCAATGACAAAACTTGAAACTGTAAACAGAAAACTTGAAAAAGATTGCTTCGGAAGACCTCGCAATGACGAAAATGAACAACTAAATCACCACATTTATAATTCGTCCTTTTACAAGAATAAATTTCTTTAGAGACTTGCCATCCATCCATTTTTGTACAGTTTCATTGGCTAAAACTCCTTCTTGAATGGTCGCTTGCTCATCATCTAATGGAAACTCTATTTGTACCCTCATTTTTCCGTTAATGGAAACAGGGTAGTTGAATGTATTTTCTACTAAATACGCTTCATTATGTTTCGGGAACGATTGGTCTAATATACCTTCCTTACCATGCCCACATTTCTCCCAAAGTTCTTCGGCAATATGAGGGGCATAAGGAGACAAGCAAATTAACAAAGGTTCCAGTATAGCACGTTTATTACATTTAAGTTGCGAAAGCTCATTTACAGCTATCATAAAAGCACTTACATTGGTATTGAACGAGAAGTTCTCAATGTCTTCCGTAGTTTTCTTTATAGCTTTATGCAATGATTTTAGTTCATCTTGTGTAGGGTCAGCATCACTAACTTCAAACTGCTCATTGGCATTAAAAAACAAACGCCATAGCTTACCCAAGAAACGATATACTCCCTCAATACCATTAGTATTCCAAGGTTTGCTTTGGTCTAAGGGACCCAAAAACATCTCGTACAAGCGTAAAGTGTCTGCCCCGTATTTCTCAATCATAATATCAGGGTTTACTACATTCCACTTGGATTTGGACATTTTTTCTACTTCCCAACCACACAAATACTCACCATCGGGTTCACAAATAAATTTAAGAGGTCGAGACCATTCTCTCCAATCTTGAAACTTTTCAATGTCAAGAACAAATTTTTGATTTACAACCACCTCCTCAACAAGGTTAATATCAACATGGGCTGAAATAATTTTAGATATATCCCAGTTTATTTCAAAACCATAGCCTTTTACTTCATTTAAAGAAGTTTGTATATGTTCTTCAATAATACTCTTTAACCCCTCGCCTTTTTTATATCTATCATAAAAGCTCTTTGAAACAAAGACATTTGATAAAATTGATGTCAGATAATTGAGAACTTCTACTTCTTTGTCTGGAGTATCAAATTCTTTAGTTGCTTTATAAAAGAAATGAACTGGGTAAACAAAATTACTCACCCCTTGTATCATCCCTTGGTTAATCAATTTCTTGGCGGGTTCGTTTACAGGTATTTTACCTAAATCGTACAAGAACTTTGTCCAAAAACGTACGTATAGTAAATGTCCTGTGGCATGTTCGCTACCTCCCAAGTATAAGTCAACATTACCCCAGTAGTTAGCGGCTTCGTCGCTCACTAACTCATTAGCATTTTTGTTATCCATATAACGCAAGAAATACCAACTACTGCCTGCCCAGCCCGGCATAGTGTTGGTTTCACGTTGACCGTTGGGGGTATTTACCCAATCTTCCATTGCAGCCAATGGAGAGTTGCCATCACCTGTTGGCTTGTACGATTCTACTTCAGGTAGAGTAACTGGCAATTCACTTTCATCTACCAAATAAGGCAAGCCGTTACGATACACTATAGGGAAAGGTTCTCCCCAATAACGTTGTCGACTAAAGCCCGCATCACGCAAGCGGTAGTTTATTTTCCCTTTCCCTGTTCCTAACTCTTCCAACTTGGCAATAATTGCCTTCTTAGCATTTGGAACGCTCATTCCATTAAGAAAATCAGAGTTAATTAATACCCCGCTTTGGTTTTCTGCGTAGGCTTCTTCATCAACACTAACCGTATTTTTCTCATCGGTAACCACCTGTACAATGGGCAAACCAAAGTGCTTAGCAAAAGCATAATCACGGGTATCGTGGGCAGGTACAGCCATTACAGCTCCAGTTCCATAGCCTGCCAATACATAGTCAGCAATCCAAACTGGAATTTTTTCGCCTGTAAATTCATTTACAGCATACGCTCCCGTAAAGCAACCCGTAATAGTTTTTACCTCACTCATACGGTCGCGCTCGCTACGTTTGCCGGCATACTCTATATACTTCTCAATTTCTTCCTTTTGCTCTGTAGTAGTAATTTTTTCCACCAACTCATGTTCTGGGGCTAACACCATAAAAGTAGCCCCAAAAATGGTATCAGGTCGGGTAGAGAATACTTCTATTATATCGTCGTGTCCGTCTAACTTAAAGTTAATACTTGCCCCCTCACTTCTACCTATCCAGTTACGTTGTTGTTCTTTTAGCGCATCTGTCCAGTCAATCGTATCTAAATCGTTTAATAATCGGTCGGCATAAGCAGTGATACGCAAAAACCACTGGCGCATATTTACCTTAAATACAGGGTAACCGCCACGTTCACTCAAACCGTCTTTTACTTCTTCGTTGGCTAATACAGTTCCCAATTCAGGACACCAATTCACCATACTATTAGCAAGGTATGCAAGGCGGTAGCTTAATAGTGTTTTTTGCTGATCTTCTTCACTTTTAGCTTTCCACTCATCAGCATTAAAGGTTTCTGTTTCATCAGAATGAGCATTTACATTGGCGTTCCCTTCTTTCTCAAAAACAGCTATAAGTTCGCTTAATGGTTTTGCTTTATTTGCTGTTTTATCGTACCAACTTTCAAACAATCGGCAAAAAATCCATTGTGTCCATTTGTAGTAATCGGGGTCGCAAGTTTGTACTTCCCTGTCCCAATCATAACTAAACCCTAAGTTATTAAGTTGCTCTTTATAGCGTTTAATATTTTGTACTGTAGTAATGGCAGGGTGTTGTCCGGTTTGTATGGCATATTGCTCGGCAGGTAAACCAAAGGCATCAAACCCCATGGGGTGTAGCACATTAAATCCTTTATGGCGTTTATAGCGTGTTACAATATCACTGGCAATATAACCCAGCGGATGCCCTACGTGTAAGCCGGCACCTGAAGGATATGGAAACATATCCAGCACATAATATTTAGGCTTATCGCTTTTGTTTTCCACTCTATAAGCATTGTTATCTTTCCAATGCTGCTGCCATTTCTTTTCTATTTCTTGCGGATTGTAGCTGCTCATTAACTTGGTGTTCTTTCTGAACTAGTTTAAACTTTTGAACCCTATCTGCCATTAGGGTTTATAATAAGGGTGCGAAAATACATAAAAAACGCCTTAAGACTATGTAACCTAGTGTGGGTTACTGTTTTTTGCTTAGCAGGTATTATATGTTATTTTCGCAAATACACTTACTAGTTTAAATGGGTAAAAAGAAACAAAGCGCAACATCTGCAATTCCTACGGTTATAAGTATTTCTATGGTGCTTTTTATGTTGGGTTTGCTATTGGTTGTATTGTTTACCGCCCGAAAACAGTCTATTGCATTGCTAGAAAATGTAGAAATGACTGTAATGTTTAAACCTGATGCTGATGATAGTGAAGTGCAAAAGGTGAAACAACTGGTAGAAGGAAACGAAAAAATTAAAAGCATAGAATATCTTGATAAAGAAGCCGTAAACAAAAACTTTTCTGATGAAATTGGGAAAGATTTTGTTGGCACCATTGGCTACTACCCTTTGGGTGGCGAGCTGCGTATTTACTTTAAGTCTGACTATGCCTCGGAAGCTAATTTGCTGGAAGTAAAATCTTCGTTGCTAGAATTTACCAGTGTTAGAGATATAGTATATAAAGCCAACCTTTTAGATAAGATAAACGAGAACGTAAATAAAATTGGGGGCATACTTTTAGCCCTCTGCATTATTTTTCTTTTAGTATCTATAACCTTAATTAATGGTACTATTAAGCTAGGCTTGTTTGCCCAACGTTTTTCTATAAAAACTATGCAGTTGGTAGGTGCTACCGATGGTTTTATAATGCGCCCGTTTATATCAAAATCTATCGTGCATGGTTTTTACGGTACGCTGGTATCACTATTATTATTAGGTGTTGTGATATATGGGTTCTACATATACCAAGAAGAATTGGCTACCTACCTTACATGGCTTGAATATGCTATGATTGGAGGTGCATTGGTAGTTTTTTCTTTTTTGCTCACACTAATAAGCAGTACATTTGTTACCCGCAAATACTTGCGTATGCAAGTTGATAGATTGTATTAAAATTTAGAACAGTATAAATAATGGCTAATAAACCTACAAGAAAAACTGCCCCGGTAAAAAAAGGGAAAGAAGATTCTTCAAACTTCCCTCAAGAGTTTGCTTTTGGCAGAGAAAACTATATGCTAATGATAATTGGTGTGGTAGTTTTAATTATAGGCTTTGCACTAATGTATGGTCCTGACGATGGTGATATATTTTCATTCCGTCGTATAACCCTTGCCCCTATTGTAGTGTTAGCAGGATTTGTAATTGAAGTTTTTGCTATTTTTAAAAAGCCTAAAGAAGATACCAAAAACTAATTGATGGATTATTTACAGGCGTTTATCCTTGCTGTTGTAGAGGGTATCACCGAGTTTTTGCCAGTATCTTCTACAGGGCACATGATTATTGCATCGTCAATAATGGGCATTGCCGACGATGATTTTGTAAAGCTATTTACCGTAGGTATCCAGTTTGGGGCCATACTTTCGGTAGTATTTCTGTACTTTAAGCGCTTTTTCCAATCACTAGATTTTTATTACAAACTTTTTGTAGCCTTTATACCTGCCGTGGTTTTTGGGCTTTTACTTTCTGATTTTATTGACAGTCTTTTAGAAAATGTTATTGTGGTTGCAGTAATGCTGTTACTAGGTGGTATTTTCTTTTTGTTTGTAGACAAAATATTTAAAAATAGCGAAGAGGCCCCTGATAAAACTATCACCTATAAGAACTCAATAATTATTGGTTTCTTCCAAATAATAGCTATGATACCGGGTACGTCTCGCTCGGCTGCAACTATTATTGGAGGTTTACAACAAGGGCTAAATAAAAAGCAAGCGGCAGAATTTTCTTTTTTCTTAGCTGTGCCTACCATGTTTGGCGCCACTTGCAAAACCCTTTACGACCACTATAAAGAAGGCACCATTGAGTTTAGCAGCCATAATATATCGCTATTTGCTTTTGGTAATGTAATAGCCTTTATAGTTGCCGCAATTGCCATAAAATCATTCATTACCTTTCTTACTAAAAACGGATTTAAAGTATTTGGCTACTACCGTATAATTGTGGGTGCAGCCATCCTTATTCTTTACTTTTTAGGGATTGAGTTGAGTATTGTTTAATTTTCTTTCTTGAATCAGAAAAAAGACCTTTCTATACATCCGGTTACCCAAGAATTTAACGAGGGTAAAGTATTACTGATTAACAAGCCTAAAGAGTGGACATCTTTTGATGTGGTGAACAAACTACGCTATGCCACCAAAGCTAAAAAAGTAGGACATGCGGGTACGCTAGACCCTTTAGCAACCGGATTAGTAATTATTTGTACAGGAAAGTTTACTAAACGTATTGACGAGTTTCAGGCACAAGAAAAGGAATATACAGGCACAATAACTTTAGGTGCTACCCGCCCCTCTTACGATATGGAAACGGAAATAGACCAAGAGTTTCCCACCGACCATATTAGCATAGAAATGATACAAGAGGCTGCCCAAAACTATACAGGAGTAATAGAACAAATGCCTCCTGCCTATTCTGCCATTAAAGTAGGCGGGAAACGCTCTTATAAAGCAGCCAGAGAGGGTAAGAATTTAGAATTGAAAACCCGCCAAGTAGAAATAAAGGAATTTGAAATTACAGGTATTGAGATGCCCAATGTACATTTTAGAGTAGTGTGCAGTAAAGGTACGTATATACGCAGTTTAGCCTTTGATATAGGTAAAGCCCTTAATAGTGGAGCTTACCTTTCTAACCTTTGCCGCACGCGTATTGGAGAGTTTCTGCTGAAAGATGCAAAAGAGGTGATTGAGTTTGTTGAGAAAGTGCAAAAACAGCTTTCCAACCCTCACACAAATACTGAATAAATTTCAACATGACTACCACCACGCTCCTTCGACTCCGCTCAGTATGACATCCCTACTTGTCATTCCGAATCCCGATATTTATCGGGAGATAAAATCTTTAATCGCAATATCAACCCCTTCATTCACCGTTACAAAGATGCCTCGCTTCGCTCGGCATGACAGCCCACACCGACAGATCTGTATCGAGTTCAGAATGACTACAGAAACACTACAGACATCCGACATCATACATCTGACATCTTAAGGTCAAAGCTTCTCTCCTATCCAAGTTTTGTAATCAATAAAATCCATTGCCGATTGTGATAAGGGTGATTCACCTTTTTCAGGAAACAACTGCTTATATAATTCTTGGTACAACTCTTTATACTCATAAGGGTAAGCTTGCCCAATTTTAGAGAAAAATCGCAACAATATTTTTTGATACTCGGCTATCTCTCCCAGTTTATTTATAAAACGTTTAGTACTCTCAACAAAGTGGCGTAATACAAACATATTTTGTTGCTCTAAATGTACCATAAGGTTAAGTAATCGGGCTTGTACTAAAATATCTTGCCGCTGTCCTTTAAACTTATTGTTTAGTATTACATTTATCCAGTGCATAGAACGGCTGTAGTTTTTCAGCACAAAATGTATTGATGCCAGTTGAAATGAGGTAGAGAGTTTATACTCGCTGGGCATCTTATTCTCGTTAGCCGCAATAAATTGGTCTATACTTTCAATGTATTCTTTGTTTGTCTTATAGTTTTTATTGTCTCTATATATTTCCAGTTCTATATTGTAAGTACGCAATACTTGTTTTAAAATGGTTTTGTTCTCGCTAACCAATTTCCATTGTGCATATATATTCTTAGCTCTGCTTATATACCCCAAAGCTTGTTCATGTGCTTTGGTGTACACCAAATAACTAATAAGATTATTGACTGATGAGGCATACAAACTCATACTATGGCGTAATCGCTTAGGGTCTTGTTCTAATAGCTCTACCAACTTTAATAATGTTGCTTTCGCTCCCTCAATATTATTTTGGGTAATACTTTTAAAGTATAAAGAATTGTAATGGAGTACCGTTTCTTCTAATGTTTTTGCATTTTCAGGGTTACCCAACAAATACATATACTCACTTTCTAGCGGTTGCCTTGAGGTAAGTTTTGAAGTAAGATTAGTAGTAAGTTGCCAATAATGATTGGTTTTGATTAACTGGTTTAATGCTTCGTTTTGCAAAGTCAATAATTGTTCAAAATCAGCATAGTTATGGGGGCGAGCTTGTTGCTCTAATCTGCGTTTCCATTCGTATACTTCTGCTAATCCATAGTTCAATTCAAAATCAATAGCTATTTGTTCTGCACGCCTTAACTCATTTATACTTAGCTGATACAATTCTTTGTTAAATAGTATCTCCACATTGCGTAGTAAGTCTTTCAATTCAGCATTTTTAGAAATACCTGTATGGAAATCTCTAAGCGATTTTAGAATTAGTTTGTGCAGGTAATTTTTAGTTACATGAAGCTGTTTAGTAAAGGTTTCCCCCTTAAACTTTTTTTTTATAGCAGCTTCATTATAGCTTTCTTGCTTATCAATAGTATCAAACAACTTTAAGTAATTGGCAGCCCCTTTTTCTTTACCACAAAACACTTTAAAGTAGCGTTTCTCATTTCTACTAAGCGATTGTATCAATACAAAAAGTTGTTCTTGTTTAACCATTTAAAAACTACAAAAAATTTAATTATATATCTTTTAATCAATTATTTATATTTCAAATATATTGTTTTGAAACTTACGAATTTTAGTTTTTTATTGTTTTGTGCTTTGATGGATGCAATACATTTGTCTCAACAAAAACAAATTATCTAACATTAAATAATTAAAACTATGGCTAACGCAATCAACTGGTTCGAATTACCTGCAAACAATTTCGCACGTGCAAAAGAGTTTTACGGCAAAGTACTTAATGCTGAATTACAAGAAATGGAAATGAATGGCTCGCAAATGGCTTTCTTTCCATCAGACCAACAAGGTGTTGGCGGCTGTATTGTAGCAGGAAACGGAAGTACTCCACAGGCAGACGGTTCATTAATCTACCTTAACGGTGGAGATGATTTAAACACGCCTTTAGGTCGTGTTGAAGCTGCAGGTGGTAAAGTAATTATGCCTAAAACCAATATTGGTGAAAACGGTAACATAGCTATGTTTATGGATAGTGAAGGTAACCGTGTAGCTTTTCACTCAATGGGATAAGCACCCCTTAGTGTTTGCAAATCATTAGGGAGGACATTTGTCCTCCCTTTTTTAAAAAATGACTTTAGAAGAATACATAAACTACTGCCAAGCTAAGCCGGGTGTTACTATTGAAAGCCCTATGGGTCCGGGTAGTATTTGGGTAAAAGTAATGGGTAAAATGTTTAGCCTAACCAATACCGACGATTTGAAAATGGGCAAAGAAATAGTTCCTCTGTTTCATTTCATCAACTTAAAATGTGACCCTGAACGTGCTATTGAACTACGAGAACAATACCCTTCTATTAAAGGAGGTTGGCACCAAAGCAAAACACATTGGAACTCGGTATATATGGATGGTACGGTAAACGATAAACTGGTATACGAACTTATAGACCATGCTTATGATATTGTAGTGCAATCACTATCCAAAAAACTAAAAGAAGAATTGAAAAACCTGTAACCATGAGTGAAATCCTTTTTAACCAAATAGCTGAAAAATTCACCTCACAAGACGATGGTGTAATACTAGGAAAAATGATGAGCTCGCCCGGATTGAAAGTTAACGATAAAGTATTTGCCTTTTATGGTAAAGGAGGAATGGGCTTTAGACTAGGTGGTGATTTTGACATTGAAAAATTTGGTATAACAACAGCAAAACCATTAAGCCCCTTCAAAACCAAGCCTCCACTAAAAGGCTGGTACATAATAGAAGAAACGGAAAGCAACCTTTGGGAAACTCTCGCCGAAATGGCTTTACAGTTTACTAAAACATTAAAATAATTATGAAAGGAAAATTACAAGGATGCAATAGCCTACTTATAAATGCACCCAAAGAAAAAGTTTGGGCTGCGATATCAGACTCAAGCAGTTTACACAAATGGGTGGATATGATTAAACACGTAGATAACCCCACATCTTCACTTAATGCAAAACGCTCTTGTGAGGTAGTTGCCAATGGCAAAAAAGGAACTACCCATGAAGTTTGTGAAGTGTATGATGAAAATAACAAACTGGGTTGGGTAGTGTACGATGACACTTTAGGATTTACCAAAATGCTTAACAATTTTGGTATGCTATATTCACTAAGTGATAAAGATGGCAAAACTAATGTAGAACTAGCATCTCATTACGACCCTAAAAACTTTATGGTTAAGCTAATGAACTCTCTTATGATGAAGCGCATGAATAATAAAATGCGTGGTGAGATGTTAGAGAGTTTGAAAAAGTACGTTGAAGCTAAAAACTAACAACCATGATAAGTAAAGAGACTATAAAATTTCTTAAAGAGCTGGCAGCAAACAATAACAAAGAGTGGTTTGCTGATAATAAAAAACGCTATGAAGCAGGTAAGGCTGAGTTTATAGAGTTAATGGACGGCTTGATAACTAACATTAGCAAATTCGACCCAAGCGTAAAAGATGTTGAGGCTAAAAAAAGTGTATTTCGTATTTATAGAGATGTACGTTTTTCTAAGGATAAAACACCTTACCAAACTTATATTGGCGGACATATTATTGGCGGAGGAGGAAGAAAAAACGAACATGATAGAGCCGGATATTATGTACGCATAGAGCCAGGTAAATCAGTTTTGGCAGGAGGAGCCTATTTACCTCCTACCCCTTGGATAACAGCCATTCGCCAAGAGATTGACTATAACGCAGCTGACTTAAAGAAAATCATTAACAACAAAGACTTCATAAAGTACTTTGGAGAGATTAAAGGTGAAAAACTGAAAAACGTCCCTCGCGGTTTTGATAAAGAACACCCAGAAGCTGAACTACTAAAGTTTAAAACCTTTTTGGCTACCCACGAACCCATAGCAGATAAAATTGTAACCGATAAGGACTTTATAAACTACGCTACCGATGTTTTTAAAGCTCTTGCCCCTTTTGATGCCTTTTTAAATAGAGGTTTGTAAAAGAGTTCTAATTAACACCTCCCTTTCTCCCTCCTTTACTTCCACACAAGCCTTTAGGGTTGAATAAGAAGTTTTTGAGGTTCTGTAGCGTTCTCTTCTTTAGATAGGAATTGAACAAAATAAACTCCTGATTTAAGTGTAATCTGTTTTGAGTTATCCGCTCTTAGAGTTTCTTTAAATACTAACTGCCCCAGATAATTGGTAATACTATACTTCACTGGTTTTGAAGTAGGATTTTTTAAGAAAAGAGTTTGCTTATAAGCCCACGCTGTTGGGTTATCATTCAGTACTTCATTAATGCTTAGGCTATAACTACTAAAAACGTAGTATAATGTTTTAGTGTAATTACTATCAGGTATGGTAACCTCTAATTCAATCACCCCAATAGAATCATAGTCGCCTTTAATATCTAAAGTAAACTCCAATTTATTTTCAGTAGTACCATCCGTTTTTTTGATGGTATCCATCGTACTTTCTGTGGGTATAGGAGCAAAGTAACATAGTACATTATCACAAAGGCTTACCACCTCCCAACTAGAGGGTAAATTGGTCTTTTTCACCTTCCATTGCGGTATCACATAAGCAGACTTTGTAGTCAAATAAGTGGTAGCAAATAATGTAGGGTATTGTTTTGAAGATAAAATGGTATCCCCTTTAGAAAACTCAAGTAATTGAGCTTTTACAGTTGTGGCGAACGCTAAAAGAGTAATTGCTATAAGAAGCCTCTTTTGCATTATTTTACTTTAAAGCCTTTTGTAGCTCCTGAAACAGTTTGGTCAGCAGGGTTTTTAATAAAGGCTGCTACTTCGCAGTGTTCAAGCTTGGCATCATCCGGTATTGCTATTTCTACAAACCCATGTTCAGCAACTTGCTCTGACACCCAAGTTCTGGCTATATGACTACTTTCTAAAGTTAAGTTACAGTTTTCGCCCGATGTTATTTTGGTAGATATTTTACTCTCCAATAAAATAAACTCAATACTATGGTTAGGGTCAGCATCCAAAGTAGCAAACTCAACTTTTAGTCTTTTATTTGCTTCATCAATAGATTTTAGCTTCAAAACAATTCCTGCACTTGCAGGGTGTGATAATACTTCATCTCTTTTAGCTATGACAGCAGCTTTTGATAAAGCTATACGTTTAGTATTTGCCCCATTACCTGTATATGTGGCATATTGAGTTGATATTTGGAACCATGGTGTAATTAAACCTTGTGTGCCAAATATTTTAATTAAGCTTCTTTGCCTATCAGTATAAAACTTGCTGCTATAAGGGTCTTTCCATGCACTTACCCCACACGGCCCGGCAAGTGGTCCATTCCAATAATCAACATGGTTTTCTATATACAAAACATTTCTTGTTTCGGTTTTCACCATTTCATTAATCATTTCCTCAGCAGGGGGGCAACTGCTACACCCTTGTGAGGTAAACAGTTCAACAACTGCAAAAGGTTGTTTCTCGGTACATTTCAGTGGTGTTTCTGTAGTGTCTTTTGAAGCAACAATAGTTTCTTTTTTACAAGAACTTACTGATATAAATAGTATGGATAGCAGAAATAGAAAATAAGAGTTTTTCATTTGAAAGCGTGTTATCTCTCAAATGTACTAAATAGTTTAGAATTAAGAGAGTATAGCTTTGAAACGGTTATTTAACTCTTAGTTTTTGCCCAATACTTAGTGTGTTATCACTAAGTTTATTCAATTCTTTTATAGCGGCAACTTTCACGTTGTATTTGCGGCTAATGCTGTATAAAGTATCTCCTTTTTCTACAGTATGGTAAACCACATTTGTGGTTACTTTTTCAGTGTTATTTTGTGTTGTTTTCGCTGCTTTTGATACTAAAAGCTTTTGCCCGATGTTTAACGCATCACTGCTTATGCTATTTAGTTTTTTCAACGCATCGACACTCATATTATACAGTTTAGCTATTTTGTATAAACTCTCCCCTTTTTGTACTTCGTGGTAAAAGTTAGTGTTTTCCGTATCGGGTTGCTTCTCTTTAAAGTTTTGGTTTATAATAAGTTTTTGTCCTACACTTAGGTTGTAGTTCTTCAAATCGTTAAGCTCCTTTATTTGCTGTACGCTTTTACCATATTTTCTACTTATGGCAAATAGTGTTTCTCCTTTTTTCACTTCATGGTACTGTACATCATCCAACTGCATTTTGTTGTAGTTGGTTTCTTTGTTTTTATTTTCTATTTCAACATTATATTTCTCATCTCCATCTTTTTCTACAAAAACATCCTTTGGTTCTTTCTTTTTCTCTTCTTTTTTAGGTTTCTCTACTTTATACTCCGATTTTGGATCTACTTCAATTAAATCAACAGGTTCAGTTTTATTCTCCTTTTTGGGAACCTCATAATTTTCACCTTCGCCCGGTACTATGGTAACCATCGGTTTTTCACTATAGGGTTCTTTCTTTACCGCATCAGCAGTAGGGACGGCTACCTTAGTTTCTTTTGATGGGTCTCTTAGCTCAGGTGCTCTACGGCGTTTTCTTCTTAAATAAATGGTTTGCCCTATTGCCGGCTCTTGCCCGGGTTTCATCCTGTTCTTTTTGTAAAGGTGTTTAAGTTTTATGCCGAATTGCTGTGAAATGGCATACATAGTTTGCCCTGCTGTTACAATATGGTAAGCTTCTTTTGCTTTTCGACGCTTAGGCTTAAGATAAACTATACTACCGGGCACAACATCGCTACCTGCTTTCAAATCATTATAGCGGTAAAATTGTTTTGGACGTAATCCAAAAGTAGTGGAAATAGAAACTGCAGATTGCCCTTCCATTACCATAGTAGCCGGGATTCCGTTAAACTTAAATAGCTCTCCTTTTTTCTTTAAGATTGGGTCGGGACGAGATGCAGGAATTTCTTTTTTCTTTTTTTTCTTCTTCTTAATTCGCTCCTTCTTATCCAGTTTGTTCAGTTCATGTCGCTCAATCAAAACAATCAGTATATCTGCATATTTGGGGTTGGTAGCATATCCTGCTTTTTTTAATCCCCTTGCCCAACCTTTATAATCATCAGGCTTCAAATCAAATAAAAAAGCGTAACGCCTATTCTCCATTAAGAAAGAAGAATGGTCTATATACGAATCTTTTGCTGATTTATAGGCCCTGAAACACTCATTTAGTTCATCATCATCGGCATAAATAGTATTACCCGTCCAGTTTTTCTTACACTTAATCCCAAAATGGTTATTTCCTTTAGTAGACAACCTACTATTTCCGTTGGCTGATTCTAAAATTCCTTGTGCTAAAGTGATACTTGCAGGTATTCCTGTACGTTCCATTTCACTCACAGCCAACTCCTGATAAGTTTCAATATACTCATGTACAGTAGTCTTCTTTTTTTGGCTAAAGCCCGCCAATACTACTTCACAAAGTAAAAATAAAAGTACTATTCTTTTATGCATATTATACCTGTATAACGTAAAATCAACTCAAAATTATCTTAGTGCTTTTACCTTAAATAATGGGAGTTGTTCACTTATTAACACTTAATAGCCTACTGGACAAAAAAGTAAAAACGTAGCACTATATACAGTTTGGTTTGGATTTTGGAATGAAAAACGAGAATATCACATTTTTAAAAGCCTTTTTAGGTTCACTATTTAGATTAAATTTGTTCCCATATATATGAAGAAGAGTATTGTAGGAAAACTACTGCTTATACTAGTTGTAGTCTTAGTTTCGCCATTTTCATCTTTTGGACAGCAAAAGCTAATAAAGCCGGTTACCTGGAAACTTACCGTATCCAAACAAAATGTAAAAATTGGTGATGAGGTTGAACTGATTTTTAAAACTAACGATATACCTGATAAGTGGCACTTATATTCTAATGACTTCCCCACAGAAGGCCCACAAAAAGCTGAGTTTACCTATGAAAAAAGTACCGCTTATAAATTACTAAGCCCTTTACCCAAACCCATTGGTCAAATAAAGGAATACGATGATGTATGGGAGGGTGATGTTACTTTTTTTAAGCATAAGGCAGAGTTTAGACATAAGCTAAAGGTACTTTCGGCAAACCCAACAGTAAAGGTTAACCTGTACTACCAAATGTGCGATGAGCAATGTGTACAATTTGAGGTAGATTTACAAACCACCATTAAAACCATAGGTGGTGGTACTACTACTGTTGAACCGAAAACCACAGAAGTTGTTGATACACCGGAAAATGCTCAACCTGATGTTATTACAACTGAAGATAGTTTAGCTAAAGCAGACTCCATTGCAAAAGCACAAGCTGAAGCTGAAAAAAAAGATACAGGAGCATACCATAGTACCTCTATATTAGAGGGTGGGGATTGCCAAGTGAAAAAATTTGCAGGTGAAGACGGAATAGTAGAGACAAAGGAGGAAGATGACAACTTATGGTTATTCTTTATCGTAGCATTTCTTTCAGGGTTGGTGGCATTGTTAACTCCATGCGTATTCCCCATGATACCTATGACGGTTACTTTCTTTTTAAAAGGAAGTGGAGGCAAAGCAAAAGGATTAAGAAACGCATTTTTATACGGTGCCTTTATTATTATTATTTATACCATAATAGGTACCATATTCTCTTTACTTTTTGGGGCACAAGGAGCCAATGAGTTCTCTACTAACGCTATTGTAAATATTATTTTCTTTTTAGTATTTGTAATCTTCGCCATGTCTTTCTTTGGCTTGTTTGAAATTACACTACCCAGCAGCTTTGTAAATAAAGTAGACAAGCAAAGCGATAGAGGAGGGCTAGTTGGAGTATTTTTTATGGCATTTACGCTAGTACTGGTTTCTTTTTCATGTACAGGTCCCATAGTGGGTAGTATATTGGTTGAAGCTTCACAAGGTAGCGTACAAAGACCCATAGTGGGTATGCTAGGCTTTTCATTAGCCTTTGCATTACCTTTTACCTTATTTGCTATTTTTCCTAAATGGTTAGAAGGTTTACCAAAATCAGGTGGTTGGCTTAATAGTGTAAAAGTAGTTTTAGGTTTTGTAGAGTTAGCTTTCGGGTTAAAGTTTTTAAGTGTAGCCGACCAAACTTATCACTGGGGTATTCTAGACCGTGAGGTTTATATAGCACTTTGGATAGTAATTTTTGCCTTAATGGGTGTATACTTATTAGGGAAATTAAAGTTTGCCCACGATAGTGATGTACCTTATTTAAGTGTTCCCCGCTTATTTTTATCCATCATCACATTTAGCTTTGTAGTATACTTAGTTCCCGGTATGTGGGGAGCTTCTTTGCCCGGTTTAGCGGGTTATCTACCGCCAACTACCTCGCATGATTTCAATATTCCTGCCATGATTCGTGGTGAGGGTAAAGGTACTTTATGCGAAAAACCTAAGTACGGTGAGAAGCTGCATTTACCTCACGGCTTGAAAGGCTATTTCGATTATAAGCAAGCCATGCAATGCGCTATAGACCAGAAAAAACCATTATTTATAGATTTTACAGGACATGGTTGTGTAAACTGTAGAAAAATGGAAGAACAGGTTTGGGCTGACCCAGGAGTACTAAAAAGACTAGAAGAGGATTTTGTGGTTGTTGCCTTATATGTAGATGATAGAACCGAGTTACCTGAAAGCGATTGGGTAACCTCTAAAGCTGATGGTAAGGTGAAGAAAACAATAGGGCGTGTAAATGCTGATATACAAGTTTGTTATTTTGGTAGTAATGCACAACCCAACTATTGTTTATTAGATAATAACGAAGAGCTATTGGCAGAACCTCGTCAGGCTGATTACGATGTAGCTGAATTTATTAAGTTTTTAGATGGAGCAAAAGAACTGTTTAATAAAAGACATGGCATAAAAGCCGATAAAAAATAATGGAGATAATTCGTAAGAATTTTTTAGAGGCTCATCAAGTGTTGCAAAATTTCTTGAGCGACGATGATAATATAAAAAATATTGTTGCCGGCGGTGAGGAGATGGTTAAGGCTTTAAAGGCGGGAAAGAAGATAATTTCTTGTGGCAATGGCGGCAGTATGTGTGATGCCATGCATTTTGCCGAGGAGCTTACAGGGCGTTTTAAAGATAACCGAGAACCTATTGCGGCTATTTCTATTAGCGACCCCTCACATATATCGTGCGTAAGTAATGATTACGGATATGAACACGTTTTTTCTCGCTATGTACAGGCAGTTGGTAACAAAGGCGATATTTTGCTAGCCATTAGTACCAGCGGTAACTCAAAAAACGTATTAAATGCTATTGATGCTGCTCACAAAAAAGGAATGAAAGTAGTGGGGCTTACCGGTAAAAACGGCGGTGCGATGGCAAGTTTAGTTGATGTGGAAATACGCGCACCACACAGCAAATATGCAGACCGTGCCCAAGAAATCCATATAAAGGTAATCCACTCGTTTATGGATTATATTGAAAATGGACTAAGCACTTAGGCTTTAATCTTAACTATTTCTTTCAATCGGGTAGTAAACTTTGGCGAGCGATGGGCACAACGCAACATCCAATCTTGTTTTTCAGTAATGTTTCCTTGAGAACCAATGGTAACAGCTGTTTTTCCTAAATGGCTGTTTAGTTTATCAATAGCTTTCATCAACTCCATTTGTTTGCTGTCACTTGGAGCATTAAATATATTTCCCTGTACCTGATTTTGTGGAACTATACCTGCCACTATTACCCCACCATTTTTATAATATATAGGCGTTCCGTGTCTATCCCTTTGTTTGTACACCGCCCTAAAATTGTTAATGGCTTGCTTAACCATTTCAACTGTGTTATTAGTAGGCGTATGAAAAGTATACCATACCCGTGCTTTATATTGGGGTTGGTCTCTACGCAAAGGGTTTGTATATGCAAACACCTTCATTGCAGCGGCACAACTATGCTGTGCCCTAAGTTTAGCAGCACATGTAGTAGCAAAATAGGTTATGGCTTCTTCAAGCAATTCCCTTTCGTTTAGTAACCTTCCAAAGCTGCGAGATGTACATATAGCTTTTTTCTCAACTAATTCATCTTCCATATCTATACAAGGTTCGCCTTGTAATTCCTTCCAAGTTCGTAGTCCCACTACTTTCATATTTTTTTGCACCCAACTAAGCGGTTTTTGCACAAAATCATACCCTGTTTCTACTTTGCTGTTTTTTAAAAACTTTCCATAGTTGTGCCCTATTCCCCAAATACTTTGTATAGGTACTTGTTTCAATGTTTCCATCAACTCTGATGTGTCATTGGGTATTACCCAAACACCTTTGCTATGTGGGTTTTTCTTTGCTAAGCGATTGGCTACCTTGGCCAAGGTTTTGGTAGCCCCAATACCCACACTAATAGGCATTCCTGTACTTTTACCCACCGTATTTATCATTTGCAACCCATACGCCCTCATATCTTTGTATTCTAGCCCGTATAGATTTAAAAAAGATTCATCAATAGAATATACTTCAATATCAGGTGTAAATAATGAGAGTGTATTCATAATTCGGTTTGACATGTCACCATACAAAGTATAGTTTGAAGAAAAAACCGCTACTTCTCCCCTTTCAACTATTTCTCTTATTTTATATGCGGGTTCTGCCATAGGTATTCCTAATTCCTTAGCTTCTGAACTACGAGCAATTACACATCCATCGTTATTAGAAAGGACTACTACAGGTTTATCCCTTAAATCAGGACGGAACACCCTTTCGCAAGAAGCATAAAAGTTATTACAGTCTACCAATGCAATCATCTATATCATTTTTTTAATGGTATGTGTTACTACCCCCCAAATACTGAAATTACTGGCATCAGTAATTTTTATAGGTTTATACTTAGCGTTGGCTGAAACAAGATATAACTCATCATTATGCATGTGCAACCGTTTTATAGTTAATCCGCCATCAATACTACAAATGGCTATACTTCCATTCCGTGCATCCAAAGATTTATCTACCACTACAACATCCCCATTGGATATACCTGCGTCTTGCATAGAATTCCCCTCAATTTCTCCTAAAAAAGTCCAGTTTGGGTTTTGTATTAATTCATTATTCAGGTTAATACTTTCTTCCAAATAATCTCTGGCAGGAGATGGAAACCCTGCTGATATACCTCTCAAAATCGGTAAATCGTATTTATGTTCTTTTGTTGACATTTTGAACAAAAAATTGTTCAAAAATTTAATAAAAATGAGGGGTAGGAGCAAGAATGAAGTTTAATTTATTAGCAGATGAGCACTACTAATTGAAAAAGTGATCTGTTAATACTTTCTTAGTCAAGGGTTTAGTAAAATATCCTTTTACACTTGAAAAAGTTTTTGATTTCTCCATATCTGAAGGATCTATGGATGAAGTAAGCATATATACATTAGTACTTATACCCATTTCTTCCATATTTTCTAAAAACTTCCATCCGTCAATATCAGGCATATTAATATCCAAGAAAATAGCATCAGGATGATTGCTGTCTTTCTTCAATTCTTCTAACGCCTGCATAGGATTGGTATAACTTTCTATGGCTAGCGCCTCATTAAAGCGTTTTAATATAATGCTGGTAATATTTATAAATACTTTGTCATCATCAACCAACATTATATTTTGTAGGCTTTGAGGAGCTTTTTGGTCATCGGAAAACTTAGCTGTATCTACCGATAACAATTCATTAAGCTCGTGCACGGTATTATCTAATTTCAAAGACACTGTTTTCAAATCGTTTAATAGTTTTATATTATCAGGATTAGAAGGGTTATTATAATCGTATACATCTAAAATCGAGAGTATATCTGCCACTGGTGAACGTAATTGATGCGAGGTGAAAAAGGCATACTTTTTCAATCGTTCATAAGATTGTAGCAAACGACCTTCTTTACTTTTAAGTTCAGTTATATTTTGTGCTATAAATATATAGCGTAAACCTACTCCGTTTTCATTTGCCAAAGGGTCCGCAATTACTCGTACCCAAAACTCTTCTCCATTTTTTGTATAGCTCTTTAACTCTCCACTATAAGTATTGCCTTTGGCAAAACTTTCCCGCATTTCATTTATAGTGGCATTATTTTCTTCGCTTATATTTTTAAATATATTTGGTTTTTTTCCTTTTACTTCTTCTAATGAGTATCCTGTAAGCTGCTCATAACCAGTATTCACCCACTCTATCTCATCATTAGCATTGGTGATCATTATTGCATTAGTGGTTTTCTCAGCAATCACCGCCACCTCTTGCAAACGTATTTGCTTTTCCTCTAACTCAGTAATATCATGTGTTACTCCTAAAATAATTTTGGCTTTCCCTTTCTCATCTCTAGAGTAAACCATTTGCCTTGATTTTAGATATAACAAACCTCCATCTGCTTTTTTAAACCTACTTTTTGAATAATAAATTTCACCGTCTTTCAGTTGTTCTAAAATCTTTTGGTCTTCGGGTACCCTTGCCAAATCATCAGGATGTAAAATAGTAGTGAGTAGATTTGAACCCATTTTTTTTATTTCTTTAGGGCTATACCCTAAAGCATCTCCAATACCCTTGCTAATATATATGTTACTTTGGGTCTCTAAATCAAATAAGTAAATAACATCTGACGATACTTTGTGAATGGCTTCCAAAAGTTTCCCTGGATTGATAGCCCCCCAGTCTTTTATGCTATCTTTATTTAGATTATCCATTGTGTTCCCACAACACTTTTACTGCAATTTATGAAAAAACAACTAATTTTTTAAAAGATTTTATTAAAAAATTAAACTAATATGAAAATATTTGCTCTTTTATTCCCTTTATTTCAAAATACTTAGGTATTTCTTCCATTCTCCTACTTCTTCGTTGTATTGTTTTGCCATAACTCTTGCAGTTTGATTTAAATGGCTTAAATCGTGTACTACCCAAGTACTAAGCAATTGTTTTAAAGTTACCTCTCCAAATTCAGGATGGATACCTTTAAGGGAAAGATGCCTCTCTGTAAGACCTATACTAACCAGGTGTTTAAGGTTGTTATTTCTTAACTTCTCAAATTCAACTAGTAACTGCTCTAAGCTTTTTCCTTTACTGTTTTCAAACTGTGCAAACCTGTCAAAAGGCTTAAAAGGAATTTCAACACCATTTGCCAAAATTATTTCTAACCTCGGTATCCAATCAGTAATTTCACCGTGTATCAAATGACCAACAATATCATAAGGACTCCAACTATCATTGCCTTCATTGCTATAAACCCAATCTTCATGCAGTCCTAAAAGTAATGTATTTAGTACTTGTGGTGTACGCTCTAAAACTGAAATTGCTTTCGTTAAATCAAACTTCATATCTATCAAATTTTTTCATGACATATTTTCTCACACAAACCACCTTTTTGTATTATTTTAATTTTAAAAATGTAAATCACCCAAATGGGTGATGCACGCAAACAGTAGTTTTGGCGTTTATTGCATCAGAATTTTTAACAACAAAAATAAAATATTATGAAAAGAGTAACCGGAATTGGCGGAGCCTTCTTTAAGGCAAAAGACCCTAAAGCTTTAGCTGCATGGTATGAAAAACATTTGGGCTTAAACTTTGGTGGTAACACTTATTGTGCTTTGCACTGGGATGAAGACCCTAAACCTGATAAAAGAGGTACTTCTGTATTTTCTATTTTTAATGCTGATACACAATACTTTGCCCCATCTTCAAACGCTTTTATGTTTAATCTTAGGGTGGAAAATGTTGAATGGCTGCTTAACACCTTAAAAGAAGAGGGTGTACAAGTGATGGAGGAAACTGAAAACATGGAAGGTATTGGAAAATTTGGCTGGATAGTAGATCCTGAAGGTAATAAAATTGAATTGTGGGAACCTGCTAAAGTTGAGTAGCTATGGAAATACAACTGACACACCACATTAATGCACCCCGCCAAAGGGTATTTGAATGCATTTATGATGATGATAACCTAAAAAAATGGGTGCCTGAGTTTCAGGGAAATGAATACCCTGATGGTTACGACGAGAATGACCCTGTAGGTAAGCCTTTTAAGCATACTTTGAAAGAAGGGGGAAGAACAACTACCTATACAGGAGAAATCTTAGAATATAACCCTCCTGAAAAACTGGTAATGAAACTTGCCGGCAAATCTTTCGCTATGGAAATTAGCTATCACCTTATTGCTGAAGGAGACAGCAAAACCCGTTTAGAATATGCTGTAATTACTACTACCTATAATGCTTTTACACGTTTTTTAGGGAAGCTGTTTGCCGGCTTTACCAAGAAAATAGCCATGAAGCAGGGCGCAAGACTTAAAGAATTAGCAGAAGGGGGCAATTAGCCCTCTTTTGTTTTTAGGCTAAGCTCACTACCCTGCCTTCAGCAATTGCAAATACTTTATCGTTTTTTTTAGGCTGCAAAGCATACAACCCCGTAAGCTTACCAAATGAAGGGAGTACTGCATAGTTTTTTGAAAAAAAGAAACAAGGTAATTTTAGTTTTTGTCTCCCCTTGCCATATAGCTTTACTCCAGGGTGAATATGCCCGTAAATGTTATAAGCAGATGGCTCTTCTATGGGTTCGTGTGAAAGCACGAAAGGACCTAAATGTAAAACATCAAACACATTGAAGTTGAAACGTTCGTAATGGTGTTTATTTAATATATCATGGTTGCCCTGCACTAATATAAGCCGTAGGTGATTAAACTCTTTTAGTATTTCTCCTACCAACTCCCAATCGCTATTATAACTGCTGTGAAATAAATCACCTAAAAAAATCACTTGCTCTAAGTTAGGAGTTTTTAACAACTCAATTAGTTGGGCAAAATCTTTCTGGTGGCTCACCAAAGGTAATGGCAACCCTGCCTTGCGGAAATGCATCCCCTTGCCCAAATGCAAGTCTGAAACTATTACAGCCTTTTGTGCTTCCCACCAAATAGCTTTTTGGGGTAGTAAAGTCAACTCTTCTTCACAGATGGTATGGGTGAGCATTTGCAGCAAAGATAATTTAGTGATGAGGGCTATTAAAATATAATATGTTTGTATTTCAAGATTAGTACGTTATGAGGTTAAAATATATTCTACTGCTGCTTCCTCTTCTATATGTATTTGACGGGAGTAGTCAATCTGCTAAAATATTTATACAGCAAGATACTTTGGTAAAAGAGGTTTTAAATGATAGTTCTGTAATATCCTTACAGAAGAAACCTTTCACAATTAAGATAAAGCTAGTTAAACTAAGGGGAGTATTTTTAAGTGCTTCTTTTGACAGTTTGTATTATAATACTCCGAACAGTGAAAATTTTAAAGACTTTAAGTATGTTGGAGCTAAGTCTATGGTAGAGCATAACTTTAATGAAAAGAAGATGCTTATAATTGATGATGAGACGTTACATTATTGGTTTTATGACGCTTCACTAGATTGGCACAGATTCGACAAAGATTTGACAGTAAAAAATGATACTGTTTTTGCCACCAGGGTTACCGAACGTTTTATGGATAAGGACAACAATAAAACCATCTTTCCTATTGAAGAAATTGACAAACCTTTACTCTTAGTTTTCTTCTCTACTGACCCTAAAAACAAAACTAAAATCCCGATAGAGTTATTTCGGAAAAAAGTGGTTATACAGTTTGAATAGAAATTATTTGCTAGTCAAAAGCTAATTTCATTTTTTTAATGCGTTCTTCAATAGGTTCATTGGTGAATTTCTCTCTTAACCTATCTACCAAAATAGGAAAGGCAAATGGTGTAGGTTGTGTTGGGTAATTAATAATAATTTCTTGCTGATTTATTCGTTCCATTGCCGTTCGCATACGGGTTTGCTCTAACTGGAAATCATACACTTCTTCGTAGGCTTGGAGTAATAACAAATTGTTAGGCTCATGCTCATAAAACACATCAAAAAATAATTGGGATGAGGATTGCAAATGCCTTTCTTTTATTGCCTTACCGGGATAACCCTGAAATATTAAACCTGCAATTTTACTTATTTGGGCAAATTGCCGCTTAGCCATCTCAGTATCATTTATACTGGCTTTAATATCTTTGGTTAAATGCTCGGTAGTGAATATATCGCTATCTATAGCTTCTTCAATAGGTATGTCTTGGTCGCTTAGTAATTCAAAGCCATAATCGTTCATGGCTATAGAAAGCGTAATTTTTTTGAAGTGCCCCAGTCGGTATGCCAATAGTGCTGCCATTCCCTCATGCACAGCACGCCCCTCAAAAGGGAAGAAAAACACATGACAGCCTTCCTTATCGTTTATTTTTTCTATTAAAAATTGGTTTTGCTTAGGTACAATAGAAAGCTGGCTTTGTACCTCAAATAAAGGTTCTAAAAGTTTTACCTCCTGCTCTTTGCTACTCCCAACCGTATGTAGCTTATTACGCAACATTGCTGAAAGTTGTGACGAAAGTGGCATTCTTCCCCCACCCCAGCTGGGTGTAATGCCTTTTTTACCACTCCCTTTGCGTACCAACACTTCCATATTTTTTATTTGGACTAACTCCAAGTTCTTGCCTGCCATCCAAAAAGTATCACCGGGTTTAAGCTTAGAAATAAATATCTCTTCAATACTCCCCAAGCTCTTACCACTCATGTATTTTACCTTAAGCATCTGTACACTGGCAATAGTACCAATAGATAAACGGTGGCGCATAGCTATCATCCTACTTTCTACCTTAAACAATCCGTTTTGCAGCACTACTTTATGGTATTCATCGTAGGCTTCTAAACTATTTCCTCCACTAACTATAAAACTCAATAACCACTCAAACTCTTCTGGACTTATACTGCTAAAACAAAAAGTGGTTTTTACTTCCTCATAAATTTCATCAGCTTTAAAACCATTGCTTACCGCTAGTGTAACCAAGTATTGTATAAGCACATCAAAGCTGCGTACAAAAGGGATACGGTCTTCCATTATTCCCTGCTTCATGGCTTCCCGCAGTGCTGCCCCTTCTATAATTTCTAGTGAGTGCGTGGGTACAAAATAAATTTTACTAGGCTTACCGGGCTGGTGTCCGCTACGTCCAGCTCGTTGTAAAAACCTTGAAACCCCTTTAGGACTACCAATTTGTATAATAGTTTCAACGGGCCGAAAGTCTACCCCCAAATCTAAGCTGCTGGTACACACCACCACTTTAAGGTTACCCTGGTGTAGTTCTTCTTCTACCCAGTTGCGTAACTCATGGCTTATGCTACCGTGGTGCATGGCAATAATCCCCGATAACTCCGGAGCCGCTGCCAATAATCGTTGATACCAAATTTCACTTTGGTTGCGGGTATTGGTAAAAATCAGTGTACTGGTACTATTATTAATTATGGGGATTACTTTCTCCAGCAACTTCGTACCCATATGCCCCGCCCAAGGGAAGTTCTCAATCTCATCCGGGAAAACTGTTTCTATGATAACCTCTTTTTGGATATCTGCTTTTATAGAAATGGCATTAGGGTAATAGTCTGTACCCATCAATATTTCTGTGGCTTGTTCCAAGTTTCCTATAGTAGCAGATATCCCCCAAATCTTAAGTTTTGATCTGGTAATGTGCTTTAGTCGACTTAGCCCAAGTTCTACCTGCACTCCCCTTTTGCTCCCTACCAATTCGTGCCACTCATCGGCTACTACACATTTAAGGTTTTTAAATACTTTATCGTAGCCTTTTTGACAAAGCATTAAGTGTAAACTTTCAGGCGTAGTGATGAGTATTTGGGGCATTTGCTTTTTTTGCTTTGCCCTTTGGGCGGTAGTGGTGTCTCCTGTACGGATACCTACTTCCCAACTGCTTCCCAAGCTTTCTATAGCTCTATTGGTAGCTAAAAATATCTCTTTAGCTAAGGCTCTTATGGGGGTTAACCATATTAGCTGCAAACCCTGATTGGTTCTTTTACTTTCATTTACCAAACCTTCCAACAATGCGGGTATTACCAAACTATAGGTCTTGCCGCTCCCAGTTGGTGCATTAACTAAACCGCTTTTGCCTGATAAATAGGCTTGCCATGTTTCTTGCTGAAACTTTTGCGGCTGCCACCCTAAGGTAGAAAACCAGTCTATAGCGGGTTGTATTTTTTTGTTTGAAGGCAAGGGTTATATTAATGCTTTATAACTCTTAAAAATAACTTTTAGTTTTTGGTTTATTTCTTTTTCAGTCTTTTGGCTAAATACCAGCATATACTTGTAGTAGTGCCCCCTGAAAATTAATAATAGATGCACTAATGGTATGGGTAGTTTTTTTAACTTATTAAGCATATCATCCATTTTTTTGTTGTGATACTTCGTCAGCAGAAAGAATAAATAAGTCCGACCGAAATAGATGTTTTTAATATACTCTCTACCCTCATCACTATCTTTAATGGGGAGAAAGTGTACTATCTCTATGCTATCCTCATTACCATCTGCTGTCATTTGGATAATATCAGGCATGGACAATACCCGTTGTGTGACTTTATCTCTAAAGTAAATAGCGAAGTGTAAATCAATACACATCCATTGGTTTTGTTCGGGTAGATAGACCTCATTAAACACATGTCCGACTGTGTTTTTATATACTTTATCGTGTACACCCCACTCGCGAACTTTTATATAATTTAAAATACAAAACAGTATATACACTTGCGAGTAATCGCCACAAGTACCTTCGGGTTTGGTTTGTAAAGTATGCAGTGTTTTCTCTGATGAATAGCCTAAGTTTTTTGCCCCTCCGGGGTAGTTCCCTTTAAGGTAAGTAGCAATATGTAACGCTCGCTCAAAAGTAGTTTCACCTTTCACCTGCATTTTTTCGTTTTCAGTATAAAAGGCCTGTGGTATATCTTCTTTGTGGTTATAGCTGTTGTAGTTCTCTTCTTCCAACACTTTTTTTTGAGGTTTGGTAAGTACTAACCAAAACCGAATGGGAAAAAATATAGGTGCACGGCGTAGTAGTTTCTTTATGGAAGAGAGCATACACAAATGTAATAAGTGAGATTTTGAAATAAAGCCCTTAAACAATTACTTATTTTTGTTCACCATGATAGACTTTTCTGAAGCAAAAATTTCGCAACTCAATATCCATTATTCAGGTAACAAGCATAAAGAAGAAGGTATTAAACTTAGCGACCGCAATGTTTTAAATGAGATAAGTGGTAATGATGAACGTACACTGCTGAAATTCTTCTTAAAACCTTTTAATACCGATGAATTGTTTAGGTTCACCCACTCCTCAAGCTTAGATTTGAATGAGGTATTTAGCTTTGCTCAAAAAATTTTTGCTGATAAAAGCTTGTTCCAAAGTCTATCAAAAGACATTTGCAAGCATTTGTATGAGTGTAGCGACCACCCAAAAATTAAAGGAGGTGAGGTTTATATAGCTCTGTTACAAGACTGTGATATAAACAACCAACCTGTAGATGCTTTGGGTATTTTTAAATCAGAAAATAAAGACAAGTTTATTAATGTAGAGTTTACCAAAACAGGCTTATCAAAAATTAACTTTTTAGAGGGTATAGACCCTAAGCATTTAGATAAAGGCTGCATTATTTTTAATACGGATAATGAGGGTTTGGATGTAGCTGTGGTAGACAATACTAACCGAAGTACCGAAGCGCAATACTGGGTAGATGATTTTTTATGTGTAGAGCAAAAGCAAGATGCCTATTACCACACCACCAATTACATGCGTATGTGTAAAGAATTTGTAATGAACGAGTTACCTAAACAGTTTGAGGTTGCCAAACCCGACCAGATTGGTTTACTAAATCGCTCAGCAGAGTTCTTTAAAAAAAGTGATACTATGGATACTGCTACCTTTAGCGAAGAGGTATTTGAAGAACCTGCTTTAGTGAATACATTCGACACGTTTACCAAAAACTACCAGCGTGAAAACGACTTTTCTTTTACAGAAGATTTTGAGATTTCTACCTCAGCAGTAAAAAAGCAAGGGCGCGTTTTTAAAAGTGTGCTAAAGTTGGATAAAAACTTCCATATATACATACATGGTGACCGTAGCTTAATAGAACGTGGCTATGATGAAGATACTGGGAAAAAGTTTTACAAGGTGTATTACGATGAAGAGAATTAATTTCACCTTCACACCTTTCGACTTCACTCTGGATGACATCACATAGATTACGAAATAAATTCGGAATGACAACCTACCGCACTTGCACTATGTTTCGACTTTACTCAATATGACTGCTAACACGTCATTGCGAACGAGCTTGACAAATTATTTTGCTTTAAAAATTCAAGAAAGTGAAGCAATCTATCTAAACCTAAAAAGATTGCTTCGGAAGACCTCGCAATGACGCGAGAGTTTTTTTAAGTTATGCATATAATGGAAAGTCTGCCATCCACGTGTTGATGCGCTTGCGTACATCAGCGATAACAGCATCGCTATCATGGTTACTCAATACTTCGTCTATTAAGTCAACAATTTTCACTACATCGTCTTCTTTCATACCTCTTGAGGTTACGGCAGAAGAACCTATACGCATACCACTGGTTACAAATGGAGATTTATCATCAAACGGCACCATATTTTTGTTTATGGTAATGTCTGCTTTAACCAAGGTATTCTCTGCTAGTTTACCGCTTACGTCTTTACTACGTAGGTCAATCAGCATCATGTGGTTATCCGTACCGCCAGATATTACTTTGTAGCCTTTAGCTACAAAAGCATCTGCCATAGCACGTGCATTTTTAATTACTTGTTCGCAGTAGTTTTTATAATCATCGGTCAATGCCTCACCAAAGGCAACAGCTTTAGAAGCAATAACATGCTCTAATGGTCCGCCTTGTGTGCCCGGGAACACAGCCCCATCAAGCAAAGCACTCATTTTTTTAACTACTCCTTTAGGTGTTTTTAAACCCCAAGGGTTATCAAAATCTTGCCCCATCATTATTACACCCCCACGAGGTCCACGTAATGTTTTATGGGTTGTACTGGTAACTATATGGCAATGCGGTAAAGGATTATTTAAAAATCCTTTGGCTATTAGCCCGCTAGGGTGAGATATATCTGCTAATAATAAAGCCCCTACTTTATCAGCTATTTCACGTAAGCGTTTATAATCCCAATCGCGACTGTATGACGATGCCCCACAAATAATTAGTTTAGGTTGCTCGCGCTCGGCAGTCGCTTCAATTTTATCAAAATCTATTAAGCCTGTTTCTTCTTCTACACCGTAGAAAGAAGGAACGTATAGTTTCCCTGAAAAGTTAACGGGTGAGCCGTGTGTTAAATGCCCGCCATGCGAAAGGTCGAACCCTAAAATTTTATCACCCGGTTTAAGTACGGCTAGCATTACAGCAGCATTGGCTTGTGCACCACTATGAGGTTGCACATTTGCCCACTCTGCACCAAACAATTGTTTTACACGCTCTATGGCCAAGTTCTCCACCTTGTCTACCACGTCACAACCGCCATAATAACGCTTGCCCGGTAAGCCTTCAGCATATTTATTGGTGAGCACGCTACCCATAGCTTCCATTACTTGTTTACTAACAAAGTTTTCTGATGCTATTAACTCAATACCGTATTCTTGACGTTTTCCTTCTTCCGTAATTAAATCGAAGATTGCCGTATCTCTGTTCATTGCTTGTGTTGCCATACAGGGTGCAAGATACGTGGGAATTTGAAGATTTGAAAATTTGATATTATGATAACTATTTCTTAGATATTAGCTCAAGATATTTAGCTTCACTTGAAACTGCGATTTCTGAAATATCCTTTAAGCTACCTATATGAAATTTTATAGACTCTTCTTTATCCTTTGTAACTAAGAATCTAAATTCATTTTGGTATTTAAACTCTTCTCTTTTATGAAATAAATTAATGTTACCATTAACCTTATCTGCATTATAATACCTAACAAAACCATGGCTATGTTTATACCCTAAGTCGTTTAATCCTTCCTCCATTAAAGATAAAAACTTAGGGCAGTTTTTAATTATCAAACAATGAGAGCCAAACTCTTCTACCCTTTTATCTATTTTAAAATTCATAGGATTAGGCTCGAAAAAATTTGACACGCAAAACAAACTATAAATATTACCTTTAGTATTCTTATCAGACTGCCTAATTTGCAGCTTTTCATAGTTTCCTTCATAATTTATACTTTCAATTCTGAATTTCCCTTTAGAGTAATTCACTATTTTAGATAGCCCCTCATATTCATCACCCCTTAAATAATTATCATCAACTCCTTTAAACCAACTGACTGTATTCATATATATTGTACCATTCTCATAAAGGTCTAATATATTCTCCTCTGAACCAAACTTTAAGAAAAGAAGGATTTTGTGTGAATTTTCTCCCATAATAATTGATAGATTTTTAATTAATTTTTGATTTATAAATCAGCCTTTTATCAATAAGCAAACACAATCTGCTTTGGCTTCTACCTCGTGCAATAAGCCTACTGTAATACCTGTTTGATTAAACTTTTTAAGAATAATACTTTCCTTAGCTGTTCTGTATTCTACTTCACCTTCTACAACTACTAAGGTGGCAGGTGTATTGGTTTTATGCTCCTTTAATACCATCCCTTTTCTAAAAACTATGGCTAATGTTTTACAGTCGCCATTATTATGCATAATTTTAGCAATAGGATGTTTTGAGTTTTCTAATTCTTCTAAAGCTGTTTTAATTACCATAATTTTAAGGGATTATTTTGTAACAAAATTACTCTAAGTATAAAGAGCTAAAAATGACAATTCTCATGTACACAACTTAACAAAGGTCATATTTTGAGAAAGATTGAGCTATTATTTTTGAAGTATTATGGAAATGATAACACTATCTAAAGAAAACATAGAGCAAGAGCATATTTGCTGTGCCATTTCTGATAAGAAAAACCAAGGCGGTGTTGAGCTAAAGAAAAAGTGGCTTACTAACAGGTTTAAAGAAGGCTTGCAGTTTAAAAAAATGGATATACGCGGTAAGGTTTTTATTGAGTATATACCTGCTGAATATGCTTGGAGACCTGTGAAGGCAGACGGTTATATGTTTATCCATTGTTTGTGGGTTTCAGGTCAACACCAAAAGCATGGGTATGCTAAACAGCTTTTAGCGGCTTGTGAAAAGGATAGTGAAAACATGGATGGTGTTTGTGTTATTACCAGTAAAAAACCTTTTTTAACCGATAAGAAGTTCTTTTTGAAACAAGGGTTTGAGGTTTGTGATACTGCTGAGCCTTACTTTGAGCTTTTAGTAAAGAAGTACAAGAAAGAGGCACCTGACCCTAAGTTTATTGACACCGCAAAGGGACTGAAAGACAGTGATAAAGACGGCATAACTATGTACTTTAGCGACCAGTGCCCTTTTTTAAACCTATATATAAAAGAAATGAGTATTGCTGCCCAAGAATTGGGTATAGCTGTTTTTACTAAAAAATTAGAAACTGCAAAAGAAGCTCAAAGCATGAGTACCCCCTACGGCACTTTTAACGTATTTTATAAAGGCGAGTTTTTAACCCACATGCCATACAGTAGAAAAGGTTTTACTAAGTTATTGAAAGAAAGAATAGAGTAGCCTAAACTTCTGCAAACTTACGATGCCTTGCTACTAAATTACCTATTAGTTCTGCTGTTTCATCAGGGTAATTAATAGTTACAGGGTTTGCGTATTCTACCCAACTGTTTAGCTGGTTTAAAAAATTGCCATTTATCTCAGTAATTACTGTGCAGCCTGCTTTTTTTGCTCCCAAAGCATTACAGTGCTGCTCATACTGCCCTATCATAGGCACTACCATTACTTTTTTGTTTAGATAAATAGCTTCTGTAGGTGCTTCAAAACCACCTGCAGTTATTAAACCCATACAACCCTCTAAACTTTTGGTATATGCCTCACTATTTATCGGGAAAACATGGGTATTACCTTCCACATAGGGTTTATCGGTATGCTTGCTAAACACCTCAAATTTCATCCCTTTTATTTTGTTGAATTTGGTGGCTAAAAACCTATCATCATGTGCAGGTAAATAGGTAGTTATATGACCTAAGTTTTTAGGGTCTAGCTTTCTAACATCGCCACGGATTACAGGAGTACGAATAAAATCGTCGTACCTTTCGTAATGGAACCCAATAGCTTCTGTGCAAGGAGAATAATGCTTAAAAACAAACTCGAAAAAGTGACTTTCCTTTTTAGGCCTGGGTGTTTTTTTAGATAAAAAAGCAGCTTGATGCCCCATAGCTATACAGGGTTTTCCTCTTAACTTACATGCCCACGTACTTACAGGTTCAAAGTCACTAATTATTAAGTCATAATTGTTTACTGGGAAATTGTAAATGTCTTTTAATAAAGTAGCTGTTCGCATTCGTTTCCAGCTATCCCAAAAATCAACACCACCCTTTTTCCCAAATGTGAAACTCCACCCGTGAAGGTTATACCTTACAGGATAGTTAACATCTACTTCGCTTTGTGTACCACTAATTAAAATATCCAACTCACCTTGTGTAGCAAGATGAGGGATAATTTCTCTAGCACGGCTCACATGCCCGTTACCTGTTCCCTGTATGGCGTATAATATCTTCATAAAGGTTTTCTATCTTAGGTATCATCATGGCATTAAGTTCTTCTTCATCCACTTCAACTTCCGCACCTAATTCGTTTTCAGTTTCAAAATCTTTAAAGTAGTTAAAGATTTTCCATTTACCGAAATTGTACTCTAAAGCAGTAAGGTTCTCAATCCAGTCACCACTATTAATATACGTAATATTACCCTTTTCGGTTTCTATTTCTTTAAGTGTAGGTTGGTGTATATGTCCGCAAGCTACAACATCATATTTATTATCAATAGCTATATTCACAGCAGTTTGTTCAAAATCATCAATAAACTTCACTGCCTGCTTTACACTGTTTTTTATTTTCTTAGAAAGTGAGACTTTTCCTTTGCCCAATATTTTTTCAGAAATAAAATTTACGAAACGGTTTAGTAATATCAGCATATCATAACCCCAGCCACCTAATTTAGCCAGCCATTTACTATGTTTCATAGTAATATCAAAAACATCGCCATGGAAAAACCACATCTTCTTACCATCTACCTCAAGTACTAATTTATTATCAATAATAAAATTGTTTAGTCTAAAGCCAGCAAACCGGCGTAGCATTTCATCATGGTTGCCGGTAAGGTAGTAAATCTTAGTGCCTCGATTTATCATTTTTACAATTCGCTGCACAATTTTCATATGGCTTTCGGGCCAATAGCGTTTTTTAAACTGCCACACATCAATTATATCTCCATTTAAAATCAATATTTTGGGGTCAATTGATTTTAAATACTTATCTAACTCTCTTGCATGACAACCATAAGTACCTAAATGTACATCAGATACTACGCATATTTCAACTTGTCGCTTGCCCATATCTATATTAATTTGCGAATGTGACACGAAGGTTTAAAGTGAGTTTTACCTTATTGTTACGCTTAGATAAATTAATATACCTGATTACACACCCCCATAGTGGATAAACCTTTTACCGTATATAATTTGCTTCAAGAGGGGTTTAGAACCTTAATATTCAGCAGAATATGGGTTGCACTATGTGTGCTGGGATATACGCAAGCATCGTTTTTATTTTTCTTTAATGAGATAGAGATTTACTCATACTCTATAATGCTAATGCTTGCCGGCTATTTACTATATGTATTACCATTTATTTATTACAGCCTAAAAGGAGTAAAAAAAGCATATAACGATAGGCAGAAATGGATACAGAATCATTTACTAAGATTCTATATAACAGGTTTTGTAGTAACAATAATTTTAGGCGTATTTGCTTATACACATTTCTATACTTTTTTAACTATGGCCTTGTTTGGCTCAGGGGTGGGTTTGGTTACTGTATTGTACGAGCTACCTCTAATACCTTACAAAGGGCGTTTTGTTGCCTTGCGCGAGTGGGGTTTTTTAAAGCCTATTATCCTCACTTTTGTATGGTGGTATTTGGGCGCTTATGGTGTGGCAAAAGGTTGGGCAAGTGATTTATGGGGTGATGCTGATAATATATTAGATTTTAACGATTGGGTAATTCTTGCTATACAGTTTGTATTTATGCTAATACTTTGTGTGCTGTTTGATGTGCGGGATTACCATATTGATGCAGTGAGAAAAATTAGCACATGGCCTGTAAAGTGGGGTATAAAAAGAACCCATAATGTATTGATTGTAATGAGCCTGCTATCTATTGTAGCTAGTTGGCTAATTACTATTGATTTATACCTACAGGTAGCCAACACTGTTGTTTTTTTACTACTAATACTAATTAGTAGTGGCAAAGTAAAGACTACTTATTGGTGGTTTTATGATTTAATAGTTGATGGTATGATGCTAATACAGTGGGGAGTTCTAATTCTATTGTACTTACTCTTGCTCTAAGTAATACTTTCAGGTGGTTTTTTGCCACTTATCATTGTGCCGGCAGTAAGTGCCGCCAGTGATAAACATATTACAATAAAAAGTACCCCCTCATTTACATCTACAATTTTATACCTATCTGGCAATTGCAAGAAAAGTAAAATTGTAATTAAGCCTCTTGGTGCTATAAGCGTTAGAATATTTACAGGCTCTGCTTTGGCAGCCAACATATATATATAGCGTACTAAAAGTACTACCCCAAAAACCAGAACACCTAGCAATAGCACTGTACCATGTACCAAAGAATCTAAAGGCACAAAGAAACCGAATACTACGAAGAAGAATGTTCTGATAATAAAAGCACTTTCTGCTGTTATCAAGAAAAACTCTTTAAAATGTCCGTCGAAACCATCAGTATTAAAATATTTTTTTATTTGGGGAAGAATAAACATTTCTCTATTGCTAAGCAGCAACCCGAATATGAACACCATTAATAGTGAAGGTAAGTGCAAATAGTTCTTGCCCAATACATACATTATTATAAGCAATGCCAGAATTAAGAAGAATTTTACTTTATGGGTAATTTGCTCAATCATTTTAAATAGAACCAATGAAAAAGCTGCTGACAGAATTGTTACCAATACTATTTGTAGAGAAAGTCCTCCAAACGCAGCAAAATCAATACTATCGTTGGTTACAACAAAGTTGAATAGAATAATACCCAAAATATCTGAAAATGTAGATTCGTAAACTACAAACTCCTTATTTTCTGGTGATAAACTAGCTGCACTAGGTATAGCAATGGCACTACTAATAACTGATAATGGCACAGCATTTACAAAACAACTGTAATATGGTGCATCTACTAACAGGTAAAAAACTCCTGCCAATAGAAACGACGAGGCTAACAGTACTATAAGGGAGGAGAGCAAGCACCTGAGTATAAGCCACTTCTTCTCCTTAGTTATATGTACATCCATCCCCCCTTCCAAAACAATCAAAATAAGTCCCACGGTTCCTAGTACTTGCAATAGATTACCAATGTTTTTTGAAAGTATATCTTCAGGTAAAATAAACTGCATGCCTACACCTACCAGCATTAGTAATATTACCGATGGAAAACGGGTTTTTCTCGCCACAATATCAAATAAGTACGACAGTACAACCAAGCAGCACAGAACCAAAAGGGTGGTGTATGAATCCATTGCGCGTAAAAATAGTATAAAGTTGGCAATGCACAACTGTACTGTTAATAAAATGGTTTAGGCGATTTTGCAGGCGTACTTATAGGTATCTTTTTCTTCTTCTTTTTTGAGATTTTATAACGGTAGCCTACACCAAAACCTTTATACCAAAACGATTTTGGATACAAATCACTAAAAACCAAAGTTTTTCTGCTAAAAGTATATTCAATAAACAAGTTGCTGTGTTTAGAGATATTTAACTTTAAACCTAAAGGAGTATAAAAACCAAAAGAAGCTACAGGCAAATAAAAACTGTTGGTTGAAGAAATAATTGTTTTAGATGTACTTGTTGAGAAAGGATTGTTATCTCGTTCTCTCTCTAAAGAAGCACTTGAATAAACAAAATTATCAAAATTACCACCTACGTTTACACCAATACCGCTATATAATGAGAACAAAGAAAAAATACCGGGAGTTTGCAAGGTTATTAATCCATCTATAGCGAAGTTTCTTGTTTCTACTCTGTAAGATGTGTTATAGCTTTTTGTTGTAGAAGATGTAGACTCCCACCCTTCTAGGTAGGTAGTATGATGTTGAAGGCTGTATAATAATGCCAAATTTAATTCAACATAGCTTTTAAGTTTACCGTGCTCAATTTTTTTGGGCTTTAAAACTATGCGTAATGGAACGGTAACATTTTCTCCATAGCTGTCAAAATCCACTGACCAATTTGAGTAGTTTTTAATATTTTCTAAATCATTGTTAAGCTTGGTTTCAGAAACGTTTGATGAGGTTGTATTTTGAAATAATGATAGTCCGGAAGATTTATCAAAATTTTGCCACACGCCTATACCAATACTAAACCCTGCAATCCGCCACCCTTTAAAAAAAGATTTCTCATTTTTATTTGCTACACTGTCAATAGTTTGTGCATCACTAACAAAAAAGAGTAAAAGTGTTATTGTTAAAATATATATCCTTCTCAAATAGGTTAAATTCTTATTTAAAGTTTTTTTAACCTTGCTCAGATTGATTAAAATATATTTTAAAAGTTGTACCAATATTAAGTTCACTTTCTACCTCAATTTTACCCCCCATAACTTCAACCTGATTTTTGGTGATGAAAAGACCAACACCTCTTGCATCACTATTTCTATGAAAGGTTTTATATAGCCCAAACAGTTTTTCCCCATGCCTTTTTAAATTTATTCCTACCCCATTATCTATTATCTCTAGCAAAAAGTTTTCACCTTCTCCTTTTGTGTTAAACTCAACTTCAGGTGTTCGCTCTTTATGCCTGTATTTAATAGCATTAGACAAAAAGTTTAACAATATACTCTCGAGGTACGCAAGGTTATAATTTAGAAGTACTGAAGAAGATACATTATTTTTTACTTTTACTTTATGTAGGTTTATCTCACCGGCCAATACATCTATAGTTTTGTCAATATATTTTTGTAGTGAAACATCTTCTCTACTAATGTTAGGATTTGTTTGTATCTGCACTACTTCATTCAAATGCTCAATAGTTTCATTTAGTGTTTTTGAGCTCTCTTTTAATAATCTCAACACATAATTCCTATCCTCCTCATCTTCTTCAAGCATGTTTACCAATAACTGAAAGTTCCCTGTATGTGAACGTAGATTATGAGATACTATATGTGCAAAGTTCATTAACCTTGCATTTTGCCTGCTAATAATGTTAATCGACTGTAAAAGCTCTTCTTCTTTTTCTTTCCGCTGTGTAATATCTTTTATCTGAGAAACAAAATGGAGAGGCTTGCCTTCTACATCTTTTGATAATGATACTGCCAGTAGCACCCACACTATTGAACCGTTTTTATGAAAGTACCGTTTTTCCATCTGGTACGATTCAATTTCGCCGCGTAGCATTTCTCCAACATGTTCAAGGTCTAACTCCAAATCATCAGGATGGGTAATATCCTGAAATGTTTTTTTCATCAACTCTTCTTCTGTATATCCCAAAGTATGGCATAAACTTTTATTAACTTTAAGCCACTTACCCTCTACAGACACTAATGCCATACCTATAGCTGAGTATTCAAAAGCACCTTTAAACTGCTCATTACTAACACTTAGCTGATTATAAATTTCTTTGGTTTTAGTAATGTCTTTAACGGAAACTAAAAAAATGGAGGAAGTTTTTTGAATATCGACTGAATTGATTGTTATTTCAGCAGAAAATTGTTCTCCATTTTTTCGCTGTGCTACAGTGCTAAACTCTTTTTTAGTTTTTTTGATAGAAGATTTTGCTTCATACTGTTCACTATAATACTTGTTCCAGTCAGGCACCTCATTCACAAGTAATTCATCCATTTTCAGTTTTAACAAGTCTTCCTTTTTCCAACCAAAAAGCCGAAGAGCTTTATCACTTGCTTGAAGTATTGTACCGTCTCTTTCAATAGCAAAAACAGCATCAGGCATCTGCTGAAAAAACATTTCGTACATCATGTTGTTATCCATCTTCAATAAATTTTCTTTGCTCTTTTTGCTAGCTCTTTCCTAAGTTTAGCAACCTTTTACAAATTAAAAAAACCGCCATCTTTAAACAAAAGAAATAATTTATAATAAGGATTAGCTATTGCTTTAATCTGTCAAATTAGGTTATAAATACAAAATCTATTTCAAAACTCTAACTTTGCCCGTATGCAATTTCCCTCGCAAACGCTTGAACAGTTAGTGAATCAGTTTGCAAAATTCCCCGGCATAGGTAAAAAAACTGCCCTACGCATGGCATTGTTTCTACTGAAACAGCCTGACATGGAAGTGCACGAAATGGGCGAAGTAATTTCATCATTAAAAGAAAAAATTCGCTACTGCCAAGAGTGTGGTAATGTAAGCGACGATACTATTTGTGAAATATGTGCCAGCCATAATCGTGATACTTCAACACTTTGTATAGTAGAAGACTTACGTGATGTAATTGCTATAGAAAATACTGCCCAATACAACGGTATTTATCATGTTTTAGGTGGTATGATAGCCCCTGCCGACGGTATTGGTCCTGATGATTTAAATATGGCAAGCATACCCCAGCGTATTGAAAAAAATAGTGTAAAAGAAGTGTTAATGGCACTAAATGCAACTGTTGAAGGTGATACAACTGTCTTTTACTTGAGCAAAAAATTAAAAAACTTGGGAGTAAATATTTCTACTTTATCAAAAGGTATTTCAGTTGGTGGTGAACTAGAATACGCTGACGAAATTACTTTGGGCCGTTCCATACTAAACCGTGTTCCCTACCAAATATAACTACTGTTATAAGTGAAGTTATCCGTAATTATAGTTAACTACAATGTAAAAGCTTTTTTAGAGCAAGCTCTTTTAAGCGTGCAAAAGGCTGCCCAAAAAGTACCTACAGAGGTTTTTGTGGTTGATAATGATTCGGTAGATGGAAGTGTAGAAATGGTACGTGAAAAGTTTCCTGAGGTGAAACTTATTGCCAATAAAAAAAATGTAGGCTTTTCTGCTGCCAATAACCAAGCCATAAAAGAAAGTACAGGGAAGTATGTTTTACTTCTTAACCCCGACACTGTAGTTGAGGAAACTACTTTTGAAAAAGTTGTAGCGTTTATGGATGCCACACCTGATGCAGGTGGCTTGGGGGTTAGAATGATTGATGGTAAAGGTAAATTTTTACCTGAATCTAAACGTGGGCTGCCTTCACCTTCGGTTGCTTTTTATAAGATGTGTGGACTAGCTAAACTCTTTCCAAAATCAAAAGTATTCGGGCGATATCACTTAAAGTACCTAAGCGAGCATGAGACTAATGAAGTAGATATACTTGCTGGTGCTTTTATGCTAATCCGCAAGGAAACTTTAGATAAAATTGGTTTGCTTGATGAAACCTTTTTTATGTATGGTGAAGATATAGACTTAAGTTATCGCATAACCCAGGCTGGATATAGAAACTACTACTTTGCCGATACTACTATAATACACTACAAAGGCGAGAGCACTAAGAAAACCAGTGTAAACTATGTATTTGTGTTTTATAGGGCCATGGTAATATTTGCCCAAAAACACTACAAAGGCAGTAATGCCAAATGGTTTAGCTTATTTATAAATATTGCTATTTGGTTTAGAGCAGCTTTAGCATTGGCGTGGCGGTTTTGGGACAAAACCAAACATGCCCTTGCTGATGCTATAGTACTTTTTGCAGGGCACCACTACGTGAAAACATATTGGGAACAAAACCACAGGTACGTTTTGGGCGGAGAATATCCGGCTATTTATATGTGGTTTAACGGTACACTATACGTTTTACTTTGGCTACTGGGTATTTACCTTAGCGGGGGGTATGACAAAAAACACAAGCTTAAAAATATACTGCAAGGTTTGTTTTTAGGCACTGTGATGATAAGTGTAGTATATGCTTTCTTGCCTGATTCATTACGCTTTTCACGCGCCTTGATAATATTAGGGGCTCTTTGGGGAGTTGTATTTTTAGTAGGCTGGCGATTACTGGTATACTTTGCCAAATACCGCAGCATTAATTATGGACAACAGTTTGCTTACAATACGGTAATTGCTGGAGAAGAAGAAGAAGCCTACCGCGTTTATGAATTACTGAAACAAACCGATGCACCGCATACTTTTAAAGGTTTTGTATCTGTAAACGGGGCTTTTAAGGATGCTGACAAGTATTTGGGTAATATGAACCACCTGAAAGAAATATGTGAGGTGTTTGATATAACCGAAGTTATTTTTTGCGCACGTGATATACCTGCCGATAAAATTATGGGTTGGATGACACGTATGGACAATGAACAGATTAATTTTAAAATAGTGCCGCGCAACAGCTTTTATATTATTGGCAGCAATAGTAAAAATACCAATGGGGAACTTTATACGGTAGATTTAAAGCTTAATATTGCCGACCCTGCATTGGCTGCAAACAAACGTGTTTTTGATATTATAACTTCCATAATACTTATAGTATTATTTCCAATTTTAGGGTGGCTATTGAAGGAACCTGCCGAAGCTTTTATTGGGTTATTAAATACCGTTATTGGGAAAAAATCTTTAGTAGGTTATGCTAAGGCAGATAATATTGATGTGCTCCCGAAAATTAAAGAGGGATTACTCTCGCCCTTAAATAACATTCCTGCTAACAACGCCGATTTTATAACTCCTGAAAAACTAAATTTCTTTTATGCTAAAGACTATAGTGTAGCAAATGATATAAATATTGTTTTGCGAGGCTGGAGAAACCTAGGTGCCTAATTATCTTGTTTATTAAGCGTTGCATTAACTATAATACCATCGCGGTTTTTGTTTTGTTTAATACTCACTAAAACAGCATGCAGTGTTTCAGCCGCCAGCCCATGCAACACCAACCTAAAAGCGGCACTATAAGTATTTAGTGGGACCATAGGATGTCGGTTATTTATAAGCCCTAAATGTGCGGGACTATTTAGTATTTTAGAGGCATAAATACCTATTGTTTCATCCAGTTGTAATGAATTAGTTGCACGCACAAAATCGTTAGCAGTAAGGAATAATTGATAAAAAGGAGTAAATAATTCAATAGCTGAACGTAAGTCTAGAACGTTTGTCCATTTTTTTGGGAATTCTATATGGTCAAACCTTCCCTCGGTAATCATACTTAAATTAAGGTTTTCTTTCCCTTTCAGTTCCACTTTGTTATCAGCCAATTGTTTGTTTAGGTTAATTACAAAGTTGTATAGGTTTAAATCGTGCTTTAAAAAAATATCATCTTTTACATCCTGAAAATTTTTAGGCTTAATAGGGCTTGTGGGTATATCAACACCATCAATATTTTTTGCTATAAACTGCAGTATTTCACTACCTACATGAAAATGCCTGAAAATAAGCAAATTAGCATCAGGGCTAACAAACCGCTTTAGCCCCCAAGCCAAAATCCTATGCAATGTTTTTGATGAATCAATAAGCTTTGGGAAAAAGAACTTTAAAACATGAATAAAGAACATAGTTATTTTAGACCATAGGCTTATAAAGGGCAACAGGTATTTTGTTGAGCGTGAGTTGTTATCTCGCATTAAAGCCTCTTTAGTATCTTTATTAAAAGGGATACTATTATCCAAATACATAGCCAACCAAGGGTTAGGGTCTCGGTTATCGTGCTTTTCTATATTTAAAAAATCTTTTGTCATTGCATTACACTTTTTAGCTTTTAATAATTACCCAATTCTTCTAACTGCATCTTCCAAAGTTTCGCTGTTGTTTTTGCCGTCTTTGCTATCTGTTTAGCAATATCCATGGTTAATTTAGGATGGTTAAGTGCTTGCTCTAAATTATGAAAATGGTGTTCATCGGCTTCACCATGGTAGGTAAAAAACGAAACTTGCTCCTTAGTTAATTTCAATTGTTCTTTAATCATATTACCCCAAAAGGCAGCCAACCGTTTCCCTATACCTTCTATAATAAACATTGAACCCAGTAAATCAACAGGGTTAGGCTTACTGGCTTGCTGAAACATAAATGATGAAAGTGCTGCACTACCTATATTTTTTTCACCACTTTGTATTGTTGCCAAATTCTCGCCCAGAGCTACAAAGTTTTTCTCTAGCATTTGGTAGTCTTTGTGTTCTGTAGCTGTATGTTTTATAAATGCCGAACGCAAATCAAACAACTTAATATCAATATTTGAAGCTGCTCGAGCTATCCATTGTGAACCATCAATAACCTGTTGCCTTAAATCAATCAGCAACAGCTTATAGTCTTCTATAGAAAGTTGCCCGTCATGTATCTTCTTTATAATAGGTACTTTCAACAGGTCGGTCTCAAAGGCAATCCATATTTGGGTAAGCTGTCTCACCAACCATTCGGCTTGGGGTCGTTTTTCAATATTCAGTTCGGGGGCTTCGGGTTGCCGTATAGCATATTTATTGTTTTTTTGGGTAGCTCCTTCAGCGGTAAGTTGCATAAATGAGGTAATAAACCTGCCACTCTCGGGAACCATACATAAAATAGTATCGCCTTCTTTTAATTTGCCTGAATAGAATAATTCTTCAAGCATAATAAATATAGATGCTGCCCCTGTATTACCTTTTATAGTAAGGTTGCTAAACCATTTTTCTTCTGGAATATTAGCTCCTCCTTTAATTAATAATTCTTGAATAGGTTTTTTAAAATACTCTGATGAGTAATGGCAACACAACCAATCTATATTGTCTACTTCAATTTTTCCTTTGTCAATCAATTCAAAAAAATGTGCTACACCTGTTTTTATCACATCATTAAGTAATCGCACATCTTGTTTCAGGTTGATTGCTCCTGCCTTTGCTGCTGTTTCATAATCAGGGTAATCCAGCCAAGTTTGTTCATTTTCGTTTTTGTTATCATTCTTCCCCGTATACATGCACAAAGGAAAATCATTGGCGTGCGAACGTAAATCTACCCAATCAATTTTTAGTGATAAACTACCATCCCGCTTTTTATTCTCCAATACTAAAGCCCCTGCACCATCGCTAAGCATCCAGCGCAAAAATTCAGTATCAAAAGGCAAAGCCTCTGCTTTTTGCCCTTCAAAACGACTGCTTTTAAACATTCTGCTGGCAAACTCACTACCAATACACAAAGCATTTTGCTTTTCCCCCATCCTGATTTGCGAGTAGGCATCTTTTATTGCCATTATACCGCTTGAACATACACTTTGAAAACTTGCCACTTCACATTGGGGAATGCTTAATTGTGCATGCACCATACTGGCAAAACCGGGCACAGGTAAATCTCCTTGTGTAGTGCCTGTAGCCAAAAGTTCAATATCTTTTAGTGAAAGCTTGCTTTTTTCAATGGCATTTTTGGCTGCGTTGGCAGCAAGGGAAGCATTGCTGTACTTGCTTTGTTGTTTATTATCTAAAGCATAATATCTGGTTTTAATGCCGTTTTGCTTTAAGATTCTGTTTTTTAAAGAACTGGGTTTATTATGTACCCTACCCAAATGTTGCTCAATAGCTTCATTATCAATTGGGTCCCCGGGCAAAAAGGCTCCGATAGCATTTATATATACATTATTCATAGTTTGTTAATTTTTTTATTCAGTTTATCTAGCAGAAACAGAGCAAAACCATAGTTTTTAGCTCTTTTGGTATGGTGCTCATTATGGCGTGTAGCAAAAAGACTTAAAGCATTGCCTTTGCCATTTCCGAACCGGTAATTACAGTGTCCTGCAAAATTTAAAAGTATACTTACTATGGGGAACAAAGCGAAAGCCATTATTGGAAAACTCCCCATCCACAAAACACTTAAGGGAACAGTGCTTAATAGTAGTGCTTCAAACCAATGGAAGCTATAAATACTATAAATTGTAGGTGTTGTTGAGGCATGATGCTTAAAATGTACTTTTCTCATCAGGTAAGGTGTGTGTAACAATCGATGGATAATGAAAAAGTGCACTTCATTCCACAACGTTAGAATAACCAAACCCACTACTACATTTAAAAAAGTATCAGGAATAACAGTTATATATGATTTCCTTAATAAATAAACTATAGGCAACCCTGAAAATCCAAATACAAGTATGGATATTATCGAGTTTTTTATCTCTCTCTTAATTTGGGTTGGGTTAGGGTCTTTCTCTTCAATTTTGTTAATCCACTTCTTTTTATACAGCCACTTACAACAGCTGTTAAAAACATATCCCAAACCAAAATATAGCAGTAAAAAATACCCAATGGTTAATAAGGTAATTTGCCAATAAGGCAACTGGTAAATAATTTTAAATTTTAAATCCACCTAGATTAAGCAAAAATAATCCTTTGCTACAACGCTAAATTTGCAGTTTTTGCATACGTGAGTATTGTGTTTTGCAAAAACTGCAATTCAGTTGCATTAACAGTAAAACGTAGCCAAAAAGTGAAATGTTAGGCAGGTTAAGAAATTCCCTCAACAGCTTTTTCTAAAGCTATGCCCCGTGAAGCCTTGAATAGTATATAAGTATCTTTAAGTGGGTGTTGTTTAAAGTTTTCTGCCAGCTCTGTTGAGGTTTTGAAGGTTTTTGCTTTTACTATATCAGCATAGGGGGTAAACAATTCTCCCACAGTGTATACATTCTCAAAACCCAGTTCTCTGCATAATTCCATTATGGCTTTGTGCTCAGCTTCGGCAAATTCTCCCAACTCAAACATATCGCCCAAAACCACAATTTTATTTTTGTGCTCAAAAGAGGCAAAGTTTTTTAATGCTACTTCCATACTACTGGGGTTGGCATTGTAACAATCCATATATAAAGTATTGCTACCCTTTACAACTACTTGTGAACGATTATTCGTAGGGGCATAACTTTCAATCCCTGTTTTTATTTGCTCACCTCCAACTTCAAAATAATTACCGATAGCAGCCGCTGCTATTATATTCTGGAAATTAAACTCACCGCTTAATTGTGCTTTTACTTTCTCATTAATATTTGGCAGTTTACACTCTATAAAAGGATTGGCTGTGATTAACTCTCCTATATAATCAGCATTAACTATTTTTTTATCAGTGGTATTATAGCCGTATTTGTAAACCTTTTCTAAGCGAGATGCCATGCGGGTAAGCCACTCGTCATTAGCATTTACAAAAGCAAGCCCACCATTTTTCATTAAATGTAAATAGAGTACACTTTCTTCTTTGGCAACCCCTTCAAGGCTGCCAAAGCCTTCTAAATGCTCTTTACCAATATTTGTAGTTATACCGTAATCAGGTTCGGCAATATTGCAAAGCTCTTCCATATCACCGGGTTGGTTAGTTCCCATTTCTATAATTGCCATTTCCACATCGGGTTTAATAGCTAACAAGGTAAGCGGTACACCTATATGATTGTTTAAATTCCCCTTAGTAGCATAGGTTGTAAATTTTTGACTCAATACAGAATTAAGTAGCTCTTTGGTGGTGGTTTTTCCATTACTTCCCCCAATAGCTATAAACGGAATACTTAATTGCTTGCGGTGATAATTTGCCAATTGCTGCAAAGTTTGCAGTACGTTTTGCACTCTTAAAACCCTATCATTAGTAGTATTTATACCTTCATCAACAATTGCATACGCTGCACCCTTATTTAGTGCCTCCACGGCAAAAGCATTCCCGTTAAAATTTGCTCCTTTTAAAGCAAAAAAAATGCTGTTTGGCAATATATTTCTGGTGTCCGTACATACCCTATACTGTTGGCTGTATAACCTATACAATTGTTCTATGGATGATAATTGTTGCATATTACTTGTGCAAGATTAGCAGTTCTTATGGATTTAAAAACTTTGCCCTTATTATTTTTGTTATTTTGGGCAACATATTATTAAAAATCACACTCTATAAATATACATCCGGATTATAAACTACATGAAAAAGCTTACACTTTTGTTTGCCTTAGTGGCTTGCTATATTTTCTCATTTGCACAAAGCCCTAAGTACTTTTTAGATAATTCTCTTACATTTAAAAGAGCTAATAACTCTACCATTCCTTATCCGTTTATGGGGGGCTTTATATCTCCTCAATTTTCAAATATTGATTTAAATGGTGATGGCAAAAAAGACCTTTTTGTTTTTGATAGAGCTACAAACAAAGTATTAACTTTTTTAAATGCACAAGGTCCAATGACCAATTGGGTTTATGCCCCTGACTATGAAATGGGATTCCCTTCAATGCATTCATGGGCGTTATTGGCAGATTATAATGGTGATGGAAAAGAAGATATTTTCACTGCTGCTGATGCTAATTTATATCCGCAAGCAATAGCAGTTTACAAAAATGTTTCAGTTGGTAATAATGTAAAGTTTCAATTGGTAGCGGCTGAACTTACTGCCGAACAAAATATTCAAGGACTTCCTGAAGCCCCTGTATATTGGATTAGAGATGATATTTCAGCCATTGATGATGTTGATGGAGACGGAGATTTAGATATTTTATCTTTTGATGCTTCGGCGGCATCAATTACCCTGTATGGCAATGAGGCTGTTGAGAAAGGCTATTCTTTAGACAGCTTAACATTTAGAACCTACGATGAATGTTGGGGCGGTTTTAGAGAAAGTTTTACAGATCGTTCAATTACTTTGGGTGTACCTTGTTTTGGTGGGCGATATTACAAAGCAGGGGCACATGCAGGCTCTACCATGTTGCTGATTGATGTTGATGACGATAACGACAAAGATTTAATATTGGGCGACGCATCGTTTGATGAGTTATCTATTGTATACAACGGTAAAAGTGATATGAACTGGCCGTATGACTCTATGATTGCATACGACACAGTTTTCCCCGTTACAGGCACTACAAAAGCTAAAATTTATAATTTCCCCGCTGCTTATTATGTAGATGCTAATACCGGTTTTGCTTCAAAAGATTTAATAGTGGCACCTAACATAGGTGCCGGCGGAAAAAATACCAACCAAATATGGTTGTATAGAAATAATGGCTCTAACACTAAACCGATTTTCGCACTACAAAAAACTAACTTTTTACAAGAATGGACAATTGACTTTGGCTCTGGAGCCACACCAAGATTTTTAGATGTAGATGCCGATGGAGATTTAGACCTTTTGGTAGCACACAGGGGTGAGTTTAGAGAGTCTTTTAACAAAGCTGATAGAATAACGCTTTTTAAAAATACAGGTGATAAAACCAATGCTGAGTTTACGCAGGATAATACATTTGATTATCTGGGCTTAATAAAAGACAGTATCCGCGATATGAAACCTGCTTTTGGAGACTTAAACGGAGACGGAAAACAGGATATGCTAATTGGCGATGCTGACGGACGACTACACTATTATCAAAATAATACTACAGGTAATTTATCTTTTGCATCGCCGGTTAAAGACTATATGCGTATTGATGTGGGGTTTAGTGCCGCACCCCAAATTATAGATTTGGATGATGATGACCTACTTGATTTGGTTATAGGCACTGGTGGTGGTTTTATAAACTTTTATAAGAATAAGGGCACTAAAACTGCACCTCAATTCGATTCTCTACCAACAATTGATACACTGGGGAATGTATATGTGAATGATTTTTACTGGTACTATGTATTACACAATGTTACAGGTGAGATTATAGACTCTGTTAAAACTTATGATTTTAGTGGCTTTGCGGCGCCTTATATTGGCGACCTTGACAAAGATGGTGAGCGTGAATTGATTTTGGGTAGCCAAAACGGAAAAATATGGTTGTTTGAGAATATTGATAACAACCTGAATGGCTCTTTTGTAGAGATAGATACATTTGTGTACGATAACTTAAGCAAAGAGTTTGGAGGAATAGACTTTGGATTTAGAGTGCTGCCCGAGGCAGCATTACTAAGTGATAGTGCAGATGCAATACCCGTAATTTTGATTGGTAACTTTAGAGGTGGTTTAAACTTTTTAAATGCTGAAAGAGATTCAACCAAATTATCTATAAGCGTACCTGAAATTGTTGAAGAACTTGCCGTCAATATATTCCCAAACCCTACTAAGGGCATGGTAAATATAACCCGAGATTTACAGCAATACGATGGTGAGTTGGTAATTCACATTAATGATATTCTTGGGCGTGAAGTTTATTACGGAACATTACAAGAAGGGATTAGCAATTACACCCTTTCACTACAAAACCAAATGGCAGGCGTGTATTATATTACCCTTAGCGATGGTAGACAGTTTAGAACCGTGGAGAGAGTTTCTTTAATTAAGTAAACTCACACCCGCAACAAAGGTTTATGAAACTATGAAAAAATTATTTTTACTACTTAGCTTCTTAAGTATTGTATTAATTGCATCAGCACAAAGCCCTAGGTATTTTTTAAATAATTCCCTTGTATTTAATAGTGCTTCAAATAATACTATACCATATCCCTTTGTAGGTGGTTTCATTTCGCCGCAGTTTTCTAATATAGACTTAGATGCAGATGGAAAGAAAGACCTTTTTGTTTTTGATAGGTCTAGCAACAAGGTACTAACTTTTCTACATCCCAATGGACAAGGTTCAAATTGGATTTATGCTCCCGGGTATGAATTTGCTTTCCCCAATATGCATTCATGGGCATTATTGGCAGATTATAACGGCGATGGAAAAGAAGATATTTTTACTGCTGCTGATGCCTATTTCCATCCGCAAGCAGTAGCAGTATACAAAAATATATCTACGGGAGGCATCCCAAAGTTTCAACTGGTTGAAAAAGAATTAACAGCAGACCAAAATGATCCTGCATTACCTGAAGCACCCATTTTTTGGATTGCTGATGATATTTCAGCTATTGATGATGTTGACGGCGATGGTGATTTAGATATCTTATCGTTCAACTCGTCAACCACACTCATTACTTTATATGGTAATGAAGCAAAAGAAAAGGGTTACCCGCTTGACAGTTTAACATTTAGGTTTTATGACGGTTGTTGGGGAGGCTTTAGTGAAAGCAACCAAGACCGTTCAATAACTTTGGGTGTCCCTTGTTTTAGTGGCAGGTACTATACTTCGGCAGTGCATGCAGGCTCTACCATGTTATTGCTTGATGTAGATGATGATAATGACAAAGATTTACTATTAGGGGATGCTACCTACGATGAACTAACCTTGTTGTATAACGGCAAAAGCGATTTTTCGCATCCAATTGATTCAATTGTGCAGTACGATACTGTTTTTCCCAAGCTAAACCCTATAGATATATCAACATTCCCCGCAGCATTTTATATTGATGCTAATATTGGTTCAAACGCCAAAGATTTAGTGGTTGCCCCCAATGCCGATGCTGGTGTGAAAAACAAAAAGCAAATTTGGCTTTATAAGAATAATGGCACCAATATTAAGCCTGACTTTGTAATTGAAAGAACCAATTTTTTACAAGAACTGACTTTAGATTTCGGCTCAGGCGTAACACCAAGATTTGTAGATGCTGACGGTGATGGTGATTTGGATATGCTGGTAGCACACAGGGGTGAGTTTACTGAAACATTTAACAAAGCTGATAGAATTTCACTTTTTAAAAATACCGGAGGCAAAACCAACGCTGAATTCACTCATGATAATGTGTTTGACTATTTAGATTTAATAAAAGACAGTATCCGTGATTTAAAGCCCACTTTTGGAGATTTGAATGATGATGGGAAGCAGGATATGGTAATTGGCAATGCAGAAGGACAACTATATTATTATCAAAACAATTCAATTACTAATAGTTTATCGTTTGCTGCCCCTGTAAAAAAATATATGGACATAGATGTGGGTACTGCTGCCGTACCACAGCTGGTAGACTTGGATAAGGATAACCTTATAGATTTAGTAATAGGAAAAGGAAACGGATTTTTAGCCTTTTATAAAAATACCGGTACTGCCACTTCTCCACAGTTTTCAAGCACTCCAACCATAGATTCATTAGGTAAAGTGCTTGTAGCAGAACCGTTTTGGCAATATAAATTAAATGACACTACGGCCGAAATAGAAGATTCAACCTTGCAATACTCTACTACGGGGTTTGCTGCCCCTTATTTTGCTGATTTGGATAATAACGGCAACTGGGATTTAGTGGTAGGTGCTGAAAGCGGAAAACTTTGGTTATATTCAGATATTAAGAACATTAACGACTCTTTTATAGAAACTAAAGAGTTTGTGTTAAATGATATTACCGAAAAATTTGACGGGATTGACTTTGGCTCAAGAATTATCCCTGCTGCACCTTTGCTTAGCGATAGCACAAATGCAAGACCCATTCTTATGATGGGGAATTTTAGGGGTGGAATTAATTTCTTAAATACCAGAAAGAAAAGTAACAGCATACCAACAATTACAAAAAAACTCAACATTCAACTCTTTCCCAACCCTACAACAGGCGCAATTACCATCACCCGTGATTTACAACAATATAGTGGTGTGCTAACCATACATGTTACCGATATATTGGGTAGAGACATTTATCAAGGTACGTTACAAAATGATGTCGCCAGCTATACCTTATATCTAGAAACACAAAAGGCTGGTGTATACTTTGTTACACTTAGTAATAGCAGTGAGTTTAATACGGTGCAAAGAGTTTCTTTGATAAAGTAGTATTACAAAGCTTGCAAAAAACTATTTTTGCCGCATCAGCACTTACGATTATACAACCGATGTTTTAATAGCAGGCGCAGGACCTGCCGGAGCAACTACTTCTCTTTTTCTGGCAAAAGAGGGTATAGAGCACATTATCATTGATAAAGCTACTTTCCCCAGAGATAAAATTTGTGGTGATGCACTAAGCGGAAAAGTAGTTGAAGTATTTAAAAAGCTAGACCCTTCTATTGTTGAAGAAATAGCTACGATTCCTACTGAATATACACCCAGTTGGGGTGTAAAGTTTGTAGCTCCAAACTACAACTACATAGATATTCCTTTTAAAAGTGATATTAGTAAAGAAAAACATGCCCCCGGCTTTATATCGAAACGTTTAGATTTTGATAATTTTTTGGTTAGCAAAATCAGCCCTCAATATGCTACCTTTTGGCAAGGCACTGAACTTAAAGATATTGTTACTGCTGATAATGGACATGTAGTTCATTTGAAAAAAGAAGGAAAAGAAATCACTGTCTTCACAAAACTACTTATTGGTGCTGAAGGCGATAGAAGTGTTGTGGGCAAAAAACTTGGGGGCATAAAAATGGAGCCTAACCATTATTGTGCAGGCATAAGAGCTTACTACAAAGGTGTTGAGGGTATGCACCCTCAAAATTATATAGAACTTCATTTTTTAGATGAGTTGCTACCCGGTTATTTCTGGATTTTCCCATTGCCTAACGGAATGGCAAATATTGGTGCAGGTATCTTAAGTAAATCAGCTAGTAAAAAGAAGGTGAATTTGCGAGAAGGGATGCTGAAAATAATAAATGAGAACCAAAAAATAGCCCCTCGTTTTGCCAATGCAACTTTAGAAGGTAAAATACAGGGCTGGGGCTTACCCCTAGGCTCTAAAAAAAGAAAGCTAAGCGGAGATAATTTTTTACTTACCGGCGATGCGGGAAGCTTAATAGACCCGTTTACGGGTGAAGGTATAGGCAACGCTATGATATGTGGAAGGTTTGCAGCTGAGGTGGTAAAAAAAGGATTAGCAGTAAAAAATTTTAGTGCCGCCACATTAGCATCATACGACGAGGATGTATACCGTTATTTATGGAGCGAGTTAAAACTTAGCCATACCATGCAAAAACTTTGTAAATACCCGTGGTTGTTCAACATGGTAGTAAACAAAGCTTCAAAAAATAAGACTTTACAAGAAACCATTTCATGCATGTTTGAAGATTTAGACATGCGGGCAAAGTTCCAAAATCCGTTGTTTTATTTTAAAATTCTATTTGGTTAATGTTAAAACACGGATTTTCAATAACATTTCAATAATATTGAACGTCTAAAAACACAAAATAACCTACTGTGCTAAAACAATTACTAACCACTACCCTACTATTTTTTATTGTAGGCACTGCTTTCGCTCAAGATTATGGTCAGCTATCGGGCAACTTTCAAACCAGCAGCAACTTCTATATTAAAGATGAAAAATTAGGGCAACTACCCCCCCAATACACCAAGCAATTATCAAGTAACGAGAGTTTTTTGTTCCTTAATTATAAGGTAAGAGGGTTTGATTTTAATCTACGTTACGATTTTTTCTCTAACACTCCTCTTCTTGCTCCTTTCGCTTCTTATAGTAACCATGGTATAGGTTTTTGGAGTGTAAGCAAGGACATAAGAAACTTAAACATTACCGTGGGTAGCTTTTACGACCAAATTGGTTCAGGGCTAATATTCCGTGCTTTTGAAGACCGTTTGATTGGTATTGATTATGCTGTGCAAGGTGCAAGACTGAAATATCAGATAAGTGATGATTTTTTTGTAAAAGCTTTTACAGGAAATCAAAAAGGGTTTTTCGACCCGACAACCCTTGAAGACACCCGTTTTGAGTTTTCGAGACAATCAATTTCTGGGGCAAATGCTGAAAAAGGATTTAGAATAAGCAAAAACTTCAATTTTAATCTTGGTGCAGGTGCCGTTAACCGTACGTTAGACGATGCCACTATGAACCGTTTGGTTACTGAAATAAATAACAAACCGCTTGAAGAACGTTTTATTCCTAAATACAACACATACGCTTTTACAGGTTACACCTCAATAAATATATTTAGAAGGCTGAACCTAAACTTTGAGTATGCTTACAAAACTGCTGAGGCCCTGCGTAATGCATTAACCGCAGATTTATTTGGCAGCGATGGAAGAATATATTCGGCAAGTGCATCGTTTGCTACAAAAGGTTTCGGTATAAATGTACAAGCCAGAAAAATAGAGAGTTTCCAATTTAGAAGTTCTCCTAATGCTTTATTGCTTAATGGAATAATTACTTATTTACCCGCCTTAACCCGTCAAAATACCTACAGATTATTAGCCAGGTATAATCCTTTTGCACAGGAACTAGGTGAAGAAGGAATACAAGCTGATTTTATATGGACGCCTAATAAAAAAGTATCTTTTACAGGGAACTACTCTTACGTACAAAGTGATGCTGTAGTACCGGGAAAAACAACTCAATTATTTAGAGAGTATTATGTAGATATGCTATTGAAACTTAATAAAAAATGGAAAATGAAATTAGGTTTCCAAAGTGTATTCTACAACCAAAAAATTTATGAGTTAAACTCATTAGCCCCAAATGTTGAAACACTTACTCCTTTTGGAGAGTTTAACTATAAGATTAACCGTAAACAATCACTTAGATTTGAGTGGCAGTACCTGCAAACCGATGGAGACCAAGGTAGTTTTGTAAATGCTGTTTTAGAGTACAATATAGCTCCTAAACTTTCATTTGCTGTTGGTGATATGGTAAATACAGACCCTGTACGTACTCCCGGCACCCCACAAGAAGTTATTTCGTCAGAACAAATACACTACTACACCTTTTTTGCTTCATACCTGCAAGGCACTACCCGCTTTACTGCCGAATATAAAAAACAAGTGGCGGGGGTAAATTGTACAGGTGGTATATGCCGTGTTGAACCTGCTTTTAATGGTGTTAGGGTAGCTGTTACAACAACATTTTAAAAAACTACGTCTTTTAATGTATATTAGATGCTCATGAAATTATCATATAAACATTGGTTACCATTATTTTCTTTGGTTTTAGCTTTTACAGCTTGTAAAGAAGATAATCCCGGTATTATATTAGAAAAACCCGCTGTTAGCTTTACAGACTCAACTTATATTACTACCCAGCCTGAGACTGCACAAAACAAGGGTGTTTTAATTGAAGATTTTACCGGAGTTAGATGCAAAAACTGCCCTAAGGGACATAGAGTTATAAAAAGCTTGCGAAATAAATATCCGGGTAAGGTAAGTGCTTTGGGAATACATAGCTCGGAATACCAAGGGTTTACTACTCCGTTTGCCGGTGAAGAAGACTTACGCACCAAATACGGAGCACAAATATTAGATATTGTTGGTCGCCCCACAGGGTTGCCTTTCGGAACGGTAGATAGAATATTAAAATCATCAACTGCAGGGGTTTGGGAAACTTTCGTTACACAACGTTTGGCTGAAAAAACTCCTGTAAACTTATACATAGAGCATGAGTACGATGAGGGCTCTAGAAATTTAAAAGTAAAAGTTAGAGCTGTTTTTACAGATAGTTTAGGTACTCCACCGTTTTTTAGTATTGCCATTGCCGAAAGCAAAATTATTAGCCCACAGCAAGATGAGGCTTCGTCAAAACCCGGGCAAATAGAACCTGACTATGAGCACGACCATGTATTGAGAGAAATGCCTGCATTTAAGCAAACACTTTTACCACAAGGCATTACTTTACCTGTTGCAAACCGTGTAGTTGAAAAGTCTTTTACATTAGAGCTAAAACCTGAGTGGAAAGCAGAGAATTGCGAGATTATATTCTTTGTGCATAGAGAAGAAGAAGTGCTCCATGTAATTGAAACAAAGGTGAAATAAACTTTAAATAAACAGATTTTAAAAGGAGGGCTTTTGCCCTCCTTTTTAGTTTATAGGCACACAAAATACTATTAGTTACATTTGTGTTTAATGTGGCAAAGCACAATAAAGGGTTTTAAACAGTTTTTACAATTAGAAAAATCTTTATCGCAAAACTCTATTGCTGCTTATGAACACGATATTGAAAAGCTTACCTATTTTTTTGAGATAAACAAGCTGTCTCCCAACCCCTCAGAAGTAACTGCAAATAACCTTAAAGACTTTCTTAAATGGATTACCGAATTGGGGATGACACCCAATTCGCAGGCTAGGATAATCTCAGGTATAAGAGCTTTCTATAAATATTTATTGCTTGAAGATGAAGTAGATACCGACCCTACTGAATTGATTGAAATGCCTAAATTGGGTAGAAAACTGCCCGTTGTACTTAATGTGCAAGAAATTGATAAAATGCTTACTGCTATAGATTTAAGTGAGCCTGAAGGACATAGAAACAAAGCAATACTAGAAACACTTTACAGTTGTGGTTTACGTGTAACAGAGCTTGTTGAACTGAAAATAAGTAACTTGTTTTTTGATGATGAATTTATAAAAGTGGTAGGTAAAGGAAACAAAGAGCGCTTAGTACCAATTGGAGAAAATGCCATTAAAAGTATTGAGCTATATATAAATCACCACCGTAAACTAATTGCTCCGAAACATGGAGAGGAAGATATTGTTTTCTTGAATCGAAGAGGTAGAAGACTTTCACGCGTAATGATTTTTTTAATCATTAAAAAGTTAGCTGCCACTGTGGGAATTAAGAAGAAAATAAGCCCGCACACATTTCGCCACTCCTTTGCAACAAGCTTGGTAGAAGGTGGAGCGGATTTACGTGCCGTACAACAAATGTTAGGGCACGAGAGTATTACTACCACTGAAATTTATACCCACCTAGATAGAGAATACTTAAAATCGGTTATAGCGTTGTATCATCCACGAAGCGTTGCGCAACAATTAAGTAAAAAATAATATCTTTAGTTACTAAGTTCCCAACCTATCTAAATTAGTTTACGTACTTACTACTACAAACAATTACTGTAATCATGAAAAAATTAATACTAATTCTCTTCACATTGTTTTTAGGAAGTATGGCACTAAAAGCTCAACGAACAGTTGTTGTATGTGGCCAAATTGATAAAAAGACAGCAAATCAAAAAGTTTGGATAAACTTTTTCAGCTCACCATCTACTTGCAACATTAAAGACTCTACCTTAACAGACACTTCAGGTAAATATTCTTTTTCACTTTCAATTGCATACACTTGTGGTTATTACCCTATTACTGTTAATATGATAGGGTGTAAAAGTTCTTTTGATACGCTTACACAGCAAGGTTTTTATGATACTTTAAAAATAGGACCCGATACATTAAAGGTTAACTTTAAATATTGCGATACATGTAACGTACAAGCTAATTTTATAGACTCTTCTTATGGTAAGAGAACAATATTTACCAATTTATCAGTTCAGGGAAATCCAAATAAATTTAAATGGTACTTTGGTGACGGTCAAACTTCAACTGCTAAGCACCCTGCACATAATTATAGCAGTGCCTATGCAAACTATACTGCTTGCTTAGTTGCTATTGATACTATAAAAGGTTGTAAAGATTCCGTTTGCCGTTCTGTAGACAGAACACGCAATTGTTCATTGGTTACAGCTAGTTTTTCAAATACTCTTGGAAGCTCAGCTGTAGTATTCACTAATACATCACCCCCTAATACTAACAGCTATTATTGGGACTTTGGAAATGGCAAAACATCTACTGCAAAAAATCCCTCCACATTATATAATAGCTCAGGTACATATACAGTATGTTTGGTTGCATCAGACACTGTTTATGGTTGTAGAGACACTACCTGCAAGAATATTGTCATTTCCGCTAATCCATGTATTGGTTTCAACGCTTCATTTACTGATAGTATTAGGACTGATACTGCAACATTTATTAGTAATGGTTCTTCTAGAGCTAACAAATTTTTCTGGACTTTTGGAAATGGACAAGCTTCTACTGCAAAAAACCCAACTCACATATATAATACAGGTGGGGTTTACACAGTATGTTTATTTGTACAAGACACAATCAATAGCTGTTCAGACTCTATATGCAGACAAATAACCATAACCACTCCTAATCCATGTGCCGGTTTTTCTGCAAGTTTTAGTGATAGCATACGTTCTGATACTGCACATTTCACGTATACAGGCTCTAATACTGCACACAAGTTTTCTTGGACTTTTGGTAACGGACAAACTTCAACTGCTAAAAACCCAACTCATATATATAATACCGGAGGAGTTTATACGGTATGCCTTGTTGCTACCGATACAATAAGTGGTTGTAAAGATTCAATATGTAAAGTAATAACAACTTACAATAATTCTCTATGTATTGGTTTTAAGGCTGACTTTACCTACACAACGTACAGAACAACTTTTAATACTACTAACTCATCCTCAAGTACGGCAAATAAATTTAAGTGGGATTTTGGGGACTTAAATACCTCTGTACTCAAAGCCCCTTCTCATACTTACAATGCAAGGGGTTGTGGATTTTCATATTTAGTAAGTCTGATAGCAGAAGACACTTTAAATAATTGTAAAGACTCAATAAGTAAGTATGTTGTTTTTAATTCAGATTATTTGAACGCAGGTTTTACATATACTGACTCATGCGGGAGTATAACTTTTACTAATACCAGTTCATCAGCAGTAACAAATTTTAGTTGGGATTTTGGTAACTCGCAAACTTCAACTGTAAAAAACCCAAATACTACATACAATACAGGTGGTAACTATACGGTATGTTTAATTGCTACCGATACTGCCAATACTTGTACAGATACTGTTTGCAAAACAATTAGCATATTAAATAGTATTAACGGAACTATCTATAGAAACAATAATCAAAAAGCAGATTCAGGTAGGGTGTGGCTAATTAGTATAACCATTGATTCGCTAACCAATGATACTATTCTCACTGCTATAGATTCTGCCTTTTTCAACTCATCTACAAACGCAACTTATAGCTTTAACAATGTACCTTCAGGTGATTATTTAATAAAAGCAGCATTGGATTCAGGTGCGGCATTTTATAGCAACCGCCTCCCTACATATTATGATAAAGAAACACGTTGGGATAAAGCCAAAAAAGTTACTGTTAATAAGCCTTGTGTTTCAACAGATGTAGTATTACGTTCAGGCAACAACCCCGGTGGGGCCGGTTTTATAGGTGGTTTAGTTAAACAAGGTGCAAACAAAACAGCTGGAGACCCACTACAAAAAATCACAGTATTACTGTTTAATGCTGATGGTTCTCCATTTGCATTTGCAAAAACGGATATAAACGGTAACTATGAGTTTGACAACATAGCCTATGGAGATTATACTGTTGTAGTTGATGAACTTGGCAAACCTAGCGATGAATATACAGTAACCATTGATGCAAATAAACCCAAAGATTACGACGGGAACTTTGAAGTTAACACTAAAGATGTAACACTAATTAAAAAAACAACTCATATTGTTGAATTAACCAAGGGTAAATTAAATTTATATCCCAACCCAACCAATAGCAATACTACAGCCGTATTTAATAGTAATAAGAATGGAATTGCAGATATAGCAATAATGGATTTAGCAGGTAAAACAATATTAAGTTGGCAAAACAATGTATCAACAGGAAATAATGCCGTAACTATAAATACAAGCAGCCTTACCGGTGGGTTGTACTTAGTTACAATTAAAACTCAAAATACGTTATACGTTGCCAGACTGGGAGTAACCAAGTAGACTTAAAATAAATATAACAGGTATAGGTTTCTTAAGCGGGGCTATAATTAAAAAAAGCCTCGCTTTTTAAAATAAACTTAGGCGTATACGAGGCCATTAATGCGTATAGAGGAAGACTTACTTAAAAGGTGCATAAGCAATGACAGAAAGGCTCAGCAAGAGCTTTATAAGGCTTGCTATTCCTTTATTATGGGTATATGTTACCGTTATTATAAGTCTAAAGATGATGTGCTGATAGCACATAACGAAAGCTTTTTGAAAATAATAATGAATTTAAAAAGCTATAAAGGAGAAGCTCCTTTTGAAGTGTGGGTGAGAAGAATAACCATTAACACGGTTATTGATAGTTTTAGAAAAACCAAAAAACTGCGTGAGACTATACAATATACAGATATGGCTTCGCCCGATTTTATAGAGCGTCCTCAAAACGGAAATGAAGCTGAGTGGATGCTTGAAGCAGAGGATATTTATAAACTGATACATTTATTACCCCCTATGTGTAAACGTGTATTCAATTTATATGTGGTAGACGGTTACCCCCATAAAGAAATTGCTGAAATGCTGGGCATTTCTGAGGGGACATCAAAATCTCAACTGTTTGATGCAAGAAAAAAATTACAGCATATGATTAAACATTACCATACACCTAAAGTGGCAAAAAATGAATAGGTTAAGTAAAAACGAAGAAAAACTGCGTCAGCAACTCAACAACAAAGAGTTTGAGTATAACCCTGACCATTGGGCTGCAGCAGAAGCAATGCTTGATGCAAAACAAGCAGGTGATGCCTACAAGTTTAAAACTATATGGCTAACTCTTCCTGTTTTGATAATAACTGCGGGTATTATACGGTGGGCTACCCCTGAAACTACTACTGCTCTTCATAAAAGCGGAGCAAGTATAAATATATCAAAGTCTGCTGAAGAGAATACGGCTTCAAATAATATTAATGAAACTGTAGAACCAAAAACTTCAGTTAGTAAGGTTGAGCCACAAACCCATAACGAAGCAGAAGGGAATATATTGGATAATAAGAATGCAAATGCGGGTATCAACTATCAAAATGTACCTGAAACTAAATTAAAAACAGGTACAGTAAATACTAAGAACTCTGAGACTCGTAAAGAGAATAACAAACATCAGGTAAAAGAAAGTCATCAAGCTGATATAGGTAATGTGCCTCCTCTAGCTAAAAACTCTTCTTCAAAAGAAGATATAATTATTGAACTTGATAAGAACTATACAGATAATGATAAAAAGGAAGATGTTCCTGTTGCTAAAACAAAACCAATACTTAAGAATACGGTTGTGGGCGAAACAGTTATTTCAGTAGATAAACCTGAAACCCCATCTAAAGAAATTGTGAGTAATAGTAATAACACAACTGACGAAAATAAAAAAGAAGAAGAGCAGAACAATACCAAACCGCCAAAGCAAATTTTAGTTAAAAACAGTTTCTCCGTATTAGCAGGAACAAACTACAGTAAACTGATTGAAGCCGGTGGCAACAATTACATTAACACTCCGTATTTTGGTCTGCAATACCAGTATCAGCTTAATCAAAAATGGCAGTTTAATACAGGATTGGGATACAGCTATGTAAGTGCTAACGGGCTGGAAAAACAATATGAAAAAGAGCAATACTCGTTTGGGTTAACTACCGAAACAACAACAATAAATACCAGCAGACTCCATTATATTGAATTACCCGTACTGGCTCGGTATAAAGCATTTAATAATTTAAGCGTAGTTGGTGGTGCTAATATTTCTTATTTGTTAAACACCAACAGTACGATAGATAGAACAAGATTTACTACATTAGGCGGAAAGCAAGTACCCACCCAAACCAAAGAAAGTCAGTATAAAAAAGGCATCTCCCCTTTTGATGTGCAACTGCAACTAGGTGTTGAATATAAAATAAACAATAATTTGCACATAGGTTTACTGGCAAACTCAGGTTTACTTGATGTGAGTAGAAACAATTATTACAATACCACTGTCTTTAATAGAAACAGCCGTTTACAATTATATATTAAATATGATTTCATCAGGTTTTAAAATATATAAAGGTTTTGCAGTAGTAGCCACAATCGGTTTGTTAGGGCTTAGTAATTGTAAGCCTCCCGAGGAGCCGTTTGATAATGTGGGAGACCCTGTTTTTTCTTTAACAGGTACTGTAGATGGAAAACCTTTACAGTTATTGGCTGGTGTTAACGATTATTATATGTTTACCAGTTATGAGATACCTTTTATTGATTCGATTTTTCGATTCTCGGGAAAACTGGAAAAAGTAAATTGTGGTAACTGTGAAGCTATTGAAGTTATTATTAGTGATGTTGGCAGACCAACAGGAGCAACTCCAACTGATATTGATAAAGCTTTAAGCAGTACTATTACTTTTGATGACCCTGTACGCGGCGTAGATAAAAAATATATTGTAAATTTTGTAGCTCAGGATAGTGGCTTCACAAACCCTAAATACTTGTGGAGGTTTGGTGCACTAAATGGTGATTCTTCAACACTTCGCAACCCCACATATACCTTTGATAATGCTTCGCCTAAAAATGTATGCTTAATTGTGAGCGATGGCAATTGTTCACGCACTGTTTGTAATGAGTTTAACCCTTTTAAAGTGGATGAGGGAGATAGTGTTCCTCCAGGGTTTGATTTTATTATAGATAGAACCGTTCAGTTTAAAAATACATCATTCGGTTTATCCTATTTATGGGAGTTTGGCGATGGAAACACGTCTACAGCATACAACCCAGAACATTTATATGCTTTACCCGGTTTATACACGGTATGCCTTACTGTTAATACAGTAGCCAATACGCATAAATACTGCAAGTTGATAAATATTAACGACCCGTTTTTTAACTGTTTAGCTAATATGGAATATAAAAACCCACAGGTTACCATTATTCCTCCTGCTTTTATTTCAAAAACCATAATACGCTATACTGCTGACAATGGAGATGTTTATGAAAGTAATTTAGCTGAGCAGCCTGTAGGTTCATTCTTTAACATACTTTCACACAATAATTATCAGCCTAATGAAAGGGGAGAAAAAACCCAGCAGGTTAATTTAAGTTTTAAGTGCAGAGTATTTAATACTAATGGTAATTTTAAGGATATTGAAATAACCAACGGAACTATAGCCGTAGCTTATCCTTAAAATTATTCTTCTTTTCTTATAATAAGTAGCTTTTGGTTAGGGTGTATCATATACCCTCTTATTCTATTCCATTTTCTAATATTATCTACCGAAACTCCATACTTCTGGGCTATAATGCCTAGCCCCTGCCCTCTTTTCACAGTATGGTAAAGTGTGTCGCCACCCGTATATACTTTATTAACCTGTTTGGGAGTATTAAGATTTTTTTCGGTTATTTTATCCTCTTCTACGTAAGGGTTGGTATTATAGGGTTTGTACTCAAGCGTATCCACATCTTTAAACCAAGGTTTGCTAATTAGTGGTAGCTTAAGTACATAGCGTTTAGCAGAAAGTGGGACAACACCTTTCTTAAAAATCGGGTTAAGAATTTGTAATACAGGTATGGTTGTTCTGAGTGTTGGTGCCATTATCTCAAAAGACATCCACTTATTTAAAGTTAAAGTATCGTATGGTATAGGCTTATATGGTTTTGGAGTAATATCATGCTCATTATAATAATTATAAATATAAGTGGCAGCTATATAGGCAGGAACAACATCCTTTGCAGCTTGTGGCAAGCTGTCGTACATTTCCCAATAGTTAAACTTATTTCCTGCTAAACGGATGTACTTGTTTACAGTTAATGTAGATGTGGAATATGCCGCAAAAGCCATAGACCAACTGTTGTAGATTAGAAAAAGTTCCTTCAAGAACTTGGCTGAAATATCCGTTGTTTTTCTAATATCCCTACGCTCATCAACATAGGTATTCATCTTCAAGCCATACATTCTGGCTACCTTATATTGCATAGCCCATGGCCCTGAATTTCCGTTTTTGTCGCTGTAAAAAGGGTCGGCATTTGAAGCTGCAAGTATCAATAACCCTACTTGTTTAGGTATCTTATAGGTTGTACATACAGAATCTACCATAGGTTTGTAGTGGTTATACCTGCTAATGGCTTGTGCTGTTGCTCCTCCATCACTGATAAAATCATCAATTAATTCATCAGCATTACCGCCATACGTTATTCCCAAAGTATCTGCCTGTTTAAATTTACCGGCATAGCGAGAACCTGTTTGAGCGTTACTACTAATACAAAATACTACAAGAAAACCGACACTGAAAATTTTATACATCTGCCTCATGGGTATAATTACTTACAGAATTAATACCTAAACGTTAAATAAGGTAAAATACTTGCCCACATTTATAAAGTAGCTGCGAAAGCCAGCAACTGAGCATCAGTATTTTTAGGAGACATTAGCTGTACCCCCCACGGTAAGTTTTCGCTACTAGTTCCGGCAGGGATAGTAATGGCAGGTATTCCTGCTATTGGAGCCTGAACAGTGAAAATATCGGCTAAATACATAGACACAGGGTCGGCAGCTTTCTCACCTATTTTAAAAGCAGGAGTAGGTGTGGTAGGAGAAAGTATAAAATCGTAGTCATTAAAAATCTCTTCTGTTTTTTGCTGCACTACTTTTCGCACTTTTTGTGCTTTGGTATAATATGCATCATAGTACCCTGATGACAATACAAAGGTACCCAACATTATACGGCGTTTCACTTCTTCGCCAAAACCTTCGCTTCTTGATTTTTTAAAAGTACTCTCTAAATCAGTAGCATTTGGGCTGCGATATCCATACTGTAAGCCTTGGTAACGCGATAGATTGCTTGATGCTTCGGCAGTGGTAAGTACATAATAGCAAGGCACCAAATAATTAATTAAAGGGAAGTCAATAGCTTCAACAGTATGCCCTTCACTTTTTAACTTGTTTATTACAGCCAAAGTACCTTCTTGTACTTCTTTACTTACTCCGTCAGAATATAGTGTTTCGTTTATATAAGCTATTCGCTTTTTATTTGTATCAGTTGGGATATTAAAAATAGGTGCTTCTTGTTGGGTAAGTGTAGCATCGTACTCATCTTTGCCGGCAATAACACTCATCAACAATTGCATATCTGCAATATTGTTTGTTATCGGGCTTATTTGGTCAAACGATGAAGCATAAGCCAACAAACCCCAGCGCGATACCATTCCGTAAGAAGGTTTATATCCATAGCTCCCTGTAAATGCAGCAGGTTGACGAACTGAACCACCTGTATCGCTACCAAAAGCAGCCAAGCACATATCGGCTTGCACAGCCACAGCACCACCCCCTGATGAACCTCCGGCTACTCTGGTATTATCTACATCGTTTAATACATTACCGTAAGCACTGTTTTCATTGCTTGCCCCCATTGCAAACTCATCACAATTGGTGCGACCAATAATTATAGCATCTTCAGCTAGTAAACGTTCAACAACTGTTGATGAATAGGGAGATACAAAACCTTCAAGTATTTTTGATGAAGCACTAACTTTATGGTTTTTGTAGCAAATATTGTCTTTAATGGCAATTACCATCCCGGCTAATTTACCAGCAGTACTATTTTTAAGTTTCTCATCAATAATTTGGGCGCGCTCAATAGCTTCATTCCCCCAAACTTCTAAAAAAGCATTAAGATGTTTTTTTTCCTCGGTACGGTTTAGATAATAACGTACCACTTCCACGCAAGTAGTTTTACCTGCTGAAATTTCTGCCTGTACTTGCTCTAAAGATTGAAATTTTTTAGAAGCCACTAAAGTTTCGCCTATTTGTTCTCTTTAGTTTCTTTCTCTTTTTCGCCTTTAGGAGAATTTTTCATTCCTTCCTGTATCTCGTCTTTTACTTTGTTTTTGGCGTCGTTAAACTCACGAATACCTGAACCTAGACCTCGCATCAATTCAGGAATTTTTTTGCCGCCAAACAATAAAAGAACTACCACTATAATGATAATCCATTCGGGCAAACCCGGCATACCCATAAGAAGAATATTAAAAGTCATATTTTAAATAGTGTGCAAAGTTACCAAAAATTTGGTAGTTGCTATGTTTTAGACATTTTTTGTTTTAAAGGGTTTAAATCTTTTTAACCTCAATTTCTAATTAACTTATTTTCCTTAGCCATTTGGAGCAAAAAGTCTAAATCTTCTTCTTTTTTAAATGCTGATTTTGGAATAAAAACACCTGCACTTCTCCCTTTTAGCAGCAGTAACCATTTGTCAGTTTGACGAACAACTAAAAAGTCTTTCCACACAAATTTTTCAGTAAAGGTTTCCCCTTTTTGGGTAAGTCCTTTTTCGTTAATGGAATACTGCACGCGTTCGTGTAATGCTGCATGGTTATTATAAAAATATCTCGCTCGGTAAAACAAGGATACAGGTAAAATCAATACCAAATAAAAAATAACCAACAAGCCCAACGAAGGGATAGGAGAAGTTAAAAGGTTAGTAAAATCAAGGCGACCTGTAAATATTGAACCTAATACTATTGCTACTACTCCTGAAAAAATTATAAGTAGGGCTGGGTTACTATATACTAACCTGTAATTAAGCTTTATATACTCTACCCCATCTATTTTCACATCCAGTTCTATCATATAGCGGATGCAAAAATAGCAGAAACTTATTGGGCTTTAATTACTTTATAAACTGCTATACCTTTTTTGGTTTTAACCTGTAGCATATAAGTACCAATACCTAATTGTGTGGTATTTAGGCTAATATTTCCAACAAAAGTTTGTTGGTTAACTTCTTCAGTTTGACCTAACATATTTACTAGGTTTACCTCAATATTAGCAGCATCTATACCTTCAAAATCCAGCCTAATTTCATTTGAAAAAGGGTTAGGATATATATTTATTCCCTCAATAGAAGAAATTACAGGTGAAGATAAGGGTGGTGGTGGTGGATTAAATGTAAACCCCAGCCCTGCTCCTTGGGTTCCCGTGCTACTGTAATTGACAGAACTTACCCTAATACTATCCGTCCAAGTATTAATGGCTAAGTTATTGGTATTAGCGCCCGAAGCCATTTGTCCATGCAAAAACTGTCCGTTTTGGTAGGATTGATAATTTGTACTTTTAGTTTGCCCTATAGCTATTGTAACAACAAAAAAGAGCACAATACTTATTAATACTTTCATTGTGTTTGTTGTTTTTTAGGGGTATACATTCTTTTTCCTCTTTTTGAGGGTTCTTTATGTTGTTCGGGTATCACACGATTATCATTAGCCCAGTCATCTTGCCTCACACCTGTTACTTGCCAGCTTACTTTTACATTGGGTTTATCCGTTTGTATAGTAAATGTATTGTTCTCAATTTCTTTTAGCACTATTGCTTGTGCAAACTGACCAATACAAGTGAGCTGGTAACGAAAATCCATGTTAAGTGCTTGGAAATATGTAGGCATTGTTATAGTTGCCTTACCTTCTTTGTCGGTTGTAGCATTCCCGTTATAAATATTCATCATATCAGGCGACTCAACAAATGAGTGGGTTAGGTACCTGTTTTCAGGGTCAAGTGGATGGTCTATTCTAAATGTTCCGCCGAACTTGCTCACATTACCATTTACTACAAGGTTATTATTAATTTCTGTTGCCCCGTTTATGAACATTTGCCCGTTTACCATGGCAGGCCCCATAGCCTCTAAACTATCAGCAACAAATTTTGAGTTTGGTGTTACACGCATCACTCTGTGCACTGCATCATACTCTACCCCAACATTATCAGAACCTTCTTGCACAATACTTCTAACCACACTGGGGGCTGCATCGTACTCGTATACCATTTGTGCTTGACCGTAGTCCATTACCATTGAGCTGGAACGCATAACAATAGAACTTTTCCCCATATCATAAGTTACTCCCACAGTATCGCCTCCTGAAAATATAAATGCTGAATTAACTACTTTATTCAGCCCATCATAAGTGTATACTTTCAATACTTTATCACCATCGGTAGTAACCTCTTCTTTCACTCCTGTAGTGGTTTTTTTACCGCCATTGGGTTCAAGGGTAGTTTTTATTTCATCATTAGTAATTTTGTCTGTGGTTGTGGTGGTAGACTTTCTGTTGCTAACCTCTTGAGCCTTTTTAATAGAATCGTTCTCCATAGATTCAATTAGGCGTTGAGTAAAAATTAAGTCTAGTTTTTTTGCTTTGGTTGGCCCTGAGGAAACAAGACCAGTTAGCTCTCGTTCAAGCCTGTCTTTCTTTGCTCTTAAGGCTTGCAGCAATTTACTATTGTCTACTTTATTATCAACCGTTTTGTTAGACTCATCGTTATTATTGTGCTCAAAAGTGGTTTTCACCGATTTTGTTTCTAAAAAGAATACCTGTGGGCCGCAATCGTAACCATACCAAGGGGTATTATCTTTAAAGTAGGTTATTGTTCCATTAGCAGGGTTTGTAACTTGTTCTATTTCTTTACCTGAATTTTTATCTGTGGTAGTGGTAGTAACATTAGCACCCAAAAGTTTCTTTTGTTCTTCAATAGAATCGTTTTCAAGCGAGCGAATCATACCGTTTACAAAAATCAAATCCTTTCTTATACCTGCTGCCTGCTTGCCTGTAATAAAGCCCATTAGCTCTTTTTCAAGTCGGTCTTTTTTAGCCCTGTAAACCCTTAAAAGGGTTGATTTATCAATAGTATTTTCAGTTGTATTTTGCTCTTCATCACTGCCTTTCAACTCTTTTTTTGTCTCAAGACCTGCGGCTCCGTTATCTCCCCCAAATGTAGCAGTACCTACCCCAAAATCCCAATTTGACGACCCGTTAGGAGTAGTTATACCTAATCCGCCTAAACCCCAATCCAGCTTTGTGGTATCTTTATTTAGTAGATCAACATAAAGTTGAGAGGTTACGGCAACATCGCCAAATACATTGGTAAATGTATTGTTCTTGTGGTCGGTTATTTCTTTGTTGTTTCCAAAATGGTCGTAGATATATTCGGTAGTACATAGCTTTCCATTAGCGTCATAGGTTTGGCAAAGCGACTTTGCGTCTCTAGGATGATGTGAGAATGTAACACAATGCGATTTTATGTCCCCATTCAAATAATATTCAGTCTCAGAACTAATAGCTTTAGCTTTGGTGGGGTCTATTATTGCCGTACTATTATTAAACGATTCAAAAACTTTAACCAATTTGGGTGTTGTTCCATCGTTTACATAGGTTTCTTCTTTAAATATGCCCCCATCAACTTCAGTAAATGTACCGTCTTCCTGGTTTTGGACTGGTATAGTACTGTAATATTTTTTCACAAAGCCATTATCGGTTTTTACTATTTCTACCCTTGGAGAGTTTACCGTATTAGAGTACCATACGGTATCATCATCCAGCATTCTAAACTCACCACTGTTCGGGTTAAGTACTATACGTGGTTTACCGTTGATATCCTTTAGCACAATAGAATCTCCGTTTCCAAAACCTCCGCCGGTAGTAATTACACTATCAGCTATAGCTGCTCGTAGTGCATAGGGCACGGGTAGCATTTGTATACGGGGCGCTAAGGTTTCGTTTCCGTTAACTCCATCGTTAAACTGTATTTCTAAGAATAATACATCATTTTGCAACAAATTAGCAGGCAATGTGGGTTGGCTTGTCCCCCCTAAAACTACGGAATACGCACCTTGTGTAACTGCCAGATTCACTATGCCGCTATTCCACATTAAATTGTTGTTGTTATCGTAAATTGAAAATCTAAAATCGAAATTTCCTGTATAGGCTTTTCCTGAGGAATCTGCAATTGTTCCCTGATAAGGTATTAATCGTTGTATCTGACTATATGAAGTTAGGGTAACAAATACCAATAATATGAGGCTTAACTTTTTCATAATAAAGAACTTTGGTATATCCAAAGCTAAAAAATATATCATGTAATATCTATACTATTTGAGCATTTACTTTTCAAAAATTCTAAAATTACTTGCCGCCTTAGCAATGCTCTAAAACCTTATCTTTGTGCGATTTTTAAAATACGTGTTGAATGAAAATTACCGAGCACATAAAAAACGCCAAAGGCAAAACACTTTTTTCATTTGAAATTCTACCTCCCCTTAAAGGTAAAGGGATTGAAAGTATATATGAAGGTATTGACCCTTTAATGGAGTTTAAACCTAAGTTTATTGATGTAACCTATCACCGTGAAGAGTATATAGAGAAAAAACTTAATGATGGTACATATAGAAAAATAACTACCAAAAAGCGTCCCGGTACGGTAGCCATTTGTGCGGCTATAATGAACAAATATCATGTAGACGCTGTGCCCCACCTTATTTGTGGGGGGTTTAGCAAAGAGGAAACTGAAAACGCATTAATAGACCTTGCCTTTTTAGGAATTGATAATGTACTAGCACTTAGAGGTGATAACGCCAAAGGAGAAAAGACCTTTAAGCCAGAACATAATGGAAACGCCAATGCTCTTGAACTTTTGGGACAAATACAAAATATGAATAAGGGTTTATATCTGGATGATGAACTTACCGATGCCTTCCCTACACAGTTTTGTGCAGGCGTAGCGGGCTACCCTGAAAAACATCAGGATGCTCCTAACATAAAAAGCGATATGAACTTTCTGAAAAGAAAGATTGATGCAGGTGCTGAGTTCATTGTTACCCAAATGTTTTACGACAACAGCAAGTATTTCGAGTTTGTAGATAAATGTAGGGCCGCAGATATTAATGTACCTATTATACCGGGTTTAAAACCTCTTACTACCAAAAAACAGTTGTTTGTTTTGCCCAACTTATTCCACATGGATATTCCTGAGGAACTGTCTGATGCCGTAGAAGCCTGCAAAGACAACAAAGAGGTAGCACAAGTAGGTATTGAGTGGGCTATTCAGCAATCTAAAGAATTAAAAGAAAAAGGAGCACCTGTTTTGCATTACTATACTATGGGCAAAAGCGGTGCTACATATAAAATTGCTAAAGAGGTATTTTAGTTTTTAGCCTTCTGTTTGCAGTTACCAGTTATAACTGCAAACTAAAAACAGACAACCGAAAACTAATAATCATGAGAGCCACCATAACCAAATCTACAGGCAGTTGGTACGAAGCCAAAGATGAAGATGGTAAGGTATGGCAAGCCCGCATAAAAGGTAAATTCAGGCTTAAAGGTATTAAAAGCACCAACCCCATCGCTGTTGGTGATATTGTAGAAATTGAAGCAGAAAACGATGATGAAGACTATGCTATAATTAACAAACTACACGAGCGTAAAAACTATATCATTCGTAAAAGTAATAACCTCAGCAAGCAAACGCATATTATAGCTGCTAATCTTGATGTAGCTGCACTAGTTGTTACTCTAGCAATGCCTCGCACCTCGCAAGGCTTTATAGACCGCTTTTTGGTAACAGCAGAAGCCTATCATATACCCGCAATACTAATTTATAACAAGATTGATATTTATGCTGATGAAGGTTTAGAGCTAATGGAATACTACATGCATGTGTATGAGAGTTTGGGATATAAATGCTTTGCAGTATCTGCTACCGAAAAGCAAAATATTGATGGGCTTAGAGCTTACTTAACAGGCAAAACCTCATTAGTCTCAGGACATTCAGGAGTTGGAAAATCAACTTTACTGAATGCCATGTGGGAAGATATAGGACAAAAAACGGGAGGTATTTCAGGAGCTACCAGCAAAGGAAAACATACTACCACCTTTGCTGAGATGTTTGAACCTGAACCTGACACCAAAATTATTGATACCCCGGGTATTAAAAACCTCGGAGTAGTAAACATTGAAGATGAAGTGCTTTCGCATTATTTCCCTGAAATGCGACAACTAATGCATCAATGCAAGTTTAACAACTGCAAACATATAAACGAGCCTGATTGTGCTATAAAAGCGGCCGTTGAAGAGGGTGAAATATATGCTGAACGCTACCACAGCTACCTAAGCATACTAGAAAATGAAGATAGCCATAACTAGGTACTAGTTTTAAGTTTAAGGTTTACGGTTTCCTTTCTTATCATTACAAGGCTTGTAAAACTTGCCGAAACAATCCACCTCATAAATACAAAAGATTGCTTCATTAAGTTTGCAATGACGCTTACTGCTTCCTTAACCAACCCAGTAAATCGCTCCTATCTATAAACCACTTACCGTTTTTCTTCTCTACCTTATAAGTAACCCGTGATGGTGCAGTGGGTCCCGGGTTCTGTTGTATCATTTCAATTTCAGTGCTATCTGCTTTGCACACAATAGCAACATGTCCGTATTTATTAAAAGTAACCGCTCCAAAAACCAACAAATCATTTACCTTAGGCGAGGTTTTGCTTCCATTTTTGTACTGAATTAAGTTACGGTCTTTATTCAGTTGCCCATCTTTAAGACTAGTATTAAAAAAATCTTTTGCGTTGCCATAGGTATTGGGCATGTTATGGTTTAGGTGGTCGTAATAATAGCGTTTCACAAACTCAACACATTGGTAACTTAGACCGTAGTTATAACCACTGTCTGACAAATGCCTCTTACCCGTATGGCTCACTGCTCCATTATAGTAAACAGGTACTCCGTTAAAACTATCCACTGTATCCCCAACTTCATAGTTGTTTATTATTTTTCCTACTGATGTTTGTATGGTCTCGCTTCTAAGTAAAGCTGTTACTCCAAATACTATCATCAAAACAATAACAATAAAAAGTATAAGTCCTTTTTTCATTCTTATATCTCAAACGAAATACATCCTATTTCTCATATAAATCCCTTTAAAAATAATGTAATTTTGTAGCATTAATGGGTTTATATACTGCCAACCAAATAACTGATATTATTGATGCACAAGTAGCATTATCACTACCTGAAAGCAGTATTGAAGATATAATTACCGATACCCGAAAAATTAATAATGCTGCCAACAGTTTATTCTTTGCTTTAACTGCTAATAGAGACGGGCACCACTATATTGATGATGCTTACCGTGCAGGTGTTCGCAACTTTGTGGTATCAAAACGCTTAAATGAATTTGAAAGTTTTGAAGGAGCTAATTTTTACAGAGTAGAAAATACGCTTGAAGCATTACAAAAATTAACCGCTTATCACCGTAATCTGTTTAAACTACCCATAGTAGGCATTACAGGCAGTAATGGAAAGACTATTGTAAAAGAGTGGTTATACCATTTGCTAAAAAGCGATTTTAATATCATCCGCAGCCCCAAAAGCTATAACTCGCAAATTGGAGTACCCCTAAGTGTATGGCAAATTGAAGAAGATCACACTTTAGGCATTTTTGAGGCAGGCATATCTACCACAGGTGAAATGTGGTATTTACAAAAGTTGGTAAACCCACAAATTGGGGTTTTCACTAACTTAGGTGATGCTCACAACGAGGGTTTTGCCGATAAACGAGAAAAAGCTGAAGAAAAAGCACAACTATTTTGCGATTGCGAGAAACTGGTATATTGTGAAGATAACTACTGGGTTTTGGAAGCAGTTGATGAATTACAAATACAAAATCCCAAACTAGAGGCTATTGCATGGTCATTAAAAAATCCGCAATGCCCTTTTTTTGCTACTGCTGAAAAGAAAAATAAAAAAACTACCATTACCTTAACACGAACCAAAGCAAGTGAGAATATAGTTTTCGCTATCCCTTTTACTGATAATGGTTCAATAGAAAATGCCATACACTGTGCTATTACACTATATGCATTGGGTATTGAAATAAAACCCCGAATTGAAAGATTTGCAGAGCTTTCGCCTGTAGATATGCGCTTGCAGTTGAAAAAAGGGGTTAGAGACTGTGATATTATTAATGATGCATACAATAACGACCTTAACTCGTTAAATATAGCTTTAGATTTTCTTAAAACTCAAAAACAGCACACCCATACCACCATAATACTTTCAGACATTAGCCAAAGTGGCATGCCTGCCAAAGCACTATATACTAAAGTAGCCCAATGGATTAAAGAGAAAAATATAAGCCGGTTTATTGGGGTAGGAAGCGAATTGAGCAACCATCAAAAACTATTTGCTGAAAACAGCTTGTTTTTTGAGGATACTAAAGAGTTTACAGGTCAGTTTAATTTTAGTAGCCTCACCAATACTACTATTTTAGTTAAAGGAGCACGTAGTTTTGGGTTTGAGAAAATTATTCGCCGTTTAGAAGAAAAAACACACGAAACAGTTTTAGAAATTAACCTAACAGCAGTTGCTAATAACTTAGCCTTCTTTCGCAGCTTGCTAAAACCGCCCACTAAAATAATGGCAATGGTTAAGGCAAACTCTTATGGCAGTGGCAGCTATGAGATTGCTAACATTTTACAGTTTCACGGTGCTGAATACTTAGCGGTTGCCTATGCTGATGAAGGCATCACATTACGTAAAAAAGGAATATCACTACCGATTATGGTGATGAACCCTGCCATTGGACAATTTGCTGAAATGCTAGAGTTTTTCCTAGAGCCTGAGATTTACAACTTTACTGTTTTAGAAGATTTTATAGCTGCTGTTGACGAGAGCGCCCAAGCCGAAGCAAAAATCCATTTAGAGTTTGATACGGGTATGCATCGCTTAGGTTTCGAAGAAAAAGATATTCCACAACTGTTATCCGTTCTAAAAGACAATCCTCAAATAAAAGTAGCCTCTGTATTTAGCCACTTGGCCGCTAGTGATGAGAAAGAACACGACAATTTTACCCAACAACAGGTAGATAAATTTCAAAACATCAAAAAGCAGTTACAAGAAGAATTGGGAAGTGAAACCTTATTTCATATTTGTAACTCAGCAGGCATAACTCGTTTCCCAAAAGCACATTTCGATATGGTACGATTAGGCATTGGCTTATACGGTATTGATGCGTCGGGGGAGTTTCAAAGCAATTTACAGACTGCTTTCAGGCTAAAAACTACTGTTTCACAAGTTAGAGACATAAAAGCAGGTGAATCTGTAAGTTATGCGCTTAAAGGAGTGTCATCCAGCCAAAGAAAAATAGCAGTAGTGGCTATAGGTTATGCTGATGGTTTACGCCGAGAATTGAGTAATGGTAAAGGTAGAGTAAAAATTAACGGGCAATGGGCAAATATTGTAGGCAATATTTGTATGGATATGTGTATGGTTGACGTTACTACTATTGATTGCCAAGAAGGCGATGAGGCTATACTTTTTGAAACCAATGAAGAAATAATTGATTTAGCGGATAAGTTAAATACAATTCCATACGAGGTGTTGACAGGTATTAACCAACGTGTGAAAAGAGTATATTGGCAAGAATAATAGTAAACTAAAAAAATGGAACGCTGCCACTGGACACAAGACTTACCTTTAATGAATGAATACCACGATGAAGAGTGGGGTGTCCCTGTACATGACGACAATAAACATTTTGAGTTTTTGGTGTTGGATGCCTTCCAAGCAGGATTAAGCTGGAGAACCATATTAAACAAGCGTGAAAATTTTAGAGCTGCCTTTTCTGGTTTCGACCCAAAAAAAGTAGCTGAATACGATGAAGATAAAATTGCCGACTTGCTTGAAGATAAAGGTATTATACGCAATAAACTAAAAATAAAAGCAGCCATTACCAATGCACAACAATTTTTACGTTTGCAAAAAAAACATGGCAGCTTTGATAAATATATTTGGCAATTTACTAACCATAAAACCCTGCAAAACAGTTGGCAAAGCATGAAAGACGTCCCTGCAAAAACTACCGAAAGTGATGCCATGAGCAAAGCCTTGCAAAAAGAAGGCTTTAAATTTGTGGGTAGTACTATTTGTTATGCTTATATGCAGGCTGCCGGTATGGTAAACGACCACGCAGTGTTTTGTTTCCGTTACCCGCAACTAAACAATAAGCTGTAAATTTGTAACCCTTTTAGCCCGATTTTCCTTTTTAATGAAAGTATACAGAAGCCTTGATGAATTTAGCCCCTTACCTAATGCTGTGGCTACGCAAGGTACATTTGATGGTGTCCATATAGGACATCAAAAAATTCTTGAACGACTAGGTAATATTGCTCAACAAAAAAACGGTGAAACTGTATTACTTACCTTTTTCCCGCACCCGCGCATGGTACTACAGCCTGATGATAACAACTTAAGGCTATTGCATACCATAGAAGAAAAAATTGAACATCTGGAAAAAACAGGTATAGACCATTTACTAATTATTCCTTTTACAAAACAATTTTCAAGGCAAACCTCATTACAGTTCGTACGTGATGTTTTAGTAAATAAAGTAGGGGTTAAAACGCTTGTAATAGGCTACGACCACCGCTTTGGCAAAAACCGTGAGGGCAACATGGACGACCTTCGCAAATTTGGGAGTACCTATAAGTTTGAGGTAGAAGAAATATCAGCACAAGATATTGACGATATTACCGTTAGCTCTACGAAAATACGCAATGCCCTTATCCATGGAGACGTGGATACTGCTAAGCGCTATTTGGGATACAATTATCCTGTTAGTGGCAAGGTAGTTGAGGGAAACAATCTGGGTAAAAAAATAGGCTTCCCTACAGCTAATATTTCAGTTGAAAAACCTTTTAAGCTTATACCCGGAGACGGCGTATATGCAGTAAAAGTGCGTGTTGAAGATGAAATACTCGGTGGTATGGCAAATATTGGCAACCAGCCTACTTTTGACAATAGAAACCATGCATTTGAAGTAAATATTTTTGGTTTTAACAAAGACATTTACGGAAAAGACATAAAAATTGAATTTGTATCGCGTATACGAAGCGAAATGAAATTTGATGGTGTAGATAGCCTTATTGCCCAATTAAATAAAGATAAAAGTACTGCCCTAAATAGTATAAATGAAGATAAGAATGGCAACCTGGTATAAACTTTTTCTATGTACCCTGATATTAGTTTTTGCCTCAGATATGTTTGCACAAATAAGGGTTAATACACCCAAGCAGCAAGACTCTACCAACAATGAAGAAGGTATTGATGAAGAGTTTGATGAAATAGAACCCGACTCAACCTTTGACGATTATTTAAAATCTATAGGATATGGGTTTGACTCCACTCTTATACCTGCCCATAACTTATATAACCACACTTGGGACACTAAAAAGATACATGTTTATGAGCAAGACCTAAGCAAAATAAAAGATACTACCATGATAGTATTGCAAGATGGTAATGACTGTTATTTCCACCCGCCTTGCTTTGGATATATCACTTCAAAATTCGGGTATAGAAGAATGCGCCGTAGAAGAAGAGGACGTATGCACTACGGCACTGATGTGAAACTATACAAAGGCGACCCTGTATATAGTGCTTTTGATGGTATAGTACGTATAGCCCAATATAGTCGCTCTTATGGCTATGTTGTAGTAGTACGCCATTACAACGGATTAGAAACTATTTATGCCCACTTTAGTAAGCTGCTAACCAAACCGGGCATGATTATAAAAGCAGGAGACCCAATAGGTTTGGGAGGCAATACAGGCCGTTCTTACGGTAGCCATTTACATTTTGAAGTACGTTTTAAGGGTTTGCCTTTTGATGCCACGAAGATTATTGATTTTGAAACCGGTAAACTGGTTAGCGACACTATTTACATAGACCAAAACTACCTTAGCCACCTGAAAAGAACCAAATATGCAGGGGGTAGCCGCTATAAAGGTAGAAAAGGCTCTACAAAAGGAGCCAAGTACTATAAAGTACGTAGAGGTGATACTTTGGGAGGAATAGCCATACGCTACGGTACAACAATTACCCGCTTATGCAGGCTTAACGGTCTACGCAGAAACTCCATTATCCGTATCGGGCAACGGATAAGAATACGATAAACAAAAAAAGACTGCTGAAAAGCAGTCTTTTCTCAATGTATAATTATTTGTTTTCTATTATTTCTTTTTGCCTTTGGTTTTAGCTGCTAATTGTGCTGCTTTATAAGCGTTTACTATACCTCCGGTAACACAAAGTTTGCTTAGCTTCACATTATCTTTAGTACCCGGTTTTCTTACTTTAATATCAACCTCAGTAACGGTTTTCATCAAAATTTCTTTCACTTGCTCAGCAGTTAGTGTAGGGAAATAAGAACGGATAAGTGCAGCTACACCTGCAGTTACAGGCGATGCCATACTGGTTCCGCTAAAGGCTGCATATTTATCATCAGGAACAGTTGAATTTACTTGTACACCCGGAGCAAATAAATCTACATTTTTAGCTCCGTAGTTAGAGAAGCTGGCAGTAAGTTTACTGTTCAATTTCCAGTCAGAAGCGCCAACGTCAATCCAGTTTTTTGCCTTCCCTTTTTTCAAATAATTGTCGGTTGGGTAGTGTGTAATTATATCAATATCAACTGCATCATTTCCTGAACCATGCACCAACAAAACGTCTTTTTCTGCTGCGTACCTAACTGCTTCATCTACAACCTCTTTATAGGGTGAGTATGTCTTACCAAAGCTCATATTAATTACACTCGCACCGTTATCAACAGCATAGCGTATACCGTTGGCAACATCTTTATCGCGCTCATCGCCGTTGGGCACCACGCGCAAAATCATAATCTCAATATTATCGGCAACTCCTTTTACCCCTATAGTATTGCTTCTCACAGCACCTATAATACCGGCTACGTGGCTACCATGGTCGCCATTAGGGCCTCTGTAATCATTATTTCCATAGTTGCGTTCAGTGGGGTCGGTATAATTATCGCCTACAATATCTCTATTGTAAAAGTTAGTATTAAAGGCTACTTCAGTTTGCTCTTTATAATGGCTAATTGCACCCTCAAACTGACCTTTAAGGTCTTCCATACTCATACCATAGCCCATAAAAGCAACCATATTTTTTATTGCCAACTCCTCTATCTTCGATTCGGGCTTATATTCTGTAAGCTTTTCTTGAGTTACTTTTCCGCCAAGGTCTTTTTCAATTTTATCCATAGCATCCATAATCTCCTTAATTCTCAAGTAGCTATTGGCTGCTTCATAAAACTTCTCTAAAAATTCAATTTTTACATTCTCAGTATAGAGTTTGTATTCCGCTTTCTCTTCTTTGGTTAGGGTATCTAAATCAACTTCTTCATATTTGGCAGAATATTGTCTAAACAAACGTGTTACTTCATAAGTATCATCCTTCACATTTCCGTTTTTGCCGCCAATAAAATTCCACCCATGCACATCATCTACATAACCGTTATTGTCATCATCCTTTCCGTTATTGGGAATTTCATCTTTGTTTACCCAAATTACATCTTTCAGGTCTTCGTGTTTGTAGTCTATACCGTCATCAATAACAGCAACAATTATTTTTTTCGATTCGCGTCCTTTTAGCACCTCATTATAAGCTCTTTCCGTACTCACCCCTAAAACCGAATCTTTTTCAAGGTCAAGATTAAACCAATTTTCAGGTGCTTCTTGCGCTACAGCACCAAGCATTAATAAGCTTAATGAAAATGAGAATAAAATATGTTTAAGTTTCATGTGTTTATATATAATTAATCAAAAGCAAAAGTAAGTTTTGCTGTTATAGTTAATGCATTTTTTTGATAAACTACTTATTTTAAAAGATAATACGTTATTCAAAAGGGTATACTATTATCCGCGAGGGGCTGGCATCACTGTCAAACGCTCCAACGGAAATATTCAATATATATTCTCCATCTTTAATGTCATCGGGGGCATAAATCAACTCGGTAATAGTGCAGTTCATACGTGTTTCTTCAGGGTACTTCCAAAAGGCATTGTGTGCTGCCAGTTCCCCGCCATCCTCTTCCCTATCTACTGATGGTGTATCAATTAGTAAGTGCTCCACTCCGCTATCGCGTAACCATTCCATTGCATCTTTAGCAATATAGGTGGGGTTAGTACCGCTATACCGTTTAGTTTTCTTACTATCATCGTTATGTACTGTGCGTATTATTATGGCAGGGTGCCGGTGCTCTTTAATACTTTTCAAAGTATCTATAGTAATTACCTTATCTCCATTATCACCCAAAGTAGGTATCACTGTTATTAGTTCGGCAACAAATAAAAACTCCTTCAAGCATTGGTGCAATGCAATACGCTCTTTACTAATATGCCCCACACATTCAGTATGGGTTCCGTTACCATGCGCATTAAAAGTAATATCCTCACAATTACATCCACCACCTTGGTTTACATCGCCAATAAAGTCTCCTACTTTAATGGGTTTAATCTTAGCATCGGGTATATAATATGCATTAACCGTATCAGGTCCTTCAAGCACGGGCAAGGTAAGTTCAATACCTTTTGTTGAATCAAAACTTACCGCTCTGCCGTTAATTTCAGTTGATAAAATCATAATTACGCTGCCAAAATAAATGTATTCATGTAAAAAGCCGCTATGCAAATAACAATAGCGCAAAAAGGCTCGTTTAAAAAAAGTTAATTTCGTGCTAAGAAATGGAATATGTCATGAAACGTATTTGGAAGGTGCTTTTGTTGCTTTTTGCTTTTTGTATAGCCTTGTTTTCACTGTTATACACCCAAAAACTGGCAGGTAAACTGGCAGAGCAAGAAAAGCGCAATATGGAAATTTGGGCTAAAGCCACCACTTTGCTAACCTACTCTGTAGATTATGAAGGTGAAAACGAAGCGGTAAGTAATTTTATAAACGAGGCGAATAACTTTTGCTTAAATGTTGTAAAAGGTAACAGTACTATACCTGTGATTATGACTGACAATGAGAGAAATATTGTTGCCTATATTAACTTAGACTCCGTTGAACTGGCAGCAAATAATAACTACCAGAATAAAAAGTTAAAAGAAATGCAAAATAACGGTAGCGACTCTATTGTTATTGACTTTTTAGACCAAAACAAACAATACATTTACTTTGAAAACTCAACGCTACTATTGCAACTAAAAACTTTCCCTATTTACCAACTGGTTATTATCAGTTTGTTTCTATTAGTATCATACTTTGCTTTTAATGCTTCCAGAAGGAGTGAGCAAAACCGTGTTTGGGTGGGCTTAGCCAAAGAAACCGCTCACCAGCTTGGTACTCCCATATCATCACTTTTAGCATGGGTAGATTTATTTAAAACATCAGAAGGAAATATTGATAAACAGCTAATCAATGAAATGGAGCACGATGTGAAACGCCTTGAAAGGGTTACAGAGCGTTTCTCAAAAATTGGGTCTGAACCGGTGCTGAAAAATGAAAACATCGAGCAGGCTTTAGAAAAATCGGTAGAGTACTTAAAAAACCGAGTATCAAAAAAAGTGCATTTTTCCATTGATGCTTCAAAAGCTCCCAACCCGCATGCACAAGTAAACGTTCCGTTGTTTGAGTGGGTAATAGAAAACCTATGCAAAAATGCCATTGACGCTATGGATGGCGAAGGAAGCATTGATTTTACAGTGAACCAAACCAGTAAGAAGTTGTATATAGATGTGAGAGATACGGGTAAAGGGATACCCTCATCAAACTTTAAAACGGTATTTAAACCCGGTTTCACTACCAAAAAAAGAGGCTGGGGCTTGGGCTTATCGCTGGTGAAAAGAATAATTGAAGGTTACCACAAAGGGCATATTTTTGTTAAGGCAAGCGTAGTGAATAAGGGAACAATATTTAGAATAGTGCTAAGAAAATGAAACAATTAAGCCTGATTTTTTGCATAGTACTCATTGTTACTTCAGCTTGCAAAACCCAAAAAGAAATTGTTGTAGAGAAAGAAGACAATAAGGTATATGAGACTTACGAACTAGACAAACAACCCTCTTACCCCGGAGGTGAAAAAGCACAAGCAAAATTTATTAGAAGATATGTGACGTATCCTCGTTTATCTTTGGAAACAGGTAGCCAGGGTAAAATTTATGTGAGTTTTATTGTTGAAAAGGATAGTACAACCAGTAATCATAAAATAGTTAGGTCTTTCGATGATAAGGCTTGTAACGATGAATGCATCAGAGTAATTAAACTTATGAAATTTATTCCGGCAATAAAAAACGATAAAAAAGTAAGAGCTAAGTTATTATTGCCAATAGTTTTTAAGTTATACTAACCATGAAAAAGATAATATTAATTCTACTGACTATAATTCCATTTTTAGGAGTTGCACAAAAAGACAGCATAACTATTGATGATGGTTTTGAAGAACTAGAAGCTCCGATAGTACCTGTACCTGCCCCTCTCCCATCTGATGAGGCTATTTTTGAAGTAGTAGAAAAAATGCCTGAGTTTCATGGTGGTCAAGATTCACTGACACTATTTATTTCAAAACATCTTAGGTACCCAAAAATTGCTATAGAAGCAGGAAAAGAAGGTAAAGTGTATATAAAGTTTGTAGTTGAACCTGATGGCAGAATAACTAATCCCAAAGTATTGAAAACCTTTGATGCTGAGTGTGCAAACGAAGCCATACGAGTGATAAAATTTACTTCGGGCAAATGGAAACCCGGGACACAAAGAGGCAAAGCAGTAAGAGTAAATGTGGTGCAGCCCGTTATTTTTAAATTAAGTGAAGCTAAACCACAAATTAAAGAACCTGAAGAAAAAGTATATCAGATAGTAGAAACTATGCCTGAGTATCCCGGCGGAAATGAAGAGATGTATAAGTTCATAAGTAAGCACCTTAAATACCCTAAAAAGGCTAGAAAAAATGACATTGAAGGGAAGGTATATGTACAATTTATGATTGATAAAGAAGGGAATGTAACTCGAGCTAAAGTTTTAAAAGGCATAGGTTACGGCTGTGATAAAGAAGCCCTGCGAGTAGTAAACAAAATGCCTAAATGGAAACCCGGAACACAACGGGGTAAACCTGTACCTGTAATGTTTACTTTACCATTTAATTTTAAACTAAAATGAAAAAAATAGCTTTTATACTTTTATTGCTTGCTCCTTTCTTTTCTATGGCGCAAACCGATGTTTTTGAAGCTGTTGAAGAAGCACCATATTACCCCGGTGGAGAAGAAGAACGCCAAAAATTTATGGCTTTTAATATAGTTTACCCCGATAGTGCTTTAAAATATGGCAGGCAGGGCAAGGTATATGTAAAGTTTATAGTTGAAACTGATAGTACTGTGAGCAAAGTGCATACAATAAAAACTTTTGATGAGTATTGTGCTGCCGAGTGTGAACGTGTGGTGAAAATGATGAAATGGGTTCCCGGAAAACAAAAGGGAGAAGCAGTAAGAGTTTGGGTGGTGATGCCTATATCATTTAGATTGAAATAGTGTCAAGGATTATTGCCATAGATTACGGAACCAAACGTGTGGGGCTTGCTGTTACCGATGAATTGAAAATAATTGCTACAGCCCTCGATACTGTGCATTCTAAAGATGTTATTGAATACCTCAAAAAGTATTGCAATGAAAATGCAGTAGAAACCTTTGTGCTGGGCTTACCCAAACAAATGGACGGTTCCGCCTCTCAAAGTGAGCGGCATATGCAAGGTTTTCAAAACAGTTTACGAAAAAATTTTCCTACTATTTCTATCGTACGGTATGATGAACGCTTTACATCTAAAATAGCATCTCAAAGCTTAATTGATAGCGGGGTGAAGAAAAAAGACCGCAAAAACAAAGGACTTTTGGATAGTGTTAGTGCTGTGTTAATTTTGCAAGATTACTTGAAGACTATATAATGATTTTACCCATATATGCCTACGGCGACTCTGTGTTACGAAAAGAGGCAGAAGAAATTGATGAGAACTACCCTAATTTGAAGCAACTTATTGCTGATATGTATGAAACCATGTATGCTTCGCATGGTGTAGGATTGGCTGCCCCCCAAATTGGCTTGCCCATACGTTTGTTTATAGTTGATGCCACCCCTTTTTTAGAAGATGAAGAAAATGCACCTGCCGAAGCGTTTAAACGCACATTTATTAATGCATATATAATTGAGGAAGAAGGTAAAAAATGGGATTTTGAAGAAGGTTGCTTAAGCATTCCCCATATACGTGAAAATGTATCGCGCCACCCGAAAATTACAGTTGAGTATCAAGACGAAGACTTTAACTGGCACGAAGAAACTTTTGATGGGGTAATAGCACGTGTAATACAGCACGAGCACGACCATACCGACGGAGTTTTATTTGTAGACCATATTAATGCACTAAAACGCCGTTTACTAAAAGGTAAACTAAAAGACATTAGCGAAGGAAAAATAGATATAGACTACAAAATGCGTTTCCCCAAAAAGTAGCTTAGTTTATCACAAATTTGTGCCACTTGGTTTCGTACTCAAAGTTTATAGTTCCCCCTTCCTCGGTAGCATCCTTTAGCATAATATTATAGCTGCGTATAGCTTGTAAATGCACCTCGCCATTCAATTTCTTTAGCACTGTAGCAGGTAACACGAATTGCTTTTTGGGCTGCTGGTTGGGCACTTCAAAAACAACACTATGACTGGTATCTTTCAATTTTAAAGTAATTTTCTCACCATACGCCAAGGGGTTGGTAATCATAGTAAACTCTAGCGGATTTCCCTTTTTTAATGATGTAGGTACCCCACCTATCAACACGGGATTAAAATTAATATTGTTGGTATATTCTTTTTTCTCAGTGTTGGTAAAAACAAACTTGCATTCTTGCCCGTTAGCCAAAGGTTTCTTTTGTGCTATTTTATAATAAGCACCTACAAAATCACTTTCATAGCGGGTCATCTTTCCACCATTAAAAGTTACGGTGCTTGGTGGTGTTAAAACCAAAGTAGTTCCATTTTCACCCCCGAACCTAAATGTAGCTTTTATGTGTGTTTCGTTGCTGCTCTCATCATACTTTACTGAGTATTTCTGATAAATTTTATCCTGATTTACATCTTTAGAGTTGGCTATTTCATTAGATGCACAACCTGAAATGCTTATGGCAATTACTAATAACCAAAATATCTTTTTCATTTTAGTTTAAAATTAATACGCTCCGTTTCTGCGGCGCAAAAACCACTCTGCTGTTAACAAAGCCAGTAATATAAAAAATAACCATTTAAAATGGATTAGGTCTTTAAATGCTGTTTGCATATAGCTTAAAGGCTTAATATCCTCACGCTTATTCACCAAATCGTTCAGCTTATCAATAGTGTTGGGGTAAACCATTTCGCCTCCGTTTTTTGAAGCTAAATTTTGCATTAATTGGTGGTTGGCTACTGTATTTAGAAGCTCTACTTGCAGTGGTACAACTGTAAATTTTCCATTTATTGTTTCAACCCTATTGCCCACTGTAACACTTGCTTTGTAAGTATAATTGCCCGCAGCAAAAAACCCCGCATTAAGGTTATATGCATTTTTTCCTTTGCTAAATGTATAGTTAAACACTTTACCTTCTTCATTTTTCACTTCCATTTCCACATCGGGTTCAGTTATAGCTTCATAACTCTCATTATATACCTGAGCATTGAAACCCACCCGCTCATTTTCATTAAAAATATTTTTAGGAGCATTTACCCGAAACTTTCGTGTATCGTTCTTAGCAGACAGGTATTGAATTGTTTTTATAAGCAATTCATCAACAGCAGTATGGCTTTGGTTCCGTTCAAAGTCATACAATCGCCAACGCCAAATACCATCACCCACAATTACCCCTACTCTTCTCGATGTATTTGGGCTAAAATATATTAAGGGCTGTTGTGTTTCTACAGCGCCTATTTTTTGATATAATAAGGTGTTAGCTGAGGCCACACTGTTATACGTTCCAAAAGGCGACTTTACAGGAGGTAAATAGTTTAATATGGTTTTAGTTTCATCACTCAAAGTAAACAATGCAAATTCTTCGTTTTGTTTAGGCAAAACATCGTTTACATTATACCTGTAATTGCTAATAGTGATGCCCGTACCCAAAGCATTAAAAGCAGGAATAGATGTTTGTGTACCTACAATGGATAAATAAGGCAGTTTTGCATCGTCAATCTTATCAGTTATATATTTTGAAGGGTTTTCGAAACTGGGTAATTGATGAAGAATCACCAAATTATAGTTTTTTAGCGCATCGGCATTAAAATCTTTAACATACTCTATTTTCACTTCATAGTTTTGGTTACTCTCAACAGCTTGTTTTATAGCTGTCATATCTGGATGCGGGCTTGCACCTAAAAGCAGTATTTTATTACGCCCATCCAGTACTTCAATAAAAAAATCTTTTCTGTTGTTTATATAGCTAACCTCTCCATTTATGGTGCTTAGCCTAACCACATAGTGTTGTGTACCTGCCTCACCAGCTTGTAAAATAAACTTCTCAGTTATTTGGTAACTATCATCATCAATAATAAGCTCTTTCGAAAAAAGCATTTTACCTTCTTTGTTGATGCTTAATGTGGCTTTTTTGCCTTTTAGTTTTCCGGCATTTACTGTTACTTCAACGGGGAATTCATTCCCCAAATAAGCTATTTTGTTTTGACGGATTTCTTTTACTAATAGATCTCGTGGAATAGTAGTATCGCCAAGTGCTATGGTATAAATAGGTGCTTTTATATTCTCAGCAGCATAAATGGGGTTAGTACCTGCATTATAAATACCGTCTGATGCTAAAATTACAGCTCCTAAATTTTGGTTCTCATATTGCCCTGATACCTCACTAAATAAAGTGGACAGATTGGTTTGCTTTCCTGCAAAATCAAAAGATTTATCCTCATTTACCCTATCGGCTAAACTATACAGTTTTACATCATAGTTTTTGCTAAGTTCATCGGTAAGGCTTCTTATCTTTTTTGGGTATTCGGTTTTATAAAACGTTGAGTCTTTATTGGCTTTTACCGACTCACTATTATCCAAAGCAACAACAATAATGGGTTTCTGTATTTTTTTTGTGCTGCTTTTTACAAACGGAGCCAGTAACAAAAAAGCTAATACAAACACTATTGCAAACCGCAACACCATTAGTGTAACGTATAATGGCGAACGTTTTTTTACCTCATCTCCAAAAGGATTTTTGGTATACAGTAGCCAGGCAACAAAAACTGCTGCCAGCAAACAAGGGATTAGCCACCAAAGAGAAAATGCGGTATTTATTTGCATAATAATAGCCAGTTGACAAAAATAGTAGTTCACCTTTTAAAACCTATTAGGCTTATCTTTTTATAAAATAGTTTTATAGAAAACTGCTGAAATTATTATGAATACAACGTAGAGCTAAATAGGTAAATTGTTTCACTACCAAAAACTTGATTCTCTTAAAAATATTTTTTCTAAAAAATAAAGATTGGCATCTATTTTGAAATGTATTGTGTAACTGAACGATGGGATATCGGTTTTCAGTTCTAATAATTAAGCAAAATCAGCTTAGTAATTGGTTTATAGGTTAGTTCCCCGTTGCAACCTTGCAACGGGGTTTTTTCGTTATAGGGCGTAAACAAACTAAACTATGAAAAAATTTACACTACTAGCATCCTTATTAATTGTTGTTTTATCAGTAAAATCACAAACTTTTAAAAGCATTATTGAGCGAAATAATGTTCGCGCCCATGTTGTTTCAGGAGGTTTATTATTTAACAACCTGGGAAATGGCAAAGGTGGGTTTGCAGTTCCAAAAGGTATCAATAGCAGTAGCGACTCATTATTTACTATTTATGGTTCATCATTATGGTTAGGAGGTGTTGATGCAGGAGGTAAGCAATATGTTGCAGCACAAACTTACAGGCAAGCCGGAAATGACTATGGAGTAGGTCCTGTAGATTTATTATCAAACCAACATGATTTGTACGATAAACTTTGGCGCATTACTAAAGCTGATGTTGATTCACAAATAGTAAACGGAACTCCAACAAAAAATATTGATAATTGGCCCAGTATATATATTTCTACTAACGGTACAAAAATACTAGCCCCGTTTTTTGACAATAATGCAAATGGTATGTATGATCCTGTAGGAGGAGATTATCCACTTTTTCCCGGTGATGAAGCTTTATTTTTTATTTATAATGATGATACTATACACACGGAAAGTAAAGGTTCGCCGCTATTTTTTGATATTAAAGGCTTTGTATATCAATACAGCTCATCTACCCATGAGTTTTTAAACAACACTGTTTTTGTAGACTATTACCTAAGCAATAAAAGTAATGTTACCTATACTTATGTAAACGCCGGGGTTTGGACAGATTTTGATATTGGACAATTTAATGATGACCGTATAGGGAGTAACCCTTCAAAAAATATGTACTATGCCTATAACGCAAGTGATAGTGATACAAAATATGGAAATACACCACCTGCAATGGGTGTAAAAGTTTTAAATGAAGCCCTTTACTCTGCCACTATAGTTTCATCAGCCTTTGGTTCTAACGCACCGTCAATAGACTCTCAGTATTTTTATTTAATGAATGGGGTATTTCCAGACGGTACAGTTATTACAGATAAAGGTCATGGCTATAATACCGGTGGAAACCCTACCCGTTTTTTATACAACGGAAACCCTTGTACTGCTACAGGATGGACAGAAGAAAGTGCCGGTACACCTTTTGGCGATAGAAGAATGATTGGCTCTGTAAGGTTTGAAGATTTTAAACCTAATGAAGAAAGAAAGTTCACAGTGGCATATACTTGGGCAAGGGCAAATACCGGTGGTGCAAAAAGTAGCCTTTGCAAACTTTTTAATCAAACGGATAGCTTACAAACATGGTATGATGCACAACCACCATTATCAGTAACCCCCGTAAATAATATACAAGCAAAAGTTTATCCTAATCCTGCTTCGCAAAATGTTACTGTAGAAGTAACATATAATACTGAATTACATATTGAACTATATGATGTTGCAGGCAGGCAGATACTTACAACAAACACAAATACTTTTAGCGTATCTCAACTGGCAAAAGGCCTATATATTATTAAAGGAAAGGCCGATAATCTGTTCTTTACTAAGAAACTGCAAGTAGAATAGTAATATTTTTTTCATTATCTTTATTAAACCCTACTATATCTCGTAGGGTTTTTTACTTTTTTGAACCACCTAGGCAACATTTCTTATATGGTGCAGTATCTTGTATATGAAAATTACCCTGGGGCTATTTAACTTGTTCAATGACAGAAGAGGAGTTGATAAATGGATGCATCCGTGAAGAGAAGAGTTACCAACAAAGGTTATACAAAACCTATGCGGGTAAGATGTTGGTAGTGTGTATGCGATATACAAGGAATAGACAAGAGGCGGAAGATGTGTTGCAAGATGGGTTTATCAGGGTATTTGACAATATTAAAAAGTTTTCCTTCAACGGCTCGTTTGAAGGTTGGATACGACGAATAATGATTAATTGTGCATTGCGAAATTTCCGCAAGAGCAGTTATCAGAAAGAACAAATAGGTATAGCAGAAGATTATGATATACCAACAAATGCAAAGATATACGATAAGTTATCAGAGCAAGAGTTATTGAAAATGATTGATGAATTGCCCGATGGATATAAAATGGTTTTTAACCTTTATGCCATTGAGGGTTATAGCCACAAAGAGATTGCAGATATGATGGATATAAATGAAGGTACATCGAGATCTCAATTAAATAAGGCACGAAAATATTTACAAAAGAAATTAATAGAACTACAAGAAATAGAGGATAAGGCTAAGGAAGCCAATAAAATTTTAAGCGAATGAGTAACGAGAAAAATAATATTGACGAACTGTTTAGAGGCAAGCTGAGGGATTACTCAGTTGAAGCCCCTGAGCATGTTTGGAAGGGTATAGAGGCGAGCCGCACGCCTTTGTACCGTGCCCTTAATTATTTCAGAGGTAAGAAAGGAGCCATTGTAGGCTCTATAGTGTTACTGGCTACGGTAAGTGGTATAGCTTACATGTCTGGTATAAACAATACTTCTACAGTACAACAAAATGCAACAGCCTATACTATACAAAAGCATAATAATTCTCATACAATACAAGCGGTAAATACAGATGAGACCATGCTTTTACAAGCAAATAATACTTCACAAAACACACCAGAAACCAATAGTATCAATAATGGTATTGTAAATAATTCGGTTTCTTCTTCTCAAAATACAATTAATAGTATTGAGCAAAATGTAACTCAACAGGGTAGCGATAATGCTCAACCGCCAGTTGTTAGTGGTAATACATCAAAAGAAAATTCACCTATAAATAATACCTCTACAACTGATAAAACAGAACAACCTAAAAATACATCACCAAAAAATAATACTACTGACACTGAGCAACCATCTATTGCTGAAGGTGATGAAACTTTCTCAACACCTGACAAGCAACCTTCAAAAGAAGATATCTTATCAGCAAGTGCAGATGTTTCTGATAATACAGGGGTTGATAAAAAAGATGAGGTTGAAACTCAAAACAACACAACTGTTCAGCCTGATAAAAACTACAGTAAATTTACTGCTGATATTTATGCAGGAGGTAATTATACTATGCGTAACCTTAAAGGTACAGGAGCTGATGCTTCGTACTTAGATGCAAAACGAAATGCTGAAAGTTATACTCCGGGTATAGTATTAGGGGCACGCGTTAACTATGACATTAAAAACTTTTTAACACTTCGTGTTGGGGCACAGTATAGCAGGTTTAACCAACGTATTAACCTTGAAAGGGAATATCAATACACTACTATTGAAACTGTAACAGGTGTAATTATAGACCCTATAACCCAACAACCTATAGGTACTACAACACGCAAAGATACTGTTGAACATACTGAAACAGCTAGGGCTAACACCACTAATACCATTAGCTTTATAGATATACCAGTACAACTTGAGTTGAATGTATACAAAACCCAAAAGTATAGTGTATTTGCTACCACAGGTGCAGCACTTAACTTACGCTTCACCCAAAAAGGACATCAGATTAATGAGAGAATTACAGGTGTAAATGAGCTTTCATCTACAAACTCTCCTTATAAAACAACTGCGGGTATGAGCATGTTGGCAGGTGTGGGTGTAAATTATAACCTAACTAACCGTTTCTCATTATTATTTGAAACTACATACCAACACGGTATTAATAATGTAATGAAAGCCAATGCGGGTATAAGCCAAAGCTACAGAATCATATCAGGTTCAGTGGGCTTACGCTACCGCTTTTAACTAAGAAGAAATTGATTTTTGCCAATGAAAAACGGCATTATATTTTGTTTATTTATATGTATTAGCAGTTTGGGGTTGCACGCGCAACCCCAAACTGCTTTAAATGCCAATAATACAAGTGCCGGTGTTTCTGCCAGCGGAACACTTTTTTCAGGAGGTTTAGAAATACCCAAAAACTCAAACAAAAAATCAATAGCACTAACCCAATTTTGGATTGGAGGAAAAAATAACGGTAATGTGCATATAGCCGCACAGCTAAACAATTCTCAAAACGATTTTTGGGCAGGGCCTTTGGATACTCTAAATAATCAAGCTGCTGATAGTATGGCTTGGAATGTTATTCATAAAATTACCAAACAAGAAATTGACCTGCACAAAACACGCTACAATAAACAAGGGTATATAATGCCAAACGGCATTGAGTTTTGGCCTGGTAGCAGCCCTACTAATAAAGGTTTTGCAAAAATACTCGCTCCTTTTGTTGACTTTAATAATAACAAAATTTATGAACCTGAGCAGGGTGAATACCCTTTTATTAGAGGAGATGAAACTGCTTACTTTATAGCTAATGACAATGCCAACTCTCACTTTTCCAGTGGTGGGTTACCGATGGGGGTTGAAGTACACGGTATGGTGTACCAGTATGCCAACCAACCTGATGTAGAAAACACCGTTTTCTTACAGCTTAGTTTTATTAATCGCTCAACCAATGACTATGACTCCGTGTATGCAGGAATTTGGAGTGATTTTTTACTGGGTAATGAGAATGATAACTATATAAGCACCAACACAAGTAAAAACGCCTACTTAGTATATAATGGTGATACAATGGATGACGGACCGAATGGGTACGGGCTTAATCCTCCTGCCCAAGCAGTAGTTTTTCTTTCACATAGCCTCGACCAAACTATTGAAATAGCTATGGATAATAGTCCAAGAGGTATCCCCAAATCTCCTCAAGAGTTTTATAATTATCTTAAGCATACTTGGCGGGATGGTGAACCCTTAACAGAAGGTTCTAACGGCTACAAAAGCTTGTTACCTACTAAACACATCTATAGCGGTGAACCCTGCAACTTAAATGGCTGGACAGAGTTAGGCTCAGCATTTCCTGTGGGAAAAAGAACCATGCTGGGTAGTATAGGACCCGTATCTTTAAAATCTAAAGATTATTTGCGTATGGATATCGCCTTTGTATGGTCAAAAGGCAGCACAAATAATTTGGGTAGTGTATGCCAACTAAATGATGATATTGATAAGGTTAATTCTTTTTACAGAAAGCAGATTTTAAGTACAACCAAGCCTGTTAAATCTACCCAATTTGAAGTTTATCCGAACCCGGCTTCAAACAGTATTATACTTGAGTTATCAAACTATAGTAACGAAAAAGGTAACGTTGAAATATTTGATGTGCAGGGAAGAAAAGTAATTGAGTCTGTATTTACATCAAGTATTACTGAACTGAATGTTTCATCACTAGCCGCAGGGTTATATACTGTAAAGGTAAATACTAAAGAAAGCTTTGGAGTGAAAAAGTTGCTAATTACTCGCTAAGCTTGCGTTTAATACTAGTTGATGCGGGCTTGTTTTGGGCACTCTTTTTATAATCCCTCTGGCTTCTAAATCGAGCTTTACTGTAACAATATACCACAAAGGTTTGCCGTCAAAATCTTTTTCTACAATTTCAACAGCTTTATCAGCTAAACTTTCAAAAGTAATCTGCCCTTCTTTTTCAAGAATCTGTAGTATAGTATCCTTAATTAAATCGTAACGGTGTTTTAAAATATTAACCCCTTTTTTACCATCGGGGTGCAAAGTCATTATTTTTTCTTCTCCCATCACGGGCAAAAATCAAGAATTAATGTTGAACAACCAACTTCTTAATAAATTGATTATTAGATGTTTTAACATTAACCAGGTATACACCATTAGCAATTCCTTCTAAAGAAAAAGTACCATTAAAACGGTTTGTAGCTTTTAGTTGTTTACCAGCAATAGTTGATAATGTAACCGACTTAATTGCTTCGTGTGGTAAACCGCTAATTGAAACATTATTTGTAGCAGGGTTAGGATAAACTGAAATATTTCTTTCTAGCTCATTAATTGAAGTGAAAATATAATTCACAGTATCAGAGTAATTATTACAGTCGTTACTATCAATTAAAACTGCATGGTACTTGCCACTTTTTGCAGGGATTATAGAGTGTGAGGTTTCACCTTGTACCTCAACCCCATCAGCAAACCATTTATAACTTTTTCCCGTTTTTGGTAAAGCTGTTAAAGCTGGAAAGGTAGCTTGAATGCTTACTTGAGTAGCAGGCAAAATTGTAGCAGTAATAATTCTGGGCTCACTAATGGCTCCTCCTGCCTTTTGCACTACGTAATAGGTTGTAGTAGCGGTTGCATTAACTTTCAGTGTATCACCAACGTATTCCAATTGAGTTAAACCGGTATCAGTATACCAATGTATATTATTACCTATTGCAATAATTCTTTTACCAATCTCTCCTCCGCAAAAAGTATTACTTTGGACATTAGGTTTAGGAACAGTAAAATTCTTTATCAAATAAATATCTCTGTCACCTAAGGCAGTCAAATTTTTGCCATCAATAGTAGTATTGGGTTCAGCAGTATACTCACCTCCCATATACCAGTTTCCATTATCATCAATAGAAAAAGCCCTGCCGTAAGTCCAATTAGTCTGCCCTAAAGTATTTACCCATAAAGGGTTCCCAAGAGTATCTGTCTCCATTAAGATAGGATATCTTTTGCCGCTAACACCATCACCAACACCTAATCCTTGATAAACAAAGTTGAAAGCATAACTGGAAAAATAGGCCAATGTATTGTCAGGAGTAAACTCAATATCAACCCCTGATGTATTATAAGAAGTCGAATTTTTTGCCCACATAAAAGTTCCGTTAGCATCATATGAGACTAAAAACATTCGCTCTCTTTCAGCCTGATTAGATAAGGTTACACCTTCAACAAAAATAGGATCATCATACCTACCTGTAATTACTACTTGATGGTTTCTTGAAACAGCAATATCAATAACATGTTCAGTCCCAATCGGGTCTGTACCGGTTATGCCTTTCGACCATTTATATTCCCCATTAGTATTAAATTTTGCTAATAATATATCACAGTTCTTTAAAGTGTCCGTTCCTACAACAATATCAAACTGGGTATTACCAATAGCATAAATAAAACTATCTCTTAATTCAATGTTAGATATTTGACTTGTTACTGAATTACTGGCAAAGGGAACTACCATAACACCGTTACCGTCTTGGTCTAACTTTGCCAAAAACATCATAGCTTTATCATCTGGGTCAATTGTAGGTAAATTATCTAACTTATAAGGTCTCTTGTTAAAAGAGCATCCTAACCAAGTATATCCTTCATCATCTATTTCAATACCACCTATAACACCACTAAGCGCATTTATTCTTTTCTCAAAAAGTTGTTTTCCGGTTGAGTCAAATTTATAATAGTAGCTAGGCTTTCTTAACGACATATATACGTTGTGTTCTTTATCGACTGCTAACCCACTAACGCCATCAGTAGAAAGTACTCTCAGCATATTTGCCCAAACAAAATCTCCGGCTTTATTAAACTTAACTAAGAAAAAGTTGTAAACAGAAGTTGAACTACTTCCATCTTTTTTGATAACAGTATCACCAATGGTTAAGTCAGCATTTGTTCTCCCTGCTACATAAACATTACCTGCATCATCAGTTTCTATTTGGTTTACAGCTTCTACTTCATCTCCCCCAAAGGTTTTTAACCAAGTATTTTGTGCAGTAACTGTAAACACATAAAAAATTGATAGTAAAGTAAATAGTATAGTTCTTTTCATAGTAGTTAATACAAAGTTTCGGTGCGAAAGTTCAATAACTATTCCAGTTTTAAATCAGCTAAGCTTTAAGCTTGTTTCTCCGTACTCTTTTCCATTAATAACAACAGTAATTTTATGTTGTCCGGGATAGTGTTTTCGGGTAGTCATATCATGGAAACGAAGGATTCTGTTAAAATCGACTTTTTTATTAGGAGTATAAGTATTTTCTGTAATTTTAAACAATTTACGATTGGTACTTCCATTAGCTTTTACATAGTATACCCCATACTCAACCCTAAGTTTTGTAGATTTCTTTTCTTTTAATATTATTGAAAAACTTAAGGTAGCAGTATCGCCAATTTTAATTTTATTTGGACTTACCGCAATATCCTTCACTTCAACTTTTATCTTTTGTTGTAAACCAAAAGTATCCAACGCATCTAAATTACCTTGTTTTAAAAGTGTTCGGCTCCCGTGTTTAATAATCCAGTCTGTATTCTTGCTTGTTCCTTGCCAGAGTTTCACAATTTCCATTACTGCCTTAGGGTTATCTTTAGCAATATCATTTAAATTGTTAGCTACGCTTCTACGTACTGTCTCTGCTTCATCCTGTTTCAAATTTTCTAAAATGGGTAAAACAGGCGCAGGGTCTTTTTTAAACTCAGGCAAAGCCATAGCCCAAGGCAAACGTGGTCTGCAACCCTCGCTACTTAATCTTCTCACATAAGGGTTTTGATGCTTACTCCAAGCCAGCATTTGCTTCATAGTTTGGGGGTATTTTATTATAAAGGGCCGTATAGCAAATTCAGCACTAGAATGTTGCGTTATTTTCTCAAACGCTTTTATGCTGTTATCATAATCGTCAATACCATATAGCTCAACATAATCAGGCAAAAACATGTGTAAGAAATCCAGCTTGCCTTCTTTGCCATTCAATAGCATATCTGTTATATCAATAAGTTGTCTCGAAGCTTTTGCAAAGTCAGCATCCAAAAAATTATGCAATACTGTCGATACATGCCGCATGCGTTGTTTCAGCTCTAAACCACTCCACTCTTTATTAAAAACTTGTTTGGTAAATGCTTTTTTGTCAAAGCCTTTAATGGCTTTTGACAGTACATTACCAAAAGTATCAAAAAAGGTTTCGTTGTAGAGGTTTTTTAAGGGTTCTGCCATGTTTGCAAAATACTTTTAAACCCAACAATAGGCAAATTGCTATGGTAAGTTATATCACCTAAATTTGCACAAAAAACACAAACAAATAATGACTTCTTCGGCTTCTACTTTCAACGTTAAAGAAATATTGGAAACACTTGGTATTAAAGAGTTAAACGATGCAGCTTGCACAGGACAGGTATGGGGGCATCCTATGAACCCTGAAATACGTGAGATATATTCACCTGTTGACGGAAAACTAATTGCCAAAGCCAGTATGGCAACTGAAAACGAATACAACTATGTAGTAGGTAAAGCACAAGAAGCTTTCGAAATATGGCGAAAAATGCCTGCACCGAAACGTGGTGAAATTGTGCGCCAATACGGAAATAAACTACGTGAATATAAAGACCCTTTGGGCAAGCTGGTAAGTTATGAAATGGGTAAAATATATCAGGAAGGTTTAGGCGAGGTGCAAGAGATGATAGATATCTGTGATTTTGCTGTAGGACTATCGCGCCAGCTACACGGCTTAACTATGCATAGCGAACGCCCTAACCACAGAATGTATGAGCAATATCATCCATTAGGCATAGTAGGTATTATATCAGCTTTTAACTTTCCTGTAGCCGTGTGGAGTTGGAACTCTATGATTGCTGCAGTTTGTGGCGATGTGAGTATTTGGAAGCCTTCGGAAAAAACGCCTTTAACAGCTGTAGCTTGTATGAATCTGATTGCACAAGTATTAAAAGATAACAATTTGCCTGAAGGTATTTTTAATATGGTTGTGGGTGACTATAAAATTGGCGAATTGATGAGTAACGATGAGCGTATCCCGCTAGTATCTGCTACAGGCTCTACTCGTATGGGTAAAAAAGTAGGTGCGGCAGTTGGAGCACGTTTAGGCAAATCACTATTAGAATTAGGCGGAAACAACGCTATTATAATTAGTGAAAATGCAGATTTGGATATTGCACTACGTGCAGTAATTTTTGGTGCAGCAGGTACCTGCGGGCAACGCTGTACGTCTACCCGCCGCATAATAGTACACGATAGTATTTACGATAAGTTTAAGACCATGCTAGTAAATGCTTACCCTCAATTGCGTATTGGTAGTTCTTTAGATCCGAACACCCTTGTAGGCCCTCTAATTGATAAGGATGCAGTGAATAACTACATCAATGCTATTGAGCAAATAAAAGAGCAAGGTGGTAAAATACTTGTAGGTGGTGAAATATTAAGCGGTGAAGGCTATGAATCAGGCTGTTACGTGAAGCCAACCATTGCCGAGGTAGAAAACCATTACCCTATAGTGCAGGCAGAAACTTTTGCTCCTATTTTGTATATGATAAAATATAGCCAGCTTGAAGATGCTATTGCGATGCAAAATGGTGTAAAACAAGGTTTAAGCTCTGCCATATTCTCTAACAATATGCTTGAAACAGAGCGATTCTTAGCCCATTGGGGTAGCGACTGTGGTATTGCCAATGTAAACATAGGAACATCAGGTGCTGAAATTGGTGGTGCTTTTGGTGGTGAAAAAGAAACCGGAGGTGGTCGCGAAAGTGGTTCTGATGCATGGAAAGTATACATGCGCCGCCAAACCAATACCATTAACTACGGTACTGAGTTACCCTTGGCGCAAGGCATTGAGTTTGATATTTAGTACCTTGTAAATTGTTAATGCTACCCTTTAAAAAGCAAATATCTATTTGTATAGCAACCTTGTGTTTACTAATAGCAAGTAAAGGGATAGCGCAAACCAGTACACAAAAATTAGGAGTGGGAATCCATCCCTTTACTGGTTTTGTATGGGCACATAAAAAGGAAATTGATAACCTTAAAGCCCCTATATACGGAAGTAGTATAGATATAAGGGTAAAAACTGCCAATCGTAAATATTGGCACAGAAAATTTCATCAACCGTTTTGGGGAGTCAGATTATACTATGCCTATTTAGGAAACCCTGATATTACAGGCTCTGTATATGGTATTTTGCCTTATATAGAGCTACCTGTAATTAAAAAACAAAAGTGGCAATGGAACTTAAGGGGTTCAACGGGTTTAGGTTATGTAACCAAACCGTTTAATAGCACTAACAACCCTAAAAATGGAACTGTCGGCTCTTTTGTCAATGCCAACATGGGTGCACATGGGGTAATCAGTATTTTTTTAACCAATCAAACCGAACTGACATTAATGGGTGGTATTACTCATTTTTCAAATGGAAACATAAAACTTCCCAATTTAGGACTGAACCTTCCTGACGCTACAATTGGCTTAGCACATTATATAAAAAATACACATGTTGAGCGAACAGAACCAAAAAAATTTGAAGATTCTAAGCATGAATATAGTTTGATTGCATTGGGTGGGAGTAAAAATATAAATCACCTGTTTTCAACTAGGGTTATCCCTGTTTCAATACAACTTAGGTATGGGTATAGTGTTTCATCAACAAGTAAATTAGGTGGTGGTGTAGACTTTTTTTACGATGAAGGAAATCTTTTTTCAGAACAGCGTAAAGAAAGGGAAGGCTTTGCTAATGCTTTTGAAACAGGTATAAAGGCTTCGTATGAATTAAAAATAAGCCGTCTATCATTTATGTGCGATTTGGGTGCTTATGTATACAACAAAAACAAATCTAAACGAGCTATTTACCAGCAAGTTGGGTTAAAATGGCAAGCTTCTGAAAATATATTCCTATACAGTATTTTAAAAGCCCATTTTGATAGTGCCGATTATTTTGGCTTTGGGGCAGGCTGTAGCATTTTTAAAGATTAAATCCCCACTTTTTCACTGTTAACATTTATGTTTTTGCGTATTAAATTATTGCTAAAATCGTTTACCTATAGTAGTTACAGCGTATTAATTTGAAATTGGAACGGATATTGAATTATTTATTACACAACCAAAAAACAAACTAATATGAAAAAGGTAATCGCATTTTTAGGCTTAATAGCCGTTTTAGGAACTCTCCCTGCATTTATAGATAAAGATGTACAGGAAGTCCATACAGACAATACCGTAAAACTAAGAAAGGTAGAAAACAATGCCTTCACTTTTGGTGAGCATACCAAATACCGTGTACACTATGGTTTTATCAATGCCGGATATATTGACTTGAAGATAAAAGATAATCCAGTAATGATTAAGGGAAGGCCCACATACCACATTGATGGTTTTGGGCGCTCACGCTCAGGTTTCGACTGGATGTTTAAGGTAAGAGACCATTTTCAGTCGTATTTAGACACACAAGCCTTGGTTCCTTTGCAATTTATCAAAAATCAAAAGGAAGGAGATTATGAAGACAGTGACTTTGTAATTTTTAATTACAAGCTAAAAAAATATTTCAGCAAAAAAGGAGTAAAAGAAATTCCTTTAGATATTCAGGATGTTGTATCTGTTGCTTACTATGCCCGTACACTTCCCGTAAAAAATGTTCCTATTGGTACTTCTTATACCTTGAATGTATATCTTGACAATGAAATTTTTCCTCTGAAATTTAAAATTGACGGACGCGAAACCATTAAAACCGATATTGGAAAAATAAATGCAGTAAGGGTTTCTCCACAAGCTGTTGACGGACGTGTGTTTAAAGATAAAGATGCATTAAAAGTTTGGATTTCAGATGATGAGAACAAATTACCGCTTCGCATAAAAGCAGAAATATTAGTAGGTTCTGTAAAAGCAGATATTACACACCAATCAGGTTTAAAACACCCTTTGAATTATAAGAAATAAAAATATTTAGATTTACCTTTTCACCTCAACCTTAGTAAGGTTGGGGTTTTTTATTTCCTTTGCGGCATTGGATATTTTTAGCACACAAAAAATTGCTCTCACCCTTTGGGATTATGAGATGAGCTACCCCGAGTTAATCGGGATGATTTTTGGCATAGGAGCAACCATACTGGCAGCTATGCGTATCTCGTACACTTGGCTGGTAAATTTGGTTGCCGTTATATTTTTTGCAGCAGTAGCCTATCAGTTTAAGCTTTATGCAGATTTAATACTACAAGCCTATTATTTCACAATAGGAATATTAGGTTGGCTGTGGTGGAATAAAAAAGCTACCAATGCTCACGTCCCTGTAACATATTGGAGTCCAAAAATCAGTATTTATTTACTATCCGCCCTAGGCATTGTTATCGCCTCGATAATAATGGGCTATGTAGTAAGCCATTTTCATGTATGGATGCCACAATGGTTTCAAAAAGCTGCTGAGATGCCCTATCCCAATGCTTTTGTTTTGGTAATAAGTGTTGTGGGTACTTATTTAATGAGTAAGCGCCGTATAGAAACCTGGTGGCTTTGGGCGGTAAACAATCCTTTAGCAGCTTTTATCTACTGGCAACAAGGCAGTATACTATTCACCATAGTATACTTAGTATTTTGGGGCATCGGGTTAAGCGGTTGGTATGCTTGGCTTAAAGAATATAAGAAAAAACAGTAATTAGTTTTCAGCTTTCAGTCTCCTGTTTTTAGTTATAACAAGCTAAAATTAGTATTTCAACATAAATTTCTTATCAAACATCTCACATTTGAAATCTAATACACCAATTAAAAAACTGCAACCACTACCACACTTTAAAAAAATTTTCTTTGTTTTGCAGCGAAGATGAATCTTTAGGGGTGCCATCCTAGTTTTAAGTTTCATGTTTAAAGTTTTATAGTTTTTTAACTGTAAACTGATAACTAAAAACTGAAAATTGAGTTTGGCTGAGATCATACCCTTTGAACCTGATACAGGCTAATACCTGCGAAGGGAATAAGACGGTTCAACAATTTTTAAGGTGTATAGCTACCCCTGCTATGTGCTGTTGTTAAACCAAAATCATTCATCAAAATGTTACGTTACATTTTAATTTCTATTGTTAGCACAGTTTTTTTTAGTAGTGCTATTTCTCAAAATTTAAACGGTTTAGTTTACAATGAGGTTACAGGCGACCCTATTGCTGATGCAACTGTGAGCCTTGAACAATTTGGCAAACCTATTAAACAAGTTACAACAAACCGTGTAGGGCGGTTTAGCCTTAACCAAATTTCTACGGGCAATTACTTGCTTCGTATTTCACATGTAGGGTACAAAACCTATGAACAGCGTATTGCAGTAGCTAAGGATATTGAGCTGGATGAAATGCTTGTAGTCTTATCTCCTATTGCTGTAGAAAGCCAAGAGGTAGTAGTTTCTGCCTTTAAAGCAACAGCCAAAACCCCAGTAACCCAAACCAATCTTAGCCAAAAAACTATTGAGCAGGAGTATGTAGGGCAAGATATACCTACGCTCATTAGCGGCACTCCATCAATCAACTCTTATAGTGATGCCGGTAACGGCATGGGCTACTCCTATTTTAGAATTAGAGGGATAGACCAAACCCGCATTAACTTCACTATTAATGGGGTACCTATTAATGACCCGCAAAACCAAGGTTTCTTTACCAATAACTTTGCAGACCTCGCCAGCAGTGCTGAGGCAATACAAATACAGCGCGGTGTAGGTACTAGTAATAATGGTGTGGCTGCTTTTGGTGGTTCTGTGGCAGTAATATCAAAAAACTTAACAGAAAAACCTGAGTTTACACTTCATTCAGGCTACGGCTCTTTTAACTCTTACCGCAATACGCTAGAGTACCAAACAGGGCGTTTAGCAAACGGTAAAGTTGCTTTTTACGGCAGACTTTCTGATTTGGGCTCAGATGGTTACCGCCAAAACTCAAGAAGTCGTAACAGAACTTATTTTATTAGTGCAGGCTTATTCGGCAAGAAATCATTATTAAAAATTAATGCTTGGGGTGGTATTTCACAATCACAATTATCCTATGTAGGTGTAGACCAAAATACGCTTGAAAACAATCGTACTTTCAATCCACTTACTGCTGCTGAGCGAGATGAGTATCGCCAAAACTTTTACCAGCTACAGTATACTTATCACTTTAGCGGCCGTTTAAACTTATCGGCATCTGCGTATTATGTAAAAGGTACTGCCCCTTATTTTGATGTAAGATTTAATAGTTATCCGTTCTCATTTCAAAATATGCCGGATACTGTGTATAGAGGCACTGATACCGTTACTGCCACAGATTTTATTAACCGCTACCGCTTAGACCAAGAATTTATTGGTGGTTTTGCATCGCTAAACTATACTACACAAAAACTAAAAATAAGTGGTGGTATACACGCTAACCGTTTTGAAAGCGACCATTATATGCAAGCCATGTGGGCTCCAATATTACCAGTAGGTATACAGCCTGAGCATACCGTTTATTTTAATACAGGTGTAAAACAAGAAATGAGTGCATTTGCAAAGGCAAGCTATACTATAAAAGAAAAAACTACTCTTTTTGCTGATATAATGGTTCGCCGAGCTACTTGGACCTATACTCCACAAGCACAACAATTCTTATTTACACAATACAATGTTGAAGATATGGAATGGGTATTTGTTAACCCTAAAATTGGGGCACGCTATGAAGTATCTAAAAAAGCCTCAATTTATGTAATGGCAGGTATGACCAGCCGTGAACCTACGCGTTTTGACTATTTACGTGATGACCTTACTTACAGAGATATTAAGCAAGATGAACTACAACCGGAACAGGTATATGATATTGAACTGGGAACAAACATAAATACCAAAGATTTATGGCTAAATGCCAACTTGTATTATATGGCATTTGAAAACCAAATTGCCAATACAGGTTTCGTGAACCAATTTGGTGCAGCTATAACACAAAATAGTGGCAGCGGCTACCGTGCAGGTATTGAAATTGAAGGGCAGTGGAATATTACTCCCCGCATAGCATTAACCCATGCCAGTAATATTAGTGATAACCGCATAAATAGTTTTACCCAGTTTTATAGTGTTAGTGATACAGGAGGAAATAGCTTAGGTACACTAGGTACAACATTTGAAAACACTACTCCTGCTCTTACTCCTTCTATTATCATAAACCAAGGTATAAAATACAGCCCAACAAGCTACTTAACCTTTATAGCCAACGGACGTTATGTAGGTAAGCAGTATATTGATAATACTGAGACTGAAACTCTAAGTCTAGATGCCTATGCTGTTGTTGATGCAGGTTTTCGTTTAGACTTACAACAATGGACTGGAGTTGGCGAACAAACCCTTAGCTTTAGAGTAAACAATGTTACCAATACCTTATACAGCCCGCACGGGGCTATTGGAGCTTTTGTAAACACACAAGCACAAGACGCTCAAGGGAACAGAACAGTCACAACCCCTGCTGCTTTCTTCCCTGCTGCTACCACTAACTTTTTTGTTACTTTAATGATGAAGTTTTAAAGTCATCCTGAGCAAAGCTGAAGGATGGAAACGTGGTAAGTCATTCCGAATTTAGTTCGGAACCTGTGTGTAGTTATTCCCTAGCGCAGATGCTGAAACCAGTTCAGCATGACTGGCAACCGCATTATGTTCTAACTTCGCTCAACATGACACCCTAACCGTCATTGCGAACGCAGCTTCTTAGCCAAGTGACGCAATCTTTTAGATAGCGTAAATAGATTGCTTCGTTAACCTAAGAAGGTTTTCTCGCAATGACGGTTTTTGTTATTTTTACCTAATGAAAACGTATTCATTCGCTGCTCATGTAACCAAGATTGAAGCTAGGTTTTTAAGCCATATTCTTATTATCCCGCAAGAAATTATTGAGGATATAAACCAAAAAGGTAGGCTAAGAGTAGAAGGCACCATGAATGGAGCACCCTTTGCCTTAGCCATACAAAACCTTAAAACAGGCGAACGATACTTTTCTATGAGTAATGCTTTACGCAGAGCCGCTAAAGTACAGCTTAATGAACCTGTTAAAGTAGAGTTTCACTTAGTAGACCCTAACAAACTAGACATACCCGAAGAGCTTGAAGCAGTACTAGCAGAAGACCCCGAAGGCAAAGCTGTTTTTGATGAAATGACTATCGGCACAAAACGAGGACTGGTGCACTATATCACCTCAGTAAAAAATATAGATAGTAGAGTAAAACGCGCGCTAGAAATTATTGGGAAAGCCAAAACCGGTGGTTTATACGCGCAGAAAAAAGAAAATTAGATCTATTTTACCTCAAAGCTTATTTCTGCTCTGTATGTAGCATCTTCTCTTGGGCCATCAAAGAAACCTTCTCTGTACCTGTCATGCATTGTATACCTATCTTCATAAATTGCTTTGTACTTACCTACAGGTAACGGTGAGTTACCCATAAGTTTATTAAACCAATTATTTACGACTACTCTTGTTTCGCCTCTTGAAAGACTGTATACCCTGTAAATAAAAATTTCCACGGCATCTCTTCTAACCAGTCTTCCGGCAACGCCATTATCTTCTCCCACAACTAAAATCATTCTTGAAGGGATGTTGGTTGACCTTGCATATTTAATTCCAGAATACGAAGAGTTTAATTCAGTAATAACAAAATTTATATCCTCACCATACTTAAAGGTGTTCTGATTTTCCCCCGTAGTATCTTGAGTATGAATAAACACTTCCAATTTCCCAAAAGGGTCGACCTCTTCTCTTTTGCAACCAGACGCCAATAAGATTACTACAAAAAAAGCTAATAGTGCTTTGATATAATTTACCGCCTTGATAGAAAATATTTTCATGTTAGTAAAGATAATGATTTTTGGCAAGTAAGTATACTTCTAGTTGATGCCAAAGCAAACATTGGCTTTTCAAATAGTATCTATAAAAGTTGTGTTTGTATTACTGTGTGTGGATGTCGTAAATATTACTGATTATGCTATATAGAAAATATTTTGCTAAAGCTTAAATTTTTTCCTCAATCTCCTGACAAGAAAAATTAATCCTGTACAAGTAGCAAAACCAGTAATGTAAATAAGTAAAAAGCTAAAGTAAAGTAACTTATTATTTATTTGTTCTTCTGTTAACACTGGCTCTTTATTTAAAAGTGATAAACAATCATAACAACCTAAACCAAGAGAAATAATGTCTGCAATTGAAATAAGTAAATAAGCTGCTAACAAACTCAGTACTAAAATACTATAAGTAAAGAGCATATATAATGGTGTCTTTGTAAAGAAATCTTTTATATAAAACCATATATCCTTGAGCAGTTTCTTCATTAGAAATTACTTCGCTTTTAAGTAATTATTAGCCATACGCAATTGCCCATAGGTTACTTTATCGCCTAGTTTGTCTTTTAAAGGTTTAAAGCCTGTATCTCCTAACTCTTCCATAGTTTTCTTTATTTCTGCAACTAAATCAGCATTTACAAAATCAAATACATCAACTTCTCCGGTAGCTATAAAACCCGCTAAATGTCCTTCAATGGTACTTTCTGCCATACCTCGTTGCTGGGCAATATCTTCAACTGTTTTACCTTCTTTATATAGTTCTAAAGTAATGTGCTGGCTTTCTCCTTTTAAAGGTTTTTTTACTTCTTTCTCTTCAACAATCGGTGCTTCTCGTTTTATAGCTTGCACTTCAAAATGCATATCACCAAAAGTGATTTTCTCTACCTCTTTTATTTTATTCCAAATCAGTTGCTCTAGCTCTTGCAGCTTGCGCATATACTGTTTGGTTTTCTGTTTTCCCTTTAGCAGTGCGTAGATTTCCTCAACACAAGTAATTAAATCGTGATGTAAAGCTTTGGCAAAGTATTTTTTGGCTTTGGTTACCCTTTCATTTAATAATTCTTCGTTAATAGGTTTACTATCTACTATACTTTGCAGTTGCTGGGTAAACTTAGCAGCTACACTGTATTGCTCTTTGGCTTTGGCTATCAATACATCTACCCAAGTGGTTACACTTTCTTTCTCAGGAATGCTTTTACTTAAGGTAAACTTTTTAAAAGGAATAAGCTCTTTTACCAACCTACTCCAATCGAAGGTTTTTACCAATACCTTGGCAGCATAAATAGGTTTTTCAATTTCGAGTACTCGGTGAATTTCATCCTCACCAGTTTCTTGCCTTGTAAACTGAATGATACGTTCATCGCTCTTAATGCTTTGCCCATGTATTTTAGAAAGTAGGGTAACACCCTCTAAGGTGCGGCAACGGCTGAGAGCCACATATACCTGTCCTGCTGCAAAAGAGTTTCCGGCATCAATCACCGCCTTATCAAAAGTTAAACCTTGACTTTTATGAATAGTAATAGCCCAAGCCAGACGGATAGGGTACTGCGTAAAACTACCAATCTCCTCCTCTTCTATCTTATTAGTTTCTTTATTTACAACATAGCGTATATTTTGCCATACTTCTTTCTCTAGTTTTAGTTCATCACCACTACCTTCTAGCTCGAGTATTATATTATCACTTTGAATAGTCTTTATGGTTGCCAGTTTACCGTTGAAGTAACGCTTTTCGGTATCGTTTTTAATAAACATTACCTGTGCTCCTGATTTTATGGCAAGCTTAGCCTCAGTTGGGTAAGCATTTTCAGAAAACTCGCCTTTTACTTCTGCATCAAACGTATGTATATCACCATCTAACTTTGCTAACTCGTGCTGGTTTATTTGGTCGGCTTTAAAGTTATGGGTAGTGAGTACTATAGTATTGTCTGATGCTTCATCCATTTGAGGTTGATAGTGTTCTTCTAGCAACTGCAAATCCCATTCTTCTACCTCATTATTACGGATATTATTAAGCAGGTTTATAAAACGTTCATCGCTTTGGCGATAAATAGTTTTTAGCTCAATAAACAAAGGTGTACTGTGCTCCATTACCTTTGCACTAAAAAAGAATGGGCTTTCATAGGTTCGGCGTAAAACGTTCCACTCTTTATCGCCCACTACGGGTGGTAACTGAAATAAATCACCGATAAGTAGAACTTGTACTCCGCCAAAAGGCTCATTATGATTATTACGAAACTGACGCAAAATATCATCGATAGCATCCAGCATATCGGCACGCAGCATGCTCACCTCATCTATAATTAATAGTTCAAGGTCGTTTAGTAAAGAAATTTTATCTCTGTTGAAACGAATAGAGCCTAATAGATTGTAACGATTTGTTACCTGCGTATCGCCTGAAATACTTTCATTATCTGCCAAATAAGGAATAAAAGGCAACTGAAAAAACGAGTGTAAAGTAACTCCCCCCGCATTTATAGCTGCTACTCCTGTGGGTGCAGCAGTAACGGTTTGCTTGCGTGAGTTTTTTTGGATGTATTTTAAGAAAGTGGTTTTACCCGTACCTGCCTTACCCGTAAGAAATAAGTTGCAATTGGTATTGTTTACTACATCAAAGGCAAGGTCGAACAAGGGGTTTTCACTATCTGGCTGCATGGTTTCAAAAGTAGTGGGATTAGTTTCGGGTTTCAAGTTTAGTAGTTTCTAGTTTTCAACTGAAAATAGAAAACAAAAATCTGTCAATTAACTTTGTATTAATAATGCCTGCCACAGAAAAGAAACTTAAAGACATAATAAGCATTTTGCCCAACTCGCCTGGTGTATATAAATACTATAGTAGTGAGGGAGAGTTGATATATATTGGCAAGGCAAAGAGTTTAAAAAAGCGGGTATCGTCATACTTCAACAAAAACCAGTACGACGATAAAAAAACTAAGGTACTAGTTAGTCGAATTGCTGATATTCAGTACACAGTGGTTGATACTGAATTTGATGCACTACTACTAGAAAACAACCTGATAAAAGAGTTTAAACCCCGCTTTAATATCGATTGGAAGGATGATAAAAGCTACCCTTTTATTAGGCTTACTAAAGAGCGTTTCCCTAAAATTTTCCCTACGCGTAATCCTGTAAAAGACGGTTCTGAATATTTCGGGCCTTATGGCTCAGTACGTATGATGCATACCATTTTAGAGCTGGTGCGCAATGTATATCCGCTACGAAACTGCAACCTAAACCTAACTGATGCCAATATAAAGGCAGGAAAATTTAAGGTGTGTTTAGAGTACCAAATAGGTAATTGTAAAGGACCTTGTGAGGCATACCAAAGCGAAGAGGATTACATGAAAAGTATTGAGCAAGTGCGTAAAATACTTAAGGGTAATGTTAGCGAGGTTATCCAGTACTTGAAAAAAGATATGCAAGAGGCAGCAGCTGAACTACTATTTGAGGTAGCTGCTGATGCTAAAAAGAAACTGGATATACTAGAAAACTATCAAGGTAAATCTACCGTAGTTACACAGGTTAAGCACGATGTAGATGTATTTAATATTGCTGAAACTGAAAAGAGTGCTTTTATTAACTATTTAAAGGTAAACCATGGTTTCATTATCCAAACACAAACGTTGGAGTATAAAAAGCGACTGAATGAAACCCCACAAGAGTTGTTAGAAACTGCTATTGCAGAAATGCGCAACCGCTATAACAGTAAAGCCACAGAAATAATTATCCCTTTTGATTTAGATATTGAAGACGAAAACATAAAGTTTACTGAACCTAAAAGCGGCGACAAGAAAAAATTATTAGACCTTTCGCTTAAAAATGCCATTTTCTATAAAAATGATAAGATAAGTCAATCTGAAAAGCTCAATCCCGATTTACGAGTAGAACGTGTAATGAAACAAATGAAGGAAGACTTACGACTAAAAGAGCTTCCCTACCATATTGAGTGTTTTGATAATTCTAACTTTCAAGGGAAATACCCTGTTTCTGCAATGGTATGTTTTAAAAACGGTAGACCCAGTAAAAAGGATTACAGACACTACAACATCAAAACAGTAGAAGGTCCTGATGATTTTGCTTCTATGAAGGAAGCGGTTACAAGGCGGTACACCCGATTAGTAGCAGAAAGGAAAGCTTTGCCCCAACTATTAATTGTTGATGGTGGCAAAGGGCAGTTGAGCAGCACGGTTGAAGCTTTAAAAGAGATGAATTTATATGGTAAAATACCTGTAATTGGTATTGCTAAACGTTTAGAAGAAATTTACTACCCTGAGGACCCTTTGCCGCTATATATTGATAAAAAATCTGAAACACTACGTATTATCCAACACATGCGTGATGAGGCACACCGTTTCGGAATAACCCATCACCGTAATCGTAGGGATAAAGGTACATTAGTTAGTGAGCTTACCAGTATTAGCGGTATAGGACCTGAGAGTGCCAAACAGCTTTTAGCTCAATTTAAATCGGTAAAACGTATTAAAGAAGCTTCAACAGAAAGCCTTGCAGCTATAGTAGGTGAAGCCAGAGCAAAGCTTATTAAGGAGTATTTTGGAATGTAATTTTGAGTCATTCCTACAAAAGCAGGAGTCTATTATTCGCACAGATTCCGAAATAAATTCGGAATGACTGTCCACCACTCATTAATCCTGTACAAATAAAGCACGCAGCTCTTTTGCGTCATCGGGTTTCATGCGCCCTGCTAATATTAAGCGCAATTGGCGACGGCGTAAAGCACCATCGAAACGGGCTGTTTCATCTTCTGTTTCAGGCTTTAAATCGGGCACAGTAATAGGTCTGCCGTTTCCGTCAACAGCAACAAAGGTGTAGTATGCCTCATTACATTTAACACGAGTACCTTTAGGTATATTTTCACACCATACCTCTATATACACCTCCATACTGGTACGGAAAGCACGACTTACTTTAGCAGAAATTGTAACCACATCGCCCAAGCGTATGCCTTCGTTAAAAGAAACACTATCTACACTGGCAGTAACTACTGTACGGTTACAGTGCTTTTGTGCTGCAATAGCAGAAGCTATATCCATCCAGTGTAATAAACGCCCTCCCATAAGATTATTAAGGGTATTGGTATCGTTAGGCAATACCAACTCGTTCATTACGGTAAAAGAATCTGATGGTTTTTTAAACTGTGTCATAGCTCTATTCGTAAATAAGTTTCACTTTTGGTGTAGTAGGGTGCGATTGGCAAGTAAGTATATACCCTTTTTTAATCTCGTCATCGCTTAAGCCTTCACGCTCATCCATTTCTACTTCACCTTCTAAAAGTTTAGCACGGCAAGTAGTGCAAACCCCTATTTGGCAAGCATAAGGAGGGTCTAAATCCTGTTCTTTAGCGGCATCTAAAATAGTAGTACCTTTTTCTACCTCAATATCAGTTTCAGCACCATTTAGCACAATAGTAACCGTTGGGGTTCCACTATCGCCACCTGCATCTACTACGGTTGTAGTGTTTTCTTCTTTAGATTTGCTAGTAGGTGAGGTAAAATACTCTGTATGTACTTTTTCGCTATCTATACCTAAATTTTCTAGTGCTGTTTTCACTGTATCCATCATGCCTGATGGTCCGCAGATATAATATTGTGTATCATAACCCTCTGTATAAACTTCGCGAGCAATGTTTGCAAAATCTTCAGCACTTTGCCTTCCACTTCTATCTGCCCAACCCATTGGAGGATTATCTAATGCGTGTATTATGCTAAATCTATCCCAATGCTTCACTTCCATATCTTTAATAGTTTGGTTAAAGATTATTGAAGCTTCATCTTGGTTACAGTACACCATAGATATGCGGCTGTTAGGTTCTTTATCTAATACAGACTTTGCTATAGACATTATTGGCGTTACCCCGCTACCCCCTGCAAATAATACATAATGTTTTTTTGCTGCCTCGTCTAAATGCACTACAAAGTTACCCATCGGTGGCATTACTTGTAGAACTTGCCCTTCAAAGGCATCATCATTCATAAAGGTAGAAAACACACCCCCTTGTACTTTTTTTATGGTAACAGCAGGGTCTGCATCAGTTATAGGGCTACTACTAAATGAATAAGCTCGGCGTACTTCACTACCGTTAATAGTGGTTGATAAGGTTAAATATTGCCCGGGCAAGTATTGATACTTCTCCTTTAACTCAGCAGGTATATCAAACACAAAAGATGCTGCATCCTTTGTTTCGCGAACTATACGCTTTATTTTTAGTGGGTGAAAAAGTTCTGACATTTGGTTTTTTAAACAACTAACAACCGTTAATGGTTTTCGGGGTGCAAAGGTACCCGTTTGCTTACTAAGAAACAACCAAGCTGATAAACAATACTTTACCAGTTTTTGAATGCCAGTGTTTTGTTTTGTTCTTTTGTTGTGTATGATTGTAGCTTAAACCCCAAGTTGATTGGCACTTAAAAGTTTTACTATACCCAAAGCTGAAACATTACTACTTAAACAAAAGCTTTATGCTTATGCTAATGGTTTTTCTACCTGTTTATATTTAGATAGTAATAAAAGTAAATCTGCCTGTGGGTATGACGACTATGAACTACTTGTTGGCATAGGAACTAAAGCCATTTTAAAAATAGAGCAAGCAAGCAATGCTTTTGAGCAACTAAAAGAATTCCATGCCCAGCATAATGGCTGGTTGCTAGGCTATTTAAGCTATGACTTGAAAAACGAAGTAGAGAAGCTAAAATCTAACAACCCTGATGGTTTAGGCTTTCCTGCTCTATATTTTTTTGTGCCAGAAATTTTAGTGAGAATTGAGGGTAGCTCTATAATAATTGATGCTGAACAACCTGATAAGGTTTTCAAGGCTATAACATCGACTACTATATCACCTAAATTAGAAAAACAGACTTTTAGCTTTACACCAAGAATTAATAAAAAGCAGTATTTAGAAAAGATACAAAAAACCCGTAACCATATAGAAGAAGGTGATGTATATGAGATGAATGTTTGTATGGAGTATTTCGCCAAAGATTCAAATATTGACCCGTTACAAACTTATATAGAGTTGCAAAAAATATCCCCTGTACCTTTTGCTGCTTATGGTAAGTTTGAGGATAGTTTATATGCTTTATGTGCCAGCCCAGAACGTTTCTTGAAAAAAGAAGGGCGAAAACTCATCTCGCAACCTATAAAGGGAACTGCAAAAAGAGGAAACGATAGTGAAGAGGATGAAGCTAGCAGATATTCACTTCGCCATAGTGAGAAAGAAATGGCAGAAAATGTGATGATTGTAGACTTAGTGCGTAATGATTTGGCTAGAAGCTGCAAAGCAGGAACTATAAAAGTAGAAGAGCTTTTTGGTATTTATAGCTTCCCACAGGTACACCAAATGATTTCTACAATTACAGGCACTCTTAGAGAAGATATACATTGGGTTGATGTAATTAAAAATGCCTTCCCCATGGGTTCTATGACGGGGGCTCCCAAGGTAAAAGCCATGGAGCTTATTGAGCAATACGAGGAAAGCAAAAGAGGCTTATTCTCCGGTACTATTGGCTATATAAATCCTGATGGAGACTTTGATTTTAATGTAGTAATACGCTCTTTGCTTTATAATGCCAATACTCAATATTTATCGTACCATGTTGGGGGTGCAATTACCTATGATTCTATACCTGAAGAAGAGTATAAAGAATGTATTTTAAAAGCTTCAGCCATTGAACAATTGGGTAAAGGAAAAAATTAATTATGAACTTTACCGCGAAAGGTTAAATTTGTCATCTTCAAAACAAACGTTCAATGAAAAAATATTTATTCTTAACATTAGCCTGTGCAATTTCGTTGGTATCAGTTAAAGCCCAATCATATACCAGCTCAGGAGATTATACCTTAGATGATTTTAGAAAGATTAGATGGGGAACTCATCTAGACTCTGTAGTTAGAAATGGAATGAAAGTTAGGTTTACCAAATCTACCGAACTTGGAGATAAAAATGCCTATTACATTCAAGATGACAACATGCTTGTGGGTACAGTTGCACTAAAAGCTTTGTATTACATTTTTAATGATAATGACCGTTTTATTGGTGTAATTATGACCGGAGAAAGCAAACAGTTGGGCGAAATGAAATACATCTTGGTAAATAAATTCGGTAATCCCGACAAGGAAGAAAACCCAGTGAGCGGTAAACAATATTACTGGAATATTGATGATGTAAGAGTATCATTAGTAAATGAAAGTATAAACCAAATTTTTACTGTTGATTTTACCAGTGATTATGAGCGTAGTGAGAGCAAACGCATTAATCGTAATGTAGACGATTTTTAGTTTTAAAACCCATATTAAAACATAAAAGGCAGCCCATGGGCTGCCTTTTATGTTTTATACTTTGGAAGAATTAATCAAACAAATCATTCTTATCTATATCATTATAATCATCATCTTGAGCTTCTTTCTTGCAATCAAAAACTAAACCTTCAGTATCTTCAGGCTCTTCAAACTGTTTTCTAATATCAAACCGTTTATCACTATACACATCATTCATGTAATGAGCAAAAATAGGTAACGCCATAGCTGCCCCCGAGCCTAGGCGAGTACTGCGAAAACGCACTTGCATATCGTCCCAGCCTACCCATGCTCCCGAAACCAAATCAGGCGTTACCCCTAAAAACCATCCGTCTGAATTATTTTGGGTAGTGCCTGTTTTTCCTGCTATTTGGTGTGAATAATCAATACCATATAGGTAGCGTAAACGGGTTGCTGTTCCTCCGGCTGTAACTTTCTGAAGCATTTTCAACATCAAAAAAGCTGTTTTTTCATTCATTGCCTCGTGTGTTGCCGGCATAATATTACCTATTAGTACTGTGCCATTTTTATCCTCAATACTTTGAATGAAAAAAGGTTCTGTATAATATCCTTTATTAGCAAAAGTTGAGAATGCGCTCACCATTTCATAAAGCGATAGACTGGATACTCCCAGGCAAAGCGAATACACTTCTTCTAAATGGTTTTTAATACCCATGTTCAGTGCCATTTCTTTTACCACTTTGGGTGCATTGGGGTCTAACTGTTTCATAATGTTTACAGTAACATTATTCATAGAAAGTGCTAATGCCCGCCACATAGGTTCTGACTCGGTTTCTTTACCGTCTGAGTTTTGGGGAGACCATATTTCCCCATCACCTAAAATTATGCTGGTACGCGTATTGGGTAAGCGTTTACATATATTTTTAGTTTCTTCTACATATTTAGAATATACAAATGGTTTGAAAGTTGAGCCTACTTGACGTGTGGCATGAATGTTTACATGGTCGTACTTAAAATACCTATGGTTTATACCTCCTACCCATGCTTTTATTGCACCTGTTTTGGGGTTCATAGACATGAACCCTGTTTGTGCCATTCGCTTGTAATATTTCAAAGAATCTAAAGGAGTCATCACCGTGTCCACCTCACCATTATGAGTGAAAATAGTCATCTTCACTTTTGTATTAAAGGCTTTTTTAATAGCATCATCACTAGCATTATCCGCCTTCATCAACCTATATCTTTCAGTACGTTTAATGGCTGTTTTTATAAAGTTCTTATCTGCTACCCACGGCTCTTGCCGTCCCCAATGTTTATTAAACTTTTTTTGTAGTGCAGGTATGTGTTTAGCAACCGCTTTTTCAGCATATTGTTGTAGAACACTGTTTAGTGTAACATTTATTTTTAAACCGTCCCGGTACAAATCGTACTTGCTGCCATCGGGTTTAGTGTTTTTATTCGTCCAGCCATAGTATGGATTTTCGTCCCACAGTTTTTTATCAATTTTGTAGGCATATTCATCAAAGTAATCATCTTCATTAGGCTTTGAAGCTGTTAAAAACAGTCTTAAATACTCTCTGAAATATGTAGCACTACCCTCATTGTGAGTACTGGTTTGGTACCTAAGGTCTATAGGTTTTACTTTTAAAGTATCAAACTGTTCAGCAGTAAGGTACTTGTTCCGCTTCATTTGAAACATTACCGTATTGCGGCGTAATAATGAGTTTTCATAGTTCAACTTAGGGTTGAACTTTGTAATAGCTTTTAGTACACCAACCAAAACTGCTGATTCCTCAATAGTAAGCTCATCAGGTGTTTTGTTAAAAAAAGTTTTAGCGGCACTTTTAATTCCATAAGAATTACCTGAAAACTGTACCGTATTTAGGTACATGGTTAAAATTTCGTCTTTGGTATAACGCTTCTCCAACTGCATGGCAATAACCCATTCTTTAAGCTTTTGTTTGATACGTTCCCATAGTGAGTTTGCTCTAGCATCAGCAAATAAGTTTAGTGCCAGTTGTTGGGTTATAGTACTTCCTCCTCCTCCACTTTTTTGGCGTAATAAAACCGTTTTGTAAAACACTCTTCCCAAGCCCCTAATATCAATACCGGCATGCTTATAAAAGCGCTCGTCTTCGGTAGCTATTAAAGCATGAATAAGGTGAGGGCTTAATTCTTTATATGTTGCATTAGAACGGTTTTCATAATAGTATTTACCCAGTTGTACATTGTCTTCACTATATATTTCCGTAGCTAAATAGGTTTCAGGGTTTTCAAGTTGTTTAATGTCAGGAAGCTTACCAAACATTCCCCAACTAATACCTGCAAAAAGCAATACTACACCTAACGACCCTATTATTAGGAATGATAAGAAGTAAAAGAAAAACCGAAGAAGTGGTGAGCGTTTGTTTTTTTTCTCTTGTTCAGCCATAGATGTTTTTAACGGTAATAGCGGTTATAAAAACTTTTGTAAGGCTCAATATCTTTTATCTTAATCAGCTCTGCATAATTTTTGGGTGATATTAACCCATAGTAAACTTCTTTTCTATCCAAACTTCCCATCAACAAACCATGAAAGCTTTCTAGCTGCTTCTTGTAGTCTTGTGCCTTATCCTTTCCCTCAAAGCTACGGATAATTATTATTTGCTCCTTATCATTTAATATGCTTGGGATTGTTTGGAATTGATTATTAGGGAATGAGGACTGATTAAAGTCTGATATTTTTATCTGAATACTTTTTGCATCTCCCTTGTCTTTAGGAAACACAACTACTACAAAATGAAGTTCATCGGGCTTATACTTAAAGGCATCTTCTCGTTTATCTCTGCCTTTGGGTTTGCTACCTTCTTCTAATCTAGCAACGGCATCTAGCAGTTCTTTCGCACGTTTTGAAATATCAGTAGCAGGGTATTGGGTAATAATATTTTGTAGTTCTTTTTTATACTCGCTAACAGAATCTGTTTTACCCACACTCATGGCATACAGCAGCATATACTTAGGATATAGTGATATACCAGCAAACATTGTATCAGCAACAGTTTTCCGGCTTTTCACTTCTATATATTTTCCTCTATTAAATAAATCTAATGTGGTATTATAAAAGTCTTTTTTATACGGCTCTATAGCTATGGTGTTTTGTTTTAAAATAGGGTTATCGTTTACCAAAAGTGCAAAGTCAGAGTCTGGATATTTATCAATCAGCAACTTTTTATATTTACTTGCTAGTGCAACGTTCTCTTCCCCATTATATATTTTATATAAATAATAATAAGTACGCGCTTCATATTCATTCCCCGGGAATCGGCTTAGTAATTCTTCAAATGCTTTTACAGCTTCGGGTATATCATTTAGTTTCTCATAATATATAACCCCAATATTATATAGCCCGTTAGCTATTTTAGCATCTGAAAGTATTCTATCATCCTCACTAAAAGGAATATCTCTATAATATTTACGTTTTGCTTCGGGTATGTTGGCTAAACGTTTTTCAAGCTCAGGGTCTTTTTTTGCTGTTGGTAGTTCGCTATCCTCTCCTTTAGGGTCGTCTTCACTATTATTTTGGTTGTTATTGGGGTTGTTAGTCTTCTTTTCTTTTCCACTCCAACGCCAATCGTCAGTTAGCTTTCTTCTTCCCCATTTTGTGGTAAATTCCGAGTACCCGATACTAACTTGTTGTGGGTTATAGAAATACCAGTTTGAACCACCTGAATTTGCCTGCGGCTGCCCAATACCGGGGGCACCGGGTGCTCCGGGGAAACCACCCGTACCAAAACCACCTGTATTTTGTTGGTTTTCTTTTTCTTCTTCGGCACGTTTTTTACGTTCTGCTTCTTCTTTAATCCACTTATCTACCCGTTTTGCCAACTCATTAGGGCTAAGTTTTGCCAATCGCTGCAAGCTGTCTTCACGGTCAACAATTACTTTATATTTAATTAACTCAGACAGTACGGATTGTTTTTTAACAATATTGTCATAATCCTCAAACTCAGGTTGTATTACTTGTACAGTGCTATCATAATACCTTTGTGCCAAAGTATACTCAGGTATATTAAAATATAAATCAGCCAAAGCCAGGTAGGTTACTGCTTTTTGGTTTTGGTTGTTCTGTGAGTTTTGCAACGATAGCCTAAAGTTTTCAATAGCCTTATCATCATTACCGGTCCGTTTCTCAATAACCCCTAACTGGTAGTATATTTGGTCGTAGTAGCTAATGTTTTTGTCATCGCGCAACATACCGCGCAAGTATCTGCGTGCCCTACGTACCTGTCCCGGGTCATTAGGATTGTAATTTCGTGCTAAACTTATTTTGGCATTAAACGCCATATCATACGGCGGATTTAGCTTAATTACTTCTTTTAAATATAGTTTAGCAGAATCAGGTCGCCCGGTTTTTTCAAACAATTGAGCAGTTATATATTTATATCTGGCCCTTCGGGTACGGTAGCGTTTTTTTGTTTCGCCCAAAGCTATACGTATATAGTCTAATGCAGGTGGATACTTCTTTTGTTTTATATAAACCTGTGCTGCTGCTGCCGAATATAAACCTACCAAACGTGGAGGAAACGATTTTTGATTTTTTAACAATGCTACCAATGCTTCAGCGTCGTCATAACGCTCTAGCATTAAATACGATTTTAATATCCAAATGGTAGCTTCTTGGGCTATTTCAGTATCTTTATATCTAGTATTTATGTATTGAAAGGTCTCAATCGCCGCATAATAGTCTGCCTTAAAAAAATACCCCTTACCTACCAGCAAATAACCATCATCAACCCATTTACTCACAGGTCTGTTTACTATTATTTTAGAGCCTTTTTTTATCACTTCATCCATAGCCGCTTCCTGGGCTTTGGCTTGTTGCTCATCTCCGTAAGGGAAAACATCTAAAACCTGGTCGTAATTATCCTGGTGGTTAAGTGCAAGGGTAGCTTTGGCCTCTTTTAGTTTTTCAGTACCGTTATAGTATACGTTATAACGGGCTATCATATCTTGATATTTGCGGTTTGCCCAACTTGTACTGTTTTTGTTGCAAGCTGCTGCTGTAACCATTACCAAAGCAATGGCTAATAGTTGTTTAAATATTCTTTTTCCCGCTTTCAAAATAATAATCTGTTTTCTCTACCCGTATAAATAACTGCAAAGCTGCAAAAATATTTCATTTAGAATGATATAATACTACAAAACGCCACAAATACAACATTAGTTGTGGTTAAAATACTATTGTTATTCAAAAATATGTAGGTTTGAAGCCTACGCAAGTATATATCCCAAGGTGGCAAAAAGTAAAAAGAGAAAATTTATAAAAAGGCTTAAAAACAAGTACCGCCTTATTGTTGTAAATGATGAAACACTTAATGAGAGTGCTTCAGTGGTTTTGAAACCGCTGAATGTTTTTATTTTGTTTAGCACCTTTGCTGTAATTTTTACTACCCTGATAGTATTGCTTCTCTTTTATACTCCTTTGAAAGAATATGTACCCGGTTTTGACAAAACCGATTATATAAAAATGAAACTTGAACAAGATGCTAAGTTTGACTCGCTTGAAAGGGTAAACAAACAGTATTTTGAAAAATGGAAAACCATTGACAAGATTCTTAAGGATGATCTTGAAGGAATTTCATCTGAAGACAGTACTTCAAATACCCCCTAAAATTTCTTTTCTTTTAATTCCGTTGTGGATAACTTATTTTCGTAATCCTTTTCAATAAAAATACACACTCTTAAACAATAAGACAATGTTTAAAAATAACGGTAAAGAAACTAAAGGACGAGTAGCTGAAAACGGAAACGGCTCTATTAATATAATTGGTGCCGGTACTACTATAAACGGCGATATTGAGTCTAACGGAGACATTAGAATTGACGGGACAGTTAAAGGTACTATTATTTCTAAAGCCAAGGTTGTTATAGGAAAATCGAGTGTGATTGACGGTGATGTTGAGGCTCAAAATGCTGATGTATCAGGCAAAGTAAATGGCAAACTATCGGTAGCACAAACTTTGTTGCTTAAGCCTACATCATTTATTAATGGTGATATTGTTGTAAATAAATTGGTTGTAGAGTCAGGTGCAGAATTTAATGGTAAGTGTACCATGCTATCATCACAACGTGTACCTTTGAGTAGCAAAGAGAAAACACAAAATGCCAGAACCACCGAAAAAGCCCTCGAAGCATAATTTTAGTTTCTATAACTACCTTTCTATTGGGCTGCAAATAGTTATTGCAGTGGTTATACTGGGTTTTTTAGGTAACTATTTAGACCGATTGTTAAAAATTAGTTTTCCTATATTTCTGTTGTTAGGTATAATTGTAGGCTTAACAGCTTCAATTATAAAATTACTGAGGCAGTTAAATAATAACAAAAACTAACCAAACACTTGAAGCTTCAACGCTTTTTTGTACGCTTGCTAGCCTATGCACTGTTGTTAAGCATTATTATATATGTCTTGCAACAATATACTACCCTAATACCAAACGGTACTTGGATAGTGTTTGGGTTTTTCTTTGCTGTTTCTTTCCTAATTTTTTTGCTTTCGCACTTTGTGCTAAAAACATCTCCGGCTACATCTATAAGATTACTAATTATCACCCTTATGATAAGGCTTTTTTTAAGCTTTGGTTTCTTTGTAATCTATGTGTCTGCAACGGGTAATACAAGCGTTTCATTTGCGGTAATTTTCATGATTTTATATTTATTGTTTACAGTATTTGAAAATTATCATTTAGTGATTAACTTGCGCCCCGATTCGAAAAAGGACTCAATCCGTGATAAGTAGCGTAAATAATAAGTTTTCAATAAAATCAGCAGTTAAATTTGTACTGCTTTTTACGATTATCTGCTCTTTTTTAGGAGTAAAAGCAGGTCATCCTGATGAAAATTCAGACCATGGTCATGAAAAAACCGCTACAGAATCGGTTGGAAACCATGCTGAAAATTCACATGAAAATCATGGTGATGAACACAAGGATGAATACAACGCAAAAGAAACCATTATGCACCACATTGGCGACGCACATGGGTGGGAGTTTTTTGTGTTTGGAAAATTTCATGCTACTGTACCACTGCCTGTTATATTATATAGTGAAGAAAACGGTTTAGATGTTTTCCTTTCAAGTGCTTTTAAACACAAAGAAGATGTGCATGACCATAATGCACCTAAATATCACAAAAACTACATCCTATTTCACGAGGATATATATATAGCTGATGCGAACGGTGAATTGAATTTAGATGAAGAGCATCATGCTACTAATGCTAAGCCTTTAGACTTTTCAATTACTAAAAATGTGGCTTCAATGATGCTATCGGTACTGTTATTATGCTTAATGTTTATAACAGTAGCCAGAGCATATACCAAAAAAGGACGTTGGGTACCCAAAGGCATCCAGTCTTTTATGGAACCTATAATAATGTTTGTTCGTGATGATGTGGTTGAACCTAATATGGGTAAACACACAGCAAAATTTTTACCTTATATGTTAACCTTGTTCTTCTTTATTTGGATGAACAATATGTTGGGTTTATTGCCGGGTGCTGCTAACGTTACAGGTAATATTGCTGTTACCTTGCTATTATCATTAATAACCTTAATAGCTACATTAGCATTCTCTAAAAAAGATTTCTGGAAACACATATTTATGACACCGGGTGTACCGCTTTGGTTACTTCCGTTAATGTGGGTGGTTGAGATTGTAGGTATTTTCACTAAGCCTTTTGCATTGATGATACGTTTGTTTGCAAACGTAACTGCAGGGCACATTATAATACTTAGTATTTTAGGGTTAATATTTATGTTTAGTAATGGCGGGCAAAATATGGGTGCAGGCTTTGGTGTATCGGTTGCCTCAACATTACTATCGTTATTTTTATACTGTATAGAATTACTAGTAGCATTTTTGCAAGCGTTCATCTTCACACTGCTTACCTCATTATTTATAGGTCAGGCACTTGAAGAGCATGAACACGAACATGCAGAAGCTCACTAAACCTAATAATTAGAAAACCATTTTTAAAAACGACAATTAAATAAACACAATTATGTTATTACAAAAATTGCTTCTTGAAATTAACCTGATTGGTCCTTTAGGAGCAGGTATCGGCGCGGGTCTTGTAGCTATAGGCGTAGGCTTGGGTATTGGTAAAATTGGTGCAGGTGCTGTTGAGGCTATTGCACGCCAACCTGAGGCTGTAGGAGACATTAGAACTACTGCCATCATCTTAGCTGCCTTTATCGAGGGTGTGGCTCTGTTTGGTGCGGTAATCTGTTTCCTTGCTATGAATGCAGGCTAAGAGCTAATTTCAGCAACAAAATATATTTCAGCAATACAGGTTAAATAATAGCCTGTATTGCTGTATTTTAAAAAACAATAAAACCGTATGGAATTATTAACACCCGATTTCGGATTGTTTTTTTGGACACTGGTTGTATTTACAATACTATTTTTAGTATTAAAAAAATACGCTTGGAAACCCATACTGCAATCTTTAAAAGATAGGGAAGATAAAATTGCCTCATCGTTACAACAAGCTGACGATGCACGCAAAGAAATGGAGCTTTTGAAAGCCGACAATGAAAAATTGTTGCAAGAAGCCCGTATTGAGCGTGATAAGATTATAAAAGAGGCAAAAGAAGTAGGCGAAAGCCTTAAATCTCAAGCCAAGCAAAAAGCTGAGGACGATACTAAGCGTATGCTTGAAGCTGCACACGATAGTATTACTAAAGAAAAAGAAGCTGCCAAAACTGAAATTAAAGAATTGGTTGCTGCTCTTTCTATAGAAATGGCTGAGAAAGTATTAAAAAAGAAATTTGAAAATCCTTCTGAGCAAGAAGAATTGGTAAAAGATTATTTGCAAAAAGCCACTTTAAACTAAACCAATGTCAGAAATTAGAATAGCTGCAAGGTATGCCAAATCATTAATGGAATTGGCAATTGAACAAGATTTGCTTGAGCAAGTAAATTTTGACATGCGCTCTTTGCAGGCTGTTACACAACAAAGCCCTGAATTGGTGAGCATGCTAAAAAGCCCTGTAATAAAGCCTGATAAAAAGGCCAATGTGCTTAGTGGTATTTTTAGCAAAGGCTTTAACAAACTTACCCAGTCTTTTATAAGTACAGTGGTAAGCAAGCGTAGGGAAATGTTTTTACCCTTAATTGCTCAAGAGTTTGCAAAGCAATACAATCAGCGCAACGGTGTATCATCAGCTACTGTTACCAGTGCTACACCTTTAACGGAAGGCATGCAAGCTTCAGTTAAAGAATTTATAGAAAAAGAAACCAATACAAGGGTAGACCTTAAAACACAGGTAAACCCTGATATAATTGGCGGTTTGGTAATTCGTATAGAAGATGATTTATACGATTCTAGCATCGCCAAGAAATTGAACATTTTGAAGAAAGAATTAATTCACCAAAATTAAAACGATAATTTAATTGATATGGCATCAACAGGAATAAGACCCGATGAGGTTTCAGCCATCATAAGAGAACAGCTTTCAGGTTTGAAAACTGAGGCTCAGCTTGAAGAAGTAGGTACGGTATTACAAGTGGGAGACGGTATTGCCATCATATACGGACTTAGTAAAGTTCAGTATGGTGAGCTTATTGAGTTTTCAAGCGGATTACAAGGTATAGCACTAAACTTGGAAGAAGACAATGTAGGTGCGGTACTTTTAGGTAGTTCTGAAGAAGTAAAAGAAGGTGATACAGTGAAACGCCTAAATCGTATTGCATCTATAAAAGTAGGTGATAGCATGCTTGGGCGTGTTGTAAATACACTTGGTGAACCTATTGACGGTTTAGGTGCACTAACAGGCGATTTATATGAGATGCCTCTAGAGCGTAAAGCACCCGGAGTTATCTTCCGTGAGCCAGTAGCTGAACCGCTTCAAACGGGTATTAAAGCTATTGACGCTATGATACCTATTGGGCGTGGACAACGTGAGTTGATTATCGGAGACCGCCAAACAGGTAAAACAGCTATTGCTGTTGATACTATTATCAACCAAAAAGAGTTTTACGATAAAGGCGAACCTGTATTTTGTGTATATGTAGCTATAGGACAAAAAGCTTCTACTGTTGCAGGGGTAGTAAATACCTTAAAAGAAAAAGGTGCAATGGATTACACTGTTGTAGTAGCATCATCAGCATCAGAGCCTGCACCGCTTCAAATGTACTCTGCAATGGCAGGTTGTGCAATTGGTGAATTTTTTAGAGACAGGGGTAAGCCTGCTTTAATTATATATGATGATTTATCGAAACAAGCGGTAGCTTATCGTGAGGTTTCTTTACTACTTCGCCGCCCACCGGGACGTGAAGCATATCCCGGAGACGTTTTCTACCTTCACTCACGTTTGTTAGAGCGTGCTGCTAAGGTAAACTCGTCTGATGAAATTGCTCAACAAATGAACGACTTACCTGAGTCTATAAAAGGTATGGTAAAAGGCGGTGGTTCATTAACAGCATTACCTATTATTGAAACACAAGCAGGAGACGTTTCTGCATATATTCCAACCAACGTAATTTCTATTACTGATGGTCAGATATTCCTTGAGTCAAATTTATTTAACTCAGGTGTACGTCCTGCAATTAACGTGGGTATATCAGTATCGCGTGTGGGAGGTAATGCCCAGATTAAATCAATGAAAAAGGTTGCCGGTACTTTGAAGCTTGACCAAGCTCAATACCGTGAGCTAGAAGCTTTTGCTAAATTCGGTTCAGACCTTGATGCTGCAACTAAATCAGTACTTGACAAAGGTGCCAGAAACGTGGAGGTGTTGAAACAAGGACAATACCAACCTGTTACTGTAGAGAAACAAGTTGCAATAATTTACTTAGGTTCAAAAGGTTTATTACGTGATATTCCTGTAGATAAGGTAAAAGAATTTGAAAGTGAGTTTACTGAATACCTTGATGCTAAACACAGAGATGTGCTTGATTTATTGGCAAAAGGTAAATTAGATGATAATGTAACAGGTACACTTGCGTCGGTTGCTAAAGAGCTTTCGGCTAAGTATAAGGCTTAATTTTATAACCTGCTAAAGCATATACATGGCAAATCTTAAAGAAATACGGATAAGAATTAGTACTACCATTAGCACACAGCAGATTACCAAAGCTATGAAGTTGGTATCTGCTACTAAGCTAAAAAGAGCGCAGGGGGGTATTGTACAAATGCGCCCTTATGCAAGCAAGCTATTTGGTATGTTGGCTAATCTATCAGGCAGTATTGAGGATGAAAGCCTTGCTAAATACTTTGATAACCGTGAGGTGAAAAAAGTAATGTTGGTGGTATTAACTTCTGACAGAGGTTTGTGTGGTGCTTTTAACAGTAATGTGATAAAGAAGACACGCGACCTTATTACCAAAAAGTATGCACATTTAGGCAAAGAAAACATCACTTTATTGTGTATTGGTAAAAAAGGAGCAGAGTTTTTTGCAAAGCTAGGCTATAACGTAAATACACAGTTTAAGGATACTTTTTTAGACCTGAATGCTGAAAATGCTTTTAAAGCAGGAGACTTTGTTTTTGAGCAGTTCTTAAACGGTGAAGCAGATAGAATTGATATTGTATACAATGAATTTAAAAACGCTGCTACACAAATACTAAGAGATGACCAATACTTGCCTGTTGATAAGGATGGTTTAGGAGCGAGTGAAAGTAATGTAAACTATATTTTCGAGCCTAATAAAGTAGAAATACTAAACGATTTAATACCACGAGCTTTAAAAACCAAGCTTTACAGTGCAATGTTAGATTCATTCGCATCGGAGCATGGGGCGCGTATGGTGGCAATGGATAAAGCAACTGAAAATGCTGGTGAGTTACTTAAAAGTCTTCGCCTTACTTATAACCAAGCCCGCCAAGCAGCTATTACCAACGAAATTTCAGAAATTGTTGGTGGTGCAGCAGCATTAGAAGGATAATAAACTAAATTTAAACTACTCTATATAAAAGCCACCTTTTTCGGTGGCTTTTTTGTTTGGCCCTCCACCATTGTGAAGAAACCTTTTGGGTTTAGGAAACAATCTAAATTTACCGCACCTAATCATTATCTTGCATAGTAAGATGAATTATAGGGAGATAATACCTACACTACTGCTACAACCTTTTATAAAGTGTTTTTGGGTGCTTGAAGGTGAAAATCCATTACCCGAGGTAGAACGTATTTTTCCTGATGGTTGTATGGAATTGATTTTTCATAAAACTCACTATTACAAACGCTTGGAAGAAAATAAAAGTTACATACAGCCCACCGCTTTTTTAATGGGGCAAATAACTAAAGCTGTTTTCTTTTTACCATCTACGCAAACCTCAATTATAGGTGTACGCTTCCATCCTTTTGGGGTAAGTGCTTTTTCTAATATCCCATCGCCAGAATTTACCAATAGCGAAATTTTAATCACCGATATATGGCAAAATGAAGGTGCCGCTTTAGAAGAGCAGGTAAATACAAACCCCACGCATGGGGCTATTACCATTTTGCAACAGTTTTTCTTAAAAAAATTATATCAAACTAAACTCTCCTACTCGCTTAATACCATTAGCTCCATAAGCAACACCATTCAGCAAGCGGGAGGTGAAAACACAGTAAATTATTGGGCAGCACAAGCCAATCTAAGTGAACGGCAGTTTAACCGAACATTTAAAAACATGGTGGGTATTAGCCCTAAAGAATTTTTAAAAATTACCCGATTTAATAAAGTGCTTAACATATTTGAGAGTGATGCTGCTTCAAGCTTTAGCACATTAGCCCAAAAATGCGGTTACTACGACCAAGCCCACTTTATAAAAGATTTTAAAGAATACACGGGTACAACACCCAAAGGGTATGCACAAGACGATAGCGTGCTCATCCCCATCTATTCAGGGTAAAATTTCTTCACTAGTAAACGTCCGATTTTTACAATACAGGGTTAAACCCTCAGCTTAGTTTTGCCTTAAACTTTAAAAACATTTAAATAATGCAAAACATGATTAATTGGTTTGAAATTCCTGCTACGGATTTCGACCGTGCCTTAAAATTTTATTCAATCATTTTAGATATTGAAATCTCTTCGCATGAGTTTATGGGTTCAAAAATGGGGTTCTTTCCATCAGACGGTACAAATGTTTCAGGTGCAATTGTAAAGGGTGATGATTATACCCCTTCAAATGAGGGTTTAAAAATTTACCTGAATGGTGGTGATGACCTTAACAACGTACTAAATAAAGTTGAAGGAGCCGGAGGCAGTATATTGGTACCCAAAACCAAAATTTCTGATGAAATGGGTTATTTTGCTATGTTTAAAGATAGCGAAAGTAATTTAATGGCTTTACATTCTATGAACTAAAATGAAAAAGAAAATACTTACACTTATAACCATTGCACTTGCTTCGGTAAGTGTAATGGCTCAAAACACCATAGAAAAGTCTGATTTGAAATGGCTTTTGGGCAGTTGGGAAATGGATGCTGGTGTAGTGAAGATTTACGAGAACTGGGAAGAAGGCACCACTAATAGCTATACAGGGACAGGCTATGTTATCAAAGGCAAAGACACTATAGTTACCGAAACCATGAAAATTGAAATGGTAGGGAACTTTTGGGTGTTTATAGCCCAGATAAATAACAACAACCCCGTATTGTTTACACTCAAAACCCAATCAAAAGCCAAAGTGTTAACTTTTGAAAATTTAGAGCACGACAATCCCCAAAGGGTTATCTATAAATTTATTGATGCAAACAATCTTTACGCAAAAACCGAGGCTTTGATAAACAGTAAAGATATTGTTGATGAATACCGTTACAAACGTCGTTAGTGGTTAAATGTAACGGTATGAATATGGATTTTATTCCCCACAATATCTTCAAACTCTATTTTTAGCTCATTTGCTGTTAAAGTTTTGATGTTGTAGAGCCTGTTAGCCATATCCATTTGGGTTTCTCCTGTTTTAAAAGCCCAACCGGCAGTACTTGTTTGTGGGGTAGCATCATCACACTTAGTAGGCCCTTGGTCAAAAATTACATTGCCGTTTGCATTAAAAATAAGTATATCGTCTTGGTCGCAAGCCGGTTTATTTCCCAATATATCCGTAATAGAATTATTGTTATTATCCTTTACAGGTGGGTTAACTGTCCACGCAATATATTTCCACGGTTTGGCAGTTATCAATTCGGTTTTGGTAGCAGGTGTGGGGTCTGGTGTATTTGATGAATTATCACCATCACTTTTGTTGCAGGCTGATGCCAACATACAAAATATAAATACATAAATAAGTTTTTTCATAGCCAAGAATATTTAAGAGTAAAGATACAAAAATTGATTTTCATGCTTAAACAGCAGTTCCAAGCCATTTCTATGAAAAGTATTTTCTTTGCGCTGACGAATGAATGAGGCTACTGAAAATATTTTCAAAAAATACGTCTTCCCTATCATCTTATTGGGGTTAGTATATTTTCCTTTGTTTTATAATCTCGATAGGTTGCCTTTAATGCAATTTGACGAGGCACGTGTAGCCATGAGTTCTTACGAAATGAGTGAGAACAACAATTTTTTGGTAGTTCATTACGGTGGCAAGCCTGAAATGTGGAGTACCAAACCTCCGCTTACCAACTGGGCACAAGTATTCTTCATCAAAACACTGGGATTAAACATACTTTCAATCCGTCTGCCCTCTGCATTGGCAGGTTTTTTCACCTGCATTTTGTTGTGGTTGTTTTGTTTGCGTTACCTAAAAAACAGATGGATTGGTTTTATATCGGTTATTGTATTGGTAACCTCACAAGGGTATATACAAAGGCACGTAACCCGCACAGGCGATTATGATGCTATGCTGGTTTTTTTCACAACCGCATCGGCTTTTGCATATTTCTTTTTCTTAGAAACCGATAAGTACAAATACCTGAGGTGGTTCTTTATTTTACTTGCTTTAGGAGTACTTACAAAAACTGTTGCTGCATTATTGGTACTCCCCGGTTTGTTACTTTACAGCCTTTTCAGATACAAAAAATTAACCTTCTTTGAGCAAAAACAAACTTACATGGCAGCTCTTTATTTCATAGTACCCGTAGTAGGATATTATGCATTACGTGAGGCTTTCAGCCCCGGCTATATTGCCGCAGCTTGGTACTGGGATGTAGCAGGTAGGTTTGGTGAACACCTTATCGGTGAAGACCCATATTTCGGTTTCTACATACACTTAATGAGAACCGAGCATTATACCCATTGGTTTTGGTTAAGCACTCTAGGTATTCCGCTAGGTCTTTTCATTAAAAACGAGACTATAAATAAGGCTACACTATTCTTGTTTAGTTGTGCCATAGGCTTCCTGTTCATGGTTTCCAGTGCAAAAACACAAATGCTTTGGTATGAAGCCCCTGTTTATCCTTTCGTTGCAATACTGGCTGCAATTACCATTTATTGGCTTATAGATTTACTAACGGTATGGGTAAACAACTTGCGTTTCAATTTTTTACCTTATGTATTAGTTATAGCAGTTTGCTTTTTACCTTACAAAGCAATTTTTAAAAGTGTAAGCCCCCCTAAGTTTAATAATGATTGGGAAGCAGAGGCACAAGCCCTTAATTTTTATTTGAAAGATGCTTACCAAAAAAATAAAAATTTAAACGGTTATAGTTGGGTAGATAACGATTGGTATAACCCCTATATAGATTTTCAGGTGAAAATGTTTGAGAAGAACAAAGGGCAAATAATCATTCAAAAAAATTTAGAGGAGCTAAATACAGGCGATACGGTAATTGGTTTTTTAAAAGAAGTTAAACCTAAAATAGAAGCCCATTACCAAACACAAGTAATTGAAGAGTTTGAAGAGTCTTTGAAAGTTTATAGAATTGAAGGTAGAAAAGAAATTGCAGACTCTACGCTTTCTTCAACTCTATCACAGTAATCTCAGGCAAAATACCTACCCTGCCCGGGTAACCAATGTAGCCATACCCCCTGTTTACATACAAATGTTGGTTACCATCTGCATACAATCCCGCCCATTGTTTATACATCCACTGCACAGGACTAAACTTTATATACTTGTTTTCAATACCAAACTGCATACCGTGTGTATGCCCCGCCAACATTAAATCAACATCCTTATGTTTAGGTCTGATAACAGAATCCCAATGCGATGGATCGTGAGACAATAAGATTTTATAAGGTGTATCAGGCATACCTGCTTTAGCCTTTTCCATATCACCATACTTGGGAAATCTAGCCTTACTACCCCAATTCTCTACACCTATAACACCTAGTTTTTGCCCTCTTCTATCCAATACAATATGTTCATTATTCAATAATTGCCAGTTTAGGTTTTTATGGTGTTCTTTAAGGTTGTCCAAGTTCTTTGCCTTATCTGCTTTGCTATTCCACCTGCCATAGTCTCCGTAATCGTGGTTCCCTAAAGTAGAATAGCTTCCCATAGGTGCTTTAATAGGTGCAAAAACATCCAGATAATCATTCATTTCATAAGCATAGTTGTTCACCATATCACCTGTAAAAAAAAATACATCGGGTTTTTGCTCCATAACCATTTTCACCCCTTTATACACTGCATCCTTATCTATAAACGACCCTGAATGTATATCACTCAGTTGCACAATTTTCATCCCATCAAAAGCCTCGGGTAAATTTGCTGAGGGTAAAGTAATGTTATGAATTTTATAATTATGGGCATCTTTTATAGCCCCTCTGGTAAAAAAATATATAGGCGCTGCTGCCACTATAGCCCCCGATTGATAAATAAACTGAGACCTGCTTATTTTAGCTCCCTTTACTATAGTAGTATCGTTTTCATCAACCTTTCTCCGCTCTTTTCTATTGGTAATTTTTCTAATTACCCATTGTATGGTACTCAACAAATCCTCTATCAAAACAAAAAGCAAAAAACTAATCTTTGCCCCAATAACGGTTATCATTGAAGCACTAAGAATAGTTCTTGGTACTCTGTACTGTTCCAGTTCAGGGAAAAATAGCAAAACAGATACCCCTAAAAGCAGTATCACACTCAACCCAAAGTAAAAAACTTTAACCCACTTTACCCTTTTGGGGATATATTTTGCTGCCAAAGCCTTTACCCCACGCCAGCTATATAAATCAAGTAAAAGAAAAAATATAATAAGAATACCTATTATTCTCAGTCTGAAAAGAAGCATGTTTGTTTGCATGTGTGGTATAATTACTTTTGCAGCGTTGGAAAGAATAACAAATTAAAAACAAAATAGCTTTGCCAACACTTTTTTACTTTTAGTATGAGTACAACTTCTTTGTCAAAGGGAAGCCCTAATTCTTTTTCGTTTGAAAATACTGAAATAGCATTTCAGCTAAAAAGCGATAAAGAACTAAAAAAGGCTCACTTACTATTTAGGTTTTTCGGATACAAATGGCTTATAGCCATAGCCCCTGCACTTACCCACATTGCACTGAAACTGCGTTTGCCCATTAAAGGATTAATAAAAAACACTGTTTTTGCACAGTTTTGTGGGGGTGAAACCATTGGTGAGTGTACCCCAACTTCTAAGCAATTATGGAGTTGCAAAGTCGGTACCATTTTAGATTACTCAGTTGAAGGTGCTGATGATGAAGAAGCATTGGATGCTACTAAAAACGAGATTATAAGCACCATTGATGAGGCCTCAGCCCATGAGCATATTTGCTTTAGCGTTTTTAAAGTAACGGGAATAAGCAGGTTTAGCCTGTTGGAAAAAATAAATAGCAGAAAACCTTTAACCCCTGACGAAGTGGCAGAAAAACAACGGGTAGAAAACAGGTTTGATGCTATATGCCGACACGCTTATGAAAAGGGGGGTTGCCTGTTTGTTGATGCTGAAGAAAGCTGGATACAAGATGCTATAGACAACCTTGCTACAGCAGCCATGCACAAATACAATAAAGAAAAAGCTATAGTATATAATACCTTACAGATGTATCGCCACGACCGTATTGCTTTTTTGAAGAAGAGCATAGCCGAAGCACAAGGTAACGGTTACTATGCAGGTTTTAAGATTGTACGTGGGGCATACATGGAAAAAGAGCGGAAACGTGCAAAAGATAAAAATTACGAATCGCCTATACAGCCTGATAAAGAAACTACTGACAAAGATTACAATTTAGCCCTTGAAATATGTATGGAACATATTGATATTGTGAGCCTGTGTGCCGGAACACATAATGAGGAGAGTAGTGCGTATTTAACTAAATTAATGGCCAAAAAAGGATTGGAAAACAATGATACACGCATATATTTTAGTCAATTGCTTGGTATGAGCGACCATATTAGTTTCAACCTTTCTGATGCTGGCTACAATGTAGCTAAATATGTACCCTACGGGCCTGTAAAAGCAGTATTACCCTACCTAACCCGTAGAGCGCAAGAGAACTCATCTGTTGCAGGGCAAGCCGGCAGAGAACTGAGTTTAATTGAGCTAGAGCTTGAAAGAAGAAAGTTAGGCTAGTATATCCTATAAACCTCTATCACTTTGTAGTTCCTGCCCAAGTAAATCTATACTTATACACTTTTGCTAATGTGTAACATTTTACCCAAAATAGGGAGTTTACACACTATTCAGCCACAGCTACAAAAAACATAATTTATTGTTAGCAAACACTAACAATCTGTTTTACTGCAAATTAAAACAAGAAGTGGTATTGCCAAATAAAATCGGTATGCTGGTTGAACAATATGAAGTGTAACTAAACAAGAAAGCATTATGGGAAAACTTAAAAATTTAAATGATTTATTAGAACATCAAATTAAAGATTTGTATTCAGCCGAAAATCAGTTATTAGACGCATATCCAAATATTATAAACAGTGTTTCAGATGATAAGTTGAAAAGAACTTTTGAAACGCATTATAATGAGACCAAAGAGCAAAAACGTCGTCTTGAGAATATTGCTGATGAATTAAACATCAGTCCTGAAGGTGAAACTTGTGAAGCTATGAAGGGCTTGGTTCGTGAAACCACAGGTATGATAGACGAAGATGCAACTGAAGAAGTAATGGATGCAGGTTTACTGGCAGATGCACAACGTGTAGAACACTATGAAATTTCCGGCTATGGTACTGCAATTTCTTACGCAGACAGGTTAGGTTATAACAAAATTGTAAGGTTATTAACAGAGTCTTTCAGAGAAGAGAAAAATGCCGATGAAACATTAACTCAAATAGCTCAGGAAAAAATTAATCAGAAAGCAGTGGCAAGTAATTAATCATTCAATTTATAATAATTATGTTCTCTAATCATATAAACATTAACATTTTAGGTTCGGCTATAGATGAATCAGAAGCCGAGTTACATCAAATAAAAGGCATATCTACCTCAGATAGTATGATTAAGGAGGGCAATAAAAATAATTTAGATGTTAAAAAGCCCGATTTAACACAAAACAAAGAAAAATTAAAAATTCATTTCATTAACTATAAAAAACAATAAATATTATGAGTTCAACAACAGATAAAATCAAAGGAAACTGGAATCAAATTAAAGGTAAAGTAAAAGCCAAATATGGAGAATTAACCGATGATGATTTGAAATACCAGGAAGGTAAGGAAGATGAGCTTTTAGGTCGTATCCAAAAACGCACCGGTAAAGCCAAAGAAGAAATCAAAGACTTCATAGACAAACTTTAATTGAATAGTGCTTACATTTTAAGCAAAATCCCACAAGGTTAATTCTGAGTGGGATTTTTTATGTATTACAGAGTAAAGCCCTTGAAATAAAAAATTAACCCTTAACTTGCAACTTCTTTATAAAAGCCAATTAGCAGAACACTTTTTTAATGAACGAAGATTATAATTTACCTGAATACAATAGTGCTCGCAATCAATTAGTATTTTCAGAGTATGGCAGAAACGTGCAACGTTTAGTAGAGTATTTAGGCACTATTGAAGACCGTGAAGAACGCAACCGCAAAGCCAATACGGTAATAGCAATAATGGGTAATCTTAACCCTCATTTGCGAGATACCGCAGACTATAAACACAAACTTTGGGATCACTTGTTTGCTATGTCAAACTTTACGCTTGATGTAGATTCTCCTTACCCCATACCTACGCCTGAAACCATTAATACAAAGCCTGAAAAAGTGCCTTATTTAGGTAATCTATCGCGGTTTAGATTTTATGGCAGAAACGTTCAATCTATGATTGAAAATGCTGCTGCAATGGAAGATGGGGAAGAAAAACAATACTTTATAAATATGATAGCATCGTTTATGCGAAACAGCTGCAAAAACTGGAACGATGAAAACCTATCGGCAGAAGCAATTGCAGAACATATTGATGTACTTTCTGAAGGACAACTAAAAGTTAATCCTGATGACTTAACACTCAGTGAAGTAGCTCGATACCAAAGCAGTCATCGCAGCAGTAACTACCGTAATAACCGTAACAAAAACCGTAACTACCGCAACCAAAAACAACGCCGCAACAAATACTAAAAAGTACTAATGGCATTTTTTAAAATAAAAGGGGGCAAAAGGCTACATGGCGAGCTTACTCCCCAAGGGGCAAAAAATGAAGCACTGCAAATCCTTTCAGCAGTATTATTAACCCCTGAAAAAGTTACCATTAACAATATTCCCGCAATTCGAGATGTGCTAAAGCTTATTGAGCTTTTAGGCGATATGGGTGTGAAGGTAGAAAAGCTAAGCACAAACAGCTATACATTTGAAGCCAAGGATATAAACCTCGACTATCTGCGTAGCGATGAGTTTCGCAAAAAAGGAGCAGGATTACGAGGCTCAATAATGGTAGTTGGTCCTTTATTGGCACGCTATGGAAGAGGTTATATGCCCAAACCGGGCGGAGATAAAATTGGCCGCCGCCGATTAGATACTCACTTTTTAGGTTTTGAAAAATTAGGAGCGGTTACCACTGTTGAGAAAGATGAAGCAGGAAAGTCATTCTTTCACCTTGAAGCTAAAGAACTAAAAGGTACGTACATACTGCTTGATGAACCGTCAGTAACAGGAACAGCTAACATAATTATGGCGGCAGTAATGGCAAAAGGAACCACAACTATTTATAATGCTGCCTGTGAACCCTATATACAGCAACTAAGCCGCATGCTAAACAGCATGGGAGCAAAAATTAGTGGTTATGGTTCAAACCTAATTACTATTGAAAGCGTAAATTACTTAGGCGGTTGTGAACATGCTATGTTGCCTGATATGATTGAAGTAGGTAGCTTTATTGGTTTAGCTGCCATGACACAATCAGAAATTACTATTAAAAATGCAGGTGTAGAGCATTTAGGGGTTATACCCAATGTATTTAAGCGTTTAGGTATACAAATGGAGTTTAGGGGCGATGATATTTATATCCCTTCACAAGAAAAGTATACTATTGATACCTACATGGACGGCTCTATACTTACAGTAGCCGATGGACCTTGGCCACTCTTTACCCCCGACTTAATTAGTATTATGTTAGTTGTGGCAACGCAAGCCGAAGGTAATGTGCTCATTCATCAGAAAATGTTTGAAAGCCGCCTGTTTTTTGTAGATAATCTTATAGATATGGGAGCACAAATAATATTGTGCGACCCTCACCGTGCAAATGTTATGGGGCTTAACCGCCGCTCATCATTAAAAGGTATTACCATGTCGTCGCCCGATATTAGAGCAGGAGTATCATTACTTATTGCTGCACTTAGTGCAAAAGGTACAAGTACTATACACAATATAGAACAGATAGACAGAGGGTACGAAAATATTGATGGCCGTTTACAAGCTTTAGGTGCTGATATCACTAGGCATTCCTAGAAAATTATATATAAAAATACCAAAACGGAATTATTTTTGAGCATATTAAAGCATAATGGATAAAAAAAACATAAAAAAATATATACTATATGCTCTACCACTATTACTAGTTGTGGCAATAGGGGTAGGTTTTAATGTTCAAAACAACAACTCGTTAAATGCCAGTGCAACCCCTCCTCCACCAAAAATTGGCGATATGGCTCCAGAAATTAAACAGCCTACACCCAATGGAGATTCTATAGCATTATCATCATTAAAAGGGAAGATAGTATTGGTAGATTTTTGGGCGTCGTGGTGTAGACCTTGCCGTATAGAAAATAAAAATCTTGTAAAAACATACAAGCGATTTAAAAATGCAGGCTTCAAAAATGCCAGTGAGTTCACAGTTTACAGTGTTTCACTAGACCAATATAAAAGCAAGTGGGAAAAAGCCATTAAAAAAGACCGCTTAAATTGGGATTACCACGTATCAGACTTAAGAAAATGGAATTCAGGTCCTGCTGCATTGTATGGAGTTCGTTCAATACCTACTAACTTTTTGCTAGATGAAACAGGTAAGATTGTAGCAAAAAATTTAAGAGGTAAAAGTCTTGATAAAGCTCTTGAAAAATTACAATAAGTAAGCAAAAAAAGAATATTAAAAGAAACGGCTTAATGCCGTTTTTTTTATGCCTTTAATAAAAGTAACTGTCATTTTGGCAAATACAGGCTTTGGCAGTAATATTGCGATTTGGGCAATGATTTAGCCTTTGAAAAAGAATAAATTTAATACACTAACAGAAAAAATATTTGGTAAAAAACGTATGGCAAATAACGAAACAGAGCAAAAAGAAGAAGCACTAAACAACGAGGAAAGTAACGCCACCGAAACTACCAACACGGCTGAAACTGACACTGCTAACGAAAAGGAAGTTGAAGAACAAGCCGAATTGACACCGGAAGAAAAACTAAAAAACGAAGTGACAGAACTTAATGATAAGTACTTGCGCTTATACAGTGAGTTTGAAAATATGCGCCGCCGTAATGCCAAAGAGCGCATTGAGCTTACCCAAACTGCGAGTAAAGACATTTTATTGGCACTACTGCCTGTGATTGATGATTTTGAACGTGCTTTAAAATCGCTTGAAGGGGATGAAAACAAAGCAGCAAGAGAAGGGGTTGAGCTAATTCACAATAAATTTTTAAATATACTTACTCAAAAAGGTTTAACCCCTATGGACTCTATGGGTAAGGAGTTTGACCCTGAAATACACGAAGCCATTACTAAAATACCTGCACCCAGCAAAAAGCTGAAAGGTAAAGTGGTTGATGTAATTGAAAAGGGATATACCTTGCAAAACAAGGTTATACGTTACGCAAAAGTTGTTGTAGGAGAATAAATGGCAAAAAGAGACTACTATGAAGTATTGGGCGTGAGTAAAAACGCTTCGGCAGACGAAATTAAAAAAGCGTACCGCCGTTTAGCCATTAAATACCACCCTGATAAAAATCCTGATAATGCTGAAGCTGAAGAAAAGTTTAAAGAAGCAGCAGAGGCTTATGAGGTACTGAGCAATCAAGAAAAACGCCAGCAATACGACCAATTTGGTCATGCTGGTATGGGTAACCGTGGCTTTGGTGGCGGGGGTATGAATATGGACGACATATTTAGCCAATTTGGAGACATATTTGGAGACGGTAGCCCCTTTGAAAGTTTTTTTGGCGGTGGAGGAAGAAGCAGAAGCAGAGGTGTTGCAGGCTCTAATATTAGGATACGAGTAAAGCTAACACTAAAAGAAATTGCCAACGGAACTGAAAAGAAAGTAAAATATAAAAGAATGACCGTTGCCAAGGGAGTAAGTTTTAAAACTTGCCCCACTTGTAACGGTTCAGGCGCCGTTCGCCGTGTAACAAATACTATTTTGGGGCAAATGCAAACTACCAGTACTTGTAATACCTGCAACGGAAGCGGAAAAGTAGTTTCTGAGCGCCCAGCCGGTGTTGGAGCCGATGGTTTGGTTGGAGAAGAGGAATTTGTGGAATTGAAAATACCTGCCGGAGTTGAAGAAGGCATGCAACTTTCTGTAAGTGGTAAAGGTAATGCTGCTCCTGGTGGTACCGGTCCTAACGGAGACCTTTTAGTTCAGATTGAAGAGATTGAAGACGAACATTTGAAGCGTGATGGCCAAAATGTACTTTATGTTGAGGATATAAGTTTTGTAGATGCTGCTTTAGGTACCTCTATAGAAGTACCTACAGTTGAAGGTAGAGCAAAAATAAAAGTAGAAGCAGGTACACAGTCAGGAAAAATATTGCGCTTAAAAGGCAAAGGTTTGCCAAGTATAAATAGTTATGGCAGAGGAGACCAGTTAGTGAAAATTAATGTGTTTACTCCCACAAAGTTAAGTAGTGATGAAAAAACCACTTTAGAGCAACTTCGTGATGCTGATAATTTTAAACCCAAAGCCGGGCAAACGGATAAAAGCTTTTTTGGGAAAATGAGAGAGTTTTTTAGCTGTATTGTTTTAGCAGCTGGCAGTTTATTACACTTGTTATAATATTTAAGAAAGTTATATTAAAAAAGCCCGAGCAGATAACTGCCCGGGCTTTTTTAATATGCTTTGTATTTTACCTTATTAAGGTTTTGAAAAATCAGGATTAGTTGCCAAGGTTGGGTCGGTTAAAGTCTTTAAAAAGGCTAGTAAATCATCCTTTTCTTGTTGCGTTAAATTTAGCTGCCTTTTACCGTCTACAAAAATTCTATTATTTGCTCCGGGCTTAATATTCATATTCGGGTCTAGTGTGCTTGAAAGGAATACCCCTGAATTGTAAAACTCAATCACCTCTTCAAGTGTATTAAACCTACCATCGTGCATATAGGGTGGTGTAAGTTCTATATTCAGTAAAGTGGGGGCTTTAAATTTTCCGTTATCAGCCCTATCTTTAGTTATCAAAGCCCTACCCGTTAAAACTCCTGCCATAGCCTCAGAATCAAGTCCGTTATTATGAAAACGCTGCACAGGGTTATCAAAATAGTTGCTGGTAAACAACGTTCCATCAGTAGGGTGACAGTGCAAGCAATCTCCTTTATCTTCACGGATAAAAACATCAAAGCCTCTACGCTCAGCAGGGGTAAAACCTGCTAAATTCGGGCTTTTTTGAAATTTACTTTGCGATACTATAATTGTCTTTAAAAACTGGGCAATAGCTCTACCTGCTAGTAAAGAATCTACTTGCTCAGTACCAAAAGCTTTTTTAAACAGCTCAACATATTCAGTTTTTGCTTGTAGCTTAGCCACTGCATCTTTCCACTCCTCATGCATTTCTATAGGATTACGCACAGGGTCAAGTGTCTGGGCTTCAAGGCTTGGACTTCGTCCATCCCAAAAAAAGTCTCTATTCCAAGCAAGGTTTATCAAAGCCATACTATTTTTATCTCCCTCTAGCCCGTCAATCCCCTTACTAAATCGCAAAGGCGCATCGGTAAATGAGGTAGACTGGTCGTGGCATGAAGCACAAGCTTGTGTATTGTCTCCCGATAATATGGGGTCATAAAATAACTTTCTGCCTAGTACAACACCATTAACAGTTAATGGGTTATTGGGGTCAATTATCGGTGGGGGGAACCCGCGAGGCACCTGCAAATTATATAACTCGTCTTGATAACCCGGTTGCGATGGTCCGTCATTGTTTTCAGATTTGCACTGAGAAATAAACAGCACTAAAACCGCACTAAGAATCAGAGTAAGAAATCTATATGTCTTTTTCATCACCATAAAACCTGCCTATTGTATAGTAATACTCTTTGCTAAATTATCAGCTACTTTTTCAGCCACATCAAAACTGCCTATAGTATGGCTCACATGGTCTTGTCTAAAGTTTATATTACTTAGTAAAGCATCAATATTTACTTCAACAGTAATTTGCTTATTATCTCCTTTAGTAAAAGTAAGTGTTTTAGTAAAGCTCTTTTCTCTGTATAAGGCATTAGTACCTGTGTGTACCGCAAATGGGATATATGCAGTATCAGTCATAGTAGTATCAAGTCTTCCTTCCATCAAAAAGAAACGGTATTGTGCTGCCATGCCCCAGTACGTTCCTTTTGATATTGCTAGTGGGCTACTTGCAGGGAATGATGCAGGGTCTTTTGCATTATTAATAGAGTCTACCCCTATCCCAAATTTAAATTCTTTATATGTTCCTTCGGGAACATTTACCTTAAATGATAAATTTGGTGCATCTGTCCTAAAATCAATCATGTCAATATCCTTCAGTAACAATTCATTATTATCGTCTTTAACTAGTTTTACTTGCGAAACATAAAACTTAAACAGACTAAAAGTGTATTTAAACCCTTCTGTACTCAAATCAAAACTGTCTTTAAGGTTAAAGGTTTTGTTGTTTGCAGTCGCAGTAAAAACAATCTCTAAAGAATTATCTCCTGTGCCGGGAGGAGTAGTAGGGTCTTCTTCCTTACAACTATTTACAAATAATGCACTTGCAATTGCCAATAGTAACAACACTGACAATTTTAAATTCTTTTGAAGAAATTTTTTATTCATTTTCATTCCACCTCCTATACTCCTATACCTATACTCCTAATAATAAAGACGCTCTAACTATGGGTTTTGTTGCCCAAAATAACACATTTGTATAACATATTTTCACCTGTAATTGTTCAACATAATATGCCCTTCATTTCAAAATGAAAATTAAAGGTTAACTTTGCCGCCGATATTAAAAAATGTCAGTAAAAAAAGTAGCTGTTGGCAATATAAATTGTGGTAATGATAAGATGTTTCTTATCTCAGGACCTTGCGTTATTGAAGACGATAACACAATGCTGAAAACCGCAGAATACCTGAAAGAAGTAACTACCCGATTGGATATTCCTTGGATATTCAAATCTTCATTTCAAAAGGATAACCGGAGTTCTGCTGAATATTATGATGGTCCCGGTATAGAAAAGGGTGTTCGCTTATTGGAGCGTATTAAAAAAGAGTTTGACGTTCCTGTCCTTACCGATATTCATTACCCTGAGCAGGCTGCTATAGCCGGTGAAGTAGTAGATGTATTGCAAATACCTGCTTATTTGTGTATGCAAACCACATTGGTTACTGCTGCTGCAAAAACAGGGAGGGTGGTTAATTTAAAACACGGGCAATTTTTAGCCCCTGAAAACATGAAACATCCCACCCGAAAAGTAGAATATGCAGGAAATGAAAATATTATACTTACAGAACGTGGGTATACTTTTGGATATAATGATTTAATTGTTGACCCAAGAAGCATGCATCATTTGCGTCAAATAGGCTATCCTGTAGTGTTTGATATTACACATAGTATACGCAAATACGGAATACCCAGTGCAGACCCTAGTGGTGGAGCAAGAGAGTTTTTACCTGCAATTTCAAGAGCAGGCGTAGCTGCAGGAGTTGACGGAGTATTTATTGAAACACACCCCGAACCTGCTAAAGCCCTTTGTGATGCTGCAAGCCAGCTTTGCGTGTACGATTTAGAAGAGTTTATCAAGCCATTGCTTGAGATACATGAAGTAAATAAAAAATATAAGTTTAACTAAACCCTATATCTGCTTAATAACACATGGAACTATATTTAGATTCAGTAGATTTTAAAGAAATTGAAGAAGCCCTGAAACTGGGTACTATTGACGGGCTAACCACTACGCCCACATTTATGCATCGCCATGGTATTACCAATGTTGATGAAGCTATACTTAAACTGTCAAAAATGGTTAAAGTATTGCAAGTTGAAGCTTTGGGCGATACTGTTGAAGAAGTTGAAAAAGAAGCAGACCGTTTAATTTCTTTAGGTCTTGACCCTGAAAAAACTGTTTTTAAAATACCTGTATCAAATATTGGTATCGCAGCATGTAAGCGTTTACGCGACAAAGGGTATATGGTAAATGTCCATTTGGTATACACTCTTGCACAAGCCTATATGGCTATGCAAGCAGGTGCAACTTATGTATGCCCGTTGGTGGGTCGTTTGCAAGACCAAGGGCATGACGCTATAACACTTATAGAGCAATGTGTTGATGCTGTAAACTATTACGGATACAATACTAAAATAATGTTCTCATCAGTACGCCATGCTGAGCATGCCCGTACAGCCATATTAAGTGGAGTACACACTATTACTGCTCCTTGGGGGGTAATGAAAAAACTTACTGAAAACAACCTGACTACTATTGGTACTAATCAGTTTATAGAGCATACTAAACTTATGACTATGCGTGTAAACGAAATTATTGCCCAATACAACCCTCGCATAAAAATTTCGGAAAGTGTAGTTGATGCAGTAGTAGAAATTAACAAAGGTGGCTTAGGTTCAGTATCAGTTGTTGATGATTCAGGAAAACTTATAGGCGTGTTTACCGATGGTGACCTTCGCCGCAGAATTGAATCGGAGGGTAAAGCTGTTTTAGATAAAAAACTTAGTGATTTTGATTTTAAATACCCTATTACTATTAATGTTGATGCTTTGTTGTATGAAGCTGTTGAGCTTTTCAAAAAACATGAAGTAGACAATATTGTAGTAATGGAAAACAATCAGCTTTTCGGAATGCTTGACATTCAAGATTTTGTAAAGTTAGATTTAATAGGATAATAACTTTGGCTTTTTAGCTATAGCCTTTAGCTATTGGTTTTTGTGCGAGCGGTTTTCTGCAATTGCAAAAAGCAAATACCTAAAGGCTTTTTTTATTATGAGTATAAACATAGTTGAAGATACTTTTAAGCAAATAGGCGGACAGTTTATAACCCCTCCAAACCAAATTGCTGATAAACTTAAAAATATAAAAGCTTTTGCTTTTGACTGGGATGGCGTTTTCAATTCGGCAATAAAAAGTACAGGGCACCCTAATGGTTTTAGTGAGGCAGATAGTATGGGTATAAACCTTTTACGATACGATTATTTTTATCGCAACAAACAACTACCCATTGCTGCTATAATTACCGGAGAAGAAAACCCTACCGCTTTTGATTTTGCACGTCGCGAAAGCTTTTATGCCATTTATTTTAAGGTAAAAAATAAAGGCGAAGCTTTAGACCATTTTTGCAAAACTTATAAAATTGAACCTGAAAATATTGCCTGGTTTTTTGATGATGTTTTAGACTTAAGCATAGCCAAAAAGTGTGGTGCAAGATTTTATCTGGGAAGAAAAAGCCAACCCCTTACCAATAAGTTTGTATTTGATAACCAAATGGTTGACTATATAAGCGGGCACGAAGGCGGGCAAAATGCCTTGCGCGAATGCTGTGAGCTTATAATGGCACTGAACGGTAATTTTGAAACACTACTTAATAACCGCTTAAGTTTTTCGCCTAACTATGCTGATTATTTTGTGAAACGGAATGAGATAAAGCCTTTGATTTTCACAAAAAACGGTAGCAAAATCCAAGAAACTAATTAGCTTATTGTTTAATGAACTTAGTGCTAAGAGTTTCTTTCTCATTCTCAATTAGCAGTATATAAACACCTTTTTCAAGTTCATCAGTTAATATAGCTTTATTAGTAACAAGACCTTGCTGCACAAGCTGTCCAACGATATTGTAAATTTTATAATTTCCCTCGATATCCTCATCTAGCTTTAAGGAATTACTCGTTGGATTAGGATAAACATTCAGTGTATTACTACTAAAATTATTCTGTACACTTAGGTTTATAGGTGTTTCTTTCAATACACTAATCCCGAAAAAAGTACCTATCCATTTATGGTCGTTTTTGTCAACGGTAACAGACAACGTTAAATTATCTACTAAGCCTGAATTATCACTCCTATAATTAGTAAACTGGTTACCTATCAAACTGGTTATCCCTTGTTCAACCACAATCCACATTACACTATTACCATCTACCGTCATGGCAGAAGCATTTCTAAGAGAAGGGTTACTAAATGAGGTGAAATTACCCATGGAAACCATAATAGAAATTTTATTGTCTTTGGTAATCAGGTTCAACCTTGCTCTATCATCGCTTATAACGGTTACGGTGTCGTTGGGTAAATCAGAGTTTGATGTATTAATTATTTGCCATTGGTTGTTTTTAAATTGAATTAGCCCTGTATCAGTACCTAACCACAAGGCACTATCATACCAATGAATTGTATGGGTTTTATTAGTTGGTATTTGGCTGCTATCTGTTTTGTAACGTTGCCACGTTCCGTTATTGTAACGCAATAAACCATCTTCACCCTCATTGGGTCGAAGCCATTTATTACCGTAATCATCAATAACCAAAGGTCCGCTATACCCTAAAGGTGTAAATCCAATAGCAGGTTCAGGGTCGTGCACTTGCCAAGTAGTATAATTGTTATACGACAATATTTTACTGCCTGTAACTACCCAAAGGGTATCTTTATTTGCTTTTAGCCCGTAAATTAAGCCTGCATTTGCCACATTGGCTTTGTAAAACTGCCCGTTTTCATAATATACTAACCCTGTATCGCTACTAAACCCTGAGTTAGTACCGTACCAAATGCGGTGATGGTTGTCTGCCTCAATAACAAACGCTTTATTGAATGGCATTCCGGTATTTTGTGTGAAATTTTTCCAATAAGGTTGTGCTGTTAAACAACCTATAGATACCATAAAGAGTAATAAAGAAGAAAGTAGTGTTTTCATAGCCTATTACTTTGACGCTATGAAATTTATTTGTGTTGGGTTTTATTTATTTTTAAAAACTTGATTTCCACCAATCCAAGTTTCTAAAATTTTTACTTCGTCAATATCGCCGTGAAGTAAGTCTTTGTCTAAAATGGTAAAATCAGCGTACTTGCCAACTTCAATACTCCCTTTCTCTTTTTCTTCAAAACTGCCGTAGGCTGCCCAAATAGTCATTCCTTTTAAGGTTTCCATACGGGTTAGTGCATTTTCTTTTTGAAAGCCATCAGTTGGATTCCCGTTGGAACCTTTTCTTTCAACAGCCGTATAAAAGGTAGCAATCGGGCTAATACCCTCTACAGGAAAATCAGTGCCTAAAATTACCAAACCGTTTTGCTCCATTAAATTTTTCAGGGCATAAGACATTTTCAGGCGCTTTTCTCCAATTCTTTCATCAGCCCAATCCATATCACTCATAGCATGGGTAGGTTGCATACTGGGTAATATATTAAACTTACCAAATTTTGCCACATCATCAGGATGATGTACAATTTGTGCATGTTCTATACGCCAGCGACGGTTATTATTTTCTCCCAACGCTTTGCCGTATTCATCCAGCATAAAACGAACGGCAGAGTCTCCAATGCAATGTGTATTCAGCTGAAAATCTGAATTTGCTACCCTTTTAATTATACTTTTATATTCTTTGTGGCTTTGCAACAAAAAGCCATGTTCATTAGGATCATCGTGATAGGTATGAATTAAACATGCCCCCCGTGAACCTAAAGCACCATCACCATACACCTTAAATGAGTTAACATTTAGGGTAGGTGTTTTTATTTTCCCATGCTTTAAATAGTATTCCAATTCAGGTTCATAGGCACTTATCATTACATATAAGCGGATTTTAAGCTCTCCTGCATCGCTCATTTGCTTGATAATATCTATGTAACGCTTTTCCAATCCACAATCTACTACAGAGGTTAGTCCGTTTGCCAGGCACATTTCTTGGGCTTTAAGTAAATAAGACCTTACTTGTTCATCAGTAGGTTCAGGTATTATGTGCTCTACCGAATCAGCGGCATTATCTACCAGTACTCCGGTTAGTTCATCCTCTTTTAAAATTATTTTACCACCGCTAATAAAAGATTTTGCAGTAATTCCTGCCAAGTCTAAAGCTTTTTGGTTTGCCAGTGCTGCGTGTCCATCTACACGTTTAAGAAATACAGGAATATCAGGGAATAACTCGTCAAGCTTTGCTTTATTAGGAAACTCTTTTACTTCCCAAATATTTTGGTCCCAGCCTCTGCCCTGTAGCCAAGTTTCGGTATTGGTCTCAGCAAATTCTTGCAACCGCTCAACCAACTCATCAAAACTTTTGCTACCTGTTAGGTTGGCTCTGCTTTCAAACATCCCCAAACCATAAAAGTGTGCATGCCCATCTATAAACCCTGGGTAAACGAAGTTACCTCCAAAATCAATCTTATCTTTTACTTTATATTTAGTAAGCAGCTTATCTTTTTTACCAAAGGCAATTATTTTATCACCATTTATAATTACAGCCTCAACCTTAGGTAGGCTACCGTTTACCGTATAAAATGTGGCATTGTATAGTAGCTTATCTGCTTGTTGTTTTGTAGCTTCATTCTTACAAGTTGCAAACAACACAACAGAAACAATAAGCAGAAAATAAAAGTTCTTTTTCATTCTCCTCAAAACTAAACTAAATTTCAGTTCAATAAAAAAAGCCCTACACAAAATGCGTAAGGCTTTTTTCCCTATCAAAAAAACTAATCTATTTCTTATATAAATAATTGCGGTCCATCGTCGTGAGTATTTGCTTTAAATAATTTCTTATCCCAGCCAAAAAAATAAGCTGCAACAAACACACCAATTAATACTACAAAAGCAGTTATATAAATCCAGCTAAACTGTTTAAAATGTTCAGCAAACCCTGAACTTGAACCTGTTTGCTCAACTGCATTTTGTGCAAACAGCATACCTGATGATGTTATCATCGCCAAAATTGTAAATACTGCTTTCATATCTCTTAAAGTTTAATTTCTCACTGTTTAATAGTCATATATCTAAAATGTTGCCAAAAAGTAAACTACCAATACAATTTTTTTGACTAACGATTTTAGTTTTGGTTGCAATGCATATAACAATATCTTTGTATAAACCTCTATTGTTACTACTATATAAGACAACTTAACCCCTAAAAATGTTGGCAGGATTATTAAATTTTTAAGAAAAAAATATTTAGAAGCAAAGTATTTTACACCAGTTCTTCATCAAATTGTAGTGCACTTAATTTCTTGTATAGACCGTCGTTTTTGTGAACAAGCTCTATATGTGTACCTTGTTCTACAACTTTGCCCTTTTCTATCACAACAATTTTATCAGTATTACGGATGGTAGAAAGTCTGTGGGCTATTATAAACGATGTTCTTCCTTGCATTAGCGTTTCCAAAGCATCCTGCACAAGTTTTTCACTTTCTGAGTCTAAAGAACTGGTTGCCTCATCCAACAGTAGTATAGTAGGATTTTTTAGTAATGCTCTTGCAATAGCAATACGCTGGCGTTGACCGCCCGACAGTTTTACCCCACGCTCGCCAACAATAGTTTCATACCCTTCGGGAAAATCAATAATAAAATCATGAGCATTGGCTTGTTTGGCTGCCTCTTCTACTTCTTTTTCCGTGGCACTGTGGTGTCCGTACAAGATGTTCTCTTTTATTGTTCCTCCAAAAAGAAAAACATCTTGGGGTACAATAGCCATTTGACGACGAAGAAATGTTAAAGGAAAATCAACCGATTTTTTCCCATCGAAAAGTATTTCTCCTTTTTGGGGCTCGTAAAAACGCAATAAAAGATTAATTATAGTAGATTTCCCAGCACCACTAGGGCCTACCAAAGCTATTTTTTCTCCTGCCCTTGCAGTTAGTGAAATATTTTTCAATACATCATACTCTTCTCTGCTGGGGTAGTTAAACCCTACCTCGTTTAGCTCAACATTGCCGTTAATTTTATACTCATCGGGTACTTTAGCTGTTTCTGTCTCAATATTTTCAGGTTCCTCATCCAATAGCTCCAATACCCTGTCAGTAGCACCTAAAGCTTTTTGTAACTGGCTATACTGTTCTATAATCCCGCCTAAAGAACCCGCAATAAAAATAGTTAAGAAACTAAAGGTAGTAAGCTGCCCTGCAGTTAACTCTCCCTGGTTAACCAGCTTTAGTGAATACCAAAGCAAAAACACCAAAGACCCCATCATAACCGTAACTATAAACGAGAAAAATACACCCCGTACATTACCCAGCTTAATAGCCAGTCTTTTTATGGTTTGTACACTATCGCTATACCTGCCTATTTCAAAAAACTCATTGGCAAACGATTTTACATTTTGAACTCCCTGCAAGGTTTCTTCAACAATTGAGTTACTGTCTGCCACCTTATCCTGAACTGTTCTTGAAAATTTACGAATATATCTTCCGAATAAAAAGGCTACTACAGACACTACAGGAACAATAGCCAGCATTATTAAAGCCAACTGTGGGGTAATGAAAAACAGCATCACAATACCGCCTACAATTATTATCAACTGGCGCATGAGTTGGGCTAAATTGGTAGTGAACGTATCGTGAATTTGAGAAATATCTGCCGACATTCTGCTGGTTAACTCCCCTACTCTACGCTGGGTAAAAAAGTACATGGGCTGCTTAATCAGGTTTCTGTAAACATCATTCCGAATATCAGCCAACATGTTCTCAGTAACATTTACAAATAACCGTACCCTGAAATAGGAGAATATACCCTGCAAAACAAACAATGTTAGCAGTAATATCCCTGCACGGTTAATCTCTTCCTGAGACATAGACACTGCATCAACCAAATCACCCGTTAAATAAGGAAACACTAAAGCCGTACCCCCCGTTAAAACAAGAAATAAAAAGCCCAATACAAATTTCCACTTGTTGCTACCCATATAATCAAAAAGTCGGGCAGCCTTTTTTAAACTTTCCTTGTTAATTTTTGCTTTGGGTATATCTCTATCGCGATTGCGTGCCATTATTTAGTTTTAAGTTTTCTGTTTACAGTTCTTATGTTGACGAATAAACGAGATAAATTACTTTAAAAGTTTACCAATTGTAGTTGCTCCAAATCAGTCTTTCTCAAAATCAAAAAATCTGTAAACTACATTAGTCCCCCTGTAATCCACAACCATACCATAGTAGTTAAGGCTGCTATATTGGCACAAATGCCAAAAAGTTTCACCAACTGTAACGGGTAGGGTTTGTTTTTATAAATGAAAAAGGCGTCTAATATCATATATAGAGTATAAAGAACTAAGAAAACACCTAATACCCACTCGTTTGCTATTATCAATAAAATATATGCTTCCACTGCAACAATTGCTGCTAAAAGTATTTTGCTCCACTTAAACCCCAGTACTGTTGCTGTAGTTTTCCGCTTACCTGCCCTATCCGGCTCAATATCCATTATCTCACCAATTAAATGAGACTGTATAGCAAACAGCATTAAATACAAGTATGTTGTAATAGAGACAACAATATCTCCGTTTAGACGCACACTCATCAACAAAGCCAGCAAATACCCCAAAGAAACAAATAATTCAAACGGTGGGCGGCTACTCACCCGCATTTTCTTATCATTATACATGTAGTTTAAAAAAACCAATGTGGTTAGCCACCAACCCATATAATATCCGGTGTGATATGCAAAGAATAGCAAAAACGGAATTTGGCTTATAATATTTACCCAAATAATTTCTTTTTTTAGTGAGTGATTACTCACTGCACCAAATAAAAAAGTGTTTTTGCGGGGATTGATATGGTCTATCCCAATATCTGCCCAGTCGTTCCAACTATATATTAAATAGTTAAACGGAAAAGTGAAATAGATTAGCCCTACCCAAAATGTTAAATCACCACAGATAGCTAAACCCGAGGTAGGTATTACATACAGCCAAATAGTAGGAAACCAAAGCCCCGGACGCGATGTTTTTAAATGAAATTTTAGGGTGTTGAGCACGGCTTTGCAAAATAACAGTTTTGTTTTTGTCTTTTGGTTAAAACGAGTGCCCTTATCGATAGTTGAGTATTAGCTATTCCAAGCCCTTTTTCATACCTTTGCAGCCCTTTATAAAACAGGTATAATGCTAAACGTTTCAAATGTTTCTTTGCGCTTTGGTAAGCGTGTTTTGTTTGATGAAGTAAATGTAAAGTTTACCGAAGGTAATTGCTACGGCGTTATTGGTGCAAACGGTGCGGGTAAATCTACATTTCTTAAAATCCTTTCGGGTGAAATAGACCCGCAAACCGGAAGTGTTTCTATGACTCCCGGTATGCGTATGAGCGTATTGAAACAAAATCACTTTGAGTTTGATGAGTTTACCGTGCTAAATGCCGTTATAGTGGGCAACAAAAAGCTTTGGGATATAATGCAGGAAAAAGATGCCATTTATGCCAAGCCTGATTTTAATGATGAAGATGGTATAAGAGCCAGTGAACTTGAGGAGCAGTTTGGCGAAATGAACGGCTGGATGGCTGAAAGTGATGCTGCCGAACTGCTAAGCAACCTAGGTATAAAAGAAGATTTGCACTACCGCCCCATGAACGAGTTGAGCGGTAATGAAAAAGTACGAGTGCTACTGGCACAAGCACTGTTTGGCGAGCCTGATATTTTGTTGCTGGATGAGCCTACCAACGACCTGGATATTGAAACGGTAAACTGGTTGGAAAACTTTTTAGCCGATTTTAAAAATATAGTAATAGTTGTATCACACGACAGGCACTTTTTAGACACGGTTTGTACTCATATTGCCGATATAGACTTTAAGAAACTAAAAGTTTATACAGGTAATTATACGTTTTGGTATGAATCGAGCCAGTTAGCTTTGAAACAACGTACCGACCAAAACAAAAAAGCTGAAGATAAACGCAAAGAGCTGCAAGAATTTATTTCGCGCTTTAGCGCCAACGCAGCAAAAAGCAAACAAGCTACAAGCCGCAAAAAACTGCTTGAAAAACTTAATATTGAAGACATGCCCGAGAGTACACGCCGTTATCCGGGTATACAGTTTCAGCAAGAGCGTGAGGCAGGAGACCAAATACTTACTGTAGAAAATCTCTCAAAATCTATTGATGGTGAAGTATTGTTTGATGATATTAACTTCACCCTAAACAAAGGCGACAAGGTAGCTATTGTTTCAAAAAGCAGTTTAGCCATTACCACCTTCTTTAAAACTTTAATGGGTGATGTTGAAACCGATAAAGGAGAATATAAATGGGGAGTTACCATTACCCACTCATACTTGCCCAACGATAACAGCAAATATTTTGAAGGTGTTGACCTTAACCTAGTAGACTGGCTACGCCAGTTTAGCGTGGAAAAAGACGAGACTTTTATCCGTGGTTTTTTAGGAAGAATGCTGTTTAGCGGTGAAGAAACTCAAAAAAGTGCCAAAGTACTTTCAGGAGGTGAAAAGGTGCGTTGTATGACCAGCAAAATGATGCTGCAAAACGCTAACTTTTTAGTACTTGACGAACCGACCAACCACCTTGACCTTGAATCTATCACGGCTTTTAACGATGCCTTGATTGACTATAAAGGCGGGATTTTATTTACCAGCCACGACCATCAGTTTATGCAAACTGTTGCCAACCGTATTATTGAAATAACACCTAAAGGCAACCTGGATAAACTAATGACTTACGACGAATATATTTCAGACCCTAAAATTAAAGAACAACGCGAAGCTATGTATGGCATAGCAGTAAACGCATAATAAACCATTATGAAACCTTTTATATCACTACTATCGGTATTGCTTGTTTTAAGTGCTTGCAGCAGCAGTAAAAAAAGTACCTCAACTACCAATAACTACAAAAACGGTATCGAACTGAAAAACTATACTGACTCTGTTTCTTACTCTCTTGGCTTATTATATGGTCAAAGCCTTAAAGCACAAGGTTTTGAGGATATGAATAACGAGTTGTTATTAGAGGTTTTTGGTAGGGCTATTAATAACCAATTACCTGGCGATGACTCATTGCTTATAAGTAAAAAAGATGCAAGCCCCATAGTAAACAACTACTTCATAAAAAAACAGCAAATAATTGCAGCAAAAAACCTGAGTGAGGGTGAGGCTTTTTTAGCAGAAAACAAAACCAAGAAAGGAGTAGTAACCACAGCCAGTGGTTTACAATATAAAGTATTGAAAGAAGGAAGCGGGACAAACCCTAACCCCAATAGTAGTGTTACCGTATACTATACCGGCACTTTGCTAAACGGAACTGTTTTTGACGGCACCAAGCCGGGGTCTCCTGCTACATTTAACTTAGGCGGTTTAATACAAGGTTGGAAAGAGGGATTATTGTTAATGAAAGAAGGCTCAAAGTTTAAATTTTTTATACCTTCAAACCTTGCTTATGGAGAACGTGGTTCTCAGGGTGCTATTGGCCCTAATGCAACCATACTTTTTGAAGTAGAATTGGTAAAAGTGAATTAATTTTTAATCAAAACAAATATGACAACAGAAAGCACAAATTTTTTAGAAGAAAATAAAAACAAAGAAGGTGTTGTAGCCACAGCAAGCGGTTTACAATACAAAGTAATAACAGAAGGTAGCGGTGCAAAACCCGGCCCTGCTGATAATGTAACAGTACACTATACCGGTATGCTAACCGATGGTAGGGTGTTTGATAGTTCTGTAGAGCGCGGACAGCCTATTTCTTTCCCGCTTAACCGTGTAATTGCAGGTTGGACAGAAGGTTTGCAACTAATGAGCGAAGGCTCTAAATATACGCTATACATCCCTTCTGAATTGGGTTACGGCGCACACGGTGCACCGGGTTCTATTATAGGTCCTAATGCTACTTTAATATTTGATGTTGAGTTGATTAAGGTAGGATAATCTATTTTACATTTATCATTGAGCATTTAACAATGCTTACAAATATTTTAGCCTCGATTTATCGGGGCTTTTTTGTTTCTTTAAATTATGGAAAAAGAAGTAAAAGACTTTATTGAGTTTTCTGAGCAGTACGATTTTGAGATAGCTCCATATATAGTCATCAATAGTTATAGGGATCATTATTCCTCAATAGAATGCACCAAAAAAGGAGCTATTACGTTTGCTTCTGAGTTGTTAAAAGGTGTTTACAGTGAAAATAAAGATGACAAAAGTTTTTATAGCTTCCAATATGGTGTTGAGGATATAAGTAGTGGAGGAGTTGTAGCAGGTCTAAAAGTTGTTGAAGAACAAAAACTTCCTGAATTCAATGTCCCAAAAACAGTAAGTAAGTTTAATAAATTAATAAATGGGATGGCAGAATTATTTGGGCTAGCAATTGCGTTAATATTAACTACTTTTTTTGGAATCAGTATGTTAGTTGGTATATTTACTGTTATTGATTTTTTATTAGGCTGACTATAATATTCTAACTTTGTACTATGCATAATTTCTCACCACAATCTAAAGTTTGGGTATACCAAAGCGATAGGGTTTTTACTACGGATGAAGTAAATGCTTTAAATGAAGCACTGGCTAGTTTTACCCAACAATGGACGGCACATAACCAACAACTAAAGGCTAAAGGTGATGTATGGCACAACCGTTTTATTATCCTTATGGTTGATGAAACCCAAGCCGAAGCTAGTGGTTGTTCTATAGATAAATCGGTGCATTTTCTGCAAGAAGTTGAGAAGCAATTGGGGGTTTCATTATTCAATCGCCAATTGGTTAGCATAAAAAATGATGATGAGGTAAAAACTTATAGCATAAATGAGTTAAAAACTCAGTTAGAAGAAGGTAATGTAAATGCCGATACTTTAGCTTTTAATACCTTAATAACCACAAAAGAACAGCTAGACACGCAATGGGAACTACCCATTAAACAAACTTGGATAAATCGTTATCTTCCTAAACAAACGGCCTAACACTGAAAAAGCAACTATTTTATATTGTACTAATAGCAGCGCATGTAGCTGCTTTTTTTTGGGTAATGGATATGCCCTTTTTGGGCGATACACTCCCTAGTAACCTATATGCCGCCGATAATATTTATGCCCACAATTTCAGCACCATTTGGAATACCCCTGAAGCTGACCCGGGGCACCCTACCTTATACCCCCTTATAATTGCTATTGGTTGGGGAATTCTGGGTAAAAGCCTTTGGGTTACGCATTTAATACAAATACTGGTAGGGCTATTATTATGTTTGGTTATATATAAAATAGCTTCACAATTTTGGAGTGAAAAAACAGCACAATTTTCAGCCCTTATTTTTGCTATTTCGCCCTTTTATGTAGCTCAACTAACCAATGCTTCATTGCAACTGCCGTTAACTTTGGCAGCACTTAGTGCATTTTATTTTTGGTTACAGAAAAAGAAAGTAGCATATATTATTACTATTTCTGTAATGATGCTTATACATCTTCAAGGAGCATTTTTATTGTTGTTTTTAGCTGTTAACGATGTTGTTTTTTATAGTCTTACCAACGGTATCCGTTCTATTTTTAGCTGGATAAAACAAAAATGGTGGCAATACTCCATCCCCTTTTTGGTTTTGGTTCTATGGGCTTTTGCACATTATAAACAATTTGGCTGGGCAATCAGTTCGCCCAACTATCTGCGCGATGCTCCTACACTAAAAGGCATTGCATATAATTTTGCTATTGCCTTTTGGCGCATTACAGATTTTGGATATGTAATACCGTTGTTTGTAGTGCTTCTTGTCTTTTTCAAAAAAAGAAAGAGTTTTTACCCTACAGATAGTTTTATAAAAGTATTTATAAGCTATAGTTTATTATTATTACTTGTTGGCGGTGGTGTTTGTATTTTATTTGCTTACCCCCCAATACACAGGTATTTTTTACCCGCATCTGTTTTTTTAATTATTCTTTTTGCCGGCAGTTTAGAAATAATGCACCCTATTACTAAAAAAATATGGGCTGTACTAACCGGATTAGCTTTAGTGGCAGGGAATTTCATGTATTACCCCGGCAAATGTATTGGAGACTCTAATATTGCTTATTTACCTATTTATGAGTTGGAACAAGAAATAAAAAATGATTTTGGAGATAGTATTGCCTTTTATACTTATGCCCCGCTTAGTTATCCTACGAGTATAAGATATTTAGACAGTACCAAAGGCATACACTTAAAAGGCTTATATAATAAGCCTTTTGACAGTGTATCGTACATTTTTCATAGCAACATGAATTGCGAATTCAGCTTTGATGGTTTACAACAACTGAAGGGCTGGCACGGAACGACTTACGAAAAAAACGGGATATATATTAACATATATGCAAACCCTGCATTTATCGTTAAAAAACCTGAAGGATGGCAGCTGCGCCAACCATCAAATATCGAGTTATGGATGAAGGATATAAAGAAGAAATTTAAATAGCATTATCCCAATGCTTTTTACATACTACCCTAAGCCCTTACCATCAGATATTGTAAATGGCAAGAGAACTTCTACCCTAATCCTCACATCCAATACCCGATGTAACAAATATGCACTAATATTTGCAATAAAACTTACTGATTTCTGCCAAAGGGCATTTCAATTTTTGCATTATTTGCAAAACCAACTTTTTAATCTGCTAAGAATATTTTTGGTAAACCCTCCACCAGCGGTCGGGCATCTCATTATTTAGTGCTACCTGATAATCTGCATAACTGCACGGCACCACAATGGGGAAAGTATTTTCTTTATGATTTTTAGGATGTGGAATTTCCATCCACCACCTGCCTGTTGATTTACTTTTATAAAAAATTATTTCGTGCTTACCATCGTTTAGCGCTGTACGATATTGTAAAAATTTATCTTGCTCTTTAGCAGGGTCTTCCTCTTTTCTTAATAATACTCCCTCTAAAAAGTACCATATCATTTGTGCTGATAACTGTGCAGTATTATTATTGGTATCGTCTTTAGGAGAGTAACCATATATACCAAACGACCCCATGCGAGGGCTGATGCCTGCATACCTAGCAATTTGGCAAACTTCTTCGGCCGAAATACCATTAGGTGATGATTTGGGGCTGCCTGAAGCATCAGAATATTTCACGCAAGCCAAATCAAAAATGCCCACTTCAGAGTTTCTCAAACAAGGTTCAGTAACATCAGGGTTCCCCCTCAACAAGCCTAAACGCATGGTATCAAAATACATTTTTTCAAAAGCTGTTAGTGCTTCCTCATCACTTAAATAAGTTTGATACCCTAAATGGTTCAGGTTAAAAAGATGATTAGGCTCATGGGTTACAATTCTATAAACCAAGTCTTCCATATCAATTGAGACTGTATTATCAAAAATAGCAACCTCAGTATATTTACTCAACTTGTCATATCCTACATATTGCCCAAGCCCTAGAAGCTGGTTGTTTCCTAATATTATTGATATAGTTCCTTGTTCTGCAAGTTCGCCAACAATTGTGCTTACGGCACTTATAGTATCTTCTTCCGTTTCGCCAATTACTAAATTGCCCAAATCGGCTACATTTATTCCTGGAAACTTATGGTATAATTTGTAAAGTTCTTCTCTAATTTGGTTATAGGCATTTTGTGGAGACACACCCTCTACTTTCCCCCAACGTTCATCAAATACGCCAAATATAGCTACTTTACAGTCTGCCAAATCAGGGAAAGATTCGCCATTTTTCAAGACAAGTCCGGAAAATTTACGTGTTGCACTATCCGTGTCCATCTCAACCGGATAAAAAAACTGTTCAATCATAAAAAACTACCTAAAAGCTAATAAAACATAATCAAGTTTAGAGAAGTGATTTAGCATATTAGCGTACTATCTTCGGCGAATTTAAAAAATTAAAATAAAGTATCAATTTTTAAAAAAAGTATTTTGGTAATAATATCTCTTTATCTAGTATAAACTTTAACACAATGGAACAGCAAAGGTTTGCCCTTTTTTTGAGTAAAAAAAAGATAATCTTCCCCTCCGTCTTTTATTGAAAACAATTTCCTTAATTCATCAACTCCAAGTCGAAAATTACGCTTAGCAATATTTGCTTGCGAAATATCTTGACCTTTCAAATATGATTTAATTGATTTTTTACTAAAACTTAAAATCTTCTTTACTTTAAAACTTCTCCCCATAAAACCTTCAACCTGTTTATCAGAAACATAGTAAAAAGTATTCCCATCAATTAACCCCAAACCTAAATCTGCAGCATATTGATGACTAATTCCTGCTTTTATAATTGCTGCGTTAGCTTCATAAAAAAATACTGTATTCGCTTGGCCTTCACTAGGCATTCTATCATTTGTTACCATACTTACTTCCTGCCATCCATCACCGTCGGTATAATTGGCTGCCACTATATCAGGTGCCCCTTCAAATCCTTTTTTAATATCAAAAAGTACCTCTTTAACCTCGTTTTTCTGTGCTATAACTCTTATTTCTGAAACACCTTTTATTTCATTAGTTGTTTTCCCAATATCAATAAGTGGTGATGCTTTAATAACCAACCTTTCGGTATGGTCCATAATTTTATTGTATAGAGCCAGAATATCAGGTGTTGAATGCTGTAGTGTTTTTCTTCTTTTTCCGGTTTCGTCCCTCCTATCCGGGTCGGTATAAATACAATCAAACTTTTCACCATTATCCAGTTGTTGTAGAAACTCTTCGGCAGTTTGGGTATGCCTCTGTACATTATTTATACCTAAAAGTTTGTTGTTATAAGCAACACATTTATTTAAATCAGCATCATTATCTACAGAGATTATTTGGCTAAATGTTCGGGCAAAAGCCCATTCATCAACGCCCAAGCCTCCTCCAAGTACAAGCAATTTTTTACCTTTAATAAACGTTGATTTATAAAAGGCAACAACTTGTGAGGTTGATTGAGCATAGCTTTTGGTAGTTAAAATACAAAAGTTATCTACCCAAGCAGGAAGTTTACTTTTGGCTTTTTGGTAGAGTTTGATGATATATGCTAAAACTGAAGCATCGCAGGGTATTTTATCCCTGTATTGCAAAGCTATTTGTGCCGGAGTTTTGTGAAGCAAACTGTTAACAAAAGGTTTACATTCTTCACTACCCAATAAATCGCTTAGTTTTTTGTAATTTTGCACAGTTTTTGCTCTTTAGTAGCTAAGATTATTGTTTAAACACTGAATATATGAAAAAGATATTATTGATTTTGTTGGTAGTAGCGGGGTTAGGCGTTTTAAGTTCATGTCACAGAGACCAATGTCCATCATACAAAGTTAGCACCTCAGTTTCTGAATAATGTCCATCTCTTGGAAAAATATAACCTCAATAGCACAACTTGAAGCTATTGAAAAAGAGAGCTACGAAGTTCCTACGATACTTTTCAAGCACAGCACAAGTTGTTCTATAAGTGCTATGGCAAAATCTCGTTTCGAAAGAAACTCTAATACAGGTAACGAGATTTATTATTATTTAGATTTACTGCGTTTTAGAGATGTATCAAATGCTATTGCTGAAAAATTTCAAGTTCATCACGAATCACCACAAGTAATTTTACTAAAGAGCGGAGAAGTAATTTACGACGATTCTCATATGGCTATTTCTTTTGACGAAGTACAAAAACAAATAGCTTCACTTAGTTAATTATAGTTAAAGTTTACTACCTGCTCAATATCAGGATGTAAGCTTTTAGCAACCGGGCAGTTTATAGCTGCAACCTCCATAAACGATTTCTCCTTGTCAGAGTATTCTTTATCTGTAAAAATAATATCAACCTCAACTTTACTAATTCTTCTTGGGTTTGATGCCATATATTTTCTTACATCCACTGCCATATTGCCAATGGTGAAATTATGCTTATTGGCAGTAATACCTATTAAAGTGAGCATACAACTAGCCAAAGCGGCACAAACAGTGTCGGTTGGAGAAAAAGCTTCTCCTTTTCCATTATTATCTGTAGGAGCATCAGTAACAAAGGTTTTGCCTGATTTTGTGTGAGTTGCCTCGGTTCTTAAATTTCCGAGGTACTTTATTTTTGCCGTTACCATGATTTGAAACTTTTTTGGTATATTTTTCGTTACATTTGAGTAGATAAGGCAGTCTACATCTACAAATAACAAAATAATATTTAGTGTTCCCCTTAAAGCACAAAACATATTTAAAAGTTTTTTTTATTGTATTGGTATTTTTCATACCATCGTTAACTCATGCTCAACGCATAGCCAACGACCAATACAATAGGGAATTTTCTTTTGGGGTTATGGCGCACCCCAAAGGTTTTGGTTTTGATTTCAGGTTCGGGCGCTATATTTCAAATGGCAGGATAGAATATCTTGAAGCTGAGTTTTTAACCATTAGGCATCCCAAAGAAATACGTATATTTAATACAGCTATAACCAATACTAATCCTTATACTTTCGGTAAGCAAAATTATGCATACGTAAGCAGGTTGGGCTATGGTAATAAGTTTATGCTCACAGAGAAAAAACTTAAAAACACCGCATCCATTAGTCTTAATGTTGCAGCAGGTCCCACTTTTGTTTTGCTGAAACCGGTGTACCTTGATATTCTTCAAACTGATGTAAACAACAATAGTTTTGTTGTTTCAAAAAAAGTTACTGAAGAAAATGAGGTAAACCAAAACGATGTTATTGGTAACTCACCTTTTTCTAAAGGGTTTAATGAACTTGGTTTTAGAATGGGAGCATTTGCAAAAGCAGGCTTCAATTTTGATTGGGGTGATTTTAGTGATGAAATTAAAGCCATTGAAGTAGGGGTGTATGTAGATGCCTTTCCGCAAAGGTTACCACTTATGTTGTACACCGAGAACAAATATGTGTTTCCATCGTTTTATATTTGCGCTGTTTTTGGGAACAAGTGGTAGTCCCAATCTTCTAATTTAAATAAGATTTAGTAGTGATAGAGCTTCCAGTAGTAGAGAAAGAACGTACCAAAAAACCAAAGTGGTTAAAAGTTAAACTACCAACAGGTGAAAATTACCGAAAGGTTCGCAAGTTGGTAGATGAGCACAAGCTACATACCATTTGCGAAAGTGGTAATTGCCCAAACATGGGAGAATGTTGGGGAGAAGGTACAGCCACTTTTATGATATTGGGTAATACTTGTACACGCAGTTGCTCTTTTTGTGCAGTTGCCACAGGAAGACCTAATGAATACGATTTGGATGAACCACGTCGTGTAGCCGAAGCCATACAATTAATGAGCGTGAAACACGCTGTAATTACGTCAGTAAATCGTGATGAGCTTAAAGACTTAGGCTCAGGTGTATGGGCAGATACTATCAAAGAAGTTAAAAAACTGAATCCGGATACTACGCTTGAAACTTTAATTCCTGATTTTAGGGCTAAATGGGAGTTTTTAGAAGTAGTTGCTAAAGAACGCCCCGAAGTTATATCACACAATATGGAAACGGTTAAGCGATTGTATCGCAAAGTACGTCCACAAGCAAAATACGAGCGTAGCTTAGAGCAAACCCGCCGTACGAAAGATATGGGCATACGTACTAAAAGCGGTATAATGTTAGGTTTGGGTGAGACAGACGATGAGGTTTTTGAAATAATGGATGACCTTGTAGAACATGGTTGCGATGTTTTAACCTTGGGACAATACCTGCAACCTACTAAAATGCACTTAGATGTGACAGAGTTTGTACACCCTGACAAGTTTGACTACTTTAAAGAAGTTGGTTTAGCAAAAGGCTTTAACTATGTAGAAAGTGGCCCTATGGTGCGCTCTTCATACCACTCAGAAAGACACGTTTACCCTGTATAACAACTTTTTCAATTCCCTAGTCTTCTTCATAAGTGGTACAGATTCAATATCTTTATCAAATACTATATGGAGTTAGTTAACTATTGGTACTTACGAAACCACATTATTTTTGATTCTTTAACTGATGACGATTACAAAGAGTTAGATTGGATTATTGCCTTTAAAACTTGCTCTAAGCACGAGTTTATTTATTTTCCTGAAGACCAGCTTAAAAAGGTGTTTTTTGTAAAAAAAGGAAATGTGAAACTAGGGTATTATGATGACGAAGGAAACGAAATTCTACTTGATGTTTTAACCAGGGGAGACATTTTTGGGCAATTACACTTAGGACAAGAACAGCCTGTAAAAGAATTTGCCGTAGCAGTTAGCGACCAAACTGTATTGTGTAATTTTAATGTGAAAGAGTTTGAAGAAATGCTAAAAACGCGTGCTGATATTGCCATTAAATACTCTAAACAAGTAGGAAAACAGCAAATGACAGTTTCACGCCGCTACTCTACCCTATTATTTAAAGATGCGCGCACAAGACTATTACAGTTTTTTAAAGAATGGGCAGAAAAAGAAGCTGAGGACGCAACTGAAAATATTATACTGAAAAACTACTTAACTCAGCAAGAAATTGCAACCCTCAATGGACTTTCAAGACAAACTATAGCCCGCCTTTTGGCAGAGTTTAAAGAGCATAATATTTTATCTCTAAACCGAAAAGAAATAAATATCACTTCACTTAGCATGTTAAAATAATTTATGCTATTTGTCTCATAGGTTACATTTAAGAAATTGCCTGCCTAATACCTTTGCTCTTATATTAGATTATAAATATGAGAGCAATTTTTGTTTTATTTATCACTGCAACATTTTTAACAGCAAGCAATTACCCCACTCAAAATATAAGTGTAAGGAAAAAGCATTTTAACCACAGTACAGGTTTAGCCATTGAAGGCTACGACCCTGTGAGCTATTTTAGCAATAAACCCAAAGAAGGGAGCAAAAACAGAAGTTATACATATAAAGGAATTACCTACCGCTTTTCATCAACAACAAATCTTAATCTTTTCAAGAAAAACCCTGCCAAATACGAACCACAGTATGGAGGTTGGTGTGCGTATGCTATGGGCAACAGTAATGAAAAAGTAGAGGTGGACCCTGAAACTTATAAAATAGTAAAAGGTAAACTATACCTGTTTTATAATTCCTTTTTCAATAACACAAAAACCGATTGGAATAAGAATGAAAAAAATTTAAAAGCTAAAGCGGATAAAAACTGGGCTAAGTTCTTAAAAAAATAAGCTTGTACTTTTATTGATAGCTGTTGCAATCTTATATCAATACCACTTGATGGCATAGTTTTATGCTTACTTAACCTTAAAAGCTTATTATGAACATAAAAAACATACTTTTATGGGTATTGAGAGTTATACCCGCTTTTATTTTACTTCAAACTCTTTTTTTCAAATTCACTGCTGCACCTGAGTCTGTTTATATTTTTGAAACAGTTGGTATGGAACCTCATGGGAGAATTGGCAGTGGTGTGGTAGAGCTTATTGCATCCATTCTTTTATTAATTCCCCGTACCTCATGGTTGGGGGCTTTACTTGCTTTAGCTACCATATCAGGTGCTATATTTTTTCATCTAACATCTCTAGGTATTGAAGTTAAAGAAGATGGAGGTACATTATTTATTATGGCATTGATAGTTTTTGTTACAAGCTTGATTAATGTATTGTTAAGCCGTAAACAAATACCGGTACTTAATCGTCTTTGATAACAACTCAACGTTTAAACATTAAATAACATGAAAAAAATATTATCCATAGTTCTCTTTTTAGTGCTTACTACTGTTGCTTTTGGACAGAAAAAAGTTTTGATAGAGCAGTTTTCAAATGCAAGCTGTGTAATATGTGCCACATACAGTCCACAGGTTCATGATTTTGGGAAACAAAATGAAGCCAACGCAGTAATAATTTCATACCACACTTCATTTCCATACACTCATGATTCAATGCATTTTGAGAACCCCCAGGATGCCAATGCGCGTGTAAGCTATTATGGCGTTACAGGGACTCCTTATACCCATTTAGACGGTGGTTTTTATAAGGCTCCTTCTTCGCAAGCTGTAAACTCTTTATTCCAAAAAATGGGAGAAAGTTTTAATCAATCGCCTGCGTTTCAGCCTACCATTGAGTTTAAAAACTTTAGGATTGAGAATAACGAAGCCAAGGCAAGAGTAATTTTTAGAGGCCTTGATATGTTTCACAATCTTGATATGCGGGGTCATATAGCTTTGGTTGAAAAGGTAGTTCCAAAATCTGCTTATGCTGCTTCACCGGGTTCAAACTCAGAACAAGAATACAGTAATGTAATGCGTCAAATGTATAAGGCTACATCTAATGGACATAAATTGGCATTTACGCAACAAGACCCTTTTGATTCTGTAGAGGTTGCTTTCCCAGTTACCAACGTAAAATCTCAAAAACAACTACGTATAGTGGCTTTTATGCAAGACGATGGTGATAAACGTGTACACACTGCAAATTTTGAAGATTTGGAAATTAATAATCCTCCTACCAGTGTTCAAGAAGTAAATGGAGTGAAAACTATTTGGAGTTACAACCCAATAGCTAAAAACTATGTTTTAACTTTTGATAAAGCACAAACAGGTAGCATTATTATACATGATATAACAGGTAAATTAATTACCACTTTAGAAATTGATAATGAAGCAAGAAAAGTGATTGAAGTAGGTCAATTTAATAGTGGTATATATGTAGCCACTTTCTTAAGTGGTAATATTCAATCAGCTACAAAACTTGTAGTAGAATAAACATATTTATACTTTTTAAAAATTTTGTAAAAGCCACCAATTGGTGGCTTTTTATGTTTTGTACTTCTTTCTTGAAATAATCTTCTCTTGCTGGCGGTGAATAATTAAATCAGCAATATGTGAAGCGTGTTCATTATAAGGAGTATTACTAATCACACTTTTCACTTTCTTTTCAGCTACATCAATTCTATACAATATGCTCCACAGTTTATTTAAATCATAATCAATAAGGTATTGTATCTCCTCTATCAGTTTTTGGCGAACCATTTTAAAATCGTCTGCCCCATCAGGCAAGGCAAAATAAGTAGCCAAAGCGGTTGATATTTCTTTACTGTTTTCCATTGGCATATTGCTCATAGCCTGTTTGCAATTGATTAAACTGCTCTTCAGTTTCAATTTTATAAATTTTTAAACCACTGTAGGTTATCACATTATTAAAACTATATCCAAAAAAACTGTCTTTATCTAAAGTGTATGTATCCAGCAAAACAGCCTCTTTTGCTTGGCTAGGACTAATGCTTACTAAATACACTTCATCATACTCTTTAAAACCATATTTATATACCGAGTAAGTAATGGTAAAATCAATATTATCCTGCTCTAAAGCATAATAATGAGCCAGAGAGTTATCTACCAGTAAAATCTTCTTATTTTTATCAAAATGGCTGTCTAGCCATTCAGTAGCTTTTTGTGGGTCACGCTCTTCACGCTGAACAATTCCTGCCAAATTCCTACTGATAAAAGGAAAGAAAACTAAAACTATGCAAGGCACTATAAAAATACTACTTAGCGCTAATATTCTTTTCTTATTTACTAAACCATCATAATACTTCTGCTTAAGTAATAGTAAAGGCTTGGGTAACAGAATAAACAGCAGCAATATGTTAGGAGAGTTATAGCGGTACAATGGTGCCAATACAAATAACCAATAGATTGAATTAGCCAAAAAAGTAACCTCTAAAGGTAAATTCTTAATGCTTTTTTGTTTGATAATAGCATACACACAATACCCGGTAATAAACAGGTTAAGAAATGGTACCCAAGGTTGTAGTTTGTAAAAAGGCATATACCTATCCCAAAAGTGCCCCACCAGTAGGTTACCCGTTGCCATGTGTTCCTCGCCATGGTCTATTAGCTGTAGTTTGATTAACTCAAAATCAAACTCAGCATATACAAGAAAAGCTACAACAGGAAAGGCAAATGCAATGCTTATCAAAGCCTTATTCTTCAAGTCTTCTCTAAAAAATAAGTAAAGCATTAATACTCCAACTATTACCCACATAGAAGGATGATTAAAGAATACAGCACTCAATAATAAAGTAACTCCAAAAACAGATTTCTTTTGCTGAAACAGATAAATGGCAGGAGCTAAAAGCATAAGTGAAAGCACTTCTCCCCTGCTATTCCTTATACTGTCGTAAATCCCCTTATCATTCATAAAAAGAGCTACCAAAATAATTGTAGCTATTAAAGATAGGCTCTGGTTTTTACGGTAGATTTTAAATAGGAATATTACTGCAACAATAAACGTTAGCACATGAGGCAACCTATACCAAAACACCCCATGGGGTAATAATTTCATAAAAGCAGCATCATAAAAAAACTGAAAGGGTAAATAGGCTAAAAACTTCTCTTCTATACGTGGGTAGTGCCAAATTTTAGACGTGTAACTACCATTGCTTAAATTATGCGCTACATCCAACCAATAGCTCTCATCCAGCCATGAGATAGGTATGCGATCAAGATTAAACAATACCAACCCGAAATAAAAAATTAAATACACCCACCACAAACGTTGCAGGTTTTTATTGTTAAGCATTAGCTTTCAAAAGTACTTTTTTGGAATTAATAACGTATTGAAACCTTTTGTTCTATCCAATTGTTTAGAAAGTATCTAAAGTAGCTAATCACAAGCAATTGTGGTATTAAAACACTACTTTTGCAGTCCTTTAAAAATAACATATTTCTATGGCATTCGATATCGATTTAATCAAAAAAACATATGCCGCAATGCCTGCCAAACTTGAGGCAGCCCGCAAAGCAATAGGCAAACCACTAACATTAACTGAAAAAATATTATACACTCACCTTTCTGAAGGTAACGCTACACAAGTACACGAAAGAGGTAAATCTTATGTAGATTTTGCGCCAGACCGTGTTGCTATGCAAGATGCAACGGCACAAATGGCTTTATTGCAGTTTATGCAAGCAGGTCGTAGTAAAGTGGCTGTTCCTTCAACAGTTCATTGTGACCACTTAATTCAAGCAAAAGTAGGTGCCGATGAAGATTTAAAAACAGCCATTGATACTAACAAAGAAGTTTACGATTTCCTTTCATCAGTATCAAACAAATACGGCATTGGTTTTTGGAAACCCGGTGCAGGTATTATACACCAAGTAGTATTAGAAAACTATGCGTTCCCCGGCGGAATGATGATTGGTACTGATAGCCACACAGTAAATGCTGGTGGTTTAGGTATGGTTGCTATTGGTGTGGGTGGAGCTGATGCTAGTGATGTAATGGCAGGCTTACCTTGGGAGCTTAAATTTCCTAAACTGATTGGTGTGAAGCTAACAGGTAAAATGAGTGGTTGGACAAGTGCTAAAGACGTTATTTTGAAAGTAGCAGGTATACTTACTGTTAAAGGTGGTACGGGTGCTATTTTAGAATATTTTGGTGAGGGTGCTGAAAACATATCTTGTACGGGTAAAGGTACTATCTGTAACATGGGTGCTGAAATTGGAGCTACCACTTCACTTTTCGGTTACGATGAGTCTATGGCAGATTACCTAAGAGGTACTGAGCGTGCTGATATAGCAGATTTAGCTAATGGTGTTGCTGAACACCTTACCGGTGACGCTGAGGTATATGCTAACCCTGAGCAATATTTTGACCAAGTAATAGAAATTAATCTTGATGAGTTAGAGCCGCATGTAAACGGTCCTTTCACTCCGGATTTAGCTTGGCCACTATCAAAATTTGCAGCTGCAGTTAAAGAAAACAACTGGCCTGCTGAATTAGAAGTAGGTTTAATAGGTAGCTGTACCAACTCTTCTTATGAAGATATTACTCGTGCTGCATCAGTAGCTAAACAAGCAACAGATAAAAACTTAAAAGCAAAGGCTGAGTTTACTATAACCCCGGGTTCTGAAATGGTACGCTACACGGTAGATCGTGATGGCTATCTTGATATTTTCGGGCAAATGGGTGGCGTAGTATTAGCTAACGCTTGCGGTCCATGTATTGGACAGTGGGCTAGACATACTAACGACCCTAACCGTAAAAACTCAATCATTACCTCGTTTAACAGAAACTTTGCAAAACGCAATGATGGTAACCCTAATACACACGCTTTTGTAGCATCTCCAGAGATTGTTACAGCTTATGCTATTGCGGGCGACTTAACTTTTAACCCTCTAACAGATACGCTTACCAATGAAAACGGAGAGCAAGTGAAATTAGATGAGCCACAAGGAATACAACTACCTACTAAAGGTTTTGATGTAGAAGATGCGGGCTACCAAGAACCTGCTAAAGACGGTAGCAATGTGCAAGTGGTAGTAAACCCTGATAGCCAACGTTTACAGCTACTAGAACCTTTTAAACCTTGGGAAGGTACAGACCTTAAAGACCTTAACCTGTTAATTAAAGCAAAAGGTAAATGTACAACCGACCATATTAGTATGGCAGGTCCTTGGTTAAAGTTTAGAGGACACTTAGATAATATCTCTAACAATATGCTTATCGGTGCTATTAACTATTTTAATGATACTGCTGATAAAGTGAAAAATCACCTAACAGGTGAATATGGACCAGTACCTGCTACTCAACGTGCTTACAAAGCTGCTGGTATTGGTAGTGTTGTAGTAGGTGACGAAAACTATGGTGAAGGTTCATCACGTGAGCATGCTGCTATGGAGCCTCGCTTCTTAGGAGTTAGAGTAATTTTAGTAAAATCGTTTGCACGTATCCATGAAACTAACCTTAAAAAACAAGGTATGTTAGGACTTACGTTTGCTAATAAAGACGATTACGATAAAGTACAAGAAAACGATAAGATTGATGTATTAGGATTAACTGAGTTTGCTCCTAACAAGCCATTAACTATTGTATTAAAACATGCTGACGGAAGCGTTGATGAGATACAAGCAAACCACACTTATAACGAGCAACAAATAGAGTGGTTTAAAGCAGGTAGCGCATTGAATATTATCCGCGCACAAAACGCTTAGTCATTCCGAATTTTTTTCGGAATCTAAAACTATATTGAAGCAGGCTTTTTAGCCTGCTTTTTTATTTCACAACATACCAAATACGGTTGGGGGATTCTTCAAAAAATATTAAACTATCATACCTTCCATAATAAGCACTCTTATAATTTTGCTCACGGGTTGTAAATTGGACTACTGAAAAGTATAGCTTACCTTTAACAGTTATGGTGTCATGGAACACATCAAGAAAGGAATTAAAGAAGTAAGTTGCTCTACCGCTAAAAGGATTTCTTTTTTGTTTATTAGGCGGATATAAGAAAATTTCAGTGCCTACCTCTTCTTTTCTTAAAGTTATGATTAATTTTTCTAATGAGTCTCTAATATTCAAATAAGTAAAATCTACATTTTGCTTATCATATATGATGGCTCCACAAGTAAGGTTTTCTACATCACTATCTTGAAAATACTTACTCTTTCCAACCCCTTTAAATGTGGCAGAGTCCAAAAAATTCCCTAATGAATCTTCAATAACAAATTTTAATGTTTCATAACCTGTGTACTCAATCACCGCTGTATCATTGTTCAAAAGGTAATACCTGGTTTCAGAGCAGTTTTTGCCTTTACAAGAACTAGCAAAAACTAAGAATAATAAACAGGCAAATAGTAATATTAGCTTTAGCAATTTCATTTTGTTTAGTGCAAGATAACTATCATAATTGTATCTTTCCCTTATGGAAACAACTGATATAAAAGACTACTCTAAAATTATAGGGTTCTCGTTTTTCTCTATTGTAAAGTTTGCCTTTATTGGTTTAGTAATCAACTGGCTATATGGTATTTTTAAGATTAGCTGGTATATAGAGTTATTTGATGCAAGAGGTTGGTGGATTGCTTTAGCACTTTTTATTATCATCGTGGTATTTGCTGGTATTCCTGCGCTATATTTCTACATGGGCTACCAAAGCGGAATTGCCAATGCCATTAGTAAAGCCTTCAATAAAAATAAAACACATATATCTCACCTACTAAGTAAAATAGCTCGCAAAATTGCAGGAGTAGAACAGCTAAACACAGGAGCTAATTTAACTGCTACTGCCAATGAATACCGCATGGTTCGTTTTATCATTAACCGTTTGGGATTTAGAAAGCAATGGCGTAGAATTACTAAAATTAAGCCCGATAGTTCTTTAGAACATAAAGAGCAAATCATTTACGAAGCAGTAGACGAAATTGTGAGCCAGTTTCCTGAGAAGATAGCAGCAGGTTTTAACTATAACCTAAAAACAGTTGTCCTAGTAAATGCAATTGCACTGCTGATAATTGAAGTTATCTCAAGAATTTACCCTCCTGCTATCTAAATGGCGGACCTGAAACCCAAAGTACTAAAGACTTACGCTCGCCTTTTGTAACAGGGCTTACCCTATGCATTATATAACTTGGAAAAAGTACAACAGTTCCTTTTTCTCTAGGAGCTACCTGTATGTTAGAAGTACTGAAAAGCTCTAAATTCCCTCCTTCATAATCATTAGGGTCACTTAACTGCATAGTAATACTAATTTTACGTTGAGCAGCCAGCCCTTTATCTGTATCCATATGCCATGTATAATGTCCCGCGCCTGCAGGGTATACCGTATATTGTAAATTCTCTAGCATTCCTGTTAGGTCAAACCCCCACATTTGGGCATTGGCTTTAGTTGCTAGCTCTGCAAACTTCATAAATATCCAGTGACATTCCTGTTTTGCGCTACTCAGCCACTTTATCTGGCTTTGCCGTATATGGTCAATATTTCCTTGATCAGAAGCTAATACAGCATCTTCAAAAGGAAATAGCTTTTGTACTTCTTCTAATTTTTGGAGTTCTTGCTCAGTAAAAGCTTTGTCAAAAATATAACTACTAAAAAGCGTAGGGTTTGATGGGTTGTTTAATAAAAAACTCATGACAGTTGATTTTTTGGCAATATATAACTTCACATTAAAAAAATCTGTTAGCCTATACTATTGTTTTTGTTGCGAGTCGAGTATTCTAGATTTGTTTTTTTAGAATAAAGTAAACAACAAAAACAGCTAATATTATTGCTGATAAATATCCATCATTCCCAAAAATGAGGTTTTTCTCAAGAGGAGATTCAACTATGCTTTGTAAATAATTATTTCCAAAATGAAGACCAATAGGTAGCCATATATTTTTGTAATGTAAATACATTAGTGTTAAGAAGAATCCAGCAAAAAATAAAGCTAAACCAGAATTTAAAATATCAAACTTTGGGTTCAGTATATGTATAAGCATAAACAGCAATCCCATAAAAAAAGCTATACTTATTACGGATAGTTTTCGTCTACAATAGTTTAGCAAAAGTCCTCTAAACCAAAGTTCTTCCCAACTAACAATCAAAAAAGTTCCAAGTAAAGAACTTACACTAAAACTCTTTTTTAAATCAATATCATTAACAGTAATTTGATTGGTTAATAATGCCACCATTAATGGAAAAAAGGCAACAAATAAACCCACAACCATACCGATAATTAGAAAATAAACTTTAGTCAGAGACCAGTAGCTTCTTATATCTCCCTTAATGTTTAGTTTTATAGCAATCCCGATATTGAACAGTATAAATACACAAAATAGTATCGTAGAGTTTAATATTGAATTGCTTATACCAAGAGCCTGGACAACTATTAAAATAATAAAGCCGGCTAGTACTTGCCCGATAAGTAAAAGATAATAACTAAATTTTTTATTAAACATTGCTACGGTAAGCTACTATAAAAGTACTCCAAAAAACTCTAAATTAAGTTATTAGCAGATAGTTTAATAGGATAAAGTAAAAACAAAAAAACCTCACAAGTTGTGAGGCTTTTTTGGTGGTACCAGCTGGAATCGAACCAGCGACACAAGGATTTTCAGTCCTTTGCTCTACCAACTGAGCTATGGTACCGCCTTTTTGAAAGGATTGCAAAAGTACATATTTTTTCAATCCTTCAAAATATTTTTTTACTCTGCAAATTTTCACATCTTTGAAACACTTACCAAATCTATAACCCTATGCAAATCGTATCACAAATTTTGTTCGCTATTGCCTTAAGCACAGCCATTTATTTGTTTGCCAAAAGTGTAGGTAAAATTCGCCGAAATATAAATTTAGGTAAACCGCTCGACCGTACCGATAACAAAAGCCAACGCCTAAACACCATGTTGCGGGTAGCTTTCGGTCAAAGTAAAATGGGTACGCGCCCTATACCTGCCATTCTTCACTTTATTGTATATGCAGGTTTTATACTTATAAATATAGAAATACTTGAAATTATTATAGATGGTTTGGCAGGTACCCATAGGGTTTTTATGGAACCTTTGGGGGGCTTATACACTTTTGCTATTGGTTTTTTTGAAGTATTAGCAGTATTGGTGCTTGTAGCTTGTATTTTCTTTCTCACTCGCAGGTATGTTACAAAAGTACCTCGCCTAAACATGAAAGAAATGCAGGGCTGGCCTATAAAAGATGCTACCAATATTTTGATAATTGAAATTGTACTGATGGCGGCATTACTTATAATGAACGCTACCGATTATCATTTTCAGCAAGATACTAATATGCCCGTTAGTAGCTTGCTATTCCCACTATTTAGCGGAGTGAGTGAGCACTCACTACACTATATAGAGCATATTACATGGTGGCTACATATTTTGGGCATTTTAGCTTTCCTTAACTACTTGCCTTACTCTAAGCACTTCCATATTATTTTAGCTTTCCCTAATACGTATTATTCTGATTTGAACCCTAAAGGGAAGTTTGCCAATATGGAATCAGTAACCACGGAAGTAAAATTAATGATGGATCCATCGGCTGCACCTCCTGAAGGTTATGAACCTCCTACCAGTTTTGGAGCAAAAGATGTTACTGACCTTACCTGGAAAAACCTAATGGATGCATACACCTGTACCGAGTGTGGACGATGTACATCGGTGTGCCCTGCCAATATAACTGGCAAATTATTGTCACCCCGTAAGGTAATGATGGATACCCGCGACCGTTTGGAAGAAGTGGGCAAGAATATTGATGCTAACAAAGGCGAGTTTAAAGACGACGGTAAAAACCTTCATACTTATATTACTAATGAAGAGCTTTGGGCATGCACTACTTGTAATGCCTGTGCAGAAGCCTGCCCGGTAAACATCAATCCGGTTGACATTATATTTAGCATGCGCCAGTACTTGGTTATGGAACAATCGCAAGCACCTACCGAACTAAATGGTATGTTTACCAATTTAGAAAATAATGGCGCCCCTTGGCAGTTTCCTCCTGCCGACAGAGCAAACTGGACTCAAGAAGTTTAGTTTAGCTCTCTTTCTTCATTATTTTAACAAATAAGTAAATTTTTTTTCTTATTGAGCATTTTTTTAAAAACCTAGTGTTTACAGGGTTTTTCATGAATTTCTGTCCATTATTTTAATATTTTAGTAATTTTTTTACATTAAAAAGTACTTTTTTTAAGAAAAAAAGTATAATTTTACACTCTCAAGTTTTTGTGATATTATCGTGTATATATCACAGATACTATGAGCAGCGATACTTTGACAATTAAAACAATGGCAGAAATGACTGCCCAAGGAGAACAACCTGAAGTGTTGTTTTGGGTAGGCTGCGCCGGAAGTTTTGACGAGCGAGCACAAAAGGTTACCAAAGCCTTTGCAAAAATTTTACACCACACAGGGGTAAAATTCGCCATACTAGGACAAGAAGAAACCTGTACGGGCGACCCTGCAAAGCGAGCCGGTAACGAGTTTTTATTCCAAATGCAGGCAATGGCAAATGTTGCTACACTTGATGCTTACGGAGTAAAAAGAATTGTAACTGCTTGCCCGCATTGCTTCAACACTTTAAAAAATGAGTATCCGGCATTGGGGGGTAACTACGAAGTAATCCACCATACTACGTTCTTACAAAGCTTGATTGATGAAGGAAGACTTAAGGTTGAAGGCGGTGAGTTTAAAGGTAAACGCATTACCTACCACGATAGTTGCTACCTGGGCAGAGCCAACGGAATTTACGAAGCCCCGCGTAGTGTACTGCAAAATTTAGATGCAGAATTGGTAGAAATGAAGCGTTGCCGCACTAATGGACTATGCTGCGGTGCAGGTGGCGCACAAATGTTTAAAGAAGCTGAAAAAGGCAATAAAGAAGTAAACATTGAGCGCACCGAAGAAGCACTGGAAGCTAAACCTAATGTAATAGCTGCTGCTTGCCCGTTTTGTATGACCATGATGCGAGATGGGGTGAAGAACGCAGAGAAGGAAGAAGAAATTCAAGTTTTGGACATAGCCGAGCTTATAGCTACGGCGAAAGACTTATAACCTAAAATCCATATAACAGTTTAACACCGTAAGTATGGAGGGTTATAAAACACAACATACTGACTAACTAAACTGACAATATATATGGAAAATGTAATGAAACTACTTATTATTTTTTTGTGCCTGTTTGCAGGTGCCTGCAAAAAAGAGCATGACAAGCTAATAACCCCTGAGAAAAACCCGACTACTAAAACTCAACAGCAAGTTAACACTAGTGATGAGGCTAATAATAAACCTTCTGAAAATTTAGCTACTATAGTAGATACCCCCAATAATGAAGGGCCTCCAAAACCTGATAACCCGTTAGAAGGTTTCACCCATTATATAATTGCCAAAGGAAGCCAAAACAGTGATAAGAGTGCTTTCAAATCTGTATCGGTAGACAGTATGGTGTTTGAGGTATTGTTTGATAGTACTGCTATTTACACTACACAACTTAGAGAAAACCAGGGTGATATAAACAAGCTTTACGGTTTTAGTGATTGTAGTAGCTTTCACCATTCAAACAGTGCACGTTTCGGTTGGCGTTACCACAAAAACGGACTAGAGCTTTTCGCCTATACTTATGCCCAAGGCAAACGTAGTTTTGTTTCAATGGGAAGCATAAATGTAAATGAAAAATACACTTGTACCATAGTTGCCAAAAACGGGCAATACGCTTTCTATTTAAACAATGAAAACAAGACACTTATGGAAAGAGGCTGTAATAGTGGGATACAATTTAGACTATACCCCTACTTTGGTGGCGACGAAAGAGCTCCACATAGTATGAATATTTGGATAAAAGATATTAGATAAAGATAAGTAGATTAGTTTTTTGAGGAGCCTGCCATTTGTGGCGGGCTTTTTTTATTTACCGAACCAAATACCAGTAGTTATAACAAACTCTAAGCGTTGGTTAGTTATGTTACCCCCATTAAAGTAGTCTCTGTAGACATTAAAACCATTTTCTAATTGTGTGCTTCTAGCCTCAATACGCAAGTAATGGTTTTTGCGTGCTTTAAACTCTATACCTCCCCCATAAGTTATGGCATTTAACCCTTGTTGTTTCCCCTCATTATTAGTCATTAAGGGAGTTAGTAATGCACTACTGTCTATAAAATACTCGCTTTTGCCAAATATGGCAAATTTGGGACTGATTTTATAGCACACGTTAAGCACTCCACTTAAAACACTTTTATTTTGTTGTGAGATATAATTACCCGTAACTAAAAAATCAAAATACTTTCTGTTACTTGCTAAAAATATATTAGCATTGATACGCTCTACTTTCTGAGTACCTAACTCCATTTTGCTATACAACCCATTAGCTCCAAATAGCCAATGTTTCCCACCATATACTTTTAAATTAGCTCCGAAAGAAGGTTGCGTATTTATTACATTCCCCGCCATAAAGCTTCTGTCGCTCCCGAATACAGAAAACTTAATGCTTTTGGCTTCCCAACTCAGTTTTGCTCCGCTCATAAGTACAGGTTCAAAGTATCGGGTGTAGCTGTTAATGCTATTGTAATTATTTCTGTTACTAAAACTCTCTACACTAATGGGCGAATTAAAGAAACCGGCATCAAACCAAATATTTCCAAATAGCTTAAACCCTACATTAGCTTGTTGTATGTACTTTAAATCAGTAGGGTAAACGGCATCAACTATATCGCCGTATTGTAGTGTGATGTTTCCGCGCAAGCCTGTATCTCTGTAAATAGCAGATAGTTGTATAGTATTAATACCCGTTTGATTATGTTTGGGTGCACTCATAGCATAATCAGCCAATTCGCCTTGGTTTTCCCTGTCGCTAAATTGTGCGTAATAGGCATCAAGGTAACCCTCAATAGTAAAAGCTTTATCTCCTTTGCTTAGGCTATCCTTTAAAATACCTTTAGGTGGTGTAGCTGTATTTAGTTTATAAACAGGTGCAGGGGTTTTATTTACTGAAGTACTTTGATTTGTATTAGGTTGAACCATAGGGTTACTACCTGTAGCCGAAACATTAAACTCTCTTTTCTGATTACCTATTTCTGCATCAGTTAAAGGTAAATCTTCTTCTCCCTTATAGGTATATTTAGTATTTATCTTATCTATTTTGATAAAAATGCGCTGTCCTGGAAAAACTATTTTATCATCCAACTCATTATATTTTGTAAGAATATCAATAGGTAATAAATATTTATCAGAGATAACTTCAACATTCTCATCAACGCGTACTATATGTATTTGGAAAACATCGTTTTCTTTAGGTATTCTAACCTTTAGCCTTGCCCCGGCTGAAATAATATCTCCCTTAATACGGTTTGCCCTTCGTATTGAAGCGATTGAGACACCGTGCTGTCGCGAAATTTTATATAGCGTTTCTTTGGGCTGCACTACATGGGTACGTTCCTTATACTCTCTTTCATCACTACTAGAGTTTGCAGCAACTGATAATGAGAGAATTAAGAATAAAAATAGAAAGGCGAATTTCTGCATAATACCCCGTAGCAATTAGTTACTACAAAATAACTTATAAGCTATGGGTTTATTATTTAAAGGTTCTGCACAAATGTGGGTAAGTGCAATAAAGTGAGTGAGTAATTACTCACCTTTAAAAACTGGCTTGCGCTTTTCGTTAAAAGCTGCTACACCTTCTTTATTATCGGCACTATTGCCTGCAATTTCTTGGCAGTAGGCTTCGTATTGTAGCATAGTTTCCAAATCGCTATGGAATGATTTATTTAGCATCTTTTTCATTAAACCGATAGCTTTGGTTGGGGCTGTAGCATAGTAGTTGGCTACTTCAGCAACAGTATTATCCAGCTCTTCGGGAGAAACCACACGGTTTACCATCCCCCACTCTAAAGCTTGTTGGGCTGTAACTTTATTACCCATTGTAGAAAGCTCAAAAGCTCTGTTGCTTCCCACTAAACGAGGCAAGAAATAACTAGAGCCTGAATCTAATACCAAACCTACGTTTATAAATACTTCTATAAGTGAAGCTTTCTCAGAAGCCACAATAAAGTCACTTGCCAGGGCTAGTGAGCACCCTGCTCCTGCCGCAACACCATTTAGCCTGCAAATAATAGGTTTTGGCATATTACGCATAGCCCTAATAATTGGGTTGTATCGCTTATACAAAGAGTCTGATAATGAGCGGTCTTTACTATCTTTTATAGCTTTTAAATCCTGTCCTGAGCAAAAGGCCTTTCCTGCGCCTGTCAGTACCACTACCCTAACTTCTTTATCTCGAGTTACCTGCTTCAAAGCATCTTGCAACTCATAGCTTTGGGTATCGTCAAAAGCATTAAAAACATCAGGACGGTTAAGGGTTATAGTAGCAACACCATTTTCTTTGCTATGTAAAAGGGCTTTGTAATCGCTCATAATATTGTTTTTCTTCTGTTGGCAATATTATGAAATTTAAGCGGCTTACTATAATAGTATACCCATTAAAAAAACCACAGTAAAGCCTAAAGCAAAGCCACTATATACTTGTGCGGGTGTATGTGCCTTAAGGCGTATTCTGGCAACACCCACAAGGCCTGAAAAAACTATACTTGCCGCCAATAACGGCATTAAATTAAAAAGTGAGTAAGTACTCATATAGGCCACCAAACCTACTATACCTCCAACACCCAACATGTGTATACTTATTTTATAATAATTGGTAATAAAGCCTGAAATTATTAATGCTATTGTAGTAGCTAATAGAAATATACGTATTCTATCAAACCCATTTATACGGGCTATCATAAAAAATAAGGCTGTATATATAAAGGCTGTTATTAATATGGGTAGTTTCCGCTCTTCCTTGCTATACATTTCTAAAGAGCGAATTTGCCCTATGCTTTGCAATAAAATTGCAATTAAAAACGGGAGTAAAAAGGTTACTAAAAATATAAAGCCCAATATATATAGCTTATTTGTAGGCGAGGTTTGCAAATAATAGTACTCATCAAAAAAAAGCATAAACAGCACCCCTACAAAAGGCATTATTAAAGGGTTTAGAACATAGGTAATAATTTTTGCTATTGATTGCGACACACTGCTTAGTATTTATATCTGCTTGCGTAGTCTTGCTACAGGAATATTTAACTGTTCACGGTATTTTGCAACCGTACGGCGGGCAATGTGGTAACCCTTCTCCTTCAAAATTTCCATTAATTTCTCATCAGGTAATGGCTTTTGCTTATTCTCGTTATCAATAGCATCTTGAAGAATTTTCTTCACCTCGCGGTTACTTACTTCTTCTCCATCTTCTGTAGTAATACCCTCAGAGAAAAAGAATTTAAGAGAAATTATACCAAAATCGGTTTGTACATATTTACTATTAGCCACACGCGAAATTGTAGAAACATCAAGGTTAACCTCGTCTGCAATATCTTTCAATATCATGGGTTTTAGTTTGGTTTCATCACCAGTAAGAAAATAATCGTACTGGTATTCTAAAATAGCATTCATGGTAAGCAATAAAGTATTTTGGCGTTGTTTTATAGAATCTATAAACCATTTGGCACCATCAAGCTTTTGCTTTATAAACTGTACTGTTTCTTTTATCTGCTTATTTTTTGTTTTGTTTTTATCGTAGCTTTTTAGTGTTTCTAAGTAAGATTTGCTTACACGTAAATCGGGGGCGTTTCTGCCGTTTAACGCCACACCCAGTTTCCCGTTATTATCTACAATAATAAAATCAGGAACTATGTATTGTGTTTTAGCATTAGTACCGCTATCACCGGGCTTAGGGTTGAGTTTTGTAATTAATTCAATAGCTTCTTTAAGCTCAGCACTATCTACCTTAAGCTGGCGCATCATTTTCTCGTAATGCTTTTTAGTAAAGTCATCAAAATGATTATTTATAATACGTAACGCTAAGGTAACTTCAGGGTGAATCTCTTTATTTTTTCTGTTAAGCTGCAGCAATAAGCACTCTTGCAAGTTTCTTGCAGCAATACCCGCCGGCTCTAGGGATTGTATTTTGTGCAGCATTTTCTCCAACTCCTCCACATCAGTCATCACATTATTAGAAAATGCCAAATCGTTAACTATAGCACCTAAAGGGCGACGTAAATACCCGTCTTCCTCAATACTGCCAATAAGCTGTTTAGCCAAAACATCCTCATGCTCACTATGTATATTAGCCTGTATTTGCTCTAAAAGTTGCTCTCTAAAAGTGCTGTTTCCTGCAATGGGCAAATCTTTACGTTCCTCATCCCCTCCGCTTTCCTCATAAAGTCTAAAGCTATCACTATCATCGCTGCCTATATAATCATCTATATCAAAAAGGTCTTTATCATCGTAGGTATCTTCTGTTGTATCAGTTTCTTCTTTTTCCCTGGTATTCTCAGCAGCAAAATCGGCATCGTCGGCTTCTTTACCTGTTTCCATGGCCGGGTTCTCTATCAGTTCTTGCTCCACACGCTGCTCAAAATCTTGTGTATTCAGTTGCAACAGCTTAATAAATTGTATTTGCTGCGGCGAAAGTTTTTGTAGCAGTTTCTGCGAAAGGTTTTGTTTTAACATCTTACCTTACTTTAGACAAATATATTGCCCAAAATTAGTGCTATTTTTGCCAATGTAGAAACGACGTAGCTTAAAAAGAATGTACATTAAAGATTTAGGTGCCCACGAAGGGCAAGAAGTTACCCTAAAAGGGTGGGTAGCGAACAAACGTGAAGGAAAAGGCTTAGTATTTGTGATACTGCGCGATGGCAGCGGACTTTGCCAGTGCGTAGTTAGTGCTGAAAGTGTAAATAATGAGGTTTTTGAGAATGCAAAAACACTAACTCAAGAAAGTTCTTTGGAAATTACCGGCAAGGTAGTGAAAGACGACCGCCAAATAGGAGGCTATGAACTACAGGTAACCGCCCTAAATATTATACAAATAAGTACAGATTACCCCATAACTAAAAAAGAGCATGGGGTAGAGTTTTTAATAAACAAACGCCATTTATGGCTACGTAGTAATCGCCAATGGGCGATAATGAAAATACGTAACCAAATAATTTTCTCAATTCATAAATTCTTTCAAGAAAGAGATTTTGTGCAAATGGATGCGCCGCTTTTCACAGCTAATGCTAGTGAGGGAACCTCTACCTTGTTTGAAACTGATTTTTTTGGCGAGCCTGCTTACCTCTCACAAAGTGGGCAACTATATGGTGAAGCCATGGCTATGGCTTTGGGTAAAATCTATACGTTTGGTCCTACCTTTAGAGCCGAAAAATCTAAAACCCGCCGCCACCTTGCAGAGTTTTGGATGATTGAGCCGGAAATGGCTTTTTGCACCAATGAGGAAAATATGGACGTAATAGAAGAATTTTTGCGTGCTGTAGTTACCGGAGTTTTGGAGAATTGTAAAGCTGAATTGGAATTGATTGGGCGTGACACTACTATACTAGAAAACATTACAAAACCTTTCCCCCGCCTAACTTATGATAAGGCTGTGAGAATTTTGAAGGGAGAGGAAGATGTAGACGGCAAAAACAGTATTAAAACCCTTGAAAAAGACCTTGAAGAAGCCAAAGCCCGAATAGAAGAAATAAACAAGGATATTGAAGAACGTGAAGCTGCCATTGCCCAAGGAGGTATGAAAAAAGGCAAAATTGCTTTTAACCAAAACAAAATTGATACACTTAAAAACGAGTTGAAAGACTTGGAAGAAGACTTGCGTAACATTCCCCAATGGTTAGAAAGTGCCAAAAACTTTGAATATGGCAACGATTTGGGTGGTAGTGATGAAACTGTTATTACCCGTTTGTTTGATACCCCCATAATGGTATATAACTGGCCCCATGCCGTAAAAGCCTTTTATATGAAGCGTGATGCAGACACTCCTGAGCTAGCCAAAGGTGTAGACGTACTTGCCCCCGAAGGCTATGGCGAAATAGTAGGTGGCGGTGAACGTGAAACCAACCTGCAAAACTTAGTAGACAAGATTAACGAGCACGAATTGCCTATGGAAGCTTTTGAGTGGTATTTGGATTTGCGTCGCTACGGTAGTGTGCCCCACTCGGGTTTTGGGTTGGGTTTAGAACGTATTGTTACCTGGATTTGTAAATTACCCCACGTACGAGAAAGTATACCTTTCCCTCGTATGTATGGGAATTTAATGCCTTAATTATGGTTTATGTAGCAAAATTTCTAGCCCTTATAGTAACATTCGTTCATATAGTTACCATAGCTACTTTTTCTTTTATAATATATTCAGGTGAGTTGAATGTATTAAATACTTTAAAAAGTATAGTTTTAATCTATTCTTTTATTATTTCTGTGGTTGCTATCCTTTATTTACTCAGAAAGAAGTTAGGCTGGTGGTTAGTTACAATGGTATTCCCTTTTGCAATAATAAGTGGGGCAATAAACACTATTAATATGATGACCAAGGGTAATCTTCTAGACTCAGATTACTGGGCATTAATTATATTTATAGTTTCATTATTATTATTTGTAATTAACCTTCTCCCCCCAGTCAGAAAACATTTTAGAATACTATAGAAAAGTAGTTAACCTAACCCACCATAAGCTATACCTGTTAGCTTATGCATATCGTAGTTAAAGGTAGTAAGGTCATCTTTGTTAAATTTTGTAAAGCTATCATGTCCGCAAGCACGGGCTACTACCTTCATTAAATCGTTAGTAGCATTTAAAAAATTGGTTAGCTGTGCAGCCGATGACTCAATAATTAAACGTGAGCGTAAGTCTTCTTTTTGTGTGGCAATACCCACAGGGCAATTATTGGTATTACAAGCACGCATACCTAAACAGCCTATAGCTTGTATGGCAGAATTTGATATAGCTACAGCATCAGCACCTAACATAAGAGCTTTACTAAAATCTTCTGCCACTCTCAAACCACCTGTTATCACTAAAGAAACTCCCTTTGCTCCTATACTATCCAAATGCTTTCTTGCCCTTGCAAGTGCAGGTATGGTAGGCACATTAATATTATCACGCAAAATGGTTGGGGCTGCTCCTGTTCCTCCGCCTCTCCCATCCAGTATTATATAGTCAGCTCCACATTCCAGAGCAAAATCTATATCTTTTTCAATATGGCTCGCAGCAATTTTAAAACCAACGGGCACACCATCGGTAACCTCACGCACCTGTGCACTTACTTCTTTAAAGTCCTCAATGGTACATATATCATGGAAAGTAGACGGCGAGATAGCCGCTTGCCCCTCATTTAATCCTCTTACCTCTGCAATTTCTTTACTTACTTTATTACCGGGCAAATGCCCGCCTGTACCTGTCTTTGCCCCTTGTCCTCCTTTAAAATGGAACGCTTGGCACTTCTGCACTTTCTCATAGTTAAACCCAAACTTGGCTGAGGCTAGCTCGTAAAAATATTTGCAGTTACTCTCTTGTTCAGCAGGTAGCATTCCTCCTTCACCTGAACATATCCCCGTACCTGCATCATCAGCACCTTTTCCTAAAGCTATTTTCGCTTCGCGAGAAAGTGCCCCAAAACTCATATCAGAAACAAAAATGGGCATACTCAGCTCTAAAGGTTTTTTGGCATTTGGACCAATAATGGTTTTGGTTTCAACCGCATCTTCATCAAACAAAGGGCGCTTATGTAACTGTGCTGGTAAAAACTGTATATCTTCCCACTTGGGTAAAGTATTTCTATCTACCCCCATTGCAGCCGATGGCCCGTGGTGCCCATAGTTTTTCAGCCCGTTTTGTGCCAGTTCTTTTATATAACGAATATAAGGTTCGGTATTTTCCGGGTTTGTGTCTGCATAATTGCCCAAATAACTTTCTCTATCAAAAGGTTGGGGGTTGTCTTTTGCCCAAGCCCGTATTTCTGCTTTGTCCACAACCACATTGCCATTAATAATCTGGGCAGTAAATTTATTTAAAACCTCTTCGTTATTGTATTCAGAAACACCTGTATCTACTCTATAATCCCAATTATGCACCCCACAAATAAGGTTATGCCCGTCAACATATCCGTCAGCAAGTAATGCTCCCCTGTGCAAGCAACGCCCATACAATACCGAAACTTCATTGCCATAACGTATAACAACTAAATCAACATTTTCAACAAGGGCGTGGGTAGGGTCATTTTCATTAAGGTTATCAAAAGCAAATAATATTTGTGGTTCTTTCATTTAATTGTTTTCTATTTTCTTCTAAAATAGGTTTTTATGGTGAAGTTCTGCAAAAAAATAGACGCTTTAAAACAGTTTTTATCAAGTTAATAGTTTGCTACCTTTGCAAACCTTTTCTGCCAAACAAAAGTTGTAATAATATTATGGTTGAACACTCGTATTTAAGTAATGCCGACGTTAATGTAATTGACGATTTATATAAACAATATGAAGCAAATCCTGAATCTGTTGATTTTGGATGGAAGAAATTTTTTGAAGGATTTGAAATGGGGCAAGGAAAAGCCTCTGGCAATGGTGCAACTCAAGCTGTTTCTGAAGATGTTTTAAAGGAAATAAATGTTTTAAACCTTATAAAAGATTACAGAACCAGAGGGCATTTATTTACCAAAACCAACCCTGTAAGAGACAGAAGAACATACACTCCTACTTTAGATATTAGCAATTTCAACCTAACCGAAAAAGACCTTGAAACTACTTTTAATGCGGGGGTTGAGATTGGAATTGGTGCAGCAAAACTAAAAGATATTATTGCACACCTGGAGGAAACTTACTGCCAAAGTATAGGTGCCGAATACGTTTATATTCGCGACCCTGAAAAGGTAGAGTGGCTTCAAAAAAAGATGGAAGGCCGCAAAAACCAACCCTCTTTTAATATTGAAGAAAAAAGACACATTTTAAAGAAATTAAATAAAGCTGTTCTTTTTGAAAATTTTCTACATACCAAATTTGTAGGGCAAAAACGTTTCTCGCTTGAGGGGTTAGAAACCTTAATACCGGCTTTGGATGCTATTATACATTATGGAGCCGAGCAAGATGCAGAGGAAGTGGTTATAGGAATGGCACATAGAGGGCGATTGAACGTTTTAGCCAATATCCTTAAAAAATCATTCAAAGAAATTTTTAAAGAATTTGAAGGGAAAGCGTTTGAAGAAGGCTTGTTTGAGGGGGATGTGAAATACCATTTAGGCTTCTCTAGCGATATAGAAACACACAGCGATAAAAATGTACATATTTCTTTATCGCCCAACCCCTCCCACCTAGAAACTGTAGGTTCCGTTGTTGAAGGGATAGCACGTGCTAAACTTGACCATAAATACAATAACGATGTAGATAAAATAATACCTATACTTATACATGGTGATGCATCACTGGCAGGGCAAGGAATAGTATATGAGATTGGGCAGATGGCAGGTTTAGATGCCTATAATGTGGGTGGAACCATACATATTGCAGCTAATAATCAAATTGGTTTTACTACTAACTATGTTGATGGACGTACAAGCACCTACTGCACGGATGTAGCTAAAGTAACGCTTTGCCCGGTATTCCATGTAAATGCTGATGATGTTGAGGCTGTGGTATACGCCATACAACTGGCATTAGAGTTTAGGCAGAAGTTTAATACAGACGTTTATCTTGACTTATTAGGCTACCGTAAATACGGGCATAACGAGGGTGATGAACCACGATTTACTCAGCCTGTATTGTATAAAGCCATTTCTAAGCACAAAAACCCACGCCAAATTTATGTACAGAAATTGCTTGATGCAGGTAGTATTGAAGCAGAATTGGGTAAAGAAATGGAGAAAAGTTTTAAGCAAGAGCTTCAAACTTACTTAGAAACTGCCAAAGAAGAAGAAGCTTCAAAAGCTACTAACTTTATAAAAAGCGAGTGGGAAAACTTTACAAGTCCATCAGCAAAAAATGCTAAACACAACCCGAAAACTGCTATAACACAAAAACAATTTTTAGCCCTTGCCAAGAAAATAACTGAAATACCGGAAGGATTTAATGCCTTTAAAAAAGTAGCTAAACTGTTTGCCGACAGACAAAAGATGATTGAAAACGACAGCTACGATTGGGCTATGGGAGAATTAATGGCCTATGCTACTTTATTGGCAGAAGGGCACCAAGTGCGAATGAGTGGGCAAGACTGTGAACGCGGGACCTTTAGCCACCGCCACGCCATTATAAAACAAGAAGACGACCCTGAAAACGAATACATTCCGCTAAATAATTTAGGCACAAAGCAAGCTAAGTTTGAAATTTATAATTCGCTATTAAGTGAGTATGCTGTGATGGGTTTTGAGTATGGCTACTCTATGGCTACCCCAAACTCATTAACTTTATGGGAAGCTCAGTTTGGAGACTTTAGTAACGGTGCACAAATTGTTATAGACCAATACTTAAGTGCTGCCGAAGCCAAATGGAAAACCTATAGCGGTTTAGTATTATTATTACCTCACGGCTATGAAGGTCAGGGGCCTGAGCATTCATCGGCTCGTTTAGAACGTTTTTTGCAACTTTGTGCCAACCAAAATATGCAGGTAGTTAATGTATCTACTCCCGCCAACTTATTCCACCTGTTTCGTAGGCAAATACACCGTAATTATCGCAACCCCTTGGTAATTATGACCCCGAAAAGCTTACTAAGGCACCCCAATTGTGTAAGCACATTGGCAGACTTTACTAAAGGCAGTTTTGAAGAAGTTATTGATGATAGCTCAATAACCAAGCCTGCAACAGTGAAGCGCGTGCTGTTATGTAGCGGCAAGGTATATTACGATTTATTGAAGCACAACGAAGAAGTGGCAAAACGCAAAGATGTAGCCATTGTTCGTATGGAGCAATTATACCCATACCCAACAGGTAAAATTAGCGAGATACGCAAAAAATACAGCAAGGCAGAAGTTTGCTGGGTACAAGAAGAACCTAAAAACCAAGGTGCTTATTTGTACCTGCTTCGTTATGAAGAAAATTTCGACTTCAAGATAATTGCCCGCAAGTCTAGCGCATCACCTGCTACAGGTATTGCTGCACAACATGCCAAAGAGCAAAAAGAATTAATGGAGCAAGCTTTTGCTTAATTAAGATATATCAGGAATTTCATCTAAGGAGGTAAATATTTTGCCTCCTTTTTCTTTTATTAAATCCCTTTCTCTGTTAGCGCCCGGGCTTTCTGCAATAAGTAATAAAGCATCACATGTGCTTATTACTGTTAGTGATATATCCATTATTGCTTTATAACTATTCTCTATTGTTGCTTTTTCAACAATGGGTAATGCAGCATTTACACCAATAATGGGTATATGCCCCTTTTCAAGAACCTTAGCTGCCACAAAATTCATTACATCTAAATTCTTCTGTCTTTGCTCTGCTGTATCAGCAGAATATGGACCTGCAACACCTATAATCATAGTAGTTAGATATTATTCTTCGTAGCCTAAGTCTTTTAGCATTCGTTTATCATCACGCCACTTTTCACGCACTTTTACAAACAGCTCTAAAAACACTTTTTTTTGGAAGAAATTTTCCAGCTCTTTCCGGGCAGCAATACCTGTATTTTTTAAGGCGCTACCCTTTTCACCTATCATAATCCCTTTTTGCGATTGACGTTCAACCATTATCACCGCTCCTATTCTTAGTAGTTTCTCATCTTCTTTAAACTGCTCAATAATTACTTCAGTAGAGTAGGGTATTTCTTTTTTATACCTGTAAAATATTTTCTCACGAATTATTTCACTTGCAAAAAACTTTTCAGGTTTATCCGTTAATTGGTCTTTAGGGTAAAACGGAGGAGATTCAGGCATCAAATCAACAATCTCAGCCAGTAAAGCATCAGTGTTAAATTTATTTAATGCAGACATGGGAACTACTGAAGTAAATAGTTTCTTATCTGCCCAAAACTTAATTTTTTCAGCAATTTCTTCTTGTGGTAACAGGTCTACCTTGTTTAACGCCAATATAACGGGAACTTTTGCCTTTTGTAGTCGCTTAGCCACCTCTTCACTTATATCTTTCTCTCCCACTTCAGCAATAAGCACAATCACATCACAACCCTCTAAACTCTCATCCACAAACTTCATCATGCTGTTGTGCAAGCCATACTTGGGGTCTATAATACCCGGGGTATCGTTAAAAACCACTTGGTAATCATTAGTATTAATAATACCCATAATACGGTGGCGTGTAGTTTGTGCTTTGGGTGTAATAATAGAAAGTCGTTCACCCACTATAACATTCATTAAGGTACTTTTACCCGCATTGGGACGACCAATTATACTTACAAACCCTGCCTTATGATTCATTAACAATTTTTTAAAGTTGTTTTGCAAAGGTCGGCAAATAGTGATACTTTTGCACCACAATATTGCGGGGTGGAGCAGTGGTAGCTCACCGGGCTCATAACCCGGGGGTCGTTGGTTCGAGTCCAGCCCCCGCTACAAAAAATAAAAGCCTTCTCATTTGAGAGGGCTTTTTTAGTCTTTATGCATATTGTCTACGTCTTATATTCACCAAGTTTCAATAAAATCTACATTGGCTATACGATTAATATTGAGGAAAGGTTAAAATCTCATAATTACTTAGCCACTAAAGGATATACTATTAAATATAGACCTTGGGAAGTTGTTTACACTGAGTGTTATGAAACAAAATTAGAAGCACTGAAAAGGGAAAAACAACTTAAAACTGCTAAAGGAAGGAAGTTTATTTGGAATAAAATTAATCGTGCATAGCTCACCAGGCTCATATCCGCCAGCTGGCGGACGTTTAGTTCGAGTCCAGCCTCCGCGCTACGAAAAATAAAAGCCTTCTCAAATGAGAAGGCTTATTTTATTCAGCACTTCCGCATTTGCAATGCTATATGAAGGAACTAATATTTGCCCAACTTAGGGGTTAGGTTTAGCGTCTTATAAGTTACTCACCTTAAAAACCACTGGCTATGAAAAAAACTTTACTTATTACTTTATTATTTTGTCTATTCACATTCGTTCAAGCCCAAATTTTAAATGAATCTTTTGATTCGGGTATACCTACAAACTGGACTCAAGGAAATGGTGCAATTACTTGGACAGCAAATAACACTTTGGGTGCATCAAATACCGGGTGTGCAATGGCTGATTTTAGCAATGGCAGTGGCAGCGGTACTAACTGGCTGCAAACACATTTTGTAGACCTTTCTACGGTTTCTAACCCTGAAATAAGGTTTAGCGTCGCTTTAATCCGCAATAATTTTCTTCCCCCTGACATTTCTTTGTGGTATGACAATGGCAACGGGTGGCAGCAGCTATCTTCATGGGGTGGTATGAGTGCTGTAAACAATATTACCCAAACCTTTAGCTCTTCTCCACTAGATGAGAATAATGTTACATGGGTTGATGTAAGTTACGATTTAGCAGCACTGGCAACCAATACTAATATTAGATTTTCTTTTGGGGCTGATTTTACAAATGGAGGTTGGGTATTGGTTGATGATGTTTCCATAGTTACCCGCCAACCACCTACTATTTATACTTTACCATATACACAAGACTTTGAAAGCACCACTTTTATCCCAACCGATTGGGAAGCATTTGGTGCCACAAATGCTGTGTGGCAAAGAACACGAAGTGCCAGCGGCTTTGGAAACAGTACAGCCTGCATGAATTTTAACAATTTCTCTAACCCGGCAACTAATGGTAACCTTTATGGGCTTCGCTGTGTACCTATAAATTTGTCCGGTACCACAAACCCTACATTAGAATTTGATGTAGCATACGCCATGCGTACAGGAACAAACTCTGACAGATTGGGAATTTGGTATTCTTTTAATGGAGTTACAAACTGGAATAACCTGCAAAATTACGACAGTGCAAATTTGTCAACTGCACCGGCCCAATCAACTTACTTTATTCCTACAGAAACACAGTGGAGAACTATAAGGTTAGACTTAAGCCAGTTTAATACCGCCTCTTACATACGTTTTGCTTTTGAGAACAACTCGTCAAACGGTAATGTGGTTTATGTTGACAATGTTAGATTTTTTGATGATAACACTACTGGACTAAGTAATTTAAACAAGAATAATAAGCTTGCGAAAATTTATCCTAACCCCAGCAGTGGTAAATACTTTATATTATCAGAGAATACCCCGATTGGTAAAGTGTCAGTTTATAATACTGTGGGGCAACCGGTTCGTAATGTTTCAGTTTTTTCAACATCTGCAAATGCATTAGAACTTAATATGGAAAATCAAGCCTCAGGTGTGTATTATATTTTTATTGAAACAAACAACAACGTTGAAGCACACAAAATCTCTCTAAAAACCGATTAAAAACATTTCACTTTTAGTAAATAAAAGCCTTCTCAAAAATGGGGAGGCTTTTTGTTATTACCCATAATTAAAAACATAATGCCTGATATTTCTATCTTTCTTTATCTTTGATAATCATAGCATTATTAAATTAAGATGGGTTATAACCGTAGTGAATTTTTAAAAAAATCAGGAATAGGCAGTCTTTCTCTGCTTTTCTCACCTTATCTAAATGCTATTCCAACACTTGGACATACATTTTTTGGTACCGCACCCCAAATCACAGCCCCTAATAATAAAGAAAACGTTTTTGATTATATCCTTCGCAAAAAAGGAAAACACGATATAACATTATACAGGCAAATTATAGGTGCTGCAAATCCCTTTAAGGAAGGAGACTTAACGCTTAACATCGCCGCTTATGATGAAGATTCTCGCTCAAACGCCAGAAAATTGTTAGAAAACACTACAGTAGAGTCTATCTATACTCACTCATTATTTACTGATGAACTGTATACACTAATAAATAACACATGTGATAAGCAACAATACAACAAAATAAAAAGCTGGACTTTAAGCGAATTAAAAACCTTTATCCTCACAAAAGAAGAGAAGGAAATAAAAGCCATAATGAATGGCTTATCTAGCGATGTCATTGGCTGTTTAGTTAAGTTATTATCAAATGAAGAATTAATTACAGTTGGGCAAAAAGTATTCAATCCACTACCCAATAGTAAAATTGGAGCAAAAGGCTATCTAAGCGCAAGGGTACAACCTAATTCTCCAACAGATAATATTGATGATATTGTATGGCAGGTATTTAGTGCATGGTCATACGCTGTAGGTGATTTGGTTTTAGGTACTAACCCTGTATCAAGTACTATAAAATCGGTAGCCAATATTGAGGCTGCCCTTTATGATGTAATCACCACTTTTGGCTTACAAGATACATTACCCAATTGTGTATTAGCTCATATTGATGTGCAGGCAGATGTTGAGGAAGTACAACCCAATACTACGGGTATTTGGTTCCAAAGTTTAGCAGGAACAGTAAATGCTAATGAAACTTTTGATGTGAGCATTGAAAAAATGTTTACCCATATTGCCAAAAGAACAGGTAAGTATGGTTTGTATGCTGAAACAGGGCAAGGTGCAGATTTTACCAACGGGCACGGTGAAAGCTTTGATATGGTAATACATGAAGCCAGAAAATATGGCTTCATTAGGGCATTAAAGCAACAAATGGCCAAATCTAAAACCCCGAGTGAAGTTCCCTGGGTACATGTAAACGATGTTGCCGGTTTTATCGGTCCTGAAGTTTTTAAAACCAAAGAACAACTGGTAAGAACATGTCTTGAAGATACAGTTATGGGTAAACTGCATGGGCTACCTATCGGATTAGATATATGCTCTACACTACACATGGATGTTACTTTGGATGATTTAGACTGGTGTATTAATCAAATAATGCCTGCCAACCCTGCTTATTTAATGGCACTACCCACCAAAAACGACCCTATGCTAAGTTATTTAACCACAGCCTTCAACGACCATATACGGATAAGAGAAAAATTTGGGTACAAGGTAAATGACAAAATGTGGGACTTTTTTAAACGTATCAACATAATTGATGCAAACAATAAACCCACTGAGCATTTTGGCGACCCTTACTGGGTATATTACCAATATAGGCTTGCAAAAAAAGACACAAGAAATAAAGAAGCCATTTATGCAGAAGGAAAGAAAAAAGTAGAGAAAATAACCCAAAGAGGGGTACCAATTGCAAAGGGACATGGTGAAAATACCTGGGATTTAGAACCGAAACTAGAACACCAAGTGCGTGAGCTATATGAAGATGCTAAAGTGAGTTTATGGACTGAAATGCCCAAAAATTTTGTACAAAGCATTCCTAGTTATGTTGCAATAAGTACAACATCAACAGACAAAAAAGACTATGTATATCATCCTGAATCAGGAGAGGAATTAGACATCTCATCCATTAACAAACTAAAAAAACTTAAAAAAAGCTGGAAAAACACTATACCTGACGTGCAAATAATTATTTCAGACGGGCTAAATGCCAGAGCACTAATGGATGACGGCCACCTTGAACCACATTTAAAAGCATTAAGAGAAGAACTTAACAAAGCAGGGTTTAAAGTTTCAAAAGAAAATATAGTAATCCATTACGGTAGGGTTAGAGCGGGCTACAGGTGTGGTGAAATATTATTCTCATCAAATATCGAATCAAAAAAACCTAAAGGAATACTACATATTATTGGCGAACGCCCGGGTTCAGGACATCATAACTTTTCGGTATATATGTCTGCACCCCCAATAAAAACCTGGAGCACTAAAGGAAAGGCAGACCACAACATAAGCAAAGTAATCTCGGGCATATCAGATACTGCACTTCCCCCTGTTGTTGCAGCTAAAGAGGTTACTACGCTATTTTCTGAAATGTTTAAGGATAGTTAAACTACCTTACTAAGTTGTATTTAGTATAGCTCTGCACTTAATAATGAACTTTTTTGTTGGTTAATGCGTATATTAATCGCTTACTCTACCTATATAAATGAATATCCGTACTCATATTTTTTCTATAGTTTTTATATTCTTTTTCTCAAAAATTGCATACACACAGGTAGTTATAACTTCACAATCACCATCAGAAATTAATATTTTAAATAAAGCACGCCTTTCTAGTCCTCTTGATACCGCTTTAACAATTGAAAATATTTTAGATAACCCTTCGCTGGTTGCTTTTAAAGAAATTAATGAAGAAAAGCCAAATATAAGCTTCACTTCAAGCCACTATTGGCTCACTTTCGATATTTATAATAATTCAGAAGAAAATCTTAATTATTACCTTGAAACTGCTCGCCCTATAATTGATAATGTTGAGTGTTATATAATAAGTGAAACCGGAAGTATTGAAACTCAATTTTCAGGAGATAACCTACCCCTTAATAAAAAAACAGTTCAACACCACAAAACACTTTTTAAACTCAATCTTTCACCACAAAAAAAATATACGGTATATATACACTACAAAAGTGATGGGGAAGTATTAAGCCTTCCGCTAATATTATATACTCCCGATAGGTTTATTGAATTGTCTCACGGTGAATTGTTGGTTTTCGGGTTGTTTTATGGTGTTTTACTCTTAGCTGCCATTACCTACCTATTCTTCTATTTTGGCATGGCTGATAAAAGCTTTCTATTTTATAGCCTGTACGTAATTTCAATAGGATTGCTTCAGTTTGCTCTTGACGGGCTTTTTCATCAATATATTATGCCCGGTAGCGGATGGTTATACCTGCGCTCATTAATACTTATTGCCATTATTTCTCCTTTTTTCATGAGCCTGTATGTGGTAACCTATTTAAAAATTGATGAATACTTTACCTTTATTCCCAAAGTTTTCAAGGCTCTAAATATTGCATTAGGTATATTATTTATTTTGGTACTGGTTAGCACAAAAGCTTTTGAATTGAGTTACCCAATTGCCAATTTATTAGGGTTATTGGTACTATCTTTTATAATTATTTCAATTATTAGTCTTTGGATAAAGTACAAAACAATTGACTGGCTTTTTTCCATTGGTATTTTATGTTTAGTTGTTGGCTTCACTATTTTTATTTTAAATAACTTGGGCATTATACCCAACTCCATTATTACAGAATACAGCACAAAGCTAGGTACGGGGCTTGAAGTAACTTTCCTTTCACTTTCAATGGCAAATAGAATTTGGCTACTAAAAAGTGAAAAAGAAAAAATACAGGAAGTTGCACTGCAAAAATCAGAAGAAGCTAATGAGCTTAAAAGCAACTTTATGTCTATGATGAGCCATGAGCTGCGTACCCCACTAAATGCTATAATGAGTATTTCTGATGTGATGCGGAAAGAAGTAGAAGATGAGAAAATTAAAAACAATTTCGATTTAATAAAATACTCATCGGTAAGTTTACTTAGCTCTGTAAATGATATTCTCGATTTCTCTAAAATTCAAAAAGGGGAACTTACCCTTCAAGTTGAAGAATTTAACCCTGATAGTATTATAAAACAAGCTAAAGGAAACTGGGAAATCCAGGCAAAAAACAAAGGCTTAAACTTTAATTATACTGCCCACAACGAGTTACCCGAACTTATAAAAGGCGATGCCAGCCGTTTAACTCAAATACTAAGTAATTTACTAAGTAATGCTGTGAAGTTTACAAGTAAAGGCTCTGTAGACTTAGTTGTAGATTATAAACTATTGGAGGATGATACCACATTACTTAATATAACTATTACTGATACCGGCATTGGTATTCCAAAAGAAAAACAAAGCAGTGTTTTTGAAAGCTTTATTCAAGAAACTATAAATGATAAAAGAAAGTATGGAGGATTTGGTTTAGGACTTTCCATAGTAAAACGTTTGATTGAATTGCAAAAAGGTACTATAAACCTGCAAAGTGAAATAAATAAAGGCACCACTTTTACAGTTGAACTGCCTTATATATTAATAAAAACAAGTGCTAAAAAACAAAATATATTTCCTAAAGACAGATTCGACCTACTGGGCAACAAAATATTAGTAGTTGAGGATAACGATGTAAACCAGTTTATTATGGAAACTCTTTTATCTAAATGGGAAAATACCGAAATAGCATTGGCAGACAACGGAAAGGAAGCTTTAGACAAGCTGGAAGAAGAACATTTTGATGTGATTTTAATGGATTTGCAAATGCCCATAATGGATGGCTATGAAGCTACTACCGAAATACGAAAAGGAACAGCAGGAGACAATAACAAAGAAATACCCATTATAGCACTTACCGCTGATGTAATGGAAAGCTCAAAACAAAAAGCCAAAAACGTGGGTATGGATGATTATATGACCAAGCCTGTTGACCAAGCTTTACTGTATGAAAAAATCACCTTCCAGCTAAGTGCCTAATTATCTCTTTTTGAAAGTATATGTTGATTTTTGAGCTTTCAAAATCATCTCATCCCCATTTATTACCACACTATCAAATACTCCGGCCTGAGAAACGCCCCCTACCCCACCAATACTGCTTGACGATATAAACAGTTTGCCTTTATATATAACCCATGAACTTTTAAACCCGAACCATTTCTTGCAGCCTTCACCTTTTTCTGCAATTAGTTTATTCATCTTAGTGCCGTCTCCCAAAGGTTTCGCTTCCTCATTGGTAAAATGCCAAACTGTTTTTTTATCACAATTTTTTAGAGAAAAACTACTGCCCGTCCTATTAAAGTCTACCAATACCCAATCTCCTAAAATATCTTCTTTTTTTAAAGACTTAGCTTCAACTACTAAATCAGACTCTTTTGCAGCTCCCTCATTTATAACAGTATTACTTTCTCCATCTTCTTTGGTTTCAATATTTGTATTGCTTTTTTCTGTAGATGCCTTCGAATTCTTGTCTCCTTTTTCAGAATGTGTACTATCATTTCCACAAGCTGCCAATAGCAGTATAAATACCACGTAAATTGTTTTTTTCATATCCTTTTCTTACTGAGGCCTTTCATTATATGTATGAAATAGTTTTTACTTTTTAAAAAAATAACTCTTAATAATAGTCATTTTAGGAAGAATATTGCCGCTTATTGCCCATTTTTCTGCTACATATTAACAAGAATAAACATAATTGTATATTTCTATATAGAATTTAAATTTTTAAGTATTTTTTTTTATCATTATAATACATACATAACATAAATAGTTGATAATAATATACTTACGCAAATTTTTTAATTTTAAATAATTAGTAATTTTTTTTAGAAAAAATTGCATATTTAAAAATATGTTGTACATTTGTCCTGTCAATAGTAGTTATCAACACTTTATTAAGATTATGTTGATTTCTACTTGTAAAGTAAAAAATTAGCTTTGTTGACAGAAGAGTAAATTCTTCAGTAATATTCCTAAATAGCACAACAGTCTGTCGGGAGATAGGCTGTTTTTTTATGCTCGTTTAGTTTTAGAGTTACTTTTTGATGAAAAATTTAGATGCGCTGCCTTTAGAAGTCTCTATTCTTACTAAGTAAGTCCCCTGGGCTAAAAGCCCTACTTGAAGTGTTTTTGTACTACCAGCCCCTTTTTCTTCAATAAGTTTCTGTCCGTTGGTATTATAAATACTGATAGACTTAACTCTATTATCAGCAGAAACATTTAATTCTGCCTGGGTTGGGTTGGGATAAACTTTAAAATCTATTTTTTCTTTTGCGATTGAATTCTCTAAACCTGTTAGGTGATGACTGCGAGATAAATTAGCAATATAAACCCCGGCTCCATGTGTACCTACTACAACTTTACCATCACTACGACGAACTTTTATCATATCGCAAACGGCATTACCTATACCATCAGGGCTTTGCTGTATCCAAACAGTATTTTCACCGTCAAGCGATGGTGTCCCGAATAATCCAACGCTAGTAGCTACCAATACCCCATAGCCCGATTCTGTTTTAATAAACTCAGCCCACCTGCATGAAGGACCATCTCCTGAACCATTGGGGTTTTCTTCTAAGTTGCCTGATATATTAACCCAGTTATCTCCTCCATCTTCGGTATAAAACAAACTCCGTACATTGTAATTTGACATTACTACAATCAGTTTATCAGCATCCTCAGGGTGTACACAAATATTATTGATATTTGCAGCAACTGTATTTAATCCTGTTATATCTTCAATTGTAGGTTGCCCTGTATGTGCATTTTCAACCTTAAATACCTTGCCTGCATTAGTACCATAAAATAAAATATTTGCAGGTTGTGTAGACATGCTAATGGCGGTAATACGCCCTGCGCCAAAAGTTGCACTTAGGCTATCCCATTTGGTATTAGTTCTTGAAGAGTCTAAGAAATTATCTAAAGGTTCTGCAGTAACATCTGTACTGCGTAATATGCCGCCTACACCACGTACAGGAAGGTAAAGTTGCTTATCATCATTAGGGTTAATACACCAAGGGTGAATAAACTCATAAGCACTATTAGCTAAATGTGGTGGGTCTAGCCTCGCACTTTGCACTCTATTTCCTTTATTATCCAGCCTTACACGGTATAGCCCTGCTTGCTGTTTAGCTAAGTAGTAATCCATTCCATTATCAGCTACATGGCAAAAAGCACCATCATAGCTAAAAATCATATTCCACGGGTGCTTACGGTCATACTTATCCGTTCTAAGTGTTCCGTTATCTTGCAAACCGCCAATTATTACATTATCTCCAGCTTTACTCTGGTTTAAAGCAACTGTATAAAACTGAGTAGTAACATATCCTTGATTTAGGCTTTCCCACTCAACAACATCAGCTTTGATATTGCGGGTTAATGATACTCCCCCATCGTGAGCAGAAATGGCTTTATTAGGATCTGATTTATAAAAAATAAGGTTATGCTGATCCGGATGATGCCCTTCGAAAAAGGTAAAGTCAGGTCTTCGGGTTCCCAAAGCAAACCCGCCGGCTTTTTTAGTATTGTTTGCGGTTTTAAAAGCATCTGTAGAGCGGAATAAACTTGTACCTCCAATAAAAACCAAATTGGTATCCGCAGGATGCACCTTTACCAAATAGTTATAGCCACCTTGTGCATTAAAAGATTCAAACTCTGTAGTTGAAGAAGGAATAGAGGCTGACCTATCTTCCCAAATACCACCGTTCCCACTACCATCACCGGAAACATATGTATATTTCCAAAGGCTGTTCCATTCTTCATCTCCCCTGAAATTTGTAGTTCTCTTTCCGGCATTGGGTGTATAAGCCAAAATATATAGTTGGTTTTCAAACTGGGGTACCAAACCAATTACCATTCTATCGTATACTGAGGGGAAGTTTGAAGGGGTTATTCTTGTCCAATTATCACCATTGTCATCGCTACGCCAAATACCTCTTTGCGAGCCTACATCTTCTATAGTAGCATACAAAACACCGCTTTGGGTTATAGCAATATCAGTATATTCAGGGGTACCTGTACCCAATACTCTATTCCACGTATCACCTCCATCTAAACTACGGTAAATGCCACTATAAATGGCAGCAAAAACAGCATCATTATCAGTAATAGTATGGTTAACAACTATTCTCCACCCTAAATCAAAGTTTGAGTCAAACTGGGGTGTATTTCGTGCAGTACTGGCTAAAGCAGTCCAGCTTTTACCTCCGTCAGTAGATTTTAAAAAACCATCGCCTGTATAAAAAGCGCCCGGTTTTGAAGCACTGGGGCCTAATCGTTCACCGGTAACTGCGTACCAAATATTTGTTTTCCCGTTACGTGTATCCTGTGTAATAGAAGTAATGGCATTAACCTGAGTATTGTTGGTAGTTTTTACCCAGCTTTGCCCACCATCTTCACTACGCCATATACCGCCTGATGCACCACCCGCCAATAATATGTTCTCATCATCAACATCAATAACAACTGTTCGGGTTCTGCCACCAATATTATAAGGGCCTATAGGCTCCCATAATTCTCCGCTTTTTCTAAATATTTCAGCATGAGGCAAATTAGCAGCAAAAGCCAGCTCTTTTTCTCTGATATTTTCAGGTATTTGTCCTGTTGTTGGGTCTTTAAGTCTATTTAGTTTCCATTCTTCCCTGGCTGATAAGTTGAAGCTCATAGCATCGTCGCCTAAAACTTCTTTTGATGCAGTATATGAAGATGTAGTTAGATATTTATAAGCTATACCTCCAATTACTATAACTGAAGTTAGCCCCAATATGATGAACAATTTATTTCGTTGCATAACCTTTCAAAGATATAAAATAAGACGACGGATTTTCCCGAATGTAGTTTACACACATCAATTGGCTTACCTTTGCAATATTGGCCCTGTAGTATAATGGATATTACGTAAGTCTCCGGAACTTAAGATTCAGGTTCGATTCCCGACGGGGTCACAGTTTTTAAGCAGATTAAAGTAGTGTCTTTCAACCCTAACCTTCTCATCGACTTGGTTAATGTGGAAATGCCTTTTGGAAAACATAAAGGGATGCTCTTGTGTAATTTACCAATGTATTATTTAGAATGGTTTAATAGGCAAGGGTTTCCTAAAGGTAAACTTGGGCAACAGCTTCAAACCATGTATGAAATAAAACTTAATGGCTTAGAATATTTGCTTGAACCCTTGAAAGGAAAGAAATAAATGAAAGCTGCTACTTTAAGCGAAATAAAAAAAGAACTGAATACTTTACCCAATGAGAGACTGGCTGAACTTTGTTTGAGGCTAGCTAAATACAAAAAAGAGAACAAAGAGCTACTTACTTATTTACTATTTGAGGCAAGCGATGAGCAAGCTTATATAACTACTATAAAAAATGATATTAATGAGCAATTTAGCCAGATTAATAACAGTAATATCTACTATGTAAAAAAGAGCCTTCGCAAAATATTACGCTCAACCAACAAATTCATAAAATACTCAGGTAATAAGCAAACTGAAGTAGAGTTACTAATTTTCTACTGCATAAAGTTTAAAGAGCTAGAGTTACCACTTGATAGGCATATTGCTCTGCACAATATTTACTACCGCCAGATACAAAAAATTAAAAAAGCACTTAGCACCCTGCACGAGGATATTCAGTACGATTACAAAACCGCGATTGATGCCCTTATTATTTAATATCCGTCAATAGTCCAGTTAAATTCTTTTTGCAATAAAGGTAGTTGGCTATGATTAAGTTTTATGGCCATTAGCTCTATTTCTTTTCCTTCCTCAAGTTTACCCTTAAAGTATACAATTGAATCGTTAAGCATTTCATAACTTAGTTTATGGCGACTATTGATGTAGTAATTATTTATTTGCAGTGTATTATTATCACCATAAGTTAGCTTATAGTCTTGCATATCATCTTTAATTGTTTGGGTAATTAAGTATCCCTTTCTATGTATAAAAATCCTTTTTATAAACTGCTCATTATCTATTAAAGGTATTATAGTATCTCCGTTAACAATCATTCTATGTGTTTCATAGGCACCATGTAAAGCAGGTCTTTTAGCATAATCATCATTGTAATTACCGCTGTTGTAATAAGGTGAAAGTACTTCGAATAATAGTAATATTATCACTATTGCTTTAATAGAGATATAAAGATTTTTTTGCTTTGTAGTTGAGTAATCAGGTTGCCACTTCTTTAAACCAACGGTTGCTTGATGTAGAAAGAACTGCCCTAGTTTTTTGAGGTAAGGGAGTATTAAAACAAAGCTTAACAATAGCAGAAACAGCGAGAATACTTTTACAGAAATATCGAAGCTAAAGTTTATCATCACCACATTTACCATAACTGCAAATGCTATTATTGCTCCTAGCAATCGTGTTCTTTTAAACAGCAATAAACAGGCTGGTAAAACTTCTATAATTCCTGAAAATAAAGTGTAGGGATAGGAAGCCCCCATTACACTCCAAAACAATAAATCTAAGTGAGTTCCGCCAACTGAAGTATAAAGCGTATTAGGTTCCGGCAAATAAAACTGCCATTTAAACACCTTATTTAAGCCATAAATAAACAACTGTAACGATAAGTAGTAGGCTACAACAGTGCTAAACCAATACTTTAATGATTTTAGCTTCCACCCCCTTCCCCGGTAAGCCAAAGGAATTGCTATTACCAATGAGAAAACTAAAAGGTTAAAAACATGTATGTATAACCCTGTTGAATCTGATAATAACTCATAAATATAGGGTTGTTTAATATGAAATAAGTTGTTGGCAGACCACCTAACAAGCCTTTCAGAAAATGGAGCTATTAAAGCAGGAATACTAGGTATATGGTGTAGTGTAAAAGGAAAGGAAATAATAAACAGCAGTACAAAAAGTACTAACCAAAAAAGTATTATTCTTTTTATCTTATTCCTCACAGATACGCCTGTTTCGGTAGGCTGTACAAAGGTTAGCGATAAAAGTTCAAAAAAATTGAACCTTTAGAATTTCTCATTGTACTGGAAAGAAAAAAGGATGAGAAAGCTTACTCTGCTTATAGCACTTCTTTTAATCTTCGGTTTCTGCACTTTTGCACAAACAAAACGTATTGCACATAGAAGCCACAGTGCTAACCTTAACAACTATGCAATATTTCAAACTAATGACAATTTAGGAGATGCAGGAGCTATGATTAAGCCTGAGCCACCTTTAATTACTCATAAAAATATTGACTCTACAAGAATACTAGACAGTTTAAATAAAGCAAGAAAGATAGACAGTCTTAAAAAACTTTACATCGAGAAAAAAACAAAAAATACTTTACACCAAAAACATTTAAAAGACCTTGATAAGAAAAAAACTCATAAAGCCCAAAAAAGTGTAAAACAACAATTCCCTATTGTATTGCTTTTATTAATTGCTATTCCTTCAATAGTAATTGCTCTCATCTATAAAAAATAACCCAACCATGAAAAAAAATATTCTACTTCTGCTTTGCATCGCTTTTTTTTGTTTGGCAACTAATGCACAAACCAAAAGAATTGCACACCGCAGCCATAGCGGAAATGCCATAAACTATTCTATTATAGAAGATAACCATAACCTTGGAAACATAGACCCCGAGGACTACTTTCAAATACCAAAAGAGCTTGACAGTTTTTACAAAACACAAGATTCTTTACGAAAAAGAGACAGTATTTTATGGGTTCGCCGCCTACATCGCCAAGATAGTTTAATGAAACTGCATAATTCTAAACAAAAGAATAAATAAAAAAAAATAGATACTATTCCCAAAAAGCAAAAAGTTAAATCTCTAAAAAAAGAAAATAAATCTGTACCCAAGCAACAAAGCATAAATCTTACGTTGCTTCTGTTAATTTCAGTTCCGGCATTAATAATTGCCTTTATAACAAAAAAATAAATACAATTATGAAAAAATATATTGTACTAACACTTATTATCACTTTTTGTGGGTTAAGTATAAATGCACAAACAAAGCGTATAGCACACAGAAGCCATAATGGAGCTTCAATTACTTATTACGAGTTTGAAGATGATAATTTAGGTCTATCTCCCAGAATGCAGCGAGCTATGAATCGTAGATATGATAGCATACAAAGGCTTAAATTTATATTAAAAGAAGATAGTGCCTTAAGGAAGCAATATGAGGACAGTATTGCAAATGCTAAAAAAATAAAGAATACAAAAAAGAAGGAAAAAGTAAATCAAGGTAAAAAAGAAGATAAAAAAGAAGCACCTAAACAAGAGAAGAAAAAGCAAAAAACAAAACCGCTACCTCCAAACGATGAAAGCAGAAATAATGATGCCCCAAAATCAAAATTTTTACTGTTATTTTTAATAGCAGTACCTGCAGGGGCTATAGCATTTTTTACACGAAAAAAATAACTAGTTAAAAGTATATAAAACCCCTACTAAAAACTGGTTTTCCCTTAAATGGCTAAAAATATGTCCGTATTCTGCAAAAAGAGTAAACTTTTTAATATTACGGTGTAAACCGCCGCCCAAAACTGCTCCAAAAGCAGTTTCAGCTTCGTGGTGCCCCTCTTTATTTTCTATGGCATAATTTATACCACCTACCGGATAAAAACCAATTTCAATAGGTTTAATATCAAATATATAATGTGCTACAAAATCAAAATCCAATAAGTTTTCTTCGGCATTTTTTGAAAAGTAACTGATTTCAGGTCCAAAGCAAAAGTTATGATTTAAGTTTCTGTACCCTCTAATATTTATACCTCCTGTACCAAATTCAGCAGGGTAAGCCGCACTGCCACCAATACTGTAACTTTTTTCAGGCAAAAAGCAATGATGGTAATCACCGTGCTGGGCAATAACCAATACTGATAAAAGGTTAAAAAAAAAGAAGCCGGTTAACTTAAGCGGGTTCATAATTAATGTTTTTTAATGGCTATTTGCACCTGCTGCTGCCTTATTCGTACGGAGGTAATCCCATAAATTACTAAAAATATTATCGCAAATAATAAGCTAAATATACCTGCAAGTAAAATATAAAAGCTAAGAGGGGTTAATGCTTCAATATCTACAGCATTAATCAAAGCTGAAACAATTATAAAAAGCATAGAGCCATATAATAATGAAGTTGAAAGCGTTAAACGTTTAAGTTGTTTTACCTTTCTATTTACAATGGTTTTATAATCTTTATCCATTGCTAAACGCTCAATTTCAGCATTAAGGGAAATTACTTGCGAGGCCGAAGACATTATTATCAAACCACTGCCCGATATTAGCGTAAGAGGTAAATACCACTCCATAAACTACTCATTACAAAAATTTTACCTGAAAAAGTTGTTTACTCAAATGTACAATAGTTTGCTATAACCGTACCACAAACATTATTTGTTACTTTGCACTAATGGAATTGCAAATTAGCACCCCTGCACTTTTATTCAGTACCATCTCATTACTAATGCTTGCCTATACCAACAGGTTTTTGGCAATAGCCAAACTAATACGTGATTTGCATGATAAATACGTTAATGAACCCAATGAGCTAATACTAAACCAAATAAAAAACTTACGCTTGCGGTTAAACTTAATCCGCAATATGCAATTACTGGGAGTACTTAGTTTATTATTGAGCGTAGTGTGTATGATTTTGCTTTTTACCGAAGAAATGTATTGGGCTAAAGTACTGTTTGGTACAAGCATGTTTATGATGGTTGTTTCGCTAATGCTAAGCGTTTGGGAAATAACCATATCAGCCAAAGCATTGAAAATTGAACTGAATGATATTGAAGGCAAAAGCAGCAGCTTTTTAGAGAAGATATTTAAAAAAGACGAATAGTTTAGCCACCTATTTCACCTTGAACATCTGCAGGGGCTGTATTAGTACTCTTATCATTTTTTATTATTCTATACCCGATATAAATTAGCACTAAACCCAAAAATTCTGTAACATATAATACTTCCGTATGACCAAATTTTGAAAAACTACCCCCTATACCGGGCAACAAACCTCCAATACCTATGTATACATTACCAATATATCTTTTAAGCTTATGGGTGGTATAATATTTTTTTGCAGACCATATAGCTCCGCCTACTAAAAAAATAAAGGCATATATATTTATGAAGGGGGTTATTAGCCTAACCCAGGACCACTCTAATACCTTGCCTGACAATTTGCCCGAAGGAGCCAAACCTTGGTCAACAGGTGATAGGGTTACCAAAACGGCTGATAGAATAATCACCACAATAAGTATAACCGATAGGGTATTAGCCGTTTTCGGTTTCATTAATAAATGTACTGTACCTTGAGCCAATGGTGCACCACCAAGTAGTGCCCCTAATATATACCAAGACTTAAAAACTGTCTCGCTCCAGCCGTGAAGAGTATAAATGCTCTCAACCAATGTTCCTAACCCATAAAACACAACACCTAAAGTCCACCATAATAGATACCGCTGCTTTTTATAGTTATAGTGTTTGATAAGAGTAACAAAAAAGAAAGCTGAAAAAGCAGTAGTTAAAAAAGGGATATAAGGGATTATTTGTTTCATAAAACTGCAAAATTAAATGTTACACCATCAATGCATTTTTGACTGCGTCATATTTGTGTCATAAACTCTCGCTAACTCTTTTCAACACATGTGGAAACAAAAGCCCCAACAAACTTTAGTAGCACGGCTATTTTAGCTGCGTGAAATTAGGTGCCGTTGATATTGGTTCAAACGCCATACGACTATTAATAAGCAGAGTAATTTCTGCAGAAGACTTTAGTACTCAATTTAAAAAAGTTGAATTTATCCGCATCCCTCTACGTTTGGGCGATGATGTGTTTAGCACAGGAAAAGTAGGCAAAGAAAAGCAAGAGCTTTTCTTGATGACCATGAATGCCTTTAAGCTTATTTTAGATGTGCACGGTGTAAAACACTACAAGGCTTGTGCAACCAGTGCCATGCGTGAAGCAAAAAACGGCGATACCTTAGTAAAAAAAGTAGAAAAAAAATTCGACCTTAAAGTTGATGTAATTTCAGGAGAAAAAGAATCGGAGTTAATTCTCAAATCAGTAATGTCATCTTTCCCTGCAAAGGGAAACTTTATAAATATAGATGTAGGTGGTGGGAGTACTGAAATTACCATAATTAAAGATAGGGAGATTTTAAATGCTAAATCTTTTAAAATAGGCTCGGTTCGGTTGAAAGAAGATAAAGTGAACCCAAATGTTTGGAGTGATATGGAACTTTGGGTAAAAGAAAATACAGCACAAAAGGAAAAGTATATTGCATTAGGAACAGGGGGAAATATCAGTAAGCTGTATAATATGGCAATGAAGGGTAGTGAAAAGCCTATGAACATTACCACCCTTAAAAAACTATATGCTGAAATTAACAACACTCCTATAAAAGAACGGATTAACAAACTTAAACTTAATCCTGACCGTGCCGATGTAATTGACCATGCAGCCGGTATATACCTCTCAGTAATGGATTGGGCAGGCATCAAGCAAATTTACGCTCCTAATGGTGGCTTAAAAGACGGGTTAATTATGGAGCTTTGGGATACCCAAAAGAATATTATCCGCTAAACAAACTATTCTGTCTCTTTCGTTGTCTTTATCGATACATATTTGTACATACAATTTTTTTATATTGCGGAGATATGATTGACCGATTGAAGTTTATATACCTTATAACCCTAACTATTGTTTTTTCAAGTGCCTATTCTCAAACCTATAACAGTGAGCAGGTTGACGGAGAAATATACCTTAAATACACAAACGACTACGATTTAAGTGCACTGCACAATAAAAACAACACTAACCCCACAGACTTTATAGCCAACCCTGTTTTGCCGGGTCTTGATGCTAATTTTAGTGCTGATTTTGGAATTTATAAAATTACAATGCCTTTTAAGGCTGCTTTTAGTAAAGACCTTAATCAAGTACTTCAGGTTTCATTTAAAGAACCTGCAATGATTGATGAGTTGATTGAATTACTTTCAGCATACTCTTATATTGAATATGTTGAACCTGTACCATACAATTCGTATAGTTTCCAGCCCAATGATATGCAGTCTAATTCAACCGGTGGACAATGGGGCTTGTGGAAGATTAATGCCCGAGAAGCGTGGGATTTATCAAAAGGAGACTCAACAATAACAGTAGCCATTATTGATGATGGTGTAAGCATGTTCCACCCTGATTTATATGGAAACGTATGGCGTAACCCCGGTGAAATTGCAGGGAACAATATTGATGATGACAATAATGGCTATGTAGATGATATACATGGTTGGGATGCAGGGAATAATGATAATAACCCTATCCACCCCAGGACAAATTTTACACACGGAACCCATGTGGGTGGGATAGCAGGTGCTGTTACCAATAATATGCGTGGAGTAGCCTCCATTGGTTATAATATTTCAATAATTCCTGTTAAGTGTACCTTTGATAATCAATCATCAACCACTGCTATACCTCAAGGCTATGCAGGAATAACTTACGCAGCCAATGCTGGTGCTGACATCATAAATTGCTCGTGGAGTGGTGGCGGTTTTAGCCAAACAGCGCAAGCCGTTATAAACTATGCTACTTCAAGAGGAAGTATTGTAGTTGCAGCAGCCAGTAATAATGGAGTAAATCAAATACGTTACCCTGCTGCATACAATGGAGTTATTGCTGTTGCCAGTTCTGATATAAACGATAGAAAATCTAATTTTTCAAACTATGGTACCTGGGTAGATGTAACCGCACCCGGAAGTCGTATAAGAAGTACTATTGCTGCAAACAACAGTTATGCTACTTTCGACGGAACCTCAATGGCTTCGCCAATGGTAGCAGGTTTGTTAGGTTTGATGAAATCTCACAATCCAAACCTTACCAATGCTCAACTTGAGCAATGCTTACTGGATAACGCTGATGATATTGACGGACTTAATACCGCATTCGCAGGCTTTTTAGGAAGCGGCAGGATAAATGCCGAGAAATCTATGGAGTGTGTAGATAAAACCCTTAAAGCAAAACCTGTAGCCCAAGTAATATCAGACATTAGTGTTACCTGCCCCGGTGTTGATGTTGTCTTTACAGGCAGTAGTTCATCGCAAGGTAAGGCACAAAGTTTCAAATGGTATTTCCCCAACGGTTCCCCCTCAACATCAACGCAAGCTAGCCCAATAGTTAGTTATAATGCCATAGGCACTTACGATGTGTCGTTGGTTGTAAGTAACACTGAAGGAAGTGACTCTATTTTCTTAAAAAATTATATCAATGTAGCTGCACAAGGTAAAGAAACATTGTATAGCGAAGACTTTGAAAACGGCTCATTAAATGCGATGGGTTTTACCCTAGAAAATCCCGATAATGGAATAACCTGGAGTGTAGCCAATGTAAGTAGTTCTCCAAACGGCTCAAAAGCTTTACGTATGAACTTTTACAATTACAGCCAAATAGGAGAACGCGACGGACTTATAACTCCTGTAATAGATTTAAGCGGAAATGCAGATGCTGTATTAAGCTTCCAGCATGCCTACAGAGCTAGAAATGCTAATAAAAGAGACTCATTAATAATTTATGCCTCTACCGATAGTGGTAAAACCTTTCCACATAGAGTTGCTGCCATGGGAAATTTTTCTACTAATGCAGGTTTAACATCATCATTTACCCCGGCAAATGAATCGGATTGGTGTGTTTCTACTTTTGCGGGTACACCTTGTAATGAAATTGATTTGAGTGATTTTGACGGTGAAAAGAATGTGGTATTAAAGTTTGTTGCCTATAACGATTTCGGTAATAATCTGTATTTAGATAATATTAGTGTAAGAGCCTTTTGCTCAGGATTTAACACTAAAAAGCCTGATGCGGGTTTTGCAAATAATGATACAGCTTTTTGCTTACCCAATACCGTTAAGTTTAACGACAATAGCCAAAACTTCCCTACAAGTTACGAGTGGATTTTTGAAGGAGGAATACCTGCAACTTCTACGGATAAAAACCCTGAGGTTACCTATACAAGTGCAGGAATATATGATGTAACATTAATTACAGGAAACCAGTTTGGTTACGATACGCTTGAAATGAAACAGTTTATTGAAGCTGAGGATGTACCCACTGTAGTGGTAAGTGCAGGAAAATCAGTGCTGTGCCGTGGTGAAAGCACTAAGCTGTATGCTACTGGTGCGCAAGAGTTTGCATGGTCTCCCGTATTTGCAATAAGCTCAACCAGCGGAGATTCTGTTGTAATAAACCCTCCTACATCAATAACTTATAATGTAAAGGGAACTTCTGCTAACGGTTGTTCATCAACTGAAACTATTTCTATTACTATACTTCCGGGACCCGGTGTAACATCAATCACAAAAGTAAACGACAGCCTTATAGCCGATAATAGTAACTCATCAGTTACGTTTCAGTGGCAGTTTAACGGTGTAGATATTAATGGTGCTACTGGGCGCTCATACTACCCAACCCAAGAGGGAAATTATAGAGTTATTGCAACAGACTCATCGGGTTGTGCAAATAATTCACTAAACTTTTTCTTTTCAACGATTGGTATTGCAGAATTATCTGCCGATGCTATAAAAGTATACCCCAACCCGGCCAAAGAGCAACTGTATATTGACAATAGCTTTTTTGGTGAGCCGATTGATGTGAAGATTACTGATAATTTAGGTAAAGTAATTATTAATGCTGAAGCAAGTAATGAACTTACAGCAATAAATATTAGCCAACTAAAGAGCGGTGTATATTTTGTAACTTTACACAATAATAGGGTGAACCAAACCCGAAAAATTATTGTGAGCAAACAATGAAACTAAAATATTTAGTTCACCCGTTTCAATTTCTGATGTTTTAGGAAGAGTTGTTTTTACCACTAAAACAATTGATGAATCGTTGACTATTAATGTAGCAAGATTTGTAAAGGGTATTTATACTGTCCAAATTATTCAAGGCAACCACTCTACAGTAAAGAAAATACTGGTAGAATAGTTTTAGCTTACTGCAAACTGATAATTATGCAGCTTTTCATAATAGCCTTTATTGGCTAATAGCTCATCGTGGGTTCCACTTTCAACTATTTTTCCTTTATCCAACACCAAAATGCGGTTGGCATGCTGTATAGTACTTAGTCTATGGGCAATGGCAATACTGGTGCGCCCTTTCATTAATACTTCAATAGCATTTTGTATTAACTCTTCTGTTTCTGAGTCTACAGAACTTGTAGCTTCATCCAAAATCAAAAGCTTAGGGTCAACTGCCAAAGCGCGTATAAAAGAAATCATTTGTCGTTGCCCAACAGAAAGTGAACTCCCTCGTTCCATTACATTAAAATCATACCCACCGGGCAAGCGTTCAATAAATCCGTGTGCCCCGATAAGTTTTGAAGCTTCAACAATTTGGTCTTTGGTAATATGGTCGTCGTATAAACGAACGTTTGATGCCACACTGCCTGAAAACAGAAAAACATCTTGCAAAACCACTGCTACATGTTTGCGCAAAGCATAAGTATCATACTCGTTTACATTAACGCCATCAACTAAAATCTCTCCTTTATTTATCCGGTAAAACTTATTAATTAGGTTTACTATTGATGATTTCCCTGCTCCGGTAGCTCCAACAAGTGCCAATGTACCTCCCTCTTCAACCTTAAATGAAATATCTTTCAGCACCCATTCCTCATCATTATAAGCAAACCAAACATTTTTAAACTCTACATTGCCTTTAATGGTTTCAGGTGCATAATTCCCACTGGGTTCAGCATCTTGTTTGCTGTCTATAAGCTTAAAAACCCGCTCTGCCGATACCATACCCATTTGCAAGGTATTTACACGGTCTGCTATTTGTCTCAAGGGTCTGAAGAACAGGTTTATATACAAAATAAATGATACTATAGTACCGAAACTTATATTACCCCCAATACTTTGCCTTATACCATACCACACAACCAATGCTGTTGCGGTAGCAGTAATTATTTCAACCACAGGAAAAAACAATGCATAATACAGTACCGATTTTATATTGGCATTTCTATGCAGGGTATTAATACTTTCAAACCGTTTATATTCTTCTTTTTCTCTGTTAAATATCTGCACAATCTGCATACCTGTAATGTGCTCTTGTACAAAAGCATTAAGGTTTGAAACTGCATTACGAACCTGGGTAAACGATTTTTTTACTTTTTCTTTAAAAATATAAGTAGCCGCTATAAGCAATGGAAGTACTGACAAGCATACCAGTGTAAGCTGCCAGTTTGTATTGAACATATAATACAGAATAATGCCTATTTGAAGTAAATCGCCCGCAATAACTATAAAACCCGATGAAAACACGTTTGAAAGTGACTCTATATCGCTTACAGTTCGCGTAACTACCGTGCCTACAGGGGTTTTATCAAAATACTTGAGTTTTAAACGTGTTACAAAGCTGTATACTCTCAGGCGTAAATCTTTTATTACAGATTGCCCTAAAAATGCCGTAACCCAAGACTGACCGAAGTTTACAAATGCATTTACAACCAATAGCCCGATTAAACCATAAGTTAAACGTAATAAACCTTCCCCATCGCCCTTTGCCACATAATCATCCAGCATTACACGTATCAAATCGGTTCTGAAGGGGGCTAACCATGCTCCCAGTAGGGTTAATATTACAGCTAAAACCACAAACCCTTTGTATGGAGCTGCCAGCATGAATATTCTACCCAATAATGACCAACTTTGCTTGCTGCCTGTATTTTCTTCTTTTTTCTTATCGCTATTGTTAGCCATCTATTTTATGCCACTTAGTCGCTTCAAAATCGTAACCAATATCTACCAAATATAGTGCATGGGCAGGAACTGATTGCCCTGCTTCTGAGCGTTTTTTACTTTTTATTATTTCTTCAAAATCGTTTAACCCGATTTTGCCAGTGCCTACCTCAAGAAGCGAGCCAACAATAGCGCGCACCATATTGCGAAGAAAACGGTTGGCTTGTATGGTAAATACCCATTTTTCATTTCCAACCGATTCCCAAATAGCTTTGGTTACAGCACAGTTAAATGTATGTACATCGGTATGTACTTTACTAAAACATTCAAAATCGGTATAGTTTAGTAAAATTTGTGCAGCTTGGTTCATAGCATTAAAATCTAACTTGCCATACCTGTAATAACTTCTATTAGTAATAAAGGGGTTAGGTTTTTGATGAATATGGTACTCATATTTTCTGTAAGTAGCATCAAACCTAATATTAAATCCATCAGGCACGGTATAAAGCTCGTAAGCTGCTATATCGTCAGGTAAAATATTATTTAGTTTAAAAACAAAACCTTCGTTAATGCGCTCATTAAAATTAAATTGGGCATAAAAACAAGAAGCATGGACACCGCTATCCGTTCGGCCACAGCCTATAGTTTCAACCTCTTCTCTTAAAATTTTTGAAAGCCCGTTATTTATTTCGGCTTGAATTGAATGTGCATTATTTTGAATTTGCCACCCGTGATAACGGCTTCCTTCATAAGCCAGTTTTAGTATATAGGGCATCCTCTTTAACTAGTGTGGTCTGAAACAATTACCCAATTGCCCTCAATTTTTTTGAATATTAGTGTAAAGTAACCTCTGGCAGCTTTTGGCGTATCGTATGTCCTCCATTTACCCACTACCATATAGGTTTTATTTTTCATCGGGTTGGCATTAATAGCATGGAAATTTTCATCAGCAAATGATTCAATAGAAATTATTTCAAACTTCAAAGAACCCATTGCCTCTTTGTTCGGATACGCCTTTTTATATCTGTCATAGGTATTTTGCCAGCCATAGGTAACTCCGTTTTTACTAATAAATTTTAGCTTGTCAGACTTCCAATAGCCCTTCATAAACCCATCTAAATCACCTTTACTCCATGCATACTCTTGGGCATCCATTACTTTTTTAATTTCTGCACTGTCGTTAGATTTTGCATTTACTATTACAGAAATCAGAACTAACAACAGGGTTAAAAAACCAAGCTTAAGTATATTTTTCTGAGATTTCATACCTGCTAAATTACTTATTTAATTCCTCTTTGCTTTTTTATAGTTTCATAAGCTGCCGTTAGCTGCTGAAACTTTTCTTTTGCCCCGTTTATAACCTCATCACCCAAATGAGATACCTTATCAGGGTGGTATTTGGCTGCCATTTTTCTATACGCCTTTTTCACTTCATCATCAGTTGCATCAGGCTCTATTTCCAGTACTTTATACGCACCATTGGTTTCATGCATATACATAGCCCGCACTGATTCAAAATCGTAGTTACTTATACCCAAATAACCGGCTATTTGCTTCAATACACTTAGCTCAGCAGCATCAATTGTGCCATCAGCCTGTGCAACTCCAACTAAAAAGTGCAGTAGTTGTAAACGTACGGCATGTGTAAGGTTAGCCTTTATTTGCAAGCAAACTTCACGTAAAGAGTAAGGCTTATCTATTGTATCACGCAAAACCAACATCAACTCCTTGGTTTTCTCAACACCGTAGTTTTGCTTAAAAAACTCCTTTATATAATCCAGCTCGCTTTTAAGCTTTTCACCATTGGCTTTCATTACAGCCCCGGCCAGTATTACTAAGCTAATAGCAAAATCTCCAGCTTGTGTTCTACCACTAGTATTTTGCCTGCTTGCAAAGCCTTCGGCATCATCACTATTATCAAATAACGAGCCTACTACAAAACCTATTATCCCGCCAATAGGTCCGCCAAAAGCCCAGCCTAATCCTCCACCAATCCACTTTCCAAATTTTGATGTCATTTTATTTATGCCTTCACCTCTTTTATTAATGTCAATATCCTGTCTTTGTCATGTACATCAATATTTTCTGTCATTATGGTTTTTAACACCTTATCATTTTTTTCACCCTGATTTAGTGCTTTCCTATAGGGCTCTGTAGAAAAAGTTACCAATCCATACTGAGATTTGAATTCATTAGGATAAAGTTCTACCAAATCATGCTCAATTTGCTTTTTCTTCAAAAACTCAGGGTCGCCCACCCAGTCGCGCATTTCTATAAAGTTTTGCAAAGCTAAATCTGCTATTGCATCGGCATTGGTTTTGCGTAGTTCCTGATAATTTTTAAAGACAGCATCCCAATCATCTCCAAATTGGTTAATACAATCGTCTAAAATATCGCAATCTTCAAAACTACAGTTCATTCCTTGCCCATAAAAAGGTACTACTGCATGAGCAGCATCACCTAATAAAGCCAGTTTGTCATCTTTTATCCAAGGGTAGCACCTAACCGTTACCAATGATGATGTTGGATTTTTTTCAAAATCATCAAGCAAAGTAGGCATTAAAGGCACTGCATCAGGAAATTGAGTTTTGAAAAATTGGGTTACTTTTTCAGGGGAATTTAGGTTCTCAAAATTATGTTCCCCATCTTCAAAAGGTAAAAATAATGTACAAGTAAAATCTCCTGCCGGGTTTGGCAAGGCAATCATCATATAGTTACCCCGTGGCCAAATATGCAACGCATTTTTTTCTATTAAAAAACTACCGTTTTCACCCGGTGGTATCTCTAGTTCCTTATATCCATGTCTCAAGTACGATTGTGAGTAGTCGAACCTACCACTATGTTGCATTTTTTCTCTAACTGCCGAATATGCTCCATCCGTGCCAATATTTCGTGCCGCTTTAGAGGTAATTGTGTTTCCATTTTCATCTTCAAAATAAGCTATGCCCTCATCAATATCAATATCAACACACTTATGATTGAAATACAAGGTTATATTGGGGTATTCATCAGCCAACTCTAAAAGTTTAATATTTAACCTTCCTCTTGAAACCGAATATATAGCTTCGCCTTCTTTACCATAAGGCTGATAGCTTAAGGTACCATCAATACTATGCATCATTCTGCCATACATGGGTATACCATCATCCAAAATTTCTTTTGCTAAACCCACTTTTTCAAGGGCTTTTACTCCACGGGTGGATAGTGCCAGATTTATAGACCTACCTGCTAATATTTTTTCATTACGCATATCAGGTCTACGTTCAAACAAATGAACATCAAACCCCTTTTTGGCTAAATACACGCCCATTAAAGAACCTGCTAAGCCTCCACCTATTATATTTATTTTATTCATAAAAACAGCACAAAGTTAAACTTGCCAAGCTTAAAAAAAACAGATGCCTACTTCAATTCAAATTTTATACAAACCGATGAAAAAACAGGCTTGTTTTTTCATCGAAATAGTTTTCTGTTTCAATTATTTAATGCTCTTATTTTCATATATTTGAGGTTGCATAAATTAAGGTAGGCAACTTTTTTAAGTCTTGCTTTGTCTTTATATTAAGTAATGCTGGTGAATAAGCAAATAAGAACATTTTTTTTGCTCATACTCCTTTAGGGTATGTATTTTTCTGGCTTTACCCAATCAGTCCAACACCACACTACACAACGGGTAGCAAACTATTGGATGTTCGGTAATGGTTTAGCAATGGATTTTAATTGCAACCCACCAAACATTTCACAAGTTGGTAATGTGTATATGCGAGAAGGTAGTGCCAGTATTGCCAGTAGGTGTGGAGATTTGAAATTTTATACTGATGGAGATTCAATTTGGCACTTCGGGCATTTTCCTTATCAAGATACTGTTTTTCCGCTTAATGGTTCCAGGTTTTCAACCCAATCTGCACTTATTTTACCAAGTAAAAACGTTTTAGATAAGTATTGGCTTTTTACTATTGATGATACAATAGCCAATATAAATGGATTGAGCTATACCGTGTTAGAACAAGCTGGTACTGCCCCCGGGGTTTTCCCTACCGGTCAGGCAAACCAAGTGTTAGTACAAAATACTACTGAAATGATTGCCGCAACTGACCACGCTGATGGAGAATCTTATTGGGTAGTAGTAAAGATTAAAAATCAAAACGAGTTTCAAGCATATTTTGTTTCTGATGCCGGTGGAGTAGACCCAACTCCCGAAATAAGCCTGGGAGGTATTTCAGGTGATGAATCAGGGCAAATGAAATTTTCTCCCAATGGAGAATTTTTAGTAATCTCTAGCCCGTTACAAATTTTTAAATTCAACAATTCTACTGGCGAAATTTCAGAATACTTAAGCTTTACCAATGCACCCGGTGATGACTGGGTAATTTTGGGCAAGCGTTCAAGTATAGCTTTTTCGCCTAGCAGCAAATTCTTATATGTTCCCAACTATGGGCTTGCACCCCCGCTTGATGGTAGTAATACGTTATTTCAAATTGACCTTGAGGAAACGGATACCGTAATGTTAAAAGCTACTATTTCAAACATCTCTGCAGATACTTTTAGCCCAACGGGGGGCTTGCAACTAGCTCCAGATGGGAAAATTTATGTTATTGAAAATGACGGCTTTAATTTAGGAGTAATTAATAACCCAGAATTAGCGGGTTCTGATGCTGATTTACAAAGAAATATAATACAACTTAATGCTCAATCGGGATTATTCTTTCCAACCTTCAATCAAAGTTGGTTTAGTAATTATAAGCCGTTAAGAGAGAAGAAATTTTGCTCTGATGACTCTACTCATTTTGAGATTCTTCAAGAAGCATGGGAAAATGATTTAGGAGGGGTGAAAATTGACTCAATGCGTTGGATTTTTGGAGACCCATTGTCAGGCTCGAAGGATACGGCTTGGGGAGAAAAGCCTGTACATAAGTTTACTGCCCCGGGATGCTATACAGTCACTCTCAGGGTTTATGCCTCAAATGCTAACTCAAGTCCTATAGATAAAATTAAACTTATCAGAATTAAAGAGGCTCCTACATTAAATTTGGGTGATGGTGATACAACACTTTGTATAAAACCCAGATTAATTACCTTTTTTGCTTCATCCGTAAATAACCCCGGAGCTACATACGATTGGTACTACGATACACTAAATGCCCCTATTGGAGACCCCGAGGGAGAAATGGGAACCAACCCTAAATTTCCCATTGCTACTACAGAATCTTTCAAGGCCGATATACCCGGCAAATACTGGGTGAAAAAATCATGGAACTGCTGCGTAGCATGGGATACTATGGTTGTTTATCACGATTCTATTATCCCACGCTTTATTGTAAATGATAATTTACAATGTTTAATGGATAATGATTTTAAGTTTACCAACACATCTGTCCCCAGCGTGAAGCCAAATTCAACAAAATGGGACTTTGGCCCCGGAGGTAAGCAAACCGGTGAAATTGTAAATGTTAAATTTAACCAAAACGGAGCTTTTTACCCTACCATGACAACAGAAAGTGGTGATGGTTGTAAAGCTAGGTTAACCCGTATTGTTTTAGTTGTAAAGCATCCAGAAGCCAGGTTTTTTGTTGATAGTACACAGCAATGTTTCAATAACAACGTTTTTGCTATAAGAGACAGTTCTACTATTGAGTTTGGACAGGGCGGACTACAAAAATGGGCATTTGACTTAGACGATGGTTTTAAAACCAGTTTGAAACAGTTTACAAAATCGTATACCAAGCCCGGTGAGTATGATATTTCTTTAATTGTTACTTCCAGTCAAGATTGTAGGGATACAGCAATAACTACAGTTAAAGTTTTTGAGCAGCCCAAGGCAGGATTCACTATAAATGATACCAGCCAGTGCCTCTCTGCAAATGATTTTGAGTTTAAGGATACTTCTTTTTCTGATAGCGACACTATAAACTCAAGACACTGGACTTATGGAGACGGCTCGCCTGTTGACGACCGAACCGGTTTGCCATTAGAGTTTAACAGAAACTACGGTAGTGTTGACTCTTTTTTGGTATCGCTTAAGATAGGCACGGGTATAGGTTGTTTTGATACTGCAAGAAAATATGTATATGTGCATGGCGACCCCTTTGTAGACTTTTCAATTGATAATGCCGAACAATGCTTAGACGGTAATAAGTTTAACTTTACCGATACCACATTTACTGAAAAAGGGTTTGTGCAAACCAGGCTTTGGAATTTTGGAGATGGAAGCCCTATAAGTAATAGCGGGCTAAATAAAAGCTATACCAATTACGGTGCATATAATATACAATTAAGGGTTATTACAAACGACGGGTGTACAGACTCTATAACTAAAAGTGTACTGCTAAACCCTATGCCAAATGCAGCGTTTACAGTAGACAAAACAATAAGTTGTTTTAAAGACCACAGTTTCACATTTTCAGCAGCACCCTCATTTATACCTGTGGGTACTATTGATACTTATAATTGGGATTTTGGAGACGGAACAACTGATAATGTAAAAGACCCCCTGCCCAAAGTATTTGCAACGGATGGCAACAAAACGGTAATTTTAGAATTGATTTCTAATAAAGGCTGTATTGATTCTGCACAAAGGGTAATACAGTTTTATCCTACTCCTGTTGCTGTAGCTTTAGTAGATGATGATACACAATGTTTAGAAGAAAATTTATTTAATTACTCTGCTTCGGGCTCAACTGCCAATGGCGGCAACATTAAAGAGTATTTATGGCAGTTTGGAGATGGTACTATTGATTTTGGTGAGAACCCTCCGGGTAAGTTTTATGTAAACCCCGATACATTTAATGTATTACTGCAAATAACAACTGATGACAATTGCACAGATACTGCTACAGTGGCTGTTTATACATTGCCCTCACCTATTGCTAATTTCTCAGTAGACCCTACTTGCTTATTCCAACCTTCAGAGTTTAAAAATAAAAGTACCAGTTCGCCCGGTTTTATAACAAACTGGAACTGGAACTTGGGAGACGGTACTATAACTAATGATAGTAACCCTACACATACCTATGCAAATACAGGTAATTATACCATTACATTAAATGTTTTATCAAACTTTGGTTGTGAAGCAAAAGCCACTAAAGTAAACGAGGCTGAGGTGAAACCTTTACCGCAAGCCCGCTTTGGGATTGAAAAAATAGATTTTGATGCTAAAAATACAACTATACGGTTTATAGATTCATCAATTGATGCAAACCAATGGTATTGGGATTTGGGTATGGGTAATTTAAGTACTATACAAAACCCCCAGTTTCAATATAACGATACAGTTACGCTACCTGTAACATTAATTATAAGCAATGCTAAAGGCTGCTTTGATACACTAACAAAATCTATTTTTGTTGCCCCTGATTTCTTTTTCCATGTACCCAATGCCTTCACACCAAACAAAGACCCCTTAAACCCAACTTATGGCGGTGAAGGAACACTTTATTACCAGGAGTACAGCTTGAAGGTATATAATCGCTGGGGGCAAAAAGTATTTGAATCAGACAGCCCGCTAAAAAGATGGGACGGTACTTATAAAGGAAAAGATTGTATTGAGGGGCAATATACTTATGTATACTTATTACGTGATGTATACGGGTTTTACCACAATTATAAAGGTGTATTAACCTTGTTTAGATAGTCTTCAAAAAACTCAATTGTTAAATAAAAAAAGCGACTCTTTACAGAGTCGCTTTTATATTTTAGGGCTGTTTTCTTTAGTCTATAATTCGCCACCTACGTACTACATCCATAGCATAAAAAATACCTAAAGCATCACCTTGAATATTTGTAGGTGGGTTAGCTGGAGGTGCCTGAAATATTGCTGGAGCACCACTATTTAAATTACTTAAAGCTTCAATATAGTTATTTGTGCTTCTATCTATACTTCTGAAAAGTAGCATTACCGAATCTCCTTTTTGAGCTCTAAAAAAAGGCAATTCAAAAGGTGAACGTTGGTTAAATACTATATCTTCATTATTAAAAAGTATATCGGCATCTTCAAGGGTGTCATTCTTTCCAAAATCAAACCAATAGTATTTTATGGGTTTTTGATTATATACCGCGTAATAGGTAATAGAATATCCTTCATCTAAAAAGCCTGAAGCCGGCTCAAACTTTTGCTCTAAAGTATCTTCTACATCAAACATAGGGTATAGATACGACTCTGAGGTATACTCTTTTCCATCAATTACTATACGTAATTTATAATTATTGTCTTTCTCTCCCGCATATCCCTGAGTAGGCTTGTACACACCGTCACCAATATGGGTAAACGTTACAGCAGGGTCGTTACCTTTTGTTACCTCTACAACTGCGTTGGTTATTATAGGTGCTTTTGCATTTGAGTTGTAAGGAGCCGTATAACTAAGCCTCACAAAAGAGCTATCAGTTTCCGTGCTCACCCTACCCTCAACTACAGGTTTTTGCCCGGCAAAAGAAAGGTCTATATCAATTTTGTCTTCGCAAGCACTAAACAATACAATAAGTGCTAGTGCGTATATACTATTTTTAAGGTTTTTCATTGTATTATTTAAAATTTAAAGTTGTAAGTAACTGATGGAACTATACGGAATAAGTAGGTACGGAATGTGCTTCTGTTTCCGTCTTCATCTTCTCTAAAGTCAAGCGAGAACCAGTTTTTTCTAGCGTATACATTATATATAGAAAACACCCAATTACTCTCGTTCTTGTATCGCTTACCCGGTCTCTTTTTTCTGTAAAGGGTCAACGATAAATCCATACGATGGTAATCAGCCATTCTGAAACTATTACGGTCGCTGTATTGTGCTACAGATTTTCCGTCAATTTCATAAAACCCTATAGGTACTGTTACTGCCTCACCAGAAGCATAAACAAAGTTTGCTCCAATACTCACACGGTCGCTTGCATCATACACCACTACCGCTGTTGCATAGTGTCTTCTATCGAAACGGAAAGAGTACCACTCATTATTATTAATACCATCAGCTCTTCGTTGGCTGCGGCTCAGTGTATAGCTTAGCCAACCATTTAACCTGCCTTTAGGCTTACGTAATAAAAACTCTATACCGTATGCTCTACCTTGTCCTTGCACTAACTGGCTTTCAATGGGCTCAGTAAAATCAAGGTCGGCATTATCAATTACTTCCACTGTGTTTTGCATTTGCTTGTAGTATACTTCAGCAGATGCTTCCAACTGATTGTCTAAAAAGTTACGGAAATACCCCACAGCCACTTGGTCTGCAAACTGCGGTTTTATGTGCGGATTGCTTGGTATCCAAAACTCCTGCCCCGTGCTTGCCGTAGTATTTTGTACTAAATGCATGTATTGATACATACGGTTATATGAACCTTTCACAGAGCTTACCGAATCAATTTGATAAGCTATATTCAATCTAGGTTCAATGCCTGCATAGGTATTATAAAACTCACCTGATGAATAGTTAAGCGTATCTTGAATGAAAGGCAACGATGAAATTCTTACACCAGGATTAGCAGGATCTATATATGTGGGCGCACCATTTGAGTATGTAAATTCTCTACCTTCTCCAACATTTGAAAATACCGATAAACGTGTCCCATACTCAATATTTAATTTATCATTAATATCTACTTTATGGCTTAGATAATATGCTTGCTCAAAAGCACGCTTTTTAGGCAATGAATCTCCCAGGATGATGGAAGATGAGGTAATTGGCTCTGTTTCACCGGGTCTAAACTGGTGAAATACATTAAACAAACCAAAACGCAGCTTACTTTTCGGGCTGATGAAATAAGTCCAGTCTGATTTTACACCATAGTCTTGAATATAATTGTTACGGCGAAGGTTTAAGTTTGGCGAAATATTAAACTCTAAATTATAGTTATACCTGCTAACTATAACACTGGTATTCATAAACATTTTACTGTTTATTATCCTGTTCCAGCGGGCTGTACCTGTGGTATTTCCCCATCCAAAACCAAAAATACCACCAAATCCAAGTCTGTCTATACCTGTATAAAACGATAGAAAAACTCTGTCTTTATCAGAAAGGTTATAGTTTGCTTTTACATTCAAATCTCCAAAAAATGCTTTAGCATCTTCCGTATTTTGAGATAATGGAAAGAATAAATCGAAATAACTTCTTCGTGCAGATATAATAAAAGAACCGGTATCCTTTTTAATAGGACCTTCAAGCGTAAGCCTTGAAGATAAAATGCCTATACCTCCGCTGGCTGAAAACTTTTTCTTATTCCCTTCCTTCATACGCACATCCATAACACTTGCCAATCGCCCACCAAACTGAGAAGGGATACCCCCTTTGTATATTTCAAAATCTTTTATTGCGTCACCATTAAAAACCGAAAAGAACCCAATGGCATGTGAAGGATTATATACTACAGCCTCATCAAGCAACACAAGGTTGTGGTCTATATTACCCCCGCGCACAATAGTAAGCGTATTTCCATCACCTGCAGCCTGTACACCGGGTAGTAACTGTGCTACTTTTATCACATCATTCTCGCCCAGTAACACAGGTACCTTTTTCACTGTTTTTATATCCAGTGTTACAGCGCTCATTTTGTTCTCACTAATGTTTTTGTCTGCCTTTTCTCCGGTAACAATAACCTCCCCCACTTCTTGCACTGTTTCTGCCAGTTCAATGCCAAGGGTTTTGTTTTGGGTAAGGTCAACCTCAATTACTTTAGAGTCGTAGCCTACATAACTAAATACAATTTTGTATTTCCCTTTATCTAGGGTAAGTGAGTAAAAGCCGTACACATTAGTAGCGGCTCCTATACTTGTGCCCTGCACTTTTACAGTAGCACCAATTAGCTCCTCCCCGTTGGAGGCATCCTTAATTGTCCCACTAATAGTATAGCGAGACTGCGCCCCAACAAACATTGCTGCAAGGCACATAAATAACAATAAAGCGGTTAGTCTTCTCATAGTTTTAAAATCAGGCGCGAAAGTACATAACGCTATACCCCCTTACTTTATTAAATTATTCTAATAGAGGGTTTTTATCGATAAAACTACCAAAGTGAACCATCAAACGTTTCAATTGTTTTCATACCATAAAAAAACCGCCATGCAAAACGCATGACGGTAACCTACTAATCCACACCAACCATCTATTTCTTTATACTACGCAGCCATAACTGCCGCATTTGAAAAGCACTAAGCAATACAAAAAAGCTAAGGCTTATATAGAATAATATTTGCCATTGCTGCCCATTACCCCCATTGTTTGGTGCATCATACACAGGTAAAACCACGTTTTGCTTTCTATCCGTATTATTGCTTTTTTCGTTTTCAATCAAATCACTATACTCATCAACGTAATAAGCATATTTTTTAGTGTCCCAACCTGTAAGAGCAGAAAGTTCTTGTATTTCTCTTGTACGGCGGTTTTTTAAATTGTATAAATAATCTTGCCCTGCACTACATGCCAAACTACCCTTTGCAGGATGATGAATTACATACCTACCCTGAAAATTTTCTGTATTATGTGTTTCCATCAACATTAAATCCTGCGGAAACTTATCTCTGCTATACCTCACATGGAGGCGGGTAAAATACACACTAGCATATTGGTTAATAGAGTTTCCCATTGTATTTAGCCAATCTACACCCGCAGTATATAAATCAGAATAATTAGGTACTTCACCCACACACGGGTCACATTTTACGTAGTTTCTAGGGCTTAAATCCCAAGCATACTCTAAAAAAACAGCATTTCGTCTCTCAGTTTTATAACTTTTTTCAAAAACAGCTTTATAAAACTTATCAAACCTGCGTTCTACAAACAAGGGTATATCTTTATTACTGGGTATTTTCACCGTACGGTAATTAGCCGTTTCTATCCTGCCTTTTTTGCTAAAGGCATATACCAGCATATCTTGTTCTCCATTTGCATTAGCCATGCCTAAACGGATGGGTAGCATAAAACGCTTGTGCTCAAATTTTATTTGCAAAGGACGCAGGTAGCCATTATTCATTAGCTTTTGCTTTTCAAGGTTTACTTTTACCACAAAAAACTTCAATCCGGCTTTTATGTACGGGTCTAAAACTTCTTCTGCTTTTTTGGGAATACTATACTTGTTATCAGTAAGCCAACGTTTCAATCCGTTTGATTCCTTTGCCGATAATATTAGTATGTCATACTCCTCAACAGAGTATTTGGCTTCAATTTTCACCTGATACTTATCTGTTTCTACTTCAATTGCATCCTCAGCAGCTTCAGTAGCTACTGCTTTATTAGCCATAGACTCATATTTTATGGAATATTCTATTTCGCAAGGGTTTTCATCATAATACTCTACAATACGTGGTGCACTGTATGCATCCAGCTTATTAAATAACTCGTTACTAACCACTTTTATGTCGTCGCGCTTCAATACTACAGGCACGGGAACCACCATTGCAAAATCTTTCACATCGCCTTTAAAATCATTTGCCATGGTAATGGTGGTTTTGTTTCCATTTCTTACTAAGATTACCTGCGATTTGTTATTGAATAGCTCCGCACCGGCTTTGGCCACATAGAAACCGCAAAATGCCCATCCGCTTTGGGTTGCCAAGCAAACCACAAGCAATAGGGCTAGTGTTTTTTTAATACTGTTTTTCATAATTGCTTTATTTATTGTGTTTGATAATTGATGTATTCCAATCGAAATGTTTTGCCTTATACTTATTGTCTAAAAAAATGGTGAGAGGAGAAAGCACGAATAATGCCCATACAGGTGCTACATATACATACTGAAAGTTGCCGAGAACAAAAGCCAGTAATGCCACTGAAACCGAAAAAATCACCCTGCCCTTCTGGTGGTTGGGAGTGCTTTTGGGGTCGGTTATCATAAAAAAAGTAAATAGCATCAGGGAGCCATTTAGCATTTTGTGCCAAAAGAAATCCATAGGCCAACCATAAAGTACTATAGTTCTAAAAAACTCTAAGCCACCAAAAACCAGCAAGAAAGGCAGTGCCAAATCCAACCGACCCACTTTTAATAATACCATCATACCTGCGGCACCTATCATAAACAGTAATACTGCCGTATTACCCCATTGCCCGGGTGATATCCAAGCATCACCCGTTAGCAATATGGCTGCTACAATACCAAAATTTGCAGGGTTAATAATATGCTTACCTCTAAACCTGACAAGAAATTTTGATGCTATTGCCACAGCAGCAGCTAAGGCATATACATAAGGTTCTTGTGCCCTTAGCAAAATGGTTATACCCAGTATGGTTATTAAAGCACTTTTTAATGATGATATTGGTTTTTTTGTTAGAGCAATACCTGCCATTTGCGTACTAAGCCCTACAAAAAGAATAATTAGAAAATTTTGTGCTACAACCTCCCAATGCAGTTTATAAATACCGTAACATAAAAAACATGATAGGTAAGTTATTTGAAGATATCGTGCATCGGTAAATTCACCTTTTAGCTTTTCAACGTATTGAAGAATAACAGTTAAAGGCTTATTTTTTTGGTTTACAGGTACAATCATACCCCTTTATACACTGAGGTATAGAAAAAGTAAATGGTTTTTGAAAAATTTTTTATTTTTATTCCTTTTTCAGCTATTAACAACTAAAACACCTGATAAATCATCTTTGTTAATAATGAGGCGATTTATAATTTACTTCATTTTTTTAAGCTGTTCTGCACCAAAAGTTGTTACGCAAACTAATACCTCGTTCTTAAGTTTGAAGATCCATAATTTAATTGATAAAAACAGTTATATGCTTGACCCCAACCTTTTTTTAAATAGGAATGGTACCGCAGGTTCATTATGTTTATGCTTTGCCTATCATAGAATGGACGGCTTTTGGGGAGAACTAGGAGATTCTACTTATCTAATCACACTTTACGAAAGTACATGGCTCTCTTACGGTGGTATTAAAAAAATTGATTCGTCATTTATCACTGATAATATCTTAAATCGCAATGATATTGATAGCACTAACTATATTTTAAAAAAAGAAACAGAAAATTGGTACTTGTATGATGAACATTATGCAAAAGTTATTGCTATATATGAACCAATGTTAAAATAACTTTCACTCAATAACGAAATTAATTGCCTTTACTGTTTTTGTAATTACTTTTGCAACGCAATTAGCAAAAGGTAAACACCTTCAACAATGCTTTTACAACAACATATTATCTTTATTACTTCACGATGCCGCCATAGCTGGCATGGTGCAGGTTGTTGTTGCTAATTTTTCTACAAACATTTCAGGCACCTTTATTACTATACCCTTTGGGCTGGCGGGTTTATAGCTGGCTTAATATTTAAAACTTTTTTTGAATTGAATGGTACAATGAAACGGATAACACAAAAAATATGTATGGCAAAAGACTTAGGCATACATGGAAATTTATTTGGTGGAAATATGCTTAGCTGGATTGATGAAGCGGCTGCATCACTTGCTGCCGAGGTATGCAACAGCCCCAATGTAGTTACTGTGAAAATAGATGAGGTAGTTTTTAAACGCCCCGTGAAAGTAGGTTATCAAATACTTATCTACGGCAATGTAGCGCATGTTGGCACATCATCACTTACTATGAAAATTGAAGCCAGAAAAAAGAATTTTTATGGTGGAGAAGAGATTGTGGTATGCACCACCAACATTACCTTTGTACGTATTGATGAAGAAGGGAATGCTGTGCCTATAGCACAAGAAATAAGAAACAATTACAAATTAAAGCAAGACGCTATAGCTTAGACAAAATTTTAGAATACAATTGTATGCCTTTTAGCATACTTTCAATAACAACAGAGGCAATAATTAACCCCATTATTTTGCCCAATATAAAGGTAGGGGATTACCAAATCAGTCGTGATTTTGTGAGAGTATTAACGATAGGTAAGTTGTTTGAGGCTAATTAAAAAGATACTAAGGGGTTTTTTTAATTTTCATAAGCTTAGTATTATTTGGGTCCATTAAATGTTAAGTTGGCAGTTCTTCAAGCTTTGGTACAATAAATATAGCCGCATCTACTTTATGGGCTTTACTGCTTACAACAGTTGAAGTAACTATCATTTCTCTACTAACCTTTACTATTCGTATAGGTAAAACCTTTGCAATCTTTAAATAAGCAGCCCACCCGTCAGCCTTTGATTTACTGAAAAGTGAAGCGTTAACAGGGTAGGTATTCTCCTCATAAAAATAATCTATATAGCTATTACTCCATTTCACCCTAACTAAACTACAGGTTTTACCATTTATATCTACAGTGGTATCTATTTTAGAAATTTTAGGAGCTTTGCCGGAATAATGCTGTTCAATATCTATTGCTTCGTTAATTACTATGCAAGAGTCTCTCCATATAGCATATCGTTTATTACTGTCCGCCCTGTAAATGGTTTTTTGGAGATATGTATTATTAGATATGCTAGCATAATTTGCTCCTTTATAATAGACTTTTATAGTATCAGACCAACCATTGTTTTTTAGTTGTTCCATCAGTTCAGCTTCACTACTTTTAGTACCTTTAAGTATTTCTCCAAGTTCCATTTCTACTACATTAGTCAATGTCCCCTCAAAGTATTGGGCTTTAACTATATGCGCTAGAAATAGTATTAATACTGAGAAAAGTACTTTCATGGCATGTATTTATTAGTAAGATAGTCACTAATTACTAAAAAATCTTAGGCAGTCCTTTGCTTTCGTAATCGCAAATGTTTTTGTTCATTAGCCCTATTTTGGTATCGCACTTCTTAGCAAAAACAAAAATGAGGCTTATTTCATGGGTATAGAAGTTACCTGTAGAAACTCCTTTAAAGTTTGTATCAAAACTATAGGTTAAACGTAAATCGGCTTCTTTAGAAAAATCAAACTCATAACCCACAAAAAACATAATAGCATCCGTATTCAGCGGATAGTTGGTAAACTGATTGAAACGGTATGATAAACCCCCAAATATCTTGCTGTTCAGATACATAACATTAGCATCAAAAATATTGTGTATCTGGGTTTCATCCTGATTCATGTATCTAATGGCAGGTATAACAAAGCTCCGCTTACTTAAAGGTATTAATAAACCTGTATGGAAAGTATATTTCACAGGCATTACCCCATTACTTACCAAACCTACTTTCGGGCGAAAGATATGATGTGCAGCAAAACCTGCATGAAAAGTCATATCCCAGCGTTTACTAAAATATAAACGCTGCCTCCACAAGAAACCCGCAGCAAAATCATACGTATTAATACCTTGGAAATTGATATTGGCCTGCGCCGTACGTGGGTTTATCACTCCCAAAACAGGGTCAAGTTGGTCTCCGAAAACAAGTTTATCCCAATCTATATTTCTACCGATATAACTAGCTTGTAATGAAAAACTGAATGAACCTGCACTTTGTGCCTTCCTTCTCCTTCTAAAAGAATAGGGTGTATGAAAAGCAAATATTCCACCCAATTCGGTTGAGCGAAGAAAACCATCTCCCTCGGTATTTTGTAAAGCAATAAGTCCTACCCCTACTCTGGGAAAGGCACACGACTGATAATCATAAGCCAGTTTATGTGTAACAAAATTACGTGGAAGATTACGCCATAAAGAGCGTGAAGCCAGTGACAGTCTATGCCCTTGATCTATACCTGTAAAGGCAGGATTTAGGTACATCCTATTATTAAACAACTGCGAAAATGCAGGGTCTTGTGCCTTTAATGAGTTAGTTAGCCAAAATAAAAATATAACTATACCTAATAGTTTTCTTACCACTTATTCTTTATCGTAATAGTGTAACTGTTCCTTCTGTATAATACCTACCGTTAGGTGCTTTTTGTCCCTTCCACACTGAGCCGTCTAAAAACTCTGCCTCTATTTTCCATACATATACATCTTGTTGCATCAACTTACCGTCATGCCTTCCGTTCCAACCTTCAGCAGGCTCTCCATTTATCAATGCCGTACTTTGCCATAACAGCTTACCCCAAGTATCATAAACTCCAACTCTGTAATTTTTAAGTGAGGTTGCCACAGGTTTAAATACCCGCACGTCTGGTCCACCCGCATCAGGGGTAAAGGCATTAGGCACAAACACTCCCGCAAAGAATGGCACTTCAAGCGTTGCCGTTGCAGTATCTCTACATCCCTCTACCGTCTCTATAAATTGGGTTACAAAGTAGGTACCCACAAAATTGTATCTATGCGTAGGGCTAGCTATGGTTGCACTTCCACCGTCTCCAAAATCCCACAGGTAAGTACTTGCGTTTTTAGAGGTATCGGTAAAGTTTGCTATACCATATCCCGCCGGGTTAGGATCGAATGTAAAGGTAAAGCCAGCTTCGGGTGTAGGATATACGTTTACAGGAGCGCCTAATGTTAGCGAGTCTGAACAAGTACCGCCACTAGTTACTTTAAGCTGTACATTGAATAAGCCCGATAATGTATAGGTATGTGTTGGGCTTTGTGCTGTTGAGCCGTTACCATCTCCAAAACTCCAATCGTAAGTATTAGCATTTTGAGAGTTATCGTTAAAGTTTACGGTAAGCGGTGGGCAACCTTGGTTGGTATCTAAACTAAAGTCTAAAACAGGTAATGGGAACACCTCAAAGGAAGCCGATGCTGTATCGGTACAACCAAATTGATTCTCTGCCTCTAATACTGTGGTAAATATTCCCGTGTTGTTATACTGTACCGTTGGGTCTGTTAGCCCTGATGTAATACCGTTGCCAAAATCCCAATTATAGCCTGATGCACCCGTTGAGGTATTGGTAAATGATACTGCCACCGGCACATCGCAGAAGGTACTTACTTGTGTAAATGCTGCTAAGGGTTCGGGCTGTACTTGTATGGTCCTATCTATCGAGTCTTCGCAACCGTCTGCATTGCGCACTATCAACCTTGCATTGTACACCCCTGTGTTTTGGTAACTATGGGTTGGATTTACCAAGTTAGAGCTATTGCCATCGCCGTACTTCCATTGAATAAATACCACGTTAGGGCTGTTATTAGTAAAGGTTACATCTAATGGCGGACAACCTTGCGAAGTATCCAATGCCAATACTGGTGTGGGCTTGGCATTAATATTTATAGTGTCTTGGAATGAGTTAGTGCATGAGTTGATTGCCGAAACTACATCTAAAGTTACGGTATACGTACCCGGTGCAGGGAAAGCATACGCTGGGTTACTTAATACGGAAGTATCTCCTGTACCAAAATCCCACCTAAAGCCTGAAACACTTGAGGTTTGACTTTGGAACTGAATATCTTGTCCCTCACAATTGGTTGACGGTACTTGTGTGAACGCCACCTGTGGACCGGGTTGTACCACTATGGTTTGCTCACTAGTATCAAACGTACACGTATTGCTAATAAACTGGCGAATGGTAAATGTACCTGTATCGGTAAATGTATGGGTTGGGTCAGGGTTGCTTGATGAGTTACCGTCTCCAAAATCGTAGTTTACAATAATTGCCCCTTGCGAAATATCTTCAACATTAACCGTTAGCGGCACACAACCAATAGTGGTGTCTAACGCAAATAGCGATTGTGCATTTTTCGGCAATACCTGTATAGTTCTACTCACGGTATCAGTACCGCACTGGTTCAGAACTCTAAGCGTAATAGTATAAGTTGTGATTACCGTATCGGTAGTAAATATTTCATCGGCGGGGTTTTCAGCAGTACTGGTATTACCATTACCAAAATCCCAGAAATAAGTATCAGGGAAACCTGCACTGGTATTGGTAAAGCTTATAGTTATAGGCGTACAACCGTTGGTAGGGTTAGTACCGAAATTAGCTACTGGTTGGGGGAATACTTTAACGGTATCGTACACTATACTGATACCGCACAGGTTAGTACCTTGTAGCGAAACAATATAGTTGGTATCTACCGTTAAACTTTGCAAATAGGTAACTGATGACGGACTAAAATCGTTACTTGATTGTCCGTTACCGAAGTTCCATTGGTAGCTGGTGTATTGGTCGTTACTGTTGTTGGTAAAGTTTACAATTAATGGTGCACAACCTGAATCAGGCAATAAGGCAAATTGCGGATCAGGTGGAGCTACAATCTCAACTCGTCTATTAGCCGAATCTTCACAACCAAATACTGTAGTACCAATAAGTACTACATTGTAAAAGCCAGGAGTATTAAAGGAGTTCACTCCTACTACACCGTTTGACGTATCACCATCACCATAATTCCAATGGTATCTAAATGCACCTGTGGAAGTGTTGGTATAGAATACATTTTGGTTGACACACTCAATGGTATCAGCATTGAAACTCACTACTGGCATTGGTCGCACCAATACAGGGTTGGTGGTACTATCGCTACACCCTTCATCACTCACAATAACCAATTTAGCAGTATAGGTGCCATCAGAAGGATATAAGTGTATCGGGTTTTGTGTTGATGATGTATCACCATCTCCAAACTCCCAACTCCAAGTATTAATATTTCCAAGAGCTACCGAACTACTATCTACAAAGCTGGCACTATCCGTTAAGCATGATGGTGGTACACCAAACTTAGCTTGTGGTTTTGGATGGATTACTATAGGGTTAGTTATCGTGTCTTTACAGTTTCTATCGGTAGTAACAATAAGCTGAACATTATAGGTTCCGAAAGAACTATAGTTATGCGTTGGGCTTTGAGCTGTGGCATCGAAACCATCGCCGAAATCCCAATCGTAGCCTGTAATACTACCTGTGCTTACGCTTGAAGTATCTGTAAACGGGGTATTAAAACCAAAGCAATTATCTACCGCACTATATCCTGCAACAGGTTTAGGATGAACGGTGATTGATTTAGACAATGAGTCTTGGCAGCCAAAGTTGGTTGTTACTATCAGCTTGGCGGTATACGTACCTGCTGTATATACTTTGTTAGGGTTTTGTTGTATTGATGTATCACCATCACCAAAGTCCCAATCCCAATTCGTGTTGCTGCCTTGGTTTACGGTAGAACTATCGGTAAATGCGGTAGCATTAGGGAAACACTCGGTGGTATTGCCAAAGTTCACCACAGGTAATGGTTTCACTGCCACTTTCACCACATTTCTAAAGGTAGTACAAGACCCTGAAATTACTCTACGACGGTAGTAAGTACTATCTGTAAGTGATGGTGGTTGGTAGTTTTGGTTAGTATTAGTTCCTATTGCCGATGCCCAATTAACGGTATCGGTACTTTGCTCCCATAAATAATCGAATACGCCGTTACCCCCCGTTGTAGAAACACTGGTTAGCTGCGCTGGAGTTTGCGCAAAGCAAATTACTTGCGGGCTTTGAATACTATCCTGAGTAATAGCAGGTGTAACGTTTATCTTAATAGGTGCAGAAGTATCCGCACAAGGACCAGAAGTTACCACACGTCTGTACCATGTAGTAGTATCCAACGCAGCAGGTGAGAAACCTATATTGGTAGCTCCACTAATATTCGTCCAGTTAGTACTGTCTTTACTTTGTTGCCATTGGTAGGTAAAGGTGTTATTACCACCGCTTACGTTACCGCTGGTTTGGGTAAGTGGTGCAGGTACATCATCCTCACAAATAAATTGGTTAGCACTAATAGCATTATTAATAATATCAGGTTTCACCTCAACTTGTTTCTCTATACTGTCTTTACAGCCTTGGTCAGATGTTTCAGTTAACCTTATAGTATAGATACCATCCGTACCATACGTTTTAGCAGGTGGGTTAAACTGTGTACTGGTATCATTTGCTGCTAATACATTATATCGCCAGAAATGAGTTAATGTACCACTGCTAATAGTTGAGTTATTGGTAAAGGTAAATATGTTCGGTCCAAAGCACTGTAAGGTATCATTAATAGCAAAATCAACCGTAGGTTTTGGATATACATAAATATCTTGCTCGATAGAATCTTTACAATCATTGATAGAGGTTACTACCATGTGCACCGTAAAGGTATCGGCATTAGTATATACATAAGTAGGTGAGGTTTGGGTAGAGGTATCTCCATTGCCAAACTTCCATACATAATTTAAACCTTGCGATGGATTGATAGTACTGTTATTGGTAAATACAAAGCTATTACCGTTGATACACTGGTCGGTATCGTTTACAGCGAATGTAGGTGTAGGCTTGGCGAACACCGTCATAGGTTTATCAGCAGTATCTAAACAACCTAAATTACTGGTAGCAAATAAGGTTACCGTGAAGTTACCGTTGGCTGCATATACCTTATTGGCTGGTGCTGCTTGGGTAGTAGTATCGTTAGCATTTTCACCAAAGTTCCATAAGTAGGTATTAGTACCTGATGATATGGTGCTGTTATTGGTAAAGGCAAAATCGTTTCCGTTGATACATTGCGTGCTATCGTTTACACTAAATGCAGCAATGGGTTTAGGGTAAATTACTACCTCGTTAGTTGCCGTGTCTTTACAGTTATTATCTGTTGTAACGATAAGCTGTACATCAAAGCTATCGCTATTAGCGTAGTTATAGCTTGGGTTAATTTGGTTAGAGGTATCTCCATTCCCAAAATCCCAACGGTAATTGAGTATCGTACCCGTGCTTACGGTAGAGTTATTTACAAAATCAGAAGTGAAGCCAAAGCAAGTATCGTTAAAGCTAAATACCGCATCAGGCTTAGGATGCACCACTACATTTTTACTCAATGAGTCTTGACAACCAAAGTTGGTAGTTACCACCAGTTTCACCGTATAACTACCCGCCACATAATTCTTACTTGGGCTTTGTGTGGTTGATGAAGTACTGTCTCCAAACGTCCAGTCCCAATTGGTATTGCTGCCTTGGTTTACGGTAGAGCTATCGGTAAATACAGTAGCATCTGGGAAACACTCGGTAGTAGTTCCAAAGGCTACCACAGGTAGTGGTTTAACCGCCACCTTAACTCTATTACTAAAGGTGGTACACGCTGCAGATATTACTCTACGACGGTAGTACACCGTATCAGTCAGCGAAGGTGCTTGGTAATCTTGAGAGGTATTGGTGTTTGAAGCTCCTACCCAAGTAACTGTATCGTTAGATTGTTGCCATAAGAAACTGAATACACTATTTCCCCCACCCGGAGTGGCACCATTCATAAGTGCAGGAGTTTCTGCATAACAAATGGTTTGGTCAGCAGTAATAGTATTGTTAGTAATTGCAGGAGTAACTGAAATACGAACAGGGCTTGACGTATCTCCGCAAGGGCCAGAGAATACTATACGTCTGTACCAAGTAGTATCTGTAAGGGCAGCAGGTGCAAAGTTAGTTCCTGTTGCCCCGCTAATGCTTGTCCAAACAGCACTATCTGTACTTTGTTGCCACTGGTAGGTGAAGGTATTATCACCACCACTAACATTTGTTGTTTGGCGGATGGTGTCAGGAGTTTCGCCCTCACAAATAGCTTGGGCTATTCCAATGGTGTTATTAATAATATCAGGCTTCACCTCTACCTGGTCTTCCACACTGTCTCTACATCCTCTGTCTGATGTTGCCGTTAAACGAATGGTAAATACACCATCGCCTGCATAAGTTTTATTTGGGCTAATTTGTGTTGACGTATCGGTTACCGAGTTTAGTAAGTCGAACTTCCAGAAATACGTATTTGTACCACTGCTGATGGTAGTGTTATTGGTAAATACGAAATTGTTAGGACCAAAACACTGCAAAGTATCGTTTATAGCAAAAGCAGGGTCAGGCTTAGGATACACGTAAATATCTTGGTTGGTAGAATCTACACAACCATTGGTTGAAGTAACAACCACACTTACTGGGTAAGTGCCTATTGCTGTATAAACTTTGGTAGGTGAGGTTTGTGTACTGGTATCGCCATTACCAAAATCCCATAAATAACTCAATGGCACTACGGGGTTAACGGTAGAGTTATTGGTAAACACAAAGCTATTACCGTTGATACATTGGTCGGTATCGTTTACTGCAAATAACGGCGTAGGCTTGGCGTATACAATTACCTGTCGGGTGGTATCATCTTTACAACCAAAGTTGGTGGTGGCTTCCAGTTTTACATTATACGTTCCGTTGAAAGCATACACCTTAGCAGGTGGATTAAACTGTGTACTGGTATCGGTAGCACTTGCCCCGAAATTCCACTCGTAAGTATTTGTTCCTGATTTAACAGAAGAGTTATTGGTATAAATAAAGCTATTACCGTTTACGCACTGGTCGCTGTCGTTCACCGTAAAGCTCACCACGGGGTTAGGATATACCGTTTTAGCTTGGTCTATGGTATCTCTACAACCGTTATCGGTTTCTACCATTAGGCGAACGGTGTATGTTCCTCCCGTATCGTAATCATGACTTGGGTTGATAGCTATACTGGTATCACCATCGCCAAACTCCCAGAAGTAACTTAAAATACTTCCCGTACTAACGCTTGAGGTATTGGTAAACTGTGAGGTAATATCTGCACAAGTAGTGGTTGTGGTAAAGGCTGCCGTAGGCTTAGGATGTACTACAATAGCCTGACTTAATGAGTCTTCACAACCAAAGTTGGTGGTTACTTTCAGCTTCACGGTATAGCTACCTGCGGCAGCATATGTTTTATTTGGGTTTTGTGCCGTTGAGGTGGTTCCGTCGCCAAATGTCCAGTCCCAACCTGTATTGCTACCTTGGTTAACGGTTGAGTTATCGGTAAAGGCTGTTGCTTCGGGGTTACAGACTGAAGTATTGCCCCACGCTACCGATGGTAGTGGTTTCACTGCCACTTTCACAGTTGCACTAAAGGTGGTACAAAGCGCTGCTATTACTCTACGACGGTAGTATACCGTATCAGTTAATGATGGCGGGATAAAGTCTCTGGCTGTATTTACCCCTGATGCTGCTACCCATGTAGTTTGATTATTAGACTGTTGCCACTGGTATGCAAATATTCCTCCACCACCTGTTGGGGTTGAACCTCTAAGTGTATCGGGAGTTTCTGCAAAACATATAGTTTGGTCTGCTGTGATAGTATTGTTTACCAAAGCAGGTATTATGGCAATACGCACAGGAGTGGAGGTATCGCCGCACGAGCCTGATGTTACAATTCTTCTAAACCAAGTAGTATCGGTTATTGCAGAAGGTGCATAGCCCACATTGGTTGCCCCGCTAATATTTACCCAGTTTAAGCTATCTGTACTTTGCTGCCATTGGTAGGTAAATGTTCCATTTCCTCCTCCTACAACACCAGTAGTTTGGCGCAATGCGGTAGGCACGCTACCTGAACATAGTACTTGCGATGCTGTAATATCATTATTTACTATCTCTGCCGTTACGGTTACTTGTTTTACCAATGAGTCGCGACAGTCTCTATCAGAAATTGCAGTTAAACGAATACTGAAATTACCATCGCTTGCATAAGTCTTGCTTGGATTTACTTGTGTACTGGTATCGTTAGCACTAAATAAATCGAAACGCCAGAAATAGCTGTTTGTTCCACTACTTATCGTACTGTTATTGGTGAAGTTGAATTCATTAGCCCCAAAACACTGGAAGGTATCGTTAATGCTAAAGTCTGCAACCGGATTTGGATATACGTAAATATCCTGCTCGGCAGAATCTATACAGTTATTTATTGAGGTTACTACCACCTTAATAGGGTAAGTACCCGGTGCGGTATATACTCTGCTTGGCGAGCGCTGTGTACTGGTAACACCCTGCCCTAACGTCCACAAATAGGTTAAACCTACCGCGGGGTTAATAGTGGTGTTATTGGTATAGATGAAGTTATTACCTACGATACATTGGTCGGTATCATTAACCGTAAAGGTTACATCAGGCTTAGCATATACTATTACCGATTTTGTAATACTATCAGAACAACCGAAGTTGGTAGTGGTAATTAACTCCACATTATAGTTACCATTATTAGCATACACTTTTGTAGGTGATGCCTGGGTAGAGGTATCGTTTGAACTTGCCCCGAAATTCCACAAATTAGTATTGAAACTTGATGGAATAGTGGACAGGTTGGTAAATACAAAACTGTTTCCGTTTACACACTGGTCGGTATCGTTTATGCTAAAGTCAGCCGTTGGGTTAGGATGTATAACGATATTCTGTGCAAGCGTATCACCACAATTCTCATCAGAGGTTACGTATAGGGTTGTTGTATAAGTTCCCACTGCCCCGTATAAATGAGAGGGGTTTTGCGCAATTGAAGAATCCCCATCGCCAAACGTCCATAAATAATTGTTAATGCTACCCGTACTTATGCTTGAATTATTGGTAAAGTTGGTAGTAACATCGAAGCAACTATCAGGCGCTGCAAACGCTGCCGTTGGTTTTGGGTGAACCGTTATGGTTTTACTTGCCGAATCTCTACAACCAAAATTGGTTTCTGCTATCAGCTTAACCGTAAATGTACCCGCCGTACCATATATTTTACTTGGGTTTTGTGCGTTTGATGAGGTGGCATCTCCAAAGTCCCAAGTCCAACCAGTAACGGTATTTCCTGCACTTGCTGTTGAACTGTCTGTAAATTCAGTAGGCTCGGGGAAACATTGGGTGGTTCCTTCAAAATCTACCACAGGTAGCGGTTTCACCGCAATTTTAACCTCGTTACTATATGTAGTACATTGTGCTGAAATTACTCTGCGGCGGTAATAAATAGAATCGGTTAATACCCCGGGTGAGTAATTTTGGTTAGTGTTAGTTCCCGAAGCACTCGACCATAAACTTGAGTTGTTAGACTCTTGCCACAAGTACTCAAAAGTACCCGTACCACCACCGGGCAGTTGTCCGTTTAGTGGGTTGGGTGCTTGTTGGAAACAAATATCTTGGTCTGCCGTGATAGTGTTATTGGTAATAGCTGGCGTTACCGCTATACGAATTATGTTTGAGGTATCGCTACAAGGCCCTGAACTTACAATGCGTCTGTACCAAGTACTATCGCTTAATGCAGGTGGAATGTAAATAGTATCTGTTGCACCTGCTATATTGCTCCAATTCAGGCTATCTGAACTTTGCTGCCATTGATAGGTGAAGGCAGTATTACCCCCGCTTACTGTTGCTGTTTGGCGCAAGGTATCGGGTGTTTCTCCTTCACAAATAAATTGGTCGGCAGAGATTGTATTCCCTGCAATATCAGGTTTTACTTCTACTGCTTTTTGGGTACTGTCTTTACACTCTTGGTCTGACGTAACTACCAAGCGAACATTGAAAATACCGTCGCCCGCATAGGTTTTTATAGGGCTGGTTTGTGAGGTAGTATCGTTAGCCGTTAGTAAATCTAATCGCCAGAAATAACTGTTTGTTCCGCTACTAATGGTTGAAGTATTGGTATACAAGAAACTGTTTACTCCAAAACATTGTAAAGTATCGTTAATGGTAAAATCAGGAGTTGGTTTCGGATATACATAGATATCTCTCTGAACAGAGTCTTTACAGTCGTTTATTGAGGTAACTACCAACTTCACAGGGAAAGTACCTGCACCAGTATATGTTTTTGTAGGGCTGGTTTGTGAAGTAGTATCGCCGTTCCCAAAATCCCAAACATAACTTAAACCTACTAATGGATTAATAGTACTGCTATTGGTAAATACAAAGCTATTGCCTGTAATACATTGGTCGGTATCGTTTACGCTAAAGGTGGGTGTTGGCTTGGCGTAAACAATCATGGTTTCATCTACACTATCTATACAGCCAAAGTTTGAGGTAGCTATTAAATCTACATCATAGTTACCATTAGCAGCATACACCTTAGTTGGGTCGGTTTGGGTAGAAGTATCGTTTGCACCCTCGCCAAAGTCCCAAGCATAGGTAAGCGTTCCACTACTTATGGTTGAGGTATTGGTAAATACAAAGCTGTTTCCGTTTACACACTGGTCGCTATCATTCACCGCAAATGAGGGTGATGGTTTCGGGTGAACTATTAAAGGCTCTGTAACTGTATCTCTACAACCGCTATCCGTTATAATAATTAATTCAGGGTTATAACTTCCATCAACTGTATAGGTCTTGCTAATAGTTGAGCCTAAGCCTGTAGTAGCATCACCAAAAGTCCAGTTGTATTGGGTGATATTTCCTGATGAAACTGTTGAAGCTGTTGCATCAAAACTATGCCCTATGTTTACACAAGTATCGTTTACTGTAAAGGCAGCCACAGGTTTTGGGTGTACATCTATTGAGCGGGTAGTACTATCTATACAACCGCTGTCTGATGTTACTATTAACTTAATAGTATAATTACCTACTGCACTGTAACTGTGGGTTGTTGTATTGCCTGAAGCAGTATCACCATCGCCAAAGTTCCATTCATAAGTACTTATGCTACCCGCATTTATGGTGGAGGTTGAGGTAAAGCTTGCATCTAAACCAAAACACACACTGGCAGTAGTAAAGCTTACTTCAGGGTTAGGGTTTACGTGTACTTTTACGGGCAAACTGTTATCATCACAAACCCCTGAAGTTACTACCCTACGGAAGTATACTGTTTGCGTAAGTGCGCCAGATTGGTAAACAGTATCGGTAGCACCACCTATATTTATCCAGTTTAAGCTGTCTGAACTTTGTTGCCATTGGAAGCTAAACGTTCCTATACCACCCGTTGGCGTAGTACCCGTAAAGCCTGCCGGAGTGAAGCCCTCGCATATAAATTGATTGGCACTAATACCATTATCGTTTACAACAGGTGTAACGGTTATCTTGATTACGTTTGAGGTATCGCTACAAGGACCTGACACTACCACCCTGCGGTAGAACATGGTATCATTTAGTACGGGAGGTGCATAAAATTCAGAAGTAGCACCACCTATATCGCTCCAACTGGCACTATCACTACTTTCTTGCCACTGATAAGTGAATGTACTGTTACCCCCAGCCAGTATACCTACTTGGCGAATGGTATCGGGGGCAAAGCCCTCGCAAATACCTTGATCTATACCAATTGTATTATTTGCAATATCAGGGCGTATAAGTACTTCTTGCTCTACCGAATCCTTACACCCTAAGTTTGAAGTAGCTATTAAGCGAATATCATAAGTACCGTCCGTACCATACACTTTGGTAGGACTGATTTGGGTAGAAGTATCAGTTTCCGATGGTGCATCAAACTTCCACAAATAGGTTTGTGTGCCGCTACTTATAGTACTTGTATTGGTAAGTGCTACTAAGTGCCCGGGGAAACATTGGTTAGTATCGTTAGTGGTAAAATCCGGATTAGGTTTGGGGAAGGTAATTACTGTTTTAGTAATGGTATCGCCGCAACCACCGCCTGTTACATTAATAATTAAACGTACGGTAAATGTATCAGCCGTAGTGTATGATTTTGTAGGACTTGCCGCTGTTGAAGTAGTACCGTCGCCAAAATCCCAAAGTGAAGTAAATGCACTTGTGGTAGTAGAATTATCGGTAAAGGTAAAGCTGTTGCCATTCAAGCATTGGTCAGTATCGTTTATGTTATAGTCGGCAGTCGGTTCTTGGTATACCGTAACATTCTGCTCTGCCGAATCGGTACAACCAAAGTCTGACACCCCCACCAGTTTTATAGGATATACCCCATGCGTACCATATGTTTTTGATGGAGTATTGTTACTGGTAGTATCAGTAGTACTGCTACTCAATTGCCACAAATAAGTTGCTGTACCGCTTGCTATGCTTGATGTATTGGTGAAATTAAATATATGAGCGTTAAAACACTGGTCGGTATCATTTACTGTAAATGATACATCGGGTTTTGGACGAACATATACGGTTGCCGAGGTAGAATCGGTACACCCTTCATCAGAAATAGTAGTTAGCACTACTTTATAAATTCCCTCTTGGGTATAAACTTTTGTTGGGTTTTGTTGGGTACTGGTATCGTTACTTGCACTACCAAAATTCCACAAATAAGTTATAGTACCTGCTGAAATAGACGAGGTATTGGTAAATACAAAGCTGTTACCGTTTAGGCACTGGTCGGTATCATTAACAGTAAATACAGGTGTAGGTTTAGGGTACACAAACATATTTCGTCTAAAAGAATCCGTACAACCCCTATCGGATGTGCCTATTAATTTCACCTGATATGTCCCTACGCCACTGTATACTTTGGTTGGATTAGTTTGTGATGAAGTATCATTTGCACCCTCATCAAAATCCCACAGATAAGTTACAGTTCCACTACTAATTGTGCTATTATTTGTAAATACAAAGCTATTTCCATTAATACATTGCGTACTATCATTTACATCAAAGTCGGTATTGGGGTTGGGGTATACATACACCAAACGACTGAAAGTGTCTACACAACCACTGTCGGTTGTAGTAATCAACTCTACAGTATAAGTATTTGCTGATGAATATACTTTAGTAGGGTTTTGAAGAGTAGATGTATCATTTCCTCCCTCACCAAAATCCCATAGATAAGATGTTATACTACCACTGCTTACCGTGCTGGTATCGGTAAATACAAAAGTATTTTCTTGCAAACATTGTGCAGTATCATTCACACTAAAGCCTGCCACGGGCAACGGGTTTATGACGACGACTTGGGTTGCTGTATCATACCCGCACTCATTACCATACACCACTTTCACCTCGTAGATTCCTGCTTCATTAAAATTAATAGTGGGGCTATGTGTGGAGGAGTCATTACCCATATAAGTATAACCTACCCCATTGGCACCGTTTATTATCCACTGGTAAGTAAGGGTATCGCCAAACCGATTGTCATATGTTGGGCGATGGCGAGGAACAGAACCTGATGAATCATAGAATAGAGCCTGGGGGCCACAATAGGTTTGTGTATCAGGTAGTGTTACAATAGGTACGTCTTTAACTATTACAGTATCGGTAAGACTGTCAGTATTACAACGGTTTTCTGTGAAAAGTTCTATTTCATAGAGCCCGATGGTATTGAAAACAAAAACAGGACTATCAGAAGTAAGCGAGCCCGACTGTAAAAAATAGCCGCTATTGGGATTAACCGTCCAACGATAGGTGATATCATCTCCCGTAGAATTATTATTAAAACGTACTGTGTGGTTTAAACACCCACTCGCTCCATTTCCATCAATAGTAAAGTTAGACATGGGAGGGTCAAACACTCGTATTATTCGTTCTATAGTATCATCACCACAAACACTTAAACCTGCTTGGGCTATATTACCTACTATTAACTGTACGGTATATACACCTGTATCGGTAAAAGTCATGTTAAGTTCTTGGCTACCCCAGTTAGCGGGATTGTTGTTCCAATTACTAGAGTTACCGAAAGAACCACTATTTAAAGTCCACCCGGTACCCGGTGTTACATCCCATAAACGGCGGGGAGTTTGATTACAACCGCTATTTGAGGATACACTACCTGTATCTGATACATCACGAATAACAAAAGGTACGTTTTGACAAACTGTATCGCTATTGTCAGGGTCAATCTCTATCTCGGCCACAGGTTTGGTTGAAATATAAATAGGACGAATAGTTGCACTATTGGTACCACATGGGTTAGTTACCGAAAGCTCTGCTTCAAAAGCATTAGGAAAGCCTGTAGTAGTAGCACCGCATGAAGGGGTAGTAAATGTTTTTACTATAGCCGGTGGAGGTAAGTGTCCATAAGTTAAGGGCGTAGACCCATCATTAAAGCTTAATGTATAAGTTGTACCAGAGGCATTGCTTCCTACACCGGTTACACTAGTATCTATGGTGAAAGTGATATCATAAGGAGTACAGCCCGATGTACTACCTGAGTTTCCTAAGCTTACCGCGGGGTTACCTCCGTTAAATACGCTATAGGTATTTGTGTTCACGCATCCAAAAGAGTCGGTAGTAGTAACTGTCATGGTAAATGCACCTGTAGTAGCATACACATGCGTAACTGTATCAAAACCGTTGCTAAAACTTTGCGAAGTACCATCACCCCAATCAATAGTATAAGAGCTGTCTCGTGAACCTGTCGTCGAAATATTATCTATTTGTAATGCAAACGGAGAAGAAGAAACATTACATTGTACAAATTTTGGAATATTATTAAAATCGTCAATTTGTCCATCAGGCTTACGTCTTACGTAAATAGTTTTTGTAATAGTGTCGCCACAATTACCCGGTGTGGTAGCTATTAACCTTACCTGATAACTCACGAATCCCGGTGTACCTACGGTATCAAAAGTATGTGAAGGTGCTGAAGATGTAGATGTGTTTCCATCACCAAAGTCCCACTGGTAACTTAATGAACTACCTGTTGAACCATTGACAAAACTTACACTTGAGCCTGAACACAAACTATCTGAAACAAAATTAAAATCTGCCGATGGATAATTATAAACCGTTACTGTAACTGCAGCACTGGTATCAACACATCCGTTTTGGGTAGCTATAACCCTATAATTTCCTGATGCACTAACCGTTAAACTACTATCTGTAGCCCCACCAATATTTACCTCATTCAATTGCCATTGATAGGTTCTCCCTGTACCTGTATTCGCCTGAAGAGTAACCGATTGACCTGCACAAATATCCTGTGCTGCTGAAGGAGTAATTGTTGCTGTTGTTTGGTTAACCGTAAATGTTTGAAATACCGTATCAGAACAACTAGGTCCGCTGAAAAAACGATACATCCAAACACCCTCAACTACTCCTGAAGTGTATGTTTTGGTTACAGTATCACCTTTTATAAGTGTATTATCACTACTAAAACGAAATAAAATACTATCGGTAGTTGCACTCGTAGTATCAGTAAAAGTTATAGTTTGATTAATACAAAAAGGGGAAGTAGTAATGGTAAAACCACTAGTACCTGAGCATTGAGCAATTCCGTCTTTTACAAGAAAGAACAGTAAAAGTATAGGTAGTATTTTAAATAGTTTGCCCACTAATTAAACTAAACTAAGTTAGCAAATAATCACTAATATACAGCAAATTTTAAATTTTGAGTATAAAGTTTAAAATAATTGTCAAAAAAGTTTTCAAAGATAACGCAATAACACTTAATTTAATACTCTTCAATAAGACTAACTCTTTAACAAATAGTTAAAAATTAGCATGTTAAAGTAAAAATCTTTTATTAATCTGGCTTCTCTGCCCAAATATGGCATCTTAAATTATTTATTTCTTTAATAGGTTTTGTTGCAAAATCAGGGTGAAGGTTTAGTTGTTTCAAGACCTCAACCTGCTTATTATCAGCTTTGGTAACTTGCATTTGTATGGGTGCAAAGCCCGCTTTTATAAATAATGAATAATATTCATTTGCCAACAAGCGGTTTTGATAATGAATAGTGTTATTATATTTCTTATTCCATTCCTCCCAGCTATACTGATAAAAATTAAAAGGAGAAATAGTGTTATCAGCATACTGGTAATGGTCTTGTAAATCAATTACACAACTTATTATACCACCCGCCTTTATTAATTGGTAACACTCCTGCAAAATGAGTAGAATATCATCTTTGGGTATATGCTCTAAAGTATCGGTTGAGTGGATATAGTTGAAACTCTCTGTCTCGAAATTTGTAGCCCTTCCATCAATATTCGGTATATATTCAATACCTGTCTTTCGCTTTAAATCGTCAATACTTTTAATTAGCTCAACATCACTACCTCTATGTTCCAAAACGTAGTTCACTAAACCCAACTTTAGTAGTCGGTTCAAGTCTGTAACCACTTGTTTTTTTAAACCCTCACCAAAAAAAATTAGTGGTATAGCTAAATCGTAGCCCGCCCCAAACTCATACACCAAGCCGTCAACATCAAAATCCCAATCACCAGCACTAAAAGCAGTAAGGTGCTTTCGTGCCGCTGCTTGTTTTTCATCAAGGACTTTATCGCTTATAGGCAGACTACGGTTTACCCATCGTTGCAAAAAATAATTCAATTGCCGAGCAAATGGTGTCTTGCTTATTACTTTTTGAATAAACGCCTTAGTTTTCCAATTCATTTTTTGCCAAACAGTTATAAAAGAAAGAATTGGTAGAACCTAAGTACTGGCCGCTAATGGAATCATCTATTACATATTGTCCTAAGTATTCAGGCTTTATTTGTATCAACCACTCATTATGGTTTAGAATATTATATTCTTTAGGAACATCAGCAATAGTATATTTTTTACTTTTAAGTTGAGGGGTGTAAATAATGGTTTTATACACTTGCCATATTCTTGGTATAAGCATTAAGGCCACAATGCCCCATACAAAAGCATATTTTTTAAATGATTTTTCTTTAATTCTTTGCAAGAAAAATACAACCCAAATTAATAACACAAAATAAAACGGTATTGAGGCTCTTGCTATTAAATCATTATAAGCTCCCAGCTTATAAACACTTAAAGCAGCCAAGCAAAAAACAGAAAGGTAGCCTAGCATTTTATACTCTCCGATAAAATCAAGCTTTATATTTTTATACCATAAGTAGAGAAAAACAATTCCAAATTTTAACACAATAAATACCACGGTATAAAATAGCCAGTTACTACCATTCACTTGCCAAACAAAACCATTGCCTTCAAGAGGTTTGTGAGCAATTAAATAACTTACCACAAAAAATAAAATTACTCCGCTAAATACATAACTCCAGATATTTTGTACTGAAAAAACTCCTTTCTTGTTAACATATATATGATATAACGCAAATGGGACTAACCCTAGGCAAACAATAGGCGACCAAAACACCATCAATACTCCCACAATTGCTGTATACCTAAATGAAAGCTTTTTAGTTATAGCATAAATAATAATTGCTGAAGTTAAAAAACCTGGGAGTACATGCTGCGGGGCAGACAAAAACCCGACAAAAAATGAAGGTATATTTTGGTTGAAATAAGGTGTAATTAATTCAGAACGTGTATAAGTAAAAGTTCCTTTTAAGAGAGCCAAAAAACCATACTGCGGGTAGTAAGTGAACAAATAATAGATATAGTGTCCAGCTACCCACAAAAACTCAAACCCTGATATACCTAAAAAAACTACCCATAAAAGTAAATTACTTGTTTTTAAGATGAGTTTTAGCCACAAGAAAAGAAAGAAGCTTCCTATGGCTGTCCACAAAAAGGAAGTAAAAGCTGTAGCCCAAACACCTGCCACCTTTCCTACAGCAGCAGGAACCATATACCAGCCTAAATAATACGTAAGTATGGATTGAGAATTTGTTTCACTATAGGTTACAGGCCAATTATTGCGTAGTAAATCACTAAAAATAAGATTGTGTTTAAAAAAGTCGTCTCTTTGCCAAACCAGTCCACCAATTCCGGCAAAAGCAACCAATAGCAAACTAAAAACGATTAAATACAGTATTGTAGGTTTGCTTAAAGTAATATTCTCACTTATTGTATTATCATTATAGGCTTGTTTAGCTATTTTAAAACTGAGAAAAAGTACTAATGTAGTTGCAGGCAAAGCAATAGCCAGCTTCACCCACCCTAAAATGAAAATCAAATGAGGTATAAATAAGTAGGCTAAGCTAAAAAGTAAAAGCTTAGTAACTGAAATCTTCATAGGTTAGAAACTATTGCAGCCCAAACCTACACATAAAATTTAAGTGTTTACTGCCCTTGTTTTATTTTTTGTTGGAAATAGAATGCGGGAATAAGCAGCACCATAAGGATAGGATTCATTACCAAACGGTAAAGCGGAACTACAATAGAATAATCCGCATAGGTGTCTGCTTTTAAAGTGAAAAATATATAGATAGGAAATAATACCAGTAACCCGAACAATTGCATATAGAAACCAAACACCACATAGCGTTTGTTGTTAAATAACGCATAAATTAATAGTATGCACAGCAAATCATTAGCAATAAAGCGAATCAAACGGCTAATGATAAAATTTACTTCTTTACCTTCTTCTATAACACCGCCAAAACTTTGGTTGAAACGGTTTTGCCAATCCACAAAGTCAAAATCCTGACGGGTATAAAAAAAAGCAAGCCCTAAAAGGGCTACTACAACAAGTACTACTCTTTTAATACCAATATTAAGCATCGGCAGAGATTTTTTTAGCAGGTTTTGCTACCGGGTTCACTTTTGTTACCCAAAAATACCATAGCACAAAAACTATAGCATATATAGATAATGTAAATAAATACTTATGTGTGAAATGGAAAAACTGGCTGTTTGTAAGTGCCATTTGTGCTAAAAATAACAACCTAATCAGGTTTGCAATGTGTATTATTACAATGCCTAATAATGTAAACCAAGCAAGTTTCTTAATCCCTCCCCAAAAACCTACTAAAAATGAAAAGAAAAGGTTTACTATAGCTACTCCGTTACAGCCCTCAAATACTGAAATAGAGTACTTTCCATTGATATGAATATCCATTGAAGGGTCTCCGGCTCTTGGTGTTGAAGTAACCGTATCATGAAACCATGCTAATATAGTACGTACTTGTGCTGCTACATTACGGGTAACAGGGTCAGCAACTTCCTTATACCCTTCTATCCAAAAACCATACAGCAAACTCAGTATGGCAAATGTGGTACTAAAGCGCAACAAGAAAAGGATAGCCGGCTTAAACTCCTGATAAAAACTTTTAATTTTTTGCTGCACTTCGTAAGTAGTTTTTATAAAATTTATTTGCCAATGATGTAGGCAATAACCTCACAATGGCTCGCACAAATATATTAAACAAAAAATGATGCGCCCTTATTAAGCCTTCTTCCCATAGTTGCCTTATAGCCTTATAATCGTTTTGTAGTGCTTTTGCCCCCAACCTACGAACATAGTTTTGGTTTTGAGCATATACCAACATTTTAGGAATATTGGCTGAGGTATACCCTTTTTTAAACATCCTTAGCCACAAATACCAATCTTCAGCAAAATGAAAATTTTTATAACCGCCTGCATCCAGTACAGCTGTTTTTTTATAAAAAACCGTAGGATGACTGTGTGGGGTTCTATACATAGAAAAACTTTTAATTTTATTAAAAACTAAAGGTACTTTCCTTACATAGGTTTTCCCTTGTGGAGGACGTTCTGCATAGTATGTACCCACCAAGTCTATTTCAGGATATTGCTTTATGAATGCCATCGTTTCTTCAAACCTGTTTGGTTCAGCTTTGTCGTCAGCATCCATTCTTGCTACCCACTCATAACTACAATGTTTTAGCCCCTCATTTAAAGCATTACCCACTCCGGTATTGATGGGTAGTAATATAACTTTTATTTCAGATTGCTTTTTAAGTTCAGCTAACTGAGCTGAAATGCCTTCTTCAACAGGTCCGTCCTGAATTATAATGATTTCATTAGCAGGAAGGCTTTGAGAAAGAATACTGTTTAATGCTACAGTAAACTCATGGGTTGTATTGCCATGATAAACCGGAAGAAGTACAGAAAACTGAAAATTCACTTAGTAAGCTTTTATTTATGCAATTATTGTCCCTGCTTGCAATACTTCCCAAGCAGGTATAGTTTTGGGTTTAGATATTTTGCTGCCTGTGCCTATATAACACCCTTCACCAACTTTTGCCCCTGTTGAAATATTTACACTCGGCATTATAGTACTGAAACTTTCTATTTCAGCATCATGGTTTATTATAGCTCCGGCATTTAGCAATACAAAATCACCTAAACTAATATTGGTGGTAAGTACTGTGTTGATGCAAAAAATGCAACCCTTGCCAATTTTTAAAAACTCTTCATCTGAAAGAATTACACTAGGGTGCAATATAGTTGGATAATATACTTTTGGGTTTGAAATTTTGTTGTAGATAGTCTTCCGTATTTTAGGTAGAGATATTGCAATTATAACTCCCGTTTTATTTGTGAGAGAATTTAAATGCTCAACACCGCCTAAAACTTCAATATTGTTTACAGTTTCACCTTCGCTTTTACCATCATCAACAAAGCCTAAAATATTATAAGTGGGCTGCTTCGCATTGCAGTTTTTAAGTATTGCCAATACTTCTCGTCCCAATCCTCCTGCACCAATTATTATAATATCTCGCATTATGCCAATGGCTTTAGTTTGCCACTTAGTATTAAATACTTAACTATGATATAAGTTGAACCCAATATTATGAGTACAGTAGCAGGTTGCCACCACTGCATAACAGTATCACTATATATAAGCCAAACAGCAATACAAAACTGAATAATAGCATATAAAATACTTACCACTAAATGGGGTAACCTCATTTCATTGCTTAAGTACTGATATAAGTGTTTGCGGTGGGCTTTGAAAATATTTTCTTTTAAAAACAAACGGTGCACTATGGTCAATACGCTATCAACACCATATACAGCCAACAGCAAAATATACTTATAATCTCCCGTGGCTATAATAAGCTTTGTAATTAAAAACAGTACTATAAATGCCATTGATACACTACCCACATCTCCGGCAAAGCACTTAGCCCTTTTCCTAAAATTGAATATGAGAAATACCAATACACCAACTGTAATAAAAATTATCAGTGATTCATCAACAAATTTGTAATCAAGGTTTAACAGAAAAAGGGGTGTTAGAATACTAAGACTATATGCCCCGGTTATGCCATTGATGCCATCCATAAAGTTATAAGCGTTTATGGTACCTATAACTAATATGTAGCCGGCAATAATCCATGCCCAATGGTAATTAAACAACTCAACTTGATAAAACAGTAATGACACGGCCGCTAAATGAACTAGTATGCGAACTTTACCTGATAACGTTATAATATCATCCAAAAAACTTATAGTGGCTATGGCTACCAACCCTACTGTGAACCATATATAATTTCCCGAATAGACTGTATATAGCAATACTGAAACAGAGAATATAATTCCACCCCCTCTAAGCGTTATTTTGGTATGTGAACTTCGCTCATTAGGTTTATCTATAATATTAAACCTATCAGCTATTCTGAAATACAGTAGTTCAACACTAAGTAAAACCAAAAATACTATTGGGAGTATTGTCATGCTTTAAGTTAACCCTGCTGAGTTCACTAAGAATTAGTTTTTACTTTTTCTTAAGCGCATTTAAGTCTCTACTCTCGTAAATACGCTCAATAATATCTACTACTTTTAGCCCCTCAAGAGCATTGGCAGTAATAGTATCTTTACCGTTAAGGGTATTTACTACATTTTCTACAACATAGTGATGATTTGCAGCACTTCCTTTAAACGGACCATAATCGTTAGGCGGATTAGTTGGAGCTAATTCGGGCATCTCGTAGTTTTCTATATGGCAATATTCTATCTCATTCATATACTGCCCCCCCACTTTAAAACTTCCTTTGCTTCCCACAACTGTAATACTACTCTCCATATTGGTGTCCCAAATTGAAGTTGAGAAATTTATACAACCCACACCACCATTTACAAACTCAAAATTCACTACGCCGCTATCTTCAAACTCTGTATTATTGGCATGGTTGAAGTCTTTGAAAATGGCTTTTATGTTAGTTATATCACCAAATACCCAATACATTATATCCACAAAATGGCTAAACTGGGTAAACAAAGTACCCCCATCCAGTTTTAGCTGTCCTTTCCACCCGCCGGGTTTATAGTAACGGTCGTCACGGTTCCAGTAGCAATTTACCTGTACCATTAACACATCACCAATAGTTTCACTGCTCACCACTTTTTTCATCCATTGGCTGGGAGGGCTGTAGCGGTTTTGTTTCACCACAAATACTTGTTTTGAAACATTAAGTGCTTTAAATATTACGCTTTCGCACTCTGCTTTACTTAAGCCCATAGGCTTCTCAATTACTACGTGGCACCCATTGTCTAAAGCTGTTAATGCTTGTGGGCAATGGTACCCGTTTGGCGTAGCAATATTTAATACATCAGCTTCAATATCCGAAGCAAAAAACTCTTCTATTGAATTAAAAAAAGGAACTCCCGATGGGTATAACTCATGTTCTTTGGCTTTAGGGTTTGTATCTATTATCGCAACTAATTCTGAACCATTATATTCATTTATAATAGTAGCATGTCTTCTCCCTATATGCCCAAAGCCAGATACGGCAAATTTTATATTAGTTTTCTGCATTCGCTTTACTAAATCTCTGCTTAAAAAATTCTTTTAACTGTGTCGGCCAATTCTTATCCATACAGGGTTGTTCAATAAGTTTAAAAAACACTGCTGAAATTCCCAATAAAAGAAGTATTGAAACTATGAAGTTAATAATTATTGTTGGTACAAAACTGCCTATCCAAATAGCACTAATCACTTTCATTGTAATAAACAAAACAGGGTAGTGTAACAAATATATGGTATAACACATTCCTCCCACAACTACAATAAACTGACGTGTGAAAATGTAATTGAATACTACACCTTTAAACACACTGATAAACAGCAAGAATATACTTATATCAAAATATATACGCTCATACCTAAACAAATCATCAGGTATGAATGTATATATCCCTACTATTGCTAATACACCAATAATATCCCACCAAACTCCTTTTTTAATTTTATCTAATCCAAACAGAAATACCTCCACAAAGGCAAAACCAACTAAAAAATTGTGGAGATAATTTATGATTGACTTATTTAAATGTACCTTTTCTAACCATTTATAAATAGCAGGCACTCCCCAGTTTAACCACACAATAATACTTATAAGTACAATGCGCCTTACCCATGGGTTTTTTGAAAACAATAAGAACCCTAATAATGGTGCAAGTATATAAAACTGCACCTCAGTTTCAAGGCTCCACGTTACGGGGTTTATAGGATTGAACCCCCCGAAAACTATTGAGTGGGAATAAAATATTGATGCAACAAGATTATTAAAATATTCTGAAAAATTAACTCCCTCAAAAACCGTTACACCCACATACAACAATAATAATGCAATTATATAAGGAGGCTCTAGTCTTGTGAGACGACGAATGAAGTAACCTTTAAGATTTACCTTTCGCTCACCCAACAAATAATAACGGGCAAAGGGTAAACCTAATATAAAACCACTTATAGAAAAGAATAAATCAACCCCAATACCACTTAAAGAAAAAATATGGTCTAAGAAGCTGCCATTGTATTCTGTAGGAATAATATGCTCATATACTCTTTTAAAATTCGTATTAGTGTGTAAGAAAACAACTGTTATAATGGCTATAAACCGTAATCCATCTATTTCAGGAATAAATTTTCTATTGCCTGAGGTTATTCTTTGAAACGATTTTAAATTAAAATTAAACACTTAATGGAGTTTCTAAAAAAGAGCGTGAAGTCCACCCTATTTCTTTCCTTGCCTTATCATCTGCAAAAGTAAGTGTAGAGGTTATTTTTTTATACTGCCTTGTTTTTAGTGGGAACTTTGGAATAAAATCTCCCTTAAAGGCTATAATTCTTGCAAAAATATCAGCTACTTTAATTTTTACTTGCTTGCCTACTTCTCTCGCCATCTTATCTTCTATCTGAGCAAAGGTGGGATGAATTCCATCGGTAAGGTTGTATGCCCCCGATTGTGTTTTGCCAAATAGTGTAGGGATAAACTTAGCCACATCGCTCGCCAATACTATTGATTTATAGGCATTCCCTTTCCCAATTCTAAAATAATAGCCTTTTTTAAGGGCATTTATCATACTACCGAGATTACCCGGTGGGTTATCACCTGCCAATAAAGGTAAACGAAGGTTAAAGTAGTTTATACCTTTTGATTGGCTCCACTCTACGATTGCTTCTTCTGCTTTTATCTTACTTTGCCCATAAGGGTCTTGGGCATTTAGTGGGTGTGTTTCCGAAATGTTCTCACCACTATCTAACCCATACACTGATACTGAGCTTATAAATACTATGGTTTGCGGATTGTTGTTACTGTATTCAAGTGCTTTTAAAAGGTTTTCTGTGCCTCCTAAGTTCACATCCCAAAAGGCTTGTTTTTGTGCCTCTGTTTTGGGTACGCTATGTGCTTTACCTGCCGCATGCAATACTGCTATATATTGGTTCTTAAGATCGGGAACTTCTTTGCTTAAATCGCAAGTAATATCATTTCCTTCACCTGCTAAGCCTACGGTTTCTATTTCATAGCCGGCATCTACTAACCCTTGCTTTAGGTATTTACCTAAAAAACCTCCTGCACCTGTAACTAATACTCTATTCAATTTGCTGTTAGCTATTGGCTCTTAGCCTTTAGCACTTTCGTCATTACGAACTTGATTTCTTAGGTAAGTGAAGCAATCTGCCAAAGATAGCTTCGTCGTTCCTCCTCGCTATAACGGGGAGGTTAATCCATAACCCAACGCAGTACCTCAAAGGCTTCTGCGTATTGTGTGCCAATTTGTACTCCCCTTGCACGGGCTAAAGAAGTAATAAAATCGGCTTTCATATAATCTCTATGACTTTGTGATTTATATTCTGCCAATGCAGCTACTTTACTATCTACATGGTGTTGTTCTAACTTCACAAAACATTGGGTGTTGAAGGTAAGATTGTTCCAAATTAACTCATAGCCCAAAAGTGTTGTGGTTTTAAAGGCTCTACGCCCTTCATTGGCAATGGTGCTATGGTCTTGGTGTATATCGCCCAAAGTAGGCATAAAAACAGCATCAAACTGCTGCGATTTACTAATTTTAATTAGCTCTTCTAATATTTCTTGACGTACGTAGTTTAGTTTACGTACCTCGTAATTGAATATTAAAAGGTTCTCTTTTGGGATACCTAATTTTTGAGTTGCTGCTGTAACCTCTTGCTTTAAAATATCTTTCGGGTAACCCTCAGGCACAGATTTTTCTGCGGTAGAAAATGCTGCATACCAAACATTTGCTCCATTTTCAATTAGCTTGGCAATAGTACCCCCTGCACCAAGCTCACCATCATCTGTATGAGGTGCTAGAACAAGTATATTTTTAAGGTTGGGTAACAAGTTGTTTAATTGTTATTGGTTATTTGTTGTTAGTACTTCTCACCCTTCGACAGGCTCAAGGTGACAAGCACATTGTCTTCCTAGGCAAGTAAAGCAATCTGTTAAGATAGCTTCGTCGTTCCTCCTCGCTATGACGGCAAGTTAATGAAACAGTTCCGTATATAAATCTGCGAGATTCTCTATGCTATGGAACTCTTTTACGTAAGCAGTTCCTTTGGCTCCCATTGCAGCACGTTCTTCAGGTGTCATAGCTTTTAACTGTAAAACACCTTCTTTTATTGTTTCGGCAGAATCAGGTTTTACAATAATGCCACAGCCCGACATTTCAACAGGGTCTTTAATGTAGTTGTTACTATCTAATATAGGTTTGCCTGCCAGCATATAATCGAAAAACTTATTGGCAGAAACCCCGTGACTAAACAACGGTGTGTCGTTTCTGCCCACAAAACACACATCAAAAAATTTAATCATGTTTTGTACTTGGTTTTTCTTGATTTTCGGGATGAAGGTAATATTACCAAAGTCTTTACTGGTTTCAACTAATTCAGCTTTTAGGTAACCATCTCCTACTACTACAAAATGAATGTCTTTTTGGTCTTTTAGTAAGCCCGCAGCATCAACAAAAAACTCTAAAGCATTGGCTAAACCAATAGTTCCTGTATACCCAATTACAAACTTATCTTTTGGGATGTCTTTGGTTACTTCCTCCGGTAGAGGTTCGTCTTTCAATTGGTCTGCACTTAATCCGTTAGGAATGTACTTGAACTTCTCAGGCTTCTTTGAAATTTTGTTGATATATTCATCTGCTTTGGGAAGCAAAGACACAACATAGTCTGATTTTTTATAGCCGAACTTCTCAATCCAAGCCAAAAGCATAATAAAAGGATGGCTCTTTTTATAACCCGCCAAATACATTGGAGTTAAGGGCCATAAATCACGAATTTCGAAAATCAGTTTTTTAGCATTAAATTTCTTCTTTAATCTATATCCTGTGAGTATCGGGAATATAGGCATTGACGACACCACTATATAGTCAGGCTTGCCCAAATCTTTTGCTGAAAGGAATAAGCAACGCCAAGCGAACACCATCATGCTCCAAAAACGTTTGATGCTTTGCCCTTTATATACCGGCACTTTTACCCAGCAAAATGTTCTGCCTTCAACATCCTCATAATTACACTTATTGGGAGCATGAGGCAGGTTATTGAAAACGTGGTTATACGAGCCTGAAATGATTTTTACATCGTAGCCTTTTTTAATCCAGTATTCGCTGAAATAAAAATGGCGTTCTCCCCATCCCGAAGTGGGTGTTCCCGCAAATTGATTAATTATCCAAACCGTTTTGTTTGCCACGTTGCTATTTTTTGTTATGATATTGTATTAAATGCTCGCACATATTTTGTGCTGCTTTGCCTCCACCGTAAAGCTCTGAAGTTTTGTGAAAGGTTTTGCTTAAGTAATCATTAGTAGCGGCAATAATCTTATCACCATCAGCGCCTACAATGGTATTGTAGCCGTTGTTTACCAACTCTACCCACTCTGTTTCATCACGTAGCGTAATACAGAATTTATTAAAGAAATAGGCTTCTTTTTGTAGCCCACCACTATCTGTCATCACTATTCTACTGTTGGTGATAAGTTGTAGCATATCAAAATAGCCAACAGGTTCTAAAATAGTGAAGTCAACCGTTATTCCTTTATCTTTTAAAATCTTAGAAGTACGGGGATGTAAGGGGACTACAACTTTTGTAGTTTTATTAATGGTATTAAGAGCATTTACTATACTTTTTAGTCTGTTTTCGTCGTCAGTATTTTCAGCACGGTGAATAGTCCCCAAAATGAAGCCTTCTTTGGTAAGCCCTAAATCATTAATTATTGTCGATACCTTATCAGACTTTTCTTTGTAGAAGATGGCCGTGTCTTGCATTAAATCACCAGACAAAACGTATTCAGTATCTATATTTTCGTACCCCTCTTTTACAAGGTTATCAATTGCCGTTTGAGTTGGGCAGTATAAAATATTACTAATCCTATCAGTAAGTATACGGTTAACCTCTTCTGGCATACGCATATTAAAACTACGTAAACCTGCTTCTACATGTATCACTTTTATATGCAGTTTTGATGCTGCTAAGGCACCTGCTATGGTACTATTGGTGTCACCATACACCATTACATAATCGGGCTTTTCATCTTGTAATACTTTCTCTATACCTTCAAGCATTTGCCCCGTCATAGCACCATGAGAAAGCCCGTGAATATTAAGATTATAGTTCGGTTTAGGTATCTCCATCTCTTCAAAAAATACGTCCGACATATTTTTATCGAAATGCTGCCCTGTATGCACTATTACTTCCTCAATATCGCTGTGTTCTTGAAACTGTCTTGAGAGTGCTGCCGCCTTTACAAATTGAGGACGTGCCCCTACTATGGTTATAACTTTCAAACCTTTATTCACTTATTTTCTTTTAACCTTAGAAATTACCGCTTTAAATTTTCCATTTGCTGTTCTCGGTATGGTTTCTAAAACATTAATATCAACTTTAACTTCACCCAGCTGACTAATCATTCTTTTGATTACTGTATTCTTATCCTCTTTGCTTAGCCCATTAGGTGCACCAACATTCACTATAAAATCGTCGTAATCATTCTGAATTATTTGTCCTTCTGTTATACCGGGTATATCTATAAATATACCATGAAACCGCACCATTTCTCTACCATCTTTACCTACAACTGTATCTTCTACTCTCCCTACAATTTCATCAATAACGGGCATATTTCTACCGCATTTACATTTTGCATTAGATGTTTTCATCATATCGCCAATGCGATAGCGGATAAGGGGTTGGTCAAAGTTTAATGTACCTGTACTTACTACTTCTCCCATTTCGCCATATTTAGATGGATTTCCTTCAGCATCTATAAACTCAAATATGCCCATGTCAGGGCTTATATGCAGACTGCCTTCTTCGCACTCTGATACTAACCCGCAAGCCTCAACACCACTATAACTATCATACGTTTTGCAGCCATATACTTTGGCAAAAGTATCACGCATTTCTTGCGTTAGTTTTTCGCTAGAGGTGATAACCGCTTTTAGCGGATACGATAAGTTTTGCTCTTCTAAAAAGCGGGCCAATATAAAGTTAGCTGCTGCATACCCCGTCATATAATCTATGCCATACTTTTCCATGCCTTTTAGATAGTGTGGAGCTGTATTTTTTGAAATATGGTAGGCTGAAAAATATACCTGCCGTTCTACAAAATTATACCGGTAATAGGGCGGTTTACCTTGCCCTTCCGGCAGTACCCTTCTACCCCCTATCATACCTCTGCTATTTTTTCTGTCTACTCCCGCCCAGTGTCTTATTCTTGCCTCAAAACCTGCACTCCATTTTTGGTGCATATTTTTAGAAAAATATATGCTGGTGGGTGTCCCCGTACTTCCACTGCTTGAGTAATAGTTACCGTCAGGGAGTTTTTTTGTAGACATTAGGGTGGTTTTACCAAATTGCCTCAACTCGTCTTTTTCTAAATAGGGAAGTTTTGGCAAATCGCTCAGTTCAAAATTTTTAAAGTCTTCAGTAATAAAACCTGCTTTGCTATATTTTTCTTTATAAAAGGGTACGGTTTCAAAAGCATGTAGTAAAAGCTTCCGCAGTTCAGTAGTTTGGTAGTCCTTCCATTGTTGTTCGGTATAGCTCTCCCGCTCTTTGAAGCCTTTTAATTCTTCTTCGAAAACACCGCCAAACCTCCGTTTTTGCCATGTATAACCGTATACAGAAACCCCTAAATTTTGTACCCATACGGGTAAGTATTTATATATTTTTTCAAGTTTTGAAGCCAATTTGCTATACTAGTTAAAGGTGGCTACACTTTTTTGAAAAATAACATCGAAGCTAAATTGTTTGTGTACTTTGTTTAGTGATGTTTGTCCCATTGGCTCTATTTGCTCAGGGTTGTCTATGAAATATTGCAAGTGTTTAGGCAATTCAGTTGCTATAGTGCTCACTTCTTTTATAAGAAACCCGTTCTCTCCTTCAGCCACAGCATCAGGCATACCCCCAACTGCTGTTACTATCGCGGGCAACTTGTGGCTCATAGCTTCTAATAGTGATATGGGTAGTACTTCAGCATGCGATGGCAACACAAATACGTTGGCTTTTTGCATTAATTGCTCTTTCTCCTCATCACTAACGTTTTCAAACAATTCTACATCACCATTTGCTATTTCTGAGTTCATTTCATGCCTTATATAATCAGCCATCGGACCTTTTCCTGCAAAGGTGAATATCATTTTACCCGTTATTGCTTTATCCCGTTTTTTCAGAGTAGTTATTACATCCTTCACTCCTTTAGGGGCATCTAAACGACCAAAAAACAAGAAGTTTATTTTACCACCATTAAACTGATGGTTTTGCTTGGGTCTTTTTGTAGGTATTACGGGGTTATGTATTAAGGCAAGTTTTTTTGGTTTAAATTCTCTCAAAAAATTTTCCTTCCAATTTTCACAGCCAATAACTACGGTATGTGGGAGTTTAACACAAGCTTTTACCAGTATTTTATGTATTGGGTTACTTTTATAAAACTTGAAAAATTCCCCACCTACTATATTTAGCGATGATTTTACACCTATCCACTTACAAAGCAAGCAGTACAGACTTTTATCGTAAAACCCCATATACGATGAGGTGTAGATATATACCCCCTGCGGCTTTTCCTTACGCAGTAGCTTAACAAAGTTATAACGCATAGAAAAGGACTGAAAAAGTCTTCGTATTCTTGATTTTCCCTCGAATACGGAATTGAAGTGAATATATTGAGGATTGTCAAAAATTTTATTGTCGTAGTACATTTTCGATATCACCTTCATACCTCCTACAGGTGATGGTTCAGGCATTACAAATACTACTTTATTGCTGTGCTTCAACTTTTTGTTTGTAGTAGTTTAGTACTTGTAATAATCCTTCTTTTAAACTCACTTTGTGTTGCCAATTGAGTTCTTTTTTTGCTTTGCTCACATCTGCAACTACATCGTTTATCTCATTATACCGCACTTGATTCTTTGCGTTAACTTTCTTGTTAGTGCCTGCTATTTCTTGAAGTAAATTAATTACTTCTTCTACTGAATATGATTTACCAAAACCTGCATTATATAACTCAAAATCTTTCTCGGTCTTGAGTGTGTTATACAGTAATGAGCAAAAATCTGAAACGTGAAGATAATCACGCTTTGGATTTAAATCGTTTACTTCTATCTCTTCTTTTGCAGGATTGCTGATTTGTTCTGCTAAATATGGAATTAGAAAGTTCTCGTTTTGCCCTGCTCCATAAATGTTAAAGGGACGTATAATGGTTACTTTAACATTAAAAACATTGTGATAAAACTTACATAATTGTTCGCCCGATAATTTAGAGAAGCCATAAGGATTGTTCACCTTTTCTTCTGCCTGCTCACTAATGGGTAGCTCTTTTGCATTACCATACATATATGAGCTTATGTAAGTTAAGCTTGCTTTGTTGTGCCTGCAATATTCTAAAATATTGAAGGTTGAGGTATAGTTTCCGATTATAAAATCTTGTGTATTTTCCCAACTGGCGGGTACAAAACTGTTTGAAGCTAAATGGATTATTTTATCTACTTCTTTTACAGCTTCAAGTTTTGCTTTGGTTTCCAGCTTGCTTAAATCTCCATCTTCTATATCCCACTTCACTATATCAATAGAAGCATCTTGTTCTTTTATATGGTTGATGAGGTATTTGCCTATGAAACCGTTTGCGCCTGTAATTAATACGCTCATTAAATAAACTTATCGGGATTAGCTTCGAAAATATCTATAGCACTTTGAAAATCACTGGGTCGTCCCATATCTAGCCAAACCCCCTCATGAGCTTTTACCAATACTTTTTCTTTTTCATCCAGCAGTTTATACATCAGGTTGTCAAAACCGAAAAAAGTATCTTCTGGCACATAATCAAGCACACGCTTGCTTAGCATATATACCCCCATACTCACTTCAAAGGTATACTCAGGTTTTTCTCTAAAAGCGGTAAGTTCTTTGTTTTCATTTACGTCTAAAATACCATATTCGCTTTTATCCGTTCTAACCGATGATGATATGGTATAAATAGTACCGTCAGTTACGTGGTTATCGTAAAACTGCTCATAATTTAAATCCGTAAGCACATCCCCATTCATTACCAAAAAATTATCGGGCAAATCTTTTATCAGCTTCAAAGGCCCCATTGTAGAAAGAGGTTTATCTTCGATAGAATAATCTACTTTAATATCCCACTTGCTGCCATCGCCAAAGTAAGCCATAATAAGTTCTGCCATATGGTTTACTGCTAAGGTAATGTGTGTGAAACCTGATTTCTTAAGCTGCCTGATAACAATTTCTAAAATTGGTATCTCACCAACAGGTACAAGTGGCTTTGGAAGAACTATGGTATATGGTTTAAGGCGTGTGCCTTTACCTCCTGCTAAAATTACGGCTCTTTTAGACATTGTATATATCGGTTTTGTATTTACTTAAATTCTCGGCATTGGTGAACCATTTAACGGTTTCTTCTAAGCCTGTTTTTAAATTATAGTCAGGTTTAAAACCTGTTAGCTCATTAATCTTCTTATTATCACACCATAATCTGAATACTTCTGATTTTTCAGGACGGATACGTTGCTGCTCTGTGATTATTTCTGCATCAGAACCAATAATCTCTTTTATGGTATCTACTACTTCTTGCATTGTTACCTCGAAGTTAGAACCTATGTTAATGGTTTCACCTTCCACGTTTTCAGCCTCGCTAATATCTATAAAGCCTTTGCAAGTATCTTTTACAAAGTTTAAATCTCTGGTAGGTCTTAGGTCGCCTAGTTTTATTTCTTTTTTACCTGCTGCTAATTGGGTTATAATGGTTGGGATAATAGCTCTTGCCGATTGACGAGGTCCATAGGTATTAAACGGACGAGCTATAACTATAGGTAGGTTTAGCGCATTGTAATAGCTCATTGCCATTGCATCAGCTCCTATTTTTGATGCACTATAAGGTGATTGTGGTTGTAATGGGTGTTTCTCATCGATTGGTACATACTGGGCAGTACCATATACTTCACTGGTAGAAGTATGGATAACACGTCCTACTTTGTTGTGCATAGCTGCCAAACAAATGTTTGATGTACCTTTTACATTAGTATCTATATAACTCTCAGGTGCTGTATAAGAGTAAGGTATGGCTATTAATGCCGCCAAATGAAAAATGGTATCTACACCTTCTGATATTTTTAGGCAATAGTTATAATCTCTAACATCGCCAGATAATACCTCTAGGTTTTCATGTTTCACATCTTCTAACCATCCCCAAAAATTAAATGAGTTGTAATAGCTAAGCGCTTTTACTTTATGTCCTTGGGCTAATAGGGCTTCTACTAAGTGTGAGCCTATAAAACCGTCAGCTCCTGTTACCAGTACATTTTTCATTACTTAAATTGGCTATTTAATATTTTTAATAAAATTCTAAAGGGTGAATCGTGTTCGTAAATACCTACTCTGGGTATTTGCATAGGGTCAGTATTTTTTTTTATACTCCCTGCTTGTAAAGTTACACCATGTGTATAGTATTTGCTTGCGGTTGTGTGGGTGTTGCCTATATGTTTTGCACTTCCATACGGATAACATATAAGATACTGCTCTTCTCCTGAAATGTTTTGCAAATACTTTTTAGACTCCAAAAACTCAAATTCTAGCTCACTATCCGTTTGTAAATATAATTTTGGGTGAGTAACGGTATGTGATTGAAATGAAAACAATACATTACCCGAATATTTTTTGATTGTTTCCTCCCCTATCACATTATCAGTACTATCCGGCGTATAGTTATTTAGGTTACAAAACTTTTCTACTCTTTTTTCAACTTCTACTGTTTGGGTAGTATTACTTGCCCAATCGTTTATTAAGTTATTCTTGTAGGCCTCTTTTTCTTGTTCGGTAGTAAACTTTATTTCCTCGCCGTCTTCGGTTTTAATATTTAATGTAGCATCTTTAAAAGTTTTTATCACTTTTAGCGGCCAAAGAGGGGTATTATCTACACTATATTGTGTAGGCACAAAAAAAGTACAATGTGTATTGTGTTTTTCTAGTACCTCTGTGGCGTTAGTAAAATCTTGGTAGTAGCAATCGTCCATTGTCAAAGCAATGGAAAACTTTGGTTTTCCATTGATGCTGTTGTCTACAAGGTCTTTAAGGGGTTCTATTATTCCCAGTTTTTTTACAAAACTTATTTGTACATCCAGCTTTTGCTTTGTTATTCTATGATAGCACAATATCACCGGTTTATTGGTAATTTTTAAAACCATTTTAAACAAAAAAGCAAAACTACTCACCAAGCTATTCATAATATCTTATGCAGGCAGTGCCTCCTGCAACAAATTATAAATATGTTGGGTTGATTTCTCCATGGTATTCTCCCGCAATAATGCTTGTGAGTTTTTTACCAAGGTTCTTTGCAATTCTTCATTACCGTCCAACATTTTAATTTTTGCCAGTAAATCATCTAAACTGTTTTGCTTGAATATTAATGCTTCTTGGTTGGTAAAAAATTTTGAAATGCCCAAGTAGTTTACACAAATAGTGGGTATGCCTGCGGCAAACCCTTCCCAAAGAGTGCGGGGGTAGCCCTCATTGGTGCATGTATTAAATATATAAATATCAGATTGGTTAAAGATTTCAACTTTTTTGTTATTGGGTATTTCACCTCTAAAATTGATGTATTCTTTAACTCCCGAATTATGTATTACATTATCAATATAATTTTTATATGCAGGGACTGCAGACCCACCATATATATCAAGTATTGCTTCTCGTCCCCCCTTTCGTAACTCAGCTACTGCTTTAACTAATAATTCAACATTTTTTTCAGGATCTAAACGACTATAAAAAATTAGTCTCAGTACTCCTTCGTGTTGTTTACGCTCAGCAGTTACTATTTCATTATCACGAATCAATCCTTTTGAGACTAAATTAAATCTATTACCTTTTACTTTATACGACGATTTCATTGCGGGGTTATTCCCCATAACAATGTGGCTGTATTTATTTACCAAGCGTTCTGTTAAATAATTGGTATATACCCTCAATACATTTTTTGAGAATTCTTTTACGGTACTTTTTATACCCTTTGGACGAAATATTTCTTTTGGTGCTTTGGTTAGTATACCAACCAATAAGCTAGCTATTTTACAATTGGGATGAACGTTTTTGGCAACCGGTATTTGTTGCGGGGTTGGTCCCTGTATAATTATATAATCAAGGTTTTTGGTTGCCTTATAAATTGCTTTTTTATTTAAGCCTATACCAAAACCTTTTATGCGGTGTGGGGCTTGTTTACCAATATCTACTATTGATGCTTTTTCTGTTAAGGGATAATAAGATTTTGGGATAGCATTACTATTTATTTTACCTCCGTTATTTAAAAAGCAAACATATTTATCACATAAATCTCCAAAGCGTTCAGCCCAAATAGCAATATCAAAAGCTACATACTGCAGCCCGTTTTCATCAGTTAAAAAATGTCCGTGATTAAAATAACCTAATTTCAACTTTTTAATTAACCGATTGCCACTTATACCCACTACCCTTCTTCAAAATTCTTGTTGCTATCTTTTCAAACCCTGCTTTTTCAATTCCCCGCTGTGAAGCAATATTCCAGTTATTAGTATAAATAAGTGAGTCTGTCTCTTTTTTTGATGAAATAATATTTAATAAATATGCATAATACCCTTTACCTCTGTGTTGTTTTGCCGTGAAACAATCTATAATTACTTGCGGGTTATTTAGTTCACTCTTTTCAGGCAATTCATAGTCATGGGGTTCAACTACCCATGCAATACTAGCTACCTCCCCGCTATCGGTATAAAGACAATAAGGTGTTTTTTTATTTTCAGCTATTATTGTAAGATAATATTGCCTTTTTGCCGGTGTTAGCACTATTTCTTTCTCATAAAATGAGATAATATCATACGGCTTACCTATACTAAAAGTTATACCTTTTTTAGTTTCAAAAGATATTTTATCCGGAATAAACTTGTAAAAATATTGGGTATCGGGCTCTGTAGCTTTTTTGATTTTTTTTGAAATAAACTTCTTATCAGTCTTAAATTCTTTTAGCAAGTATTTCAGTTTCTTATTAACTGTTTTGATTTTCAACTTAGTTTTTGAAATATTAACTCTAAGTTTATTATTTAAAAAGTTTATTAAACGAGGGCTTTTTTGATAATGATAATCAACTATACCTTTTATATATGTTTTTGAAAGCTTGGTTTTTGAAGCATAAACCCTTACCAAAAAATCTTCGGTTTTTGTGTATTCGTATTTATATGGTTCTTCACCCACACCAAAATCTAAAATTGTCAAGTCATTATCAGCCATCCACTTTGATAATTCAAAAATCAACAGTTTGTTAATTCTGTATTTTAAGTATATATCGTTTGATGAATACGCTATTTGGTGATATACTATTGAGTTTTTTGTTTTGAGGCAAATAGCCATAGATGTTGGTTTACCGTCAACATCAAGAGAAAATAAAACACATGATTTCTCTAATAACCAGCCTTTAACTTTTCTTTTCAGTTCCTCCCTAAGTTCTTTATTAATGTATATGGATGGCGTTGGGGTATTATTCCATCTAATCTCATGATACATGAAAAAATAACTTAGAAATTTATTTAGTTCGTCTTCGTCAAATTCATCGACAACCTTAACGGTATAATTATGCTCGCGCTTATATTTATTTGAGTAGTTTCTTGTATTACTTTTATTAAAAATCCTTCTGAAGCTTTTATTCCCTTCCTCACTTGTATTCTCTCTAACAAATAAGTTTTTCCAAGATTTTACAAATATTGCTTTATAGTTTAGCTCACTAACAGCTTTAATTATAAGATACAAATATGTGTTGGCTGTACAGAGTTTTTTAAACTCAATGTTTGAAGGGTTTATCTTAGAAAGCACTTCTTTTATAGCATAATACTTTTGTGTTATTGATGTTGCCGGTAGAAAAGGAAACTGTATAGAATCAGACATTGATTCGCCTGCTATTTTAAGATTACCTCCGTTTAACATAAACGGTATAGCTCCAATCAACTTATCATTACTGTAAAAGTATGCTATGTTTAAATTATTTGTTTGACTATAATTTATTTTTAATAGCTGAGGGCTGATAAATGGATTTCTTGTATTAGACTCATTCCAAACTTTGGAATAATCTGCCCAGTCTTCGTCGCTAAGCTTATTTATGATTTTAGCTGTAATATTCAGCATTTTGCTGCTATACTATTTGTTTTTAAAAGCTGCCGCACCTCCTATAGCAATGAAAAACCATGTGAACGAGTTTAACATTGCCGAAATAAAATAAATATGTATAGACATCATCAATAGCCCCCAAAGTATTGGCCGCTGACTATCATCAAGTTTAGAGTATTGCCTCAAAAGGGTTAATAATGTTATAAGGAGGATTAAAACAAAGGGAATAAAAACCAGTAATCCTCCTTCTCCAAGAAAAGAGATGTAAGAGTTATGTGCACTGAATTTTTCAAGTCTCGATTTATAAATAATTCTTTCTGCCCCAACAAAGTCTCCTCTAAATTCTACTTCGTGCTCACTCCAGTTGTTTAACCCCAATCCCGTTAAAGGTTCTTCTTCAAATAATATCAATCCTTTCTCTACCATTGCTTTTCTCAGCAGATAAGAACCATCTGTCTCCACAACCTCTTGGGTATCATATATAAGTGTAGAGGTTTCCTCACTTAGAGCACCAATAGCCAGTTTTATAATTGCAGCATTATATACAGCCCAATATGCAGCCAAGCCTGTAATTCCTATAAGTATTAAACGGCGTGCATTTAACCTGTTCCCTGCTAAAGTTAAAAAAGCTCCAACAGCTACAAGTACCGAACCTGCTCTACTACCACTTAAAAAACCTAAAACTATAAATATTGCACCATATATTATTGCTGTTCTGATTCCTTTTTTAAGTTCAATCCGTTTCAATACCAATGGCACAAAACATATCATTAATACTGCATATCCATTCTCACCAAGATATTTAATACCCGGAAACTGTATTTGTACAAACCTTTCTATAACCCAATAGTATACATTTAGATAAATTATACCTTTATGAATGGCTTTTGATACGATATCAAAATTTATGTGTTTCCTATAATTGTAAAAGAAAATTATTATAAACGTCCAATACAAATAATTTGGTAGCACCACCAAAGAACGCTTAATATTGTGGCTGTCTATTGTAGAAATAAGAGCCCCTATACCAAACAGCACAGCTACAAATTGGAAGTAATGATTAACCTTTAGTTTCTGCAATTTCCTATAGCTCAAAAAAAGCCCAGGAAAAAAGTAAAAGGTAAGGTTTACTACAATAGCTACTACTGGAAATGCTTGAAAAAAGGAATAATAATATAGTAGTTTTTCTCTTTTTTTACTCTTTATGCTCACCTTACAATAGTTTACTTTTCACCAACAATCTTCATAAGTTTCTCACTAACCAAAGTTCCTCTAAATTGGGCAGCAGTTTCATACGCTCTTGAAACTAGTCTTGGGGCTTTTTCATTATAACCCTTTATTAATTCTGAAATATACTTTTCAACCTCATTTTTAATATTTGCACTTAAGGTATAAGCACATTCATTTTCTTTTAGAAATGTATAATTGAAAAAATTACTTGGAGAATGAACTAATGTTGGGCAACCTGCTATTAAATATTCATACGTTTTAGTGCCAAAACATGTCATCATGTTTGGAAGTATTTCAGGTGGGTTATTAAAGCTTAGCGGAAGATACAATAAATGGCAGTTTTGTAGTTCTTTTAAAAGCTCTGCTTGAGATGTACAAAATTTTATTGTAGTGTTCTCTCCAAAAACATCATTTTTTCTTAAGTATTCTTCACTTTGAGAGGTAAAGTAAACCATCTCATATTTAGGATTATCTTTTATACATGAAAAAAATATCTGAAGAGTATCCAGCCTGTCTCTATTTATCGCACCACTATAACCTATTCTAAACTTTTCACCTTCACTCCACTTATTAAAAGTGTTTATACTATTATTGATTTTTTGGTTTATTACATTGGGTACGGTGTAAGCCTCGAGGTTATAATTTTCTTTATAAAAAGCTTTCATGCCATCAGTAAGACAAATTACCTTTTTTGCTTTTTTAAAACTTTTTCTCTGTAGCCATTTAGCTACTGTATCTTGCCAATTATTCCGCTTAAACTCACTATACAAATCAAAAAAATATGGGTAAAATTCAACTTTAGTAAAAACACTAAGCAAATACCCCAGTAATAATGAACCTTCATCAGGATAAACACCTATAAGTTTTTTTATTCTGTATTTACGAATAACATATAAACCAATAAAAAAGCCTGGTATTACTGAAAGAAAACGCCAAAGCCGCATTCCTTTTCCTTGTGGTGTGGGTATCTCATACATTTTGTATTTAATACTCTCTTTTTCTAACTTCTTCTTTGGATTTACTGTCCTGCCTAATACAATAACCTTTTTTGGATCAAAGTTTTGAAGCAAATTACGAATTCCCACCGGGGTCCCACCTATTTCATAAGGAAGGCATCGTGTTATAAATAAAATCTTGTTTTCTTTTCTTACGCTACTCAAGTCCTAAAAGGTCATTATAAACACCTAGTATAGTTTTGAAATTATTAGCAGAGTTAAACTTCACAATAGCTTGTTTATACCCTTCTTCAAGTATAGAATTATACAGGTTTTCATCTTCTAACAACATATTTGCTTTTGCAGCTAAATCATCATCATCAAAGCGTTTAAATAGTAAACCCGTTTTCTCAGGCTCTATTACTTCGCGTGTAATTGCAAAATCAGTACCTATTGCCGGCACTCCCATTGCCTGAGCTTCAATAATTGGTCTCGAAAAATGAGGAATACTTGCCGGCCACATAAGAATTGATGATGATGCCAAAACTTGTGGTATGTCATTTCTAATACCAATAAACTTTACATTTTCTTCAAGCTTCAACTCATTTATGAGTTGTAAACACTTATATGATGGAGTTGTCCCTCCAAATAGAGTCCTCCGCCTTTGACTTACTGTTGGTGGATACCCTACTACTATAAACAGGCTATCAGGGTGTTGTTTTAAAATTTTTGCAGCAGCCTTAATAAAAATGTCGGTACCTTTACTATGTATAACCCCACCCAGTGTGGTAATTATTTTAGTATCCAGGCTTATCCCTAACTCATCATGCAAAGAAAACCTATATATTTCTTTGTTAAAGCTATTAAAATTTACAAAGTTATAAACTATCTCTATTTTACTTTTATTACCACTGCCTAATGCAATAGCATCTTGTTTTGATATTGCTATAATCTTATCAGAACAACTATTTATAATTTTTCTTACAATTGTTTTCCTTATTCCAAATGTTCCTTTAGCAATCGGCTCTCTCACATGCCAAACTGTTTTAACCCCCACACGTTTCGCTGCCAATCCAACCGGTAGCATTACCGATGTATTAATATGAATCATATCACAATCTGCTTCCCTTAAGTATGCTTCTATTTTTGAAACAGATTGAAGCATTCTAAAAAACCTTGTAATAGGTTTAATGGGGTTTCGTCCACCCCATTTAATTATAGCATTTTCTGCATGCTGATAGTTGGTAATTCCTTCTAAATGGTCAATCTCAACTCCATTTGCTAAAAATAACTCTGATGCTGGCCCTTTTTTACCTAAAAAAAGAACTTTTACAGAAAATTTATCTTTTGAAAGGTTAAGAACATTATATAACAGGCTATTTGTAGCCCCACCTACAGATGTGTTAGAATGGATGTATAATAACTTAGTTTTCATTAAATCTCTTACTCAATGTAGTATACATCCACATTTTTATTATAATAATAAAGTTCAGAAAAGTTGGCATTAAAAGATATGTATTGTAGAGCTTTTACAAACCATGAAGGTGAATAGTATTCTGGTTTGAAGGAAACTAGTGGTTTAGTATTCTCAAGCCCCTCAATATTAATTTCCGGTGAAATATATAAATAACAAGGTTTAAATTGGCTTATATAATTTAAGGAAAACCTATTCTCCGCTTTTATTTTCCCTTTTTTATAATCGTCAAATGATATCTCACTCCAGTCAGTAATAAAATTATATTGATACGTTTTAATTGAATCCTCATTCATGTATTTATTATTTTCATACATAAAAATTGGAATATACTGTTCATGGCTAAATGTTGTTTTTAAAACCACTGATGATCCTTTAGGCAAGTTCTTGTTCGTCCAATTAGCAATTTTGTTGGTATAGTCTTTTGTCCCAGAGGAGATGTTAATTGTCAGAAATATTGCGTTAATAATACCAATACTTACTAAGACACCAGTTGCCCAATATCCCTTTTTATACTTATTAATACTATTCAATACAAAAAACCAAACTAATATTGATGCCAATATTGATAGAGTAATTAACCTCGTAGGGTTTAGTGATAACTTATTTGAAAATAATACCAAAATAATTATTAATGCCCATACCCACACTAGCTTTACAGATAGTTTAGTCTTTTTAAATCTCATTATTATATAGCTAAAAGCTACTATAAAAAGTAAATAATTTAAATAGCCTAAAGTAGTAGGCAACGTATTTAAAAAAAAGGCTGTAGCAACATCAAGCTTAGAAATCTCTGCCCCCCCACTTCCTGATAGCATGTTTGTTTGACTAGATACCCCACTAAATATATCACCCGTAATAATTGCAGGAAAAATTATTATAAAATATGTTAATGCAGCAAATCCAAATACTTGTATAGCATTAGTAAAGTATCTGGATTTAAAATACGCTAAAATATTTTTATTTGATTCAAGAAATTTTAATAAAGACCCAATGGCAAAAACAATAAACGCTGCTAATACTGTGAACTTTATACCTAAAGCAAACCCTAAGAGAAAACCTAAGAAAAGTTTCTGTTGTAATTTTACTGATGTATCATAATTTCTGAAATACATCACAATTTTATATAATATAAAAACTTCTAGGGTAGCTAAAGGGCCATTATAAGATAACCACTTTGTATGTAGAAAAAAAACAGGCACACATATTATAACTAATAAAATTAATACGCTTGTCCATTTATTCTTCCTATAAAAGTCATTACCCTCAAATAACGTATTCATTAAACTATTTAAAGGGAAAACTATTAAGCTTGAAAGAAAAATAGATAATGCCCTGCCTGAAAGCATATATATATAATGAAAATCAAAGGGGTTAACATCAATGACCCCAAGCAAAACACATAATGCAGAGCATAAAAAGGCAAATACTGAAAAAATAAAAGGGGCAACAGGAATTGTTGAAAATGGAGCTTCAAGAGAAAGGGCATAAAAACATTCTTTAATAAACTCTATTTTGCCAATCTCATTACTTTTATACTCCTTAAATTTATTTTCTAAAGCATATGCATTGCCCATATACCCATTATAGGTATGTTCATCTCCAACATCACTGGCCAATACCCAATTTCCTTTTAAGTTTTCGCTCTCATAATCTTGATTAAACAAATCATTTCCATAGTTTACACCCCAATCAAATGAAATAAAGTGAGCAAATAGTACTGCTAAAAAAAGAGTAAATGTTATAGGGTGTATTTTAGGTAAAAGCTTTTTAAACATTTATATCTAAAAACTTTTTTGAGAACCCTTTAAGTGTAGGTATTAAACTAATGGTTGCTAAAGCTGTTGCTATTGCAGCTCCAGTTATACCGATAATTGGAATTAAAATAAAATTCAGGACTAAATTGATCAGAAACAAAATAAAAAGAAGCTGTGTTTGTCTAAGTGGTAAACCGGCATGATTCATTAAAAATTGTATAGGTATATATCCACCAGCTATCATAATACCAATTGTGAGTACTGAAAACACAAGCCAACTTGCTATTAATGGTACGTCAATTTTAATAACCATAAGCAATACAGGATATACCAAGATACCCAATGCGCCAAGCGGCAATATTATTAAGTAACTCTTTCGTTTTATAGTTTTTAGTATTTTACTAAAAAGTCTATTATCTTCTTTAACAAGAAAATGAACTATTCTAGCATTATAAAAGTTTCTTAGAACAATGGGCAACTGCTGAAAACCCTCAGCAAGAGTAGCAGCAAAAGTATATATTCCAATAAGCTTATTTGAGCAAAAAAGACCTAACACCAGCACATCAACTCTTGTATTTAAATCAGTAACTACATTTCCAAAAACTGCATACTTACCAAATTTAATATGTTTTAATATCCAAGCTTTACAATCTTGAATATTTATTGATGAGAAAAATATATCCTTAAATAATGTTACTAATAACAATAACAGCAAGAAAGCTTCTGAAAAAGAAAAAATAACACTTATATAAATCCCTTTTATTTTTAGAAAAATTAAAGTTAAAAGTGTTAGGAGCATTATCACAAATCTTAAACTCTGAAAAACAGCAAATAGGACCATCCTATTTTTTCCATTAACATATGCTAAACATATTTTATTTAATGAAATAAATAGTATAGCAGGTATAATGTAATACAGTCCTTGTTTTAAATCAGGTTGTTTATAAATAACAGAAATAGTAGGTATTAAAAAATAAAATATTGATAATAATACTATGTTAACCCCTATTCCCAACACACCTGCCGCAATTAGTATCTTTTTTTGCTCTTCAGCATCTTCTTTATGTATTGGGGTATGACGTAGAGTAGAAAGATGTATTCCTCCTGCTCCTAGTTGTGATAATATAATAAAGAATGCATAAATCTCATTAAAAAAACCTAAAGTATCAATACCGTAAAAATTTATTATTATAATATTTATAAGAATACCTGTAATACCTATTATTAGGTAACTAATAAAGTTAAATATTAAAGTCAATTAATATAATTTTTTAGCGTTATTAATAGCTGTAATAGCCTTATTAAAATCTATGCCTATAGCATTACAGTACCATTTAATGGTCTCATATCTTGGCTGATTTTCATACTCTACTTCTTTCAATGCTTGTTCTCTTGTAATCAGTCCCTCCCTAATTTGGTTACTTCTAAATGTATCGTTTTCAGTAAAACCTGCCATTTTTAGGTATATATAGTTGTAAAATGTAGCTGTCCCATCTCCTATACGCCAAGTAGTTTTGGTTGTCGGGTCAACTTCCCAATCGTATTTATCTATTATGGTATTATTTACTAAGCCTTCTTCCCATTTTATATAATCAAAAAAAGTATAGTAATCTTGGCGGATCATATAATATGAGAAGAAACCAAACATGGTATCTATTAATGAACTATTAATATATGCCGGATTTAAAAGATACTCTTTTCCGTAGAAGCCTATCATTTTAAGCTTCTTTGCTAGGCTCATGTTATAGTGTTTGGTACTATTTTTATCTTTAAGCTCATTGATTCCTGTGAATGCAACCTTAAAATCAGTTCTTTCTAATCGGTTCATTCCAAAAATGAGTAAGTCGATATTAAATTGTTTTTGCAATTGATTCGCATAATAAAAAAACTGCTTATCTCCAGCCATAAATAGTGGTATTGTACCTAAGTGCGGTCGCTTAAGCCAAGCAGAGACATTTTTTCCAATATTCTCTCGTTTCTTCCTTATATCAGCCGATATAAGGATATGTTCTATACCCAATTCACCACAAATCCTTGAAATATTTCTTCTAGCTAAATCTGTAACCATTCCCCAATCATAGGTGTAGGCTACAGGATTCATTTTGAGTTCATTTTTTATGTAGTGTATAGCATAAGAGCTATCCCGACCACCGCTAAAAGGAACAATACAATCAAGTTGGTTACTGTTACTTCTATACTTACTGACTAATTTTTCTAATGCTTCTTCACCTTTATAATCAAGAGGTTTGTGGTTCTGGCAGTATATACATACTCCATTGCTGTTGTATGTTATAAAAGGAAATGTTTCAGGCAATAAACATTTACTACACCTTTTTAAAGCATTTATTTTATCCCATTCTATTGTTTGGAGAAGTTTCTCATCGGCATCAGCATTTAACGTATTAATATTTACATCGTGCTGACCCTTCCTGTCGAAAATATTTATTGTTCTTTCTTGCTTAAGCTCTGAAGGAATATTATTTAAATCTTCTTCATAGCCTTTTACATTATTTATTGTTATTATATAATGTTTGTGTGGACCAATATGCTGTGAGTTTATTTTTAAAAGATTAGTAAACTTTTTATTGATAAACTGCTGAATTTCATTGAGAATAAAGCTTTCTGATGCAAATATTATAAAGTCTTCATTTTCTGATATATACAGAGAGCCATTATTTGTACCTAAGCCCAGTTGATTATAGTCTTTATGGAAGATTGCTGTTGATGTAGCTCCCTTTATTGTATTAAATACAGCAGTAAGTGCTGTATGCATTGTTCCATCATTATCAAAATTATTTGAGACTATAGCATTGATACATTCAGTGTCAACAATATATTCACGTTTTTTCTTCCCTTCTAAAAATTTCCAAATTTCATCTTCATTAACAATAATTCCGTTTTGTATGCAGACAATTCTGTTTTTGTAAACAGGTTGGTTATTCCTCTGGTCTTCTTCTGTTCCATTGGTAACCATTCTTGAATGACCAATAAGGGCTTTGGCTCCTTGGGCTTTTTTGAATGAAGAAAATAACTCACTGTATTTATCTGTTTTTATAAATTTTGAGGCAGAAATCGGTTCTTTGTATATATTAACCTTATCAGGTTCTATAAAAGCAATTCCCGATGCTTCTTTGCCTCTTGTTTCAGATAAAATAAATAGCTTAGAAGTTATTTTATCTAAGTACTCATTAGTTATATGATTACTTTTTGTTATTATTCCAAATATACCACACATAAAACTAGTTGTTCTTCTTAATTACTAAGTACTGTATATCTCCGGTAGGAACGTATATTGACAATTTTTCCATTACAGGCAAGCCGAAAAATTTTATAACGAATTTCGGAACTAACTTTGGAAATATTCTTTTTAGTTTATAAAATAAAAAACCAATATTAACCCACTTCCCTTTACTTGTACGATACTCTATTTTGGCATCTAGTTCTTTTTCAAAAAGTTGTATCATACTTCTTTTGTTGAAAAAGCTAAGGTGCTCTGGTGGAGTTATAAAAGGCCAATACTTACCACAAATTTTTGCAAATGCAGCCCCAATATTTGGTGTTGATACCATTAAGTATCCACCGGGTTTTATAAACTTTAGTAAGCTCTTGCAAGTTGCTAATGGGTCTTTTATATGTTCTATAACATCCCACATTATTATTCCATCAAAAAAATTCTCATCATAGTCTTGGTCTTCAATCAAACCAAATGATAACTGATGAGCCATACTAGGAATTCTTTTCTTTGCTTCATTTACAGCAAACTCTGATATATCTATACCCCAAAAATCATAACTCCCTTCTGCATAGGCTAAAAACTCTCCGCTGGCACAACCTGCATCAAGTACTTTTTTACTTTTATCTTTTATAAATCTTTTAGCTATTGACAAACGTCTCTTATTCTCACGATTAAGAGTAGATATATCTTTATACTTTGCGTGGGTAAAGTAATCGTCAGAATAAATATCTCCTAGCTCAGCTTTCGAAGGGTCAAAGTCAACCTGAATAAAACTACAATTTTTGCATTGCAAAAAATCAAAACCTTTTGCTACAAATTTTAGTTTTACTTCATTTCCACAAATATTACATGTCATCTTATCTGTTGTTTAACTCCCTTCTCATAGCTGAAACCTGCTCACAAATAATTCCCATAAAAAATATTAATACACCTGTTATTCCCATTAATGCCATTGAAGTGGTTACGTGTACTCTTTCTATTATAGAGTAATAAATAAAATACAATACACTGCCCCCCATAAATGCTAATGACATTGGGACAAACACTTTTAATGGATTAAAAAGCACAGTTAAGTTTAGTATTAACATTAGAGCTCTAAACCCATCTTTAAAAATTTTCACACTACTTTTACTGCCTTCCCTTGCTTGCACTACAATAGGGGTATAGGCTACATCGTACCCCATACTATTTAGTGCCACAGTACTGGTAGTAGAAAATGAAAACCCATTGGGCATAAGGTGCAAATACCTTTTAATGGTATCAGTTTTGAAAGCACGAAGCCCCGAATTTATATCTGGAATTTTACTTTGGGATAGAAGGTTTACAAATGCTGATAATATTTTCTTACCCGGTCTTCTTATCAAAGGTTGGTGAGAACTCTTTGAGCGCGCTCCTACCAGCATGTCGTAATTGTGCATTTCCTTTGCTATGCTTAATAAATCTTCAATTCTATGCTGCCCATCCCCATCATACAAAATAAGATAGGGGGTTTTGCAAGCATTAATCCCTGTTTTTAGGGCAGCACCATATCCTTTGTTTTTATGATGTTTTATAACTGTAATATCTCTTGCAGATGCTTCTTCGTACGTATTGTCTTTAGAACCATCGTCAATTACAATTATTTCTGCACAGCCCTCGGGCATTATCATCGAATCAAGAACCTTCCCAATAACCTTACCCTCATTAAAAGCAGGTATTATTATGGTGTAATTTTGCATAGCCGTTTTTTAGTTTTAATAATACAAGTTATAACTTATATTCTTCTTTCATCCAATTAACAGTATCTCTAATACCGTCTTCTAGGGTAACTGTTGTTTGGTGGTTTAAGTCGTTAATTGCTTTTGAAATATCAACCTTTTTAAACCTTGTAGTTAATACTTCTTCGTCTTTATATTCTACTAAGCCTGGGTCTGCACCTGTAACTTTTAATACCAAGTTAGAAAACTCTTCAATAGTGTGGTATTGGTCTCCTCCAACGTTATAAGTTTCACCGTTTTTAAAGTTTTCACAAATATTGGCTATTGTTCTAACAGAATCTGCCAAGTAGGTTGATGTACGAGTATAGCCTTTATACACTAGCCAAGGAAGGCCTTTCAATGCACAGTAAATAAAGCGGCAGTTAACCGAACGGTATGGGCTATAGTATTCGCCCGGCCCGTAAGTATTGAAAATACGAATGATAACCGATTCAGTACCGTATTGAATAGCTGAATTTTTTACCTGCATTTCATTTACCCATTTACTGATAGCATAGTCGTTCATCTGCTTCACCTCGTACTTATCCATTACATTCTCAACCATAACTTCAGGCCAGTCTCCATATACTTCTGATGATGAGAAATGGATTAACCTAAATTTATATTTCTCCTGCAAACGAATGATGTTTTTAGTGCCTTTACCGTTAGAGTGCCAAACTGCTTCGTAGTAGTCTTCACCGTTCCAGCGTCCAAACTCTGCTGCTGCATGATACACATAGTCAAAAGGACCCCATTGCTCAAATATTCTTTCTAACTGACGGTATTCGCCAACGTCGCAACGTGCATATTTTGGGTCGGGAACGTCTGTACGCAACGAAAAACCGATTTGATTTTCCCAATGGTATAAGTCTACTGTATATACATCATAACCACGTGAGCGTAATTCTTTTGTTAGCCCTGTGCCGATAGTACCTAAACCACCTGTAATAAGAATTTTTTTTGTCATCTTGATTTATAAATATTAGTTAAAAGTTCAATTATTCTTTCTGCTGTTTTTCCGTCCCAATATTTGGGTATTGCACCTTGTTTCCAACCTTCGCTGTTAAGTTTAACTAAAGCATTTTCAAGGTTAGTGGTATTAGTGCCAATAAGTTGGTTAGTGCCTTCACTAACTGTTTCGTAGCGCTCAGTATTGTCTCGCAAGGTTAAACAAGGTACTCCCAAATATGTAGTTTCTTCTTGTATCCCCCCCGAGTCTGTTATTACCGCAAATGCATTTTTTATTAAGTATATAAACTCTAAATACCCTTGTGGGTCAATAAATTTAATGTTAGGGTATTTATTCTCAACTCCTTTAAGGTTTTTCACAGTTCTTGGGTGCACGGGAAAAACCACTTTTCGGTCTCCAATACCTTCTGATATTACTTTTAGGTATTCCTCCAGTTTATGTTGCTCATCCACATTCGCTGGTCTGTGCATGGTTAACACATAGTAGCTTTTATTTTCTAAACCAAACTCATCCCAACATGTTGGCTTTTTTAGGTTATCTAAATTTGCTACTAAAGTATCTATCATGGTATTACCCACATAGTATATTTTCTCCGAGCTTATCCCCTCTTTCAATAAACTTTCATTCGCATAATCAGAAGTAATAAAAAATAAGTCAGATATTGAATCGGTTACCTTTCTGTTTACTTCCTCAGGCATTGTCATATCTCCAGAACGTATCCCCCCCTCAACATGTGCTACATCAATATGCAGTTTTTTTGCAACAATAGAACATGCCATAGTTGAGTTTACGTCGCCCACAACTATTACCAAATCACATGCATTCTCAAGCAAGTATTCTTCATACTTTACCATTATTTGTGCTGTTTGTTGCGCTTGAGTGCCTGAACCTACTTCAAGGTTTACATTGGGTTCAGGTATATTTAATTGCTTAAAAAAGGTTTCACTAAGTTTCTCATCATAGTGTTGCCCTGTGTGCACTAACTTAAAGTCTAAAGATTCACCCTGTTCTTGTCTTCTTTTAATTGCCTTAATTATGGGGGCAATTTTCATAAAGTTAGGACGCGCACCTGCAATTATGTGTATTTTTAACATGTTATTGTTTTAGCTATAAATACTTTTATACCACTTAGCAAAAACTATAAATAGGTATAATTGATTGGTTATAGTTCTATTGGTTTTATAATACTCAAGCTGGCTCTTTAGCCAGTTTGAATTGAATAATTCTTTTATCCCCTTTTGTTCCATTAACTCGCCCAGCATATCAGGTGTTATAAATTCTTCAAGCCAATTATAAATAGGTAACTGGAAGCCTTGTTTGGGTGTGCTTAGATACCCTTCGGGAAGTTCATTTTTGTAGGCTTCAATTAATAGGCGTTTCATACCACTTTCAGAATATGGAAGTGTACCTGTTTTATTCTTTGTACTATTATTAGCCCTAAACCTATATTCGGGTGGAAGGCTCATTATGAACTCAATGAGCTTATGGTCTAGCAATGGAAAGCGAACTTCTATTGATTGAGACATAGATACCACATCCATATCTCTAAGCAGTTGGCTTAGTGTATAGCTTCGTAAGGTATTTGCCGTTATGGTATTGGCTAGGCTTAGATTGCTGAACGTTTGGTATTTGAAATAGTTATCTAAAAGTGAAGGTGTTGTGGTTTGCGAAAACCGATTAACAATACCCGCCACTTGTTGTGGTGAAGTAATAAACCTCCCTGCCAAATAGTGCAAATTTGTATTGTTGCTGCTACCCAACATATTGCTTACCCTGTTTAGCTTACCTATTAACGGGCTTACATCAGTAATAAATTTGCCGGTAATAGCATCAGATAAAATACCTGTTTTGAAACCTCTATTTAAAAAATTATAAGCATTTAAATCTCTTGGGTAACCCATTAGCAATTCATCCCCACCCAAACCGCTTAGTGCTACCGTGAGGTGTTTTTTGCTAAGTTTTGATACTAAAAACGTATTTAACCCGTCTATCGACGGTTGGTCTAACCCGATAATAAATTCATCAAAATCATTCTTCACATCTTCGGGCTCAACATATTCTACAATAGGCTCAAAACCAAAATGTTTAGCTAAAGCAGTTGCACTTTTCGACTCATCGAAAAAGCGTGTTTTATCATTTTTAAAACCTATGGTAAACGTTTGTACGTTATTTATACCTAATTGCTTCAAATTGGCTAAAATGGATACGCTATCTATACCGCTACTTAAAAATATCCCTACTTTCCTATCTGAAATTAAGCGTAGTTTAATTGCCTCTTTATATTCTTCTTTAAAATTTTCTACTGCCTGCTCAAACGTAATGGCATTATTAGTAGTGGTAGGGAAGCTCCAATACGGTTTTATTTCCAGTGTATTATTTTTATAGGTGAAATAATTTGCAGGAGGGATGCTGTTTATTCCTTTTATAAATGTTTTTGGAAATTGAACAGAGCCATAAAGAAATAAATCTTCGACAGCAGTTTTGTTTATCTCCTTTGGGGTTATACCTGATGCTAATATTGATTTTAACTCAGAACTAATAGCCAACTGATTGTTATTGTGATAATACAGCATGGGCTTTATACCCATTCTATCGCGCGCGCCAAAAATGGTTTTTTCTTCTTTGTCCCAAATCAAAAAAGCAAACATGCCCCTGAAATGTTGCAAACAATCAACCCCCAATTTTTCATATAAAGCTAATAGTACTTCAGTGTCCGAGTTTGATTTAAGATTAACATCTGATAAGTATTTTTCTCTTAACTGCTGGAAGTTATATACCTCACCATTATACACTATAACATATCTGCCGTTTACTGAGGTCATGGGTTGATGACCTGCTTGGCTAACATCTTGTATTGCCAACCTAACCATACCTAATTGGGTATCCCCATCAACAAAAACCCCTTGGTCGTCAGGCCCTCTATTGGTCATATTATCTAACATTTTTTGGATGTTAGGGTGGCTAGAAACTAAACAGGCAATTCCACACATTATTTAAAACACCAATTGTTTTATCACTTCAACTTTTCTACTTGCTGATGATGATTCACTTATGTGAAAATACTTTTGAGCAAATACCGTAGCATTTTTCTTAAGTTCATCAAAATGTGTTTGGGTAGAAATAAATTTATCAAAATTATCAGCCAACTGGCTTTTACTTGTAGAGTGAACGGAAATATTATTTTGTATTATTTCATAAGACTCATATTCCTGCAGGCAGTCCAATGTAAAAACAATTTTACCCATTGTTATTGCCTCAAAAATACTTGCTGACATGCCCGTGATTATCCCTTGTGAAATACCTATCAATGAAATCAAATCGTACCCCTCGTTGGTAAACTCCTGATGTGTTAGCACTCTACAGTTGGGCATAGTAAAGTTTTTGTAAGCAGCTGCTTCTTCTTTAGGGTGAAGCTTTACTATAAACTCATTATTGCTATTATTTTTAGCCAGTTCTTCGGCTGCCTCTAGTTGAAGCTTGTAATTTTCTTGTGTTGTTGAATGTCCTTTGCCTGAAAACAATATCAGAAATGGCTTATTGCCATTTTTCACCAACTTCTGTTCTTTTATTTGTGCTTTATCGGCAGAGGTATCATTTGAAACATACTTCTCAAGGTAACTGGTTCCGGTTATAAAAATACGGTCTTTGTTTATACCTAATTCTTGTAATATGTCTTTGGTATGCTGCCCATAAACAAACCAGTATTTTGAGTTTGAATAGGCATAGGCACTGCCTTTATTTATAGTGCCGTGTTGCTGACAAACAGTAGTAATGCTTTTTTTATTTGCAGCTTCGTTCAAAATTCTTTGCTCAGGTAATAAATCGTTAGTACTTACAATTGCTTTAGGACTAAACTCTTTTATAACCGCATTGGCTTTTTTAAGCCAATCTATATTTTTTGTGTAGTTATTAGCGATTATACTTTCTGCTAATACATCTATCTTATTACTATCCAGTTTCAAATTTTTCTTTTGCACTGTGGTGGGTACATAAAGAATGTTGAATTTTTGCTTAAGCTGAGTATATATGTGGTGCTTATTTGAAAATAAAAAACAGTCTATTTTATTATTTAATAGCTCTTCATACAAAGGCACTAATTCTCTTGTATCAATGGTATTGCCTAAAAATAGTACTACAGCATTTTTTAAGCCTTGCTTTTTAACTGCGGAGTAAGATTGACGAGAGTAGATAGTATCTCTTACCCAAACTTTCATGCGTGTTGTAAATGAGATTGTATTATTCTTTTCAGCAACAGGGTTATCCAGCTTTGCTTTTTTTAAATACTCATTTACGTTATAGCTCAAAATTTTGTCATAGCCTTTTTCAGGATATGCTTTAGTTAATTTTTCAAGAACTATATTAAACTGCTCTGCCACAATAAATAATTAAAAAAACGCTTTTTGTTCTTTTAATTTTTTAAAAGTCTCTATATCCCTATACTTTATCACTTTTGCAGGGTTTCCGCCCACAATAGCATAGTCGGGAACATCTTTGGTTACCACACTTCCTGCTGCAACAATAGCTCCCTCACCAATAGTAACTCCACCCATAACCAATACTCCATGCCCTAGCCACACAAAATCTTTCACCGTAATTGGTTTGCGTATCCTAACCTTGTCATAGGGTATTGCTTCTTTACTGTCGTAGTTATGATTATCTGTAATAAAAGTAATATCAGCACCTGAGTGAAAATAACTACCGAAAACTATCTCAGCAGTACCTATAATACGCATACCGTTGAAGCCACAATTGTCTTTTATTGTTACTTCTTTATGGAACCCTTGTACTTCACCCAAAGCAATAACATTTTTCCCAACAGACTTACAGCTTCTTCTTAAGTATATCTCGCGTAAACGGTGATACTTTAGTTTGTACTTAACTCTATTTCTTAGGTTATAAAAAAGCCTGTATAGAATTTTTTGAAGCATTATTTTTTAACAATGGATAAAACTTTTCTAAACCTTTGATAGTTGAATGCCAATGTCAACGCAGCCAGAGCCATTAAAGCCAAAGTTCTTATCAAATAAGCGTCATTTGCTGTGTAGGTAGCCACTAAGAATACCGGTATAATTATCAGTATCCCGAAAAATATTGTTTTTAAACTTATGTAGTTTAAAAAATGCTTGTCAGAAAATAAATAGGCTGTAATAGCCCACGTTATAAAGCCAGATGAGTAGGCTACTGCTATAGAATACACTCCAAATTGATTAACAGTTAATGCTGTAACTGTTAAATTTACCGCCAAGCCCAGTCCTGTTATTATGGATACAAACTTTGTCTTTTTATCGTAGAATCTCTCTTGAAGAAAAAACATATAGGCTATTTGTCCCATAAAGCCCAATGTTAAAATAGGAATTAAGTTAGAGCTTTCATGAAAACGTTGTGGTGTAATCAATGGAATTATTGTAGGCAGAATAAGTGCCGCCGACGCAAATATGAAAATAGCTATATACCAAACTGATATATATACGCTTCTTATTTTCTGGTCTTCTTTATTTTTACGCAGTGAGAAATAAATTGGGGCAAACGACTTATTAAAAATGTCATAAATAATATCCAGTGGCTGCATAAATCGCAGTGCCAAAGAATATATACCCAAAGCCGCTAAAGACTCTTTATAGTTTAATATACCTTTTGATAGAAATGGGGCTAAAACTGCAAATAAATGATGCGGTAAAAGGGCAACTCCATATTTTAATGAGCTTACAATCATTTTAGGTCTAAACTTACCACTTACGTACTTTCTCAGGTAAACTTGAGATTGTACAAAGAATAAAAATGTAGTAACCGACTGTGATAATATTAAGCCCAACGCTCCCATCTCAAAACCAACTACAAATAGTATAGTTACTCCAATTCCTAAACTAGCAGTAGCTATATTTAGCTTGGCCATATAAGCTGTGTCTTCTTTACTCTGTAACAGGCGTTTTTGTAAATCGTTATTTGCTGAGAAAGCAGAGTTAATAAGTACTAAGGCTATAAAAGGTATAAACAACACTCCTGAAAGCAAGCTTTCAGAAAAAACAACACTTAAAAGAGCCATTATTAAGCCTATTACTATACTTGAAGCTATCAGTAGCCTGTGAATGGTGGTTATATAATCTATAAATGCACTTTCATCGTCTTTATAGTCAAAATAAAACCTTAGCACAGAACCGGGCACTCCTAAGCGCATAAAAACAATGGCAAAAGCCGAAAAAGAAGCACAAATCTCAACAATACCATAGTCTTGAGGTGTGAGGTATTGTGTGTATACCGGTATTAAGAAAAACCCTATAGCTTTGGTCATAACATTAGCAATACCAAAGTTTAGCATGGCTGATGTTATTCGCTTTAATAAAGGTTTATTTTCGGGTGCGTTAGTCAACTTTTAGCTTGTTTAAAAGCGTTTCGGCAATTTCTGTACTTCTTAGTGAGGACTTCAAATCGTATTTAGGGTTTGCTTTGCCAGTTTTTAACAGCTCAAAAAAGTATTCAGCTTGTTTATAAAAACCTGCTTTATACGTTTCATCATACTCATCAGGTACTATTGAACCTACTTCCTTTTGTCCATCAGTATATACCCTACAAGTTTCAAGCGGAGCAAACTCTAAACGTTTGCCCTTACTATACATTACTACACGCCAAGGCACAGGGCTACCCCATGAGTTTGAGAAAGTGGTTAGTACGCCTTTTTCGGATACACCTGAAAAAGCCATATTCCATTGATAGTACTCGTCTTCTCTACTTCTTGTAACCGGATAAAATTCTTTTATCTCCCCACTGTAATAATTAAGCAAATCTATACCATGTATAGAGTTTCCTATTAGTAATGCCTCAACCAGTTCATCGGTATAGCCTTTATCATCTCTAGCACGTATCGGTCTTTCCGACCACTCGACACTCATCATATCAATATTTTCAGCACCGCCTAAACTTTCTACTGCTTTGTTAAATATTGAATAATGCCTTCTATTAAGTGCCACCTGAACAGGTGTATTGTATTTTTCTTGAAGCTCAATTAATTCTTTTACTTGAGCTACTGATGTTCCCGCAGGTTTCTCTATCAATAAAGGAATACCTAACGGAATCAGCTCTTTTGTTACTTTATAAATGCCGTTATGGGTAACGCAAACCAGCACAGCATCAGGCTTTTCCTGCTCAATCATCTCCATATAGTTGGTATATGTGGTTGGTATACCTCCTTCGGCTTTGGCTGCATTGTTTCCCTTCTCGCTTCTATTGCACGAGGCTACAATTTCACCACCAAACGCTTTTAGTACTTCTATATGTTTACGGGCAATATTTCCATACCCTACAAGGCAAATTCTTGTCATTTATTATGTAACAGGTAAGTTTAACTTTATGTGGCCTTCTTCTTTAAGAGGAAGTTCGACAGGTGTATTGTTATTAGAGTTTGATATGTAAGCAGCCACCAATATTTCTACAGCTTTTTGCCCTGCATCTCCATCGGCTAAAATAGTATTGCCTTCAACAAGCTCTAAAAGCATATTTTCTAATAGCTTAACCGTATCTATTTTAACTTCGGTGGCTTGATGAGGGTTTATTTGTTTATCAAGTACCGGCTTTTTGTTAGGTCCCGGAACAAAATTTCTGTCTTTTGACACTACCTCTAGTGTACCCAACTTCTCATCCAGTTTCACTCTGGCATATTTAAAATGCATTTCTATGCTTTGCGGTCCACTTCCTTCTTCAATCTGGTCTACCACAACACGTACTCCATTATCGTATTGCATTACAACTGTCCCCCCCGGGTCTACAAATTGCTCACCTCTCGGGTTCTTTCTCACAGGCTCATCAACCCATCCTGTAATAGTTTTAGGAGTGCTGCCTACCATAAAGTTAGCTATATCAAACGAGTGAACTCCCAAGCAACCTAAACCTATACCTGGTCTTTGTATGTACATTCTTTTTAGTTCACCCCAAGCATCGTTTTGGGCTTGTTGTGCAACCCATGCATAGGTAGAGTCATATCTTAATAGGTGGTCTACCGAAAGCTTAACATTATTCTTTTTTGCCGCCTCATTTACCTTTACCGCGTCTTCTAAAGAGCATGTAAAGGGTTTGGTTACTAATAAATGTGTGATGCCGTTTTCAATCCCTTCTAAGCTAATAGCTGCGTGTGATGGCCCATTAGTAGCAATCATTAATAATTGAATATTGTGGCTCCAAAGTTCTGATAAACCTGTTAATCCTAATGCTTTTGATGCGACCACCTCCTCTTGCTGCAGTTTAGCTTCATCACGGTCTACAACCGCAACCAAATCAACTTCGGTTACTCTTTCGGCTGCTTTAAACATTCGCATTCCATGTGGACCTAACCCTACAATTGCTGCTCTAATCATTTAATTTTTTAATGTCTTTTTATATAAAATTTCAGCCAGCTCAAAGTCTAGCATTTCATTTATGTCTACTGATGTTTCAGGAGGCATCACATAGCCTAAACTATCCGGCGTTATTACCGAATGCCTTTTTAAAACACTTTCCTTTCTTGTAGCGTATACCGCACAGTTACGCACATAAATATCAGGTAAGTCTTGAGCTGCAAAACGCCCGTCTTCTTCTTCCATAAAAGGCAACAACTCATTCCCTTCCATTCTTTTCAGTTTTACGGGGTGCACCATATGGTCTACCTTTACAACACTTACTGCTCCTTCTTTATCAGGATTTTTCAGTAGTAAGTCTACTGTGTTGTCAATATCTCTTGGTGTGCGAAGTGGTGAACTGGGTTGCAATATCACCACAACATCATATTTATACTCTTTTTTCTCTTCTAAAATATCTAATGTATGAAGCACATAATCTATAGCAGGAGAGTCATCATCAGATAGTTCTAAAGGGCGTTTTAAGCTGATAATCTGAGAATACTTTTTTCCGATAGCTAAAACATCTTCACTATCAGAGCTTAATACTATATCTGTTAACCGTTTAGCCTCTAAACTTTGTTGTATAGCTATATCTACCAAGGTTGTGCTTGCAAACGGACGAAAGTTCTTGTGCTTTACTCTTTTAGAACCTTCACGAGCAGGAATAATAGCTAATACTTTAGGCTTGCTGGTGCTCAACGGTTAGTGCTTTTTTAAGTTTATCTAACAAAAACAATTCTGTTTTTGTAAAAGACTCGTAGGTATTGCCCCCGATATGAGGGGTTATAATTAAGTTTTCGTTTTGTTTTGCGTAGGCTATCAGTTTATTGTCTGATGTGTTGTATTCGCCTTCAATAACATCTAATGCCGCACCCGCAATTTTTTTATTTTGTAATGACACTAATAAAGCATCACTATCTATTACTCCTCCGCGTGCTGTATTAATTAAGAAAGCAGTAGGCTTCATTTTATTTAGCAATTGCTCATTTACTAAATGATGAGTACTCTCGTTGTAAGCCACATGCACACTAAGTATATCAACGCTTGAAAAAAGCTCTTCAATACTATCTACTTTATTACAAGTAGATGAATCGAAGTTTTTTATATCATAACCGTATACTTCTGCTCCAAACGCTTTAAAGAAGTTGGCTGTAATGGTTCCTAAACGTCCTACACCCAAAATACCTACTTTTTTGCTGTAAATTTCATTCCCTTTAAACAGGTCTCTATTCCAAGTGCCAGAATTTACGGAGGGTACTGCTTGTGGTACTTTACGCAAAAGTGAAAGGGTAAGCCCCAAAGTATGCTCAGCTGTTGCTCTAACTTGCTTCAAAAACTCAAACTCGCCTTTTAGTGCCAATACCTGTATATCTCTTTTTTCGCAAGCAGCTAAATCAATATGGTCTAACCCTGTTACTGGGCAAAGTATAAAACGGGTTTTTGTATCTGTAGGGAAGTCTTTTTCTTCTATTCTAAATTTTAGCCTGAACCAAAAAACGTCGTACGTGGCTAAAGCTTCGGTTAGCTCAGATTTCTCAATATCCTTTAAAGTAACATTGCCCAACTCTTTTAAACCCTGAACAGCTTCAGGACTAAAGTTTAAGGTCTCAGCCACTAAAATATTTAAAGGAGTATTTGCCAACTTAGTACATTAATATTTTTTCTATAGATAATTCTGCTTTTGCAAGTAAATCTGCAATTTGCTTACCTGCTGTACCATCCCCATAAATCTTATCACTTTCCTGATGTCCCCGTTCTATTTGTTTGGTAATGGCTTGCTTAATATCCTCTTTATTATATCCTACATCTACTATGTTTCTGCCACGCTCCCTGCCTGCTTGTCGGCTCCCTATATTCACTACAGGTATACCTAAATAGGCACTTTCTCTTATTCCTACGCTTGAGTTACCCACCAAACACTTAGAGTTTTTTAAGAGTTTTAAAAAGTCTTTCGACTCCATATTTTTAAAGAAGTGAAAATTCGATGTGTCCTGATATTCTCTAAATGCTCTTATCCCTTTTGAAGTTCCGTCTGCACCTGCATCAACATTGGGCCAAAACCAAAGTATAGGAATATTTAACTCTTGCACAGCAAACAAGGTTTCTTCCACATGCTTGCGGGCTTGTGTATATTCGGTAGTAACTGGATGCTGCATCACTACAATGTAACCGTTACTAATATCTACTCCTTTACCCGTGCCCTGATACAATTCAAAGGGGTTAAAATCTGAAGTATCAGCATTTAATATTTCATCGGCAATGTCTATTGACGGGCAACCTGTTAAATATACTTTATCAGGATTTTCGCCCATTTTAATCACTCTTTCATAGGCTCTTGGTGATGCTACGAAATGTAAATCAGCTAATTTGGTAATAGCATGACGTACTTTCTCATCAATATTGCCCGTTACCTCTCCACCTTGAACATGAGCCAAGGGGATATTCATATATGAGGCTGATATAGCTGTAGCCATTGTTTCAAATCTATCGGCTACGGTTACCACAATATCAGGCGAAAGGTTATCAAATACCGTTGAAAGCTCCAGTATACCTATCCCTGTTGTTTTTGCTGCTGCGGTAAGGTTTTCCCCCTCTAGCACATTAAATACTTTAGCAGTAATTTCAAAGCCGTCTTGTTCTATAAAGTTTATTGCAGAACCATACCTGTCTAGCAAAGCTGATGCTGCAACCACAAGCTGCAACTCTAAATCAGGGTGATTTTGTATTTCTTTTAGTGCCGTTTTTATGCGGCTATAGCTGGGACGGGCGGTAACAACAACACATACTTTACGTTTCGCCATTATTTAATATCGTTTTGGGTTAAAAAGTCCCACTTGCTTAAATCTCGTGTCAGTGTTTTTCCTGATACTTCTGTATACAAGGTGGTACTTATCCCTTGCCCTGCGGGTTTCTTACTTTCTAAATCATAAAAAGTAATGGTATGACCTTGTGGCAAGTTTTTGTTTACAGCGAGCGATTTACCAAACATGGTTTTTAGCTCAGCATATTTCTCATTATCGTTTTTGTTGACAGGATTTTGGAGTGAGGTATTAATATAGTTTACACCTTCTGCAAGTTGCTTCACCTGTTGCATAGTAAGCGATGATGTTGCATCAGGTCCAAACATTTGTTTATCAAATACCACATGAAACTCTAGCAGTTCAGCCCCTAAGGCTACAGCTGCCAAACCGGGGTAAATTGTTCCCGAATGGTCTGATAAACCTACTTTCAAACCATAGCGTTGCTTCATTTCAGGTATAACGTTAAGCCCTGAATTTTTAGCTTCGGTAGGGTATTGTGTGGTACATTGAAACAGGATTACTTCGTTGCCAAACCCTTTTATAAAATCAACAGCGGCATCAAGCTCAGAGTAATTGCTCATTCCTGACGATAGTAAAACAGGTTTCCCTGTTTTTGCTATTTTTTCAAGCATCAGAAAGTTTGCTACTTCGCCCGAACCGATTTTATACCGTTTTACGTTTAAACTCTCTAATAAATCAACCGCAGCAAGAGAAAATGGTGAAGCCATAAACTCCATTCCTTTTTCTTCACAATGCTCTTTTATACCTGCCCATTGCTCGGCGGTAAATTGCATGCGTTGCCAGTAGTCATATCTGGTAGCATCTTCATAAGAAAAATTTACCCGAAACGGCTCGTGCGAGCTGCTTTCAGCCTCAGCAATGTGTATCTGCCACTTTATAGTGCTTACACCTGCTTTAGCTAAAGCATCAATATAAGAATGTGCTAAACCTAGGCTACCATCATGGGCTTGTCCTATTTCAGCTATTAATTCAATACTCAAGAATTGGGTAGTTTATATTCGTAATAATCAACAAACCAGTCTATAAAACGCTGTACACCGTCTTTAATTTTTGTACCGGGCTTAAACCCTATATAATCAAACAGGCTTTCAACATTTGCATAGGTTTTGGGTACATCGCCCATTTGCAATGGTTTCTTTATTATTTCAGCTTTTGTGCCGGTAACTTCTTCAATGGCTGCAACAAACTCCATCAGCTGCACAGGGCTATTGTTGCCAATATTAAATATTTGGTAGGGTGCAGAACTCAGGTGTGTCGGCAAATCATCTTCTGCAAGTTCAGGCTTTGGATTTGGTGCTTTATTTACTAAGCGCGAAATACTTTCAGTAATATCATCAACATACGTAAAATCACGCATCATATCGCCGTAATTATATACTTCTATCGGCTTACCTTCCAGAATATTTTTGGCAAATATGTATAATGCCATATCAGGACGCCCCCAAGGTCCATATACAGTAAAAAAGCGAAGTCCTGTAGTTGGCAAACCATATAAATGTGAGTATACATGTGCCATAAGCTCATTGCTTTTTTTAGAAGCTGCGTACAACGACATGGGGTGGTCAACATTTTGCTCTACCGAGAATGGATTTCGTTTATTTAGCCCATATACCGACGAGCTTGAAGCATAAATAAGATGTTTTACATCATTATACCTACAAGCCTCTAATATATTGAGATAACCTTGAATATTACTATCTAAATATGCTTGCGGATGTGTTAACGAATAGCGAACTCCGGCTTGTGCAGCCAGGTTTATTACTATATCAAAGCCCTCAGCTTTAAATAACTTATCCAGGTTTTCTTTGTCCTCTAGATTAAGCTTTATAAAATAACCGTTTTCACCTGCTTTTATTAGCTTGTTATATTCTACATCTTCAACAGTAAAACCCTGATTACGAAGTCTATCATGCTTAATAGACACATCATAATAATCATTTATAGAATCAAGTCCGTAAACAATAGTTTCGCTATCTTTTCTTAGCTTATTTGCTAAGTGGTGTCCTATAAAACCTGCTGTCCCTGTAATTAATATTTTCAAAATGCTTATTTTATTTTTTAAAGCCTTCCGTCAACTTTACTTTTATCAAAAAATCCTTTCACATCATATATCACACTTGTATTATTTGTAAGGTCATCAAAGTCAAGTGTAGTAAACTCGTTATGTGATACTGCCAATACAATAGCGTCAAATTTTTGGTTTACCCCATCAAGTGTTTTTATAGTATCATATCCATACTCATGTTTCACCTCTGCAGGCTCCGCCCAAGGGTCGTATATAGTAACATTGGTATGGTAATCTATTAACTCACTAATAATATCAACTACTTTTGTATTACGTACATCAGGGCAGTTTTCTTTAAAAGTAAAGCCTAATATTAAAACATTAGAATCTTTTACTTTTATATCTTTTTTCAGCATTAGTTTAACCACCTCATTGGCAACGTGTGCCCCCATCCCATCATTCAATCTACGTCCAGCCAATATAATTTCAGGATGGTATCCTGTAGTCTGAGCTTTTTGGGCTAGATAGTATGGGTCTACACCTATACAGTGTCCGCCTACTAAGCCCGGTTTAAATTTTAAGAAATTCCACTTGGTTCCTGCTGCTTCAAGCACATCGTTAGTATCAATTTCTAAACGATTAAATATTTTAGACAGCTCGTTTACAAAAGCAATGTTTATATCACGTTGTGAGTTCTCTATTACTTTTGCTGCCTCAGCAACTTTAAGTGTGGGCGCTAGGTGAGTTCCTGCTGTAATTACCGATTTGTATAAATCATCTACAACTTTACCAATTTCAGGGGTTGAACCCGAAGTAACTTTTAATATTTTGGTTACTGTATGTTCTTTATCGCCGGGATTGATACGCTCAGGTGAATATCCGCAATAAAAGTCCTCATTAAACTTCATGCCTGATACTTGTTCTAACACAGGCACACATTCTTCCTCAGTTACACCGGGGTATACCGTTGACTCATATATAACTATATCGCCTTTTTTCATTACTCTACCTACAGTTTCACTTGCCTTATACAAAGGTGTTAGGTCAGGACGATTATAACTATCAACAGGAGTAGGCACAGTAATTATATATATATTACTATCTGCTATATCTTCTGTATTGTAACTGAACTTAATGCTTGAACCGGGGTCACAGTCAACACCATCAATCACTGATTTTAAGTATTCATCCGTAACTTCTAATGTTGCATCGTGCCCACTGCTTAATTCTGCAATTCTTGATTGGTTAATATCAAAACCAATTGTCGGGTATTTTTTTCCAAACTCAACTGCTAAAGGTAAGCCTACGTAGCCCAGTCCTATGATTGAAATTTTATGCTTATTCATAAATTATTTATTCCAGATTAATAAATGATTTTTAGGTAATATTTGATCTTTTAAATTTGAGAATTGTTCTGCTGTATACGTTATATATCTTACTTTTTTATTGATAATACCTTCTGCTTTATCAACCAATTTCATAAGGTATTCTTTATTTATATTTCCTATAATTAGTAAGTCTATAATAGGGCTATCTATCCCTTTACCTAGCTCACCAACTAAATATACTCGTTCTAATTCTCCTAAATTTGATAATACTTGCTCTACAATTCTATCTAAACCGGTATATTTAAATACTATACTATTAATATCAGGAAATAATGGATGAGAGGTATTTGCACTGAATAGTTTTTTATTTCCTTGAGCCTGGCTCTTAAGCAATCCTGCTTCCTCAAGCTTATTAAGCTCCAGCCTAATAGCATTGGAACTCTCACCAAACTCAGACTCTAAACCGCGTAAATGGGCCTTATTTTCTTTGTTTAAGAAAAATTTAAGTAAGAGTTTAACTCTTGTTTTTGAGGATATTAGTGTTTCTAACACTTGAAATTAATTTACTGTAAAGCTTGGTCTTTACACAGCTTCGCCACGTCAGCCCCATTGCGAAAAGTCAACATTGAGTAGAAAAAGTACTCAAAGTTAATGCTTTTTTTGTTAATGCAAATTAATTTTGTGTTACCTACTGCTTTATTTACAGTCTTTTAGAATGTATCAACAATGTTTAAGAAATTATTTAAGACCTAACAAACGCTTCCACAAAGGTCTTTTAGCAGGGGCTTCTTCTTCATAATAGCCATAGCCTCCATACCCCCCATAGCTTCCGTAGCCATAGCCGTAGCCATAACCGTAACCATAGCCATAACCATAACCGTAGCCATAACCATAGCCGTATCCATAGCCATATTGATTACCTGCTTTTACATCATTAATTACTATGTTTAAATTTTTTACTTGCCGTTGTTTATATAAACTATCTACAAAAGACACCATCTCTTTTACAGTATAGTTTTGACGTACTACATACAGGTTAATATCAGAGTACTTCATCAATTCAAAAGCATCTGAAACAACTCCAAATGGAGGAGTATCCATAACTACATAGTCAAACTCTTCTTGTACTTCTTTTAATAAGGATATAAACTTATCACTTAAAAGTAGTTCTGAAGGGTTGGGTGGTGTTGGCCCGGCAGCGATAAAGTAAAGGTTATCGAATTTTGTTTTTTGTATTATTTGTTCTTTTGTTGAACGTCCCACAGAGTATGTCGATATTCCATGCTCATTTACTAACTCAAAATCACTGTAAATTTTGGGTTTTCTTAAATCCAGACCTATTAATAAAGTTTTCTTTTTCCCGTAAGCTAAAATACTTGCCGTATTAATAGAACAGAATGTTTTCCCCTCACCACTAATACTAGATGTTATAAGAATGGTAAGATTATCTTTTTTCTCGCCCGATAAAAACTGCAAGTTGCTTCGGATTGCCCTAAACCGCTCACTAATTGACGATTTTGGGTTATTATATACAACTAAATTAGTCTCTTTATCGCTATGCCCTACGCCACCGATAATAGGGATATTGGTTATTTGCTTAATATCTTCAGCACTTCGGATTTTATTATTAAAAAATTCTATTATAGAAATAATAAGTATAGGTAATAATCCACCTATAACACCTCCGGTTAATAAATTAACTCCGCTTTGGGGACTGATTTTTTCTTTAACTGATGCTCTATCTATAATCTTGTTATCAGGGCGGGTTGAAGCTTTTAATATGCCCAATTCTGCCCTGCGTTGTAATAAAAAGTTATAAATATCTTCGTTTACTTTAAATTTTCTTTGAATAACAAAAAACTCACGTTCTTTACTGGGCAGAAAATTTATCTCTGCCTGTAATTTATTTAAACGCCCCTGTATTTCATTTGCAGCAATTTTTGCACTTTCCTGCATATTATCTACCACCTCAAGCAATCCTTTTCCGTATTGGATAATTTCTTCATACTTTTTTTGGTAAATGGGGTTTTGCTTAGTGCTGGTTTGCTCTAATTTTTTAAATTCTATTTGCAGGTCTACCAGCTTTTGGATGCGAGCTTGGAGTCCCTGTTCATCAATTCCCATTAATGAGGGTGCAATGAGGTCAGTTGTATAGTCTTTTTTATTAATGTAGTCTGCTAAGTAGTTTAAATAACTTAATTGCAGGTTTATTTTCCCCTTATCGTTAAGTATTTCGTTTAACCTATTTAATAATAGTCCCCCTTGAGCTGAAAGATCTATAGCGTTTTTATTTACTCTGAAATTTTCTAAATCATCTTCAACTAATTGCAAAGAATCACTAATTTTCATTAACTGCTGCTCAATAAAATAAATCGCGCTTTGCGCAATTTTATTTTTTTCCTCAAGCCCAGATTCCATAAAAACATCCTGAAGCTTATTAATGTAAGCCTTCATTTTTTCACGGCTGTTTCCCTGAAGCCTAATACTAACACCAGCAGACCCTTTTGAAAGTGGCTCTAAGCCTAAACTACCTCTAAAAGTATTAATAATATCTTTATTTCTATTTAGAACTATTTTTACTTTAGCTCCTTTTGAAATATTTTTTGTTCTATTTATCTTAAATTTATAACAGCTTGACTTTATCCACTCTCCGTACTTTTTCTCACCTTCAGGATAATTACAGTTTTTAACCTTAACAGGTTCCTGTGTATTAAGCATTGAACTGATGCCTATTTGCGGCATAGATATCAGATATTTTTCATTATTAACATTTTCAATATTTATTACACCCCCCAGCGGTTGAGGTGATGTAGTATCAAAAACAATTTCTATCGGAGATTCTGACCCAAAAACTTCATTTGATACTGCCCTACCAACTGTATAATAGCTGATATTAAATTCTGAGTTTTTGATAACTCTCTCATGCAATTCATAAGATTTAAGCATCAATAATGAGTTCTCAAAAATTAATCGCGAATCTGTAAAAAATATAGACTGTATGCTTGAACCTAAGCCCTCTTTATTTTGCTCTTCCTGCAAAAGCATAGTTCCTTCAACAGAATAAACCGGCTTGGTATATCTATTCACTAAAAAAGCTCCAAACAAACCTAGTAAAGTACTAAGTACTATAAAGGGGAGAATGCTGAGAATATGTGTAAATAAAAATTTCTTTATGTCAAACCCATCGGGTTCATCTTGCTCAACAGCACTATGCGGAGCTGTATAATCTGTTTTCCCTGTATTATCCGCAGAAGGTATTTTCATCAAGCTTTTTCTATTTATCTATTAATAAATGTTACCACCACAAGTGTTGTTGAAATTATGGAAAGAACTGTAGTAAGTGTTTGCAATCCGTTTACACCTACTCCATACGCTCTACGCTTCAAAGGCTCAACATATACTACATCATTTGGCTGTAAAAAATAATAAGGCGAGTTTATTACGTTCTTATCTAAAACATCTATATAGTGTATTTTAGCACCCTCAGGGTATTGCCTTAACAGAATAATTTTATCCCTACGTGCAATTTCTCTTAAATCTCCACCGGTTGCAATTGCCTCAAAAATATTTACCTGGTTTTGCATTATTACATATTTACCGGGTCTGTTAAACTCACCTAACAACGAAAACCTAATACCTCCCAAGCGGGCTGTAACTCGCATGGTTGTCTCAAACAACTTCAGCTCTTTTTCAAGTTTTTCTTCTACCTGAAAAATGGTAAGTCCATCAACTTTTATATGTCCGATGAGAGGAAACTTTATATATCCTGAATCGTTAATATTATACCCACTAGTATAAAACAAGTCTCCACCTTGTGCAATTCCTACGTTGCCTAAATTCTGGGCTGCTTGATTGTTGTTTGTAAAAAACTTTACAAAATCCTCATTACCCCCTGCAACATCAATATTTATAATATCATTGGGTTGAAGTTTATACAATTTTCTGTCAAACTTGAAACTATCAGAATAAGTTACTGCATCATTTTTCTCTTGCAGGTAAACAACTTTTTTGTTTGATACACAAGAACCCAAAAATAAGGTAATTAGTAAAAGAATTGTGAACTTGAGCTGCAGCTTCTTCATATATGGGTAGGTTTTCATCTAATATGTAACCTAATTTATACTGCAAACTTTAGTGTTATACATAGTATAAATTAATTGTTTACGTGTTTGTTTGCTAGGCTATGTGAATTTTTTGGCAAATATATAGGTTTTAGTGTAATAGCATGCGTAAAGCAAACATTAACTAATCACAGCTATCTTTTCTTCTATAATTTTAGCAATTTGTATGGCATTTGTTGCTGCCCCTTTCCTTAAATTATCAGCAACTATCCACATATTCAAGCCATTTTCAAGTGATTCATCACGACGAATTCTTCCTACAAAAACCTCATTTCTGTTTGATGCTGTCATAGGCATGGGGTACTTGTGGTTCTGTATATCATCAACAACCTCTACCCCGTTTGTATTATTTAGTAAGTTCCTCACATCATCAATATCAAACGGTTTAGTAAACTCAACATTAACTGATTCAGAATGCCCACCCATAACCGGGATTCTAACTGCGGTAGCCGTAATTTTTATGCTTTCATCACTTAAAATTTTCCGGGTTTCATTTACCAACTTCATTTCTTCTTTGGTATACCCATTTTCTAAGAAAGTATCGCAATGGGGTATACAATTCATGTCTATAGAATAGGGGTAAGCTTTTTCACCTTCTACCCCATTACGTTCATTTTGAAGCTGTGTAACTGCTTTTTGCCCCGTACCTGTAATGGATTGGTAGGTTGATATTACCAAGCGTTTTATACCATACTGTTTATGCAATGGGGCTAGTGCCATTACCATTTGTATGGTTGAGCAATTAGGGTTAGCTATTATTTTATCCTGGGGAGAAAGTGTATTACCATTAATTTCGGGCACTACTAGTTTCACACCGTCATCCATACGCCACGCACTACTGTTATCAATTACTATAGTTCCTGCTTCTGCAAATTTGGGAGCTTGCTGTTTTGATATTGTGCCTCCTGCAGAAAATAAAGCTATATGCGGTTGCTTAGCTATGGCCTCACCCATACTTAGTATAGTATACTGTTTCCCCTTGAAGGTTAGTTGTTTCCCTACAGACTTTTCTGATGCTACCGGATAAAACTCTGTAATTGGGAAATTTTCTTCTTCAAGAACCCTCATCATCATACCACCTACTAAACCGGTGGCTCCCACTAATGCTATTTTCATTACTATACTTTTATTTATTGTTTAATAAACGCTACCGGCCGAATGGCTTTGTTTTTATTGTATAAACGGACGTAATACAAGCCGTTATTTAAATTACTTACATCTAAATGTAAGTTTCCATCCGTTAACTCTACTGCTTTATTCATTACTACTCTTCCCATTGCATCACAAATCTCAATCCCATAAATATCTAATTCAGCATCAGCCGAAATATTTAAATGCCTTGATGTTGGGTTTGGATATGCACGCACAAATGTTTCATTTACTTTGTTTATGCCTGTGAAAAAGCCCCTTGCAATACGTAAGTCGTTAGTATCATTGCACATATACTTAAAGCCAATAATATCAGCTTCAACAGTCCATTTTAAATCTTGGCTAGTCCAGTTCTTACCGAATGTTTTATCTAAAGAATCCCTAAAACTACCATATCTGGCTATATATGTTGTATCACCGGCGCTAGTATTCAACTTAAAAATAGGATTAGCAAAATCAACATTAGAAGCATCTGTAAATAAAACTGAATACTTTGCAGCATCCGGTAATCCGGTGCGGGTTTGGTTCCAAGAAAAAATAATGGAATCGTTGGTATTGATTTCTAGCTTAAATACTGCATTATCAACAGGCGTTTCAAGAAAGAAAGGTTTATTCTCAAATTTCATCAAACCGCGTTGTAAGCTTATTCTTTTAGATTCCCAAGCAAGTAATTGCTGTCCGTTTCCAAATATTTCAACCGTCCATTTATAGGTTTTCGGTGTGTTTATTGGTATTCCATCATCATACATCATTTGCGCTAAAACATCTTGCCTTAAATCAAGAAGTGTATCGCTAGAGCTTTGAGGGACATCGAAGAAGTATAGTGGCTGGCTAAAATCTCCACTCAAATTATCAAACATAATCCTGTAATTTGGGGCATTACAACCTGTAGGGCAGTACGCTTTTGTCCATTGGAATTTTAACAAAACATTTGGATTATCTTCAACAAAAAAACTTGAGTTATCTAAAGGGGTAACCAAATTTACCGGTACATACTCAGTATCAAATTGCCCTCTTACAAAAGTTATTTTTTTAGTTTGCGTTTGCCTGTTTTCAAAAGAAGCATTAGGCCCTGTAGCATTACACATTATTATCCACTCAAGAGTTATGCTATCTCCCCGCCTAAAGCGTTTACCATATTTGTCATCAAGTTCAACATCCAATTCATCAGCCAAATAATCCAACGATATATCCATAGTGGTATCGTCAGTAAAAAAATTAGCGCAACACTGCTCATTAAGAATTGTCCAGGGGTTATTAAAACCTCCTCCAACAGTATCTATCTGAAATGAGTATACTAAGTTTACATTGGGTTTATTCAAATCAGCACTAGTCCACCTAAACCTAATTGTATTGTTTTTATTTCCTTTCAGTTCTGCCCTGTAGTTATCAGCTACCTCAGTACTGCTAAATGCTTTTATTAATTGCGCATCGGCTGTGTATACCACCGCCAATAGCATAATAAAGCTTGTTAAAATTCTACCTACCTTCATAATTTTAAAGCTTTTGATTATACTTAAAACTTCAAAGATACCATTTGCTTAATATTTTTATTTTTGAAGTGTAAATTTTTTTCTATCACTTTTTTCCTATCTTTGCCGTCCTTTAAAAATCACACTTACATGGCACAAAAAAGAACATACCAGCCTTCGGTAAGAAAAAGAAGAAACAAGCACGGATTTAGAGAAAGAATGGCTACTAAAAATGGTCGTAAAGTGTTGGCTCGCCGTAGAGCGAGAGGAAGAAAGAAACTTACCGTATCAAGCGAAGGAAAACATAAGGCTTAACGGTAGTTAGGCCTTTTTTATTTTATAGCTTTGGCAAATCAGAAGTTTACTAAAAATGAACGTTTGACGGCCAAAAATACTATTGACCGCCTTTTTAAAGAACCTACGGGTTCTTTTTTTGCTTATCCCGTAAAGCTTACTTATCTGGCAAGCTCTACTACACAAGCTGCATCTCCTATACAAATACTAATCTCAGTACCTAAACGGCATTTCAAAAAAGCCCACGATAGAAACCGCATTAAAAGGCAATTGCGTGAGATTTATCGAAAAAATAAATCAATTTTATACGATTGTTTAACTTCGGAACAACAACAGGCGTGCTTTTTGTTGGGTTATGTTGCAAAACAACATATACAAACTATTGCTTTAGAGCAAAAAGTTGTTGATTTGTTTAAACAATTTGCAAATGCAATGGCTAAAAGTAATACTTAGTGCACCGCTTATAGCTTTGGTAAAAATTTACCAATGGTTTATATCGCCACTATTGCCTCCAACCTGTCGTTATACCCCTACATGTTCCGTATATGCTGTACAGGCTTTAAAGAAATACGGTCCACTGAAAGGAGGGTATTTGGCTGCAAAACGTATATGGAGTTGTAATGGTTGGTGGGGAGGCAGTGGGTATGACCCGTTGAAATAATTTGTAATGAAAATTCGTTTTTTAATAGTACTTGATTAATAGTTATCCGATATGGGACGTATAAAATCTTTCTTCAAAAACAAACGTAAATTGGCTATTACCGCATTGGTAATATTGGGTTTAAGCTTTACTGCTTTTAAAACTGCTGATGAGTATTTTGAGATTTCAAAAAACATAGACATTTACACCACACTTTATAAACAAGTAAATACTTACTATGTAGATGAGGTTGAGCCTTCTAAACTAATGCGAAAGGGTATAGATGCAATGCTTAACTCGTTAGACCCTTATACCAATTTTATTAGTGAAAGTGAGATTGAGGATTATCGTTTCCAAATAACCGGGCAATACGGTGGTATAGGCGCTGCTATTGTGAAACGTGAAGAATACATAGCAATTAGAGAACCTTATGAAGGTTTTGCTGCACAAAAAAATGACTTACGAGCCGGAGACCTTTTAATTGAGGCTGACGGAAAAAGCCTTAAAGGACTAAGCATTAGCGAGGTTAGTAAGTTCTTGAAAGGACAGCCTGATACGGAAGTGAAACTATTAATTGAGCGTGATGGCAAGCAGATGACCAAAACCATTAAACGCGAAGAAATAAAGATTGAGAATGTGCCCTACTATGGTATGGTAAATGAAAATACGGGGTATATTGTTTTAACAGAGTTTAGAAGTAATGCAGGAAAAGATGTTGCTGATGCCCTTAAAGAGTTGAAAAAAAACCCAAACATGAAATCGGTTATTTTAGACTTACGAGGTAACCCCGGCGGGCTTTTGCATGAAGCTGTAAACATTGTGAACATTTTTACACCCCGTAACCAACTTGTTGTAAGCACAAAAGGGAAAGTAACTGAGCTTAACCGCGACTATAAAACCATTAACCAACCAGTTGATACTGAAATACCTGTTGTTGTATTAACCAATAAAGGTTCGGCTTCAGCCTCCGAAATAGTTTCGGGCACTTTGCAAGATTTAGACAGAGGTGTTGTATTAGGCCAACGGACATTCGGGAAAGGGTTAGTTCAGTCTAACAGAATGCTATCGTATGGCACACAACTGAAAATTACCACACAAAAGTATTACACACCTAGCGGGCGTTGCATACAAGCTTTGGACTACAGCCACAGAAAAGATGATGGCACGGTACCTATTATTCCCGATTCTTTAAGAAAAACATTTAAAACCAAGGGAGGTAGATTAGTATTAGATGGTGCAGGAATAGACCCTGATGTAAAAGTAGAAGCTAAAAAGTATAGTAAAATTACACAAAGCCTTATTAAAAAGCTGCTAATCTTTGATTTTGCCAATAATTACCGCAATACACATAAAAGTATTGCATCTGCTAAGCAATTTAAACTTACAGAAAAAGACTGGACTAATTTTGTAGCTTTTTTGCAGGATAAAGACTATGGTTACCAAACAGAAACCGAAAAAGCCCTAGATAAATTAAAAGAGAAAGCCAAAAAAGAAAAGTATTTTAATGCTATTAGTGATGGGTATGCGCTTTTGAAAAAAGATTTAAGCCATGATAAAAAAGCTGATTTGGTAAAAAATAAAACTGAAATAATAAAGGTGCTTGAAAAAGAAATAGCCACACGTTATTACTATCAAAAAGCTGAGTTTGAAGTAGCTTTTGATGACGACAAGGATATTACTGAGGCTATAGCAATTCTTAATAATTCTGAAAAATACAAGGCGCTGCTAACAAAAAAGTAAACCTTTCCAGCATTCTACTATCCATTGGCTTACATCTATAGTACAAGATAAAAACCTATTTTTGTGCTTTTGGTAATCTATTGGACTTTTCAATAATAGACATACTACTGTTATTACTAGCAGGAGCTTTGGGTGGCTTCATGTCAGGCTTATTAGGCATAGGCGGAGGAATTATTTTTATTCCCATACTTGATTTTGCTTTTAAGCGCTACGGTATACACTCTGATGATTTGGTAATGTTTATTGTAGCCAACTCATTATTCATTATCATGTTTACGGGTTTACTTAACAGTTACAAGCAATACCGCATAAAAAACTTCTTTCCCAAACAAATTTTTGCTACAGCAATACCTGCCATTGCAACAGGTTTGCTAACTACTTATTTAATTAAAAGCGGAACTTGGTATAGTAAAGAAAAATTTAATTTGGTGTTTCTTGCTTTGTTAACCCCTTTAATATTCCGCATGCTTTATACCCGAAAAAAAGTACCTGTGGAAGGTTCAGAAACTACCAGTATTACTAAATTTAGCATAGCAGGTTTTTTTACCGGTATAGTTACAGCATTATCAGGCTTGGGAGGGGGTGTAATTATGGTACCTACATTTACCGATATATTAAAAGTAGATATTAAAAAAGCAACCTCAGTTTCGGCGGGTGTAGTAGCATTAATAGCATTGTCATTATCCATTGGTAATCTTTCTACATCACCCGGTCATGAGGTTCCTATACCCCATTTTGGGTTCATCGCATATTCAGTAGTTATCCCTATAATTATTGGGACATTCTTCGCCGTAAGTTTTGGGGTTACAGTATCACAAAGAACTCCATCACCTGTAGTAAAAACCATTTTTGCGTTGTTCTCATTATTAGTAATTGCTAAAGTAGTTTACGAAACATTTTTCTAAGCCGTGGCATATATCATCAGCATAGAAACAGCAACGCCTGTAGGGTCTGTGGCATTACACAAACAAGGTAAAATAGTTGCTGTTAGGGAGAGCAACGACCAGAAAAAGCACGGAGAAAACATTACTTTATTTATTGAGGAAGTAGTTAAAGAAGCCGGTATTACTTTGCAGCAAGTAAATGCTATTGCTGTTAGCAAAGGTCCAGGTTCGTATACAGGGTTACGTATTGGAGTTAGCGCGGCCAAAGGGCTTTGCTATGGGCTTAATATCCCCTTAATAGCAATAAATACACTTGAAGGGTTAACTGCATCGCCGACTCTAAAAAGATATAAAGAAAAAGACTTTCTTTTATGTCCCATGATAGATGCCCGCAGAATGGAAGTATTTTGTGCACTCTATGATTCATCAGGAAATGAAATACAAAACACACAGGCATTAGTGATTAATGATGACTCTTTTAGTGAGCTTTTGAGCCAAAAGCAAATAGTATTTTTTGGTAATGGTGCTGCAAAATGTAAAGAAACCATAACACATTCTAATGCTATTTTTGTTAATGATATAGAAGCATCGGCAAGTGAAATAGGAGAAATTGCTTACCAAAAATACAAACAGCAACAGTTTGAGGATGTGGCATATTTTGAGCCATATTATCTTAAAGAGTTTGTTGCCACGGTTTCAAAAAGGTAAAACTGTCGGTTTTTGTGATTAGGTTCACATTTTGCTGATAAATGTCATTGGAGCATAGGCTCTAACATTTTTAAATTTGCACATTATGTATGTAGAACAACTTTATACCAACTGCTTGGCACAAGCAACATATTATATAGAATCTGAGGGGGAAGCTGTAGTTATTGACCCGCTTAGAGATACTTCAGATTATATAGCCAAAGCCAAAGAACGTGGCGCTACCATAAAATACATTTTAGAAACTCATTTCCATGCCGATTTTGTTTCGGGGCATATAGATTTAGCTAAACAAACAGGGGCTACTATAGTTTTTGGCCCGACAGCCAAAACAGGGTTTCCCATACACGAAGCTAAAGACGGCGAGAAATTAAAAGTAGGTAAAGTAACCATTGAGGTAATGCACACTCCGGGGCATACACCTGAATCGTCATGCTTTTTATTATATGATGAAAAGGGATTACCACATAGTATCTTTACCGGTGATACTTTGTTTGTTGGTGATGTTGGAAGACCTGACTTGCTTGATGGTGTTATGACCAAAGAGGAGTTGGCAGGTATGATGTATGATTCACTTAACAACAAATTGAAACCACTACCTGATGAGCTAATTGTATATCCTGCGCATGGACCGGGCTCTGCCTGTGGTAAAAATATTGGGCAAGAAACCTTTACCACAATAGGTGCTCAGAAAGAACTTAATTATGCCATGCAAGACATGGATAAAGATACCTTCATAAAAGTACTTACTGATGCAATCCCCCCTGCCCCTGCATACTTTTTTAAAGATGCTAAAATGAATAAAGCCGGGTATAATTCTTTTGAAGATGTAGAGGCAAAAGGTAAAACGGCATTAACCCTAAAAGAATTTGAAAAAGAAGCTGAAGAAACTTTAATAATTGATTGCCGTGATGGTATTGATTTTGAAACGGGTTTTATTCCTAACTCAGTAAATGTGGGGCTGGATGGACAGTTTGCTATTTGGGCTGCTACTATTGCAGACATTGCCAAACCTATTGTTTTGGTATGTAAAGCAGGCACAGAAGAAGAAGCTGTTACACGCCTTACCCGCACAGGTTTCCAAGATATCAGAGGCTACCTGAAAGGTGGGTTTGCTACTTGGAAAAAAGGCAAACGTCCTATTGATATACTCATTTCTGTTGAGCCTGACGAATTGGAAATGGATTATAAACATGGAAAAATACAGGTTTTAGATGTCCGTAAAGCCAGTGAGTTTAAAGATTCGCACATTAAAGATGCACAATGGCTTACTTTACAAGAGTTAGAAAGTAAAATAGATACTTTAGATAAAAATACCGATTATTACATCCATTGTGCAGGAGGTTACCGCTCTGTAATAGCATCATCTATTATGAAGAAACATGGCTTTACCAGAGTACGCAATGTTTACGGTGGTTTTGACAAAATAAAGGAAACCAAAATACCGTTAGTAAATAAGAAACCTGCTAATAAAAAAGTAAAGGTTTAATAAGTTACAAATACAAAGTGCAAGTCCGTTTTTTAAAACAACCTATTTCCGTTTTTTTAAAATTGGTTTGCACTTTTTTATTACTTTTTTCCTTCTCCCCTGCCAAAGCTCAGTTTACCCATTGGGACACTATAAAACATTATGTTTCTAACTCAAAACCCACTTTTGCACTTGAATTAGACGGCAGACAAAGTTTTTTTAGAGAAATACCCGTAGTAGTTGACGGTATTAGAATAGGAATTGATTACGGAAACCGTGTACGCTTTTTTATCGGAGGATATTGGAGCAGAAATAACGTATCACGAACTTTTACCATCAACCAGTATACACCTTCTGAAAGAAGAATACGGCAAGATTTATCTATGTTTTATATTAGTGCCACAGCCGAATATGTTTTCTATACCACCAAACATTGGGAGCTTGCTGTACCTATACAGTTAGGATTCGGGCAAGGCAAACGAACACGATACGATGCAGCAACCAATACACAAATAGAACAGTTAAATTCAGGTTTCGTACCACTCGAATTTGGCTTTAAGGCCATGTATAAAATTACTGATTGGCTTAATGTAAGTGCAGGTTTGGGCTACAGGTATGCTTTATTTTCAAGTATCGTTAGCGATGACTTTAGTGCGGTACATTATACCTATGGTGTAGGTATCTCACCCATAAAAATATTAAAGAAAATAGGGGTTTTAGAAGAAAAAAACGGAAAATTGAGGTTGAAACAATAAACCTGCCTTTGCCCCAAATACTTACATACCAAAACTCAACTCTTTCATTTGAAACCTATGGTACAGGAAAAGAGTTATTGCTTGCCTTTCACGGTTATGGTAAAGACGCAAAATCTCTTGAAGTACTTAAAGAATATTGTGGCAACCGATTTACTATTGTAAGCATAGACATTTTCTATCACGGTAATAGTATTTGGAATGAGGAACAAGAACCCACCCAAAAACAATGGAAACATATTGTATCACTTTTACTTGAGCAACTTAATTGTACTGAGAAATTCTCAGTATTTGGATATAGTATTGGCGGACAGCTAGCTACTTGTACTGCATGGCTATTTAAAGAGCGAATTAATACACTTTGGCTAATAGCTGCAACAGGTATAGGTAATGATGGGTGGTACCATTTAGCAGTAAATACTAATGTAGGCAACTTGTTGTTTAAAAGGTTTGTAAATCATCCCGGTTTTATATTATCTCCTTTAAAATGGCTCACTGGTATGAGTATTTTTAAACAGTCATATAAAGCTTTTATAGAGAGAAAAATAGACACTAAAGAAAAGCGGAGTTTATTATACAAACGCTGGATGGTTTTAAAAAACTTCGGCGTGTATACTGATAAGCTTAAGAAAGCTCTTAATACAAATAATTGCAAGGTGGTTTTGGTTTATGGCAAAAAAGACCAGGTAGTGAAGTACAAAGCAGGGAAACGATTTGCTAAAAATATTTCTAATGTAAACTTATTGCTACCCAATGAGGGACATTACCTGCTTACTGATGATGTTTTGAGTGAAACAGCCGAATGCCTTAAAACTTAAGTTGTAATTGAAGTTTTACTCCAAACGGACGAGCATTAGGGTTGTCAAGGTGGGTTAGGCGGTGAATAAAGTCTACCCTTAAAAACCTGAATATATTTTCTACCCCATACCCTACCTCAATATAGGGTTCACGGTTTATCTCCCCAAAACCTGATACCGGTCTGCCTTGGGCATCATTTTGAGGCAATAGTGCTAAATTTTCTTTGGTAACGGAACCCCAAACTCCTTTACCCGTTGCAAATAGCCTCAATTTCCATTTTTTTATTAGTGGCGCACGGTTGGTAAACAAACCGTCGAAATGGTGCTCATAATTCAATGCTACATACTGGTCTGTAACAAACTCAAAAAAGTTCATCAGGTTATATGCATTTCTGCTACTTACAAAAGCTTCATTTCCTCTTTGCACAAATAAAAGCGGGTATGGTAGCGGGCTAAATACTTTTCCTGCTGTAAGAATGTAGTCTCCTTGCCCAAAAGTACCAAACACCACATACTGTCGAAGTTTCAAATCCACCTTATCGTAGTTAAACCCACCATCTAAAACACCTTTTAAGCCTCTTGTATAGGCTATCTCAAATTGTGGTGCAAAACCATTACCAATACTTATCCTGTCATTACCATCTATAATAAACAGCTCTTTCATAGCTATCCTCAATTTTGCGGTAACCGAGGTATTTATAAAGCTGTTTGATATTGAGGGATTATTAGGGTCTTCGGTATTAGAAATGTATGCAAAATTGAAATTGCGTATCGGGGTGAAAGAATAAGATTTGTTTCTAGCTGTAATAGTTCCCGTAAACCCTTTTCTAAACTCTCGCCTTGCCCAAGCTTTATAGTCTACTGTTCTGTTTAGCTGGTCTGCTTGAAAAAGTGATAACTGGGTAAATAAATTACTGGTTGAATAATCTTGGTCGGTAACACCAATTTGTTCTACATCGTTCTTGTATCTCAGGCTAAAAGTAGTCCAGTGCTTTCGGGATACTATTCTATCTATTTGTCCACTATACTTAAACCTCCCGTCCAATGTTCCGTAAGCTACGTAAGCCCTAAAAGTCCATTTTTTGCTAAAATATTCATTGGTTTTAAAGCCTACTCTAAACCTGTTCCCTTCAAGATTATTATATCCATACAACAAAGCATAAGGCCCTATATCAATTTTGCCTACCTCTTTGTATCCGTTAATAATTATATCCAAGTACTCAATCCAAGTTTTAACCGCTGGTAAATTCCGCAGTGTATCTACCATTTGGTAAACCCGTTTTTCAGATTCGCTAATTTTTTCATGGCGGTTCTCATCCCAAAACTCTTTACTGTATTGGGTAGCATCTTCAGCAACTTCTAGCGGAGTGTCGTAAAACCTTAACTCTTTGGGCTGGTTTACTACAAAATCTTTATTTGAAGTGTAAAACAACGCCACCATTCCCGGAGAGTTCTCACTAATTTCCTGGATATTGATTAATACACGGGTTTTGGATGGAAGCCAGGGCCCTGCACTGGTTTGTTCCAGTTCTTGCTGTATTTTGAGTTTATCAATAAAGTTTAGGTTGGCTCTGCTCCCTATTTCTAAAATAACCCGCTTTAAAGCAAAGGTTGAATCCTGAATCCATATTTTCCCTTTAAAGGCTAAATCACCCGCACGCTTTGGGTTTACTTGCAACTCATAGCAAGGTTTACCATCAATTAAAATAGTATCCCGTAAAGTAAAAATATAGAAGTTTAATGATGAGTTTGCTATGGGTGAAACAAAGTTCTTATCAAGAATATTAACCCAATTGGCATAAAAATTATACTGCTGGAAGCTTGAACCGATAATTTGTGAGGTTAAACTGCCATCGGTAACACCAACGCCTACAATTTTTGTTGCTTTTATGTATTCCCTTGCCCTGTATGGTTGTTTCAATACATAATAATCCGATAAACTTTCTGATATAAATACCGGCAATATGGGTTTCCCATTTTCTGAAAGATGAGCAACCGTATCAAACAGTGGAATAATGGGCTGCATCAACTTCTTCTTCTTTATTTTATCTGAAAGATTATCAATTGCCAACTGAACTTTTGTAAAGCTTTCGTACTGGTATGCCTCTAAAGATTTGTACTCGTTTATCTCTTTTCTCTCCTGGGCTTGTTTAATAATTTTATTGGCTGGGTTTTCCCCGGGGCGTACTATTACCTCCTCAACCTCAGCTACAGTCTCCATCAACTGAAAATCTATAACTTGGATAACCCCTCTCTTCACAGGTTTTATTTGTGTATCAAAACCCAAAAAAGACACCCGTATACTATCTACTTTTAATGTGGTTTTCACGGTAAAGTAGCCGTCAAAATCTGTAGTAGTTCCTACCGATGTACCCAAAAATAATACACTTACATAGGGTATTGCCTCACCTGTAGTACCGTCAAGCACACGTCCCTTCACAACAGTTTGTTGTGCGAAAGACTGAATAGTGCCTAATAATACAGCCAGTGCTATGTAAATGTATTTTATCACTAAGTATATATTAGTTTACCAGTGTAATAGTAAATTTTACATCCGTTACAGGGCGATTATAAGCATCAACCTTTACCGCAGCAATTTTATCCATAACCTCTAAACCTTCTACTACTTCACCAAACACTGTATACTGCATATCTAAAAACGGTGTACCGCCTTTACTGGTATATACTTCAATTTGCTCAGGTGTATACTTAACCCCTGTTTGCATAGAAAGTCTTTGAAGTTCATTCTCAGTATAAGTTCTTCCCTGTACTATATAAAACTGGCTACCACTACTTGCTTTTTGCGGGTTCACATTGTCTGGCATACGCGCTGCAGCTAAAGCTCCTTTTTTGTGAATTAATGCACTATCAAAGTTTGCAGGTACAGTGTAGCCCGGACCTCCCATGCCTAATTGCTTACCTGCGGGTGCACCTTTAGAGTCAGGGTCTCCCCCTTGTATCATAAAACCTTGCATCACTCTATGAAAAAGCAAATCATTATAAAAACCGTCTTTTACCAGTTTCACAAAATTGTCTCTATGTTTTGGCGTTTCGTTGTATAGCCTCAACACTATCTTTCCATACTCGGTTTCAATTTGTACTTTTTGTTCTTTCACTTTTTTCTTAAATAATTTAATGCCGCAGCTTGATGAGAAAATGATTAATGCCGATAAGGCAAATAAGGTTTTTTTAACACCTGATGTTTTCATAAAAGAGTTTTTGCTTTTTTTTAAAGACTTGGTTTATATACTATTGGTTTTGAAAGGTAGTAACAAATGTTGTTCCTATTCTTTATCATCAATTAAGCTAATGCTAAACTTAATATCAGCAAAAGGCCTGTTACCAAACTGTTGATTTACAGGTTGGGCAGCAATTTTATCAATCACGTCTAAACCTTCTACAACTTCACCAAATACTGTGTAATCTTTGTCAAGGTCAGGTCTGCCGCCTATTTCGGCATACGTTTTTAGCTGCTCATCAGTATAATAAAAGCCCTTCCGCTCTCCATAAGCTTTTAAATCACCCTGAGCAGGGGTTATAGGGCCACTGCCCTGAACAATGTAAAACTGGCTTCCGCTACTCTCCCTTGCAGGGTTCATATTATCCGGCGTACGTGCTGCGGCCAAAGCCCCTTTTTTGTGAATAAAACGTGTTGTTATCTCAGCAGGTATTGTATATCCGGGGCCACCATTACCCAGCATTTTACTGGTAGGTGCGTCCTTAGAGTCAGGGTCTCCCCCTTGTATCATAAACCCTTGTATTACCCTGTGAAACAGCAAATCATTATAAACCCCTTCTTTTACCAGTTTTATAAAGTTATCCCGATGTTTCGGAGTTTCATCGTATAGCTTTATAATCATATCACCGTATTCAGTACTTATTTTAGCTTTTTGGTTCAATGCTCCTTCTACTTCTTTAGCAGTATCCTTCGATTCTGTCTCTACTGTTGCTGTTATTTCTGTTTTATTAGTGTCAGCAGTAGCACCATCCTCAACATCTTTTTTAGGTTTTTCTTTGCATGCGCTTACTAACAAAATACATACTACCCATAGTGATAAGATTACTCTCATAGTTATTAAATGATAATTTTAAATGTAATGTTTTCGAAAATACCTATAAGGTAGCAGCCAAGCAAGCTTATTTAGACCAAGCAGCCTACAAATTATCGAAGTATTCTACAACATGATGTCGTAAATAGGCTTCTTGCTCAAACATACTTATAAAAGGGAGTTTCTTTACCAGTTTCCAATGCGGCCAACCGTCTTGGTCTAACCCCTCCAGTTCATAATAGCCTGATTGGCTTAGTAATTTGCAAACTGCAATATGCATTAGGTTCACTTTCTCTTCTTTGCTAAACTTCTTTTTCACTTGCCCCAGCTCTCTAATACCTATTAGCAGTAATATTTTATTTAAGTCGGGCTTGTTGCCAAAATCATCCGTTAAACCTTCTACCAATGTATTCCATTTTTCAGAAAACTCAATCTCACTCATACCTATCTGTCAATTTCAATTATTCGATAAGCGGAGACCCCACTTATCTCGTGTTTTATTTTTTTAAATTATCTTGCAAGTTTATTAATAAAAGCCTGCCTAGAAAAATGGGGATTATTAAATCCATTGTAGATAAAGGAAGAGAAATAAAAAGTAGGTTTGATGTTAACCAACCCAAAGCTTTTGATATTCAAACCAAAGCATTGCGTAAACTTATTGAACGTGCTAAGGATACTGAATTTGGAAAAGAACACAATTTTGAAAAAATTTATTTCAGCACAAATATTGTTGAAGAGTTTGCCAAAAATGTACCTATAGGAGACTATAGTTCAATGTTACCGTGGTGGGGGCGCGCGCGCAACGGTGAGAAAAACGTTTCATGGCCAGGTAAAGTAAATTACTTCGCACTTAGCTCAGGCACATCTGAAGGGTCTAGCAAGTATATACCTATTACTACTGATATGCTTAAAACCATTAAGCGTACGAGTGCCCGCCAACTACTTAGCATAGCCAGAACCGAAGACTTACCCAAAGATGCCATGACCAAGGATTCTTTAATGGTAAGCGGAAGTACTGATTTAGATTTTAATGGTATTAATTATAGCGGCGACCTTAGCGGTATTACTACAGGTAAGTTGCCTTTATGGTTCCAACCGTTTTCTAAACCTGTAAAAGAAACCCGCAAAAAGAAAGACTGGCAAGAAAAGATTGATGAAATGGTACGCGATGCCAAAAAATGGGATGTGGGTATGGTAGCCGGTGTACCCGCGTGGATACAAATTCTTTTCGAGAATATTATTGACTATTACAAAATAGAAAATATACATGATATATGGCCTAATTTTAAGGTATATATACATGGAGGGCATGCTTTTGACCCTTACCGTAAAGCTTTTGAGAAACTTTTAGGACAACCTATATATTATTTTGAAACCTATTTGGCGTCAGAAGGGTTTTTAGCTTACCAAGCAGCCCCAAATGCAAGTGGCATGCGCTTACAAATTAAAAACGGTATTTACTTTGAGTTTATACCTTTTGATAGCGATAATTTTACTGAGGAAGGAACTTTAAAGCCTGAGGCAAATGCTTTAACCATAATGGACGTGGAGTTGGGCAAGGAATATGCCCCGGTAATTAGCACTTGTGCAGGAACTTGGCGTTATTTAATTGGTGATACTGTTAAACTGGTAAATTTTGAAAACCTTGAAGTAATAATTACAGGAAGAATAAAGCATTTTTTAAGCTTAGTGGGAGAGCATTTATCGGTTGAAAATATGACTAAGGCTGTTTCGTTGCTTAGTGATGAGATGAATAAAGAAATGCGGGAGTTTACAGTTTGCGGTGAACGTTTTGACAATCTTTTTGCCCACCACTGGTATATAGCTTGCGATGAGCCATTGGATAAAGCTTTTATAAAAGAACGTTTAGATACTTTGTTGTGTGAATTGAACGATGATTATGCTGTGGAACGCAAACATGCACTTAAAGAAGTTATTGTAGATATTGTACCTACCAGTTGTTTTATACAATGGATGGAAAAACGAGGTAAATTAGGTTCTCAAAATAAATTCCCGAGAGTATTGAAGGGTGAGCTTATGGAAGATTGGAAAGCCTTTGTAAGCGAGCAACAAAAAGTAGCTTTATAGCTCTATTTTCTTGTATTTCTTATCAAGCGTTGTCTTCGACGAACATAGAACATAAATGAGCCCACACCTGCCGTTATAATATAAATCCAGGCTTTTCCGCTTATAAAGCCTTCGGTAAACAGTAAATAGAAAAAAACTATAACACTGGCAATTGCTACCAATAACCAAAGTATCTCAATTATTCTTTGCACTATCATTTTGAGCAGTACTATCTATAACATCTTTAAGACTCAATATACCTTTTATTTTGAATATACGGTATTCTGTAAAGTTTTGGTTCGATTCAAAACCATCGCCGTAAATTACCTCATCGGGTGTGGTAATTTTTACAAACTCATCCGTATAGATTTTTTGTGTTGCTTGATTCCAAACCAGTTTCTCAGAGTTTAGCTTTTCTCCTTTTACATTCTCTAAAATCACATTCCTTCGTACTTCTATAATTTTTTCATTTTGCTTACTAATACCATAGTCTGCATCCAGCTGGTTTTCTTTCACCCCACTTTTATTATAAAAAAGTCCTTTCAGCCCTTTGGTCATTTCTATATATGGGTTTTTACCGGAGTAGCGCTCCATAAGAGGAGTTCGTATCTCTGCAATTTTATGACCTGAGTCTGTTACTGTAAGTATAACATCGGTAGCCCGTTCTGGATAAATGGTATCAGTTTGTAAGTTGTTTGCTTTTCTTCTATCCTCAATATTAATACATGCTGACTCACTAAACATCAGTAACAAAAAAAGAGCTACAATAGCATAATATGTTTTTTCTGAAATCATATACTAAAAACCCCCACAGGAATGGCTGCAGGGGTTTTTACAAAGTTTAGTATTTTTTATTTAATAGTACGCAATATGGTACTTTCTCCAATCCAGCATCCTGTGTTTACAGTAATTCCGTCATTTAAATTCTCAAAGAAAGCATCTTCACGCTTAGGCCAAAGTCCTTTAGCAGTTGCCATACCTTTATTTGCTTTTGCAGCTACGGACGGGTCCACCGATTTAGCTTTTTGAAACTTATCATAAGCAGCTAAATAAGGGTATTTCTTTGACACATTGGTAGTACCGCAACCACTGGTGCATTGCATATATGCATTGCCAATAATTATGTAAGCTTCCCCGCTATTAGGGTTTAGCTCCAACGCCTTTCTTGCATAAGCACGCGCTTGCTGGCAACTGCGAGAGCTAAGCTCTATACTTGCCAATGTTAGGTAATATCCTTCTTTCTTACTGTTATCTTCTTCCAGCTCAGCTGCTTTCTCATAAAAACCTTTGGCTTTACTTAGTTGTTTTTTCTCATGGTAAGCTTTAGCCAAGGCAGCCGCAGCTCCTGCATCCGGATTAAGCTCTAAGTTTTTCTCGGCTACTTTCAGGTAAAAATCTGTTTTTGCACAGCCCTGCGAGCGGTCGAGAAGAGCTATAATTTTCTCAATCAGTTTTTTGTCATTTGGAGTTGCCTCAAACTTAGGGGTATAAATTTCGGTAAGCTTCTCACAAGTAAGGTAAGGTGTTACTACAGCAACCACATAATTTTCTACCCACTCCCAATAGCGCATATTTTGCCCTATAGTAGCAGTATCACCTTGTGCAGCCTTATATTGCTTCCTGTAAGCACCTAAATTATAGTCTACAACTCCCATTATTTCATCAAACAGCTGTAGTATTTCATCATCAGTTATTTTTTTGTCTGCTCTGTTTTGTTGTGTTGCAGCAAGAATCAAATCGGTTAAAACAGGAGCATAAGTATTATTACCCTCACCCTTAAGAGATTTCTTCATCAACTCAATAGCTTCCATTCGTTTTGATGGGAAATACCTAAACAAATCGCTTCCTTTACGACCTAGCACGTTAGTATTCTCTCCAAAAAGACGTAGACGGGTATCGTAAATCTGAATTAATGTATCAGCATATTTATTTATGGTAGCAGTATCCTTAGGGTCGGTTTGCCCGATTAAAAGGGACATTAAGTAAGCACCGTCAGCTGTAATATACTCTTTAAAACAAGGCGCATTTTTGTATACGTACCTCCAAAAAGGTAATGATGCCATATAATTTCCTCTTCTAAACTCATCACGATATAATGAGGTTTGCTGGCGGGTTTTTAAACTGTCTTTACCATACAAGTTTTCACACTCAGGTTCAGTCTCGTTTCTGTTCCTGTTGTTCTGAGGTGCAGTTGTTTCGTTATTATCAATTTTATCAGTCAGAGAAACATTTTTAGCTTGGCTTTCAAAGCCCATTGCTCCTGCACACATCACAGCTAATACTAAAAAAGTTTTTTTCATGTTCATTTTTATATTCTTATTAATCATACTTATATCTTCTAAACCAACGGTCTACCAAGGTAAACCCTAAAACGAAGCGATAATAATTCTCACGTATTAAGTTATCATTAACGCTACCTCGCGAGTTATATTCTACACCTAAATGTAAATACGAAACTCGCTTAAACGGCTTCACGGGTAAGCTTAAGCCAAAATTGATACCATACTCTGTAAGCTGAGTATTATTAAGTGTTAAGCGGGTATTTGCATAACGAAAACCCAACTTGTAATTCACAAATTTGTAGTATTTTCTAGACACATCGGTTTCGTATTCTGCTAACTCGGGTTGGTAGCTGAAACCCAGTGATGCGCTTTGCAAATTGCTTAGCTGTTCGCTATTTCCAAAAGAGGTATACTCTTTCCAATTTTGGGTAAAGTATTCTGCCGATAAAAACCAACGGCGTTTTTTAGCCCCGTTTCCAAAGCCTACTCCAAACCGAATAGCTTCGGGAATAGCTAATGTGCCTTGCTGTCCATCTGTAAATAGCACCGTATCGCGTCTAAAGTCTTGTGTTGCAGTTCTAAAAACTGTTCTTGCATATAACTGTTGAGACGCATTAATGTTTGACCCTAAATGGTAGGTTGCACCTATTACATAACCTATTTTATTGTCTTTTTCTTTAGGTCCTATACTATCATGAAACTGCACGCCAACATCAAAATTTAAACCTCCAGCAAACCTTGTTCTGTCTTCTCTATAATCTAAATACGATGAATCTGTATTAAAATATACTTTATCTGTTGTTATAAGCTGCCCAAACATGTAAGAAGCATTAAAACCCATGGATATATTTTGAGTAATGCGCCACCCTAAACCGGCATAAAACCTGTTTAACCCTCCTGAGCCTTCCTGGACATTTTGATAAAAACCTGTTGAAGTATCAATAGTGTTGCTAAATGATGAGTAACCAATTGCACTGTAGGGTTGTAAACCGAATACTGCGCCTAAGCCCCCTGCACCTCCTTTGCTTTTTATGGGAAACCCTAATGAGAAGTAGCCAAATGCCATTGTTTGTGTATGCTGGCTTTGAGTATTATTTTCAAAAGTAGCATCAATGGCATGCATACCCACCTGATATGAAGTATACCTAAGTGCACTGTATGAAGCGGGGTTTGATATACTGTAATCTACAAAAGAGCGGATTCCTTGTGTAATGCGACCCAAGCTTTGTTGCTGTGCAAATCCGTTGAACTGTAAATCTCCCACACCAAATGCTGAATATGGCGAGCGCGTAAGGTTTTGGGCACCTGCACTAAATGCCAGCCCTATCCATATGAAAATACTTATAAATTTACGCACCATGCGGAAGATTGTGTTTTAAAATTTCGTTTAATCCGGTTATCACCAAATTCGGGGCGGCAAATATCTCACTTTCACATCTATTCGCCAAAAATTCGGTATTACCCCCGCACATTATAGCTTTTACCGCTCCAAATCGCTTTTTATATTTATTAATAAAGCCGTCAATTTCATTTGCTGCGCCATGCAATGCCCCAGTTTGGAGACTGGTTAACGTGTTATTACCCACAAAGTCTTTTACCCACTCCATAGACGCATGTGGAAGTTTACCTGTAAATGTATGCATAGCCTTTAAACGCATTTCCAGCCCCGGGCTTATACTTCCACCATAATATTTTTTTTCAGCATCAATAAAATCATAAGTAATGCAGGTTCCCGTATCAATCACCAAACAGTTTTGGTTAGGGAATAATTTAGCGGCACCACATACGCCTGCAATACGGTCTTTCCCCAATGTCTCAGGGGTTGAATATAGATTGATTATGGGTAGCTTGCTTTCATCGTCAAAGAAAAGAACGTTGATGTTTGAAAGCTCTTTTTTTACAGTTGAATAATCGGCTCTAACAGTACTTAACAAAGTATGTTGCACCAAATACTTTTCAATAAGCTTTTTTATTTGAGTTGTCTCAATATTTGCTGAGGTTGAATGAAAGATAATTTCATCCTCTTCATTCATTACAAAATACTTGGTGGTTGTGTTTCCTTGGTCAATCAGTAAGTGCATACGCCACAATATTTATATAACGAAGCTAATTTCTTTAAAGTTGTAAGCACCTTGTTGTCCGTTTTCTTCCATAAGCAGCTGCCCCAATGGATTTACACCTTTAATAATACCTGAATATAGTACATCGTTTTTATAGTATTTAACTTCTTTGTTGTAATTCCACATACGTTGCAGGTATAGCTTATTTAATGAGCCAAAGCTACGCGATTTTAGTAATGCATAATATCCTTCAAACAAAGCACACCATTGCTGTAGCATATAGGTTATGGGGTAATCTACACCCAGCTCCATAAATAATGAGGTAGCGTGGGGTAACCCTTTAAAACTATTTTGATTGATGTTTACTCCAATGCCCAGTATTGAAGATTGTAACTTGTTACCCATCAAACTGTTTTCTATCAGTATACCGCCAATTTTTTTATTATTTATATAGATATCATTAGGCCACTTAATTTTGGCATTGCCAATATATTCATCTAACAATTCCACTACGGATAAAGACACCGCCATATTAAGGTAAAATTGTTCTGAAGGGTGTATAAATTCAGGGTAAATAACACAGCTGTAGGTAAGGTTTTTTCCAGATTCAACAAGCCACTCATTCCCCATTTGCCCTTTACCTTCGGTTTGAAAATCGGTATGGACAACCAAACCCTCAGGAGGTAAAGTGGAATTGTTTAATAACTCTTTACAATATGAATTAGTTGACGGTATTTGTTGTAGAAACAAATATTGCCCCCCAATGAGCTGACCTTTTAGTAGTGATTGAAACAAATGCCTTAACTTTGCCGCCTAATTTAAAGTTTTTCTGCGGATGAGTAAAAAAAATAAGGCCGATGAGGGTCTTGCGTTGTGCAATATAATAGTAGCTGGAATGGAAGAGAAGAAAGCACACGATATTGTGGTGATGGATTTAAGGGAACTAGAGAGTGCATCAACCGATTTTTTTGTGATTTGCCATGGGCAAAGTGATACACAGGTAGGGGCAATTGCCAAATCTGTTGAAGATGAGGTAATAAAAGCAATAAAAGAAAGACCCTGGCACAAAGAGGGTTATGAAAATAATGAATGGGTTTTATTGGATTATGTGAACGTTGTTGCCCATATTTTTGTTGAAGAACAAAGAACATTTTTTAGCTTGGAAGATTTGTGGGGCGATGCTAAAATAAACCGTTACTAATATTTACTGTTTCTAACATCAAACTTATAAACAACGGTACTTTTACATGGTGTATTTGCTATTTATAGCAGGCTTTTTTTTAGTGATTTACGGAGCTAATTTTTTAGTAGATGGTGCAGCCACTATTGCTAAAAAATTTGATGTAAGTGCTGTAGTTATAGGGCTTACTGTTGTTGCATTTGGCACATCGGCACCGGAGTTAGTGGTTACTATACTGGCTAGCATATCAGGCAAAAACGACATAGCTTTTGGAAACGTAGTAGGTAGTAATATTCTTAATATTTTCCTCATACTGGGTTCGGCTGCAATTGTATTTCCACTTACCGTACAAAAAAATACCGTTTTTAAAGAAATACCACTTGTACTACTTAGTGCAATTTTAATTTTTGTAATGGGTAGCGATTGGTTGATTGAGCGCGAACATGTGGATTGTCTTGATAACTTGCCTGATACAGGAGTGAAGTACGTTGGTGCTTTAAGCCGCATTGACGGTTTTGTATTGCTGTCGTTTTTTTTAGTATTTATTTTTTATGCTTTTAATGCGGCTAAAGAGGGAACCCTTGATGTTGAAACGGGAGAAATTAAAGAAATGGGGCAAGGAAAAGCTACCTTGTTTGTAGTATTAGGCATGGTTGGGCTAACCATAGGCGGGCGATGGATTGTGGATGGAGCTGCTGAAATTGCCATTACTGCCGGGCTTACTGAAAAGTTTGTGGGACTAACTATAGTGTCTCTCGGTACCAGCTTACCTGAATTGGTTACCACACTGGTTGCAGCAAACAAGCAACAAAGTGATATTGCTATTGGTAATGTAGTAGGCAGTAATATTTTTAACACGTTTTTAATTTTAGGTACAGGGGCGTTCCTAAGTCCTATCAGCATTTCCCCATTCGGACAAAACGATATGTTGGTGAATATTGGCGGTACTTTATTGTTATTTATGCTGCTGTTTATTGGTAAACGTCATACCATCGGTCGCCCGGAGGGCGTAGTATTCTTACTTGCCTACGTTGCTTATACCGTGTATTTGGTAATGCGGGGTTAAAAATTAGGCTGTAAAGTATCGGTTTCGTAAAACTCAGTAATCGTTTTTATTACTTCATCGGCATTATCTACAATTGAAAACAAAAACATATCATCAGCATTAATATTTCCTTCCTCCTTCAACATTACACTTTTAATCCAATCTATCAAGCCTGCCCAGTAACTACTACCTACTAAAATTATAGGGAACTTATCTATTTTTTGGGTTTGTATCAGGGTAAGGGCTTCAAATAACTCGTCCATAGTACCAAAACCACCGGGAAACACCACAAAGGCTTGTGCATACTTTACCAGCATTACTTTTCGCACAAAAAAATAATCAAAATGGATAAGCTTATCTCTATCAATAAAATCATTCGCCTTGGTTTCAAAAGGCAGGTCAATATTTACCCCTACAGATTTACCGCCTACTTCTTTTGCTCCTTTATTTCCCGCTTCCATTATACCCGGGCCTCCTCCTGTAATCACTCCATAACCGGCTTCACAAAGTTTACTTGCTACTTCTGTAGCTAGTGGGTAGTATTTATTATCAGGTTTAGTTCTTGCTGACCCAAATATTGAAACACAAGGCCCTATTGCCGACAGCGTTTCAAACCCCTTTACAAACTCAGCCATTATTTTAAATATCTGCCATGAGTCAGTAATTTTCATTACCGGCCACTGTTTCGCTGCCGCTTCTATTTTTTTATCCGTCATTTTTCTTAGCAATAAATTGTAAGCCTATATAAGTAAGTAGGCCATTCAGTAATAATAGTTCATACCCGAAATTGTACCCCCCTAGCCAATAAGGGGCTACTTTAGAAATAAAGAAACCCAATAACGGGGTAACTACACAAACCAAAGGTACGTACCAGTCTTCTACCCTCTTTTTAGAAAATATACCAAAGCCAAATAAACCTAATAATGGCCCATAGGTATAGGTAGCAAGTACTAAAACCGTTGTAATTATAGACTGCTCGTTAAATACCTTAAATAAGATAATAACTACCAACAGTAGCACTGCAAAAACAATGTGTATAATGTGCCGCTTGTTTGCTTTTTGTTTAGTGGTAAGTTCCTGGTTTTTATCCAGCTCCAAAAAGTCAACATAAAAAGAAGTTGTAAGTGTAGTAAGTACACTATCGGCACTTGAAAAGGTAGAAGCTGTTAACCCCACTATAAAAGCAATCCCCGTAAACATTCCCAGTTTGGTTAATGCTAATTGGGGGAATAAGTCATCTGTACTTTGGGGAATTTGAAATCCTGTTTTGGCTGAATAAATAAATAACAATGCTCCCAATGAAAGAAAAAACACATTTACCAAAACCATTACAAAACTGAAGCTTATAACATTTTTCTGTCCGTCTCTTAAGTTGGGGCAGCTTAGGTTTTTCTGCATCATGTTTTGGTCCAAACCTGTCATGGCAATGCTTATAAACATACCTCCAACTAAATCTTTCAATACAAAATGTTTCCCTTGCCAGTCAAATACCAACATATTGGCATAATCGCTATTATATACATTACCTATCATTTCACCCATGCTCCATTCCAGGCTATCGGTAATAGAAAAGATGGTAAAAACAACTGCTCCTAAAAGTAATAGCGATTGTAGGGTATCCGTCCAAACCAAAGTTTGTATGCCCCCTTTATAAGTATATATCAGTATTAAAACAATTATACCCGCAACAGTAACCCCAAAGGGGATACCCATAGGTTCAAACACAAAATACTGTATCACATTTGCGGCTAAATACAATCTTGCGGCAGCTCCCAACAGCCGTGAAACCATAAAAAATAATGCTCCTGTTTTTTGAGAATATTTACCCAGCCTATCTTCCAAATATGTATAGATAGAGGTTAAATTCATTCTGTAATAAATGGGGAGAAGGATATAGGCTATAATAAAGTAACCCAAAAAGTAACCTATAACTACTTGCAGATATGAAAAGTTATTTGTGCCAACACTACCCGGTACTGAAATAAAAGTAATTCCCGAAAGTGAATCACCTATCATGCCCAAAGCCACAATAAACCAAGGCGAAGCTTTATTGCCTAAGAAATAACCATCAGCATTAGCTTTTCTTCCGGTTATCCATGCTATTAAAAGCAGTACCCCAAAATACAGCCCAATGCTACCCAATATTATATATGGCGACATACGGCGGTAAAAATATAGAAAAGCACAAGGGTGTAACCATAAATTATATGCACAGGTGTGGAAGATAAGTTGGCTTTAGGTTAATTGTTGTCAGTTATAGTTTTCTCTATATCACACATCATTAAGCATTAAAGCCTCACCTGCCACTTACAGTATCAAATAACCATAAACCTGTTGATTGCCTTTCTATCTTAAATAGCCTAGTTTTGCTCTTTTTTTAGCACTACCCAAAAACAAATTTCCCTTTCAATAAATTTATAATATATGACAATAGTAAAAAAGGCAAAAGCCACTAATAATCAATCACCTTTAGTAATAGTTGGAAACAAAAAAACCAAGTGGGCAGATTTTGGTCTAACCAAAGATGAGATAAGCCATATACAAGCCAAAATAAAGGCTGATGAGAAAAATATTACCCTTCAAAATTTAAATAGACTCATTTTTATAGTTTTAGATCCGGGAGAGGATGCTGATTATAAGAACTATGAAAAGTATCGTAATGCAGGAAATACTATTTGTGCAAAATTAAACAGCGAAAAAGCTAAAGAAGTATATATTAATGGTAACAATACTGCCGGAATACTAAGTGTTGCAGAAGGTATTGCCTTGAGTAATTACCAGTTCTTAAAATATTTTAAGGATGCTGATAAACGCAAAAACAGTTTAGAAAAAATACAAGTAACAGCATCAGATGTTACCAAAACCCATTTAGACCAGCTTAATGCTTTAATAGAAGCTACATATACCGCCCGTACTTTGGTAAACGAGCCACAATCTTACCTTGATGCCGTGCAAATGGCAAAAGAGTTTGAAGGCTTAGGCAAAAAAGCCAATATAAAAGTTGAGGTATTAACAAAGTCTAAAATTAAGTCGCTGAAGATGGGTGGTTTATTAGCAGTAAATATGGGTAGCCAAACACCGCCTACATTCACTGTTATGGAATACAAACCGGCCAAAGCCATTAACAAAAACCCTATAATATTAGTAGGCAAAGGTGTTGTATACGACACAGGCGGGCTTAGCTTAAAACCCACTCCCAATAGTATGGATTATATGAAGAGCGACATGGGTGGTGCCGCAGTGGTATCAGCATCAATATACGGGGCCGCAAAAATGAAATTACCGCTACACATTATATCATTAATCCCTGCTACTGACAACCGCCCCGGCGAAGTAGCTTATGCACCCGGTGATGTTATAAAAATGCACAACGGCATGACGGTTGAAGTTTTAAATACCGATGCTGAAGGACGTATGATTTTAGCCGATGCACTTTCTTATGCTAAAAAGTTTAAGCCTGAATTAGTTATGGATTTTGCTACCCTAACGGGAGCTGCAGCTATGGCAATAGGTCAATATGGAATAGTTTGTATGGGTACTGCTCCTGAAAAAACCAAAGATGCATTGAAACGTAGTGGTGAAAATGCCTACGAGCGTTTAGTTGAAATGCCATTTTGGAGTGAATATGGAGATTTGTTAAAATCTGATATTGCCGATATGAAAAATATTGGTGGCCGTATAGCGGGAGCCATAACAGCCGGTAAATTTTTAGAGCACTTTACCGATTACCCTTGGATGCACTTTGACATAGCTGGTCCTGCTTATTTGCATAGCCCTGATAGTTACAGAGGTAAGAATGGTACAGGTACAGGTGTACGTATGGTGCTTGATTACCTTAAAAATTATGCAGGCAAATAACAACCGCCTGTATTTCACGTTTACTTTCTAAGATTTTTATTTATGAGCCAAAAAGTACTACCCAAAATAGGCATCACCTTAGGTGATTATAATGGTATAGGTGTTGAAATTATATTAAAAGCTTTACGAGACGACAGATTACTAAAGCATTGTATACCCATAGTTTTTGGGTCTGTAAAAGTATTGTCCTTCTACCGAAAAGCTTTAGAAATGAATGATTTTAGCTTTAACTATATAAAAAGCATTGAGCAAGCTAACAACAAGCGCCCCAACCTTTTTACATGCTGGGAAGAAGAAACACAAATAACCCCCGGTGAGCCTGATAAAACAGCGGGTAACTACGCTTTTAAGTCATTACAATCTGCTGTAAATGCAGCAAAAGAAGGTTTAATAGATGCTTTAGTTACTGCACCTATTGATAAAAACACTATTCAAAATGATGCTTTCAAGTTTCCGGGTCATACAGAATATTTGGCGCAAGAGTTTGAAACCCCTAACCACATGATGTTATTAACAGGTGAAGATTTAAGAGTTGGCCTGGTAACAGGGCATGTTGCATTAAAAGATGTTTCAGCACATTTAAGTATTGAGAAAATAGTAGAGAAACTTAAAACACTTAAACACTGCTTGCAAACTGATTTTGCTATTTCAAAACCACGCATAGCAGTGTTAGCACTAAACCCTCATGCCGGAGATGGTGGACTTATTGGAGATGAAGAGCAAAATATTATTGCTCCTGCCATAGAACAAGCAAAAAATGAGAACATATTAGCCTTTGGACCTTATGCGGCTGACGGTTTTTTTGCATCTCGAAATCATAGAAAGTTTGATGCTGTATTAGCCATGTATCATGACCAAGGCTTGATACCTTTCAAATATCTGGAAGTAGAAGAAGGTGTAAACTTCACAGCCGGACTACCTATAATCCGCACCTCACCCGACCATGGTACCGCGTATGATATTGCGGGAAAAAACTCAGCAAACCCTTTATCTATGCGTGCGGCTATATATATGGCGATTGATTTGCTAAGAAGCAGGGCCAATGAAACGGAAATAAGGGAAAACCCGCTTAAATTTATGCCACTGAAAAAAGAACGTTTCAGAATGGAGTTTTAAATTCTGTAACAGTATCAAAATTTAAGGTAGAAACGTAATTTCTAAACCTAATTATATAATCAAAGTTCTACATTGGTTATTTAACACATTTACCGTATTTTTGCCGACTATTTTGTGAAGTGTAATGACTGTGGGAGAGAAATACAGGATTGACTTACTGAAGATTAAAGAATCAACAGTATACAATTTCACTATTTCATCCTCTTTTTTTAGCCGCTTTGAAGAAAGCACTATAAAAGAAGGAGACCTTAAAGTAAGTTTTACTATTAGCCGTAGTAATAGCAATACTTTTCCTACCAGCATTAAAAGTGAAGGCACTGTACAAGTAGAGTGCGACCGTTGTTTGAATTTGATTAATTTTCCTGTTCATGGTGAAATGGATTTTGTGGTGAAGCTTACAGAACAAGAAAAAGAAGATGAAGACGAGGTGGTATATGTATCTGCACACGAAGCAGTATTTAATGTTTCGCAGCACATATACGACAGCGTATATCTCTCACTCCCAATCCGCAAAACCTGTGATGCAGCGAATATTGAAGGGGGATGCGACGAGGTAGTGATAGAAAAATTAGAACGTGAGGAAGATGATAAAGAAAGCATCGACCCTCGTTGGAATAAGTTAAAAGATTTATTAGAATAATATAAAAACGTAGTAAAATGGCACATCCAAAGCGTAAAATATCTAAAGCTCGCAGAGACAAAAGAAGGACTCACCACAAGTTGGATAGCAGACCTATATTTGTTGACCCAAGTACCGGAGAAGCCTCTTTGTATCACCGTGTTAATGTAGAAACCGGTATGTACAAAGGCATCAAAGTAATGAAGGGTAAAAACGACGAGTAAAAGAACTAAGCCCCAATGCGAATAGGGATTGATATAATGGGTGGCGATTACTCCCCCCTAGAAGCTATTAAAGGCTGTATGCTTGCTGCTAATGAGCTTACCGATGTTGAGTTGGTGCTTATTGGCGATATTGAAAAATCAAAAAAATATTTTGATGAAGCAGGTGCTGATATCAATAAATTTCAGGTGGTTAACGCTACTGAAAATATTGAAATGTCAGAATCACCTGTACGAGCATTCTCTCAAAAGAAAGATTCAAGTATTGCCGTAGGTTTCGGCTTGCTTAAACAAGGGCAAATTGATGCTTTTGCAAGTGCAGGCAACACAGGAGCTATGATGGTAGGTGCAATGTACACCGTTAAAGCAATTGAAGGCGTTATACGCCCTGCAATAGGCACCATTCTCCCTAAAGTAACGGGAGGCTTAGGTTATATGCTTGATATGGGTGCGAATGCCGATTGTAAACCTGATGTTCTTTTTCAGTTTGGTTTGCTGGGTTCATTATATGCAAAGCATGTTTATAATATAGATAATCCTAGAGTAGCACTTCTTAATATTGGTGAAGAAAAAGAAAAAGGAAACCTTACCACACAAGCAGCCTATGGCTTGATGGAAGGAACTTCACTTTACAATTTTATAGGAAATGCTGAAGGCAGAGATATTTTCTTAGATAAGTCTGATGTAGTTGTTTGCGATGGATTTACAGGCAATGCCATATTAAAAGCATGTGAGTCTATGTGCTACATATTGATGAAGCAAGGTGTTAAAAACGATTTCTTAAACCTTTTTAACCCTGAAAATCATGGTGGAACAGCTATTTTAGGAGTTAATGCTCCGGTAATAATCGGACATGGAAACTCTAATGCCAAAGCATTCTTAAATATGATTAAGCTTGGTGTAAACGTAGCCGAGTCTAAACTACCTGAAAAAATCAGGAATTCATTTTCATTATCTGTTTAAACCAACCTCAATGGAAAAAATAACAGCAGCCATCACAGCAGTTGGCGGATATGTTCCCGAAGATGTTTTAACCAATTTCGACTTAGAAAAAATGGTTGATACTTCTGACGAATGGATACGCACCCGCACAGGAATAAAAGAAAGGCATATTTTAAAAACGCCCGGTAAAGCAACAAGTGATATGGCTGTTGAAGCAATTAAACAATTGCTTGAAAAGAGAGGTATAGGAGCTGACGAGATTGATATGGTAGTTTGCTGTACTATTACGGGAGACTTAATTTTTCCGGCATCGGCAAATATATTATGCGATAAAATTGGAGCTAAAAATGCTTGGGGGTTTGATTTAGGTGCTGCCTGCTCTGGGTTTTTGTTCGGTATGGAAGTGGGAAGTAAGATGGTAGAAAGCGGTAAGTACAAAAAAGTACTTGTTGTGGGTGGAGATAAAATGTCATCAATTATTGACTACACAGACCGTAATACTTGTATAATTTTTGGAGACGGTTTAGGTGCTGTATTGCTTGAACCTAATACTGAGGGGTATGGTGTAATAGACTCGGTACTTCACTCTGATGGGTCTGGTCGTCAGTTTTTACATCAAAAGGCAGGGGGTTCAATGAAACCACCTACCCATGAAACTGTTGACGCAAGGGAACATTACGTATATCAGGATGGGAAAGTTGTTTTTAAATTTGCCGTAACTAATATGGCTGATGTTACCCAACAAGTAATAGAACAAAACAACTTACAATCAGAAGATATAGACTGGCTGGTGCCCCATCAAGCTAACCTGCGAATTATAGATGCAACTGCAAACCGTATAAACCTTGATAAAAATAAGGTAATGATAAACATTGAAAAGTATGGAAATACTACAAATGGAACCTTACCTCTTTTATTATGGGATTATGAGAAAAAGCTTAAAAAAGGAGACAATCTGATTTTAAGTACATTTGGCGGAGGATTTACTTGGGGTTCAATGTACCTTAAATGGGCATATGATGCCTAGTATTACATAATTTGTTTTAGTGCTAAAACTTTTCCATTTTTGATTATAGAAATTTAAACTGCCCATAGATATTATATTTATATGGAACTAAAAGAAATACAATCACTTATAAAGTTCGTATCAGAGTCAGGAGTTGACGAGGTTGATTTAGAAAAGAAAGACTTTAAACTATCAATTAAAAAAGTGCCGCCAACAGTACAATCGGCACCGCAAGTAGTTCATGCTACCGTTCCGGCAGCCCCTACTGCTCCTACACCTCAACCTGTTCCTGCTGCCACACCGGCACCAGCTGCAACAGAAACTGAGAGTAAAGAAACTCCGGCAGCACCAGCAGCAAGCAATTTGGTTGAAGTAAAATCGCCTATGATAGGAACTTTCTACCGCTCATCATCTCCCGATAAACCACCTTTTGTAAATGTTGGTGACAGTATAAACGTTGGTGATACAATTTGTATAGTAGAAGCTATGAAGCTCTTTAATGAGATTGAGGCGGAAGTTTCTGGAAAAATTGTAAAAGTATTGGTAGAAAATGCTCAACCGGTTGAGTACGACCAACCATTATTTTTAGTAGAGCCGGCTTAATTTGAAATTTCGTATTTCGAATTTTTAAATTCTAAAGTATGTTTAAAAAGATATTAATAGCCAACCGTGGTGAGATTGCACTACGTATAATACGCACATGCAAAGAAATGGACATAAAAACTGTTGCTGTATACTCTACAGCCGATAAAGACAGTTTGCACGTCCGTTTTGCTGATGAAGCAGTATGCATAGGCCCTGCACCTAGTCCACAAAGCTATTTAAATATGGCAAATATTATTGCTGCGGCAGAAATAACAAATGCTGATGCAATACATCCTGGATATGGTTTTCTTTCAGAAAACGCAAAATTCTCAGGTATTTGCCGCGACCATGGTATAAAGTTTATTGGAGCATCGCCTGAAATGATTAATGCAATGGGCGATAAATCTAATGCAAAAGACACCATGAAAAAAGCGGGTGTCCCTACCATTCCCGGTAGTGACGGTTTGCTTAAAGATGCCAAAGAAGGTAAAAAAATAGCCAAAGAAATAGGATACCCCGTAATACTTAAAGCTACTGCAGGTGGTGGTGGTAGAGGTATGCGTATTCTTTGGAAAGAAGAAGAGTTTGACCCAGCATGGGAAAGTGCTCGTCAAGAAGCAGGTGCAGCCTTCGGAAACGATGGCATGTACCTTGAAAAGTATATTGAAGAGCCCCGCCATATAGAAATACAACTTGCAGGAGACCAGTATGGAAAAGTTTGCCACCTTAGTGAGCGTGATTGTTCTGTACAGCGTCGTCATCAAAAATTGGTAGAAGAAGCCCCTTCCCCATTTGTAACACCTGAGTTACGTGAGAAAATGGGAGCCGCTGCAATTGCTGCAGGAGAGTCAATTAATTACGAAGGAGTAGGAACGGTTGAGTTTTTAGTAGACAAGCACCGCAACTTCTACTTTATGGAGATGAATACCCGTATTCAAGTAGAGCATCCGGTTACAGAAGAGGTAATTAACTACGACCTTATAAAAGAACAGATACTAATAGCTGCAGGTGTACCCATTAGTGGTAAAAGCTATTTACCACAAAGGCACTCTATAGAATGCCGTATAAATGCAGAAGACCCTTTTAATGATTTTCGCCCATCACCCGGTAAAATTGAAACCTTGCATAAGCCCGGTGGGCATGGTGTTCGTGTAGACAGCCATATTTATGCGGGCTATACCATACCTCCTAACTACGATAGCATGATAGCTAAATTAATAGTTACCGCACAAACCCGTGAAGAGGCTATTGTGAAGATGGAGCGCGCACTAAGTGAATTTGTAATAGAAGGTATAAAAACTACTATACCATTGCAGTTACAAATAATGCGGAATGAAAATTTTAAGGCAGGTAATTTTACCACAGCTTTTATGAACGATTTTGTTGTTGAAAAATAATAATTGTTTTAAACCCAACAATAGTAAGCCCTCAAGAAATACTTGAGGGCTTTTTTATTCCATCAATTCTCCCTTTTTTCCATTTCTGATTATCTTCGCCCAATTTTAAGGTTTTACTAACCTATCTTATCCAGTTATGCCAAAAGACACCTCTATAAAATCAATATTAATTATCGGAAGCGGACCTATTATTATAGGGCAAGCTTGTGAGTTCGACTATTCAGGAAGCCAAGCAGCTCGTTCATTAAAAGAAGAAGGCGTTGAAGTTACACTAATTAACTCTAACCCTGCTACTATTATGACCGACCCTGTAACAGCAGACCATATTTATCTGTTGCCGCTCACAGTTCCGTCTTTAGAAAAAATATTACAAGAGCGTCAAATTGATGCGGTGCTCCCTACTATGGGGGGGCAAACTGCCTTAAACCTTTGTAAAGAAGCCGATGAAGTTGGGCTTTGGGAGAAGTATAATGTAAAAATTATTGGTGTTGATATAGATGCCATTGAGACTACCGAAAACCGTGAACAGTTCCGCCAATTGATGATTGACTTGGGCATTAAGGTTGCCCCGTCAAAAATTGCCAACTCTTTCCTTGAAGGTAAAGAAATTGCACAAAACATTAGCTTCCCATTGGTAATCCGTCCCTCATATACTTTGGGTGGTTACGGAGGTGGCTTCGTATGGAAAAAAGAAGACTTTGATGAAGCTCTAAGCCGAGGTTTACAAGCGTCACCTACCCACGAGGTGTTAGTTGAAAAAGCAGTATTTGGCTGGAAAGAATATGAGTTGGAGCTATTACGTGACAGCAACGATAATATTGCTGTGATATGTACTATTGAAAACTTTGACCCGATGGGAGTACATACCGGTGATAGTATTACTATAGCCCCAGCCATGACGTTGAGCGATAAATGTTTCCAAGAAATGCGAAACATGGCTTTCAAAATGATGCGCTCTATCGGAACTTTTGCAGGAGGTTGTAATGTTCAGTTTGCTGTAAACCCCGAGGACGAGCAAATTATTTCAGTTGAGATTAACCCACGTGTTTCACGCTCATCGGCATTAGCATCAAAAGCTACAGGTTATCCTATTGCAAAAATTGCTGCAAAACTTGCTTTGGGTTATACATTAGATGAGTTGAAGAACCCTGTAACTAAGACTACCTCAGCATTTTTTGAGCCGGCAATTGATTATGTTATAGTAAAAATCCCTCGTTGGAATTTTGATAAGTTTAAAGATGCAGATACTCGTTTAGGTCTTCAAATGAAGTCTGTTGGTGAGGTAATGTCTATAGGTCGTAGTTTTCAAGAAGCTTTACAAAAGGCTTGTCAATCCCTTGAGATTAAGAAAATAGGATTAGGAGCCGACGGAAAACAGGACACCAATTTAGAGCGTATTATCAGTAAACTAGAAAACCCCTCGTGGGATAGGATATTCTATATAAAAGATGCTATTTCGTTAGGTGTTCCTATTACTACAGTTCAAAAAATAACGCAAATAGACCGTTGGTTTTTGATGCAAATTCAAGACTTAGTAAAAACCGATAGTGAAATAAAGCGTTTCAGTTTAGATAACCTACCCAAAGAGCTAATGCTTGAAGCAAAGCAAAAAGGCTACTCTGATGCACAAATAGCCGTACTGCTTAGAAACTGTACAGAAGACGATGTATATGCCAAACGTAAAGAAATGGGCATTAACAGAGTATATAAAATGGTTGATACTTGCTCGGCAGAGTTCCCAAGTGATACCAACTACTTCTACTCTACTTTCGATGGTGAAAACGAATCTGTTGTTTCCGATAAAAAGAAAATTATGGTACTGGGCTCAGGCCCTAATCGAATTGGGCAAGGTATTGAGTTTGACTACAGCTGCGTGCATGGTCTATTAGCGGCAAAGGAATGCGGTTATGAGGCTATAATGATTAATTGTAACCCCGAGACCGTTTCTACTGACTTTGATATGGCAGATAAGCTATATTTTGAGCCTGTATATTGGGAGCACTTGTATGAGTTGATAGAGATGGAGAAACCTGAAGGGGTTATAGTACAGTTGGGAGGACAAACGGCACTAAAGCTTTCTGAGAAACTACATGAGAAAGGAATAAAAATAATAGGAACTTCTTTTGAAAACATGGATAAAGCCGAAGACAGAGGCTTTTTCTCTGATATGCTGAAAGAGCTTGATATTCCTTATCCTGATTACGGTGTTGCAAATGATGCGGATGAGGCTCTTGAAGTTGCTAATAGAGTAGGGTATCCTGTTTTGGTACGCCCAAGTTACGTATTGGGTGGACAAGGAATGAAGATTGTGATAAATGATGAAGAGCTAGAAAAAGCTGTGATTAGCCTACTGGGAGATTTACCGGGCAATAGAGTACTGATTGACCACTTCTTAGACCGAGCGGAAGAAGCTGAAACAGACAGCATTAGTGATGGAGAAGAAGTACATATAATAGGTATGATGGAGCATATAGAGCCTGCAGGAATACATAGTGGAGATTCTTCGGCAGTGCTGCCCCCTTTTAATCTTTCACAAGCTGTGAAAGACAAAATGGAAGAATATTCTATAAAATTGGCTAAAGCCCTAAAAGTAAAAGGCTTATTAAACATACAGTTTGCCATTAAAAACGAGAAAGTATATGTAATAGAAGCAAACCCGCGTGCATCTCGTACTGTACCTTTTATTTGTAAAGCGTATCAAATACCTTATGTAAACATAGCAACTAAAATAATGTTGGGTAAAAATAAGCTCAGTGACTTCACTTTTGAAGAGAAATTGGATGGATACGCCATTAAGCAACCGGTATTCTCATTTAACAAGTTCCCAAAAGTGAGTAAAGAATTAGGCCCTGAAATGAAATCTACAGGGGAAGCTATATTGTTTATTGACGACTTGAACGACCCTATTTTCCGTCAGTTCTACAAAGAAAAATCTATGTATTTAAGTAAGTAAACTATGTTAAGATTTTTTGCCATACTTATAATTTTTTATTTTGTTATTCGCTTTTTAAGGGGCTTATTCCAAACCAATGTAATAGTGAAAAACTATCATTACAATAATGATACTGGTACTAAAACCAAGAATGAGGGAGATGTGAAAATATCGGGCAATAGTGCTAATTCTTCATCGCCTAAAAGTGATGATATGGGCGAGTATGTAGACTATGAAGAAATTAAAGATTAAGTAGCTAAAGCTTATAATAAAAAAGGGGCGTAAACGCCCCTTTTTTATTATATCATATTATTGGTTCCTACCAATCATCTTCATCAATTTCCGGTGGTTCGCGCATAAACTTACGCATATCTTTTACCAGCAGTTGTATAGAACCATCGGCAGCTCTTAAAAACTGGTCGTACTTTCTAATATTTCTTTCAGACTTCATATAGAACTCCATATAAACATAGTTTATATCTTTCTGTATTGAAGTTTCAGGCAAAATATGAGTTAAATTGGTAATAGTATATTTATACTTCCCATCTTTAAAGCGCATGGTAATAGTAAACTGAAGTTTACCATATTCTGATTTAGAATATTTGTTGTACCTAACCACCAAAGGCTTGGTAACTTTTACCTTGAATTTCTCATATAATACATCATCAACATAAAGTTCTGCATTATCTTTTTTGTCTCGTCTTTTGGTTGCAAAAGGTACGCCCCATTTGGTATGTATCCAGCGTTTTGCCCTTATGTATAATGAATCATAATACGACTCATCCTGAATTACCACATCCTCATAAGTAATCAATTCCGTTAAGGTATCTACGGGAACTTTTATACGTACATAAGGTTTTTTAACGGGCTTCTTAGGCTCGTCTTTTTTCTTACTGTCCCCATTTAGGTCATCATAATCATCATATTGATAGTCGTCGCCATCAATATTTTCATCATAATAGTCATAATTATTAGAGTCTGCCTCCTCATTATATGGGTCTTCACCACTCCCGGGCTGAGCCTTTAACACTACGGCTGATAGTACCATAAGTATCAGCAAAGCAATTCCTTTAAAAGGTAAAAAACGCTTACTTAATATCTTGTGTGTCAAAATTTTCAAAGATTTTAGTTCTGTGCCAAAAAAAGGCGAATTTATGGTATTCACAACAAAAAAGTTTTAAAATTTTAGTTTCTTTAAATTTTTCGACCAACATCACTAGTTTGGGTGGTTTTTTCCCCATATTTGGAGCTATTTAATATGAAAAAAAACATTTTCCCGCTACTATTAACGACATTAGTTTTGGCTTATTGTACGCCGGCTAAACATAAAGAAAACAAAAACCAGACCATGATTATAAATGACCCTCACTCGTATGCAAAGCCTAACGATGTAGCTGTGAAGCATTTACACCTTGATTTAGAGGCTGATTTTGCTTCAAAAACACTTAGCGGCTTTGCCGAACTGACTTTAAATAACAAAACAGAAAGCAAAGAGTTATGGCTTGATACTAAAGACTTAACCATAGACAAAGTAACTCTTGATGATGGTAGCACCTCTACTTTTGCTTTGGGGAAAGATGATGAGCATTTAGGTAGCAGCCTTAAAATTGATATTAAGCCTACAACACAAAAAGTTAAAATATTTTATAAAACCAGCCCAAAGGCTAAAGCTTTACAGTGGTTAAATCCTTCACAAACCAGTGGCAAAGAGCACCCGTTTTTGTTTAGCCAATCGCAAGCCATATTGGCTCGTACCTGGATTCCCTTACAAGATGGCCCCGGAGTAAAATTTACCTACAGTGCCAAAATAAAAACCGACCCTAAACTAATGGTACTAATGAGTGCCGATAACGACACTACATTGCATGAAGATGGCATTTATACCTTTGAAATGCCGCAACCCATACCTTCATACCTAATGGCTATTACTATCGGCAATGTAAAGTATCAAAGTTTAGGTAATAATTGCGGGGTGTATGCAGAGCCTGATATGCTTGAAAAAAGTGCCTGGGAGTTTGCCGATTTGGAAAAAATGATTACAAGTGCCGAAGAACTGTATGGGCCTTATGCCTGGGGTAAGTACGATGTTATAGTATTACCTCCCAGTTTTCCGTTTGGGGGGATGGAGAATCCACGCCTTACTTTTGCAACTCCAACTATTATTTCCGGAGACCGCTCATTGGTATCACTTATAGCACATGAATTAGCCCATAGCTGGAGTGGGAACTTAGTAACCAACTCTACTTGGGATGATTTTTGGCTAAATGAAGGTTTTACTGTTTATTTCGAACGCCGCATAATGGAAAAAATATATGGTAGAGAGCTAAGTGAAATGCAAGCCGCATTAGCTTTGGGCGAGCTAAAAAACTCCATTAAAGATTTTGGTGAGGGTAACCCCGATACTCATTTAAAACTAAACCTGGAAGGTAGAGACCCTGATGAGGGCGTAAGTGATATTGCTTATGAAAAAGGGTATTTCTTTTTACGAACCATTGAAAATGCTGTGGGTCGTGAAAAATGGGATAATTTTATTAAAACCTATTTCAAGACCTTTGAGTTTAAAACCATGAACACTGAAGATTTTTTGGTGTACCTTGATGAACAACTTCTAAAAGGGGATAGTGCGCTAAAAGTCCAAATACAAGTTGATAAATGGGTATATAACCCCGGATTGCCTGAAAACTGTCCTCAACCCCAATCGGGAGAGTTTGATAAAGTATTAAAGCAAGTTGACGCTTTTAAAAGTGGAGCGAAAGCGAGCACATTAGATACTACAAACTGGACTACACACCATTGGCAGTATTTCTTACGCAACCTTCCTAAGCCACTAACAGTAGAACAAATGACAGATTTAGATGCCGCATTTAGTTTTACAAATACAGGCAATAGTGAAATTGCAAGCGATTGGTTCTTAAAAGCAATTGGTGCAAACTATAAACCTGCTTATCCAAAAATGGAAGAATTTTTAATTGCTGTAGGTCGTCGTAAATTTTTAAAACCTATTTACACGCAACTGGCTAAAACGGAAGAAGGTAAAAAATGGGCTTTAGCAGTATATGAAAAAGCTCGTCCCGGTTATCATTCGGTATCATACAATACTATTGATGATATTTTGGGGCTTAAAGCTGCCACATCAAACTAAACCTATTTGATAAATAAATATTGCAGGTGCTAGGTGTTAACTTAGCACCTGTTTAGTTTTTATGGATTTCTTTAATACATCTGCGTCTGTAGAACAGCAAATCAAAATCCCCTTATTTGAAGAGAAAAAGATTGAGGTTTGGATGAAAAGGGATGACTTGCTACACCCTTTTGTCAGCGGAAATAAATACAGAAAACTAAAGTATATAGTTGAAAATGCTGTAACAGAAGAAAAAAGCCATTTAGTTACATTTGGAGGAGCTTACAGCAACCATTTAGTAGCTACAGCTAATGCAGGTGCCGCTTTTGGGCTTAAAACTACAGCTATTGTTAGAGGAGAAGAAAAGTTTAGCAACTCAATGCTATCTATTTGCAAACTATATGGAATGGATATAGTGCAGGTTAGCCGTGAAATGTATAGGGATAAAAATGCCGCTTTTAACCGGTTTTTTAAAGATGATACTACAGTATACCGTATTGAAGAAGGCGGTTACTCTTATTTAGGAGCAAAGGGATGTGCTGATTTGATAAAAGAACTAAAACAAGCCTATAACCATATATTTTGTGCCGTAGGTACAGGCACTACACTATCAGGTTTAATAAACGGTGTAAACAGCAATACAACTATTAATGGTATTGTGGCTTTAAAAGGTGCTGAATATTTAAAAAAAGAAATTGATGCTTTGCTTACCCCTAGTACCAAGCAATATAAATTACACCACAACTTTCATTTCGGTGGCTACGGTAAGTTTAATAATGAGCTGATAACCTTTATAAAAGAGTTTGCAAGGCAAACAGGTATATTACTAGACCCTGTTTATACTGCAAAAATGATGAAAGGAATTATAAGCCTCGCCCAACAAGATTATTTTGAGCCTGATACAAAAATACTAGCTATACACACTGGTGGGTTATGGGGGTTAACTTCTGAGAAAGTAGGCGTACTTAGCTAACCTGTTTAGTGTGATTTTTCTTTAGCAACTGCATTTCCCCGTATAGTAATAATGGTAACCTCTTTTTTCGGGTCGTTAGTTCTTACTTGCATGCGCTTTGTGAACGTTCCGGGGTGTCCATTAGACCTGTAAACAACCGTAACTTTACCTGTTTCTCCCGGAAGTATAGGAGCCTTAGTAAAAGAAGGTTGTGTGCAGCCGCAGGGCTTACTTACCGATATTATTATAAGTGGAGATGTACCTACATTCTTTACTGTAAAAACACAAGTTGAGTCAGCACCTTCTTTAAAAGTTCCAAAATCGTAAGTATCATTTTCTATACTAACTTTAGCTTGACCTAAGGTAACAAGCATTGAAAAAATAAATATTACAGTAAAGAAACTCTTCATACTACTTCTTTTTCTTTCTTTTGCCTTTCTTCACTATTGTGCCATGCAGGTACAAATACTCAGGATTGTTTTTGGCGTTTGAGGTAATGACAAAGGATTTTGAGATAAACCCAACTTCTGATTTTTTGGGCCCATAATCTACCTTTATCTCTCCTGTTTTACCAGGCAAAACAGGCTCTTTTGAGAACTTTACAACAGTACACCCGCAAGAAGTTTCAACATCACTTATAATTAAAGGGGCATCACCTGTATTGGTAAATGTAAATACTCTTTCATACCGCTCTCCCTGATGAATTTCGCCCAGTTTAATAGTCGTTTGTTTGAACGAAAGCTTCGCAATTCCCTCATCTGTTTGTTGAGTAGGCTGCAAAGTAGGTAAAAACAACAAGTGTATTAATAGAGATAATTGTACCATACTGCTTATAAAACAAAACCCCTGCCAAGTGAAATACACTTAAACAAGGGTCTTATTATCTTAATTAATATTGTCTTATTTATTTGGATTAACTACAGGAGGTTTTGGCTCAGCTTTTTTCTCAACCACATTTCCTCTAATAGTTAAAGATACCTCACCACCATTTGAACGAACGGTAACTGATTTGGTAAAGTTACCCGGATTAGCAGCATTGTATACAACTTCTATTTTACCACTCTTACCCGGCATAATAGGCTCTTTTGTAAAAGTAGGCACTGTACATCCACATGATGGGTTTGCACTATTAATAATTAATGGTGCTGTACCTGTGTTTGTAAATTTAAATTCGTGTTTTGCAGGTACATTACGCGTAATGTTTCCATAATCATAAGTTGTTGCACTAAATGTTAATTTAGGACCGTCTGCATTTTGGTCTGCACTGGTTTGTGCATTTACAGCTAATACGCTAATTAGCGCAAATGATAATGTGAGTAATAACTTTTTCATTGATTTCGATGTTTTCTATATCTTTTTCAAATTTTATTCCAAAGTACGAACTATTAAAGAATTTTCTACAAAACTGATGCAAAAAAAACAAAGGCTAAGCCCGCAAGAAGCTTGGGTAAAGATACAAAAATATTGTGCTTATCAAGAGCGTTGCCATCGTGAGGTAAAAGAAAAGCTTTATAGCTACAGCCTTAGTGTTGATGATGTAGACGAGCTTACTAACCGTTTAATACAAGAAAATTATTTAAATGAAGAGCGTTTTGCTAAAGCGTATGCGGGAGGGAAATTCAGGGTAAAAAAATGGGGCCGTTTAAAAATAATGCGAGAATTAAAGCTTAGAGATATTTCTCCATATTGCATCAAACAAGGGATGAAAGAAATTGAGGATGTATTGTATTATGAACAACTTAAAACAATACTATACAAACGTTGGGAAAGCTTGAAAACGGAAATTAGTATCCCTATCCGCAAGAAAAAAACAAGCTCGTACCTTATTGCTAAAGGATACGAGCCTGATTTGGTATGGGATATTCTTAAAGAATTACCCTAAATAAGATTTTAATATTTTACTTTTTGATGATTTACGTAAGCGGCGCAACGCTTTTTCTTTAATCTGGCGTACACGTTCACGGGTTAAGCCCACCTTCTCACTAATATCTTCAAGAGTATGTGCAGGACCTCCATCTAGTCCGTAATAGTATTTCAACACATCACGTTCTTTTTCAGAAAGTGTTGAGATTACACGGTTAATTTCTTTTTGTAAACTTTCGTTTATCAGGTGTAAATCAGGATGTGGTTCATCATTATTATCCAATACCCCTAACAGCGTATTGTCTTCACCTTCTGCCAAAGGTGCATCTATTGATAAATGACGACCACTGGTTTTTAAAGCATTTTCTACCTCAGCAGTAGGTATTTCAAGTGCATTAGCAATTTCTTCTGCTGTAGGCTCACGCTCAAGCTTTTGCTCAAGTTCAGCAGCTATATTACCAATACGGCCTATTGACCCCACTTTATTTAGTGGTAAACGTACTATACGGCTTTGGTCTGCTAATGCCTGAAGTATAGACTGGCGAATCCACCAAACCGCATAAGAGATAAATTTAAAACCACGGGTTTCATCAAAACGTTTAGCCGCCTTAATCAAACCTAAGTTTCCCTCGTTTATTAAGTCGCCCAAAGTAAGCCCTTGGTTTTGGTATTGTTTTGACACCGAAACCACGAATCTAAGGTTTGCGTTCACCAGTTTTTCTAAAGCCACTTGGTCGCCTTCTCTAATACGGCGAGCAAGCTCCACCTCTTCTTGAGCATCAATCATGGGTACTTTACTAATCTCATTTAAGTACTTATCCAATGATTTATTTTCACGATTGGTAAACTGCTTACTAATTTTGAGCTGTCTCATTTATACTGACTTATTTTTTAATTCTGAAAAGGTAAAATTCGATACTCTGACACTACTGCCAAAAAAGTCCGCAAATATCGGGTTTTTTGACTGAAAAATCAAGATGTCACGACAGTGCATTATACATCAAAAATCCTGCCAAGTAAGCCATTATTGTTAAGTATAGAAATTGTATTAAAGGCCACTTTAAACTCTTTGTTTCTTTATACATAACAGCAATCGTACTCATACATTGCAATGCGAAGGCATAAAACATCATTAAAGAGAATGCAACGGCAATACTAAATACCGGTTTTCCTGTTTTTGGATTGGTCTCAGAAAGTAGTTTTTCTTTTAAGCCGTCTAAATTACTGTCATCATTTCCTAAACTGTAAATTGTAGCCATAGTACCCACAAAAACCTCACGGGCAGCAAAAGAGCTTATTAGTGCAATACCTATTTTCCAGTCATACCCCAATGGCCGTATAGCAGGTTCAATAAACTTGCCTAATTCTCCTGCATAAGAAGCCCTAAGCTTTTCTGCACTAATTCTATTGTCCCGTTCTTCTTCACTAAGAGGTTTGTATTGCTCCTGTTGGTATTTCGCTTCAATTTCTTCAAATTTATTGTTGGGGGCAAAACTTGCCAAAAACCAAAGTAGTATGGATACAACTACAATAATTTTACCTGCTTGTACTACAAAAGACTTGCCTTTTATATATAGCACCTGCACTATATTTCTCCAACGGGGTATTTGGTAATCAGGCATTTCCATCACAAAAAAAGCAGGTTTTTTGTCTTTAATAAAAAGCTTAAAAACTCCTGCCACCAATATGGCAAATACTATCCCCACTAGATACATAGCCATTAGCAATAATCCTTGATAGTTAAAAATAAACCAACCCTCCCCCTCAGGTACAATCAGAGAAATTAAAAGAATGTACACAGGTAAACGGGCTGAACAACTTATCAAAGGGGTAACCAGTATAGTTATTAGCCTGTCTTTTTTATTTTCGATATTACGGGCTGCCATTATGGCGGGTATAGCACATGCTGCACCACTTAGCAAGGGAACTACTGATTTACCGTTTAGCCCCACCTTACTCATTAACTTATCTGAAAGAAAAGCTACCCGTGCCATGTAGCCACTTTCTTCCATTAATGATAAAAAGAAAAATAAAAAGAGTATCTGAGGAAGAAATACTACCACCCCCATAATACCCGGCAGTATACCGTTGGTAAGTAAATCACTTAAAAAACTTTTAGGTAAAACCTCTGCCAAAGTACTACTCAACCACCCAAAACCGGCTTCAATGGCATCCATAGGATATTCTGCCAGTTTGAAGATACTTTGGAAAACTATATAAAGAACTACTAAAAAAATAAGCGGTCCCGCTATTTTGTGAGTTAGTATACTATCTATTTTTTTAGTGGCTTCTCTGTTTTTTACATCATGAATTTGCCGAGAAATACTTTTGGCTAAAGGAGCTATTGTTTTTTGCCTGGCTTCAATTTCTTCTTTCTGAATTTGCTCACCTTCATCCCAACTATTTTTATCGAATAATTTTAAATAGCTGTTGTATAGGTTATTAATGGCAGCATTATCTGCTAAAATTGTATTGTGAAACTTTTGAGGTACTGTCCAGAATTTTTTATGACTAGGTTCAGCAACTTGAATAGCTTTTTTTAATTCTTCAAAGCCTCTTTTTTGTCTTGCACTTACAAGTACTGTTTTAACTCCTAATACTTTTTCAGATTGGTTTGCGATTGAATTTGTAAGCTCATCATCACCTAAGTCTGCTTTATTAATAGCCAACACAATAGGTGTTTTTAAGTCTGCCAACTGAGTAAATAGCAGCAGATTTCGTTGCAATTGGCTATAATCTGCTACAAAAACTATAACATCAGGGTGTGCTTTGTTCTCTTCATCAATAAAAGCGTCGGTACTAACTTTTTCATCTTCTGACTTTGGAAAGAGACTGTATGTACCGGGAAAATCGGTTAGCTCCCAGTTTTCACCTTCGTGTTTTATGTTTCCTGAAACTTTTTCAACTGTTACTCCTGCAAAATTCCCCACCTTAAGATTTAGCCCCGTTAGTTGATTAAAAATTGAAGTTTTACCACTATTGGGGTTACCTGCCAATGCTATTTTTTTGGAAGAAATACTCAAGTTAACTTTATTTTTACTGTGGCAGCTTCTTTTTTCCGCATACTTATTTTGCTCCCCTCAATTTCAATAGCAATAGGGTCGCCTAAGGGAGCGAGAGAATAAATTAAGACTTCTGCACCGGGCACCATACCTATTTCCATAAATTTTAAAGCCAAATGCAGGTTTTCAAAGTTTTCTATCACTGCAGTTTGCCCTTTTTTTAATTCGCTAAGTACCATGAATTATTTGGTCTCGCAATTTAGAATATTTCTAAACAAGATGGAAGCAATAAGCAATACCTATTTCTACAAAAAAGTTAAAGACAATTATTACCTTTTCGCCATTAAATGCTCCTAAAGTATATTGTAAAGTTCCTAAGGAGGTTCTGGTATGGTCCTCAGTTTGAAATGGTAGGGTATAAAATTTCTAGCTTACCGGAAGGATTTTATGAATACAAAGATGATAAAAACCACCTCCCCTTCCTTGTAAAGTGGTTTTATAATGATAATTCATATGAAATATACTTATACGATGCCTTTAAGAAATACAAAATACCCTATGAAGACAGAGAGCTAATTAAAAAAAGAGTTTCTGATTTTATAGAGTTTTATGGTGGCGAGACAACTTGGCCAATATTTAAGGGGTTAGATAATGTTAATGAGTAGAATAAAACTATTGTAGAAATTATGATTTTCAAAACTATTTCAAGCGATTAGCTTTAATGGAAGAATACTATTTACTCAGATAAAATTTACCCCTTCACCAAATGGCAAAGGGGTATCACCTAAAACAAAGGAAAAACCTATTATCTAATCAATTCTAATTTTTATGGGTATAACTACTCTAATCCTTACTGGCCAAATACCTTGGTACCCCGGGCTCCATTTAGGCATAGCTTCTATTACTTTTTTTGCTGCCTCACCTGCCGAAGGATACCCTCCATTTTTCACAACTTTTATATTGCTAAGCCTACCGTCTTTCTCAACAATTGCTTCGGTGTATACAGTTATGTTTTTTGTTCCCATTAGTACATCATAGGGAATTTGCATGTGCTTGTTAATAAACTTAGCTCTTGCAATATACCCGCCGGGATAGGAAGGCATAACTTCAGCCCAATCACCTATAGAGTTATCATTGGGTACACTGTCAAATGTATTGTCTCTACCGCCATTAGGGTCTACCGGTTTCCCTTTTAATAATGCAGCCAAATCAGGCAGCTTCTTTTCATCGGGAAGTACAGTATCCAATACAACGTTATTATTCACCAAGTTTATTTTATCAGGGTCGGGAAGAGGTTGTGTTTCTTGCTTCTTGGTTTCTTGAATTTCTTTTTTATGCTCTTCAATAATATTTATGGCTTGTATGCCTTGCGACTCTTCTAATTTTCCTCTGTATACTTCTCTTTCAACATTCTCACCGTAAATAGTCCATTTAAAGGCGGCAAGCGTAGCCCCCAATGCTATTAATAATCCTATTTGAAAAAATATGGGGCGAAGTTTATTTATGCGTTGGGTAAATGTGTGTTTCACTGTCATAATCTTTAGCATTTATAGTTTAATTACTTTTTAAACGCCAAAGGTTCACACTATTACGTCATAAAAATGTCATTACCATTATTTAACAATCTTATTCAATTAGCATAGCTCTAACCAATTACTACCTAATTCCTTAATACCTCCGTAGTAAAACTATATAAAATTAGGCATTTCTACTGAGTTGCCTAAGAGAAAAGGAAAGCACTTTTGAATCATAATATCACCAAACAAAAAAAATAATATTATGGAAAAAGAAATGACATTTGAACAGATTGATGAAAGAATTAACAACGTAGACTTAACCAAATTTGAAAAAGGTGGTGAGTTCTATCTTTCAACAGATGAAACTAGAGGCATACCAAAAAGTGTATTGGAGAAGATTTGTAAGATATTCAGTGCAGTAAAGCCTATTTTAACCGTAATTTCTAACATTCCTCTTATACCAAAAAGTTGGAGAGAGGTTATTAAAAAGTTTATTAGCTTAATGGAAAATATTTGTGGTTAACATCTTAAGTTTAATAACAAAAAAGGAGACTATATAGTCTCCTTTTTTGTTAATTGTTATCAGATTTCCTTATCAATACCCCTGATATAGTTTGCCTAAATGGTCTGAAATCATTTCTGAAGTGTGATAATAAATTAATAATACTAAGGACAAAGACCTTTTCTTTTTATATCATTTTGCCTTCAAAATAAGTATATGGCTTGAGTAATAATACAAGAGTATTGACCTTAAAGGCCAATACTCTTTAATATACCTAACTTGTTTACTTCGGTTAATATCAATTAATGTCAAGAATATACTGCGGCATCGTATTGTCATGTACATTGAAATCTATAAGAGTCCCATCGCACAGTGTATACTTGTGGTTTGAAGGGTTTGAAACGTAAGGTATATGTAAGGTAACAGGCACAGGAGGTGTGCAAGTATTATCTGTAAAAGTGATATCTACATTTACAAGAGTTGCCCCTGGGCAATAACTACCTGATGTAACGCTCGAACCCGGTGGTGTCATAGTTGTTGGCGGGCAAGGAGAACTAAAATTAAACGTAACAGTATAACTCAAAGTAGTGTTGTTGTTAATAAGAATTGAGTTTGGTTGAGCAATAGCTGCTTTAGTTGCGAAAAACGCAATTGATAGAATAAGAATTTTTAAAATTTTCATAATACTTAATGTTTTTGATTAGTGCAGCTAAGTACCTTAAACATTGACATTATTGAAACCTGTAATGAGTGTGTGGGGTGTTTGAATTAGCAAACAGGGTATATTTACTATTGGGTTTATAAGCCCTGTATAATATTTAAGAAGTTTTTCTTATGAATTTCTGATACGGGAAGCTCTTTTCCTGTTTCCATAATGGCATAACCGGTTTTGCCTCGGGTATATTTTTTTACATGCTTCACATTTACCAGATACTTATTGTGAATTCTGGCAAAACTGTGAGGGGCCAAGGTTTTTTCATATACCTTTAAGGTTTGAGAAATAAATAGCTTTTCGCCGTTTACAAAAAATACCTCTGTATAGTTTCCATCTGCCATGCAGTACAAAATATCTTTTATGGGCTTGAAAATAATTTCACTAACGGTATTAAAAGCAATTTTCTGGTCAGGATTTCCATTTAAAATAGCGCTGTATTCCTTTGCATATTTCTTTTTATAGCCCAGCCCTGCTTTGTGCCTTTCTATAGCATCTTCAATTTTATCAATACTTATAGGCTTTAAAATGTAGTGCAATGCAGCATATTCAAATGCATTTACAGAGTATTCTTCAAAAGCAGTGGTAAAAATTATATCAAATACAATGGGTCTTGTTTTGTCAAGCACATCAAACCCAGTGCCATCAGGCAAAGAAATATCAGCAAAAACTAAGTCTGGTTTGTGCTTAAACAGTACCTCAACAGCTTCTTTAACATTTCTTGCAGTAGCAACCACTTCTATATCATCAAAAAAAGAGGATAACATGCCACTTAATGTTTCTAAGCTCTTTTCTTCATCTTCAATTAAAACAGTTCTTATTTTTTTCATATACTAAATGCTGTGGGCTAGTTCTGTTAACAATGTAATAGTATAGAGTACTTCTGTACCGATTTGGTCTGCATTTTTTTCAGAAACATCTTGAATTTTTATAGAAATAAAAATGCCGTACAATTCTCTTATACTTTTTATTCTCTCTTGTATATTTCTTATTCCTGTTGATTCATAACCATTAGTTTTTTTAATTTTTGAGTTAATAATTTTGCTTTTATTTATCCCAATACCGTTATCTCTGATTTTTATATGCAGAGCATTGCCGTATTTACTAAACTCTATGTGCAACTGCGGGTTTTGTATTTCACCTGTAAATCCTTTCCAAATTGCATTTTCAAGATGAGGCTGCAATAGCATAGGTGGAAGGTAAACATGCAATCCTTCTAATTCATTATTTATCGTAATAGTGTAGCTAAACCTGTTGTTTGTGCGTAGTGCTTCCAGTTTCAAGTAGTTTTTAACGCAACTAATTTCATCGTAGAGGCTTATAAACCTGTGCTTAGTGTTTTCAAGTATCTGCCGCATTAACTCTGAAAAGTTTGAGAGATACTTAATAGCTTCCTTATCTCTTGCTTTTACATTGTAGGCTTGTATTGAGTTTAAGGCGTTGAATATAAAGTGCGGATTAATTTGGTTGCGCAAGGCTAGCAACTGGGCTTCTAATACTCTGCGCTTTTGTTTTTCTCTTCGCCTTCGGTTTTTTGAATAAACCAACACAATACCCGAAGGAATGCTGACAATGAGAAAGACCATAAGTGCTATAAACCAGACTTCCTGAGTAAAGTGCTTGGCAATTGTGAAATGAACTGTTTTTGAAGAACTCCAAATACCATTTTTGTTTTGTACTTGCAGCTCAAAAGTATAACTGCCGGCGGGTATGTTAGTGAAGTTCACATTTTTGCTTTCAGTCTCTGTCCACTCATTTAAATAGCCTTTTAGCCTATATCTAAATGTAAGTTTACCAAGGGTTTTAAAACTAATACCTAAGTAATTTATATTAATATTATTCTGATGGGGTTTAAGATGGAGATGTTTTGCAAACCCCTGTGGCTTATTGTTTATATAAACTTGCGAAATTTTTAATTTAGGGGGTATAGCAAATGTATTCCGAATGCCAGTAGGCAAGAGAGAAACCCCTTTAGAGGTACCTACCCAAATACTATTTTTGTAATAAATAATATCTAATACTTCATTAGATGTTAGCCCCTCAACATTAGTATAATTTGAAATGCTTTTTATTTTTAAAGTAAATGGCTCTAATTCAATTCTTGCTACACCATTATTACTTCCTACCCAAATAACACTATCATTTACTGTTGTAATACAACTTACTAGATTGCTTTTTAGGCCGGCTTCTTTTGTAATAGCAAAAAGTGTGTCTTTACTATATATAACTACGCCTTGCCCTCGAGTTGCCAAGGCATAGCTATTTCCCCATTTCTCAATATCCATAATTCTTTGGGAGAGAAGTTGCTTCCCATTCCTAATATCAGCGTAAGAGAGTTTTGAAAAATTGAAAGAAAAAAGTCCCTTAACAGAACCTAAAAGAATGGTATTTGAGGTATCTTTAAATAGCGCATTTATCCTTAGTTTAGGACCTACCCGCCATTTAGAGAAACCTGTTCGGATATTTAAATATACCAGTCCGTTGTGCGTACTTGTAATGTAAATTGAATCGCCTACACTAATTACTTTCTTGGCATTTATGGTTTTACCTTTTTTAAAATTACTTTTTTTAACTCCTGAAAAATCATAAATACCATCATAAAAAAATACTCCGTTTTTTGAGAAATGTGAGGCATTAACAATATTCTCTACTTTCTTATCAAATAATTTGACAAACCTATGTAGGGAGTCTTTTCTAAAAACTTTTCCATTAACTGTGGTTACCCACAATTTTTGGTTGTAATCAGAAAATGAGACTATTTTTTCATTTTTTAAATAGTTTTTAATATTCAAATCGGTTATTAAATAAACCCCATTGTCTTTTGTGGTTACCCATATATTTTTTTCAAAGTCTTGAAAAAGATGTGTTACATAAACATTTGATAGAAGTTGAATGGGTACAGGATTATTGCCTTTATAAAAATCTACCCCTTTTTTATGCCCTAGCCATAAATTGTCCTCGGCATCATGCATTGCAATATTGTAGTATTTTCCTTTTTCTTCAGGTAATTTTTTTAGTGAGCGATTTTTTGGGTGATAAAGAAATAGTTTGCCCTTTGATTGTTCATCACCAGCAGTCAATAGTATAAACAAGTTTTGTAACTTTATAGCTAGTTTTATTTCGACATTGGGTATAAAGTAGTGATGCTTTTTATTGATAATCTGAAACGAAGTAAAATCCTTTTTAATATCTCTAAATATTGCTACCGGTAAAATTGAGTTACTATCAACCTGCACTAAAAATGTGGCCCTTTTTTCAGTTTTTTGGGGTATTTCACATTTATACTTCAATAGCTTGCCATTAGTGTCTAATGAGTAATAAATGGCATGCTCATTAGTACTAAACCAAATAGTTTTATTTTTATCTAATACATACTCACGAATTTTAAGCTTTTGATACTGCATTAGCTTTAGATAGTCTTTGGATAGGATAGGATGAAACTTTCCCTGTTTAAACCAAAAAAAACCTGAAGATAAGGTGAAGAATAATAATGAGTTGTCTTTAGCTTTTTGCCCTTTAAGTATAGTATTATCCGCTATGCCGTCTTTGGTAGAGTAGTTATCAAATTGGTACCCGTTAAATCTTGATAAACCATTATCCGTAGTAAACCACATATACCCTTCATCATCTTGAAAAGCACAAAACACTTGTGAACTGGGTAAGCCATCATCAACATCAAAGTGTTTATATTTAAAGTGCTGTGTACAGGCTGTACCATAAAGGGTAGTACAAAACACAATTAACAATAATAGTCTCAATGCCATAGATTAGAAAACAGCCATTAATATACAAATTGGTTGCTTACCAATCAATTAAACGGTTAAATAGGCAGCCTTTATAACTAATCTCTTCTAACACACCTACAAGTTGCTGTAGCTGTTTTTATATTATTAGGTGGGGGACCTGATACGAAAGTTGTCCAAAAGGCGGTTTGTGCAGAGGCTTCGGTGCTAGTCCAATATTGACCTGAAGGCACACTACTAAGGTTAGATGCATTTTGCTTTATAGCTTCCATTTCATTTCTTGCAGGGAGGTACCAGTCGCTAAACCCTTCTGATACCAAATCGCTACAAATTTTAGCAGCATAGCTTCCATTTAGTTGGCTTATTATATCTGTATTTGCTCTACCGTCATTAAGGTTAGTGGCTCCTGTTGTTTCGTTATTCTTGCCCCAAGCAAAATTACCTGAGTTTGAAGGGTGAATGTATAGAGTATAGCCGTTTACTTGTACACTTTCTAGGTTAGTTGTGGTAAACTCCAACTCATTGCCATACCCTACTCCGGCATTGTTTTTTGCATAAGCCCTTACATAATATTTAGTGCCTTTATTAAGCCCCTCTATTGTAACCTCAAAGCTGCCCTCACCTGTCCCTGATTTCATTACACTATTATTAATATTAGGATTGGGCAATGTGCTCCAGCATATTCCACGCTCACTAACGGCTGAGCTTCCAATATTTGATACAGTACCACCAATTTTGGCAGATTTTATTGTTATTTCTTTTACAGGAAGTGTATTTAATGTAGGCACTTGCTCTGAAGATGTTGGTGAATTATTATCCTCATTCTTTTTGCATGATGCAATTATCAAAAGGCTAAGTATAATAACTACTCTATTAGGTTTAGCAATAGTATATAGCTTGCTCATTTATAGTGGGCTTGTTTTACCAAATATAAGTTTTTGCAGTATTAAACATAGAATATGGGGATTATTTGTTAAATACAATTTGAGTAACCAAAAAGTTTCATATATTTGGGTAATCAAAAAGTTACATTATTGAAATGGGATTATCACCACAGGAAATGAATGATGCTATAGTGCGTAATTTAAAAGATAAAACAGGCAAGTCTTTGGGAGAATGGATTGAAGCTCTTAGAGCTAGCACTTCGGCTGAAAAGAAGGAGATAATTAAGTTTTTGAAAGAAGAAAATGGTCTAGGGCATTTTCAAGCTCAAACTATCTATAAACACTATAAAACAGAATTAAATGGCTAAATCTATTAAACTAACGCATGTTTTTGATGCGCAGATTGATGATGTTTGGGAAGCACTAACCAATCAGAATGCTTTAAGTGAATGGTTAATGCCTAATAATTTTATTCCTAAAATCGGACATGAATTTCAATTTAAAACAAAATCTTCTATAGGTTTTTCGGGAGTAGTGAACTGTAAGGTTATAGATATTAAGGAAAAAGAACTGCTAACGTATAGTTGGAGTGGCGGACCACTTAAAGATACTATGGTAACTTTTAGGCTAGCAGATGAAGGCAAGAAAACTAGGTTAGAGCTAGAGCATAGTGGTTTTAAAAATTCTTTAAGTAACCTAATTGTTAAGAAGATTCTCACAAATGGATGGAAGAAAATTATTAAAGTACGCCTTGAAAATAATCTAGAAAATGAATGATGTATTTAAAGCAATAGCAGACCCTACACGAAGAGAAATTTTGCTAATGATAGCAAAGCAGCCGGAAAGTGTAAACAGAATTTCTGAGCAATTTAATATGTCACGCCCTGCTGTATCTAAACATATCAAACTCCTTTCGGATAGTAATCTTATAAGCATTAAAACTGATGAGGGGGACGGAAGACAGCGCAACTGCTATATTCAGCTCGAAGCTCTTAAAGAAATAGAAGACTATATTATAAAACTGGAGAAATTCTGGCAATCTAAATTAGAGGGATTAGAAAAGCATCTTGCCAAAAAAAAGGATTCAAAAAAATTGTACTATTAGCTACTATAGCTTTTTATAGTAGCTAATAGCAGGTAGTATGCCTAGCAATATTCTTCGTACACTTTGCCTAAATGGTCTGAAATCATTTCTGCCGTACGCCCTTCAATATGATGACGCTCTACAAAATGTACCAACTCATCACCTTTAAACAAGGCTACTGCAGGGGATGATGGCGGATAAGGTGCAAAGTATTCACGTGCTTTGTTTACTGCCTCTGCTTCCATACCTGCAAACACAGTATATAGGTTAACAGGCTTTTTATCACCTTTAAGCGATGCCAATACCCCCGGACGTGCAGTACCTGCTGCACAACCGCATACAGAGTTTACTACCACCAAAGCAGTATCGCTATTAGTGTCTATTGCATTGGTTACTTCTTCTGGGGTTTTAAGTTCAGTAAAACCGTTATCGGTAAGTTCTTTGCGCATAGGCGCAACTAACATTTCTGGATATGATGCCATAATTGTTTATTCTTTCTAATTCTTTTTTTGAAATACTGTTGCAAATTTAATATCAATTAACACAAAACCATGCCAAAGGTTCAGGCAACTTTTTGTGGCTGAAATGCCGTCTATATGGCAGAACTAAAGGTGAAACAAACTTTACTTTGAGCAGATTTGTTTATACCTTTGCAAAATCTTAAAAATTAATAAACTTTAAATGACTGTAAAAACCACCCACCTTCCTTATAAGGTGAAAGACATCTCGTTGGCCGAGTGGGGCCGTAAAGAAATTAATTTGGCAGAGGCAGAAATGCCCGGATTAATGGCACTTCGTAAAGAATACGGAGCACAAAAACCACTAAAAGGCGCTCGCATTGCGGGTTGCTTACACATGACTATTCAAACAGCAGTACTTATTGAAACTCTTGTAGAGTTAGGTGCTGATGTAACATGGTCTTCTTGTAACATTTTCTCAACTCAAGACCAAGCTGCTGCTGCTATAGCTGCTGCGGGTATCCCTGTGTATGCCTGGAAAGGTATGACAGAAGAAGAGTATGAGTGGTGTATTGAACAGACCCTTTACTTTGGTGAAGACAGACAACCATTGAACATGATTTTGGACGATGGTGGAGACCTTACCAACCTAATCTTGGATAAGAACCCTGAGCTTGCTAAAGGTATTAAAGGTATTAGTGAAGAAACTACTACCGGTGTATTACGTTTGAACGACCGTATGCGTGCAGGAACTTTACCCGTACCGGCCATAAACGTAAACGACTCTGTAACAAAATCTAAATTTGATAATAAATACGGATGTAAAGAAAGTTTAGTAGATGCTATACGCCGTGCTACTGATGTGATGATGGCAGGTAAAGTTGCTGTTGTTGCAGGGTATGGTGATGTAGGAAAAGGTTCTGCTGCTTCTTTACGTGGAGCGGGTGCGCGTGTATTGGTTACTGAAATTGACCCTATTTGTGCTTTGCAAGCGGCAATGGACGGTTTTGAAGTGAAACCAATGGACGAAGCTGTGAAAGAAGCTAACATAGTAGTTACCGCTACAGGTAATTTCAACATTATTAAAGAACGCCATTTTAAAGCTATGAACGATAAGACTATTGTTTGTAACATTGGGCACTTTGATAATGAGATAGACATGGCTTGGTTGAATGGTACTTATGGAGATACTAAATATACCATCAAGCCACAAGTTGATGTTTACAATGTTGATGGTAATGAACTTATAGTTCTTGCCGAGGGACGTTTAGTAAACTTAGGATGTGCAACAGGTCACCCATCATTTGTAATGAGTAACTCTTTTACTAACCAAACGTTAGCACAAATTGAGTTATGGAATAACAATGATAAGTATGAGAACAAAGTGTATGTATTGCCTCGCCATTTGGATGAGAAAGTAGCTGCTTTACACTTAGAGCATGTTGGTGCTAAACTTGAGAAGTTAGACCAAGAACAAGCTGATTATATTGGTGTACCTGTAGAAGGACCATTTAAAACAGAAGCCTACAGATACTAATTAAGTATCTTTATTAAATACTATAAGCCTCTCGATAATTTTCGAGGGGCTTTTTTTATGTTGTGAGTTTATTAATATTGTCCAGCAATATTTGGGTTTGTACGGGTTTAAACATTACCCTGTCAAGAAAATGCCTTTGCGGGTGTTGCTCTATCTCACTTTCATCAGCTGCAGTTATTGCTAGTATGGGTGTTTCCTTATTAATATTATCTACCGTTTTTATACGCTGCGCTGTTTCGTAGCCTGTTATTTTGGGCAAGTGCAAATCCATTAGTATAACATCATACTTTTTCTCATTAGCATACTCAATAGCCTTAAAGCCATCATCTGCCACATCATACTCAATTTGCCAGCTTGCCAGTACTTTAGTTATTACTAATATGTTTGTGGTATTATCTTCAACAACTAAAACTGTTTTCCCCTTAATTTTTTCAATATCGTTTTTGGCAATCCCATTTTGACCTTCTGCCAATATAGGTGTTTCATAAGAAGGTAATACTAATTGAAAAGAAAAGATACTACCTTTTTGGGGCTCACTTTCTATTTCTAAAGTACTATCCATTGCATCTAATAGAAGCTGTACAATTGCCAACCCTAAACCAGTTCCTCCATATTTTCTTGTGGTATGGGCCTCAGCCTGAGAAAACGGTTCAACAATACTCTTCAGCTTTTCTTTTGAAATTCCGATACCGTTATCTTTTACTGCAAATTTTATTGTGTGCAGGTTGTTTTCTTCTTTTATATGTAAACACTCTAATTTTACCCACCCTTTTCGGGTAAACTTAATAGCATTATTAACCAGGTTGGCTATTATTTGCGTTATTCTATATCCGTCGCCGTTTAAATTTTTGGGTATATCCTCATCAACTTCAAGTGTTAAATCTACTTCTTTAAGTAGTGCGCTCGCTTTAAACAGTGTTTCTTGATTTTCGAGTAATTTTTTTAGGTTTAAATTTCTTTTTTCAAGTTCAATTTTTCCTGCCTCTAATCTGCTTAAATCTAAAATATTATTAAGTAATAGCAGTAAATTATCTGCTGATTGTTTCAAGGCATCCATGTACTCTTTTTGGTCAGGCATCATAGGCATTGCCAACAACAAATCAACCAACCCGGTTATACCATTAAGCGGTGTACGGATTTCATGACTCATGAAAGAAAGAAACCGTGAACGAGCTGCCAATGCTGATTCCAGCTCTTTTTTCTGCGCTAACACAACGGCATTTTTTTCTTCAAGCTCTTTGTTTTTGTGCTCTAATGTTTCCTGATACTGAATAAGAGTATTATTGGTTTTCTTTTTTTGGTAGTAACTATAGGTTAGTGAGCCAACTACTATAAAAAGTATTATAGCTAAACTACCATATAACAGAGCCAATTGCTTGTTAATTTTTGCCCCACTTTCAGTTTCTGAGATTATGCGTTGTGCTTTCTCTACCTCATAGTTCTTTTCAAGGCGACTTATCTCTGCCATTTCCTTATCATGGCTAATAGTACTTTTAATTTTTTCTACTTGCTTGTAATAAACTAACGCCTGCTTGTAGTTCCCTTTCTCATAAGCTACTCTATGTAATTGTTCAAAAAACTCTTGCCTCTTCTCAGGTAAATCAAGCTTATTGGTAATTATAAGTCCATCGTGTAAATATTTTTTTGCAGTTTCATAGTCTTTAAGACCTATATAAGCATCACCCAAGTTTAGTAAAGTATTAGCAAGTGCCCTTTGATTGCCTAGTTCTTCTTTAAGTTTTTTAGATTTTTCAAAAAATAAGATTGCTAAGTCAAACTCCTTTTTATTAAGATAGGCTTCACCAACGTTATTATAGGAGTAGGAGATATAAGATTTATTACCAGATTGTAAATCGGCTTCTAAAACATTTTGATGATAAAATAGGGCAGAATCATAATCGCCTAAAGCCATAAATACACTGCCTAAACTATTCATAGCATTAAACTTAGGACCATCTAGGTTATTTTGTTTTGCTATAGTTAAGGCTCTTTGATGATAAGTTCTTGCTTCGTTTAAGTTTTTTTGGTTTTGGTATACCAAGCCAATGTTGTTTAGGGCATTAGAAATCCCTTTGGTATCATTAAGTTCTTCAAATATTTTTAGAGCTTTTAAGTAATTTTCTACAGCCTCAGAATAGTCTGCTTTAAAGTCATAGTCAATACCCAAATCGTTATAAACGCGCGCCTGCCCTTTCTTATCTCCAATCTCAGTAAAAACAGTAAGACTTTTAAAAGCAAATGCTATCGCCGAGTCATAATTCCCTAATTGTTGTTGAGCCGAGCTTTTCAAAAACCAAGCGTTTGCTATACCTTTTTTATAATTATTAGCCCTAGATCTATCATAAATAATTTGGGCAATACTGTCGCAGGCAAATGCATCATTGTATTGCAATTCAAATGCCTTATCCGATAGCGAATCTAACTCTTGAGCAAAGTTCGGGGTAGTTTGATGGTTATTTTGCTGGTTACACCCTGCCCATGTTAGTGCTATTGTGATTAGTATGGCTAAAACTTTCCGCACTAGTGAAATAGCTTCAAAGTAAACATTTTAATGCCATATTTCTTTATATATAGCATTCTGTAGGCGTTATTTGCAGCCATTAGTTTTACCCATAATTTTTAAATCGTTAATAATCAATGACTAAACTTAGTGTAAACATAAATAAGTTTGCCACCTTGCGAAATGCCAGAGGTGGAAATAATCCTGATGTTATACAAGCAGCTATTGATTGTGAGAAATTTGGGGCTGATGGTATAACAGTTCACCCCCGCCCTGATGAGAGACATATTCGTTATACAGATGCCAGAGAACTAAAAGAGATAGTAAAAACCGAGTATAATATTGAGGGTAACCCCCGCACACAAAAGTTTGTAGATTTAGTGTTGGAAGTAAAGCCCACACAAGTAACACTTGTGCCTGATGCTGAAAACACGCTTACCAGTAATCAAGGTTGGGATACAATAGCACATAGAGATTATTTGATTGATACTATAGCTAAGTTTAAAAGCGCAGGTATACGTACTTCTATTTTTGTTGACCCGGTATTAGAGATGATTGAAGGGGCAAAAGCTACAGGTACGGATAGAATAGAGTTATACACAGAAAGCTATGCAAGTGGCTATGCTGACAACAAGGAAAAAGCTATTGAACCTTACGTACAAGCAGCAATTTTGGCTAACGATTTAGGTATTGGCATTAATGCCGGGCACGATTTAGATTTGAACAATCTAAAATACTTTTACCAAAACATACCCAACTTATTAGAGGTTTCAATTGGGCATGCCCTTATATGTGATGCTATTTATTTAGGCTTGAATAATACCGTGCAAATGTATAAACGGTGTTTAGCTTAATCGTTAACTTTTCCGGTAACGTAGTTATAGTCTCTCACTACTTGTTTCAAAAAATCTCTATCATTTCCCTCAACAGTTTGCAAACCCAGTTTTTGTTTAATAACCTCTCTGGTTTTATGCATCAAGGTTATACTAGCTGCAGAATAGCTTTTTTCAAATGATGCCATTACTTCTTTTATGGTTTCTATATCTGCATCACTTAAACTATTAACTCCATCAAACTTTACTTTATAATCCTCTTCAACTTCTTCAAATAGTGTATCCTCAAGAGTAACCCTCTGTTTTTGTTTTGCTACTATTGTACCTGCAACCATATCTCCTAAGCGTTGCCCTTTACCACTCAATAAAATCACTATAACAGCTATTGCCCCTCCTTCTATTAAGCCCAATAACCAACGCAAAAAATAATTTCCAAAATTGGGTTCTGCTCCATCCATGCGTACCACTTTCGTTTTTAAAGCTATTTTACCAATAGAACGACCATTGTTAAATTGCTCAAACAATAAGTGATAAAAGAGCACAGGACTAAAGTAAAAAAAACTGTAACTAATCCCCCTAGGTAAAATATCATTGCCAATAAGGTATACTATAATAAAAAAGTAACCTGCCATTATTGCCAAATCTATCAGCCCAGCGGCAATTCTGTCTCCCAAAGTGGCTATTTCAAAACGTATCCTTACATTTTGCGTTGTATCTATTCTTAATGAATCTGACATATTTCTTATCTAAAACCCTCACAAAATACGTCATCCATCTAAAAACTAAAAAACTAAACCAAAGTTTAACAGTAAATCTATATTTTGCGTTATATAAGAAATTAGTGTTTTAGTGCGCGAAGCAGTTTTTACAAAACAAAACAATAAAAAGTGGAAAGCCTTTGAGCAGAAAATTGCTCAAAAAGGAAATGTCCATCCTGATGAATTAGCTGATTTGTTTATTGAAGTAACTGATGATTTGGCCTTCTCGCAAACCTATTATCCTAAATCTAAAACCACTCAGTATTTAAACCAACTTGCTGTAACGGTTCACCAAAGTATCTATAAAAACAAAAAGGAGAAAAAAGGGCGTTTTGTTCGCTTTTGGTTAAATGAAGTTCCTGATGCTATTTATCAAGCCCGAAAGCCTATGTTTATGGCTTTAGGCGTTTTTTTACTTTCTATTATTATAGGTATCCTCTCAACCCTTTACGATGTTGATTTCCCTCGCTATATTTTGGGAGACGGTTATGTAAACAAAACATTGGACAATATTGAAAATGGAAACCCTATGGGGATATACGGTACGTATGGTGAAGAAGAAATGTTTTTTATGATAACCCTAAATAACATTTTTGTTGCCCTCCGTGCTATTGCTTTAGGAGTTATGTTGTCTTTCCTCACTTATAATATGATGATTATTAATGGGGTTATGGTAGGTGTATTTTTTACCTTTTTGTATAAAGAAGGGGTATTGGCTACTGCTTTAAATACCGTATTTATTCATGGTACCATAGAATTATCAAGCATAGTTATTGCCGGTGGTGCCGGTATTTTTTTAGGTAACAGTATATTATTTCCGGGCACATATTCACGTATGGCATCATTAAAGAATGCAGGGCGATTGGTTGCCAAAATAGCCATAGGGCTAATCCCTATGTTTATTATTGCCGGATTTTTAGAAAGCTTTGTAACCCGCCACTACCAAAACGTATGGGTTGGTTACTTAAGCATTGGTATTACACTACCATTTATTATTTGGTACTATATATTACTTCCCAAAAAATTAAACTCAAACAATGGAAAAACAATTTCTGATACATAAAGAACGGGATTTTAGCGGGGTTTTTAGCGATGGTGTTAATTTTCTTAAAGTTCATTTTAAGCACATACTTAGAAGTTTTGTTTTTATAGTAGTGCCTGTATATACAATAGCCACTGTAATGGTATCTATTTTGTCATCAAAGTTTATTGATTTATTTACCTACCAAGAACGCTATAATTCTTATAACACCCAAACCCCATTTGATGACCCTATTACCTTATTAGGTTTCTTTGGTGTGTATATTTTGTATGGCATTGCTATTTTATTGTCAGTAGCAACTATATATAGCTACATAAAAGTATATAGTGAAAAGGCTGCTGAAGAGAAAATAACGCCTAACGAGGTTTGGAAAATAACAAGCCGTGCAGCACTAAAGCTATTTGGTTACGGTTTTTTATATATGATTATATTCGCCATACCCCTTTGGTTGGTTTTCTTTCTTCTCGGCTTACTAATGGGTGTACTTATGCTTGTACCGATTATAGGCTTTATAATTGTATTTTTAGGGTTTATATTTTTAGGCTTATTAGTCTTTGCCTATATTAATGTTTTAACACCTGTAATAGTATATGAAAATGCAGGGATTTTCGGTTCACTCTCAAGAGCTTCTGCTTTATTGCGGGGCAATTTTTGGCAAACTGTAGGGGTAACATTGGTCTCTGCTATGTTGGTTCAGTTTATATTTTACGGTATATATCTTCTCTTTTTTGTATTAATTAATGGATTGGGAATATTTAGCACCTCTCCTGATGTGGGATTATTAAAAATTATAATAATTGTTTTTGCTATTGTTGGGCCTCTAATTCTGTTCTTAGGTTATGTTTTTCAATACAGCATTAGTGGCTTTTTATATTATAGTTTACTTGAAAAACTTGACCACGTGGGGTTAAACATGAAGATAGAAAACATGAATGAGGACGATAGTGATAAACCTGCTGAAGAATATTAATCCTTCTTTTGAAACAGTTTACCAAAATATTATTTTTTATACTCTCTATAGTTTGCAGTATACAGACGCATGCTGTAAATGCAGATAGTGCTTCAAGTAGCAATATAACCCCTCGCATACCACCCAAAGAGGTTATAGAGAATTATAAGGAAAATAGTGAGTTTAATTATGAAAGGGTTTACCACCAAGACAAAAGTTGGTGGGATGATACAAAACAATGGCTGAAAGATTTTTTTAGTGATTTATTTGACTTACCCGAAGTAAAAGGTTTTGATTATTGGGAAGCTGTAATGTGGGTTTTAATGGCACTTACTTTGGGTGCTATTATTTATTTTGTTTTTAGAAATGAAATTGCCACTTTTTGGGGGAAAAGAAATGCAAAAAACAGTAAAACATTAAAAACTGAATTTGTCGACCTAACAGAAGATACTGTTACCCTGGAAACAAAACTTCAAAATGCAATAACTCAAAAAAATTATGCTGAGGCTGTTAGATTGTATTATACCCTTACCCTAAAACATTTGGTAGACACAGGGTATATTGAGTTTAGAATTGAAAAAACCAATAGCGAATATTTATATGAGCTCCCCCAAGAGGATTTAAGACAACCCTTCAAAAAACTCACCTTTTACTTCGACTATATTTTTTACGGTGAATTTGAAGCCACAGAAAATGTTTTTGTTAAAACACAAGAACAATATAACCTATTGTTAAACAAACTTAAAATAGTGTCTGCACATTGAAATCGCTAAATAAATATATAATAGTAGTAGCGATAATATTTGCAGTGTTACTGGCAAACGAATTATCGAAACCTAAGCCCATAAACTGGCGAAAAACATACTCGCAGAATGATAAAATACCTTTCGGAGGCTATGTTATATACGACCAACTAAAAAAATTAAATGATGGTTTCCCATTAGAGACGATTGATAAAAGTCCCTATGAATATATAGACAATGTTGATGAAATTGTAAAAGATAATCCGTCTAATTTAATCATTATACAATCTGATGGTTTTATTGATTTATACGAGTGGGATAAAATAAAAGATTATACAAAAAAGGGTAATTCTGTTTTTATTGCCACAAGTTACCTGGGCAGTGATATAGAAGAAGATTTAGAGATAGAAATAAGAGGTATTTCAGGAGTATTAAGTAATGATACTGTTGTAAGGGGGCGTTTATTAGACAATGTTTTTAATAAAAAAGCCAATTACGTGAGCAACTTTGTAAATGAGATTCGCTATTTCGATTTTGATAAAGAATCTTATAAAATTAATACTCTAGGGGTTATAAACGGTTTTTATCCTGATTTTATTGAGTATGCTGTTGGAGAAGGAAAAATATACCTCCACGCCAATCCCACGGTATTTAGTAATATTCATATATTAAATAAAAATAACTATCAGTACACATTTTCTGCACTTTCATACTTGCCTCAACAAGCCACCATTTGGGATGAGTTTTATAAAAAATCTAGCGTTGAAACTGAACAAACCCATACTCCGTTAGCCTTTCTGCTGTCTCAGCCTGCATTAAAATGGTCGTTATATTGCTTACTGGCAGGTGCTGTACTATTCTTTATTTTCAGAGCTAAACGCAGGCAAAGAATAATACCCGTTGTTACACCACTAGCCAATACATCATTAGAGTTTACAGAAACTATCGGGCGGCTATACTTTAATAGGGGTAACCACCATGATATAGCACTTAAAAAAATACAGTATTTTAATCAATATATTTTCAGTAAATACAATTTAAGATTCGACGGTAAAAACCCTGATTATATTCTTCACTTGGCTGAAAAAAGCGGCGTTAGTGAAAATTATATTCAAGACATAATAAAAAGAATTAATTCGGTTAAGAATAATAAAGGAATAAAACCGAATGAGTTATTAGAATTAAATAAAATAATAGACAGATTTTATAACACAGCTAAATAATACTATAATGGAAGAATTTGAAAATAGAGTAGATACCACACAACTACACCAGGCTATAGAAAATATTAAGCAAGAAATGGGTAAAGTAATAGTTGGGCAGCACCGCATGATAGAGCAAATGATTGTTGCTATTATGGCAAACGGTCATGTGTTGCTTGAAGGTGTTCCCGGTATTGCTAAAACCCTTGCCAGTAAATTATTAGCAAAAACCTTTTCAGTAGATTTTTCTCGTATACAGTTTACCCCCGACTTAATGCCTAGCGATATTATAGGCACATCAGTATTTAACCAAAAAACTACAGAATTTGAATTTAGAAAAGGCCCTGTTTTTAGCAATATTGTTTTAATTGATGAAATAAACCGTGCTCCTGCAAAAACACAGGCGGCATTGTTTGAGGTAATGGAAGAACGGCAAATAACCGCCGATGGTGATACAACTATACTAGAACCTCCATTTATAGTATTTGCCACCCAAAACCCCATTGAGCAGGAAGGTACTTACAGATTACCTGAGGCACAGCTAGACCGTTTTATTTTTAAAATTGAAATAGAGTACCCCTCTTTGGAAGACGAAATTAAAATACTTACAGGCTTTAATGTACAAACGGCTACCAACCCTACTGACTTAATAAAACCCGTAATTAGCAGGAAAGAATTATTAACCCATCAGGAAACGGTCCGTAAAATAATTATTGAGGAAAAACTGCTTACTTATATAGCAGCTTTAGTACAACAGTCAAGAAATTTTGCAGGATTATATTTAGGTGCTTCGCCTCGTGCTTCATTAAATATTATGAATGCAGCAAAAGCCTTTGCAGCTATTAGGGGTCGTGATTTTGTTACACCTGATGATATTCAAGAAGCTGCATACCCGGTACTGCGGCACCGTGTTATTCTTACTCCTGAAAAAGAAATGGAAGGAGCAAACGCAAATGATGTAGTTCGTCAATTAATTGAAAAAGTTGAAGTACCCAGATAGTTTTTTATTTAATAACTAATTTTTAAAAATATTTCATTGGCAATTATCAGATTAATAAAATCTATATACTTACCCTCACGTTTTTTCTATGTGGGCGCGGGTGTGGTAGTGCTGTTAGCATTGGGGTTCTTTTACCCCATATTATTTGCAGTTGCCAAAGCCATATTTTACTTATTTTTAGTTATTCTATTTACAGATATTATTTTATTACAGGGAAAGCGCAAAGCCATATTGGCTAAACGTACCCATGCAGATAAATTTAGTAATGGAGACCTTAACCCCATTCAAATTGAGGTAGAGAACAAATACCCCTTTGCTGTTACCGCTGAAATAATTGACGAAGTACCGATACAGTTTCAGTACAGAGAAAACACTACATTCTTAAGAATAAAAGCAAACGACAGACGTGCTTTTACATACGATTTACGCCCGGTAAAAAGAGGTTCTTATGAATTTAATACTATAAATATTTTTGTACACAGCTTCTTAGGTTTGACTACCCGCCGCTATACTATTGATGCAAAAATAGCTGTTCCCGTATACCCGTCATACATTCAAATGCATAAGTATGAGTTATTAGCAATAAGTAATAAATTGCTAATGGCCGGAATTAAAAAAATGCGTCGTATAGGACATAATTTTGAGTTTGAGCAAATAAGAGACTATGTACAAGGGGACGACTTTAGAACTATAAACTGGAAAGCTACAGCAAGGCGAAATGAACTGATGGTAAACCAGTTTCAGGATGAAAAATCGCAGCAGGTATACAGTATTATTGATAAAGGCAGGGTAATGAAAATGCCTTTTGACAGATTAAGCTTAATGGACTATGCCATTAATGCCAGCTTAGTTATAAGCAATATTGCTATTAAAAAATACGATAAAGCTGGTATTATCACATTTACTGAAGAAAAAACCAACATACTACAAGCCAGCCGCAAGCCTGACCAAATGGGCAAAATATTAGAGTTACTATACTCACAAAAAACTCGCTATTTAGAAAGTAATTTTGAATTATTATTTGCTTCAATACGGCATCAGATAAAACAGCGTAGCTTATTATTATTCTATACCAATTTTGAATCTTTAACCTCGCTAAAAAGGCGACTACCTTTTTTTAGGAGGTTGGCAAAAAACCATCTTTTGGTAGTTATATTTTTTGAGAATACAGAGTTGTATGCCTTAACTGAAAGTAATCCAGAAGATTTAGAGCAGGTATATATAAAAACTATTGCCGAAAAAATGCTGTATGAGAAAAAACAAATAGCAGCTGAGCTATTAAAGTATGGCATACAAAGTATTTTAACTCCTCCTAAAGACCTTTCTGTAAATACTATTAATAAGTATTTGGAATTAAAAGCCAGAGGGTTGATTTAAACGATTTATCTCCACCAAGCAGATGTATAAAGTGTGTTTGGTTTAGTAATAACAACCTACATAGCATGTTCATCGTTTAACTAATATGCGATATATTATTCTTTGTTTGTCCTTTATCTTTTCATTTGTAACATTTTGTCAACCCAAAAGTGATAGCATTTTACTGGAAACTCTTAGTGAAAGTAAATACAGTGATGTGATTATTTGTATTGAAAGCCCAAAAAAGTCATATTTTAAATCAAAAGACTATCGAAACTTTTTTAAAAATGATACGGTAATTAGTACGATACACTTTGAAAGCTATAATGACTCATCAATAGTTTATCGTTTAATTTTAATAAGGAAATACGATGATATCTTATACTATAACCTTAGTAAGAAAAACAAAGATTCAACTATAATTTCTGTAAATACAATCTATGACAATTTTTCATTTACAAATGGTATTATTAGAATAAAAGACGAAGCAAGAAGATATGTATATGGAAATAGGTGTGGATTTACGGGTGTAGAAACACCTTACAGAACTAAACTCAATCAAATTGTCCAGGCAAGAGACCATGTAAAACTTAATGAGTGGTTGGTATCATCATACCCCGAACTACAGGCTTATGCAGTTGAAGGGTTGTATCTTCTTAAGAAAAAAGGATTAGAACTTTCTGAAAAACAGTTGTCCCTAACACAAGCCTTAAAAAAAGATTTGTCTCAAATAAATGTTTGCTCAGGCTGTATTTTTTCAAATGATTGGCTGCAAAGTGCTTTGCAAGACTTTATTTTCTAAACCACTCCTGTAATTTCACCATCCACTACATCAATTTTTAGGGCTTGGGGTTGTTTGGGTAAACCGGGCATACGCATTATGGTTCCACAAACGGCTACTATAAAACCTGCACCTGTATTTATTACCAAGTCTTCTACTGGGAGTTCAAAGTCTTTTATATCACTAGGGTCGGTGGTATCTCCACTAAAGGTGTATTGAGTTTTGGCTATACAAACGGGTAAGTTGTTTAGTCCCATTTCGTTTATTTTCTTCAAGGCAGTTTTTGCCTTTTTAGCCAACACTACATTTTTACCTTTATAAATGGTTTGTACCAGCTTGTTCAGTTTCTCTTCAATACTGTCTTCTAAATCGTAAGTATGTTGTAGTGGCGAGGAAGGGTTACTCTCAATTTCATCAGCTACTAGCTGGGCTAACTCTTCGCAACCTGAACTACCATCAGCAAAACCTGAGTGGGTAGCACACTTAATTCCTCTAACTAAGCACCATTCTTTTATTAAGGTTATTTCATCATCAGTATCAGTAGGGTGGCGATTAATAGCCACTACCACATTTTGCCCGAAAGATTTTAAAATATCTAAATGCCTTTCTAAGTTGTGCATCCCTTTTTGCAAAGCAGCAGCATTGGGTTCCTTCAACTCTTTCTCATTTGCCCCACCATGCAGTTTTAGCGATAGGGTGGTAGCTACCAATACACTTAATGAAGGGTTAAGCTCTGCTATTCTACACTTGATATTCAAGAATTTCTCTGCACCTAAATCACTACCAAAACCGGCTTCCGTAATGGCATAATCACCGTATTGTAAGGCTGTTTTGGTGGCGATAATACTATTACAACCGTGGGCTATATTAGCAAAGGCCCCCCCGTGTATAAAGGCTGCTCCACCATCAACATCCTGCACTAAGTTAGGTTGTAAGGCATCTTTTAGTAGGGCGGTAATTGCCCCACCAATTTCTAAGTCTTTTACATAAAACGGCTGCTTATCGTTAGTGTAGCCTATCAGTATATTATCTATTCTGCGGCGTAAGTCTTCTAAATCTTTAGCAAGGCAAAATATTGCCATTATCTCACTGGCAGGAGTAATATCAAATCCGGTTTCATAGGGCGAGCCGTTGCCGTTTAGCCCAGTAACTATATTGCGCAGGTTACGGTCGTTTACATCTAGTACTCGCTTCCATAGTATTTGGCGTAGTGCATTAGCAGCACCACGAGCGAAATAATTATGGTTATCTACTAAAGCTGATAAAGTATTGTTAGCACTGGTTATTGCATGAAAATCACCATTAAAGTGCAGGTTAATATCATCAGAAGGTTGTACTGTAACGTTACCGCCTCCTGTTGCACCACCTTTCATTCCAAAACAAGGACCTAGTGAAGGTTCTCGCAATGCCAATACCGATTTTTTGCCAATACGATTCAAGCCCATGCTTAAAGCCACAGAGGTAGTGGTTTTTCCTACTCCTGCCTTATTAGGGCTAATAGCAGTAACTAAGACTAGCTTCCCTTGCTTAATCTCTTCGTCCCATTGTGGGGCTATTTTGGCTTTATAATGCCCGTAAGGGATAAGCTGTTCTTCAGTAATTCCAATATTAGCGGCTACTTCTTGTATTTTTTTCATGCTCAACGAAAATAATCATTTAGCAGTAAGCATTAAACATTTATCAGCTAATAAGAAGTTGCACACAGATACTGAAACAAGCTCAGTATGACATACTTCACTCGTCATTGCGAGTGTAGCTAAGCAATCTTTTTCCCTCACCCAAATTTATAGGGTAGTTACCATAATTCATATTTCCCTCTCCATGTGGAGAGGGACGCTGTGCTGATATTGACAAGTGCTTACAAATTGGGGTGAGGTCCACCACACAGATGCTGAAACAAGTTCAGCATGACTATCACCGTACATTTAGTCAAGATCAGTATGACATTCGTGAACTGTCATTCCGAACTGAAAGGAGGAATCTTTATACAACTCTGTAAAAGGATACTTCCTTCGTCAGTATGACAATTACGAGTATAGCAAAGCAATCTTTTTCCCTCACCCAAGTTTATAAAGTAGTTACCATAGTTTATATTTCCCTCTCCATGTGGAGAGGGACGATGTGCTAGTATTTGACAAGTGCTTATAAATCAGGGTGAGGTCTACGGCACAGATTCTGAATCCCGACACCCAACGCACACCCTTCGACTCCGCTCAGGATGACATACCGCACTCGTCATTGCGAGTGTAGGGAAACAATCTTTTGACCACCCCTAACCCCTCCTTTGCAACTACACACACCCTCACAAGGAGGGGGACTTGGAGATTACTTCGTCGTTTCTCCTCGCAATGACGGTGGGATTAAAACAAAAAAAGCCCCACTTTTCAGCGAGGCTTTAACATTCATTGGCAAAATGAAGTTTACAAAATCAATTTAATCTACGTTATCGTGTAAGAAACTATTATTGGTTTTTATATCTGTTCTGTTCTCTGGAGTTTCTTTATTCTCGAACAATGAGAATTTAGATACCTGCGATTCTGATGAATGCGGGACCTCATCTAGCTTAGCACCTTTACGTACGTAAGCCGGTTCTTTTTCCATATCCATAGCGCCCTCTTGGCTTTTTGCCTTATCATTTAAGTTTCTAAGGTACACCATACGCTCTTTTTGCTTGCGTATGCGTTCTTTTTCAGCTTCAGGGTCTTCTTCAACGTCCTTTAATTCTACACGGATAGCATCGCTATCTTCTTGCTCTTCTTTAATAGGAGTCATAGAAAATAAATCGCTTTCTGATATAGTTTTAGACTGCTCGTGACTTTGAGGCTGAAATACTATCTCGTCGTTATTCTCTTCAACAGGAGTATTATAAACTACCTCATTTTCTGTTGAGGGCTTAATAGTATTCTCAGTACTTTCAGCAGTAGGCGTTTCTGTTTCCTCTGTTTTAGTATCTTCTATTAATGGTAAACGAATTGCTTGGTTTTCTTCTTTTGGTGTATTTTCTTTCTCGCCAAAACCGGTAGCTATAATAGTAACAGAAAGTTTATCTTCTAATTTCTCGTTAGAGCACCAACCAAATTTAAGGTTAGCATTTTGCCCTGCCTTTTGTTGGAAGAAATCCATAACGGTACTAATCTCTTCCATAGTAGGTTCTTCTTTACCCCACGAAATATTGATTAGTAACCAACCTGCACCTTCTATTTGAGTATTGTCTAATAAAGGAGAGTTAATTGCCATTTGTGATGCCTGCATAGCACGCTCTTCACCATCAGCAATACCGCTACCTAATATGGCTTTACCACTATCGGTCATAGCTGTGCGAACATCTTGGAAGTCCACATTACCGTCACCGCTAGTAGTAATAATTTCTGCAATACCTTTTGCTGCTATGGTTAATACCTCATCAGCCTGAGCAAATGCCTTGGTAAACAAGAAATTGCTATACATCTCTTTTATTTTATCGTTAGAGATAACCAGCAAAGCATCCACAGCTTCACGCATTTCTGAAACACCTGTAGCTGCCTGACCTGTACGGCGAGGACCTTCAAAACTAAACGGCGTAGTTACAATACCTACCGTTAGTATGCCCATTTCTTTTGCCGTTTTGGCAATTATAGGTGCAGCACCTGTACCTGTTCCTCCGCCCATACCGGCGGTAACAAATATCATTTTGGTGTTAACGCCTAATAGGTCTATAATTTCTTCTATACTTTCTAGTGCAGCCTTTTTCCCTACATCAGGATTAGAACCTGCGCCTAAACCTTCTGTTAGTGAAGTTCCTAATTGTATTCTGTTAGGAACAGGGCTACGATCTAATGCTTGTGAGTCGGTATTGCAAACAAAGAAATCAACCCCTATAATACCTTGACGGTACATATGGTTTACTGCATTGCTTCCACCACCCCCTACACCAATAACTTTTATTATTGATGAACGTTCTTTGGGTAATTCAACCTTAAAATTCGACATACTTATTGGGTTGTTATTGTGTTACCTAATTTTTTAATTCTTTATTATTCCTTTCGCACAGATTCCGAACTAAATTCGGAATGACTGCTTGCCGCACATTTTCAATTTCACACACCCTTCAACTTCGCTCAGGATGACAGCCACACACTAAAAGTCTTTCACGTCTAAATCATCGGCAAACCATTTCTTTAAACGACCTAGGAAGTTTTTACGCTCCATTTCGTTTTTCATGCGTTTGCGTTTTTCGCGTGAGCTTTCTTCTGTACTATTATCTAAAATATCGTTTTCAGTTTTTTCGCCAGATTTTAGTCCTTTTATTACTAAACCAATACCTGTGGCATACATAGGGCTTTTCACTTCCTCTACCATACCTTTTGCCAAATGCTCGTTAGGGTAGCCTATGCGTGCATCTAAACCTGTAACGTACTCTGCTAGTTGTGTAACATTTTGTAGCTGTGCGCCACCACCTGTTATCACTACACCACCAATTAGTTTTTTCTCTACACCACTGTTTTTGATTTCGCAGTACACTAACTCAAAGATTTCCTCAACACGAGCCTGGATAATTTTAGCCAAGTTGCGTACCGAAATTTCTTTAGGGTCACGCCCACGTAAACCAGGGATTGAGATAATCTCATTGGCTTTGGTTTCTTCCCAAAGGGCAGAACCAAATTTAGTCTTCAACAGTTCTGCATGGTCTTTTAGCACATTGCAGCCCTCTTTAATATCTTCTGTTATAATGTTACCACCGTAAGGAATAACTGCCGTATGGCGAATTACCCCATCGTGGAAAATAGCTATATCGGTTGTTCCACCTCCAATATCTACCAAAGCAACACCTGCATCTAATTCTTCAGGGCTCAATACAGAGTCTGATGATGCCAATGGCTCTAGTATTAAATCTTCAGCTTCTAAACCAGCTAACTGTATACACTTGTAAATGTTTTTAGCGGCAGTAACCTGTGCAGTAATTACATGGAAATTACCCTCTAAACGAATGCCTGACATTCCCACTGGGTCTTTTATGCCCGGCTCATTATCCACAGTATATTCTTGCGGTAAAACATGAATAATTTCCTCGCCCGGGTTAAGAGCCAGTTTAAACATGTCGCTTTCCAGTTTAGCCAAATCGTTGTAATCAATTTCGGTATCGATAGAGTTTCGTACTACTAAACCTCTATTTTGGCGACTCTTAATGTGCTGTCCTGCAATACCTACATGAACCTTACGTATCTCTACGCCCGATTTGTCTGATGCCTCGTTAACCGCCTTGGTTATTGCATCTACCGTCTTGTTGATGTTGGTTACTACCCCACGAGACACCCCGTGTGAGTCTGCTTTACCCATACCTAAAACATCGATTTTACCGTACTCGTTAAACCGACCTACTATGGCGCAGACCTTTGTAGTTCCTATATCTAAGCCAACTATAATTTTACCGTTGTGCATACTCCTCAATATTACTGTTTATTACTACTCTATATTTAATATTTTTCACACACAATTTGCCCTGTGTACTTTAAATTAATCACTTTATACTTTTCCCAGCCTACCTTGTTTAAACCTTTTTTATAAAAGATTTTCAAATGCTTTAGTTTCTCCTCTAATCTGCTTACATCTCCTAATACTACTTTATGGTCTGCAACCATAGGTATCAGTACTATTTCGTTGTTTTTGTTTACTACTATTTGCTCTATCATAGCCTCCCAAAAAGGATGTTCTTGAATGAAAAGCGATAGTGTATAAATATCTTTTACAATGGGTGTACTTACAGTATCACGTATTTTCTTTACGGTTTCACGTATTCTTCCCGTAGCAATAGGTACATGAGCCGTATAATTTTCAGACAATGGCATTTTAATACCGTCTTCATCTACATAAAATCCTTTTCCGCTGTTTTTGGCTATCCTCACAATGGGTTTTCGCTGCCAAACCTCTACTCTTAAATTGCCTTGTATATCTATAAATACCTCGGCATCTTTTATAAATGGGTTAAGCTCTAGTTTATCTTCCAGCTTACCTACTTCAAACTCTACTACCGGTCTGCCTTTTAACACGTTTTCGCCTTGCCCTGCGGTTATTTCTTTAACAATATCTGCACGGGTAATAAAAAAGTCTTTACTCTCAGGCTTTATCACCACATCTAAAGATTTACAGCGCAGTTGCTCTTGCTCTTCTCCTACAAAAGAGAGAATAGACATTAGCGTAATGAGCAGCACCACCCAAATACCATAATTTAGTAATACTTTCCACCTTGGTTTCATGCTTCAAATAGTTGTTTTAAAGGTTGTACCAATTGGTCTATATCACCTGCGCCAAGGGTTAGCAAAACTTCGGTAGGTGTATTATTAATAACTGATAATAGTTGCCCTTTAGTGCAAAGGCTTTTATTATCGTGGCTTATTTTATCATAAATTATTTCTGATGTAACACCCTGTATAGGTTGCTCACGAGCAGGGTAAATATCTAGCAAAAACACCTCATCCAGCAGGCTTAAACTTTTGGCAAAACCCTCTACAAAGTCTCTAGTGCGGCTATATAAATGCGGCTGAAATACCCCTTTTATCTTTTTATCAGGATATAATTGCTTCGCTGATTTTATCGCCGCTTCTAACTCGGTAGGGTGGTGGGCGTAATCATCTATATATGCAAAATTATCACGCTTGATAATGTACTCGAACCTACGCTTTACCCCTTTAAAGGTCGCCAATCCGTTACGCAATTTTTCTTCATTCACTCCCACTTGTAGGGCAATTGCAGAGGCAACCGTAGCATTCTCTACGTTATGAATACCTGCCATACCTAATTGTAGTTTCGATATAGTTTGTTTTGGGGTAACTAAATCAAAATAATAGCTACCGTTATCTATAGTTATGTTGGCGGCTTTAAAAGCTGCACCTTCTTCTATTCCGTATTTATGATGATTTATGCCTTGCGTTTCACCTTTAAAAGGTTGCCCGAAACGGGTATATAAATCGCCACCTTGTTTTACTTTTTTAGCGAATAGATGAAATGATTCTAATAGTTGAGTATGCTCACCATAAATATCTAAATGGTCGGCATCCATAGAAGTGATAACTGCTATATTGGGCGAAAGCTGTAAGAAAGAACGGTCAAACTCGTCGGCTTCCGTTACCGTAATAGCTTCTTCACCTTCATGTTGTGGTAGTAAGAAGTTGGAGTTAAAGTTGGTAGAAACTCCCCCTAAAAACGCACCGCAATTTAGCCCTGCGTTTCTAAGCAAATACGCCACCATACAAGAGGTAGTAGTTTTACCGTGTGTGCCACCAATACCAATGGTAAAGGTTTCACGGGTAACTAAACCCAATACTTCGGCACGTTTATAAATGGTATAGTCTTTTTCTTTAAAGTAATTAAACTCAGTATGGCTAATGGGTACAGCAGGAGTATATACAATAACCGACTGTGCAGGATTGTTGGTTACTTCACTATCTACTTGTTTAATATCGTCTTCGTAATGGATTGCAATACCTTCGTCTTCTAGCTGGCGGGTAAGGGTAGTTGCCACACGGTCGTACCCCGATACGTTTTTGCCCAATACCTTAAAGTATCTTGCCAAAGCACTCATACCAATGCCTCCGACACCGATAAAATAGATATTTTGTACCCCGTTTAGGCTCATTACTATTAATATTCCCTGTACTTTTTTACTTTAGTTTAGTGCGTGTTTCTACTACTCTGTAAATTTCATCTACTATAAGTTCTGCCGCATTGGGCTTAGCTAGTTCTTTAATACTATTGCTTAACTGCTGGCGGCGTTTTTCATCGTTCATCAATGCTAAAATATCTCCCATTAGCACTGTTTTAGCGTCTTTATCTTTCACCAATAAAGCAGCTCTTTTATCTAAAAGTGCTTGTGCATTTTTGGTTTGATGGTCTTCTGCTACATTGGGCGAAGGGACTAATATGCACGGCTTGCTCGTAATACATAACTCTGCAATGGATAATGCCCCCGCTCTTGATACTACAATATCCGCAACAGCATAGGCCAAATCCATACGGGTGATAAAATCATACACTTTTACGTTGCTAGAGTTTTTATCTTGTGCTTTGCCGTAATAGTATTTACCCGTTTGCCATACTAGTTGAATGTCTTTCTCCTCAAAAGAACTAATGCCACTATGTATAACTTGGTTTATGGTTCTTGCCCCTAAGCTACCGCCAATAACCAATACCGTTTTTTTGTTAGGGTCTAGGTTAAAGTGCTCGAAGGCTTCTTCTCTTTTGCCCTCTATGTCTAACAAATCCTGACGGACAGGGTTACCCGTTTGCACTATTTTATTGGCAGGGAAATAGTTTTCCATCCCATCAAAAGCTACACATATAGCTGTGGTACGCTTTGCCAATAGTTTATTGGTTAGCCCTGCATAACTGTTTTGCTCTTGTATTAGGCTTAGCACATCCATTTGTGCAGCCATATACAATGTAGGTGCGCTGGCATAACCGCCTACGCCAATAGCAATATCAGGCTTAAAGTCTTGTATTATTTTGTGGGCTTGCCACAAGCTCTTTATCACCTTAAAGGGCAATAAAAAGTTTCTAAAATCTATTTTACGCTGGATACCCGCAATGCTTAGCCCAATAATTTTAAAGCCTGCTTGCGGTACTTTTTCCATCTCCATTTTGCCTTTGGCTCCAACAAAAAGTATCTCCACGTTGGGGTCTCTTTTTTGTAAGGTTTTGGCAATGGCTACGGCAGGGAAGATATGCCCACCCGTTCCTCCTCCTGATATAATTACTCTAAGCGGTTGCAACATTGCCTCCTTCCTGCAAGGTTTCGCCACTTTCTTGCTCTTCAATATGGCGACTAACACTTAGTATTATACCTAATGATAAACTGGTGAATATTAATGAGGTTCCCCCCATACTTACCAGTGGGAGCGGTAAACCCGTTACAGGGAATATATTTACAGCAACCCCCATATTTATAAAGGCTTGTATTACGAGGCTAAAACTTAGCCCTACTGCCAGCAAAGCCCCAAAGGCTCGTGGACTTTTAATTACTATCCGAATGCACCGAAAGAGCAGCACCAGATATAGCAGTATGAGAAATACGGCACCAATTAATCCGTATTCTTCTATAATGATGGCAAAAACAAAATCAGAAAATGGGTTAGGCAAGAAGTTACGCTGTGTGCTATTACCGGGTCCTTTACCTAATATTCCGCCTGATGCTACTGCAATTTTACCTTGCACTACGTGATAGTCTTTTTGTAAGGCTTCACGCTCATCGGCATATTCTTTATTACTGATGAAACTTTCTACACGGCTTTTCCATGTGCTTAGTCGGGCAATTTTCTCTACCGACTCATCAGGCAGTGAAAGTACCATTACCACCATTATTCCTGCTGCAAAAGCACCTGCCCCAACTACTAAAAGTATATGCTTAAAAGCGATACGACCTATAAACATTAGCAGTAAGCAAGTAGCGAATAATACCAACGCTGTTGAAAGGTTGGCAGGCATAATTAGCGCACAAATAGTGGCTATGGTTATGGTAAGTGGAAGAAATGATTTACGAAAGTCTTTAATATCGTCTTGCCTTCTTGATAAGAAGCGGGCGATATACATTATTAATGCTAGCTTAGCTAAATCTGATGTTTGGAAGGTAAACCCAATAACAGGCAAAGTTATCCAACGACGGGCCGAGTTTATTTCTGTACCGAAAAATAGCGTATAAGGCAGCAGTATAAAGGAAAGTATAAGCAGTATTTGCGATATGCGAGAATAATACTTGTAGTTGATTAAGTGGCTCATGTACAGTAGCGTTAACCCAAACAGCAAAAACGCCAAGTGCTTAAACAGAAAGAATTCTGTATTGCCCCCTCGTTTTTGATATGCCAATGTACCTGTAGAACTATAAACTGCCAGAATACCAAATATGGATAGCAGTAGTATCACTGCCCATATTACGGCATCGCCTTTAGTCCATTTAAACAACCAGTTCATTTAATCATTAAACATTTAACAGTTTACATTCATCTAATTCAACCCTTCTTGCCTTTCGAGAGCCTCAAGACATCAACTACACGTTTTCAATTCTCGATTTTCCATTTATCGACCTACACACAGATACTGAAACAAGTTCAGCATGACTTCCTACCGCACTTTCGTCAATGCAAAAAACCTTCTTAGGTTTTGAAGCAATCTTTCTGACCTCCCCTAACCCCTCCTTTTCCTTGCTCTCTCCCGCAAGGAGGGGAACTTACGCACGATCCATTTTCCATTTTTAATTTCATCACACCCTTCGACTCCGCTCAGGATGACCAACCGCATTTGCACATTAGCACATTTACTAATCTGCATATCTATACTTATAGATTTTTTACAAAACGTTTGAACTGACGACCTCTGTCTTCGTAGTTTTCAAATAAATCGAAACTTGCACAAGCAGGAGATAATAAAACCGTATCACCTTTATCAGCCATTTTGTATGATACGTGTACCGCCTCGGCCATAGTGCCGGTATTAATTATCATTTTTACTTCTTTGCCAAAGGCTTCGTGTATTTTGCGGTTATCTACTCCAAGGCAAATAATTAGCTTTACACGTTCTTTTACCAATGGTTTCAGCATGGTGTAATCGTTTCCTTTGTCTACGCCACCAGCTATCCAAATAACAGGGCGTTCAACACTTTCTAGTGCATACCAAGCAGAGTTTACGTTGGTAGCTTTAGAGTCGTTAATAAAGTCGATACCACGCACCTTACCTATGTTTTCTAAGCGGTGTTCTACCGTTTTAAAATCGGTAAGGCTATCTCTAATTACCTCTTTGCGGATGTTGAGCGCCTTAGCAATTATTGCAGATGCCATGGTGTTGTAAATGTTGTGCTTTCCTTTAAGCGAGAATTCTTCTATAAGCATAATAAATGGGTTTGGGTCGGTTTCGGTTAGTTTTACAATTATTTCCTTGCCTTGAAGCCATGCTCCATACGGCAGTTTTTTTTTAATACTAAAGGGTATAGGGCGGGCATTACCCGCTTGTTGATTTAAGTTTTCAGTAGTGAGTTCATCATCAGCACAGTAGATAAATAGGTTATCTGCGGTTTGATTTTGAGTGATGCGATACTTAGCATTTACATAGTTTTGCAACTCGTAGTTGTATCGGTCTAAATGGTCGGGGGTGATATTGCATATCACACTGTTGGTAGCACTTACCGTGTAGGTATTATCTAGCTGAAAGCTGCTTAACTCTAATACATAATGCTCTTTATCAGCGGTAGCCACTTGGCGGGCAAAACTGTCGCCTATATTACCGCCAACCCCTACATTAAGCCCTGCTTTTTGTAGGATATGGTAGGTAAGGCTAGTAGTAGTAGTTTTACCATTTGTTCCTGTAATACAGTGAAGTTGAGCTTTAGTATATCTTGCTGCAAACTCAATTTCTGAGATTACAGGAATATTTCTCTCTTTAAGTTGAACTACCAAAGGCACGGTATCAGGAATACCGGGGCTTTTTATTACTTCTTTGGCGTTGAGTATTTGCTCTGTTGTATGCGTCCCCTCTTCCCATTGCACACCCATGCCTTCCAGTTCAGCCTTGTACTTATCAGCTATTTTGCCTTTGTCTGATACAAAAACATCGTAGCCTTTAGCCTTGGCTAAAACTGCTGAGCCTGTTCCGCTCTCACCTGCACCTAATATGGCTATGCGTTTTGTCAACTCTTATCTCAGTTTTAGGGTGATTATGGTGAAGATGGCGAGCATGATGCCCACAATCCAGAAACGGGTTACTATTTTGGGCTCTGCATACCCCAACTTTTGGTAGTGGTGGTGTAGGGGAGACATTTTGAAAATGCGTCGTCCTTCGCCGTATTTCTTTTTGGTGTATTTGAAATACGCCACCTGTATCATTACACTTAAATTTTCTACTAAGAATATTCCGCACAGAATAGGAATGAGTAATTCTTTACGAATCATTATGGCTACTACAGCTATAATTCCACCTAAAGAAAGGCTGCCCGTATCGCCCATAAATACTTGGGCGGGATTGGAGTTATACCATAAGAAACCTACACAAGCCCCAACAAAAGCAGCGGCAAAAATTACCAGCTCGCCCAAATGAGGGATGTACATTATATTGAGATAGTCTGCAAAGAATAAGTTACCCGATACATAAGCGAGTATGCCCAGCGTAGTGCCTATTATGCCTGATGTTCCCGAAGCCAAGCCATCAATTCCATCGGTAAGGTTAGCTCCGTTGGAGACAGCGGTGATAATGAGTATTACAAAAGGGATGTAAATGAGCCATGCCCAATCTCTGTAATCATCACCTATCCATTTAAGAATACTGGCATAATCGAACTCTGATTCTTTAAGGAAAGGGATAGTAGTTTCTGTAGATTTAACTTCTCTGCTATAGAAAACCTTTCCTGCTACCGTATCTAGTTGAAAATCGGCAGCATTTAAGCCTGCTTCTTGTAATTCTGTAGGCGAGTAGGTTTCTTTTACAACAACTGTAGGGTGGAAGTATAATACCGACCCCACAATTATTCCCACACCAATTTGCCCCAGCACTTTAAATTTACCGGCTAATCCTTTTTTATCGTGCTTAAATACTTTTATATAATCATCTAAAAAGCCTATTAAGCCTAGCCAAATGGTGGCTATAATTATTACACAGATATAGATATTATCTACTCTAGCAAAGAGCAGGGTAGGGATAAGGATAGCCGCTAAAATGATAAGACCACCCATAGTAGGCGTACCTTGCTTGGCTTTTTCACCTTCTAAACCAAGTGTACGGACAGTTTCAGCCACTTGCCTGCGGTGAAGCATTTTTATGAGCCTTTTACCAAACAACAGCGAGATAACTAACGACAGAATAACTGCCATAGCCGCCCTAAAAGAGATGTACTGGAATACACCTGCACCTATAAGGTCGAACTCACGTTGTAAATAGTCGAATAAGTAGTAAAACATATTTGCCTAGCTTAAGCCTTGCTACAATGTGCAGATTTGCAGGTGTGCAAATGAGCAAATGCATCAATGGCGTTGTTCTATTTCTATTTTTTTCTCTCTTGTTTTAGTTTCTCTGCCGTAGTGGTTATTATTTTTCCCAATACTTTTTTAATACTTGTGAGGGAGCTAAATACTTCCTCTGTTATACTCAAATCCTTGTAGTGCTTTATCAAAAGCAACCAGTATTCTGTTTCTTCTGCCTCTTTATAGGCTATCTTCATCTTATGTAGAAAGTCTGCTCTACTTTCTGCCCCTTGTGCTTCTCTTACATTTGCACCTATTGAAGTCCCCGACTTAAAAAGCTGATTGGCATGAGCAAATCGTCTTTTATCTTCTAACCTCTGTGCTACTTCCATTACATCACCTGCAAACCCGAAAGTCAAATCCACTATTTGGTTTCCTTGCTGCATTTATCTTTCTATTTTCTCATTATCATATTTGCACATCTGCACATTATCTCATTTGCATATCGTTCACTATTTCCTCAAATACTGCCTTATCATCAAAGGGATGTTTCACCCCCTTAATTTCTTGGTAGGTCTCATGTCCCTTACCTGCGATTAGCAGTATATCTCCCTTGGTAGCCAATGCTGCTGCTGTTTTTATAGCTTCCTTGCGGTCGCTTATTTTTAATACTTTCTTATAATGTTGCCCCGGTACACCTTTCATCATGTCCTCCAATATGGCGTTAGGGTCTTCGTTACGTGGGTTGTCTGATGTGAAAATGGCTCTATCGCTCAGTTCTACAGCTGCTTCAGCCATCTCGGGACGTTTAGCACTATCTCTATCTCCACCACAACCGATGATGGTAATTAGCTGCTCGTTTTTACTACGGATTTGGTTAATGGTTGCTAATACATTCTTTAAAGCATCAGGCGTATGTGCATAGTCTACTATACCTATTAATCCGTTTGGAGATTGCATATACTCAAACCTTCCTCTTACTGGTGGCAGGGTGCTTAGCGCTGTAATTACTTGTTCTTTGTCTTCTCCTAATAGAAAAGCAGTAGCGTACACTGCTAAAAGGTTGTAAGCATTAAAATTACCTGTAAGCCTATACCATGCTTCTTGGTCGTCGATTTCAAGCAGCATGCCCCTAAAGTCGTGCTCTATAATGCGGCAGCTAAAGTCTGCCATAGTTCGCAGGCTATAGGTGTATTTAGTAGCAGGTGTGTTTTGCAACATTACCTGTCCGTTTTTATCATCTTTATTAGTTAGTGCAAAAGCATCACTATCTAGCTCATCAAAAAACTTCTTTTTGGCTGCTATATAGTTTTTAAAAGTGCCGTGGTAGTCTAAATGGTCGTGAGTGATATTGGAGAATATTCCTCCGGCAAATTTCTGCCCCTTAATACGGTTTTGATGGATGGCATGACTGCTACACTCCATAAACACAAAAGAGCAATCAGCATCTGCCATTTGGCGTAGTAACTGAGTTAAGCTAATAGCATCTGGGGTAGTATGCGTAGCTGGAATAGTCTCTGTACCAATAATATTTTGAACGGTTGAAACCAATCCACATTTGTAGCCCAGCTTTGTATAAAGTTGATATAATAATGAAGCTACGGTGGTTTTACCATTGGTTCCTGTTACCCCAACCAGTTTAAACTCCTGCGATGGATTATTATAAAACTCGGCAGCCATTAAGCCCATAGCTACAGCGGTATCTTCTACTTGTATCCAAGTGACATTAGTATCTGGATTTTTCGGTAAGTCTTCACATACAATAACAGCGGCCCCTTTTTCGATAGCAGTATTTATGTATTTATGGCCGTCTGTAATAGTGCCTCTTACAGCAAAGAACACAGAGCCTCGTTCCACCTTTCTTGAATCAAGATGAAGAGAGTTGATGTGCATAGCAGTATCACCTACAATTTGGGTTGTAGTTACAGGGCTTAATATTTGGGCTAAGGTGTTCACTGCTAGCTTAGTTCTAAATAAATGGTATTACCTTTTACTACTTTCTTACCCGGTGAAATGGACTGCTTTCGCACTTTACCACTACCTATAAAGCGGGCTTTCATCCCCGTATTTTCTATTAAAAACAAAGCGTCTTTTAAGCCCATGCCTACTACATTAGGTACCAAGCCGCTTATTACTTTACGTTCTTCTATTTTTAATGATTTGCTTTTTGCTCTTGCAGAAACCCATTGATTTTCGTCTACATCTCCAACGGTTTGTGATGAAACATTAATCTTGTTGAGTACCGTTTTTAGCTCATCTTTTTGAGCCACTTTTGGTGAGGGCAGCGTATTGGTAGCCTGTAGCTTACGCTCATTAATATCGAGATGTAAATCGAGCTTGCTAGAGTATACTTTGTCTGCAATTTCTTTAAATACAGGGCCCGCTACCAAACTACCGTAATACACCCCGTTAGAAGCTCCGTTTATAGAGACTATGCATGTGTATTGAGGATTATCAGCAGGGAAATAGCCTGCAAAAGACGATTTGTAATATTTACGATAACCGTTTTTAGCATCTGCAATTTGGGCGGTACCTGTTTTACCTGCTACCGTGTAGTTTTTATTGCGAAGGTTACGAGCGGTACCCCTTAGCACCACACCCTCCATTGCTTTGCGTACTTTTTTGAGGGTTTCTTTAGAGCAGATAGAGCTTTTAAGTACTTGTGTTTCGTATTTTTCTATAAGCTTGCCTACATGCCTTACTTCTTTGGCAAAAACGGGTTTTACCATTTTACCATTATTGGCAACGGCATTGTATAAGGCTAATAATTGTAGAGGAGTAATAGTAGCCTCATAACCTATAGACATCCAAGGTAATGTGGTTCCTGACCAATCTCTATCTGATGGTGACTTAATACGGGGTTTACCTTCTCCGAAAATTTGTAACCCTAAAGGTTTATCAATACCTAAACCTTTAACTAGTTTCACAAATTCATCAGGTTTTTTAGCGAAGTGGCGATACACTAGTTTTGAAATACCTACGTTAGATGATTTTTCAAAAGACTGTTGAAGCGTTAGCTTTTTAGCAGAACTCCACTCAGAGTCTTTCATAGTACGGTCGAAAAACTTGGTTTTACCATTTTCAATTTCTACGCTATCACCTAAATCGGCTACACCACTTTCTAGTAAAGCAATTAAAGCAGCTAGTTTAAACGTAGAGCCGGGCTCTGCACTTTCACCTACAGCGTAGTTGTATGCTTCTTTATATTCTACAGTTTCATCGTCTCCTTTACGGGTAAGGTTGGCTATAGCTTTTATTCTACCTGTTTTTACCTCCATTAATATGGCGGTACCATTCTCAGCATTATGTTTTATAAGCGCTTGCAGTAGGGCTTCTTCAGCAACGTCTTGTATGTTAATATCAATAGTGGTATAAATGTCTTTACCGTCTTCGGGCTCAATTTCATTATCGTAGTTTACGGGTATCCACTGCCCACCAGATACTTTTTGCATTAGTCGTTTACCGCTAATGCCTGATAATACCTCATCATAAGCACCTTCTAAGCCTACTGGCGCAATACCCTCACGACTATAACCAATAGTACGTTTTGCTAGTATTTTAAAGGGTTGTTGGCGACGTTCTTTTTCAATTACTATAAAACCGCCTTTGTATTTTCCTAAACGGAATAAAGGCCAGTCTTTCATTTTTTTAACTTGGTTAAAGTTTACATTACGCTTTACCAAGAAATAGCGCTTTCTATCAATATGAGCTTGTTTAAGCCTGCGTAAGAATTGAACTTTTGTGTATTGAGGAAACTCTTTTGATAGTAAGTAAGCTAGTGAGTCCACCTCGTTATTAAAGACACCCTTTTTTAAACCTGATGCCTGCATATCCATACGGATATCGTATACAGGAACAGAGGTAGCCAATAAACTTCCATCATCAGAATAAATGTTACCTCGTGTAGCTTCTATAGTTTGGTATGAAGTACTTAACTCGCTAGCAAGTGTACGCCATTTTTCTCCTTCAATAGCCTGTATGCGAAAGGCATATACCACTATCATCACCCCGAAAACACAGGTGAGGATAAAAGCAAGATAAACCCGCCATAGTATGTCGCGCCTAACGTTCATCTTTTTCAGTATAGGTTATTTTGTAAGGTGGGTTACGTAGTTCTTTCAGTTCTGTATTCTCTAGGCGTTTGCTTACTTGCGACTGCTTAGATTGGTACATTAACTCTGATTTTATGGTGATGTACTCTGCTCTTAACTCTTTTATTTCAGCTTTTACTTCATCGGTCTTTCGTACAATACGTTGTGCGTAATGCGCATTGTATATGTAGAAAATGCCTAGCCCTGCTACCAAAAAGAACATGGGGAATAACTTTCTAAGGTTATCCTTATCCATAAAGAAGGTATACTCAGAAGCAGTAAGGATTTTAGAAGACTTGCGTTTTGCCTTCTTCCCTTTTTGCTCCTCGTTTTCTTCTTGAGGTTGTTCTTTTATTTGGTTATCCATTTTTGTTAGCTTCTAGCCTTTGGCTATTGGCTTTTTGTTCTTTTTTATCGCACCCTTCGACAAGCTCAGGATGACAACCCGCAACTCCTTTGCACACTTGCACATCTACTCATCTGCATATTTTCAAATCCGCTCCGCTATCCGTAATTTCGCACTTCGTGCGCGTGGGTTACGTGCTATTTCGTCCTCACTTGCGGTTATGGCTTTACTTACAATTGCTTTAAAAGGCTTGTCAGTTTTGCCAAATATGTCTGTCTCGGGCTTCCCGTTTAGGTCGCCTGTTTTTATAAAATTCTTCACCATTCTATCCTCTAAAGAATGGTAGCTCATTATCACCAGTCGCCCACCTTTGTCTAATACCTTAGCACTTTGTAAAAGCAAGTCTTCTAGCACTTCCAGCTCTTTGTTTACTTCTATACGCAACGCCTGAAATATTTTAGAGAGGTATTTATTCTCTCCTTCTCTTGGCAGGCTTTTCACCACAGCTTCTTTAAGCTCTCCTGTAGTTTCAATAGCCTGTTTGTCTCTGGCGTTTACTATATTTCTTGCTACTTTAAAGGCGTTATCTAACTCGCCGTATTTGCGTAGCAGTTGTGCTAATTCTTTCTCGCTATAAGTGTTTACTATATCTGCTGCCGTTTGGTCTGCGTTTCTATCCATACGCATATCCAGTGCAGCATCCCAACGATGAGCAAAACCCTTTTCAGGTTCATCTATTTGGAAAGATGATATTCCTAAATCGGCTAGCAAGCCGTTGGCGGGTAATGCATCATGGTACTTTAAAAAGTTTTTTAGGTACTTGAAGTTGTGGTTTACTAAAACCAGCTTCTCATCCTCAACTTTATTTTCTATAGCATCGGCATCTTGGTCAAAACCAATCAGCTTTCCCTTATCGCTTAATTTTTTTAATATTTCTTTACTATGTCCCCCGCCTCCATAGGTAACATCTACGTAGGTGCCGTGGGGGAGAATATTCAGTGCCTCTAGGCACTCATTAAGCATCACGGGTACGTGATACTCACTCATTATCCCCTCCTTTGGTATTGCTTTGCTGGCTCATTACTTCCTCTGCTAATTCAGAGAAGTCGTCAGCATCCATATCGAACATATCGGCATGGTTCTTAGCAGACCATATTTCTATCTTATTCTCATATGCGTATAGCACCAGCTCATTATCAAGCTCTGCATACTCTTGCAGTTTTTTGGGTATTAGTACCCTTGCTGCACTATCTATCTGTACTTCTGTTGCTCCGTTGTTAAACAAGCGGATAAACAGTCTATCTCTTTTATTAAAGGTGTTTAGCCCTTGTAGCTTATCGGTTTCTTTTTGCCAATCTGCTTTGGTGTAGATGGTTAAACACTTATCAAACCCTCTGTTTACTACTAGTCTATCGCCAGCTTCATCAGGAATTTGTTTGCGTAGGTTGGCAGGGAGCATAACTCTGCCCTTTCCATCCATTTTGCATTCATATTCTCCTATAAACTTTGACATACTAAGCGCTAATAAAGGCTTCGTCAAAATTATAGAATAAAAAGACACATTTCCCCATATTCTACCACTTTTTCACACTTTATTTTATCCACAAGAGAAAACCCTTGCTATTATTAGCTTTACGTGGTGGGGAGTTTTTGTACTGATTTTTAATTATTGAGATTTTGTTTGAAGAAATGGTGTTTACAAAAGATTTCAGATCTTTAAGGCAGATTGAAGAGTTTTGCATGAAATTTGATAATAGAAATGCAATGCAGAAAACAATTTTATTGCTTCTTATTCCTTTTTTATTCTCAGCATGCAAAAAAGAAGAAAGTCCTGACCCTGTAGACCCAAATAGAACAGGCACCCATTTTCCGGGACCTAAAGCTCTTACAATAATCGGCGAGAAATGGAAGCTAACGAATAAAATAGTAGACTATAGCAACGGTCTTCCCGGAGAAGATTTTAGTAACGTACCTGATTGTGTTAAGGATAATATTATTGCATTTGCCCAAAACAAGAAATATACTGTTGATGAAGCTACTGATGTATGTCCAAACGAACCACAAACAACAACCCTTGACTGGTCTACAGCAGATAACGAGCAAACATTGGTGCTAAACAATAAAAACTGGCAGCTTGAAAACATTACCACTACTACTATGGTAATAAAAAATATTAATGCAGGTCCTAATTTAACAGTTACTACGGTTGAGACCTACACTGCACAATAACCTCTATTTCTCATTAATCGCCTTATTTTCTGCTACAAACGCTTCATAAACTCATTTTGGGGGGTTAAGCAATTCTGTTTTTCTTTTTTAGGTTGATGTCTAAAATTTGTACTATCAAACTAATAATGAAAACTTTAAACACAGCCATAATAATAGTTCTAACGCTTTTTATAAGCGCCTGTGGCGAAGATATATCTACTCAAAAACCCCTAAAAAGAGATATTACAGAAGTAGTATATGCTAGCGGAGTTTTAGAGCCCAATAATCAGTTTACTCTTTACTCTTTAGCAGATGGTACTGTTGCCAATATTTTTGTGAATGAAGGTGATACCATTAACCTTTCTCAAGATTTAATTAGAGTAGATGGCAATGCTACCCAAGCTCGATTATATAGTAGCGAAGAGATTTACAAAACTGCTCGCCAAAACTATGGCGAAAACTCACCCGCACTACAAGAGCTGAAAACGCAACTAAAAACACTAGAAGTTAAACTACAAAACGATAGCACCAATTATAAACGCTATAAACGCTTGTACAATCAAGGTGCAGTTAAAAAAGTAGACTATGAACGCTTTGAACTAGCTTACATAAGCACTAAAAACGACTATAAAACGGCACAAGTTCGTTTAAAAAACTTGCGTAACCAGTTATATGTAACGTTACAAAATGCAGAGAGTCAGTACAAAGTAACACAAGACGATGTAGCGCACTACCTTATAAAAAGTAGTGCTAAAGGGCGTATTTACGATATACTAAAAGAACAGGGCGAAGTAGTTCGTCGTGGCGAGCCTATTGCCATTATTGGCGATGCTGATAATGTGATTTTAAAGCTAAGTGTTGATGAAAGTGATATTGAAAAAGTTAGAGTAGAGCAAGAAGTATTAGTACAAATAGAAACCTTTGGTGAGAAGATTTTTAAAGCAAAAATAAGCCGTATCTATCCTGCAATGAACAAGCGCGATTTTGCCTTTAGGGTTGATGCTGCAATGGTAGATAAATTGCCTAATATATTCTCAGGTACAAATGTAGAAGCAAACATTGTTATACAAGAAAAGAAAGATGTGCTATGCCTACCCAAAACACTTTTATTACCAGGAGATTCTGTTTTAACCAAAACTACCGATGGTGAAGAGAAAGTAAAGATTAAAAAAGGTATAGAGAATTTTGAATATGCAGAAGTAATAAGTGGCATTTCTGCTGATACAGAAATAATAATCAAATAAGTAGTGAGTATGAAAAAGCCGTCTTATTTGTCATTCAATATAGCTACTACACACCTCCTTTCACGGAAGAAGACCTCTATTGTAGCAGTTTTAGGGGTAACCTTTGGGATAGCCATGTTTATTATTATGATTAGTTTTATGACGGGGATAAACGATTTCCTGTCAGAAACTACGCTTACCTCTACCCCGCATATCCGTTTGTATAATGATGTAGAAGTAGCCGAACAAAGCATTACCGATGAATACTACGCCAATAAAGAAAATCACCTTACTATAATCCACAATCCTCGCCCTAAAAACGAGCTCCCCAAACTTAAAAACGGGCTATATGTAGCAGAGCAGTTACGCAAACTGCCGGAAGTGGCTACAGTATCACCCACAGTAAGCTCGCAAGTATTTTACAACTACGGGCCAACACAAATAAACAGGGTACTTACTGGTGTAGATATTATAGCAGAGGATAAGATGTTCGACCTGAAACCTAAAATGCGTAGCGGTGAAATAGAAGATATTTTAGCAGGAGGCGATGCTATACTTATGGGTACGGGTTTAGCAAAAAAACTCAATGTAAAAAAAGGAGATAATGTAATAGTTTCTACTCCTCTAGGCGGTACACTTACCTTAAAAATAGCAGGTACGTATGCTTTTGGCGTTGGAGCTATAGATAATAGCCGTAGTTATGCCACACTACAAACCGTACAGAAAATATTAGGGCAAAGCAGCAGTTACATTACAGATATTAACCTAAAGCTTAAAGACCTTAATCAAGCTAAAATGTATGCTCCTAAATACGCCAGTAATTTCGGGTTTACATCAGAAGATTGGGAAACGGCAAATGCTACCATATTAGTAAGTTTTGTTATCCGCAATGCTATGACATTTGTGGTAGTAGCTACCCTATTAATAGTAGCCGGCTTTGGTATTTACAATATTATGAGCATGACTATTAACGAGAAAATGAAAGACATTGCCATACTTAAAGCACAAGGCTTTGCAGGTAAAGATGTGATAAATATATTCATGACTCAGGCTATAATTATAGGAGTAATTGGTGCTCTGTTGGGGTTGATAATCGGCTATTTTATTAGCTACTACCTAGGCACTCTTCCTTTTGATGGGGGCGAAGTATTAGCCATGGATCATTTCCCTGTAGCATTTGAAGTAAAGCACTATGTGTTTGGGGTAGCTTTTGGCATACTCACCACTTTTTTTGCAGGATATTTCCCTGCACGCAAAGCTGCTAAAGTAGATCCCGTTGCTATTTTAAGAGGATAATAAATTGAAAGTTGAGAATGGAAAATTGAAAATTAGTTGTGCGGTTGCAAGTCATGCTAAATTTATTTCAGCATCTGAGCGAAATTGAAGAATTGAAGTAGGTAGAAAGGGTGGTCAAAAAAACAAAAAATGATAGCTTTAAAAGCAGAAAATATAACCAAGTACTTTTACCAACCTCAAGAGTTTAGGGTGTTAAATAACATCAATTTTGAGGTGCATTCGGGTGAGTTTTTAACCTTGGTAGGGAAATCGGGTTGTGGCAAATCTACACTATTGTATATCCTCTCTACAATGGATACAGAGTACAAAGGTAACCTACATATAGCAGAAGAATTGGTAACAGGTAAAACCCAGAATCAACTGGCGCATATACGCAATGAGAAAATAGGTTTTGTTTTTCAATTCCATTTTCTGCTACCCGAGTTTACAAGTATAGATAATGTAATGATGCCTGCATTAAAGCTAGGTAAATATAGCAGAGAAGAAATAAAAGAGCGTGCTTACGATAAACTGAAACTATTGGGTATGGAAGACCAAGCGTTAAAAACTACCTCAAAACTATCAGGCGGACAACAACAGCGTGTAGCCATAGCACGTGCCTTAATAAACGACCCTTTACTAATAATGGGTGATGAGCCCACAGGAAACCTCGACACAAAAAATACTCAAATAGTTTTTGATATATTTAAGGAGTTAACCCAAGAGTATAACCAAACGATAATAGCCGTAACGCACGATAGGGAGTTTGCCCAAAACTCAGACCGTACTATAGTAATGCAAGATGGAGAAATTATTAACCGCGAGTTTTTTGAAGAATAAGCGCCAAAGAACCTTAGCGCTTCGTGCAGCAATAGTTCTAGGTTTGGGGCTACTGGGGTTAGTAGTACGTTATATATTCTTCTCGCACCTATTTACCTGGCAAGAACATTTAGCTACATTCTCAATAAGTCTATTTATCATTTCTTTACTTTGGTATACTCTTGAGAAAATAAACTCCTACCTCAATAAAAAAATGCCCTACTCGCAAGGAGTACAAAAAAGAATTATAACACAACTAGTTATTGGGCAAATAGAACTGTTTGCCATTTTATCCATTATGATTTTTGGCGTAGCCCCACTTATTTCGCCCATAAAACTTACAACAGAAATGTATGTATCGGCTTTTACTACCTATATACTTATTAATCTAGCCGCTAATGGAGGGCTAATAGGTAACCACTTTTTTATTGAGTGGAAAAAATCGCTACTACGTCAAGAACGATTAGAAAAAGAAAAGTCATTAGCCCATTTCGAGAATTTAAAAAACCAGTTAAACCCTCATTTTTTATTCAATAGTTTATCCTCGCTTAATAGCCTTATTTATGAAAACCCTGATTTAGCCTCCAAATTCCTTAAGCAACTCTCAAAAGTATATCGCTATGTATTAGAAAATAACGAGAACGATCCTGTATCACTAGAAACAGAAGTAAGCTTCGTACAAAACTATATCTCACTATTGCAAACCCGTTTTGGCGACGGATTAGAAGTAAATATTAATATTAACGCTGCTGAAAAGCGATTAAAAATAATACCCGTTACATTACAAATACTTATAGAAAACGCGATTAAGCACAACAGTACTTTTGAGGATAGTGCATTAATAATTGATATTTATACAGAAGACGGTTTTTTAACCGTAAAAAATAACCAACAGCCTAAAACACAAGTAGAAGGCAGCCACAAAAGAGGGCTAAATAACCTTACCTCGTTATACCATTATACCACAGGTAAAGACGCCCGAGTGCACAATACCCCCGATTATTTTGCTGTTGATGTTCCCCTTATAGATTAGACCATGAAAGTTGTAATTGTAGAAGACGAAAAACTTATAGCCACAGACCTTAAAAATCAACTGGCACGCTGCTGCCCTGATGTGGAACTACTTACTATACTGCATAGTTTAAAAACAGCAGTAGAATGGTTTAACAATAACCCTGCTCCCGATTTAGTGTTTATGGACATACAACTAAGTGACGGCACCAGTTTTGAAATTTTTGAGAAAACAGATTTACAGTGTCCCATAATATTTACCACAGCTTATAACGAGTATGCTCTTAAAGCTTTTAAAGTAAACAGTGTAGATTATTTGCTAAAACCCATAGAAGAAGAAGACCTTAAAAACGCAGTAGAAAAATACCGAAAAATATACAAGAACGAAGCTAATCCGCAGCTTACACAACAGCTAGAGGGCTTGGTACAACAACTATACAAACCCAAACACAAAGAGCGTTTTACCGTACACTATAAAAACACGCTAATGCCTTTGGCGATAGATGAGATTGCCTTATTTATGCGAGATGAACTAATATACGCCCACACCTTTGAGGGGAAACGCTATATTGTAAACCACTACGAAGCACTAGAAGAAATAGAAAAGCTACTACCGCCTGAAAAGTTTTTCCGCAGTAACCGCCAAAGTATAATACATATAAATGCTGTAGATAATTACCGAAGCGACTACACAGGCAAACTACATCTACACCTAAAACCCCTACCCGATGTACAAATAGACATTAGCCGTGAAAAAGCCCCCCTATTCAAGAAGTGGATAGAGTGATTTATTTTTTCCAACACTTCCATACTTCGACTCCGTTCAGTATGACACCACCCCCACCGTCATTGCGAAGCAGCATTCTTAGGCTGATGAAGCAATCAGTTACCTATTATGTTAAAAGATTTCTTCGGAAAGACCTCTCAATGACGAGGGCTTGTGGGTGAGGTTTCCCTCCTTGCTATGGTTATGTAAGGACTAATGAGGGAGAAAGGGAGGTGTTTTGTCTGCCCGCAGATTCCGAACTAAATTCTGAATGACTGGCAACCGCACCTAAAACCCTTACCCGAAATACAAATAGACATTAGCCGCGAAAGCACCCCTATTTAAGAAGTGGGTGGAGTGAGGCTACTTACATTAATTGTAAAGGACTTAGCGATTGCATGATTTTAAAATCAAGTTTAAACCGTTCTAAAAAATTGTCTAATCCCCTTTCAGTTGAATATTCAGCAAGTAGTTCATAATCATAGTTGCCGTTTAAAAAACTTGCAATCTCTGCTATTTCATTAAAAACTCTGAAATGCACTCCTTCATAATTATATACATAAACAAGTTTTGATAAGTTTTCATCATCTCTATCGGTAATCAAAATAGTTTCTATTGTTCTATTGGGTCTTAAATATTCTACTTGTAGGGCTTTTATATTATTCATCCTTTAAATATATTTTGGTTGTGATACTCTAAAAACTCTTGCTCTGGAAAAAACTTTTTAGGTAGAACTATTTTCTTATCTTGGTATTTTATAAAATCCCTTTTGACAGATTTTTCTTTTTCTAAATCAAAAATACTTTCTGAAACTTTGATTTTATAGTCGGGTGTTATCGTAATTAACCCCCTATCAAATGCTTTATCATGTAAAGCATTTAAGCAGATTCCATTTGAAGGGTTAAGCCTATTTTTCTCATCTTTTCCCCAAGGCTTAATATGGCTTGCTATCAACAACTCCTTTGCTGGCAAGCCTGTTATGGCACATTTATTATTATACGAGGCTAATATTGTATCACGAAAAAAATTTTGATTTATTCTAACCTTTATTTCTCTTAATTTCTCTTTTCCTTCAGTTAAGTCTGATACATCAATATTTATACTTTTCTCTAATTCTACGCCCTTAATATTAGAAATCAACTGTTCTGCATCTTCTGCTAACCCATACCATTTTACTTGATAATAATAATTCCAAACCTCCTCATCAAGTTTGCTTCTATTGCCAAGCCCTCTTATACCCCTTTTCTTTAATTCAGGGTCGAGACTTCCTAAGTTTCCCATTTTCCTTTTTATTGCCCCTGTACTTCTACCTACCAAATTAGCCGCTTCAATTACAAATGGATGCCTATCTGTTACTTTATTAAAAGGAGTTTTACAGTAATAGTATAACGCAATAATTAGTTGGTCTCTCGTCCATAATTTCTCGCCTCTTTTCATTGCAATCTATTTTATGCAAAATAGAGTTTTTACTTAACCAATTAGTAACATTTTACAATTCTTGCAATTCCACTTTTGTTAAACTAACTTGCGTTAGTTTAATACTGCATTATGATAATCAAATCGTTAGACCCGCGTGTCTCACGCGCACAAATAGATGGAGATAAAGAGTTTGAGCAACCCTTGCAAGAGATGGATCAGTTTCAAACTTTTGAAGTTTTTGCCCAAAAAAAACGTGGAACTCACCACGAGCATGTAGGTTCACTTCACGCCCCTAACCCAGAAATGGCGTTACTTTTTGCCAAAGAACAATACGGTCGCCGTGGGGTATGCGTAAACATGTGGGTAGCCAAAACCTCTGATATTTTCGCTACAGACTACGACGATGATGATATTTTTTCTACCGTACCTGATAAACAATATCGCGAGCCGGGTGTATATAAAGTGGTAGACCGTATTAGTAAATATAAAGAAGAACAAGCCAACAAATAAAACCATGAGCGAGCAACTACACATAAAAGAACTTTTATATAAAATGGCGGACGACCTGCTAATTTTAGGTCACCGTAACAGCGAGTGGACAGGTTTTGGTCCTTTGTTAGAAGAAGATATTGCTTTCTCTAGTATGGCTCAGGATAAAATTGGTCAGTCGTTAGCATTATTTACCATTTTAAACCAAATGGGTGAGCAAGATCCTGATACAGTTGCCTTTATGCGTAACGCTAACCAATATCACTGCTCACAGTTAGTAGAATATCCTATTGGCGAGTATGATTTTAGTTTAATACGCCATTTCTTATACGATAACGCCGATTTATTACGCTTCGAAGCTTTAGCGAATACAAAATTTCCTCCCTTGGGTAAAGTAGTGCGTAAATTTAAAGGAGAGGTTAAATACCATGTTTTTCACGCAGATACCTTCCTAATGAAATTGGGTACAGGTAACGAAGAAAGCCATGCACGTATGCAAACTGCACTGAATGAAACTTTTAACCTTGCCTTGGGAATTTTTGAGCCTTCTGAATACGAAGACCAACTAATTGCGGATGGTGTATTTATTGGCGAAAAAGCCTTGCAAGAACGCTGGCTTGAAGCTATAGCACCCGTAATAAAAAAGGCAAATCTAGAAATGCCTGCTGAGAGTACTTGGCAACCTGCTTATGACGGACGCAAAGGGCAACATACAGAACATTTACAACCGCTATTGGATGAGATGACGGAAGTATTCCGCATTGACCCCGGTGCAGAGTGGTAGTAGAATTTTTAATTTATAGATTTTCTGATTTGAACTTTTTACTACTTAAAAAGTTACTTATAAAAGATAATCATTAATCCAGTGGTAACCGAGAAAGACATATGGAATGCACTTGAAGAAGTGATGGACCCTGAAATACCTACTATTTCTATGGTAGACTTAGGGATTATTACAGGCGTGAGTGTAAAAGACAATGGTGAAAGTGTGAAGGTGAATATGACCCCTACATTTTCCGGTTGTCCGGCACTACGTATTATGGAGGATATGGTTAAAGAACGCCTCCAAAAAATGGAGATACCGAATATTGAGGTAGAAACCACTTTTGATGTCGCTTGGACTACTGATAGAATTACTGAAAAAGGTAAACAAGCCTTATTAAAACACGGTTTAGCCCCTCCGGTAGAGAAAAAAGAAGGTTATATAGAACTTGACGTGCTTAGTGATGTAGAATGCCCACATTGCAAAAGCCGCAATACTGAAATGAAAACTCCCTTTGGTCCTACCCTATGCCGTGCCATGCATTATTGCAATAACTGCATGCAAGCCTTTGAGCAGTTTAAACCTGTTTTTTAGCGACTTATCTGTACTTTGCTAGTGTATATATATCCTTCACTATCTTTAGCTTTAATAATATATACCCCCATAGCAAATGAGCTTAAATTAATTTCTTGTTTAGTTTCTGGTTTAACATCCTTCACCCTATACTCTCTACCCAATGCATCAATAAGCTTAATACTCACTATTTCCGTTTCAGCCTCAATAGTGAGTTTGTCTTTTGCTGGATTGGGATAAAGTTTAAGTACGTTTTTGCTAAGCTCCTTTACAGAAATAGTAGATTTTTTATTAATAGTGGTATAATCTACTTTTATCAGAGTATCATCTGGGCAAACTCCCCCGCTTACAATAAGCTGTATGGTATATAAGCCAGAGTCATTATAAGTATGACTGGCATCTTTGCCTGTAAAGGTGTTATTGCTTGAGTTAGGATCGCCAAAATCCCATTTACTGTTATTTATATCTTTTGCTGTCGATATATTGGTAAACTTTACTGTATCCCCTTCCTCTGCAACAGTTTTGTTTGCAACAAAATCAGCTTTGTTTTCTTGTTCAATTTTTATTGTTGTTCCAGATGAATCAGTACAATTAAAATTATTTGTATAAACATACACTAACAAGTGCACTCCCGTATCAGATATTTGAGGGTTTAAATTACTACTGGCACTATCTACGCCCTTTCCAATCCAAAATCCGCCAGCCGGTGTACCATAAGGTATTAAGCTTATTTGCCCGATCGCTATACACTTAGAAGCTATAGCACTTGTGCTCACTGTTGGTTTAGGTTTTACAAAGGCTTTTGTTGAGCCTGTAACCATACACCCAAAACTATCCGTTACTTCTAATGTAGCATTTACAAAGCCTAAACCAAGTCCTTGAGTAGCTATTTTTACACTTTGCCCCATTTTATTAAGAGTAACCCAATTATAAGAATAAGGGGGTTTACCACTATCCGCTTGGGCAGAAAAAGTAAGACTATCACCTCTGCATACATCCGCATTATGTGTAAACTTTATTTTAGGATTGTAGACCTTGACATTCCACGTAGTATCTATTTTACAACCTGCAAAGTCTGTTAAGCTAAACGTATAGATTTTATTATTGGTAGGGTTATCGCTTAGCTGTGTGCTTGAATTAAAACCTACCCAGCCAAAAGTGGGCTTTGTGGTATCTGATAATATGGCTTGAAGCTGAATAGTATCTCTTATACATACTTCGCTATTACCACTAAGGCTAACTTTTGGGTTGTAGTAAAAAATATTAACTGTGTCTTGAGCGACTGAACAATTATTAGCATCTGTAACTGATACCCAATATTGATTGGCTTGAGCTGTTGCTAAAACTGTAATTGTTGGTGTTGTATCGCCTGTAGACCAGTTGTAGTTTATGGGTGGAGTTCCATTAATAACTGTGGGTTGTATGTTTATTGAGGGATTGAAACATAATGACGTATCAGCAGGAGCTTTCATTTCTAAAAAAGCTGCTTGAGATAGGTATATAGAGTCGTAATAGAGCCTTTTTGAGCAATGTTCATCACTACTCACCTCTAATCGTATTTTATACCAACCTGTATCAGGTAAATCAAATGAAGTGATGGGTTGGCTCCTAATTATAGTGTCCTTTGTTGAAGCTATCTCCCAACTTATAATAGGCTTATTTACTGAACTATTGTTATTTGCTTCTAGCTTTAAAAGTCTACATCTCAAATTTTTAGTAATTGAAAAACTATCTTGAAGGTAAGGTAATATCTTTATTATAAACGCTTTAGTTGCAGTACCATTATAATCACAAACATTGTCGTTAGCCTCTACAGTAAAGGTAGAAATTTTTGTTCTTTTAATAACGTTTGAATCAATTAGATATTCTAACCTTAAGACTTTACTATTTCTACTACCTGAATCATTTATACTTATTAAGTTACTTCCAAGATTATGGTAGTAACGCAAGCTTAAACTATCAGTACTATCATTATCGTGAATATTTATATCTATACTTTTTCTTCCCGTATCGGGACAAAATATATAAGTATTATCGTAGGTATTAAAATTAGGTAGTGAATTTACATTGGGTGTAGTTGTAACGATAATCTCTCTTATTGACTCAGAAACTATTTGTTTCTTGCCATTTATAAATTTCCATTTTTTTGCTCGAATAACTATTGGAGTAACTTGATTAACAACAACTGGCTTAAAGCTCAAATTTCCAACTGTAGTATCAAATCTAATACCACCCGGGAATTGATCCCAATTTCTTGGGAATGTTTGAAATGTTAAAGGTCTAGTTGCCGACCATGGATTTATATACTGTAGATTAGATTTTGTAATTGGAGTTAATTGTTCGTAAGAAACAAAAGTACTATCAGAGTTTCCAGTTGCTTCGAATGATAGAAACTGTTGTTCTGAAACTGGATAAAAAAAGACTGGTGGGTTCAAGAATTTGGGTGATGACTCTTTGAGTAATTTATTAATTTTAACTTTTACTTCAGTGTCTGTTGCTATATTAAAAGTTGTTGTTAAAACCCTACAACATCCTTCATATGATATTTCATAAATAGAACATGTATCATTTGATAGATCGATAGTATCTTTAAATATTCTTTTTTCGACCCCGTAAATTGAGCCTCCTCCATTACATCGTGTTTTTAAACTACAATTTTTGCCTATCCCTGTTGCATCACTTACCTGAATTAAATTAGTAATACTAAAAGTTGAGGTTCCACAAGAAGATTCAACTTTTAAATTTATTGGGGGACCAACAGGAAATGAGCCAGGTCCATTGCATTCTCTATATGTTATTACCTCTAGTTCATATTTATTATTACCCAAATATTTATAACTAATCTCAGCACCGCGAATGTGGACACTTAAAAGAGTTTTTGCACCAAGCAAATAAATACAAAGAATAAAAAACCGTGTTTTGGAAATCATACCTTAAATAACAAATATCAATATATACTTTACCAAGAAACAGAAAACTCAATTTTTATCAACGCCTTATCAGCACCTTACTTATAAAAACACTTCCTTCAGCGTCTCTCACTACAACTGTATAAACACCTTCTGAGCAATTACTTAAATCTATTTCTTGTTTGGTGCTTCTATTTATACCTTCTACCTTATACACCCTACCTAAAACATCAGTCAGTTTAATGCTCACTACTTCTCTTTCAGCTTCAACGGTAAGTTTATCCTTCGCAGGATTTGGATATAATTTTAATACTATTTGAGGAAGTTTTCTTAGTGATAATGGGAAGCTAAGTACCACAGTATCTTGGGTACTATCGGCTTTACAAACTCCATTATTAATAATTAGGCTGATAATAAACTTGCCTGAATCATTATATACATGGCTGGCATCTTTAGTGTTCTGTGTATTACCCGCAGCCCCGTTTTGCCCCATATTCCATAAGCTTAGAAATGCAGTGTCGGCGGTGGTTGTGTTGGTAAACTTAAATGTATCTGTAGATAATCCAATATTCTTGTTGGCAGTAAAACTTGCTTTAGGCTGTTGTAAAACCCTAACCCACACACTATCTTTATTAGAGCAGCCTGTTATACTATCTTTAAAACTATATACAATATTGTGTATTCCTTTTCCGGCTAATGATGGTGAAAATGTACCGCCACTTATACCGGAACCACTCCATGTGCCAAAGTTTGGACTTGTCAGTAATAATAGAGGGGAATCATTTTCGCAAAATAAAGGCAACGATGGTATAACTATTTTTTGGGGACTATCCCGCCTAAAGAAGTAAGTTTTTTCTGAGCGCACTGTGAATGGACACGCACCGTCTTCTGCAATTATCTTAAAATAATAACTGCCTGAATTATTAAAAACATTAGAGTCAACTGTATAGCAAACTTTTAAGTTAATTTTATTGGGAGAGATTGTGTCTTTGGTATACGTTAGATTTTTGAAATTATGTTTAATCTGTATGCTAAGCGTGTCGCTTGTGTCTTTATCTTCAATGGGTATCGTCACACAATATGTTCCCGGTGTGCATGCTTTTACTATACTGCTAAATGTGCTGTCAATTCTTGGGGCATTATTATTGCCTGCATTAATAATTATTAGCTGTATGTCCCTATGGGTTTCACTTATTTGAGTTCTGATACCGTTAATTTTTCGCCACTCTTTCACCTTTAAAGAAATAACTGTTGATTGGTTTGTTATAGTAGGGCGAAAACTCATATTGCTGGTTAAAGAGTCGAACCTAAAGCCTGCAGGAAAATTTAATCCTGCGTTGGGATAACCCAAAAAGGTTAGCGGGCGTGAAACACTCCATGAACCTGAATAACCAATTTTAGCCCCTTGTGCCGATAAGGGTTCCGTAAGTTCATAGGTAATTTCATCGTTATCAACAGTATCAACTGCTGTATGAGAAACGCTAATATCATGTCCCCTACCTAACAACAATACCGGATAGCTTAAGAAGGAAGGCGATGAATTGTTAGGTGTTAAGCATTTATTATAGGTGGTTTCCATATAATAGTTATGATTCGCTGCTCCGGTTGAAATGTTAGCGTTTCTACAACATTGCATCCAGCTAAATACAAACTTGCAACCCTTTAATGCCGACATGTCTATTGTATCTCTGAAAATATGCTCCTCGATACCATATGTTGCTGTATCCTTGCATCTACTTTGCACAGGACAGTTGAGGTTAATACCTGTAATATCTATTACAGAAACTTTATTAAGTGTAAATGAATAAAAACCACTATCACTTCTAACTTGTAAAGGAGAATTACTTAAAGCAATGCCATTACAATCTCTATATACTGAAACTGTTATTTCCAGTTTATTTGACCCTAAATTTTTATAGGTAATTTCACCCCCCATTACATGGGTAGCACAAGTACTCTTAACTAAACCGATTAGTAAAAAAGCTACGGCTAAGTAATGAAATAGTTTTTTCATAAAACAACAAAGGTAGTGTATACACTACCTTTGCCCATTATTTATAACTGCCGTTCATCGAATTTTTTTTAATGACTTATTACAATTTTTTTATACGCTGATGCACCCTCTTTAAAGCTTGCTTTAATCCAGTACACTCCGTTTTTAAGTGTAGCAATATCTATAATTATATTGGGGTTGTTGTTGTCTGTTAATTGGTAAACCTCTCTTCCTGCTACATCGTAAATAGAGATAACAGAAATTGTATTTTCCGACTCTATAAAAATGTTTTCATTAGCAGGGTTTGGGTAAACCTTAATACTTGTTTTATTAATTTCAGGTGTAGAAACTGTAGCACTATCTACTAAAATATAGTCTGCTTTAGTTTCTGTTTGTGGGCTGCACACCCCATTATAAACTGTTAGCTTAACCGTATACAATCCTTTTTTGGTATAGGTGTAACTGGGGTTTGCCAGTTGGCTGATATTTCCAGGTGCTCCTAAATCACCAAAGTTCCACACTACCGTATAGTTGGTATCTGCTGTTGTTTGGTTTGTAAAATTAAACTGGTCATTGGGCACTCCTTTTACCTTATCTACTGTAAATTTCACATCAGGCACCTGTTTCACTACTATATACATATCGTCAGTTTCAGTGCACCCTTTACTGCTTGTATAGTTATATGTAGCCTTATGCACCCCTATACCTGCAAGCTGTGGGATGAACAAATTACCTGTACCTACACCATTTCCACTCCAAATGCCTGTATTTGGGTTTGCTGTTAATGCTATAGGGTTACCCGTTTCGCATTGGGGGGCTAATTGGGTTATGGTAATATTATCTTTCGGATGTAGTTGGAATGTAACGTTATCTGTTGCTTTACAACCGTTATCATCGGTTACTTCAACTATAAACTGTCTGGGTGCATTTAAAACTGTAGTAAAGCTATCAGTACTAACATTGTTAGACCATTTGAAGCTATACGGTGATTTTCCCTTGGTAGCTGTAGCTTGAACAAATAAAGGAACTCCCCTACAAACCGTTTTATTGGCTCCTGCGGAAACTTCAGGATTCTGGTTTACAACAAGCTGCACAAAACGCGTAGCTACACAATTGTTGCTATCTCTCATTTCTATAGTTATAGCTTTACTTTGTGTAGGATTACTTATAGTGAATTTGTCAGTAGCAGAAATACTGTCCCAAGTAAAAGTGATAGGTGCAACACCTACAATATTAATGGCTTGGAGGGTTACCGAGTTACCCTCACAAGTTGTAGTTGTTGGAGGTGGTGTGAAGCTTACCTGCGGGGCTACTATAATTTTTGCGGTATCATAAGCTATACAACCTGTACCATCTTCAACCTTTAGTATGTAATTTGTTGAAGTTGTTGGGGCAACTGTAAATGTATCAGTAGTTACATTATTTGGGAGCCACGTATATTTAAAAGGTGTTTTACCCGCAGTAACGTTTGCTTTTAATTGTACTGATACAGAATTACCACAAATTGAAGGGTAATTGCCTGCACTAATAATTAGTGGGTCGGTAAGTGTAATCTCTGTTGAATCGTTGCCTATACAGCCATTGTCATCACTAACAAAAACATAATACTTAGATTTACCGACAGTATTGATATTTTGTGTGAAAGAAGATTGTGTAGAAAGGTTATTGCCAACATTAGAAGACCATAAATAATTATAAGGTGCTGTTCCGTTAAGTGGTGTTGTGAATATTGAAAGTGCACTCTGAGTACATAGTGTTGAATCTTTTATTGTATTTAGATTTAAGCTGTATTGTGGAGCTATAAAAACTGAATCTTCTAAGGTAAATGTGCAAAGCGAGTTGGTTGCCTTAAGTATCACAAAAAACTTCTTCCAACCGCTGCCTTTAAAAAATAGTTTAGCAGTATCATTGGTTGATTTGGACAAATTATCCTCATCAAATATTTCCCACGATAATCCTGTTAAACCTGAAGTATTTTTCAAGTTCACAATAATATCTGTCGAGCTGCAACTAGTTGTTTTTGAAAGTACTTCAATATTAGTTGAGTCAGGAGAATTATCTACAATGTAAGTAAACGATGACGAACTTCTACCACTTATTTCACATGAATTATCGCTAACAAACACAGTAAATTGGTAAGGATTATTGCTTACATCTGCTTTTGTGGGAACATAACAAACTTGTGCAGTAGCCAATCTTCCTTTACGGCTATAAGTTACGGTAGCACCTTGTGGTAATCCTTTGAAAGTTAAAAAAGTACTATCATTCTTGTCTACATCGTCGGTCTCAAAATCAATACACGTTTTTTGCCCCACACAAGCCACTGCTGAACTTCCTTTTATAGTGGGTGTTTTGTTATTAGGCCCTCCTATAACAATTACTTCATGCTCCATACGGGTAAGACCTACAAGTTCCATTTTACCATTAATCTTTCTATACTCTCTTGCTTCATGACAAAAGAGTGTTACTTGGTTTTGTACTGTGGGTCTAAACCTTAGAGCACTGGTTGTTTCATCAAACTTAAAACCTGCAGGAGAGTTGAGACCATTGTTTGGGAACCCTAAAAATGATATTGGTCTTTGCGCTGTCCAAGATCCCGAGTAGGAAGAACTGGTTACACTATCTTCATAAACATCTGCCTGGCTATAAACTACTGAGTCTTGTTTGTCTATTTTATCACCATTAAAAGTGGTCATAAAAATATCTTGTCCAACAGGAATTAATATTCTAGGCTCGAGGTTTGCTTGTACAGAGTTGTTTATGCCAAAGCACTTGTTTACCATCGCATAGTTATAGTGCCCAGTGTTTGCTGAACCTGTAGTAATATTACTATTTCTACAACAGTCTTTATAACTAAACCTATACTCACATGCCCCACCCGAAATATCAACTGTATCTTTATAAATTACCTTCTGTATACCGTAGGCAAATGACCCTGTACATCTACTTATAAAGTTGCAGTTTAAATATGCCCCGGTTATATCTGTAGTGGAAACTTCAGTAAGTACTACCTCAAAAAAGCCTGTAGTTTTTCCGGTAATACCCAACTTAATTGTTGCAGGAACAATACCGTTACAGTCCCTGTAAATGGTTACAGTTACCTCATAGGTTGTTGAGTCTATTGCTTTATAGCCTACATGAGAGCCTAATTCTGCATGCCCCGCTTTGGCACTGAATTGAAAAAAAATTAAAAGTGTGAGAAGGATGAAACCTTTTTTTAACGCTTCCATACATACGGGATTTAATGGGTTATTAATAATTTAGTTTTTATTTCTGCGCCACTTTTAAGTTTTGTAATAAGTATGTACAGCCCTTGAGGGATGTTTTTTACATTTATTTCCGTTGTTTTTAAGTTCTCTACCGGTACTTGTTTGCCTTGTAAATCAATTATTTCAACCTCTTTTATCTCTTGCTCTGCTACAATTGTTAAAATTTCACTTACCGGGTTAGGAAATATATTTAGTCTGTCTTTTCCGCTGGTTGGTATAAAATTAATGATGCTGTCAACCTCAATAAAGTTGCTTTTAGTAATCGTTTTTACTGAACACACTCCATTATCTACTTTTAGTGTAACTGTATACGTTCCAACTTTTGGATATGTATAACTGGGGTTTTGTGCAGTAAGTATGCTTCCATCGCCCATATTCCATTCGCTGGTATAAGTAGTATCAGCTTGTGTAGTATTTGTAAAGTTAAATACTGTACTAAGCGTGCCTTTGGTTTTATCTACTGTAAAATCAGGCTGCGGTGTTTGTTTTACTACTGCATAAATCTCTCCCTCTTCAGGACAGTTATAAATACTGGTAAAGTTAAACTTTAAAGGGTGTACTCCAGCCCCTGCTGATTTAGGGTTGAATATTTTTCCGTTTACACCGGCTCCTGTCCAAGTACCAATTGTGGGAGTGCTTTTAAGTGAAACAGGTGCGTCCTCTTCACAAAATGGATTAGCTAATGGCGTTAAAACAGCATTTTGAGATTGAATGGTATCAAAAGTTATAGTATCAACCCCTACACAACCATTAACATCGGTAACCTGCAATCCTATTTTTGTTACTGTATTTATTGTTGTTGTAAAGCTATCGTTAGTGCTGCCGTCTGTCCATAAATAATTAAATGGTTTTGTTCCACTTACTACAAAAGCCTTTAATACTTTTTTAGTGCCCTTGCACTCTTTTTTGTCGTTACCCAAACGGGGTTCGGGGTTTTGGTTTATTGTAATATTTATATGGTCTGATACTTTACAATTATTACTGTCTATAATATCAACTGCAACATTTTTAGTTTGTTGTAAAGTAAAAACATTACTGCTATCAGTACTTGTCTTTCCATCCCAAACAAAGGTAAACGGTGCTGCACCTTGTATATTATTTAGTTTAATGTTTATGGGTATTCCTGCACATGTTGCGGGGTTTAATGGCAACTGATATTTTACTGAGGGAAAGGTAATAACTTTAGCTGTATCATAAGCAATACAGCCCCTGCCGTCTTCTATTCTCACAACAAAAGAAGTATCGTTGTTTTTAATATTAACTATTGTTGAATCGTTTTTAACGCTATTACTCAACCATGAATACTTGAAAGGTAAATTTCCCGCAGTGCTTTTTGCTACTAATTGTATTGATGCATTTTTACAAGACGTGTATTGCCCGCCATTTACCCCTATTGGATATAGCTTCACACTTGTACGACCCAATACTCTACACCCATCAGTGTTTATTGCTACTACTGTAAATGTTCCCGGTTTTGATAATTGTGCCGTAACTATAGGTAGTGTATCAACTCCAACCCAATGAAACTGTTTTATAGGCGGTCCTGAAACATGCGAAGCACTTAACTGAAACGGTTTGTTGGGACATTTTTCAATTTCTTTATTTCCTACTTTTATTATAGAAAGTTCATAAGCACTCATTTTCACACTATCATACCCTATACAGTAATTACTGTCTGCTACAAGAAGCTTATAATGTAAATTTTTTATGCCCATTGTAACACTAAATGTTGATGCAGTTGATACCGTATTGTTAGTATTAATATCTTGCCATAAATAAGAATATGACGCAGTACCATTTAAAGCGTTGGTAAAAAACATAAAGCTTTGGTTAGGACAAACTGTTGAGTCGTTTTTTGTGTTAAGTTGCAGGTTATATTGGGGGTTAATAAAAACAGAGTCTACCAATGTGTAATCGCAAAAACTTTGGTTTTTTACTTTAACAAAAAACTTCTTCCAGCCACTGCCTTTAAAGTATAGTCGTGAGGTATCGTTTGTTCCAAAAGAAAGACTATCCTCATCCGTCATGCTAATTATCGGCTTCTTTATGCTTGAGTCAATCTCAATTATAATTTCTGCTGAACTACAACTAGCCTGTTTAGACACTACCTTAACATCATTTGCCTTAGGTGCTTTTCTTACAGTAAAGCTAAATCCTTTTGATGAAAACCCGCTTAACGGGCAAGCATCGTCTGATGCTGTTGCAGTGAAAGTATATGGGATATTACTTATATCACTTTGCTTGGGTGTCCAAGTAACAGTTGCCAATGCATTATTACCCTTTCTTGAGTAGGTAACTGTAGCTCCCTGAGGTAATCCTACAACATCTAAAAAGGTAGTGTCTTTTTTATCAATGTCTTTTGCTTCTAAAGTAATGCTGGTGGTTGCCCCTGCACATGCTATTACTGATTGTCCGCTTATATATGGTGTTTTATTATTTGGTGAAGAGATAACAGCATTTACATATTCTACACGTGATGTTCCTATTACTTGCATCACTCCATTAATTTTCCTGAACTCTTTGGCTTCAACACAAAACACTGCTACTTGATTATTTTTTGTGGGTCTAAACGCAAACTCGCTGGTTTCCCTATCGAAATGGAAACCGGCAGGTAGATTTAAACTCTTATTTGGGAACCCTAAAAATGTAATAGGTCTGGTATGGTCGTATACCCCACTATAGGAAGCAGGTTTACCAATATCTGTTAAAACTCTTACCAGTGAATAAACAATAGAGTCTTGTGTATTTATCGTATCACCAATAAATATCTTTCCTTTAAAATCTTGCCCTGATGCAATTAGAATTCTAATTTTTGATAATTGTGCAGCAGTATTTAACCCATAACACTTGTTTATTGTAGCAATATTAAAGTGGTTAGTATTTGCAGGACCGTTAGTTATGCTGCTAGGTCTGCAACAGTTGCTATATCTAAACTCATAATTACAACTTCCGCCGCTAATATCCACAGTGTCTTTGTAAACTATTTCTTCTACACCGTATGCATAGCTACCACTACATTTTGATTTTTGAGGACACTTGGGGTTTATTCCTGTTATATCTTTGGTTGAAACTTTATTTAACGTGGCTTTGAAAGGACCGCTTGATTTTCCAAAAACTTCCACAGTTGCAGTATTCCCCGCTGGTGAACCGTTACAATCCCTGAAAACAGTTAATACTACTTCGTATTTTATCGAATCAATAGCTGTATAGCTAATATAAGAGCCAAATTGCGCTTTTGCAGCAAAACAGCTAATACAAAAAGTTATAATAAAAAGAGTTTTTTTACTTAGTTGATAGATAAAATATTTCATAGGAATTTGCTTTTAGGTTGCTTTTAAGAAACCATAATGCCGCTTCACTGTTGCCTAAAATATTAGTTTTTATACAAAATTCATTTTGTATAAGCAACCTTTTTAAGGTAAAGTCCGTCTCGACACATTTTATAATAGCTTATAACAAATTAGTTTACAACTATTTTCGCAATTTTAGTTACACCAGTATTTAATTCTATGGTTAATGTATATATGCCTTTACTTAGTCTGCCAACATTAATATTAGTTATTAAGGCATTTATTTCCTGTGCAATAACTTGTTTGCCAAAGATATTATGAAGAGTAACTTTATTTATTTCACTTTCTGATTTTATTGTAAACTTATCACTTATCGGATTGGGATAAACTTTTATTCCCTCTTTTTTAAATTGAAAAACTGAAGTAATCATGCTGTCAACTTGAATATATCCCGATTTTTGGATGCTTTGCACTGCGCATACTCCATTATCTACTTTAAGTATTACCGTATACTTCCCTGCTTTTGAGTATGTGTAGCTAGGATTTTGTGCGGTAAGTATATTTCCGTCTCCCATGCTCCACTCACTAGTATAAGTGGTATCAGCCTGTGTGGTATTTGTGAAGTTAAATACTGTATTCAGCAATCCTTTAGTTTTGTCAACAGTAAAACCCACTTTTGGAACTTGTTTTACTACTGCATAAATCTCGCCTTGCTCAGGGCAATTATATTGGCTAATAAAATTAAACTTTAAGGTATGTACGCCTGCATCTGCAGTGTTAGGGTTAAATATTTTTCCGTTAACCCCTGCGCCTGTCCAAGTACCAATAACAGGTATACTTTGCAAGCTTACCGGAGGGTCTTCTTCACAAAACGGTTCTGTAAACGGAGTTAAAATAGCTCTTTGTGAAGGTAATGTGTCTAATAGTATAATATCATCTCCTTTGCAACCGTTTGCGTCTTCAACCTTTAAAGTAATTTGTCTTTTTGCATTTACCGTTGTTGAAAAAATTGAACCTGTGCTTCCATCAGACCATAAGTAGTTGTATGGTTGTTTACCTTGCGACACTGAAGCTATTAAATTTTGTTTACTTCCTCTACACACGGTTTTATCTTGCCCCAGTTTTACCCTAGGGTTTTGATAAACAGTTACGGTTATATCTTTTTCTACCACACAACCATTTATATCCATTATTTCAGCTTTTATACTCTCGGTTTTGTTGGGTGCAATACCTAAGCTATCTACTCCTTGTACTCCATTCCAAAAGAAAGAAAAAGGACCATCGCCAATAATATTGGTAAGTTTAATATTAGTACTAACACCACTGCATGTACTTACATTTGAAGGGGCTTGAAAGCTTGTGGGCACAAAAACGGGTACAAATGCAGTGTCGTATACCACACACCCTCTGAAATCTTCCATCCGCACAACTAGTGAAGTATCTTTTGAGGGATAAATTGATATAACATTTGTGTTACTGTTACTATTTACCCAACTGTAGTTAAATGGTTTGAGACCGCCTAGCGGAAATGCCACTAATGTTACCGGCCAGCCTACACAGTTTCCATAATATGTCCCTGCATCAACTTCAATGGAGTGTACTTTGATTTCAATAGAATCTAATGGTGATATACAGCCCTGTTGGCTTATTCCCTCAACATAAAACTTACGAGTTGAGGATATCGCAGTTTTTATTGATTGCAGGGTATCTTTTCCAAACCAATTATATTTTGCAGGTACTGCCCCTGAAACGTGCTTTGCAGTTAGTTTAAAGCTATCATTAGGGCAAACTGTCGGCCCATATCCGAGGTCAACAATAGGCAAATCATTAACTGTTATATCCACACTATCAATACCTGCACAATAGTTTGCATCAACAACTAATATACTATGCAGTTGAGATGCCAGCATTTTTTGGCTAAATGATGCCGTATTGTGTTTAGTTGTTCGTGTACCTCTATCTACCCACTTATAGGTATAGGGTGCTGTACCTGTTAAAGGGGTGGTAAAAAATGCAACATTTTCATTTTTACAAACCACCGTATCTTTTTTAGTGTTCAATTGAATGCTGTATTGAGGAGTAACTAAAACGGAATCTGTTTGTATGTAATCACAAAAATTATCACTTTTTACTGTTATATGAAACTTACTCCATCCACTATTTTTAAAGTATAAACGTGATGTATCGTTGCTTAAAAAAGCCATACTATCCTCATCAACCATTGAAATTATTGGATTTTGTAATTTATTACTAACGGAAAGTACTACTTCGGCAGAATTGCATTGAGGGGCCTTAGAGAGGATTTTTATATCTCCGGCATCAGGTATTTTTTGCACCAGTATACTAAATGCTTTGACACTTTTACCTACTATGAGACATTCATCATCAGTAGCAGTTACTATAATTGAATAAGGGTTAGGGTTAACATCACTTAATTTGGGAACCCACTTAATAATAGCCTTGGCATGCTTTCCTATCCTTGAAAAAATAACGGTTGCCCCGGTGGGTATATTAGCAACATCTAAAAATGTAGTATCACTAAAGTCGATATCATTAGTTGTTATTTCTATTTCGGTTGTATCACCAATACAAACCCTTACAAAATTTTGTCCTTGTATTGTTGGTGCTCGGTTAAAGCCTGTATAAACAAAGCTGGCTGAATAGTCCATGCGTGAAATCCCTGCAACCTCCATTTTTCCGTTTATTCTCCTGTATTCTTTAGCTTCAACGCATAGCACAGTTTGTTGATTATTGGTAGTAGGTCTAAATGATAATTCACTGGATGCAGCATTAAAATGAAAACCAGCCGGAGGGCTAAGGGTTGTATTTGGAAAACCCAGAAAAGAAAGGGGACGTAAGTATGACCATGAACCGGAATATGAGTTAAATGTGGTTGCTCCCGACATTGGTTTGGCTAAAGAATATGCTATTGAATCTTGTGTATTTATTGTATCACCTTTAAAAATTACAGTACTAAAATTTCTACCCCAACCAATTAAAAACGATGGCGTTTCAGCTAATACCGAATTATTTTCACCATAGCATTTATTTACCATAGCAAAATTATAATGGTTTTGATTTGCTGCTCCGGTAGTGATACTTGAAGATCTGCAACAATAGTCGAATGCAAAAGTATATTGGCATGCCCCTCCACTAATATTTACCACACCTCTATAAACTATCTCCTCAATACCATACTGATAATTCCCGCCATTGCATTTGCTTTTGAATATTTTACAATTAGGGTTAATCCCTGTAACATCTCTGCTTGAAATTTTTGGTAAAGTAACTGCAAAAACTCCCGTTGGTTTACCTGTAACGTCTAAATCTATAGTAGTGGGCATGGTTGCCCCGTTGCAATCACGAAATACAGTTAAAGTAACTTCATATTTTACAGAATCAATAGCTTTATAGGTTATAACAGATCCCATTACACTGGCTTTACTTGAGACTATGCATAAAATAAAAAAGAAGAAGAGGACAGTTTTTTTGTTTAGATAGTAGTGTTTTTTCATAAGCACACTTTTATGGTTTGTTCTGAATAAAGAAACCATAAAAATGTGCTTACGTTGCTTTATCTAATGTCATATTTTGTTTTTTGTATAAAATATGACATTTGGAAGCAACCTTTAAAAAGAAAAGCGCGTCGGCCTATCTTCCCAAATCGCGCATTACCTTAAAGTGCGAGGCAACAGCTTGCCCCATAGTAGGGTAGTAATTGTAGCTAATGTTAAACTGTTTGCAAACACGCTCTACAATACCACTAATTTCAGGATAGTGGATGTGGCTAACTTTAGGGAATAAGTGGTGTTCTATTTGAAAATTTAACCCCCCTAAAAACCATGAGATAATTTTATTTCTTGTAGAGAAGTTACACGTGGTAAGCACTTGATGTTCTGCCCACTCCTTATCAATTATCTTATCACCGTGCAAGGCTTCCTCAAATTGCACTTTTTCTACTACATGTGCTAATTGAAATACTACTGACATTGTAAATCCAAATAGTGCATTCATAACTAAAAAACCGATAATAAAAGGAGTGAAACCAACAAAATATATAGGGATAATTATATATGCCACTACATACCAAAGTTTACTTACCCAAAATACTATGTGCTCTTTTACAGTGAAGTTCTTTAGTGGAGTAACCACCACTTTTCCGGTAAAGTATTTAATAAAATCCATTAGCCAAACCCAAAAATGGATTGTTAAGAAATAGATTAACACGCTATAGATATATTGGTAGCGGTGCATTTTTAGTTTCTTTTGCGTTTCGCAATGACGTAGTACCGGTATTTTCATGATATCATCATCAATACCATCAATATTGGTAAACGTATGGTGCACTACATTGTGCTTGGTTTTCCATAAAAAAGCATTACTCCCTAAAAAGTTCATGCTGTAACCAAATAAATCATTTACCCATTTTTTTTCGCTATAACTGCCGTGGCAAGCATCGTGCATAATATTAAAACCAATAAAAGCTTGGTTCATACCCAATAATGCTGCCATTGGTAAGGCTATATACCACACAGGGGTATAGAATACCAGCCACGTATATAGCATTACTGTTACCGATAAAAAAATTATTGTTTTTATATATAGGCTCCAATTACCTTGTTGTGAAATATTTTTTTCTTTGAAATATGCATTCACTTCTTTACGAAGGGCCGTGTAAAAGGGGCTTTTTTTATTAGCAAAAGTTACTTTTTGCATAGCTTTCTTACTTTTTAAGTGCTTTTTTAGAAGCGGCAAATATACCACCAATATAACTAATGAGTGTTAGCTATTCAACTTTGTTTAAATTTCTTAACAAAAAAGTGAGGTGATTGTTAAGACATAAAGCATCAAAAGATATTTAATGATACTATCTATTTTTTAATGAAGGGGATTGATTTTGTGCCTTCTATACTGAGAATATATAGCCCTTTACTTAGATTTTCTATATTTAATTTTATACTATTCTCAGCAATATTTTCCTTTTGCACAACAACTTGCCCCAATGTATTATAAATAATTGCCTTGCTTATTCTACTTTTACTTTCAACAATCAATTCATTATATGCAGGGTTTGGGTATATAATTAAGGAGTTGTTATTAATAGTTTTAATAGAAGTGGTAGTTGAATCAGGTTTGTTGTTTTTATACGCTCTTATATAACCTGTTTTTACTATTGAATCATCAGGGCAAGTTCCTCCACTTACCTTTAATTTAATAGTGTAAGTTCCAGTATCAGAAAATATGTGTTTACTGTTTAAGGTAGTTTCTATATTGGCATTGCCGGAGTTTGGGTCGCCAAAATCCCATATAAATGTATGCTTATCTCCATACCTTGACGTATTGGTAAAATTAAAAGTACGAGTATATTCACCTACTACAGAGTCAGCAATAAAATCGGCAACCGGATGAACATCTACCTCAACTTCAGCACTTAATTCATTGGAACAAAAAAAGACACTATCCATATAAAAATAAGTAAGTTTCTTTTTGCCCGGTGTTACGCTATAAGGTCTAAAATAATTGCTGCTAACTCCCTCTCCACTCCATATCCCTTTTTTTGGCTGAATATAATTCGTAAGGAAAATTTCAGGTGAACTTTCGCATAATGTGGGTAGCCCAGTGAACTTAAAATCAGGAGTTGGATTTATGCGTATAACTTGTTTTTGTGTGTCTACACAACCAAAGGCGTCAGTTGTTATAGTACTTATATTTAAAAAGCCCCGCTTTTTAAAGCCTAGCGGAACAATATTCCCTGTAGCATTATAGGGCAGCCATTTTGTAGTGTAAGGTGCTAATCCGCCTGATTCTGTTGCAGAAAGCACTATGGAGTCGCTCTCGCAATACACCTTATTATGCCCGTATATTGCTTTTGGTGCATATACCCTAATAAAGTGAGTTTTGTTTATTACACAACCTGAACTATCTACCAACTGAAATGATAAAAGACTGTTTTGTGTAACTTTTGCTTTAAAACGGGTTTGTCCATTTGCAAATCCTACCCATTGGTAGTTAGGTTTTATAGTGTTTTTAAGAATTGCATTAACTTCTACCTCATCACCTGCACACGCTACTTTATCTCCGCTAATATCTACCGTAGGGTTATAATACCTAACATTTATTGTATCCGAAAACTTACAGCTATTCGCATCCGTTACTTTTATAATAAATTTACTTCTTGTTTTACTAACAGTAGTATGCAATACTTGCTGTGAGCCAGTATCATCTCCACTCCACTCATATACAAAAGGAAGCATACCATTTTGTGTATTTGCGGGTAGAGAGAATGAATTTGTATTGCACAACATGGTGTCCTTAGGAATCTGAACTTTTAAAAAACTACTTTGTGGCAAGTATATAGAATCGTAGTAAACTTGCTTACTGCAATATTTTTGGTCTTCAACTGTCATAGTAATATAATGCCAACCTGCATAATTCAAGTCTTTTATATCTATTGCATTAGATGCTTTTGTAATGGTTGAAATAGGCGATTTCACCTCAAAAACTGCACTAGCATTGTTTACATTTAATGAGTTATTTAGTAATACAAGCTTTAAGTTTCTACAGGTTAGTGTTTTTTGTATTGCAAAACTATCTGGCAATGGTGGTCTCTCAACCCACTGAATAGTTTTCTCAGCTACCCCTTTAAACGGGCAACTATTTGTTGTAGCTTTTATAGTGAACTTCAGTGCTTTATTTGAGTTTACCTCCGCTATTGTTGGGGTATAACATACTCTGATTACAGGATTTGAAAACGAACCCACATTTATAAATGAAATATTTTGCAAGTTATGCTCATAAGTAAGCTCAACTGTATCAGTATAGCCCAAAGGTCTTGTTAAAGCAATATCTTTACACAAAGTTCCCGAAAGTTTACAAACTGCTATTTCGTCAAGTACATTTTCAAAGGTGGCTTTAGGCTTGTTATTACTCCCTATAACAATAATTTGCATATCGCGCCTTGTAACTCCTACTTTGGTTGTTACCCCATTTATTTTTCTCCATTCAGTAACCTCTAGTGCTGTAGCAGTTATCTGGTCTTTTACCGTAGGACGGAAACTTATATTTCCTGTGCTACCATCCAGGTGAAACCCTGCCGGAAAAACAAAACCTGCATTATTTGGAAATCCTAAGTATGATAATGGCTTCTCTGCACTCCAGTTATTAATATAGGTGATTTTAGAACCTTGTCCACTTAAAGGATTAACTAGTTTAAAGGATAATGAATCTCCAACATCCACAGTATCAGATACATTATTATTGAATATAAAGTTTTCTCCTACCGGAATAATAAAAACCGGCTTTGAGCTAATAGAAGGAGAGCTATTGCAAGGAGTTATACACTTATTTATTATTGCTTCAGTATAAAAGTTTGCACCTGCAGCACCGGTAGTTATAGTATGATTGCGGCAACATATACTTATACTTAATGTAACATTGCAACAATTAAGAGAATCCAAGTTTATAACACCTTTAAATACATGCTCTTCGATACCGTATTTATAATTACCGCTACACCTGCTAAAAATTTGACATTTAGGGTTTAAGCCTGTAACATCTGTTTTACTATAGAGATTTAAAGTAAAATTCTTTGAGTTGTTACCACAACTAGCTTTAAGCGGTGGGTTAGCTAGGTTTAAACCATTGCAATCACGATAAACAGCTAATGTAATTTCATATTTATTATTACCCAGGCATTTATACGTAATATCACTACCCATTACATTCGTAGCATATATTTGATTACTTAGAAGAAATAAAGAAAGTAAAAAAAGGCTTTTTATGTACTTTAATGCAACCATTAAACAACTAAGTTACAAAATAAAAAGGCAATTACAACAAAACTGTTTTTGCATACGTTTATGGTGTAATTTTGAGGTTTTGAATTAAAAACAGGAGTTACACTTGTCTATACTTGTACAAAACATAACCAAACAATATGGTAGCCAAAAGGCGGTAAATAATATTAGCTTTAATGTTGAACCTGGTGAAATAGTAGGTTTTTTAGGTCCTAACGGGGCTGGAAAATCTACCACTATGAAGATTTTAACATGCTTTATACCTCAAACATATGGAAAGGCAGAAGTGTGTGGTTTTGATGTAACTGAAGACCCCATAGAAGTACGAAAAAACATTGGTTATTTACCAGAACATAACCCCTTGTACTTAGATATGTATGTGCGAGAGTATTTGCAGTTTACCGCTAAAATGCACGGGCTAAACGGTAAAGTAAGTAGTAGAGTTGATGAGATTATTGAAAAAACGGGTATTACTCCGGAACGGAAGAAAAAAATTGGGCAACTATCAAAAGGCTACCGCCAGCGTGTAGGGCTTGCTCAAGCACTTTTACATAACCCAAAAGTGCTAATTTTAGATGAGCCTACCAGTGGACTAGACCCTAACCAGATAAGTGAAATTCGTAACCTGATTAAGGAAACGGGTAAAGACCGTACTGTATTACTATCAACACATATTATGCAAGAGGTTGAAGCTCTTTGCGACCGTGTTATTATTATAAATAAAGGGCAAATTGTTGCTAATGATGATACCCAAAACCTAAAAACAAGATTTAAAGCAGGACAAGCTATTATTCAAGCTGAGTTTAAGGGTGAGGTGAATGAAAAACAACTAAAAACTGTAGCCGGGGTATCAAATGCAAGACACTTAGGTGCCAATAAATGGCAAATTACTGCCAACAATCCTGATGATATTAAAGAGTTGCTTTTCCGTTTTGCTGTTGAAAATAATTTGGTGATTTTAGAGTTGACCCAAGAAACACAGCGACTGGAAGATGTTTTCCAGCAGCTTACCCAGAAAAGTTAAATTACTCGCTTTCTATTTCAGCAATAATAGCATTAAACTCTGCTTCTCTTTTTGGGTGTACTTTTTTTAGTCTATCATACACTTCTATAGCCTTATCTTTTAGGTTTTGTTGCAGATAAATTTTGGCTAGTGTTTCAGTAGCTAAGTCATCACTTTCTGTATCACTTTCTTTAGATTTTACTTCCGGATTATAAAACTCTGTCTTAGGACGTGATATAGTAGGGTTTACCTGAATAAACCTTTCAATAATATCATCTACCGATGATGATTTTTGTGGTGGCGTGCTGCTTTCGGCTTGGGATTCATTAACGATATTATACTCACTTTCAGCAACTTGCTCCTGTTTAGTTAATTCGTTTTTTTTTTCGCTACTCTCTGTAGTTTCGCTTTGTGGGTTTTTTAGTTGTGTAAGCCACTCAAAAAAAGTTGAGGGAGCTAATAACTCATTGGTATCAGCTACAGACTTGGATTCAGGATTATTTTCAACTATCTCTGCAGGGGATGAATTTAGTTTAAAGGCTATGGCTTCACCTACTGCTTCTCTCTCTTTTAGCTCCTCACTTTGCTCAGACTCTTCAGGTTGAGTTTCTTTCTGCCCTTCTACTGTGCTGGTTTGCTGTTCGTTATTATCAGCTATAGCCTCAATATTTTTATCACTATCAATATAGTTTGAGTTAACCGATGCTGATTCCTCGGGTTCGTCTATACTTTGCTCAAGCTCTGCATTAGTATTTTCTTTTTCACTTATTACTTCCTCTCCAGTATCATCAGCAGTTACAGTAGCATCGGCCATAATATCAGCACTCTCGTCATTATCCTCTACCTGCAATACAAAATCGTCCTCATCATCAAAATTTGGTAAAATCGGCTCTTTTTCAATGTTCTCATTAATATCAAAGGTTTCAAACTCGTTGCTTACATTATTTTCACCTTCACTATTTTCTGCATTGCTAAATATTTCTTCAAAAGTAGATTTTACCTTATCCTCCTCAGCCATACTTTTAGCAGTTTCTTCTTGTTCATCAACTTTCTCAATTTGTTTCCCCTCCTCTGTAAAGCCCTCTGCCTCTTCTATTGGCTCACCTCTATCGTGTTTAATTTCTTCAAGCTTTTCTTCTTCGGTTAGTAATGCATCATGCTCTTGTTCTTTTTCTACAGCTAACACTTCTTCAACTGTTTCTGTATGCTGTTCTTTTGGTTCTTCTTCCAAAGTAGTGGTGGCTATAACCTCCTGTTCAGCTTCAGTTAGTGGTGGCTCAACTACCTTATTATCAGCAAGGGTTGTTTTTTCGTCCGCTTCTTCGGCAGTAATATTCACCAATTTGTATAATAGGCTTCTATCGCCTCCATACATGCCGGCTTGTTTCAGTACCTCATCAAAGCTTGAATGGTTTTGATTGTGAAGGCTACGGGCAAGTAACAACCAGGCATTATTAAAATAAGGGTATTCTTTTATTATTTCACGCAAGTTAGCTTCTGCCTCAGCATCAAGTGCGTATGGTTTGCGTATATACGATGAAATTTGTTGCGGGTTTACCAATTTATTACAGCTTTATTAAAAATATCCTGTACCAATCTATCAATTACAACTTCATTCAGCGTTGTTTCTTCTGATGAGAAGTTTATATTGGCATCAAAGTCTGTAAAGTTCTGAAAAACTTCATCAAAATCATATTTTTCTGCTGTTTTATTAACAAACTTAATGTTTGACTTAATGGTTAACCTGTTTTGTGAGCTTTGAGTTGTACCCTGCAAGGCTACAGGAGCTATGGCATAATCAACAATAGTGCCCTCTATATGCATATCCCCATCACTATCTACCAGTTTTAGGGTGGTTTCTCTTATAAACTTATCTTTTAGCTTTTCAGTAAAAACCTGGCTAAGTGTTGGAGATACCAGGTTTGCTTTGTTTTGAATAAAACCAATACTTATGGTTTTAGCGTTGCCTACCTGTGCTCCGCTAAAGGTATAAATACCACACGATTGTAATAGAGGAAATGAAAGAAGCACTATAAGTGCAATGGCTACATATTTATATTTTGAAACGGTTTTACTCAATGTCATACTGTTTTATCTTCCTGTACAATGTCCGTTCCGAAATACCAAGCTCATTAGCTGCTTTTTTGCGCCTACCCTTGTGCTTTGCCAGTGCTTTTACTATCATTTCTTTCTCTTTTTGCTCTAATGATAAGTTTTCTTCTTCACTAGCATCGGTAGCTTCTACAAAAACCTCTTTATTGCTTACATTAGTTTGTGTTGGCGAATAAACCACAGGGCTGCGTGAAACAGATGCAGTTTGCACATCAATATCGTCTACATCAAGCACATTTTTTATCAATTCTTGATTGTGCTCTACAAACTCACTTCCGTTATCAGCATTTTCTACTAAGCCTAGCACTACCTTTTTCAAGTCCATTACATCGTTTCGCAAATCAAAAAGTACTTTGTAAAAGATATCACGCTCACTAAAGTTATTACTTCCTCCATTAGCACTTTCTTTTGCCAATACAGGTAAGCTGTTACTATCACTGGGCAAATATTTCAGTAATGTAGCTGCATCAATAGTTTCACCGGCTTCTAATACGCTAAGTTGCTCAACTAAATTCCGCATCTGGCGAATATTCCCCGGCCAGCGGTAATTCATCAAAACATGTTTAGCTTCTTCATTTAATTGAATGGGTTCTGTACGATATTTTTCAGAAAACACATCGCTAAATTTCAGAAACAGCAGGTAAATATCATTTCCCCTTTCTCGCAAAGGAGGCACTTTAATAGGTACCGTTGAAAGGCGGTAATATAAATCTTCCCTAAATTTTCCTTTTTCCGTAGCCTCATTTAAATCTTTATTGGTTGCAGCTACAACACGTACATCTGTTTTCTGTGCTTTTGATGAGCCTACTTTTATAAACTCTCCCGTTTCTAAAACACGTAGTAGCCTTGCCTGTGTTTCTAAAGGCAATTCACCAACTTCATCTAAAAAAATTGTCCCCCCACTAACAGTTTCAAAATACCCTTTGCGTGTATCGTGTGCTCCTGTAAATGCTCCTTTTTCGTGTCCAAACAATTCACTATCTATAGTTCCCTCAGGTATAGCCCCGCAGTTTATGGCTATAAAATTTCCGTGTTTTCTATTGCTTAGTTGATGAATAATTTTTGAGAATGCTTCTTTTCCTACCCCACTTTCTCCGTTTATAAGTACGGTTATATCTGTTGGTGCAACTTTCATTGCGGTTTCCAATGCCAGGTTTAGCATGGTTGAATTTCCTATAATTTCAAACCGCTGTTTTACCGATTGTAGATTCATAGATTTACTATCTTCAAAATTAAATATTTTACTGCCATAACGGCAGTTTTAGTGAAAAAATTTCACTAATTCTTTATTGGCTCGTTACTTAAAATGTAAGAAAAATGTAGAATTTCCTTTTGTAACAAACCTTTTGCACATTTTATTCATCCACATTTATACCAAAATGTATAACTTTAAAGTTATAACACTGTTTAGCCAATGATGGATATTATGCAACCCGTTTCTTTAACTAGAACTGAAGAATATTTACATGCATTTAATGAGTGGAAAAACAGCAACCGCAAAACCCAGGTATTAGAGACTTTTAAACTGGTTTATGAAGCCTCTTTTTTTGGTGATGGTGATATGCGCTGTGATATAATACGACAGCCACAGTACAATATGCTGATATTGCATTATGGCGATGATTTTTTTGAGAGTGACTTTGCTTATCTGATGGACCATATACAAGAGGTTTTGTTGAAAAACGGTTATAAGAATTATATGAGCGACCGCAAGAAAATCACGCTTGACGGAGGCTCTAAGCAGAATGTGGAACGGCATTATTTAAAACCTTCAATATACACCCCTCTTACTAAAAATGGACAGATAGACCGCAAATTTGGTAATGTAACTATTGAAGTTTTTTTGGAAGAAGATAAGCCACAACTGTTGAAACTTACTTGTAATTATTACAGCGACAGACTGATGCAGAAAGAAAAAGGCATAGATAAACTGATGGAAAAGGTTTTTGCTTAAAACAAATGATTTTACATTCTCTTCACTTCTACTTTTAATTAATTTAACATAGTTTCTTCTTATTCATCGTAATATTGCGATGAAACAATGGGAAGCAGCAAAACGGAATATTTTACTGAAAACCAAAACCAAGTAGCCACTTGGTTAAAGGCTTTGGCACACCCTGCCCGTATAGCTATTATCCAGCATATGCTTAAAACCAACAGTTGTGTAGGTACTGATTTATTGGATGAACTTCCTTTAGCACAAGCTACCATATCACAACATCTTAAAGAACTGAAAGAAGCTGGTATTATTAAGGGTGATGTTGAAGGAACTAAAATAAATTATTGCATAAATACCTCTACTTGGAATATGATGAAGGCTGAGCTAAACTTGTTGCTAGAAGGCCATGTCCCTAATAATAATTGTTGTTAAGCCCATGCGAAGTATATTTTTATCTATAGCACTAACCCTCTTCTTAATTATAGTTTTTGCCATGCAAGACAGCAAACAAACTACCTTTACCCCTAAGCTTAAAGGCTATTGTGATAGTATAGCTAATGAGTTTAACCAAATACCCCAAGAGCGCAAAAAAACCTTAACAGAAATAATAGCTTACGCCAAAAAAAAGCTAGAAGCCGAAAGCAGTGTACAACTCATGTTTATTTGTACGCATAATTCACGTCGTAGCCAATTTGGACAGGTTTGGGCTGCTACCGCAGCAAAATATTACGGAATAGAGGGAGCTAAAACATATTCAGGAGGTATTGAGGTAACTGCATGTAACCCTCGTACAATAGCTGCTTTGAAGCGTGCCGGTTTTTCGATTGTTAAAAAATCTGAAGGTATTAACCCACAGTACGAAGTTAAAAGTACAGAGAAAGAAACGGGTAGCACGCTATACTCTAAACTATATGGAGATTTTAGTAACCCTAGAGGTGGTTTTGCAGCAATTATGGTGTGCAGCGACGCTGATGAAAAGTGCCCTTTGGTTCAAGGTGCTGAAGAACGTATCTCATTGCCCTATGACGACCCAAAAGCCTTTGATGGCACACCACAAGAAGCTGAAAAATACGATGAACGTTGCCGCCAAATAGCCAGAGAAGTGTTTTATGTGTTTGCCAACATAAAGTAAATGGAAAATAACTCTCCGCTTGGTTTCTTTGAAAAGTACTTAAGCCTATGGGTACTGCTTTGTATTGCCACAGGTATAGTATTGGGTAAGCTGTTTCCTGATTTTTTTGTCCTGATAAGCACATTTGAGGTTTATGAAATAAATTTAGTTATAGCTGTTTTGGTTTGGGGTATGATATACCCTATGATGGTGCAAATAGACTTTGGCAGCATAAAAAGCTTTAAGCAGTTTCCCAAAGGTTTAGGGCTTACGTTGGTAATAAACTGGCTGGTTAAACCTTTTAGCATGGCATTGTTTGCTTGGCTTTTCTTAAGCAAAGTTTTTAATCTTCCCTTGGCAAACGATTATATCGCGGGAGCTATATTGCTTGGGGCTGCTCCATGTACAGCAATGGTTTTTGTGTGGTCGTACCTTAGTAAAGGAAACGCTTTGTATACGCTTGTACAAGTTTCTATAAATGATATTTTAATTCTATTACTTTTTGTGCCAATAGTTGGCTTGTTGTTGGGAATAACAAACATTAGTATTCCATACAATACTCTTCTTAGCTCGGTAATTCTTTTTGTGGTTGTACCGCTAGTAACCGGTTGGTTATCAAACAAAGTACTCATTAAAAGCAAGGGAGAAGCCTGGTTTAAGCAAAAGTTTTTACCCTCGCTAAAACCCTTATCCATACTTACTTTGCTTTTAACTTTAGTAATTTTATTTGCCTTACAAGGAAAGGTAATTTTAAACAACCCGCTTGTAATTGTATTAATTGCTATCCCGCTAACCATACAAACGTATTTCATTTTTTTTGTTGCTTGGTTTTCAGGAAAGTGGCTTAAGTTGCCCCATACAATATGTGCTCCCTCTGCTATGATTGGCGCAAGCAATTTCTTTGAGTTAGCTGTTGCTGTTGCTATTTCTTTGTTCGGCTTAAATTCCGGTGCTGCTTTAACTACTGTTGTCGGTGTACTTACTGAAGTACCTATAATGCTATCTTTAGTGGCAATAGCTAATAAATGGCGGTATTAATTGTTTATCTTAGTAAACTTGTACACTAAAATTAGCGTTATATAGTTATAACTAGTAAGTGAAAAGAAGTTTATATATAGTTTTCTCTGCTCTGTTTTTTACAACAGCAACCTTCGCTCAGGATGCTGAATGGTCTAATGCTGAAAAGTTTAGAAACAGAACTGCGTTTACCCGTGTTTTAGGGCAAAACTCAAGCGGTATTTATACGCTTAGGAGCAAAAGCCGCTTTGTAAACCGTAAGGTTTATGTGCAAATGTTTCGTGAAAACATGGGGCAAATGTATAATAAGCTTTTACCGGGTTTAAAAAGGGCACAACTTGAGGATGCTTTTGTTTACGAACACGGTTTGGAGGTTTTTAAAAGCAAATACAGCCGTAAAACACGTACTATTAATTTAATCCATCAATCATACTCTATTGAGGCAGAACCAAAAGGTAAAGAAAAAGTAGTTATGACCAGCCCGCAAAGAGATTATTCTGATGAGGGAGACTATATTTTAGATTTATCTAACGATAAGAAAAAGCTATTATGTTTCCACACTGAAATTGCTTCAAATAAGAATATCATCATAGAGATATTAATTCTTAATGCCCCCGATATGACAGAAATCGGGCGGAAAAGGGTAGAGCTTCCATTTAAATACAAGCGGTTTCACAGGTTAGATTTTAAAGTTGCTAATAATGGCAATGCTTATTTTATTTTTAGAGCAGAAGATGATACTAAGAAAAAAAGAGAGTTTGAGCGTTTTGGATACTATTTGTTTGCTTATGATTTAAATTCTAATAAGCTTAGTAATTTCTACTTAAATAATAAAGACACTTACCTTAGTCGTCCCTCATTGAGTATAGACAGACTAGGCAACAAAGTAATTGTAGCAGGGTTTTACTCGCTAAAAAATGCAGGATATAGCAAAGGCTTACTTGATTTTGCTATTGATGCTACTTCGCATACAAAACTGTATCATTCATTTATCCCTTATCCTCAAAATTTTGTAGCTGATGTAATTGGTAAATATGCTGCAGAAAGAGGAGAAGAACTTAGAAATTTGTATGTGCGAAAAATAGTACCACATAGCGATAGCGGATACCTTTTTGTTGCTGAAGAGTTTTATACTACCACCCAAACCTATACTTTCTCTATTAACGGAATGATGCAGGTAGGTAGCCGCGATATTTTTAATTACGGGAAAATAGCTGTTCTGCTGGTTAACAAAAAAGGAGAAATTGAGTGGACTAAGGTGATAAACAAAAACCAAAGTTCATCACAAGATTTAGGGTATTACAGTTCAATCTATGTTATACCCTCTAAAACAAACGTTGCTATTTTTTATAATGACGAGGATAGGGGGAACTCTGAAGTAACCAAATATACTTTAGACAATAACGGCAATATGGATAGCGAACTGCTTTTTAAAACTCAAAATATTAGTATTGCAGTAGTACCTCGCGAAGCGCAACAACTTGACGCTGCAACAATTTTATTTCCTGCAGCAAAAGACCGTAAATTTGCCTTTGTAAAACTGATGCTTAACTAAGCTGTTGTTAAACCTCTTCAGAAATAAGTTATTCGGCAACCTGGTTTGGGTTGTGCTTTTTGCATTAGGCATACAAGCATTAAACATTTTTTTTATAAATAGTTCCACTACTACTGTTTTTAGCTCTAGCCCGCTTCTTTCAAGTTGGTTGCCTGCTTTTCATCAAAACATAAACGGTTTTTATATTTCAATAGCCATTGCATTTATACTTTCACTTAGTATTGGCTTTGTTCTTAATTTTCTTATTAATGACAAAGAGGTGCTGTTTAGACAATCCGTATTCCCGGCATTTTTCTTTTTTTATCTCTGTCATATATATGGTGTGCAAAATATTATAACTCCTCAGCTATTAGCCTCAATATTTTGTATGTTATTAGTATTCAAGTACCTTTCATTAGACCCCAGAAATATTAAAACCACTCCGTTTCTGGATATGGGTTTTTTTGTGGCATCTGCTTTTTGCATTTTGCCGGAGTCTATTTGGTTCTTCCCTTCATTGATAATTGCGCTTGTAGTTGCCGGGTATTTAACGTTTAGAAACTTTTTGCTACTGCTCACAGGCATGTCTATACCCATTTATTTTTTGGCAATAGGTTATTATTTGGTTGATGGAGACTGGGTGAACTATGCAAAGTTTTTTAACTTTGATTTTTTAGTCTTCAATATCGAACGTTTTACTTCTATTAGTGTAACCGATTATATGATTTGGGGCTACATATTGTTTGTATTGCTAATTGGACTTTTAACCTTGCAAGTAAACTTTTCAAAAAATACTATAAGAACAAGAAGGTCTCAGCAGCTTTTACTACTTTTTTTACTTAGCGGTATTGCTGGTGTAATTTTCAGTTCTTCTCCTTTAAACCAGTCGCTTACCTTACTGGCTTTACCCTTTTCGGTTTTCCTTTCATATTATTTTTTGAAAACAAAAAGAGCTTTTTGGAGAGAAACTCTCTTTGCTCTCTTTTTCATTATACTTATAATTGCAAAAGTTGCCACAATTAATTAGGCTTAATGGCTGAGACATTTAAATTAAACGAATCGGGTGGAGGAGCAACAGCATCGCTTCTTTTTAGGCTGTTCCGTATGCTGTTTATACTTAACCTTATTGCTTTTCCATTGTTTTATTTAAAACTTGGTTTAGATAAGTTTTATATGGCTGAAATAGCTATAGTAGCCTTAAGCTTATTAATTTATTTGCCTAAACGCGAAGCTGAGAAAGTACATTTTGAAAACGGTAAAATTACTGTTAGAGGAAAAAAGTTTCTGTTTGTGCCGTTTAAAACCACAGTTGATTATACCAGAATTAAATACAGGTTCAACAAACAGTCGTTACAAAAGAAAAAAGGGGTTTTTAAAAGAAGCTCTTTGCTTACTTTATACAGAAATAATAAAAAATGGGTAACCCTTTCGGGTAGCTCTATTGGGTGGAGTAAACCTAAACTGGGTGATATTGTGAAAACCCTTATTGCGAAAGGTTGTTACAACTGGTTTGAGTTTAACAAAAAGTCTTCCCGAAAAAAGAAGTCGTCTTAGTGGGCTTCCAACCAATTTTGCCCAACCCCCATTTCTACTTCTAAGGGTACTTCTAAATCCATAGCTCCCATCATTTCCTTTTTAATAATAGGCTTTAAGTCTTCCAACTCGGGCTTATATACATCAAACAGCAATTCGTCATGCACCTGCAAAATCATTTTTGATTGTAGTGCTTTCTCTTTCAGTTGTTGATGGATGCTTATCATTGCCAGTTTTATCATATCTGCCGCACTTCCCTGTATAGGGGCATTAATGGCATTTCGCTCGGCAAACCCACGTACTGTATGGTTTGATGAGTTTATGTCTCTTAAATACCTCCTTCTTCCCAGCAATGTTTCTACATAGCCTTTCTCTTTTGCACTCTCTATAGTATCATTCATGTAACGTTTAATATCAGGATACTGAATGAAATAACTTTCTATAATTGATGCTGCTTCTTTACGCGGTATTTCAAGACGTTGCGATAAACCAAAGGCTGATATACCGTAAATAATACCAAAGTTCACCATTTTGGCTTTTCGGCGCATATCCCTATCAACATCTTCAAAGCTTACTCCAAATACTTTTGCTGCGGTAGCCGTGTGGATGTCTAAGCCTTTTTTAAAGTCTTCTATCATCCCTTTATCATTGCTTATGGCAGCTACAATACGTAACTCTATTTGCGAATAATCTGCACTAAGCAAAACATGGTTTTCATCGCGAGGGATAAATGCTTTACGAACTTCTCTACCCCTATCCGTACGAATTGGTATATTTTGCAAGTTAGGGTCGGTACTGCTTAGCCTACCTGTAGCTGCTACTGCCTGATTGAAAGAGGTATGTACCCTGCCTGATTTTTGATTAATAAGCAGTGGCAATGCATCCACATAGGTAGATTTTAGCTTTTGCAGTTGGCGAAAATCAATAATTTTTTGGGCTATTTCGTGCTCACGGGCTAAGTTAGTTAATACCTCCTCATCGGTTTTGTATTGCCCGGTTTTAGTTTTCTTAGCTTTTGCATCCAATTGTAGCTTATCAAATAATACCTCGCCTAATTGTTTAGGAGATGCTATATTAAACTCTACGCCTGCCAGTTTATAAATATCCTTTTCAAGTTGGGCAATATCTTTTTCCAGTTCGCCAGAAAAGTTGGCAAGCATTTCTTTATCTATTCTAACACCCTCGCGCTCCATATCAGCCAATACGGTAATTAATGGAGATTCTACTTTTTCAAGTACATAGCGGGCATTTTTCTCATCCAATTGTGGTGCAAGGATTTTTTTTAAACGCAATGTAATATCAGCATCTTCGGCTGCATACTCGGCTACTTTCTCTACCTCAACATCGCGCATATTTAGTTGGTTCTTACCCTTTTTCCCTATAAGTGTTTCTATAGAGATGGTTTTATAGTTTAAATAATTTTCTGCCAGCGCATCCATATTGTGCCTTTTATCAGGCTCAAGTAAATAGTGGGTTAGCATGGTATCAAACAAAGTGCCTTGCAGTTGTATATTATAGTTTTGAAGCACCAGTAAATCGTATTTGATGTTTTGCCCTATTTTGGTACTCGCCGGGTTTTCAAATGCGGTTTTAAACTCATCTAAAATGGCTTGGGCTTCTTCTCTTTCTTTTGGTACAGGTACGTAGTATGCTTCATGCGGTTTTAAAGCAAAAGACATCCCCACAACATCGGCATCAATAGCATTTAACGATGTGGTTTCAGTATCAAAACACCACTCGGGTGTTGTGTTTAGCAACTGTATTAAAGCTGCTCTTTTTTCTTTGGTATCACTTATTTCATAGTGGTGCGGTGTAGTTGCCGCTGTTTTAAAAGCCCCATCGCTTTGAGCGGGTTGGGCTGCATTTTGTGTGGGGGTACCATTACCTCCAAAAAGGCTCTGTTGGCTTCCTTTCTCTTCTCCTGCCGGCAATTCCTCATTAAAAAGCCGTTTCGCCATGGTTCTGAATTCTAATTCGGTAAAAATTTCCTTTAGAGCTTCTTCATTAGGCTCTTCTTTTACCAAACCTTTTTCATCTAAATCTATAGGAACATCTATAATAATAGTTGCTAATTTTTTAGAAAGTATAGCCATATCAGACTGTTCTTCTACTTTCTCTTTTTGCTTTCCTTTAAGTTGGTCTGTATTGGCTACCAAATTTTCAACACTACCAAATTGCTTTACCAGCTTTATGGCTGTTTTTTCTCCCACGCCTTGTATACCGGGAATATTATCAACCGCATCACCCATTAAACCTAAAATGTCTATTACCTGCTCCACACTTTCAATACCTCCCCATTTTTCAAGCACTTCCGGCACCCCTAGTATTTCAAATTCTTTGCCTTGCCTACCGGGCTTATACATAAATATTTTCTCACTCACCAATTGCCCGAAATCTTTATCGGGAGTCATCATATAAGTGGTATACCCTTTCTTTTCGGCTTTTTTGGCTAGTGTACCTATAATATCATCAGCTTCGTACCCATCAAGGGTTATTACGGGTATATTAAATCCTTCAATTATTTTAAATACATAGGGTATTGAACGTGATAGGTCTTCAGGCATAGCCTCCCTATTGGCTTTATACTCTTCATACTCTATGTGTCGCGGAGTTGGTTTATCGGTATCAAAAACCACCGCTATATGGGTAGGGTTTTCACGTTTAAGAATATCTAAAAGTGTATTGGTAAATCCGTAAGGTGCATTGGTATTTAAACCAAAAGATGTTATCCGTGGATTTTGGTTAAAAGCAAAAAAAGCACGGTATATTAATGCCATTCCATCAAGCAGAAACAGCTTTTTATCATCGCTCATAGTAAATTTTGTTGCTAGCGGTTAAAAACAACAAAAATAGCAGGATAAACGGGAGTTGAAAGTTTTTAAGAGATTAAAACTAATACTCTGTGTTTATTTTTTTTCAATCGGTTTTTCTTCTTTTTTATCCTTAGTAGTAGCAAATGCCAAGTTATTTTTAGCTAAAATAAAATCGGGCTGTATTTCAAGTGCTTTTGAAAAAGCAGTAATGGCTTCTGCTTTTCTTTCAGGGTACTCCTGCAATAAAATATAACCTTTTAGGTTTTGTATTGCAGCCTCTAATTTTACTTCTTGTATTTGCTTGTTCCCCATATCTATACGCACAGGGGCTTGCATACTGTTGCTTAGTTTTTCAGCTTTGCTAATGCTCTCAAAAGCTTCGCCAATACGTTTATAGGCAAACTGCAGTTCTGCCAAACGGTATGCGTGATACATTTCGTTGGTTTTTGAAAGTAACCGTTCAAAAGAACTAATGGCTTCTTTTGTTTTACCCAGTGATGCTTGAGAAAGTGCCATAATTTCAAGCATAGTAAGCTTTTGTTTATTTTCTATAGAATCAGGATTGTCTCTCACAATTTCACTTGCAACTCGCTCACATTGGATAAAAGAACCCATATCGAAATATAAAAAGGCTAAACTGTCTTTGTATTGGCTTTTATTTCCCTCTACGGCTACAATAAAGTACAGGCTATTTAAAGCAACTGAAGCATCGCCGTTTCTTAAAGCCATGGTATATACTTTTTTATACGTTTCAAGCTGTGAGGGTGTTGCTTGCTTTTTTTTCTGCCCGAAAGCGAGTGTGCTAACAAGTAAAAAAGCTACTACTACTATCTTTTTCATACGTAAGCAAAAATACTATAAAAACTATGCTTACGTTTTCTAAAGACTGCCTTTTAGTGTTTATTTAGTTTCTTTGCACAAATTTTTCGTAATGTTTAAAACACTTTCTATAGTTATACCTGCCTACAACGAAGGAAAAACAATACACTTGATTTTGGATAAAGTGAAGGCTGTGAAGCTTATTGGCGACATAGAAAAGGAGGTGATTATTGTGAACGATTGCAGCAAAGACAATACGGTTGAGGCGGTAGAAAACTATATGAAAGCTAACCCCGATTTAAACATTGCATTCCACTCGCACAAAGTTAATCAGGGAAAAGGTGCTGCTTTGCATACCGGCATAAAAGAAGCTACCGGAGACATATTAGTGATACAAGACGCTGACTTGGAGTATGACCCTGAAGAGTTTAACATTCTTTTAAAACCTTTTTTAGACGGCTTTGCCGATGTGGTATACGGCAGCCGCTTTATGGGAGGAAATCCCCACCGTATTTTATTCTTTTGGCATACTATAGGTAATAAATTTCTTACTGCATTGAGTAATATGTTTACCAATCTGAATCTTACAGATATGGAGACTTGTTACAAAATGTTTCACAGAGAAACCATACAAAGTTTGGACTTGAAAGAAAAACGTTTTGGTTTTGAGCCTGAAGTAACCGCTAAAGTTTCGCGTATACCCAAAATACGTATATATGAGGTGGGTATATCATACTATGGGCGTACGTATGAAGAAGGCAAGAAAATAGGCTGGAAAGACGGTTTTAGAGCCATCTTCTCTATACTTAAATATAACTTATTTGCTTAGCCGTATAATAGCTGCAATAAGCTAAAGGTTTTGCTTAATTTCGCCCTCGTTTTGGGCAGGTATATAATTTTTTTTATTCTTTTTAATGTGCTTGGGTTTGCTGCAACAGCACAAACCTTAACAGATGGTGCCCGAAGGTACCCCCTGAAACAAACTACTGAAAAAATAACCATTGATGGTAAGCTTGATGAGGCTGTTTGGCAAAGTACCCCAAAAACGGGCAATTTTTGGCAGCAGTTTCCTTACGATACGTTATTAGCATTTACCAAAACAGAAGTTATGATGACCTATGACAGCAAAAACATTTATGTTGCTGCCATTTGCTACGAAAACTCTGAAAAAGAACACGTAGTAACATCACTAAAACGAGATTTTGCCTTCTCTGCAAATGATGCTTTTGCTATTTACCTAGACCCTTTTAATGATAAAATTAATGGGTTTAGTTTTGCTGTGAACCCTTATGGTGCTCAGCTTGAAGGATTAATACAAAACGGAGGCGGTTTTGGCACTAACGATGACTGGGATAATAAATGGTTTTCCAGCACTACACGTTATGACGGTTATTGGGTTGCTGAGTTTAAAATACCTTTTAAAACCATTCGCTATAAAGAAGATATAGCAGAATGGGGTGTGAATTTTTCGCGCAACAACCAAAAAATAAACGAAAGAAGTACCTGGAACCGTGTACCTCTGAATTTTGGTATATCTACCTTAGCCTATACGGGTAAGCTTGTTTGGGATAAATTACCTCCAAAGGCGGGGTTAAATATCTCACTAATACCTTATGTAATAACCAGCTATAGTGAAGACTATGATAATAGTGATGTGAATAGAGAGGTTGATGCAGGTTTTGATGCTAAGGTATCTGTAACCCCCTCACTAAACCTGGATTTGACCATGAACCCTGATTTTTCTCAGGTGGAGGTAGACAGGCAGGTTACTAACCTTACTCGCTTTAGTTTATTTTTTCCTGAGCGCCGACAGTTTTTTATTGAAAACTCCGATTTATTTGCCCGTTTCGGGTTCAGTAAAATTCGCCCGTTTTTCTCTCGTAGAATAGGCTTAAGCAGAAAGCCGGGGGGAGCAAATACCAATATACCCATTTTAGCAGGAGCAAGACTAAGCGGGAAGCTAAACAAAAACTGGCGCATAGGGGCTATGAATATTCAAACGCGTGAGTTTGAAAACGAAGGGCAAAATTTTAATGCTGAAAACTTTACTGTTGCTGCCGTTCAACGCCAAGTATTTACCCGTAGTAATATTGCTGCTATTGTTGTTAATAAACAAAACTTAGGGGGCAAGGATAGCTCAAGCAGCCCTTTTAATCGTGTGGTAGGTGTTGACTATGACCTTGCCAGTGCTGATAATAAGTGGCAGGGAAAGTTCTTTTTTCATCACTCGTTTTCGCCTAACCAACCTAAAAATGCCTACGCCCATGCTTCGTGGTTAAGGTATAGCACGCCCGAATGGTTTATAATGTGGAACCATGAGTATGTGGGTAATAATTACAATGCCGAAGTTGGGTTTGTTCCCCGCCAATCTGTTTTTGACGGTAGCAGAGGTATAAATGTACCTATGACTTACTGGAGGCTTGAGCCCGAAATTACCCGAGCTTTTTACCCAAAAAACAGCCCTATATATACTGTAAAACTAGGTGTGTATTTTAGTGCCTATGCCGATTCTTCTTTTAGTGCTAATGATGTTGCTACCGTGCCATACATACAGCTTTCTTTTTTAAATACGGCAGAGTTTAGTGTGAAGTATGTAAATAACTATACCTATTTATATTTCCCTATTGATGTAACAGGTACCGGTAATACTGCATTACCGGTGGGCGGATATAACTACGGTAATACTGAGGTTGCTTTCTCATCAAACCGAAGAAAATTGTTCAACTTTTACTCTTTTGTATCTGTTGGAACTTTTTTTAACGGAAGACGTATTGCTTATGGAGGTAGTATTAATTACCGTGTACAACCTTGGGGTAATTTTAGTTTAGACTATAGAACCGATGAGGTGGATTTACCCTCGCCGTACGGTTATACTAACCTTACTTTGATTGGTCCTAAATTGGAGTTTACTTTTACCAGAAACTTGTTTTTTACTTCGTTTATCCAATACAATACACAAGTTGATAATGTAAACATTAATACCCGATTGCAGTGGCGTTTTGCCCCAATGAGTGATTTGTTTGTAGTTTGGGGAGATAACTACTTACCTACCCCTCAAGACCGTTTTTTACCTAATTTTAGAATAAGAGACCGAGGCTTAGTGGTGAAGCTGGTGTACTGGCTGGGAATATAAACTACTGGGTGTCCACTAACTGATTGTCTTTCCAAATCTCAACTTTATTAATATTTCCGGTAATGTCATAGTACGTCCATTTTCCTTCAATTTTATTGTCTAGCACTTGCCCCTCTTTATAAATTTTACCGTTAAAAAAATACTCTTTATACTTTCCGTTTGCCTGCCCATCCATATACTGCTGCTCTTTTTCAAGCGAGCCGTTGTCCCTATAATACTTCCACATACCATTTGCTTTGTTTTTATAATAGTTTCCTAAAATTTTCAAAATCTTATTGTCGTAGTATATCCTCCATTCATCTGCTCTCAAACCATTAATATAGCTGCCTTCTTGCTTAATATTTCCATTCTCATAATACTCCTGATACAAACCGTGGTAAGCCCCATTTACATAATTGCTATGCTCGTGAAGTTTTCCGTTGGGGTAATAGGTTGAAAAGGTATCTTGCTCTAAATCAGCAATGTATTTTATACGAGAATAAACCGTATTAGGTTTTTGATGGTAAAATGTCCAAACACCCGATTTTCTGCCTCTGTCAAAATTTCCCTCAGCTCTTAAAAGTTCTTTTTTTGAGTTCTCAAAATAATATTTCCAAGTACCCATTCGCAAATCGTTACTATATGTACCTACTTCCTTTATTGGTTTTTTGGGTGCATCGTGGTAATAAATCCATTTGCCTGTTTTTTTCCCATTTACATAGTTTCCCACTGAGGCTAGGTAATTGGTTTCATTACCGAAATATAGTTTCCAAGTACCTGTTTGTAGTCCCTCATTAAACTCACCCACTTCTGCCCGTGTACCGTTACCATAGTAGCTTTTATATTCTCCATGCGCTTTATCGTTTTTATAGTTTACATCTTCAACTATTTTTCCGGTGTTTATATCGTAGCGCTTCCATGCTCCTTGTTTCAACCCGTTTTCATAGCGCCCTTCTTGCTCTACTTTACCGTTAGCTCCATAAAGCAACCATTTACCGTGTCGCTTACCCTCTACATAAGTTTCACCTTCGGCAATTAGTTTTTGGTTGTTATTGTATTCTTTTTCTTTTAGTTCTTGTGCTGTAACCGCTAGCGATATACAAGTAAACAACACTATATATAATACTCTACTCATTTTCATAAAAAGTATATTTTCTAAACATCATTTCGTAAATAATTACCCCCCAAATTAGTATGCAAGGCACTGCCTTTAATACATAAGGTTCTACCCACTCTTTTCTAACAACGTATGGGAATAAATCTGTTGGCGATAGTGAGGTAAATACGAATGCCAGCACTACCAACACAATTTTCCATACCGCTTTCTTTTGGGTAAAAAACCATAATGCCACACCCGCTATTGCAATAACAAATGTGGGCGACTCTGCTTTATGGTTGAATATAATAACCCACAGCAATACCGATGCCAGCAATAGTACACGATACATATAATCAGCATAGTATTTTGTGCGAATAAGCGGTAAGCAAAACAGTATAACCCCCAGTAAGGTAATTAGTGTTTTACTCCCCGTATACCCGAACCATGTCTCTAACCAACCCATAACGGACAAGCCAATGGATGCTGAATGGTCTTGCTGTAACATATTCCACCAGCTTTTATACTGCATCACAAGCCCGTCATACCCTGTAACCACTATGGGCAGCACCAGTAATAATACTGACCATAATAAACTATACAGTATAAACTTTGGTTTCGCTTTATATAACAGGAATAGAGCAAATGCTACAATCCCAAATATTTTTATAAATACTGTTAACGCTATAAAAAGTGAAGACCAAATTACGTCTCTCTTTTCCAGCCTATTAAATGCCAATACTATTAACCCGGCAATAAGCCCGTTGCTTTGTGCATTTTGTATACTGGTAAGCAGCTCTAAAAACACAAAAAGCAGCATAAAAGCTTTTAGCTTATTATCTACTTTGGGCAGTGTTGTAAAAGCATACCATAGTACCATGGCATTTAGCAAATTCCACAAGGTAAGCCCAACAATATCAGGCATCCAAGCAAAAACACCCATAAAAAGTGCAAATGCAGGGCTGTATTTAAACAAATCCCAACACTCAGCAGGGTACATTATGTATAAGTCTTTACCGTGTATGAGGTGGTAAAAGGCTTGTTTAAATATTATATAGTTATTGTAGTTGGTATATTCTCCTGTTTCGGGTTTGTAGTATTGCGCTATGGATGCACCTACAAAAGCTACCAGGTATAATATACCTATACGCGATGGGGTGAGAAAAGCCCAAAGACGCTGCCAAAAACCGTTTTTTGTATCGTCCATTAAATAGTGTGCAGGTAGTTTTGCTACAAATAACCGAAATATCTTTTATAACAGATGGCTTTACCGGTTTTACGGTTGCTTATTTAATTATAACCGTTTCAAGTTCTTTTTTTGCCAAATCGCTTAACTCATCAGTTTTTAAAAGGTATATACAATACCCGTTGAATAATGGATGGTTGGGTAAACGCTTAAATAAATGCTCCTGGTTTTTTTGGTATACAGTTTCTAAAAATGCCTCTTGTTTATCTTTTTCTGTTTTTTCCGATTCGTTAAAGCGGGCTAGTGAGCCTCCGTATTTAGCCAGCTCGCAGGTTTTGGCTATACTTTTGGCATATTGTAATTCGCCCGTTGCAAAAAACCTTGCCCATTGCATATTTAACAATATGTGGTTTTGTATACCCTCATTGGGAATAATGGGTAAACCATATCCTTTTAAATCAGCATAATATTTCTTCTCTTTCTCATTAAACTTCTTTCTGAAACTTTTAGGTATATACCCCGCCAAATGCATTATATGTATCATGGTTAGCCGCTCGTTTTCATTTCTTGCTAAAAAAATGTTTTCAAGCTCTTGAAGCAGGTATTGTTTTTCTTTAAAAACTTCGGAAAAGAAAGCCAGTAGCGCCAACGTTTTTTCAGCATTGGTTTGCATTTGGGGAAATGAGAAAAACATCAGCCCGTCAATTTCTCTACCACTACCTATACCTTCGTAGTAATAGTTTTGCCATACAAAAAAACTGTCTGCCGAAGTAAATCTTTGTTCGTTGAAAGCGTAATCACTTACCTGTATTTTTTCAGTAATAGTAGCGGTATCATTGGCTACATAGTCTATTATTTCAGTTTCAATACTATATTCTCCCTCTGTAGCTTTCCCCCCAAACCCATAGTTAAGTATTGTTTTACACAAGAAAACACTTGATGTATTTATTACTTTTTTGTCAACTGCTGTAACCGCTTTTCGGCTAAAAACCACCTCATTGCCATACTTCACAGTGATATTATACTTCACATTGGCTTCCCCCTCATTAGTTTTGAAACCGGTAATAACGGGAAGCATATAAAACTTTTGCCGCTTATAAATATGGTTTGTAGTGGGTATATGCGCCATGGGCAACTCGGTATGACTGTTATACCAACGCTCGAAAAAGTTTGGAAAAGTAGTTATCATCAAACGCCCTTCAACTGCTTTGGCGGTAGTGAAACCAAGTGCGAACAGTACTACTATAAGTATTTTTAATACGTTTTGTTTAATATTCTTCCTCACCTTTTTTTGCCTTTTCGTAATCAGGAGATTTTAGCATTTTATCATATCCTTCGGGGTAGTTTTTCTTTAGAAAAATTGCCCAGTAGGCTTCCTTGGTCATGCTATCCCAGTGTATTATGGGTTTTTTATATTGCCACGTTTGAAACCCATTTAGGTAGATAAAGAATGCACCTATGCCTAAAAACGTTGCACGCCGCCACAGTATTTTGATAGCCCAAGCTATAAAGGCAGCAAGCGGGAGAGCTAATAAACCGTATATATCAATCATAGGGCGCGAACCGAAGCCGCCCCCATACCACCATGTCCACCAACTGTATACCACATAAATGTATATGGGTGTCAACACATATAAAGCCCAAGCCCATTGTTTTATGTATTTGCGAGTAAAAAATATTATCCCAGCTATAGCTAAAACCATTGCAGGGGTATATACCAGCCAGCCTTTACGATAACTTAGTAAACCATAGTATATATGAGGATTATTGAAAAAGAAGCCTTCATCGTTATAACTATAAAACAGCCATTTGCCTGAAAGGTATTTCCAATAAAGCAGTTGTGGGAAGCCGACTAAAAATGCACAAATAGCAGCCAAAAGTACAAAATACCAGTGCTTGCTTACTAAGCTTATTTTTTGCCTGAAACTTTCTTTTGAAAACACATTATACAGTATAGGTACAAGTAGTATTAGTATGTTGGTAGGACGGATAAGGGTTATTACCCCTGCTACTAAACCTAAAAGTACTGTGCTTTGCCATTTGGGATTTTGATGCCACTTTACGGTGAGCCACAACAAACTATTTACTAAAAAAAAGGAATATGCGTGGCTCATTGATCCCTCGTAAATGGTGTAGTACAACAAGTTTGTGGCACAACCTACCAAAAGCATTGCCAGCAAGGCTATTTTATCATTAAAAAAGTGCAGCAGTAGTTTCCTTAGAATTAAAAAACCGCAAAACACATAAAATAATGTGCCTATTAATATCCAAACAAAATAATAGCTGTTAAAACCAGTTGCTTCATACCCTGCCAAATTAGCTGTTGAATGTGCTATAAGAAAAAAAGGCAGGTGCAGGTAGGATACACCCATTGTCATACGGATTATGCGTCCTTCTTTTGCAGTTGCTTCAACCGTCCACCAATAAAACTTGCTTTGCCTTGATTCTTCACTGTTAAGGGTGATATCATCCTCAACAAAAACAGCGGGTAAATACGCATAATATGCGGTCATATCATGCCGCAAAGCATCTTCACGCAACCACTCTTTATTACTTAAAAACAGCAACACATATAGCACCACCATGCCTACAAAACCCCAGAAGCTATATGATTTTAAGTTACTCACCCTTTATTTTTTTGAATATATAACAATCTTGGTTTTGTAGCCTACTTGCTCTCCTTTTTCTACTAAAGTTCTGATAAACCTCTCTGCATTGGTTTCGGTATATGTAGCATCCATCAGAATAATATCAGGATTAAACATTTTGTAGAATTTATTTACCTCATAAGTTGTTGGGAGTGTATAATCTGCTCGCCTATCCTCTGAAAGTTTCATTAGTTGGTTCATTACCACATCTTCAGTATATCGCTTTTCCACATCACCCGTTATTCTTGCAGTATAACCACCAATCATTTTTTTATCGAATACGGTTTGATATACTAACATATCAGAATTATTGATGCCTATTTGGTTAAATCCGTCTCGTATACCCACAGGCATGGGTAGTACCACATCTCCTGTCATTTCTTTTACTGCATATACTTCATCAGGTATCTGTTTTTTATCAATCACATCGTAGTGCGGTGCTTTAAACTCAACTAATAAAAGAAGTAGTACAAGTATTGGGATTAGGTTTTTGTACTTAAAACTTGCAGAGTTGTAATAAAACCAAACCGCCACAATGGGGAACACTAGGCTAAACAGGACGAAAATGCGTGTAATAACTCTTACATTATTAAAAAAGGGAACATAGTGCAATATTGCTGTGGGTAAATAGAAAAAGAAGTGCCCTGCTACTTTTAAAATAGGCAATGAAAACAGCATAAATACCAGTGCCAGCCAAGCAAAGGTTTTCATTTCAATTGAAGGGCTTATTTTCTGTTTTTTAGCTAAAAAGAATGCTACAACACTAAAAACCAAAAAGGAAAAACCTAAAAAGAAAAAATTTTCTTGGTAAGCTGGTATTTCCATGCCCAATAGCTCTAAACCGTCTTTCACCCATTGTTTATATACAGGCAAGAAATAGGCTAATATATCGCCTCCCCAAAAAAATGCGCCTTTATTGTCAAAACCGATACCGTCTAAGTAAGCCACCAGCACACTTAAGCCTGCTACAGAAGCGGCTATAATTAGCCATGTTTTTACTGCTTTAAAATTAAAGTTCCACGGTTGTATATATTGCCTAAACAACACATAGAACAATGAGAAATAGATGAGAAAAAAGGTAAGATAATACTCAGATAAAGCGGTAATAAAGCCTAGCAACAAGCAATATATCAGTTTTTTGTAACTGGCTATTGTGGGTAGCCATCGCTTCTCCCTGAACCTAAAAACATCTATAAAATGATATATATAAAAAGGTATTGTAGCTGTGAGTGCGAACCAAAAATGGTCTTGCAGTTTTATCATTTTCCATGGTGAAAAAGCAAATACAAAACCTACTAATGCAGCCAACCAAATATTGGGTGTAAAGCGATAACACAATATAGCGGCCCCCAAGCCTGAAAGTATGAAGCTTAGTAACAAACCTATGTTTACTCCCAGCATATTATTTTTAAATGGCAAGCAAAACAAGCCCATGACCATGTTATGGGAGTTCATTAGCATATTTACTCCAACAGGGTGCATTTCCATGTCATTTTTTAAAGGGCTTTGTCCCGCACCAACCTTTTTTTCAAAATGATAGATGTTGTTGTAGAAAACAGGCACATCGCTCTGCATATCAAGCCTGCCCAATATTTTAGTAGAATAGCTTCCTGTTATTTCAGGTGTATACACCAAATATACCGCCCCGAAAAACAGTACCATTGCCAACCACTTATACACCTTGTTAATGTTCATGCCCTCTGTCCAATAGCAAACCATGGTTTGCTATCCTCATTTTTGCGCCAAAAATACTCAAAAATACTAGCTGTTAGTTTATAACTGTATATTTGGCACGATGAGGCTTTGGGTACTGAAAATTTTAGCTTTAATGGGGGCTTTGGCAGCCATGAATTACCCTGCTTTGGTAAATGGCTACCCATTGCTCTATTCAGACTCAGGTACCTACATAGTAGCCGGATTTCTGGGTTATGTACCGGTAGACCGCCCTTATTTTTATTCGTGGTTTGTGCGCCATACCAGTATGGGGTTTACACTTTGGTTTTCACTTATAGCACAATCTTTACTATTGTTTTATGCCATTCGGATGGCTCTTAAATATGTGGTGGGTATAAAGCAACCTTTTTTTTATGCTTGTGGAGTTGCTGTAGGTTTAAGTTTTGCTACAGGTTTGGCGCATAACAACAGCCAAATTATTGCCGATGCTTTTTCACCCGTTGCCTTACTTTGTTTTGGGATTTTACTGGCAGCTAAATACATACCTCGAGGACATAGGTTTTCTTTAACCGTTATATTTTTGTTTGCACTTTCGGTGCACAGTTCTCATCTGCTTATTTTTAGTTTACTAGCCATTTTACTTTGGCTTATTCGGTTAATTTTCAAAAAGAACTCTTTTTTTAAAGAACGAAAGTCTGCTCACAAAAGCCTTATTTTTTGGAGTGTGGCCTCATGGCTGTTGGTAAGCTTGTTTAACTTTTGGTTGGGGGTAGGCTTTAAACCATCAAAAGCAGGCAATATTTTTTTAGTAGCAAGAACTATTGAAACGGGTGCCGCAAAAGTGTACTTAGACAAACATTGCCCTAATGCCCCAAAAGATTTATGTAAGGTAAAAGACAGTTTACCTCCCCACGCGGTAGCTTTTTTATGGGAGTTTGGTAGCAGTCCTTTTTATGATGAATGTGCCGAAAACGGAGATTGGGGAAATTGCTGGACAAGTAAAAATGAAGAGTATGGTAGTTTTGTGAAAAATATTGTTGCCTATGGTCCTTCACGAAGTGTGTTGATAGAACATTGCATTAATGATAGTTGGAAACAACTATCTCAGTTTGATTTGGGTTATTTAGTACCCATGGCAGAAGGTTCTCCGGTATATGGCCCAATAAAAGATTTTATGAGCGCCGATTGGACTATGTATCAAAATGCTATACAATACCACCAAACAGTAAGTTTTGAAACCGAGTCTGTAATACAGCGTTGGGCTGTTTATTTGTCGCTACTTGTAATAGTATTTTTTGTTTTTCTCAATTATCGCACAAAACAGTACAATGCTACTGTGGCTTTTGCAGTAATAGTAATACTGGGCTGTATAATAAACGGAGTAGTTTGCGCTTCATTCTCAGGGGTTGTTGATAGGTATATGGCACGTATGATTTGGCTCATTCCCATGGCGGCTACTTTATTAGTTTGGCAATGGGTATTATTGCGAAAAACTAAAACATCGCAAAAGTGATTTCGTTGTTTAGAAATAGGGATTATTTGGGGCTAAGCATTCTATTTGCCGCAATAGGTATGCTGATTTGGTACTTTATTGCCAAGCTTACCACTTTTGATAAACTGGGCTACCAAAGTGATTTATTTACCCACCTTGAAATTTGCAGAGGTTGGCTACAAGGTCGCCCAATAATGCACGAAAACTGCTACGGTTACCACAGCCAATACCACAATTATTTTTTTGATTTATTATTGGGGTTTGCCGTGAAACCCTATGGGGTTTACGGTTTATTTAGTATGCAGTTTCTACTATATATAATTGCATTGTTTTATACTTTCCCCGTTTTATATAAGCATAAAGAAACCTTAAATCACAAGCTGCTGGTAGGTATTTTTTATATTGTAATTTTCTGCGGTCCATACGCTTTTTGGTTATACGATAACCCGCATTACGGTTTTCATACCGAAATGTTATACATACCCCTAGGGTTTGTTTTTGCCGTTTCCTTATATAAAAAACAACACTGGGTTTCCATACTTTTTGCTGTATTTATAGTAAGTGTAAAAGAGGACGGAGCTGTATTAGTAGCTTCCATACATCTTTTATTTATTGCTTTGCAATGGACGGCTGAGAAAATCACAAAAAAAAGATGGCTACTACAGTCCTTGCTGTGGGGAGCTGTTTGGGTAGTGGTATTTGTTGTCGGCATGGTGTATCTAAAAAGTCAGTCGGAGCCCGGTAAAGACCGATTAACTGAAGCTTTTGAACATTTTGCTGAATTTACTACCGCTGAAAAGCTGGATTACTTTTTACCCATATTGCAATCATTTGGTTTACTGTTACTGCCTTTTGTTGTAGTGCTTTTACTCATGAAGCAGATAAACTACAAAGCATGGTTGTGGTGGTTAGCTTTTATGCTTCCCATAACGGTGGTTAATTTCATATCAGGTTTTGTGTACTTCCCCTCACAATATTTTTCGCTTACTTGGGTACCGAGGTTTTCGCTCACACTAAGTTTATTTTTAGCTATGGGTAGCTTTAGTTTGATATTGTTTTCCCGTCCTTGGTTCCGTCCAAAGTTTATGAGCCTTTTAGTAGCTATATCTATAAGCTGGTGGTTGTTTAGCTGGCAAAAAGATTTAATACAATCAGAAAAAGGGTACTCATATCACTATACCACACAGAAAATTTTTAAGGAACAGCACCCTTTTGAGTATTACCCACACTGGAAACAAATGGGAGATATTGCTAAGGTATTGCCGAATATGTACCCCGTTTCTCCTCCCCATGCTTTGTTTGGGGTATTTCATAAAAAAGATGTTATTTGGACGGAGCGCATTTATAATGCTTGGACACCACCCCGCATGATTATTTGTGATGAAACTAACATTGCTAATGTAGTACCCAAAGACCTGCTACAAAATCCTGATTCTGTAGTCACCGATAAGCTTTGGATTTATTTTGAAAAGGAAGACCGCCACTATATTGAAAAGGCGGGCATATCATCTACCCAATGATTGAGCTTTTTAAAAAAAGAGATTATTTTGGTATTGCTGTTTTTACAATAGCATTAGGCATGTTGGTATGGTTTTTTGCCGTTAAACTGGCTTTGTTTAATAGGCTAGCCTACCAGTCAGATTTATTTTCACATATACAAATAAGCCGCAGCTGGCTGGAAGGGCGTACCGCCATGTTTGAGAATAACTATGGCAACCATGCTAAGTACCACAACTATTTTTTCAACCTGCTTATGGGTCCTTTAGTTTATTGGTGGGGTGGCTTTGGCATTTTTATTACTCAGTTTACCCTGTATGTTTTAGCCCTGTTGTATTCATTCCCTATTATTTATAAAAAAGTATCTCAAAAGTGGGTAGTTACAGTTTTTTATATCACTATTTTTTGCGGTGCTTATGCCTTTTGGCTGTATGATGATACCTGGTTCGGGTTTCATATAGAAATGCTGTACATCCCTTTAGGAATAATTTTTTCATTATCGCTTTATAAAAAACAACATTGGCTTTCTATACTTAGCGGTATTTTAATTATTTCGGTAAAAGAAGACGGGGCTGTACTGCTAGCCTGCCTGCATATTTTATATTTCACTTGGCAATGGGTTTCAAACCAAATCACTCAAAAAAACTGGCTCAAAAAGGCGGCTGTTTGGGGAAGCGTTTATATTGTAGTGTTTATATTGGGTGTAATTTATTTAAAGTATAAAAACAATTTTGCAGAAACCCGACTTGACAAAGCCTTTGCACAATTAGCAGAAACAAAAGATGAGGTAAGTATTAATTATTTCATTACCATTTTCAAAAATTTCGGACTACTGTTATTGCCTTTAGTTGCTTGGCTGGTATACATAAAAGTGAAACCTAAATTGCTGCTTTGGTGGTTTTTACTACTATTGCCTATTACTGTAGTTAATTTAGTATCGGGTTTAGTGTATTTGCCGCACAATACCTTTTCACTTACTTGGGTACCACGTTTTTCGCTTACATTTAGTTTGTTTCTAGCCATTAGCTGTTATACAATGCTACAGGGAAACAAAGAGTGGTTTAAAACTAAAAAACTTAATATAGTTTTTGCACTTGTTGTATTGGTTGGGTTGTTTATAGCTCAAATTGAGTTATTAAAAGCTACAACTAAATATTCTTATAGAGATAATGCTATAGGCATTTTTTCAAAGCCCCATCCTGAAAAAGAAAAACCCTATTATGCAGCTATAAGAAAGGTGGCTGAAGTACTCCCATACAATTACCCGGTTGCTCCACCTTATCGTTTATTTAGGTATTTTCATAAACATGATTTTATATGGATTAGTAGTGCGTATAATGCTTGGCAGCAACCCCGCATGGTAATTACCGATGAAACGTTGTGGGAAGGTGTAAACCCTACTGAACGACTACAAAATCCTGATTCTGTAATAACAGAATATGCAGGCTACTATTTTGAGAAGGAAGACTGTCACTATTTAGTTGAGGCAGGTATAGTGGAAGAATGAGCTTTGTAGTGAAGAATAAAAAACAAAACCAAAGGACAAACCCAGTTGCCTGTACGTTCAAAAAACTCCACCCATGCCTCACCAGAAATTGGTCGTATCAATGCTGTACTAAAGGCCCAAATTGTAGCCCATAACAACACAGGCCTTATCGGTTTTATAAGGGTAACTATGGCAATACTTAAATCCATTATACCGATGGCTTGCATTACCGTTATTGCTGTATCCCCCTTTATCCATACGGTTGATAAATAATTAAACCACTGCGGTTTTAACTGATATGCCAACCAGCCATGAGAAGCAAAAATACCTGCTACACCTAAGCGCAACAGGTATTGTATGATTTTTTGTGATGTTACCAATTAATAAAACTATTTCAGCACAAAACTCTCAATCTCTTCCAATGTATCGGGGTTTACCACTTGCACCTCAATACTATTTCCTTCAACAAAGAAATATACTACTGCATTTTGTGTTGTAAAACCTGTTGTATAGTCACTCCATGGTGCTTTTTGTTGTGCATAGTAAGGTGCTCCCGCAGCACCATTATTTATTTGGTAAATGCTTCTCTCCAGTTTTAAACGGGGTTTAGTCCACCCTTCAGGGTAGCGTTGCACTTGTTCGCTTATTTCTGTTTTGCAATAGTTGTGCTCATCTCCTGTAAGTATGGCCACAGTTTTGGTACTTTTATTTACAATAGCGTCCAACAATTGGTCGCGGCGTTCTATTATTCCTTTCTCTACAGGTCTTCCTTTAATAACTGGTCTGGGTTCATTGTTTCCACCATACCACATATCGTCTCCTATATGTCCCCCATTAGGGAAAAACGGAGTATGCAGCGTAATAAATACATGATCTATTGCTTTGTCTTCTTCCAATATTTGTATGGTTTGTTGCAGCCATTTTAATTGTTCGTCCATTATGTAGGCATGAATATTCCCGCTACTTATACCTACTCTGTTTCTTGTGGGCGAATACCAATAGTTACTGTTTAGCACTACCATAGCTACATTATCGTAGGTATAGTAAAATACATTTTCGTTATAGCTTGGAAACTCTTTCTTACCCACAGTATCTTCACTTCTGGGTCCATTAGTGGGGTTCACAAAGTTTTTAGCAAATACAGCTTCAGCGCTTTCCAACGCATAGGGGAATCTATCAATTTCAATAGTTTCATCACTTCCTTCAGCTTTAAATACTGATGATAATGCTTCGTGATTACCCATGCTGATATAAACAGGGAAATAATGTGCAAAAGGTTCAATAGCTTTTTTCCAGTTTGCATATTGCAAATCCATTTCAGCTTTGTCTGACAGATACCCGTCTATCAAATCGCCTGAAAACTGTGCAAAGGCAACCTCTTTATGGCTATTCATCGCCATCATTTTCTTCATTATATAAGCGTTTGCTCCATATACACTACGTTCACCTCCTCCGTTTCCGTTACGAGAATCACTTCCGTATGAAAATACAAACGCGCTGCGTGTTCCTTTTTTGGGAGCAGTTGTAAAAGAGTAGGTTTGGGTATTGCTTCCATTACCTATCGTATAGTTATATTTAGTAGCAGGCTCTAATCCGCTAATTTTTATTTCGTGGTTGTAGGTAGCTTTTCTATCACTAAATGTTTTTGAGCCTATTTTAACACTTTCCTTAGTTTGGGTATTGGTAGTAAAAGAAATTGTAGCACCGTCATCTTCCAGTAAGTTTATAAAGGGACCTTGTGTAATGGTTGTAGTCACTTTAAACGGGCCTTTACCCGTAAAGCTTACTTTCCCGTCATATAAAATATCACCCTCTTCGTTTACTACACGGTAGCCTATAGTTCCATAACCTTTTTTCTGCCAGCCAATCATATCGTATTTACCACTAAGGTTATCCAGTATATTTATTAAAGCTGCACCGTTAACAATATGGGCTGCTTTTTTGAAATATACCGGCATAGGGTGCTTGCTGTCTCCGTATGGAATAAAACCATAGTATAGCCAACCTGTAAAATCTTTACCGAAATAAAAGGCTATTCCTTTATTATCTCCTTTGGGGTTGCCTATTACTTGGCTCAGCGTATATTTTGATTTTGCTTCTTGCAGATAATATTTTGTTGCAGAATCTTTTATATACAGTTTACCATTATCGGTATACACATTAGAATGGATACGGGGCACATATCCTTGTGCCTTAACAGTAACATGAGCAATAAATAATAATGTAGCTATTATGAGTAATTTTTTCATAAGTGAGCAAAAATACAGAATCGATGTTAAACTAATCTTCTACTATTTGCTTTCCCTCTTTCACAGTTAAAAGTATGCCCTTGGTATTATTTATATCCTCCAAAGGATTTTTCTCCAGCACAACAAAATCAGCCTTTTTCCCAACTTCTATACTCCCTGTTTCAGCGCCAATTCCAATCCCCACTGCTCCATTGTAAGTAGCACATTTTATTACTTCAAGAGGAGGAATACCTGCATCTGTTAATAGTTTCATTTCTTGGTGAAGGCTTAACCCGGGTAATACCCACGGGTTAGGAAAATCAGACCCCGTAGTTATTATTACCCCTTCATCATACAGTAACTTTGTTAGTGCTAATAATTTTTCCCATTGTTTTTTTGCGCGGGTATAATTTTCATCAGTCCATCCACTTGTAAACGTAACCGTATTCCAAACATTTAAAATTGTGGGGTGCACCAGTTTTAAATCAGGTGTGTGGGTATACATTGAATCATCACCCCAAAATTTGGTGTGAAAAGTAATTAATGTTGGGTCGAAAATCACTTTATTCTCGACCATTGACTTTGCCATTTCTTTAAATTGAGCACTTTGATAGTCTACATTTTCAAGCCAAAATAGTCTTCCTAAAAAAGTAGGGCGATACCCCTTTCTTTTGTCTACAGGCAAATAATCTACACTCCAAGGAGCTGCATGACAAATAGCGTCAATACCAAATTCAGCACCCTGTGTCCAGGTTGTTTGTTGAAGATGGCCAATTACTTTTAAGTCCTGTTTATGAGCTTCATCAATGGCTATTTTTGTCAATTTAGGCGGTAAGGTTGCATATACTTTTATAAAATCAACCCCTCCTTTTGCCTGCCGTATCACTTCTTCCCTTACTTCTTCTTCAGTAGTTACTGCTACCAAAGGACCAAACTTTGCTTTAGTTTTATTTAGAGGGTTTCCTGCTGAATATACCTCAGGGCCTATATAGTTTTTTTGTTGTGTTAAGATTTTAAGCCTCAAAACATCATGCAAGGGAGCAGCAGGATTTCTTACTGTAGTAATACCAAATTGAAGTATAGTTTTTAAAGACTTTATTGAAGCATCAATATCCATACTATCCTTAATGGCATTGTTTTCATCTATAGGAAGTACTGTTACATGTGCATGCATATCAATTAATCCCGGTATAATAAATTTGCCTTCGATATTTACTACCTCTATACTATCAGTTTCAGTAAAATCATCCGCTGATAGTATTCTGATAATTTTATCCTCTTTAACAATTAGCACTTGATTGGGATTAGGTTTATTTCCCCTTCCATCAATTACTGTAGCTCCAACATAAGCAGTACATTTTTTTTCAACTTTTGGTTTTTCTTTTGGCTGACATGCTTCCAAAAGGATAATTAAACACAGCAGATATTTAAATAGTTGTCTCACAATCACAATTTTAATCCAAAAAAATAACAGAATTGGAGACATGTTTAAAAATGCTTCTCTGTAATCTGTTTACAAACACCAAAAAAATGTAGGTTTGTAGCTAATGGTTCAGGTACGTACCCATAAAACCTCGGTTGATATACATATACCCTGCCTCACCGACCAAATTAAACCTGAAACGGGCTTTAATTTGGTGAAGGTGCTGGAGTTTTTAGATTGCAAGGTAAACTACGACCCTGAGCAGACGTGCTGTGGCTTACCCGCATATACCGACGGATATTTTGATGATGCCAAATTGGTAGGCGAGAAGTTTATTGGTGAGTTTCAGTACGACCGCCCTGCCATATCTCTTTCAGGGGCTTGTACTAATATGGTGCGAGACTGGTATACCAACCTGTTTTACAATACCATGACCCACAATAAGTGCAAACGCTTGCAAAAAAACTTGTTTGAGGTGTGCGAGTTTATTGTTGATGAACTGAAAAAAGAAGATTTGGGCTTAACCCTTAATGCTAAAGTATGCTACCACGATAGTTGCCAGGCACTAAAATGCGGGATTAAATCTGCTCCGCGAACTTTGCTGCAAAATATAAGAGGAGTAGAATTAATAGAAATGAAAAGCCCCGAAGAATGCTGTGGTTTTGGTGGTTCTTTTGCTACAAACCACGAACCTATTTCTGTGGCTTTGGCTGAGAAAAAAGTTGAAGATGCTTTGCAAACCGGCGCTGACTATATTGTGAGTAATGACCCCGGATGTTTACTACAACTAGAAGCCTACATAAAAAAGAAAAATCTAACCCTTAAACCTGTACATATTGTAGATTTGCTGGCTGAAGCTATTGGATAATAAATTTTCGTCATTACGAGGAGGAACGACGAAGTAATCTGTTTCTTTTTCCTTAAAAGATTGCTTCAAAACCTAAGAAGGCTTTTTCGCAATGACGATATTTCTAAAAAGCAATTAAATGAACACCTTTACCAAAGAACAATTAGAAATATTTTGTGCTGCTGTTTTTAGTAAGATGGGCTGTAGTGAGGCTGATGCAAAATTGGCAACTGACGTTCTAGTAAGTTCTGATTTACGAGGGATAGACTCACACGGTGTTGCACGCCTTACAGGGTATGTGCGTTTGTGGGAAGCAGGCAGAATAAACCCTACTCCCAATATAAAAATAGTACATGAAACCCCTTCTACAGCTACTATTGATGGTGATGCGGGTTTGGGTTTGGTGGTTGCCCCAAAAGCAATGCAAATTGCTATAGAAAAGGCAAAAGATGTTGGTAGCGGGTGGATTTCCATAAAAAACTCTAACCATTTTGGTATTGCAGCTTACCACTCATTATTAGCAGTAAAAGAAAATATGGTAGGCATTAGTATGACTAATGCCAGTCCACTAGTTGCCCCCACATATAGCAAAGAACGTTTGTTAGGAACTAACCCTATGTGTTATGCTTTACCGGCAGGTAAATACAGCCCCATTGTTGCCGATATGGCTACCAGTGCAGCCGCTAATGGTAAGCTTGAGATTGCCCAACGTTTAGGAAAAAAAATTCCTGAGGGTTGGGTACAAGATAAAGAAGGCAATAGCAGTACCGACCCAAGCGAGTTAAAAAAAGGAGGGGCTTTGCTTCCGCTAGGTAGTATGGAAGAAGCCAGCCACAAAGGCTATGCTTTGGCTACTATTGTAGATATATTTTCGGCAGTGCTATCCGGTGCAAATTATGGGCCTTGGGTACCACCCTTTGTTAGTTTTTTACCTTTAGCAGATGATATGCCCGGTGAAGGTTTGGGACATTTTGTCGGGGCTATGCGTGTAGATGGTTTCAGGCCTATAGAAGAGTACAATAAAAATATTGAGCAATGGATAAACCGCTTTAAATCTTCTCCTGCTATTGAAGAGAAGGAAGTTTTAATACCCGGAGAGCCTGAAACTATTGAACAAGCGATACGAGTACAAAAAGGCATACCACTAACCGATGCTGTTGTGAATGATTTGCAGGAATTGAGTAAGAAGTTTAATTTAAACTTGTAAAATGAGTTTATCAAAATACCTCTTTTCCAAACCTCAAAAAACATTTACAACTTCAGTATACAATATATCTTTCCCAAAAGGCTGGAGAAAAATTCGTTCATTACGTAACCGTCAACCGTTCAGTTTTTTTAGTCCCAGTTATAGTGGTATTCTACAAATAACAGCTAGTTTTAATCCTAATGAGAATTATACTTTCAACATACAATCAGAACTGGAAGAGCAGAAAAAAGAATATCGAAATACAGAAATTATTGAAGTCGGCTCAAGTAGCTTACTAAACTGGAATATTCAGTTTGAAGGAAGTGATGAATTAACTTTCCATTTTATTGTTGGTCAAAATAAGACTAAACTCTTCATTACTTATATTCAATTAAAAAATTCTAACAAACGTACTACTGATGAAGAGTTCACAGAACTGTGTACTATAATATCTAAAATCAACATTCATGAGAAAACTTAAACTATACGTTGCCACCAGCCTTGACGGCAAAATTGCAGGACCTAATGAAGAACTGGACTGGCTCCCTGAACCTGATGACCCTAAACAAGATTATGGTTATTATGCTTTTTATGAAAGCATTGATACTACTATTATGGGCTATAAAACCTATAAAATTGGTAATAGCTTGGGGGATTGGCCCTATAAGGATAAAACCAGCTTTGTATTTTCAAGAGATGCTAATAAACAGGTGATTAAAGAGGTTACATTAATTAATCAAAACCCTGTAGAGTTTGTAAAAGAATTAAAGCAAAAAGGGGGTGGTGATATATGGCTGGTAGGTGGCGGTGAAATTACAAAATTATTGCATGATGAAGGCTTAATTGATGAGTACCTTTTAACGCTAATTCCTGTAATTTTAGGCGAGGGGATTGAGCTATTTCCCAACATAAAACTGAAACAAAAATTGAAACTTACATCACATAAAGTTTATGATGATGGAGTAGCAAATATGTATTACGAACGGGCTTAGTGTGTCGGCTTCCGTCATTGCGAGAAGGTACGACAAAACAATCTTTTGAAGCAATCTGCTAAATTTTTATAAAAATTGCTTCATTTATCATTGTTGCCATAACCCACTTTCTGTATCAGCTCGTTCGCAATGACGGTGTAGGTTAATACACCCAACACAAACGGTAGCTATCATCTACCTTTTCGGTGTGGATAGTGAGGTTGTACTCTTTTTCCTTTAGCAGCACTGCTTCAAATTGAGTGGCATCTTCTGCTATAGGAAAAAGTACCTGCATTTGCTTTTTAAAATCAACTGAACCATCGCCAAACCACTTAAAAATAGACTCTTTTGCACTCCATATTAAATACATGGTATGCAAATCGTTCTCCCCTTCCAAATATTGCCATTCATAATCGTTTATAAATTTTCGGGCAATTTTTTTTATCCGTTCACTTATCAGCTCAATATCTACCCCTACACTGCCTGTTTTACTCAATAATACTGCTGCATAGTCGCCGGAATGGCTCATGCTAAAATTCCATCCCAAATCATCAATATAGGGCCTTCCGTTAGGCTGTTTCAGCACTTTTAACCGTTTGTTTTCGGTTTTGTCTTGTAAAATTTCTTGTAGAAGCACTCGGCTTGCCAGCCATTGCAAATTGCGGCTTTGAAACTTAAACTCCTCTTGCGGAAACATCCACAACATAGCTTTTAACTCCTCAATACTCTCAGTAATTTTCCACACTGCCAATTCTGTATCGGCATTAGGGTATTTTTGCAAAACTATTGGCACACCTCAAAAATAGAACTGTTTTTCTGAATTGCTAATACACAAAAATGCCAAAAATAAACGCTCACAAAACATTCACTTATACAGGACACAAAGACTGTATTTATGGCTTAGGTAAAGGCTTTGAGCCTGATACTTTCGTAACGGGAGGAGCTGATGGATGGGTAGTAGAATGGAACTATGCCAACCCAGCTGATGGTAAATTACTGGTACAGGTAAACGCACCTATTTACTCTTTTTTGTTGTTGGGAGATGATAAGAAAATACTGTGCGGTTCACGTGCAGGTAATTTGCATAGTATAGACATGCAAGCCCGAAAAGAGGAAAGAAATATTGAGGCACATACAGCAGGTATTTTTGATATAGCCCTAATTAATAATAAAGTTATTACTGCCGGGGGCGATGGCAAAGTGAAGATTTGGGAAAAGGGCACCTTTGCTCTTTTGGCAGAGCTTAATCATAGCGGTAAAAGTGCACGGGTCATAGCCCAACACTCCACCTTGCCCGAAATAGCTGTTGGATATAGCGATAATACTATCCGTATTTTTAATACGGAGAACTTTAAGCTGTTACTAGAGCTAAAAGCGCATGATAACTCGGTATTTGCATTGGCATATTCGTCCGATGGTAAGTATTTACTTTCTGGGGGTCGTGATGCAGTACTTAAAGTTTGGGAGGTGAATGAAGCTTATAGATTACAACAAACTATAAACGCGCATTGGTACCATATAAATGCTATACAGTATAGCCCAAACGGAAACTTTTTTGCTACGGTTAGTATGGACAAAACCGTAAAAATTTGGAGAGCAGAAAACTTTGAGTTGATAAAGGTTTTAGACAAAGAAAAGTACGATGGGCATACCACATCTGTAAATAAGATTTTGTGGGTTAATGATAATGAACTTATTTCGTGCAGCGATGACAAAACAGCTATGCTGTGGAGAGTAAGTGTTTAGCTATTAGTCTTTGACTATTAGCTTTTTAGGGAAAAAATATAAAAATAAACTAACAGCCTAGAGCCAATAGCTAAGAGCAAAAAACTTATGATATTATCAGACAAAAAGATTTTAGAAGAGATTGAGAAAGGGAGCATTTTAATAGAACCTTTTAGAAAAAACTGTTTGGGTAGTAACTCTTACGATGTGCATTTGGGCAAATCTTTAGCCACCTATAAAAACCGTATTTTAGATGCTAAAGAGCATAATAAGATTGATATTTTCGATATCCCTATGGAAGGTTATGTGTTGCAACCCGGTACTTTATACTTAGGGGTTACAGAAGAATATACTGAAACCCATAAGCATATACCTTTTTTAGAGGGTAAAAGTAGCACTGGACGTTTAGGAATAGATATACATGCCACCGCAGGTAAAGGCGATGTAGGTTTTTGCAATACTTGGACACTTGAAATTTCAGCAGCGCAACCTGTGCGTGTGTATAGAGGCATGCCTATTGGGCAACTGATATATTTTAATGTAGATGGAGATATAGAAACCACTTACGACAGTAAAAAATCTGCTAAGTATAACAAACGCACCATGAAACCTGTAGAAAGCATGATGTGGAAGAATAAGTTTTAGCTTGGTTATTGGCTCATAGTTACTGGTTATTGGTTCTATTTCTTATTCATGCTGAATTTATTTCAGCATCTATATTGATTACTTATCTTCGCTTCTACGCTCAGATTCTGAAACTAGTTCAGAATGACTGCCGCCACACCCGTCATTCCGAAGCAAAGCGAGGGATCTCTATTCAAGGAGGAGTAAAGATACTTCCTTTGTCAGTATGACAGTTGCACTCGTCATTGCGAGGAGGAACGACAAAGCAATCTTTTGAAGCAATTATTCACACCACCCTTTCTCCCTCCTTTTTAGAAGGGAAACCATGCGCGCTAACACCCCTCCTTGCAAGGGCATGAGGAGAGGTAAAGGAGGGGTTGGGGGAGGTTAGAAAAATCCTTTACTTTTGAAATGGAGTGCAGCAACAACCTTTTATACAAAAGCATAAGGGCGGTATAGTACTATTAGTACTATTATTCCCGCTGTGCTTCACGGGTATTCGTCAGAATCATGATTGGGGCGATGATTTTGCACAATACATTCATCAGGCAAAAAAAATTACAGAGGGTAAATCGGCATTAGAAACTGGCTATCTATTCAACCCCAAATACTCTATGTTAGGACCAAAGGCATACCCTGCTGGGTTTCCGTTATTGCTTAGCCCTGTTTATGCCTTTTTTGGAAATGATATTACAGTTTTCAATATCTATATATCGCTGTGGCTTATAGTGGCAGGGTTTATATGGTATTTGGTATTACGCCGCTACCATAGCGAGTTAGTGGCTGTACTGCTCTCACTTATTTGGTGTTGGCATCCGTGGACGCTTTATTTTAAAACAGAAGTTGTAGCGGATATTCCTTTCACAGGGTTGCTGGGAGCTTTGGTTTTAATGCACCAACGGGGTTTTATGCAATACGATAAAACCAATCGTAAACTCTCTTTACTTAAAGCCATAAGCATGGGCTTAATAGCAGGGCTTTTACTGGCCATTAAAATGCAAGGCTTAGCTGTTATTGCCTCCGTTTTCGCTTTTACAGTAGTGAGTAATATTCTAAACTTAAAAGAACCTTATGAGCCTAAAAATAAATTGTACACTAACCCTGCAACGGTTTTAATTGTAGGTTTTCTTACCTGCTTTACTATTATAAACTACCTTATAGCCGGCATACGATTAAGCGATTTACTAAGCTACAGTAACAACTTTTCAGGCGAGCCGATTTGGGTGTCTATTCGTGAAAATTTAAACTATTACACCTTTTTGGTGCAAGACTTTTTCCAGCGCAGTAAACCCACTTGGAGGGTATTTCCTTTACTTACTCAAGCTTTGGTTTTAGCCGTTTGCTTCATTGGTCTTGTTAAACAAGTGGTACATAAACGCCCGCTTTTGTTGTGGGTATTTGCTGCTTATATAGGTTTGCTGTTAATTTACCCTTACAGAGGTTCGGGGTTTCGGTTTTTGCTACCTGTAGCTCCTATTATTTTACACTTTGCTGTAGAAGGTTTTAAAAGTATCAACTGGGGTTTCACTTTGCCTAAGAAAACATGGGCAGTCGGGTTAACGCTTATTTTATTGCTTCAATTTTTACCTGAACAGGTCTCTGCCATCAAAACAGCAAAAAATAACTTTGCCGGCCCTCAAGAAAATGAGAGTGAAGAGGCTTTTGCTTTCATCAAACAAAGTACTCCAAAAGAGGCGGTAATTCTATTTAAGAAACCACGCGCCCTAGTTTTATATACCCATAGAAAATCTTTCGCCATTAACCCATCGGATAGCAGTTTTAGAGATGATATTGAGAGCTATAAAACTGATTATATCTTGATTCACTCAGAGCTATCATCAGATACTGAGCGGCAATATGCTGAAAATCACCCCGAAAAGTGGCGTAAAATATGGCATAATACTAAGTTTACATTGTACGCCAAAAACACAGGTAAATAGTGGGTTTTTACCTAACTTTGCACCCGTTTTCAAATCACTATGTTTAAAGCAAATTGGTGGAAATATTTGGGTGCCGCATTAATACTATATTCTATAGTGGCGGGCTTGTATATCCCATTAGGGCCGGGTATTATGGAGGTTAGTCCTTCTGAATTAAAACAGGGGCGACCTAATACTGTACGCATTACAGGCAAGGGCACTCATTTTAGCGAGCAACAAAACAGTCTTAAAGTATGGATTAAGCATGGAGAAAACGTTATTTGTGCTCAAAAGCTTTCCGTAAACAGCAATAATATTGTTGCTGCCATTTTTGATGTTCCGCCACTCGACGGTAAGAAGCCACTCCATTTGGTGGTTAATAACGATAAAGACGGAAATGTAATTTTAGATAACGCTTTTTGGTTTAACGCAGAAGATAAAGGAGAGCGTGTTACCCAATTTAGCAACTGCGATGTTTCTGTAACTAATAAAGATGCAGAAGAAACTAGTTTTCCCTTCTTAAAAATATTGTTTCAAACTATACGTAATTTATTCTACCACGTGCCTATGTGGTTTAGTATGATAGCCATATTGGTAGGGGGTATGATTTACAGTATCCGTTTTTTAAATAAGGGTAAAAGAGAGGATGATATAGCCGCATCACAACTTACGGCAGTAGCAATGTTACTAGGAGTTATGGGAATACTTACGGGTATGCTTTGGGCGCGTTTTACATGGGGGCAGCCGTGGCCCAACGACCCTAAGCTAAACAGCGTTGCCATAGGCATGCTCATGTATAGTGCCTATTTTATTTTGCGTGGTGCTATTGATGATGAGGAGAAAAAAGCACGTGTATCAGCAGTAGCCAATATATTTTTCTTCCCCATTTTTATAGTGTTAATTGGAGTGTTACCACGGCTCACCGATTCATTACACCCGGGTAATGGTGGTAATCCCGGTTTTAGCAGTTACGATTTAGATGCTACCATGACTATGGTTTTTTATCCTGCCGTTTTAGGATGGATATTATTTGCCTATTGGATAGCGAATTTGAAAATAAGGGTTAAAAAACTAGAAGTTTTAGAGAATGATGAAGACTAAACATTTTTTGAGTTTACTATTTGGATTGCTGCTAAGCACTATTGCTTTTGGGCAAGACAAAGCAATGGAGTTGGCAGGTGAAGACAAGTATAATGTAGTAATTGGCGTTTTAAGCGTTATTTTTATATGTATCGTAATTTATCTTATTGTTTTAGATAGAAAGATACGCCGCTTAGAAAAACAAAAAAAAGGTAATTAAGTTAAAGGAGTACACACATGAAAACTTCGTATATAGTAGCTATAATATTAGTAGCATCTCTTATAGGTATAATTGTTTCTATGTATGGTAATACTACAGAGTATGCCTCTTTTGAAACTGCACAAAAAAATCAAGGTACTACATACCATGTGGTAGGACATTTAGACCGCACCAAACCACAGGTATATAATGAGCTTAAAGACCCTAACTACTTTGAATTTTATATGAAAGACAGTTTGGATAATGTAAACAAAGTAGTATATCGCAAGCCTCGCCCGCAAGATTTTGAGCGTAGCGAAAACGTGGTGGTAAAAGGTAAAATGCAAGGTGAGGTATTTGAAGCAAAAGAGATTTTGCTAAAATGTCCTAGTAAATATAACGAGAGCGAAATAGACGTTACTGCTGAGGCAGTTAAAGAATACTAATGGAAGAACAACAAGTAGTAACGTATTTAAATGAGCATTTAGCAATAGGGAACTGGGGTAAATTCTCAGTATATGTGGCTTTTGCTGCGGCTTTGTTTTCTGCGTTTAGCTACTTGCTTTCTTTTAAAGGAAATACCAATACTACATTTTGGCGTAAAATGGGTAGAGCGGGGTTTTTCGTTCACTCTACCGCCGTTGTAGCTATATTCACTATTCTGTTTGTCATCATTCAAAAGCATTATTTCGAGTATCAATATGCATGGCAGCACTCTTCTAAGGTTTTGCCGCTTAAATATATGGTGTCTTGCTTTTGGGAAGGACAAGAAGGGAGCTTTTTGTTGTGGATGGTATGGCATGTAGTAATTGGTAACATACTTATTTTTACTGCCCGTAGCTGGGAAAGTCCCGTGCTTACCATTATGAGTATTGCACAGGTAATGCTTAGTACTATGTTGCTGGGTATTGAGTTTTTAGGAACTAAAATAGGCAGCAGTCCTTTTGAGTTATTGCGTAATGTTACCGAAGGACCAATATTCGCCCGCCCTGATTATTTGAGTTTTATAGAAGATGGTAACGGACTGAACCCCCTTCTGCAAAACTATTGGATGGTGATACATCCGCCTACGCTGTTTTTTGGCTTTGCTGCCAGTATAGTACCTTTTGCCTATGCTGTTGCTGCATTATGGACTCGCCGCTATACCGATTGGGTAAAACCTGCCTTGCCTTGGGCTTTGGTAGGGGTAATGGTATTGGGTACGGGTATTATAATGGGGGGCTTTTGGGCGTACGAGTCGCTAACCTTTGGCGGTTATTGGGCGTGGGACCCTGTAGAGAACGCCTCGCTTATACCTTGGCTTATACTTATATCTACAGTGCATTTAATGCTTATATATAAGTCAACAGGCAATGCGTTATACAGTACTTATTTATTTGCCATATTCTCATTTTTGCTGGTATTGTATGCTACCTTCTTAACAAGGAGCGGAGTTTTGGGCAATACCTCTGTTCACTCGTTTACAGATTTGGGAATGTCTGGTCAGTTGCTGGTGTTCCTATTTATGTTCTTGTGGCTGCCTACCTATGTAACCATGCAAAATACCGCTTTGCGTTTTGGGTATTTGGGGGTAACGCTTTTTGTTTTCGGGTTAAGTTTCTTTATTGGTGAGCAAAAAGCCATTTTCATCCCTTATGTGCTAATAACGCTATACTTTTTCTTCAAAAATATCTATACGGTTAACCCGATAAAGGGTAAAGAAGAAGATTTCAGCTCGCGTGAATTTTGGATGTTCATAGGCTCTATAGTATTTATTATTTCGGGTATGCATGTAATTATAAGTACATCGCTACCTGTATTTAATAAACTGGGAGTGCCTGAGGCAATCAACTTCGTAAACGATGGAATTAACAATGTTTTCGGGACTGATATAGCAGAAAAAACTGAGTTTGCTCCGCCTGATGATGTTATTGGCTATTACAACAAATGGCAATTGCCTTTTGCACTTATAATAGCTTTGCTTACAGCTGTTACACAGTTTCTTAAGTACAAAAAAACCAAGCAAAAGCACTACGCCAATAATATTATTATAAGCCTCACTATTAGCTTGCTGGTAACCATTGGGTGCTTTTTTATCTTCAAAATACAAGCTGACAATGCATGGCAAGGGATGATATATGCCACTCTGCTACTTGCTTCGGTTTATGCGGTAGTGGGCAACCTATACTATGCTATAAAAGTAGTTAAAGGCAAGTGGCAGTTTAGTGGAGCATCAGTAGCCCATGTGGGTTTCGGTTTATTGCTAGTGGGTGTTTTAGTATCATCTGCCAATAAGACTTCAATATCTGTAAACTACGGTGGGGTAGATTTGGGTGAAAACTTTGACGAGCAAGGGCAGCAAGAGCATGTGTTGTTATTTAAAAATGTACCCACTCCGATGAAGGGGTATATAGTAACTTATGTAGGTGATTCAGTTTCTGAGCCTGATAACTTTTTTAAAATAAACTTTGAGCGACTGGATGAGGATAGCGTACCTACAGGTGAGAAATTCCAGCTATTACCTAACTCGCAAAAGAACCCTAAAATGGGTTTAATCTCTAACCCTGATACGAGGCATTATTTTACACACGATGTATTTACTTATGTATCTTCTGTGCCCGATAAGGAAAACAATAAAAATCGCCCTTACGAGCAGCTATATCAAGATACTATAGAAATGGGTGATACTATTGTTACTAATAACGCTTTGGTTATTTTAGAAGGTATTAGCGTGCCCGAAAATAATGGCGAAAATGGAGACTTAAGAGTAGCAGCAAATCTTAAAGTAGTTACACTTTATGATACTTTGCGGGTAAACCCGGAGTTCTTGTTTGTGGGCAATAGCAAAATAAGCCTTGATGAAGAAGTAGAGCAAGCGGATATAAAAGTAAAGTTTGTAAATATTTTTCCTCCAAAAGATTCTTCAAATGAGGATAAAGCAAAATTCTCTTTCGTCATTTCAGAGCGTCCTTTTATAAGAGACTATGTAGTAATGATGGCTAAGAAATTCCCCTATATCAACTTTGTTTGGGGTGGTACTATTATTATGGTAATCGGCTTCTTAATGTCTATTGTTCGCAGAATACAGGAATTTAAAAGAGAAAGAGCAAAAAGTTTAGCATAAATTTTTTGTCAAAAAAAGGAGTATGCAAATACGGTTTTCTAGATGAAAAACGTTTCCCTATTATGAAAAAACTAGTTTTTTGCATAATAGCTGCCTTATCTATAATTACCACAGGTAATTCGCAAACCATAAAATCAATATCTGTTTCAAGTGGTTTTGTTAGGACAAACCAAAATAATTCCTCCATTACACGCGATTTTGAACCCATTAGCAGTTATCATTTTGCCGTTGGGGCTTCTTTTTTTCAAGCAAAATGTTTTTCTCTTTCCACCGATGTTGGTCTTATAAGAAAGGGACACAAAACCATCTTTAATTTAACTGATGCACAAGGTTCTCCAAGTTATGAAGTAACTGATAAAACCTACTTAAACTATGTGTACTTAGCCCCAAGAATAACCTATAAATACAAAATGAGGGCATGGGAACCTCTTTTTTTCATAGCACCCAGAGCCGATTTTTTTGTTTCAGCAAGAGCAAAACAAGTATCTGATAATGAGACACCTTACGAAACAAACAGAACGGTTAATTTGTATAAAGACAATCACAAAAAAGCAGTACTGGGTGTAAATGTAGGGGCAGGACTCCAAAGGAATATAACAAGCAATATTAAACTAGGTGTTGAGCTTATTTATTGGCTGGATATAACAAAGGGTGTTGAAATACAAGACGCGAAAGTGAACGAAGGTATCTCACAACGGAATAGAGCTTTATCGGCTTCATTTTCACTAAAATACCTTTTCACAAAAAGTTAAACTTCCATTTTCGTATAAAAAACAATACAAGATTGTAGATTTGTTTAGTGCCCTATAAAATATCTATAATCGGTTCGGGAAACGTAGCCTGGCATTTGGCTAACACTTTAGATGCTGCACGGCATACCATTCTACAGGTTTACAGTAGAAATAACCAAAAGGCAAAAGCTTTAGCAAACCCTCTCAATGCACAAGCAGTAAATAGCATTAATGAGCTTACTGATGGTATTGATGTTTTACTGCTTTGCATTAGCGATGATGCGATAGCCGAAATTGCACCCCAACTTATCCATCACCGTTGTGTTATTGCCCATACTAGCGGGGCTATGGATATGGAGCTGCTAAAAAATACTTCTCCGTATTATGGTGTGTTTTATCCATTGCAAACTTTAAGTACCGGCAAAAAAGTAAATTTTTATGATGTGCCCATTGGTATAGAAGGAAATAATAGTGCTACTGAAAAAATATTGTTTGCTTTGGGAAATACCGTTAGCAATAAAGTACAATATATTAACTCCGAACAACGTAAACATTTGCATTTAGCGGCTGTATTTGCCAATAACTTTACCAATGCGCTTTATGCCGAGGCTGCTGAGATTTTAGAGCAACAAAACTTAAACTTTGATTTATTACGCCCTTTAATACTTGAAACTGCCCAAAAAATTCAGAAATTATCTCCTACCGAAGCTCAAACGGGCCCCGCTAAGCGGCACGACGAAAATACGGTTAAAAAACATTTAGAACTGCTGAACAACGAAGTAGAGAAGAAAGAAGTTTACGCGTTACTTACTGAAATAATCAAGAAGAAATTTTAAATGAAACCCACTAAGAAAGGGAGGATGGCTATTATAATTTGGATAGCTATTTATCCTACTATTACGCTGCTCTTCCTTTTCTTCGGAAAATATTTTAATGCTATAAACCCCTTACGATTCGTACTTTCGTAATTACCGTAATAGTAGTTCCACTAATGGTTTTTGCCATAATGCCGTTTTTTGCAAAAGCTAATGGCTGAGTGGTTAAAAAAGTAGTCTCAAACTCTTTCTTATTGCCATTACGAGGAAGGATAACAAAGCGGTAGACAGTCATTCCATCCCGAAAGCATTCGGAATTCAGAATCAGTGAGGGAGAGAAAAAGATTGCTTCGTATGCCTAAGAAGGCTATCTCGCAATGACGAGTGTGCTTACTTCAAAGGCAGTTTAATCTCGTATTCTTTTTTTGCAGTGTTTTTTAAGTAGGTTTTACGTAACCAAGGGTTTAAAAGTTTAAGCTCTTTGTAGGTAGTGCCATTATCTTTTGCAAACTGTGCCAAGTCTGTAATAGCATAATCTACTTTTATGGTTTTGGTGGATATAACAGGGTAATAATCGCTACTGTCTAGCGCAAAACCAAACTCAGCAGGTTGGCTGTAAATTTCTTTTATCGCTAATATTCTAAACATGTAGCGAGCGGTTTCCGTATTAAGCAACAAATCATAGTAATTTTCTACCTTCTGTTTTTCTAAAGCTTTTTCAACGCCATTTTCACCCATGTTGTATGCAGCAGCAGCTAAAGTCCAGCTACCTAGTTTCTTTTTACTGTCTTTAAGGTATTGTGCGGCGGCTTTAGTAGCCTTTTCTAAATGGTAGCGTTCGTCAACCTCACGGTTTATTTCTAAACCGTAGCGCTTACCCGTACTTTCCATAAACTGCCAAAAACCTGATGCTCCCGCGGGCGATACAACATTTGCCAAGCCACTTTCTGCCACAGCTAAATACTTATAATCTGTGGGTACATTATTTTCTTTTAGTATTTTCTCAATGGTGGGAAAGAAACGCCTTGTTTTCTTCAAAGTAAACATGGTTTGTGAATGCCAAAAGGTATTTATCATCAACTCACGGTCAAAACGCTCGTGAACATCAAATTTATCAAGGGGTACTTCTTCACCTCCAAAACTCAATTTTTCAGGTATAGGAGGTGCTTTTATACTTTCGGACTTGTTACTTATTCTATTAGGCTGGTCAAACGCCACTAACCCTATAACCACAATGCCTAAAACAGCCCCTAAGCTCACTAAAAATATCTTCTTCATAAAATTATATGTACAAAAATACAACCACTATTATTAGATAACGGATTTTTTGGTAATAGTATTCTAACATTGGCTTTATAACTGTATTATTGCCTATACAACGTTTTTAAAGTGTTAGACACACAGTTTTTTTCTGCTTTTCTATTACCGGCTACCCTTGCACTGATAATGGTGGCTTTGGGGTTATCGTTAACTCAGGGAGATTTTGTGAATATTGTAAAACGTCCAAGGGGTTTGGCTGTGGGTTTATTTCTTCAAATGATTGCACTACCTCTTTTAGCTTTTTTAATTGTATTAATTATTCCCGGTTTAAGCTCTGAATTAAAAGTAGGTATTATACTTTTAGCTGCCTGTCCGGGTGGTGCTACTTCTAACCTGGTAAATTATTTATTGAATGGAAATTTAGCATTATCAGTATCCATAACAACTGTAAATAGTTTCATAACACAGTTTACTATACCCCTGTATGTAAACCTCGGTTTGTATTTTTTTATGAATAGTGAGGCAGATATTAATTTGCCTATAGGTAATACCATATTGCAAATTCTTTTTATTACGGTTATACCGGCTATTGTAGGTATATATCTCCGCTCTAGGAGACCCGACTTGGCTGATAAATTCAGAGTACCTTTAAAATACATTACTACTTCGTTATTGGCAGTAGCTATGATAGGGGCAATTTTTTTAGAAAAGAATGAACAACTTAATATCCCTATTGGTGATTATTGGATGGTGTTACCTCTATTACTCCTATTGCATTTTGGCAGTATGTTTATGAGTTTTTACACTGCAAAAGCTTTAAAACTGGGTTTGAAAAGCCAAACTACTATTGCTATTGAGGTAGGTTTACAAAATACAGGCTTGGCCATAGCTGTAGCTACCGGACCAAAAATGCTAGATAACCCTGCTTTTGCTATACCTGCCGCTATTTATGCTTTGTTCTCCTTCTTCACCACCTTTGGTTTTGGTGTTGGAACAAATTGGAAACAGAACAAAAAGTGGTTTAGAATTAAGTAAAGGTTTACTTCTTTGGAGGGCAGTCGTCGCCCTTTGGTAAAACAATTTTTTTACCATTGCATTTTTTACACTCAAAAGCTTTTTTGTCATAGGGTACCCCGTCACAACATGCTGTTTTCTGGTCTTTGGGGACTAAGTGCCTTTTTTTATTACACTTCACACATTTCCATACTGTAGCATCGTAAGTTACCCCATCACAACAACCTGTTTTTTGGTCTTTGGGAACAATGTGTTTTTTAGTGCCACAACTAACACATTTGCTTACGTCGGCATCATAGGTTACCCCACCACAACAACCCGTTTTTTGGTCTTTGGGGACGACATGTTTCTTGTCGCCACAGTTGTAGCATTTGCTTACGTCGGCGTCATAAGCTCTATTTCCACAACAGCCTGTTTTTTGGTCTTTGGGGACTATAATTTGTTTATCACCACATTTTTTACATTTGCTCACATTGGCATCAAATATTTTATCACCACAACAACCTGTTTTTTGCTCTTTGGGGACTATATAATCCTTATCTCCGCATTTTTTACACTTTGAAGTTTCCGCATCATAAATTTTATCACCACAACAACCTGTTTTCTGGTTTTTGGGAACGATATGTTTCGTAGTACCACAGGTAGTACATTTACTTTTACTAGCATCATAGATTTTATCGCCGCAACAGCCTGTCTTCTGGTTTTTGGGAACGATATGTTTCGTAGTACCACAGGTTGTGCACCTACTTTTACTCGCATCATAAATTTTATCACCACAACAGCCTGTCTTCTGGTTTTTGGGAACGATATGTTTCGTAGTACCACAGGTTGTGCACCTACTTTTACTCGCATCATAAATTTTATCGCCGCAACAACCTGTCTTCTGGTTTTTGGGAACGATATGTTTCGTAGTACCACAGGTAGTACATCTACTTTTATCGGCATCATAAATTTTATCGCCACAACAACCTGTTTTTTGATTCTTGGGAACGATATGTTTCGTAGTACCACAGGTTGTGCACCTACTTTTACTCGCATCATAGATTTTATCGCCGCAACAACCTGTCTTCTGGTTTTTAGGGACAATATATTTTTTACCTCCGCAGGTAGTGCACTTACTTTTATCGGCATCATAGGTTTTATCGCCACAACAGCCTGTCTTCTGGTTTTTGGGAACGATATGTTTCGTAGTACCACAGGTAGTACATTTACTTTTATTGGCATCATAAGTTTTATCACCACAACAGCCTGTTTTTTGATTCTTGGGAACAATGTGTTTTTTGCCCCCACAAGTAACACAGTTACTTACATCAGAGTCATAAGTTTTATCGCCACAACAACCTGTTTTCTGGTTTTTAGGGACAATATGTTTTTTACCCCCGCAGGTAGTGCACTTACTTTTATTTGGGTCATAAGTTTTATCACCACAACAGCCTGTCTTCTGGTTTTTGGGAACGATATGTTTTTTACCCCCGCAAGTAATGCACTTGTTTACGTCGGCATCATAAGTTTTATCACCACAACAGCCTGTTTTTTGGTTTTTCGGGACAATGTATTTTTTACCTCCGCAGGTATAGCATTTTTCTTTGCTCGCATTAAACACTTTACCATTGCAGCAGCCTGTTTTCTGATTTTTCGGAACAATGTATTTTATACCATCACAAGTGATGCACTTGTTTACATCGGCATCATATGTTTTATTACCGCAACAACCTGTTTTTTGATTTTTCGGAACAATAGATTTCTTCCCGTTGCAGGAATAACATTTTTCCTTATCAGCATCAAATACTTTACCGTCACAGCATCCGATTTTCTTACTTTTTAAAACGGTGTATTTCTTACCATTACAGTCAAAGCAATCTTCAATTTTGGGATTATATACTCCGTCACCGCATGGGAATACGGGTCCGTTTATCGTTACTACTTCTGTGTATGACACACTGCAATCCCCATTGCTCATGGTAAGTTTTGCAGTTATAGTACCACTTCCTTCCCCTTTCTTTTTTACGGTAATCTGGCTTTTGTTGGATGCGATTACTTTTAAACCGTTTCCTGATACACCCCAGGATACGGCAGCCCCTGCAGGAAATACCTGGATTGCTTTTACCGTAATCTCTTCACCGTCTTTAAGGTTAACCTTGTTTGAAGAAAGCTTTAAGTAAATAGATATAACTTCAAATTCAAATTTTTCTGTATGGTTGAAATTATGTGTAATGCCTTCATGGCACTCTGTCCAATACCCATTGTCTTTGCCTGTTACTGTTGCTAATGCACTGGTTCCCGGAGTAGGAATTGAACTCGGTTTTACTGTTCCTTTAAAATCCTTTGTTTTATTAGGAGGTTTCACTCCTATTCTCTTTCCTTTATCATCATAGCTTGGGCATGGCGGGCCTACTAATGACATTGACATTGGAGTAACCGTTACAGGTCCGCTTACCGTTATATTAATGCTTATTACTCTGCCTTCATCAGCTGATGCTGTTGCAGAACCTGTATAAGAGCATTTTTCTCCCGTTTGGGCACTTACATACAATGGTATTTTTTGGGAAAATACGTGAGTATTACAAAAAGAAATAAGTACACAAAATAATAAGCTGATGGATTTCATAGGCTTAAG